>CAVQID010000037.1:0-30561 GCA_963712485.1 uncultured beta proteobacterium
CGGTAATGATTGCAACTTTGTCCTTCAGCAGCATTGCGCGCTCCACGTTGTTTTGAAAGTGGACGCATGTTGCGTTTGCGATCGAATGCCAGCAAGCTTGCCGCGCTCAGACCCCGTTGAGATTTTTTTGATGCCCCTATGCCCTTACACCTGCCGCCGCTGAAGGGAATCATCGCCTTCGAAGTCGTCGCCCGCCTCGGCAGCATTAACAAAGCAGCCGACGAGCTCAACGTCACCGCCTCGGCTGTCAGCCACCAGATCACCAATCTGGAGGGTTATGTCGGCCGCAAGCTCTTCGAGCGGACCCCGCGCGGCCTGGTACTGACGCCGGTCGGCGAGCGCTATCAGAATGACCTGACCGGCGCGCTGGCGCTGATTGCCAGTGCCGCACACAACGCCCGCACCGCCGAGGGCATCGAGGTCCTGCGCATACACGTCTCGCCAAGCTTCGCCAGCTCTCTGGCTGATGCCGCGGCTACCGGCGTTCATGTCCGCGCATCCGGATCTGCGCATCCAGCTTTCCGCGTCGCATACACACTCCGACTTCTCCCGAGGTGAAGTCGACCTCGACATTCGCTATGGCGCAATCAAGTGGGGCGAGCTGCACGTCGAGACCATCTTCGAGGAGGAAATGCTGCCGCTCGCCAGCCCGACGCTGCTGGGGCGTGCCCTCATGCACAGCCCCGAGCAACTGCTGGCACAACCGCTGATCTTTTCCGACATCAACGTCGTTCAGTGGCCGCGCTGGTTCGCGGCGCACGGCGTTCCGCTCAGCCCGGCCTCGTACGCACTGCGATTCGACCGCGCCTACCTGGTAATCGAAGCGGCCATTCAGGGCCTCGGAGTGGCGCTGGAAAGTGCCCGCCTGTCAGAGACTGCCCTGCGCAATGGCGACCTGGTGCCTGTCTTTCCGGACCGCAAAGGGATCCTTGTCCACGCGCACCACCTTGTCTATCCGGAGTCGCACGGCCAGTGGAGCAAGGTCGTGCGCTTCGTCACCTGGCTGCGCAGCGAAGCCACGCGCGCATCGCCCCCTCTGCGCACAAGGAGCCGTGCTCGCTGACGCTCCGTTTGGTCGGGGTGTCACGTTCGGCGACTTGGCTACGGAATGAGCCTACTGACAAGGCTCGCTCTTGGTTCTCTGGGAAGGAAAGACCGGCGATGTTTCAGCCGCTGAAGCGAGGTGCGGACGCCTCTGCGAAGCACGACAGGGGCCTCGGCCTGGGACTGTACATAGCGAGCGAGATTGCGAAAGCTCACGGAGGTGACATCGAAGCACGCTCCGACGCAGAAGGGACGGTGTTCGCCGTTCGGCTGCCGCGGCGCAAGGCCGCCGTCGCATCGGCTACTTGATCACCAACCGCGACGGGCGGGTTCACGGCCACGAGCAGCCGCCGGTCGAGGAGAGGTAATCAGCACAAGGGCGGACTCGATCAGGCGAAAGGAGAGCGGCCGCTTTGGTTCGGAACGATGGGGCAAAGGGTGGCGAACCCACACAAAGTGCGCGCCGAGATGAGATCGACTGCTGCTACGGAAAATTTCCGTGTCGCACTGTCCTTGCATAGGCTTGATCGAGAAGGCGGAGGTATTTGGCCAGGAAAGCTGCTCCCATTCGCCCTCTTGTTCTGACGTAGTCTTGGAAGTCTTCTCTTAAAAAGCGTTGTTGACTGTACGCATGTTTGTGCCGCCCGCCTGCGCACCTTTTATGGCGACGTCGCAAATCTTCCAGATCAGATCGTCTGAGGCATGGTCTCCGTAGAGCCATCTCGCCGTCGGCATGACAACACCATAGATGCGGTTTCTGTCGTCGAGGTGTTCCTGGGCGGGTAGACCGAGCAGGTCTCGAGACGTGGCGAGCGCGGCTAGCGCGCAATGTGTCACGGCGACCAGATCTTGCCGGGAGTGAAACTTTCTCCCAGATTTCACACACGTTTCCACGGAGCTGACTGCGTAGGCGGCCGCGGCGACAAGCAACATCTCTCAGGTTCCGCGCGCAACTCCGCTGCATTCGCTTTTCCGACCTTCTTCGAAACAATTGCGAATAGGTCCGCCTCGAAGACATCCGTCGTAGAGCCCAGCTCCTTCGGCCTTTCTCGCCTATCAAATATCCGCAACACCTCGGATCTCCGTCGATGGATGGCCACGATTTACTCGGCGTGTCGGTTGGCGAGCCCTTGGTTGGCGTCCCTTGCGGGAATGAGTGCGTTTACGCTGCCACCGGCGTAGTGGAAGTTCAACTATCTCGGAAGGTTCAAGACTGATTGGCGAGAAAAGCAGCTTGTTTGGACAGGATTTCCGCGCGCGACAGATCGAAAGGCATTGAAGAGCAACTGGGCCCACTTGGATCGACGGTTCAATCGGCGAGCACCTCCGGCTTGATGGATGAATCTGCTGAATTCGTCCAGGGCGGCGGCCAAGTGCCGTCATCGACGGATGACCGTCAGAATCGCCCGATAGCGGACAACTTTGGAGCTGCCACGTAATCGCCGAGCGTCGGTCGCCGCGAGGTGCCTCATTCGAATCTGATCTCAAGCGCAGGTAACGCCGCGTCGAATTGAGCATTCCACCTTTCCTCGGCGAGCACCGGCCAGGCATCGGTCCAGGTGCCGGTCGTGACAATGTCACCTGCCGCCACATCAGGCGCAGCGGGGCACGATCGCAACTCAGTCAGGAAGTGCATCAGCGCGTGCAGCGGGCTATCCAGCACGTTGGCACCTAAGCCTTCTTCGACGAGGTCGCCGTTCTTCTGCAGCTGGACCCGGGCGCCGGCCAGGATCCGATGGAGCTGGTCGCTGTCGCGCGCCAACTCGGCGATAGGCACCTTTGGGCCGACGAGCAGTCGCCCGTGAAGACCGCCGTCCGCCACGGTTTGCGGTGCGATGAACTTCCAGGCAGGCGCGTGTGACTGGACGATCTCGAAGCCTGGCGCCACCCAATCCAGCGCACCGAACAGGTCTTCGAAGCTGGCACTCGGGGGCGGCGTCGCCTTGAAGCCGAACACGGCCTCGGGTTCGATGCGCGGTTGGCACAGGTGGGAGAGCGAGACGCTGCCGGTACCGTCGCAATTGGCGACAGTGGTGTTCCACACCGACCCCCAGATCGGCGCGTAGACGTCGTAACGCGACCAGATGGTGCGGTTGGTGAAGCCGACCTTGTAACCCCTCGGAATCTCGCCGCGCGCAGTGCGCAGTGCACGAACCGCCAGAGCGGTGGCATATGCGGAGGGTAAGTCTGTGAACGCGGCCCGACCCTGCGCGGGCCACAGTTCGCCGGTGTCGTTGTAGTTAAGAATTTCTTGCGGTGTCATCTTTGGCCGCTCATGGCTTGCTCGGACCAAAGTCTATTGAGAACAGCCGCCGTTCGAGAACAGCCGCCGTTCGGGAAGCCCGGTGCGGCAACTCGGCGGCAGCAATCGGTTCTGCCTGATCCTTTGAGTAGCGCGACCGGCCATTACCGGTCCTATCGTGAACCGGCGCAACCTTCCTCAAAGTGGACTGAGCAGACTCATTCTTTAGCGGTCCAAAGCCACCGATTTGCTGCTTGGTGATTGACCGCAGCACTGCAGGCAGCCGTTTCTCTTCCCGTTCGCGTACCGAAGCCTTCTCGCGGATCAACTCCGCCATCTGCTCCGCCGGCGGCATTGCTTCCTCGCCGAGCAGGCGACGTTGCGTGGCCAGCAGAGCATCGGCTTCGTTCTGCACATTGAAGCCGGCATAGGCAGCGGGAAGTACCCACGGCCGGCCGGAGCGGGAGGCCTTTGCCTGCACCGCGTTGAAGTTCTCGACGATGAAGTCCCTGGCGAGACCAGGATGTCCGCTGAAGTTGCCGACATTGCGCATGTACCAGCTTGCAGAGCCCGGCGGCCACTCGTCGGTCAACCCGAGTTCGAGGATGCGCTGTACCAGCTTCGGATCGCGCACCAGGATCATCGCTCCGCCAAAGAGGTAGTTGTCCTCCTGGTTGCTGGCTTCCTTGAGCAGGCGGCGCAGGGTCTCAAACGTCGCCGTATCCGCCGTGCGCGCCGAAGCGCGCACGACACCCTGCCGGATCGAGGGCTCAATCGGCGCGGAGGGCGTTGCCGTGTAAGCCGCAAACATTGCCTTGGCTCGAGCCGTGGTCTCGGCATCGTCGAAGCGCCCTAGCGTGTCGATCAGGGCATTGCGAAGGCGCAGGGTTCCTGCGTCGTCATCGGGCTTGGGCTGCCAGCCCAAGCGGACCATGACTGGTCGCAGAAGGGATCGGCCATAGGCGCGGACGGACTCCTGCACCGGCGTGGCGGCAAAGACGTCGTCCAAGTAGACGAGGTTTTCAATGACCTGTTGCCAGACGGCGCCTTCGCGCTCGTCGCGCATCGCATTCAGCAGCCGAAAGTACTCGGCGAACTCGATTCGTCCAGAACGCGCCAGCGCCATGGTGTCAGCCACCAGGCCGATGCGTTCGGTCGCTGGCAGGTCCGCATACGCGGCGCGCAGGCGAGCCATGTTGGCGTCGTCGTACTGCACCCGGTAGTAGCCCGTGTCGCCGCCGTTGGCCACGACCGGCACACATCCGGGGAAGTCGAGGTGCTGCGGCTCGCGCCCGAGTATGAGTCGCTTCGTGTTCTCCCCGGCATGCACGACGACCGGGACCTGCCACATGGTTGCCAGCTCGCTCGTGCGCGTGGACGTGAAACGTTCCTGAGACAGGCCAACCCGGGTGCGGCCACCTTTGCAGTCGGTGGTGACCTTCAGCAGAGGGAAGCCGCGTTGTCGGATCCATTCTCCAATGATGGGATTGAGGTCCGTGCCGGCGGCCTGTGAGAGGTGGTACCAAAGGTCGTCCGCCGTCGCATTGGAGTACTGGTGAGCGACCATGTACCTGCGCAGTCCCTCACGAAAGACGGCTTCTCCCAACTGCGCCTCGAACATTCCGAGTACGGCGCCACCCTTGTCGTAAGTAATGTCGTCGAAGACCTCGAATATGTTCGACTCATGGGCCGGCGGATCGGCCACTGACCGTGTCGCCTGGCCGGCGTCCCGGGCCAGCGCGTCTTCGCGACTGAGCCGCTCGCGCACCCGTGTGCTCCACTTTGGATTGAAGTGGGCCAGGGTCTTGTTCTCCATCCACGTGGCAAATGCCTCGTTGAGCCAGATGTCATCCCACCACGCGGCAGTCGCGAGGTTGCCAAACCACTGGTGCGCAATCTCGTGGGCAACTATCCGGAAGATCAGTTCCTGCTGCCTGGGCGCAGATCGCTGAGGGTCATAGAGCAGCAGGTTTTCGTTGTAGGAGATCGCGCCCCAGTCCTCCATGGCGCCGCCGCGCACACCCGGAATCGCCAACTGGTCGAGCTTGGGCAGCATGTACGGGACCCCGAAGTAATCACGGTAGTAGGCCAGCAGCTGCTTGGTGGCCTCCATCGCGTAGCGCGCTTCCTGAGAGCGTCCGGGGGCCGTCAGAATGCGCAGCGCGATGCCGTCGAAGCTGTCGGTCAACGCGTCAAACTCGCCCACTGCCAATGCCACGAGGTACGTCGGCATCGACGGCGAGCGGGCGAACGCGGTCTCGCGCCGTCCGTCTGCAAGCACTGTCTGTCTGGCGACTGGCATGTTGGACACCGACTCGAATTCGGCCGGCGCGGTGATGACGATGTCGAATGTCGCGCGGAATGCGGGTTCGTCGAAGGATGGGAAGACAGCTCTGGCGTGCGTGGGCTCGAGCTGGGTCGCGAGCATCCGGCGGGGGCTGTCGCGACCTGGGGTGCGGTACTCAACGCGAAACAGCCCTTGACCCCGCGTTTCGACCTTGCCGCGATAGTCGATCCTTAGCCGCCAGCGACCGGGCGGCAACGTTTCTCCCGACCTCCAGCTGATGCGCCACAGACCGGCGTCTTTGTCCGGCGCAATTACGACATCGCGTGATGTCCCGGACTGGTCGCTCAGTGCGGCTTGGGTGGCTTCCAGTTCCGTGGCCTGCAAGACGATACGGGATGTCGGGCGGCGAACAGTGACGTCGATTTCGGCCTGGCCTGTAAACGTAGCGCGTGCCGGGTCAAGATCGAACCTCAGCGTGTAATGAGTGGGAACGACATCCTTGGGAAGTCGGCCGGGCGTCGAATCAAAGTCAAATCGAGCCGCCGTCGCGGAAGTGACGAAACCCAACAGCGCGATCGTCGCCAAGGCAGTAAATCCACCCCTTGACGCAGCTCCATGGCAAGGGCGTACGGCTCGCACGTTTTCGGCCGACTGGGATGTGGCAAACATCGGAGCGCTCCCCTTTGCGAGGTACCCGCTTGCCGCAATGCGTCTAGCGCGGTTTGACGAAGTGCGAGCGTTGTAAACCAACCAGCCCGAAAATGCACTAGCCTCGACCTGTAGGATGCTTCGGCGGTCGACTAGGGCCTCAGGCGGCCAGTAGCCGCCGCGCGAACATTCCTGCAAGATCGCCCGAAAGGAGACTGGGGAACACAAATGATCGCTGGGGCAAGGTACGGTCACACCAACCTGATCGCGAGTGATTGGAGAGCTCTCTCCCGTTTTTATCAGGAATTATTCGGCTGCACGCCCGTTCCCCCGGTACGCGACTTCAAAGGCCCTGACCTGGAACGTGGCACGGGCATTCCAGGCGCTGAGTTGCGCGGTGAACATCTCCGCCTCCCAGGGCACGGCCCAGACGGGCCTACGCTCGAAATATTCAACTACAACATCCTCAAGGAAGCGCCTGCAGCAGCGGTGAATCGCCCTGGGTTTGGTCACATTGCATTCGTGGTGGATGACGTAGCAGCGGCTCGCGAGGCCGTTCTGAGAGCAGGAGGCCGCGCCGTTGGCGAGGTAGTGACGCTGACCAACGCATTAGGCAAGAAGCTTACTTGGGTCTACGTCACAGACCCGGAGGGCAACATACTTGAGCTTCAGTCACAACCGAAATAGCACATCGGTCGCTGGTATACGACGCGCGCCGAGTAATTCGAGTAATTCATTCAAGCCGAGGCCGCTTCGCGGCTCGGCTTAATTGAGGCGCAGTCCGGCCATATGCAGGCGTTCATCGTCCACGCCGCTCATCTCCAAAGCGTCGACAGTCGCGGGTTGTCGGGAGGCGAGTACATCGAAGGTATTTACCTCGGCGAAATCTTGCGTCTAACCGGCGGCGGAAGCTGGATGAAGAGATGCATCGTTCACGTCGGTGACACGGAGATCTCGCCTGTCGAGAAGGTGGGCCAGTTTGTTCGGTCTCCCGCTACGCGAGCCGCGTTTTCAGTGAAGGGCCTTGGCGAGTTCCCGAGCCTCGCGTGCAGTGGCCATCCGCAGATGCGGTCGCGGCGGGTGACGCAGCGTACCGCGCGCGAGCAGAGCGCGCAGGTGCTCGTCACTGAGCTCGCAAGCTGCAAGACGTCTCAGGTCACCGCCTTCGAGTGCGGCGACTGCGAGGCCGTCCTCGAACAGTAGCCGATTGCCTGTGGATCGCCGGCACGCGCGCCTCGGGTGTGACGATACCGATCAGGTTGAGCGGGTCGGCGGCGCTCAGCACGACGAGTTCGCCGATCTTCTCCATCTTGCGCACCGCGCGCAGTCGGCCGACGGCGTCGGCTGCAGCGAACTGCTCGCCGCCGAAGCCGGCGACGAAGCGCCCGCCGCGAATCTCGCCGCGCGCTTCCAGCCGCCGATAGACGCGCACGAGGTCGCGCCATGGCGGGCAGGCGCGTCTCCCGCTGCAGCAGCGAGCGGAACACGACGCCGTAGCGCTTCAGCAGCGTGCGCGCGATGGACTCGATGTCTTCGACTCCTTCGGCAGCGAGCAGCGACCAGCGACCCGCGGTCTCGATCAGCCGCCGGCGCTTGTCGGGCGGCGCGAGCAGCGCACGCAGGCCGGCAAAGCTGTCGGCAGTGGCGACGCCGGCGCCGGCCAGCTCGGCCAGTCCGCGTTCGACGAAGGCCGGCACCAGTCCGGTCGCGGCGACGAGTTCGTGGAAGAACGACGCGCCCTTGTTGATCGAGCGCCTCGCGCACCGCTGTCGCTTCGGAGCCGAGCGAGACCGGATTCTCTCGGCGAGGACCCCCAGCGCGACGCGTGCTCGCGCAACAGCAGCGCGATCGGCGAGCTGCGCAGCGGCGCCTTGCTGCCAGGCGTGAGACGACCCCACGTCACGCGGCCGCTGAAGCACAGACTGGTCGAGCTGCTCGGCGCCGTAGTCGGCCACCCGCGCCGGCAGCACGTCGCTCTCCCAGGCGGCCGCGGCGATCTCGAACCCTTCCAGTTGCTCGACCACCGCGGCCAGGCCCTCGGCGCCGCGCACCTGATCCTCGTCCGTCACATGCTGCCAATGCAGCAGGAAGCGCAAGAAATCGGCGGCGCTGACGGGCTCGATCTCTGCACGCAGGCGGCTCAACGTGTAGCGATGGATGCGCGCGAGCAGGCGGCGGTCGCACCACTCGAGCTCGGCGGCGCCCGGCGTAAAGCGGCCGCGCAGGATTCGTCCCTGCGCCTCAAGGGTAAGCAAAATGGAATCGACGTCCTGGCCGCCGAGTTCCTGGGCGGTGACCGGACCCAGCACCTCCATCCGGCTCGCGATGAGGTCTAGCGGCGGATCATCGCCGGCGTTCGAGCGCAAACCACAAATCGGATTTCTTGACCGCACGCTCGCCGAGTTGTCCGATCAGCGAGCGCCAGCCTGATTCGAGCTCCGATTCACGGATGTAGCCCGCGACCATCAACGCGTCGTACATCTCGTCGGTGGTATTGGCGATCGGCCATGCTTCCTGGCGCACGCGCTCGATCGCTGCCGGATCGAGTGCGCCGAGATCGTCGGCGCTGCGCACCTCGGTGGCACGCCGCGTGTAGACGGCGCGCGTGCGCCGCTCCTCGAGCGGCGCGTCGTCGAGGAACGTGTAGACGGCGGAATTGAGCAGCTCGTGGCTGAGCACCGATGGCTCGGGCAGTGTCGCGCGCGACTGCGATGATGTCGCCACGCTCGAGGCGCTGAAGCTGGTATTCGAGACCATGCAGATCGACCGCTTCTTCCAGCGCGTCGCGCAGCGCCTGGGCGACCAGCGGATGGTCGGGAATCTCGCGTGCGCCCTGCATGTTGTCCTGGCAGGCGACCGCGTCGGGAAACACCGACTGCAGCAGGTCCTCGGCGTACATGCGCTGCAGCTGGTTCGGCACCCGCGCGCCGCCGCGATTGCGCGGCACCGCGAGCGCGAGCGTCGTGCTCCAGCGCCAGCGCGTCTCGAAGATCGGCGAGTTGCAGGATCGCCTGCACCAGTGTCTCGCGCACGGTGTTCGGGTGCAGATAGCGGAACACGTCGTCGAGCGGGAAACGAATGCGCGCCGCCGAGCGAGAGGATCACGCCCTCTTCGGTCGCCGCCGCCTGCAGCTCGAAGTTGAAGCCCTGGCAGAACTTCTTGCGCAGCGCGAGGCCCCAGGCGCGGTTGATCGCGGCTGCCGAAGGGCGCGTGCAGCACGAGCTGCATGCCGCCCGACTCGTCGAAGAAACGCTCGAGCACGATCGCATCGCTGGTGGGAACGACACCGAGGCTGCGCTTCGCCTCGGCCAGGTAGGCGGCGATCTGCTCTGCGGCTGCACGCGACAGGTGGTAACTCGTTCGAGCAGGCGGGTCGCAGGCTCGAGTTCGCCCGCGCTGCGCGCTGCCTCAGGCCCGGGCAATTCGCGCATCGACGGCGGCCCGCAGGCGCGAGACCGCCGCGCTCATCTCGTCGCTGCGCGCCGGCGCCTCGCCGAGCCAGAACGGCATCGACGGCGGCTGACCCTGCGCGTCGGCGACGCGCACCACGCCGTTGCCGATCCGCAGGATGCGCCACGAGGTGTTGCCGAGCTGGAATACGTCGCCGGGCAGCGACTCGATCGCGAAGTCCTCGTTCAGCGTGCCGATGAAGTGGCCCTCGGGCTCGAGCAGCACGCGGTAGTCGAACACCTCGGGGATGGCGCCGCCGTTCATGATCGCGGTCATGCGCGAGCCCTTGCGCGCGCGGATCTTGCGGTTGAGGCTGTCGTGGTGGATCAGGGCCGCGCGCCGGCCGCGGCGCGTCGCGTAGCCGCGCGCCAGCATCTCCACCACTTCCTCGAACTGCGCTTTCTCGAGCGCTGCGATACGGATAGGCCCGGCGGAACAAGCTGGAGCAACGTCGTCCTCGTCCCACTCCTCGCTCGGCGGCGACCTCGGCCACGATCTGCTGCGCCAGCACGTCGAGCGGCTGGTCGGGCACGCTGATGCGGTCGAGCTCGCCGTCGTGCACCGCGCGCACCATCGCCGCGCATTCGATCAGGTCGTCGCGCGTCAGCGGGAAGATGCGGCCCTTGGGCACGCCCTTGATCGTGTGACCCGAGCGCCCGACCCGCTGCAGGAAGGTCGCGATGCGGTGCGGCGACGAGATCTGGCAGACGAGATCGACGTGGCCGATGTCGATGCCGAGCTCGAGCGACGCGGTGGCCACCAGCACCTTGAGCTTGCCTTCGCGCAGACGGTGCTCGGCGTCCAGACGCACTTCCTTCGCAGAGGCTGCCGTGGTGGGCAGCGACGCACTCGTCGCCGAGCCGCTCGGACAGCTGGTGCGCCATGCGCTCGGCCAGGCGCCGCGTGTTCACCGTGATCAGCGTGGTGCGATGCGACTCGATCAGTTGCACGAGGCGGTCGTAGATCTCCTTCCACACCTCGTGCGACATCACCGCTTCGAGCGGCGAGCGCGGCACCTCGACGGCGAGGTCCATCCTGCGCTTGTGGCCCGGTCGACGATGGCGCAGGGCTCGTTGCGTCAGGAATCGCGCGACCTCCTCGATCGGCTTCTGCGTCGCCGACAGTCCGATGCGCTGCAGCTTGCGTCCGCACACGTGATCGAGCCGCTCGAGCGACAAGCGCCAGGTGCGCGCCGCGGCGCGATTGCAGCACCGCGTGGATCTCGTCGACGATCACGACGCGCGCCGTCTTCAGCATGTCGCGCGAGCGTTCGGCGGTCAGCAGCAGGTACAGCGACTCGGGCGTCGTGACCAGGATGTGCGGCGGCGTGCGCAGCATCGCCGCGCGCTCGGTCTGCGGCGTGTCGCCGCTGCGCACGGCCGCCGTGATCCTGATCGCGGGGTAGCCCATCGCTTCGGCGAGCGCGTGGATTTCGCGCCGCGGCTCGGCCAGGTTCTTGTGGATGTCCGCCGACAGCGCCTTCAGCGGCGACACGTAGATCACCCGCACCTCGTCGGGCAGACTCGGCCAGATCGGCCGCCTCGCGGAACAGCTGGTCGATGCGCGGTCAGGAAGGCGGCGAGCGTCTTCCCGGAACCGGTCGGCGCAGCGATCAGCGTGTGCGCGCCGCGCCGTATCGCGCTCCAGCCTTGGGCTTGGGCCGCGGTCGGCTCTCCGAAGCGGCCGTCCCACCAGCGTCGGAGGACGGGATGGAAATCCTGAGGCAACAAAGCGGTTACTCGAGGGTCAGATCTGGCAATGTCGAGCTTAAGCCCGGACGAACCCGGACGCGTCATCAAAGCAAGCTGCGGGCGCGGCTGTGATTAACAAGCCCGCGAAATGGAGGTCCTTGCGCGCTACCGGCGCTCGTCTTTTCGCGCAAGAAAGGGGCCCGTTCACACTACGGGCCCTTAGCATTTCGACTGCAAAAATCAGGCGGGCCTGGCTTCTATGCCAAGCCCTTGTATTTGGCGCGCCCGGCAGGATTCAAGCCCATGACTGTTGGTTCGTAGCACGGGACCCAGACTTCAATCTAATTGCATTCGAACAGCTTTGGGGCGAGTGAAGCCAGCGCTAAGTACGGCGGCCCAAGGCCTCGCTGGCGGCCACAAGCAGGCGTCGTCTCCGGTCCCCAGTTTTCCTAAAAGCGGTCGTACAGTCATGTCGCCGAAGGCGCATCAACGAGTATCGTCAGTTCCGCAGACACCAGAGCAATTGAAAACTTTTACCATGTAGCGACCGTATACATCGTCCTGACTGTACGGGTCTCGCCCAGAATATGCGTTCTGGGACGGCCGCTGAACATCGCCTTTTCAGTCCCGGGCCTTTTCGGTCGTAGATGCGGGCAACCGCAAACTGCGCAGAGACTTCAATACCTAGCGACGTTCTCGACGACAGCGTTTAACCCGATCGGAGTCTCGATGTTCGTCAATGGTCTCGGCACAGCCAATCCGCCGCAACGGTACAGTAAGGCTGAATGCTGGGAAGCATTTAGGACTTCAGATTGGTTCCTGAAGCTGGACCGGCGCGCGCACTTCATTGCCGAAACCGTTCTGACCACAGACAACGGCATCGAGTCCAGATCGCTGTCCGTCGACTCCCTGAGCGAAGTTTTTCAGATCGATCCGGATACGTTGCACGCCCGATTCCTGGCCAATGCACCAGCACTGGCCGCAGCCGCCGGTGAGTCGGCGCTGAAGGACGCGGGCCTCTCTCCAGACGAAATCGGTGGCGTGGTCATCAGCACGTGCACTGGTTATCTCTGCCCCGGATTGACCAGTTATGTCGTCGAGCGCCTCGGTCTGTCACCTAACGTTCTGGCGTTCGATCTGGTCGGACAGGGTTGTGCCGCCGCGTTGCCGAATTGGCGGCTCGCGGACGCGTTACTACGGGGCGGATCAGTTCAGCACGTCCTGTCGATTTGCGTCGAAGTCAGCAGTGCCGCAATGTTTCTCGACAACGATCCGGGCGTACTGATCAGTGCCTGCCTGTTTGGCGACGGAGCGGGGGCGGCCGTACTGTCAAAAAATCCTCATCCCCAACGCCGCCGCCTCGAGTGGAAAGAGTTCGCCTCGCTGGTCAATCCCGCCGAGCGCAACGCGCTGATGTTTGAGACCCGTAATGGCATGCTGCGCAACATCCTGACCCGGCCCGTTCCACGGCTGGCGGCCGAGCACGCCGAGAGGGTGCTTGACTCGGTGCTCGACCGTGCCGGCCTGAAGCCCACCGACATAAGCGCCTGGATCATGCATGCAGGCGGGCGTGACGTGCTCGAAGCACTGCAGCGACGGCTGAACCTGGGCGCAAGCGATCTGCGATACAGCGCCGACATGCTTTACCGATACGGCAACATGAGCAGTGCCTTTGTCTACTTCGTCCTGCAAGCCGCGCTCGACGATGACGCCGAACCCGGATGGTGGTGGATGTCAGCATTTGGTGCCGGCTTCAGTTGCCACGGCGCGTTGCTCAAGGCGGCGTGAGCCGACCGTCGCCAGAACACATGGACCTGAGCCTGGCACGGCGCGTAGAGCAGGAACTGCTCGACGGCCTCGCCGCCGAAGATCCGCTCGCGCGACGCTCAAGGGGCGATTTGCAGCGTATCCACCGGGCGATGGCGACACTTTCCATCGTGGAACGCGCCCTGGATCGCGGCACGTCAGGATTCGTTCCGAGAACGCTGCTCGAACTTGGCGCCGGTGACGGATCGCTGATGTTGCGCTTGGCGCGAAGGCGGGCGGCGCGTTGGCCGAAGGTCCACGTTACCTTGCTGGATCGACTAAACCTGGTCGCGCCGCAGACACTCGACGGTATCCGCGATGCTGGCTGGACACCGACTGTCGTGACGATGGATGTGTTCGACTGGCTGGCGCAATGCGACGACTCGCGCTGGGATGTCGTTCTCGCCAATCTGTTTGTCCATCACTTTGCGTCAGGTGAACTGCAACGACTTCTTGCAGGGATCGCTGCGCGCGCTGGTGTCTTCCTTTGTTGCGAACCCCGGCGATCTGCCGTCGCGCTCGCGGGAAGCCACATGGTCGGATTGTTGGGCGCTGGCCCCGTGACGCGACAGGACGCGGTATCGAGCGTGCGCGCCGGGTTCCGGGCGCGGGAGTTGTCGAGTCTTTGGCCCAATGGGCAAGGTTGGGTGGTCGAGTATTCCGCCGGTTTGTTCAGCCACTGCTTTCTAGCAGGCCGGAAGGGGTGATCGATGCAAGACGCCTACGACGCCATCATTGTCGGCGGAGGTCCATCCGGAGCTACGTCCGCCGTGCTGCTGGCAAAGGCCGGATGGCGGGTCGCCGTCGTGGAGAAGGCGCCTTTCCCGCGCCGAAAAGTGTGCGGGGAGTTCATTTCGGAAACAACCTGGCCATTATTGCGGCAGTTGAGTGCAGCAGAGCCACTGCTGAAAATTGCAGGCCCTCCAGTACGCCGCGTTGGCGTCTACGCCGCCAAGGCGACGGTGACGGCAGAGTTAGGGTCGACCGTCGGGCGAGCGGAGAACCGCGGCCGAGCCGTGGGCCGCGAACACCTCGACACGTTGCTGCTTCAGCGTGCCGCGGCGGCCGGGGCGAAGGTTTGGCAGCCCTTCGCGCTCTCGCAGTTTGTCGACAACGATGGTCGCTACGAGTGCACCATCGTCGAAAGGGGCACGCGACATTCGCAGGTTTTGCGCTCGCAACTCATCGTTGCCGCGCACGGTTCCTGGGAGTCTGGCGCGCTGCCGACCCAGGACCTGCGCCGACCCTCGCGCCGCTCGGATCTGCTCGGTTTCAAAGCCAGGTTCATTGGCGGCGCGCTTCCGCCGGATCTGATGCCATTGCTTGCTTTTCCCGGCGGCTATGGTGGCATGGTGGTCACGGACGGCGGCCGTGTGAGCCTCTCGTGCTGCATTCGTCGCGGCCAGCTCGAGGACTGCCGTCGCAAGTGGCCTGACGTGCGCGCCGGCGAAGCCGTTCTGTTGCATATTAAGTCGTCATGCACAGGGGTTGCGCTGGCATTGGCTGCGGCGAAACGGGACGGCGTCTGGCTTTCGTCCGGGCCGCTACGGACGGGAATTCGTACCTTCGGACACGATGGCATCTTCGCGGTTGGCAACGCGGCCGCCGAAGCGCATCCCATTGTCGCCGAAGGCATCAGCATCGCCATTCAATCGGCGGCGTTGTTGTGCGAACAATTGATTGCCCATCCGGAACTAAGGTCAGACCAGGCCGGGTCCGCCCGCGTGCTCAAGCGCGTCCGCGATCAATACACGCGTGCCTGGCGCAACAACTTTTCACGACGCCTATTCGTGGGGGCTGTATTCGCGCACGTCTTCATGCGCCCAGTTTCCACACGCATCGCAGCCACTTTGCTGGAACATTTCCCACAGCTTCTTACCGAGGGTGCCCGATGGACCGGCAAAGCGGAGCGATTGCGCAGCACGCGCTCGTTCGGTAGTGCAACTCCGTGAGCGCCCTGCCGGGATCGCATCGACCAGCCGCCGATGACATTCACCAAGTGCCGCAAAGAGCGGGCTCGGATGGCGACGTCAGCTGATCGACCGCTACCAACAACTCGACTGCCGCCGGCCATGAGCAATGGGATGGACGCCCCCACTCATACGGCATCGAAGTGCCACAGTGGAAGTTTGGGAACCACTGAACTGAGGGGAGCGTCACGATGAAGGTTACGACTGTTGGCATCGACCTGGCAAAGAACGTGTTTCAGGTGCACGGGGTAGACGAGCGCGGCAAGGTAGTGCTGCGCAAGCAACTGCGGCGCGAGCAGATGGTCGAGTTCTTTGTCAGGCTGCCGCCGTGCCTGATCGGGATGGAGGCGTGCGGCAGCGCACATCACTGGGCGCGCGTGCTGCAGGGTCAGGGCCACAGCGTGCGGATGATCGCCTCGCAGTTCGTCAAGCCCTACGTCAAGAGCAACAAGAACGATGCGGCCGATGCCGAGGCGATTTGCGAGGCGGTGGCGCGGCCGAGCATGCGCTTTGTGCCGGTCAAGAGTGTGGAGCAGCAGTCGGTGCTGGCGGTGCATCGGGCGCGGCAGGGGTTTGTCAAGGCGCGCACTGCCCAGGCCAATCAGATCCGGGGGCTGCTGGCTGAATTCGGGCTGCTCATCCCCCGCGGCCTGTGGCACATACACCAACGCGTGCCGGCGTTGCTCGACAGAGCGGCCGATGCGTTGCCGCTGGCGTTCCAGCACCTGATCGAGCGGCTGTTGGTGCACTTCAAGGAACTCGACCGGCAGGTGGGCGAGCTTGAAGCGCAGATCAAGGACTGGCATCGCAGCAGCACACTGAGCCGTCGGCTGGAGCAGATTCCCGGCATCGGTCCGCTGACCGCCAGCGCCCTGGTGGCTCAGTCGCCAATGCGCGCAGCTTCGCCAGCGGGCGGCAGTTGGCGGCCTGGTTGGGGCTGGTGCCGCAGCAGAGCTCCAGCGGTGGTAAGCCGCTGCTGCTGGGCATGAGCAAGCGTGGCGACGTGTACCTGCGCACCTTGCTCATCCACGGTGCCAGATCCGTGATCCTGGCCGCTCAGCGCGAGGTCGGCGCCGCCGACACCTGGCTGGATCAGCTGCTGCAGCGCCCTCACCTCAACGTGGCGGCAGTGGCGTTGGCCAACAAGATTGCAAGAACCGTCTGGGCGTTGCTGGCGCATGACCGCGAGTTCCGGCCGGATTACCGGCCGAGGCTCGTCGCCGCCTGAGCGAGCCGACGACAACAACGACTTTAGAGCAGTAGGACCCACCAGCGATTGCTCAAGTGATCACGCAGTGATGGCAAGACAGGTCGGACCGTGGTTGGTCAAACACAGTACGTCTGCGGCACCTCGAGTGCGATAAAGCGGTCGGGCACCAACCAGCTCATTCCATCAGGGACAGCGGCACAGCCGCGCTCAAAGTCCGGATGTACGGAAACAATCCTTACCTTCAAGCCAAAACCAACTGAACACTTCGCAAACCGGGGGCGTCCATGTACGGACATTGCCAACAAGCTCGAAGAGTGCCCGTAAGCGGACGGTGAGTCGCTCCCGGACTTTGACTTAGGGCACGGATCGGGTACCTGCAGTTGCGCCGCCAGCCACCGGCGTTCCTACAATTTCATTTCAACTTCCAGTGGACCAACGTCGCCATGCAAATTCGATTGACGTACGTACGCAACGCAGCCCCCCGATTGGCGCTGGTACTGGCTACTTCGAGCGTTCTCAACTGTGGCGGCAGCGGTGACACTGCATCGACGCCCATTCCGCCCGTACCAGCGCCGTCCGCCGTGACGGGCGTCTACAGCAACGCCGGTAGCTTGCTGAAGGAGCGCTCGGGGCATGCGGCCGTGTTACTGCGGGACGGCAAGGTCCTCGTAGTTGGCGGCGTTCCGGCCGGCGGCCCGCTGCTGCCAGTTGCCGCCGCCAGCGCCGAGTTCTTCGATCCGGCCACCAATGTCTTCGCAACCACGGGATCCATGACAGTCGCTCGCCGGGACGGACACACCGCGACCGTCTTGTCGGACGGCCGCGTGCTCGTCTGTGGGGGTTTCGATCTGGTGTCGGACCCTCCCCGGTCCGATGCGGAAATCTTCGATCCGCGTACGGGACAATTCACGCCTACTGGATCCATGACGCAGCGGCGGACCCGCCATGCCGCTGTGCTGTTAGCCAATGGCAAGGTGTTGGTGGCGGGCGGAATAGGAAGCGACGGGTTGAGCGCCGAATTGTTCGATCCCGTGACGGGAACGTTCAGTTCGACACCCGCCATGCCGCACTATCGGATTGATGCCTCTGCCGCTCTGCTGGCCGATGGTCGAGTACTGTTGATGGGCTACCAGGACGCGGCCGATATTTACGATCCAACGCTGAGCACGTTCAGCGCTGCTGGCAGCGCCCAGACCGTCGGCGGACTCTGGTTCGGTCCGTCATTGACGATGCTGACCGATGGTCGTGTCCTGGCCGTAGCTGGCCAGGAGAGCACGGTTGGCTCGAACTTCGCCTCTCTCGTGACGAATGGTCGACTCTTCGATCCGGCGACCAACCGATTTTCCCTCACGGGCGCCCTAGTCTGGCCTCGTGCTCTGGCGACGTCGACTCGGCTCCCGGATGGGCGTGTATTGGTGTTCGGCGGAGAAGGCAGCACTGCCTGGCCTGATCGCGGCGAACTCTACGATCCAAGTACTGGCCTGTTCACACCAACAGTGTCAGCAGGTGCCGGGCGTTATGGCCATACGGCGACGCTGCTTCAAAACGGCAAGGTCCTGATAGCCGGTGGGCTGGTCGGGACTTCGCGAACTGCAGCCGCGCCCGCCACCGGCTCTCTGCTCTTTGAGTTGCGCTAGGGCGCGTGCCGGCCAATTGCGGCCGCGCGACCATCGGGTGAGAATCGCTTGAAAGCGGACGCGACCTCACAAATCGCAAGCTACCACATAGCTGACGTCACACGCGTAAGGCGCCGACCACGTCAAAACCCTGCCTAGTTGAGTGATTCGTTCGATCTCGGAGGAAGCCATGCGAATTCGACTGCACCCTGCAATTCTGGCCAGCGCGATGGCGTCACTGACGGCGTCGGTGGGCGCTCAGCTTCCGGTCAACGACGAGCCGCTCACTGGAAAGTGGGCACCGAGCGAATGGGGCCCTGACGACAAGGTCGGCGCGCCCAATCGCACGACCCCGGAACTGGTGCTGAAAGCGGTGCGACTCGTCAAGAAAGGCAAGAGCGCAACGTTGGGCAAGGTCTATGCGTCGGACGCGCCGGCGTTCGGTACGCGCAGCTGGAAGCTCCTCATTCCGGGACGACCGACCGGCGGTCCGTTTGGCAACCAACAGCTCATCTACAACGACGAGTACGTGGCGACGGAGCTGGGCCAGATCGGCACACAGTTCGACGGGCCCGGCCACATCGGCGCCATCACGTCGAAGGGCATGTTCTACTACAACGGTCGGTTCCTGCACGACAAGGAAGTCAGCTCGAGCGGGCTGGGTCCGCTCGGGGTCGAGCATGTCGCGCAGAAGGGATTCGTGTGCCGCGGCGTGCTGCTCGATGCGGTTGCGCTGCGCGGCGGAACACTCCCGGTTCCCAAGGAAAACAACGCGAGCGATCCGGGCATCGTGACCGCCAAGGATGTGCAGACTATGGTCGAGCGACAGGGTCTCGCGCCCATCGGAACCGGCGACTGCGTGTTTCTCTACACCGGCCATGGCGACCTGTGGCATCCGAAGGATTGGGACAAGTTCGACGCTGCCGAAAAAGCGAAGCGTATTGCCCAGTTCAACGCCGGCGAGCCGGGCTTCGGCATTTCGGCCTGCGAATATCTAGCCGAGCGCAAGGTGATACTGACTGGCGCCGACACTTGGGGGACCGAGGCCGTCGGCAAGGGCTTCGGCGGTGAGACGCCCCAACCGTTCGAATGCCATCTAAAGCTGCAGACCAAGCGCGGCATCTGGAACCTGGAGAACTTGGACTTTTCGCAACTGATCGCCGACAAGGCCTACGAGTTCCTGTTCGTGTGGTCTCCGCTCAAGATGAAAGGCGCGACAGGTTCGCCGGGAAATCCGATGGCCCTGTACTAGGAGCGCGCAGCGTTCGCCCAACCGCCGTCCGACGCGGTGCTGCATGACGACTCGAGGCAGCGAATAGCCCGCGAGGGCTTAGCCTGCGCAGGCGGCGTTCGGCCGAGATCGGACGTTGCACGCGATCATCCAACCTACCTAGTAGCGGACAGTAAAAACTGGCGGGAGAATGCAGGCAGCCGGTCAGCCGAAGACAAGGCTTCCTATCCGGGGAGACACCCAAATGCAGGACACGCTGTTAGGGAGGCTTTGATGAACCGCGTTGCACTAGCAGTCGCACTCCATCGATCAGGCGCTCGCCGAGTCGATTTCTCATTACAGTGCCCAAGTCGAACAGTCGCGCAATCTGCTGTTGGCGATGCTGGGACACGACATGCGCAGTCCGTTACAGGCGATCCAGATGACAGCGGTGCAGCTGGCGAGCCTGAACGTCGGCGCCGACATATCGCGGGCGGCCGCACGACTGATCAACAGCGGCGCGCAAATGCAGGCGCTGCTGGAGGATCTGCTTGACTTCAATCGGACCCAGCTCGGATTGGGCATCAACGTGGCGCGCGCCGAGGTGAATCTCAAGGAGGTACTCGAGAACGAACTGGAGCAGATCCGCGCGGCCTATCCACTACGCCGCATCGAGTTCAACGTCGAGGGGAACTGCCAGGGATGGTGGGATGGCAGGCGGGTGCGACAGGTGGTGGACAACCTGCTCGTCAATGCCATCAAGCACGGCGCCACAGACCAGCCGATACAGGTGACCGCGGTGGGCGGCCCCACCAGCGTCCAGGTGGAAGTTCGGAACCAGGGGCCGGCGATCGCGTCATCGGCGCTGGCTCAGATGTTCCAGCCACTGAAGCGAGGCGCAGATGCCTGGCCCGACCGCGACAGCGGTCTCGGCCTGGGACTGTACATAGCGAACGAAATTGCGAAGGCGCACGGAGGCGCGATCGATGCACCCTCCGACGCGGCCGGAACCGTCTTTGCAATACGACTGCCCCGGCGACACGCGTCGGTCGAATCGGCTCGCAACGACCGCCGGTAGCAGGAACTCTCCGGCGGGCTGAGTCACGTGGCCAGTCTGAACGAACCTATGGGCGACGCCGCGTGTACCAGGTTGCGCGGCGCCAGCGTAGGCTTGAATTCGCCGGTCTCGGTTGCATGGTTGCGGCGCACTAAAGCTGCTCGCCGCCGATCATGGCGTGAACAAGTCGTGCGGACCTTGCGGGACGAAGCGGCTGCGAGGCTGACACGCCGATTGGCTCAGAATCCCGGCGGCGGACTTGTCAAGATGTTCAGATGCGTCGCGATGTCGATGCCCTGATCTACGTTGACTCCCCCGTTCTCGCGGCACGTGCGGTCGGGCGTTGCGCCCGAGGCTCCGTGATGGATGAAGCAGAAGCGGTCGACAGCCTTTAGTTCCAGCAGATAGCCGGGCACGGCCTGGTTGTATACGAGTTGGCTCAGCCAGTGAAAGTGCGCGTGGGCACCGGGCTGCGGAATGTCGGGCCGTGCGACGAGAAACACCGGGTGGTCGTGCCCGGCCTGATATAGATACGTCCCGTGTGCCGGCTTGCCGCTCAGCGTCCAACCGGTCGTGCAATCGGGATACGCGTTGCAGTCAACGTGCGTGGCCACTTCATACTTGTCGCGCGTGACTACCCCCGTGAGCCGTACGTAGAAGAATCCGAATAGGCTCCCGTCGCGCGCCTGCCGAGTCTGCTGGTGGCTGTCGATTTCATTGCCGAACAGGAAATTAAAAGGCGCCGCGTGGTTGCGCCACTCCGCGGCAACCGCAGCACTTGTCACCAGGCTCAGGACCATGGCCGGCATGGCAACCAGAA
The DNA here is from genome assembly GCA_963712485.1 of uncultured beta proteobacterium. Lineage (GTDB taxonomy): Bacteria > Pseudomonadota > Gammaproteobacteria > Burkholderiales > Burkholderiaceae_F > JALORV01. The sequence continues at coordinate 21,053 of CAVQID010000037.1, forward strand.
GGGCAAAGCTCTTTGTCATCGCGGCCTCCAACGTCGGTACGAAGGGACGCATCTGGCCACGGAGATCGAAGGCTGCTGGAGTCGTGACGATTAACACTGCACGGCTTCACGTGCCAGGTGCTCAACCTGAAGCTACCGCAATGGCGATCCGCTAGCGAGCCCGCGCAGACGTGATCGCGCCGACGTCGGCGTGGAACTCCGCCTCTCAATGCCGCCGGGGCCGGGGTAGCTCGAACTGACCCGTATGGCCAGACTGGCATCGGCCCACCTGGCGGGGCCGCGCGGACACCCTGCGTGAGTAGTTCGGTGACTCCCGGCCATTCGCGGCCGCGTCGGCCCAGCCCTGAACTCGCCGGACAGCGGACTTACTAACCGGCGTGCCTCTACCTGGGCCGGGGGCGCTATCCTCGTGACCTCCTCGTCTGCGACAGCAAGATGCAACTCAATTTTGTTGATCTAGTCCGGATCTTCGAGGGAATGCCCGGGGCACAGCTGGGCTTCCTCGCGCTCGCTGCTGCCACATGGTTAGGCGGTGGCAACGTGTTAGTCGCCCATCACTACAAGCGCATCGGCAAGCCGGCATGGGCTGGATTTAAGCCTTTCGCCTTTCCATATGGGCAGTTCAATGCAATCGAGTGGCTCATGCTGGCCGGACTTGCGATCCTCTCGTCAACCTTTGGCGGAAGCGCGGTTTCGCTTAGTCCGCGGTGAAGCAAACAAGGTGTCGGCTAAGAAAGAAGTGAGACGCTTCTAGTCTGGGCCGCGCGGCCACGAGCAGACGTCTGACTAAGCTGGCCAATCAGTCCGGAAGCGGACATCATTAGCGTTCGCAAGTCAGGGCACTGCAATGGCCATGCCTGAGATCTCCGACGACGCGAAACGCAATCGCGCGAGCTGGACGAAGGTCAACGCCGAATTCACCGACCGGCAGGCGAGCACCGCTTGGGCGGCCACGGAGATGAGGTGGGGAGTGTTCGGTGTCCCGGAGGCTTCAATCAACACACTCGGTGATGTCAACGGGCTGGACGTCGTCGAACTCGGCTGTGGCACAGCCTACGTCTCTGCCTGGCTTGCGAAACGCGGTGCCCGTCCTGTGGGGGTGGATGTCACACCCGCGCAACTTGCCACGGCGCGCCGCTGCCAAATTGAGTTCGGGATCTCCTTTCCGCTCATCGAAGCGAGCGCCGAGGACGTGCCGCTTCCCCCTGAGCGCTTTGACCTGGCGATCTCCGAGTTCGGTGCCAGCATCTGGTGCGATCCGCACGTATGGATACCGGAGGCGCATCGGCTTTTGCGCCCGCACGGCCGCCTATGGTTTCTCCGCAACAGCACGCTGTCGGTCCTATGTTCAACTGATGAAGGAGCAGTGTCCGAGACGTTGCGGCGGCCGCAGCGCGGCTTAGGACGCCTCGAATGGCCGGGCGAAGTGGGCGTGGAGTGGCAGCTGCCGCACGGAGAACTCATTCGCTTGCTGCGCCAGACGGGCTTCGATATCGTGGATTTGGCCGAGCTCTACCCACCCAGCGACGCGGTTGAGCACGCCTACTACATCACTTCCTCACTCGAATGGGCGCGTAAGTGGCCTTGCGAGGAAATATGGGTGGTCAAGAAGTCCACGTAACAACTACCGCCCTCGGCCGATACCTGTCCTCTGCTCCTGCCCCTCAGTTCGCCCGATTGCGGACGTCTCTGAGATTTTAGGACCCTGCAGCGCCGGCTAAGCTGAGTTCTTGCAACACTTCACCGCGCCGCGGAACTATGTCCTTTGTCGACTTGTTCTCAGACAGTGCGGACCGTTACGCCGCTGCTCGCCCAAGGTACCCGGACACTTTGATCGACCTCATTGCTCGGTCGTCGCCGTCCCTTGACGCCGCCTGGGACTGCGGTACAGGCAACGGTCAGGCTGCGGTCGGTCTGGCACGGCACTTCAAGACCGTCTGGGCCACCGATCCCAGCCAGGCGCAGATTGACCAAGCGATCCCTTGCCAAGGAGTCGTCTACTCCGTGCAGCCAGCGGAGAAAGTCTCCTTTGCGGATCACAGCATTGACGCGATCACGGTCGCTCAGGCCCTGCATTGGTTTGACCTGGAACGGTTTTTCCCGGAGGCGCGCCGCGTCCTGAAGACTGGCGGTTTCTTTTGCGCCTGGGGCTATAGCTGGTCGCACGTCGAACCGGCCATAGACGCAGTCATGCAAGCATCGATTCTCGAGCCGGCTCGCAAGTACTGGGCCGATCAGAACGCCGCACTGTGGGTAGGGTACAAGAACGTGCACTTGCCGTTCAAAGCCGTGGACGCGCCATCGTTCTCGATTCGCATGGAGTGGACGCTGTTGGAGTACATGGCTTACGTCCATACGTGGTCCGCAACCCGGCGGGCGATTCAAGCCGAAGGCCCGAGCTTCTTTGAAGCCGCATGCAAGCGAATGGAGCAGGCGTGGGGCGGGCAAGACCGGGTGCGCCAGGTCAAAATGCCGCTCGCAGTGATTGCCGGCGTGGCCGTCTAGGTGCGGCCATTTCCGGACGTCCGATCGTTAGGGCTCGCGTGCCTCAGCGCGGACGATTAGAGGGTCGCGATAGACTTCTTTGCAGGCAGACCCGTTGCGAGGAACGACCCAATAATTCTGAGGATCCACAAATGGCAAAGCTCAAGCTGACCTATTTCGACTTCGACGGCGGACGAGGCGAGCCTGCGCGTCTGGCGCTTCACATCGGTGGCATTGCGTTCGAAGATCACCGCATCGCGGGGAAGGATTGGCCCGCTTTCCGCGACAAGACTCCGTTCCTTGCAATACCCACGTTGGAGGTGGACGGCCGGGTGGTTTCGCAGTCCAACAGCATCAATCGCTACGTCGGCAAGCTGGCCGGCCTGTATCCAAAGGACGACTTGCAGGCATTGCTGTGCGACGAGGTGATGGAGGCGGCTGAGGACATCAGCACCCGGATTGCGCAGACCATCGACTTGCCGGAGGACGCCAAGAAGAAGGCGCGCGAGAAGCTTGCCGCGGGTCATGTCACGCGTTACCTGGAGCAGTTCCAGGCGAGGCTGAAAGCAGCCGGCGGAGAATATTTCGCTGACCAGCGCCTTACGGTGGCGGATCTGAAGGTCTTCATGTTGATTCGCTGGCTGCGGTCCGGTGTGCTGGACCACATTCCGAAAGACCTCGTGGACACTGTCGCGCCGCAGCTGGTGAAACACTTCGAGCGCGTGGCCAGCCACCCGAAGATCGCGGAGTACTACCAGCGCCGTAAGGCGGCCTGATCGCATTTTGGCGAGCGTCAGTTCGTATTTCAAAGAACCTCTGACTCGCCTTGAACAGCGGCTCCGATCGAAGTCCAATTGGGGACGGGTCGAATTGCGCCTGCTCTCGGCCGCGTTGAATGCGTCCGCTTCCCGCGAAGCGCAATAGCTGCAAAGGGTGGCGCTTCACCCGCGGCTCGATAGACTCAAGCCGGCCACGACCTGCCACTTCTGACGGTTGCCCACTTCGCCCAAGTGCGGCGATAGTTGCAGTCGCAAGACTAGCGAAACCGTGTTAACCGGCGGCCCTAGCGCTTGGCAGCGACATTGAACCAAACTGTCAACTGGGATGATTAAGCACGCTTTGTCATTCGTTCCCTTGGTTCTCCTGGTCTCTGGTGTGGCCGCCAGCGAACCGGGAGTGCCTACGGTGGAACAAATTGCCAGCTGCAGAACAGACCCCGTCGCAAGAACATCGGCCGGCCATTTCTCGAACTTGAGCGTCACTTGCTCCGACGTCAATGAATTTCTCGAAGCGGCTGAGGTCGTCTCCGAGTGGCAGTGGTTTCATGGTTACAGCCACGTCGCTTCCGGCGATCGAACTGGCGGCCTGACCTTGCGTGACGGGACCGAGTTGCGCTGGATGATTCGTCCCGGCGGACTGGGGTATCTCGAGTTTGTAGATGGTCGCAAGGTCTACCTCGCCAGGTGCTGTTCAAAGCGGTCATCCAACGCCGCTACGGAAACAACATCACCTCGGTAGCCGCCGAGAGCGGCGAGATTAATGCCCCCCGACGCAGCCGGCCAGTTGCTGACGTTCAAGTCGACCCGCAGAATCGGTTGGAAGCAGACGCTTAGATCAGGCGCCTGACGCGTCTTTTGACGCTGCGGCTCGGAAAGTTGTCGTCGGGACAATCGGCCGGTACGTCCCTTTCCCGCACTGCTCGGAGCCGCGCATCCTCGCCTCTGCGAAGTTAATTGCTGAGATCAATCTGATCGGACGTCCGCCGCAGGCGGCATAGCGGTCGGCGCGGCTATCGTGGGCCTGAAATCTCGACCTCGATGGGCGTGGGGTCAAATCCGTTGCACGGATTGTTGATCTGCGGGCAGTTCGATAGCACGCACAGGACGTCGACGCTGGCGAGCAGATCGACGTAGTGGCCGGGCTCGTGCACGCCGGCGACAATGGCCAGCCTGCCATCCTCCTCGACCGGAACCGGCATGAAAAAGTTCAGGTTTGGCACGATGTCGCGTTTCGACATGCCGTGCTTCGCCAGCTCGAGCAGGAAGTTGTCGCGGCAGGAATGCAGATGCGCGGCCCGCTCGCCAAAGCGAACGGAGTTGGCCTCGGCGCTGCAGCACCCCACGAGCGTGTCATGCGCGCCGAGCGTGTCGGAGGCAACCGTCATCAGGACGTAACCGCGGTTCGACAGGAGCTGAGTGCCGCGAGTGATCGCGGTGCTGCCGCGCGTTAGAAGAGTGAGCTGTGCATCGTAGCGCTCGGCTTTGTCGGCAGCGCCGTAGACGAGGAAATCCACGGCCTGCTCGCCGACAAGGTCGACGACCCGGATGGTCTCGCCCCTGCGCACGAGCCCCGACCACGAGCGCCCAGGCGGCACGACCTGACGAAAACGGGCGCCCGGCGTTTCAGACCCTGCCATCGCCGTATTGATCGAGCTCAGTCATATAGGCGTCCGTCCGGGAATAGGCGCGTGTCGCTTCGGTTGTCGCCTCGCGGCAAAAGCGGGAGAGATCAAACCGCTTGGGCCGCCACCGTACGACATCAACGGAACGTGCCGCTGCCGCGGGTGGCGCCAGTGGGTGCGGTGTGTTCGAGACGGCCACAAGCAGATCCATCTCGGCGTGAAGATCTACATACGTATCTGAGAGCGGAACGTCGCCGTCCCATTCAAAGCGCTGATCGCGGCAAGTGACGGGAGCGAAGAACGTGATCGGTGCGTGCACATCGCGTGGCTCGAGACCGAGCTTGGTCGCGGCTATGTGAAGATTTTCGGTTCCGTTGCGCGTGGTGAGGGGCGATGAGCCGCCGTCGACCCGGGGCCGACCCACGCCGAGCAGGACGTCATGTCGCTCGCAGTTGTCATCGATAATCGACGCCACGACACGTCCCATGTCGGAGAGGAGCATGCGGCCTCGTCCGATGCGCGCGGTCCACTGCACCTTGATCGTGTCGGTCGCGCAGAAGCGCTCGCTTGGGTCGGACGCATTCCACAGAAGGCACGCAACGCCAGGCGTGCCCTGCGCATTATCGATCCGCAAACAGGTCCCGCGCTGAACGCGGCCGAACCAGTACCAGCCGGCTGGAACACTCGCCCGCGATTGCACGAGATCCGTGGAAATCTGCCGGCCAAGGTGCGGCGCAGCCGCGACGGCAGCTTCGAATCTACCTAGTGCCTGGCCTGCTTCACGCAGCTCTTCGTAGCGCGCACGGAGCGACGCAATGCGAGCCGCTTTGTCCGCATCGGCCAGCTGCTGTGGCGCGGTGGTCATTTATAGCGGCTTAGGAACTGCCGCGCGCGAGCGGTCTTGGGATTTGAGAAGAACACTTCCGGCTTGTCGCGTTCGACTACTAGTCCCTGATCGATAAACACGACTTCGTCGGAGACGTCGCGGGCGAAAGTCATCTCGTGGGTCACCACGACCATGGTCATCCCCTCCTCGGCCAACGCACGCATCACGGCCAGAACCTCGCCCACAAGTTCGGGATCGAGGGCGCTGGTCGGCTCGTCGAACAGAATCACGGCCGGATTCATTGCTAACGCGCGTGCAATGCCGACGCGCTGCTTCTGCCCGCCAGAGAGCGCGTAGGGATAAGCGTCTCGTTTATCGCCAATGCCGACCTTGTTGAGCAGCTTCTCGGCGCGCGCGATCGCCTCATCCTTCTTCAGCCCAAGAACGTGGATTGGCGCCTCGGTCACGTTTTGCAGCACAGTCAGATGCGGCCACAAACTGAAACTCTGGAACACCATACCGATGCGCGCTCGCATTTGCGCGAGTTCGCGGTCGGACATATGTTTGCCGTCGCGCGTGCCGATGCGCTCGCCGGCGATAAAAATCTCGCCGCTGTCCGGTTCCTCCAGCCAATTGATGCAACGAAGGAGCGTCGATTTTCCGGAGCCCGAAGGACCGAGAATGCTGACCGTCTGTCCGCGCGCGACATCAAGACTGACATCACGCAGTACTTCGAGCTCTCCGAAGCTCTTCAAGACGCTGCGAACTTCAACGGCGAGTGGCTGTGGCTGCGTATCCAAGGCCTCTTCGCTCCGCGGCAAAGCCGAAGCGGGCAACCAGCAGCTCGATGAGGATGCTGGTCACCCAATATAGTCCGATCGCAACGATGAACGCTTCAAAGGGAATGAAGTATAGCGACTGCACCGACGCAGCCGCGGACGTCAGTTCTCGCACGGTGATTATCGATGGAAAGGCCGTGTCTTTCAAACAGATGATGAGCTGATTGCCGAGAACCGGTGCGGTACGCAGCACGAGCTGCGGCAGGACGATACGTCGATACATGCCAAAGCTTGTGAAACCATGCGCGCGTGCGGACTCCGCCTGGTCCGTCGACAACGTCGCCCGACGCGCCGCGCAAAATCTCGGCAAAGTACGCGGCGTGATAGGTGATCAGTGAAATGAAGCCGACCGTCCAGGCATCCATGCTGATGCCCAGGCTCGGCAGGCCGTAGTAGAGAATGTACGCATACATCAGAAAAGGAAGCGTGCGCATGCCGTCCACAATTGCGCGCATGGAGTTGCTTATGGCGCCGCTGCGCGTTTGTATCGCAAGCACAATCCCTACGCTGAGCAGAAACGCGGCGACCGCCGACACGCTGAACAGCAGCAGCGACTCTCCGGAATCCAACCAGGATCATGTCGCGGTGGTTCCAGAGGATTTCCCATTTGTTCATTTGGCGCGGCTCACATGGCCAAGCGCCGCGCCCGCTCATCGAGCAGGCGCTGCAGACGGACGAGGGCGCCGATCGCAAGCATGTAGATAGCGGCCGCGATCAGTATCGGCGGCAGCGGTTCGTAGGTGATGGCCGCAATCTGATTGGTGACTCGCGTGAGGTCCACGATGCCGATCACGGCGATCGCCGGACTTGCCTTGATCAGCAGTGTCATCTCGTTGACGAGACCGGCAGGGCAGTGATCCAGATCTGGGGCAACATGATGCGGCGGAAAATGAGCAGTCGCGACATGCCCGCCGCACGAGCCGCCTCGATCTGCTCGCGCGGGAAGCTGCGGATGGCCGCGCGCCAGATCTCGGCGTTAAACGCCGCCGTGTTCAGGATCAGCGTGACAAGCGCCGCCGTGTAACGGTCGAGCGGAAAGCCAATGACCGGCGCTGCAATGAAAGTGAAAAGCACAAGGGTCACGAGCGGCGTCGCCCGCCCGAGGCTTACGTAAAGGACAATCAGGTGACCGATTACGGCAATTCGGGCCTCGCGCAGCAGAGCCAGCGCGAGGCCCGATGGAACGCCGCCGGCGATGGCGACGGCAGAGATCCAGACCGTCGTCCAAGCGCCGAGCAGCAGCGTATCGAAGGCTGCTGCGTTCAGTTCGACGCCTTACGGGCAGAGTGTCCCGTGGGCGAACCGCATCACTGCATGCCCGCCAGCTTCTTGTACTGATCGAAGCTCGTGATCGGCTCTTTAGGCAGATCGGGAAAGGCAGTGCCGAACCACTTCGTCTGCAGCTCGGCGAGTTTGCCGCTCGAGCGCAAGTGAGCGACGAACTGGTTCAAATAGTTCAGAAGATCATCGTTGCCCTTTGGCACCGGCCGAGCGTGGAATCCGGGTCCGGAACGGGCTGTCCGATTGCAAACACGTTGCCGCGCTCCTTGATGAGGGTCCTGGCGTTGATGATGCTGTTCACGACATAGTCGATGCGTTTGTTCTCGAGATCCTTGTAGGCCTCGGGGTAGGACGTGTACTCGACCACCTTGCCGAGTTTGCCGCCGGTCTTTTTCAACATGGCATCCAGCTCCGGCAGGCGCGATAGGAGCACGCTGCCGGCCTGCACGCCGACAGTGAGGCCGTTCAAATCCTTCACGCTCTTTATGCGATCGTCGTTGGCGCGTTTGATGTAGTAGTGCGTGGCGCCAGCCACGGGAGCGACGAAATTGAAGACGTTCAAACGCTCTTGACTGACAATCGCTCCCGTGATCGCGGCGTCGTACTTGCCGGTCGAAACCGCCGCCAACAGGCCGGTCCAAGGCAGGATCTCTTGCCTGATCTCGAATTTCGCGTACTTCTTCAACTCGGCCACGACGTCATGACTGAAGCCTTTCGGCTTGCCGGCCTCGACGAACTCGAACGGAGCGTAGTCGTCCTCGGTGGCGACTATCATGTAGCCGCGCGCCTGGATTTCCTTCAGCGAGGCCGCGTTGGCAGTGAAGGGAACGAGACTCAATGCAAACAGGCCGATGTATAGCGCAACACGACACGTCATCGGTAATGCAACAGAACGTACCGACATTTAAGCCTCCCGACTCAACGAAGGGACTCTTACTGACATAGTAAGAAGTCCGCATTCACGACTTTACGCTAGCGCGTCCAGTCGCTCCACGAACACCGCTTTGGGCCGCAAGTCGGGACCGTTTGTGGGCACAATATCCATCGGGCAGGCAGAGATCACGAGGACAAGGTCCATAAGGCCACGCAGCACTATGGAATCGCCGCGCGTGGCGAGCGGCGGTTCGATGACAAGACTGCCGTCGCTGCCAATCGCGACTTTCTCGAAGACATTGACCGGACTTGGAATCTGAGGCGGTTTCAACCCAAGCGCGGCCAGTGCCTCGAACATATTCGCCACACAGTTGCGGTGCGGTGCCGGATGTCCCAGCAGCGTGTAGCGCGGCTGGTCGCAAGCCGAGAGGAGAAGGTCGTGTGCTCCGGCGGAACTGTCCTCTTCAATGGCGAGCATCGGCCTGCGGCGGCTCGAAAAAGAAGACTCTCCGACGCCTGGCGTAAGGCGCTGCAGGCAGGATCGCGTGTGCTCTGTGGACAAATATTCTTTCAGGTCGGGCAGCGCGAACGCGAACAGGTCGGCCACTTGCGGACCTTCCTGGCAACCCAATCCTCATACGCTCGCCGGTTGCAAGACGAAAGGCGCGGCCCTGCCCTGCCCCTATGAGTGTGTACTGGTTCATTGGGCCGCATTCTGCCGACTGGCGCATATGAGCTTGCCCGACCTGTCCTGAGATTCCGCGTCCGGCAGAACAATTACGACATAGTAGTCCGAGTCCGCGAT
>CAVQID010000038.1:0-19740 GCA_963712485.1 uncultured beta proteobacterium
TATAATTCCGTGCTTCGAGCGGGCGTAGCTCAGTTGGTAGAGCGCAACCTTGCCAAGGTTGAGGTCGAGAGTTCGAGACTCTTCGCCCGCTCCAGAATTCTGGGGGGAGCCACGCGCTTCCCCCTTTTGGTATGAGCCTCCTCTGGCGGGGTGGCAGAGTGGCCATGCAGCGGACTGCAAATCCGCGTACGCCGGTTCGATTCCGACCCCCGCCTCCAATCCCCCTCTAAGCGATTCCAAGAGATCATGGAAATCGCTTTAATTTCAGTCTGTTATCGTCCATTGACGTCCGCGAGCCTCCAAGGATAATGGGGGCAATGGAAGGGGTAACCCTTCATTATCGAACCGCGGAGGTGCGAAATGACTGGGGGCAACGCTAGAAGTCTCTCCCGCCTCAACGTCCGCCGCATCGATTCGTGGCTAAAGACTGGCAAGGGACCAGTCAAGAAGCTGAGTGACGGCGGTGGCCTTGCACTCGTGCGTCTGCCGAGTGGAACGGCAACCTGGCAGCTGAAGTACCGCATCAAAGACGGCGACACGCTTAAGGAGCGCACGTACTCAATCGGTCCGCTCGATAGTGTTCGACTTGCGGAGGCTCGTAAGGAGCGCGAGCACGCAAAGCAGCTGCTTAAGCGCGGGATTGATCCAGTACTCGCGCGCCGTCTCGACCGAGCCGCCGAGATCGCATCGGGTGGGGAACTCTTTGGCGAGCTGGTGGACCTCTGGTTGAAGAAAGAGAAGTCCGGGTGGTCCGCCATCCACTACGACAAGTCAAGCAAAGCACTGCGCCGGCACGTTACCCCCGTGCTTGGCAAGCTGCCAGTACGTGACATCACTCCTGCGATGGTTTCGAGCGTCATCAATGAGATCCAGGCACGTGGCAAGCGAGAGACAGCAGCGAAGATTCTGCAGCACGTACGGGCGGCGTTTCGGTTCGCCGCCGCGAAGGGGCTGCGTAATGACAACCCCGCTGAGCCTGCCATCGAGATTTTGGCGCGGGCGGCGATGGTCAAACATCGGCCCGCGCTACTCACGTTTCCTGATCTCGGGGCTCTACTACGGAAGGCAGAACTTCATCCAATTTCACCGGCCGTGCGACTGTGCCATAGGCTAGTTGCGTTCACCGCCGTGCGCATTTCCAATGCGGTCGAGGCACGTTGGGAGGAGTTCGATCTTGCTTCAAGGCCAGCTATGTGGCTGATCCCCCGAGTGAAAATGAAGATTCGCGGGCGATCGTTCGATCACAAAGTCATATTGCCGGTGCCGTTTGCTGACGAGCTACGCGCTTGGCGCGCCTCTCAGCAGGCCGGAGACAAGGGATACGTGTTTCCTGGCTTTCAAGGGCGTAGGCAATTAACGCGCGAGTCGGTCGAGAAGGCCCTGCACGCTATGGGCTACCGAGATCGGCACACTTGCCACGGCTGGCGTGCATCGTTTGCCACGCTCGCAAAGGATCACGGCCACGATCGGCAGGTCGTCGATCTGGCCCTAGATCATGTCCATGACACGGATGTTGCTCGTGCCTATGACCGAGGCGAGCGCCTGCATAAGCGGATTCAATTGGCGAACTGGTGGGGCAAGCAACTCGTCGAGGCGCAGCGTGGCGGGAAGGTCCTGCAAACGCCGACGCCAAGGCCAGTGAGGGCGACTGGTCGGCAATAACACAGCCGCGGACTCCTCATCTTTCATTGGGCCGGATGTGGGCGATAGGCAAAGGCTGCGCAATTGCGCACGACGATGAAGCCGGCCAGGGGGTTTCTGCAGGTGCGCTGCAAACGGTGATTGGTAGAGGGCAGTCGGTTGCTCAACACAACCGGCAGGAGTCGACCCGAAGCAGTCCTAACGAAGGGCAGAAAGCGGAAGCGCTGGAGCACCCGAATGCGGACTCAATGCTTAACGTGAGGTGCGCCGCCGGCATTGACGAGCGCGAGATGGTGGTTAGTGCGCGACGACTCTATCGCGCGGTGCCGTTTGAGGAATACCGCCGGCGTAAAGGCGGCGCCGGGATCGTTACCGGATACATCGAACTTACTGCGGTTGAATGAAGGGAGGAAGATATGAAGGGAGAAGTTTTGTCCGCGTTTTAGTGGCGCGAGAACGAGCACGCTAACCCTAAGGTCGCTGAATTACGGGCCGTGGGCAAGACGGAGAAGGAAGTCGCCGCCGAAGTCGGTATCAGTCACCGCTACGTTCAGGACCTAGACCGCAAGAAAAATGCCGCGAAATAAGCGGCCCCGAAAACTACGTCCCGCCGTGGCGAGCGCCTGTCGCGTTACTGGTGATTCAGTTGCGACAAACCGGGCTCTTAATAACGGTCGTGTTGCCGCTCAGAAAGTCCGGGTCTTGCCACGTGTTGATTGTCGTCTCGGTCGAGTCGCCGCTGCGGTAGCCGTTGTAGCGTATCGCGAGTTTGGCGTCGGTGTCGCCAAAGCCCAAGCCGCAGTTGCCGGTGTAGCTGTTCACATTGCCGGTTGCGGCATACGTCGGCCAATAGGACTTCCCGAAGGCTTGACCCGAACGAGCAGACGCGGATTGAGCGCCAGATCGAGCGCCGGGTCGTCGTTCAGTTGCGACACGTCGGGCCCTTATAACTTTGCGTGCTGCCCTCCAAGTAATACGTGTTTTGCCCCGTGACCAACCGCTCTTGGAGCGGGCCGTCGCCGCTCCTGAAGCCGTTGTAGCGTACCGCGAGTCGCGCATTGCTCCACATCGGGTCGTAATAAGGACTGTATGCGCAGTGCCCGGCGGTTTGTCCGGGGGGTGGATCGGGGATGGAATAGCCGCTCTTCGACTGCGCCGGCCACAGTGCCGCCGCCATTGCGAGGCAGCCGTCGCGCTGCGTTGTTGCGAGCCCCGGCACCTCGCCGGGCGAACCCGGTCGCGTTGTGACCTGTCCCATCCCCACGGGGAATACCTGGACAACCGGGACGATCCAGATATTGGGGTTGATGGCGGGGTAGCCTGCCCCGCAGCCAGATGGGCGCGTGGGAGCAAGGTGGGTCCGAGTGTAGCCCTGAGCATCGAGAGGGACAGTGCAATCCTTCCACGCGGATCGGCCCATGAACGAATACGTCGGGTCGATGTCCGCCGTTTTGACTTGCGCCTGCCTGAGCCCGTTGAATTCAGCCGTGATGCCGCTGGTGATCTTGTTTTTCAAGGTGGCGTAGTGCAAGTAGGTTTCGCTGAACCCGTGGCCGGTTATATCCCTGACCGGGTCGTAGGGATGCGTGACATTAGCGAGGAGAGGCTTAGGTGCGGCGGGAAGGGCCGACACAGCGATGCGCACTGTGTCGATCACGAAGTCCTTGGTCGAGGTCACGTAGGTATTGCCCGTGGGGACGCTGTCGTACGGCACCGCCACGCCGACGAAGCCCATCTGGCGGCTCGGCACGCCGGCCGCACGCAGTTTGTCGTACACGAGATTGCAGTACAGATTCCCTTGCGAGTGGCACACGAAGACATTCATCCGGCCGTACCAGTACGACATGTGCGGTCCTATGTTGTTCATGATGGAGGCCAGGTCCGAATCTGCATACGGAGCGGGCTTGGTCAACGCGAACAGGTCGTCGACCTTCTTTGAAACCAGCTGCGCGGTGGTTTCCGACATGCCGCTGGAGTAGATGGCGGATTCGACCGCGTTATAGAACGCAGCCCACGTCGCGTTCACGTAGCCGCTGAGGACTTGCAGCACCGCCTGCCTGAAGTCGGTCGGGAAGCCGCCCGTCTTGTTGTACGCAAGCGAATACTGCAGGAGGTACTGGTTGTGGGCGTTGCCATTCACCAACATAAGCAGCGCGAGGTCATCGTTGGCATCTGATTGCTTGGTCGTAATGCCGTTGATGTAGGTGACTTTGCGCCAGCCGCAGATGTTGTACTTTGCCAGGTTCGGGTCGATCGTTGCCGCGGTGGTGGTGGTGGTGCAGGCTGCGGCGACCAGTAGTGCAATCAGCTTTTTTTGATGCCGGATCATTTTTGCGGTTCCTTTCCTTGTTCGGGTGCTTCACGGGCTTGACGCTCTTCTTCCTCCTGTTCGCGCTTCGTGCGCTCGATGTTTTCCGCTGTGATCTGGGACGCGACGGTTTGCTTGCCCTCGACGGCAGCCAAGGCGTCCACATCGAAGCCGCACGCTTCCGAGGCCGTCCCTTCAAACGCAGGTATTTCGGTGTGTGCGAACATCATGTCAAAGTCATCCGCACGCTGGACCCGCTCGGGCGTATTCAGAACCAGTAACCGCATCTGCCGGCGGGCACCACGTGCAAGAGTTTCATTGGTTTCGAGGTTGACGGCGCAGGCCGACTCGCGCATTGATTCAGCGCTGAACCGCTTGCGGGTTTCTTCCTTGCCGAGGCTGTCACCGTAATGCACTGCGCGCAGGTATTGCTGCGCTTTTATCGTCAAGCGTTTCATTGCGAGCGGCGAATGGCCCCATTCGGTCACGATGTAGCGTTGCACGTCATCGCGCATGCCGTCCTTGTCGGCGTCGATGCCGTCGGGCGTGGCCTTGCCGGCTTCGCCCGGATCGGGCGGGAGGTTCGCGAGATGCTGCGGGATGCAGTCGAGGGGAGCGGCGACGTTCGGGTTGACGGGCGAGTCGCAGATCGGCTTCGCCTTTGCCGCCGTCTGGGCGGGCTTGCCTCCGACCGCGTTCGCGAGTGCCGCGCGGGCCGCCTCGTCGCTGGTAAGCCACCAAGCGCCGGCTGCGACCGCAGCGACGAGTGCGACTGCTAGTGCAGCGCGATGGTTCATCGAAGCCTCCCTGTCGATCCCGGCCTTCGAGATGTCTGCTTTTCCATGGCCCCCCATGTGTCGTTTTCGCCCGCGGGGAAGAGGCCGCAGGCCCGCCGCGGTCGACGCTACGCGGATTCCGCGTCATCGGGAAGTAGAGACGGGGCGCCGTTGGGCGGCTGGCTCTCGCGGCTTGGCGGCCGATTCGTCATGGGTGTCGCCCAACCGGAAGGTGCGGTTGTCCCACCCGGAAGGTGTGACCGGATTGATTCATCGACAGCTCAGACCACTGCGGGAGCTGTGCAGCAACCAACCGGCGGACGAGCGCATCGTCAATCTGCACTGACATGCGACCATTCGGCCTTCGGTTCGGAGGGCCGCATTGTGATGAGTGCCGAACAGTGACCAGCCGTGTCCATCTCCTCCCCAGGCAGAAACGTCTGCAAACTGCTTGGAGTGAAGCTAGCAACTGCGCGCAGGGGGGGCAATATCTCCTTAAGGATGGCCTGTCGAATGGGAAGCTCTCCCTGCGCTTCGAGGATGAAGTGCTCGACAGCGATGCCGGTTGCGTCCACTAGTGCAGCCGTCCAGCACGGGCAGACCGCCCGGAACCCTTCGCCGCTGTAAAGCGGGGCGTCGTCACGCTCGATGAAGTGAAGAAGTCGCACTTCGGATTGGACAATTACTACAAGGAAGATCGAGAAGACCGACCAATGCCTTTGGCCTGTCTGGCAAGAGGTAAACGCTAACAATCTTGTGGGACAACTTGCGGCCAGTAGCAGCCCATTCGGCTGGTTGCCTAACTAGCCTTAAAGCGGCCATAGTTCCTGCCCATTAATCCTGTGACGGAAACTTACGCGGCTACTCGGCGAGAGAACAAAATTTCTCGAGTGGAGGATCTGCGCGGGTCCTACGGAGCTCGGAGAGAGGCCTTGGCATATTTGTGAGCATCGTCGCCTACTATGCAAGTCTATCTCCCGCAGACTTTGAGGCTGCTGTTGCTTTCCCCGAGAGACTGCGCTCCGGGGACTTGAGCCAATTCGCGCAGGCGCAATTCATAGACGTTGACCGCGCGTGGGATCCCATGGCTTGGCTTGTCTCCGACTGCAAGCGCGCCGAGCACGCCCACAACGCAAGGGTCATGCGGCGGACGTTGGACGAACGCAAGCCGAAGGGTCTATTCAACGCGCGCGTGGTTTGCTGAAGAAGGACTGGGGGAAGGACGAGTTAGTCGCCGCAGCTCAGGCGCTTCAAAGGATCGAGCCAGATACGGCTCTTGTTGGAATCGAAGGCAGAGGACCAACGAAGGAGACCAGGATTGACTTTGGAATGGGCCCAGCATGCCTTTTCTCCACTGAAGAGGTCTCCAAGATCTCAAGCGCTCTGAGCGTGTTCACTGAAAACGATCTTCGCCAACAGGCCAACTTTGAGGAAATGGATCGGGTGGGTGTATTCCCAGATCAATGGGTTGAAGACGGGGCGAACATACTGAATGACTACATCGTTCCCAACTTTCTACGCCTTCAGAAGTTTTACGCAAGTGCCGCAGAACGGAACCATGTCGTTCTCGCTTGGTACATTTGAACGCAGCGCCGCTGTCGGCCAAAACCGGCCGTGACACGTTCGCCTGCATTTCGCCCTAAAGCTGACCACAAATTGATTGCAGCCGATCTGTCTCCTTGCATTGAAGACTTGTCGCGTTGTGCAGGCCCGGCGTCGGATTGGACTTCCCTGGTGGAATGCGAATGGGATCCGTTTAAGGTTGCGACTAATCTGCGCAAGCACGGAGTTTCTTTCGCGGGAGGCCGCTATGGCGCTGGCTAACGAACTGTCGATTACGGGTGCCAATCCGGTGTTAGAGGCTAGAAGCAGACTCCACCGACGCGGATGAGTGCAGCATTTTTGGGAGAATCGCACGAGCTACCGCAGTTGAGCTCCATCGCCACCGCAATGAACTGACAGGCCCGTCACCCTCGTTCGTCGCCCGCTGGCAGTGCGGCTCCTCCTTGCACGGTTCTTGCTGCATCGGTGCCCATTGCGTCGATCGCTTAGCTAGGCAGTCATGAGCCTTGAATTGCAGGGGTATGCACTGGCAGATGCCTACGACGAGCTCGTCGACCAGGACAAAGTTCCGCGGCCGGCTGCCCGGGCCCTGATCGAATATCTCCAAAATCTCGGCGATGAACAGCTGCAGGCCCGGCGCGCCGCCGTGGATGCGGCCATCGTCACGATGGGTATCACGTTCACCATCTACAGCGATGGCGAGAACATCGACCGCGCCTGGCCGTTCGACCCAGTCCCGCGAATCATGACGGGAACCGAGTGGCGGCGCATCGAGCGTGGTCTCAAGCAGCGTCTGACGGCGCTTAACCTCTTTATTGACGATCTTTATCACGAGCAGCGCGTGATTCGTGACAAGGTGTTTCCGGCCGAGCTCCTGGCCAGTTCACACAGCTACCGAAAGGAATGTGCGGGCGTCACGCCCTGTTTTGGTGTCTGGGCACACGTCTGCGGCACCGACTTGGTGCGTGATCGCGACGGAACGGTCTACGTGCTCGAGGACAATCTCCGGGTGCCCTCGGGCGTTTCTTACATGCTTGAAAACCGACTTCTGATGAAGAGCTTTCTGCCGGAGCTTTTCGAGACCTGTCCCATTCTTCCAATTGACGCCTACACCGCACAGTTGTTCGACATGCTCGCCGCGCTTTCTCCCCGGCAAGTAGAGCGCCCTGTGATCGCGGTCCTTACCCCCGGGGTCTACAACTCTGCGTACTTCGAGCACAGCTACCTGGCGCAGCAGATGGGTGCGGACCTGGTCGAAGGGGCGGACTTGGTGGTCGGGGTCGATGACTGCGTCTACATGAAGACCATTGATGGCTTGCGTCGCGTGGATGTCATTTATCGACGCATCGACGACGACTTCCTCGATCCGGAAGCCTTCAGGCCGGATTCCACACTCGGCGTTCGCGGACTGATGCGCGCTTGGCGCCGAGGCAAGGTTGGCATCGCCAACGCACCTGGCGCCGGCGTGGCCGACGACAAGATCGTCTATACCTTCGTCCCGAAGTTGATTCGCTACTACCTCGACGAGGAAGCCATCATCCCGAACGTGCCGAGCTATCTCTGCATGAACGACGTCGAGCAAAAATACGTGCTCGCCAATCTTGACAAGCTCGTGGTCAAGCCGGCAAACGAGTCCGGCGGCTACGGCATGCTTGTGGGGCCACACTCCTCACCGGTCGAGCGAGCGCGATTCGCAGAACGCGTGCGTGCCGATCCACGTAACTACATGGCGCAGCCAACGCTGGCGCTGTCTACTGCGCCCACACTGGTTGGCGACAGTTGGGCGCCACGCCACCTCGACCTGCGGCCGTTTGTACTTCAATCGTCCAACATCTGCGTAACGACCGGCGGACTCACACGGGTAGCGATGCGAGAGGGCTCGCTCGTGGTCAACTCGTCGCAAGGCGGGGGCAGCAAAGACACGTGGATTGTCGAGGCGAAAGACTGATGCTCTCAAGAGTCGCGGAATACTTGTACTGGATGTCGAGACACCTCGAGCGGGCGGAGGACACGGCCCGCCTTATCAACGCCATTTCGCGCGTACTGCTCGATCTGCCGCGCGGCGCGTCGTTCGGCTGGGACATGCTTGTTCGCCTCGTTGGCCTCGATAGCCACTTTGACGAGTCCTACCCATCGCACGATGAGGCCAGCATCATGCGCTTCCTGATTGCCGACCTCGGCAATCCGTCCTCGATACTCTCGTGCATTCAGGCCGCTAGGGAAAACAGCCGACGCCTGCGCGACGTGCTACCGAGAGCCTGCTGGGAGCGCATTAACGCGATGCATCTCAAGGCACGGGCAGACGCGGCGAACGCCACCGGCCGGGTTGCCCGCAATGCCATGCTGGAAGAACTCATCATCCGCCGACAGGCCATTGCCGGTCTGTTGTCGGAATGCATGAGCCACGACATCGCCTATCAGTTCATCCGCCTCGGCGAGCACCTCGAGCGCGCGGACATGACGACGCGCATCGTAGACATACATGCTGCGGTTCTTGTCCCGCGCCAACAGGTACCCGAGGATCCTACCCTCTCATTACTCTGGGTCGGCGTGCTGAGGTCCCTATCCGCATTCCAGATGTACCGCCGCCACGGCAGCGCGCAGGTCACAAGTGCCGGAGTCGTGAACTTTCTTGTCAAGGATGCGCACTTTCCGCGCTCGGTCCGCTATTGCCTTGACAAGATCGAATCGCACCTTTCCGAACTGCCACATAACGCGACTTCGCTGCGAGCGTTGCGCCGGTCGCAGCGGCGAGTCGACGGCATGAACTTAAGCAGCCTGTCCCCCGCCCTGCGCCATGAGTATCTGGACGCGATCCAGAACGATCTTGCACGCATCCATGACGAGGTCGCGCAGGGGTACTTTCACTATTGCGAAGAAAACTCGGTGTCATTGCGGGTCGAGGCAGTTGTCCCTGGAAACGAACATTTGCAGAAACTGCAAACTCATGGCTCCAATGCAGGGACTGAAATTTGTGTTCCCCAGTCCGCGGACGGGTTGCGACCGGAGGACAGGCGGGCTTCGTGCGTTGTGCCCCACTAATTGACCAGCCGGCCACTTCATGGTTGTAAGTGGAAGATCGCGGAAAGTCTCGGGCTGGCCAACACCGGACAGACCGGTAGCTTTGGGTTTCGACTCACCTGCGGACATTGGTTCGCGCCGCAAGAGCGGTCGATCAGCGGTCGCTCGATCGTTGGCATGATTTGACGCGCCGGTCCGCGCCGGGCATATTTTTAGGGTCATGCGACCGGCCATTTTGTTCGTCGTTACCTGCGCGCTGTATGCCACGGCGCCGCTCGCCCATGCGCAGCTCTATAAGTGGGTCGATAGCAGCGGCGTCGTCAACTACGGCGACTGGCCACCGGCGGGGGTCAAGCTGCAGCCCGTTAACCACGGCACACTCAGTTCGGTCGCCGACCGCGCGCTTGTGGGGCCTCCCGCCCGCGCACCGGGCGCCGCACGCAACGCTTCTAAATCGGCCAGCCCTGCTGCAAACGTGCGCAATGAAGTTTTGTCGTCAAGTGGCCCGGCCTCGCCGGGCGACGCCAATGTCGATGGCACTTATGCGCCGTACTACGACTATGCGCGGCGGCCGGTCGCGGTGGAGGCGGCGGCTGATCGACGGCGCGAAAACGCACCGGTCGCGAAGCCACTCCTACCCATCGACCCCGCCATACCCGACATGCCGCTGCGGCCGCGCAGATGATGCGCTGACAAGCGGGACTTCGCGTACCGGCCACAAGCCGCCGTCGGCCGTGGCCTTGCGGTCGACTTCAAAGCTGACGTGCCGGGTAATTCCGTCGTGACCGCTCTCGGTTGCGGATGCTGCCGTAGAAAAACGGGGAACCCGCTCGATCGCGAGTCCCCCAAACGGTCACGGAGCTAGACCTCAACCTGCTCCGACAGGCTCAACGCCTCGTCGAGTTCGACGCCGAGATACTTCACGGTGTTCTCGATCTTGGTGTGACCGAGCAGGATCTGTGCGGCCCGCAGGTTGTGCGTTTGCCGGTACATGATCGTCACCTTGGTGCGCCGCAGCGAGTGCATGCCATAACGCGAAGGGTCTTCGCCGATGATCTTGACCCAGTCCTTCACGATCCGGCTGTACTGGCGCGTGCTGAGGTGGCCGTCCTTGTTGACGCGACTCGGGAACAGGTAGTCACCCGGCTTGAGGTCCGCCGCCTTGATCCACGCCGCGACCGACTTGCGTGTCGTCGGCGTGATCTCGAAGGTCACCGGACGCTGCGTCTTGCTTTGCCGGACGCTGGCCCGTGAGGTCACCTGTTCGCCGTGGCAGACATCGTCCACTCGGAGTCGAGTCACGTCGCCCCCGCGCATCTTGCTGTCGATGGCGACGTCGAGCAGCGCACGATCGCGGACGTTGTGCTCGAAGTCGAGGTACGCACGAATTGCACAGATCTCCTTCAGCTTGAAGGGTGCCTTTTGCCCGGTGATGCGGTCCTTGTTCCACGGTGGGTGGTGGACCACAACGAGCGGGAACTCCATTGCTTGATCAGTCATTGGAGAGCTCCAAAATGTTAAACAGCGGAATCAGACGGCCGGCCGAGCCGTCTGGCCTACGGCAGGGACGCCCATGGAAGACTCCCACCGCAGACGCATCGTTTCTCAGCAACGGGCGATACTTGAATGCCGGCAGTTCGGCATTGACATAGACGTATCCAAAGGGATACACTGTGAACGAATTTCTTCGTACCCAAGACTTTGATGATTGGCTGCGGGCACTCCGGGATCCGGTCGGCAAGGCCAGGATCCTGGCGCGCATTCGATCGGCGTCGCTGGGCAATTTCGGCGATTGCGAGCCGGTAGGCGAAGGCGTGTCCGAGATGAGGATTCACACAGGGCCAGGTTACCGCGTGTACTTCACGCGGCGCGGTCAAACGGTGTATCTGCTGCTGTGCGGCGGCGACAAGTCGAGCCAGCAGAAGGACATACGGAGAGCCAAGGAACTGGCGGCACTGCTGGAGGACTGATCGATGCCCAAGCTGCAAGCGTTCGACGTGGCGGACTACCTCGACAACGACGAGGTCATCGCCGAGTACCTTACGGCCGCCTTGGAGGATGCCAATCCGGACGTCTTCCTGATGGCGGTCGCGGATGTGGCCAAGGCCAGGGGCATGTCACATGTAGCGAGTGAAACAGGCCTTGGCAGAGAAAGCCTTTACAAGGCGTTCGCCCCTGGGGCAAAGCCGCGCTACGACACTGTCCTGAAAGTCCTCAAGGCCGTTGGCATTCAATTGCAGGCAACACCTGCGGTTGAGAGCACAGCTCCGTAGCGCGCTGTCGGCCAAGACCGGACGTGGCTGACCGTCCCTCAGGTTTCACGAGAGCGGCCATTTGTCAGTGTTCCGACGGGCTGCTGCAAACGATTGCCCAATCTGGTGGGAATGCACGCTGCGACCAGCTCAGATCCGGACCTGCGGTTCTTCAACAGCCTCGGGATGAACATCGGTAGCGCCTTCAACCTCCACGTTGTCATCCGGCTCTGCGATCACATCCGGCACATCGTTGGCCAAGAATCCGCCGGACTGGCGCTTCCATAGAAGCGCGTAGTGGCCGCCGGCGCGCAACAGTTCGTCGTGCGTGCCCTGCTCGACGATGCGACCGGCGTCCATCACCACGAGGCGGTCCATGCGTGCGATCGTTGACAGTCGGTGTGCGATGGCGATCACCGTCTTGCCCTGCATCAGCGTTTCAAGCTGCTCCTGGATGGCGGCCTCGATCTCGCTGTCGAGCGCGGAGGTGGCCTCGTCCAGCACCAGGATCGGCGCATTCTTCAGGATCACGCGGGCGAGTGCCACGCGCTGGCGCTGGCCCCCGGAAAGCTTCACGCCGCGTTCGCCGGCGTGAGCCTCGTAGCCGCCACGGTCCTTCCAGTCTCGCAGTCCGACGATGAACTCGTGCGCATGCGCCTGGCGCGCCGCGGCCTCGACTTCGGCGTCCGTCGCCTGCGGCCGGCCGTACCGGATATTGGCCGCAATCGAGCGATGCAGCATCGAGGTGTCCTGCGTGACCACGCCGATGGCCGCGCGCAGCGATTCCTGCGTCACGTCGCGCAGGTCCTGACCGTCGATCGTGATGCGACCGCCTTCGACGTCATGAAAGCGCAGCAGCAGGCTCACCAGGGTCGACTTGCCGGCACCTGATCGACCCACGACGCCAACACGCTCGCCGGCCGCGATTTCCAGGCTCAGATCGTCGATCACTGCGCGCCCGCCGCGCGCCAGCGCGCCGTAGCTGAAGCCCACGTGGTCGAAGCGGATGGTGCCGCCGCCGACCACGAGTTCGCGCGCATCGGGCGATCCGTCAACGCATGCGGCACCGCGATCGTCTCCATGCCTTCCTGCACGACGCCGATGTTCTCGAAGATGCCGCTGACCTCCCACGACACCCAGCCCGCCATGTTGGCGATCTGCCACGCCAGCGGCAGCGCGGTCGCGACCGCCGCCGCGCTCGCCTGACCGGCCAGCCACAACCACACGCCGAGTGCGGCCGTGCCTACGACCAGGGCGGAATTCATGCAGGTGAGCGTGGCCATGAAGCGGGTGGTCATACGCATGTGGGCGGCGATGCGCTCGCGGTGCTCGACCATCGCCTCACGCACGTACGAGTCCTCGTCCGCCGCGCGCGCAAACAGCTTCACCGTGGGAAAGTTGGTGTACGAATCAACCACCCTTCCCATGACCAGCGAACGCGCCTCCGAGCTCAGCCGCGACAGGTCGCGCATGCGCGGCACGAAGTAGCGCAGGAAGAACACAAAGGCGACGATCCACAAGACGATCGGCACTGCGAGTCGCCAGTCCGCCGTGCTGATCAACAGGAGCGCGGTGATCCCGTACACGACGATGTACCAGACGGCGCGAATACTCGAGACCACGCTTTCGCGCAGCGAGTTCGAGGTGTTCATCACGCGATTGGCGATCCGGCCGGCAAAGTCGTTCTGGAAGAAGTTCCAGCTCTGCCGGATCACATGCCAGTGGCTCTGCCAGCGGATCAACGTGGTCACGCCGGGGATCACTGCGTTGTTGCGCACCATCGAGTCCGCGAGAATTGCGAGTGGCCGCGCAATCAGCACCAGGGCCGCCATCGCCAGCAACAGCGGCGCCTGCGTGAGTACCGCGGCGCGCGGGTCGGGCGTGGTCATCAGCCCGACTAGCTTTCCGATGAAAAGAGGAATTACCGTATCCAGCAGAGCCACCGTCGCGCCGAATACGAACATCGCGGCATACAGCCGCGGCGATTGGCGCACGAAGTGCAGGTAAAAGGGCACCAGCCCCGGCGGTGGCCCGTCGCGTTCGACTGCCGCTGGCGGCGCCGCCGTGGCGTTCGGCACGCGCGATTCGAAGTAGCTGAAAAGGCTCATGGTTCGTTAGAGATACGTGTCGGCCGCGCGAGATTCAGCTGCCTGTGCTTGGTGCAAAGGCGAACGCGTCTTGAACGCGATCAGCGCTGCAGCCGGACCGCCAAGTAGTCGAGCCGGTCGCTTGCCGATATCAGCCGTACCTTGCCGCGGAAGCCGCCTGCGTCGATGGGCTTGCAGTGTAGACGGCTGCCCTTGGTGGCAACCATTCCCTCCGCGTTCAAGAGAACGCGATGTTTACACGGGGAGTTTGGGTGAGACGCCCCACGCTAGACTGAACTCGGCCAGTGGCGGACATTCCTTGGAGTGGCAAACTGGTCAAGAGCTGACAGTCCGTCGCTCATCCAACTCGATAGCTTCGTCGCCATGGGACTCTTGACCTTTACCATCAACGTCACGCTCGACGGTTGCGTAGACCATCGGGAGGGAATCGCGGACGACGAGACACACGCTTTCTTCACCCGTCTCATGGACGAGGGAGGGGCGATGCTGTGGGGCCGCGTCACCTACGAGATGATGGAGAGCTACTGGCCGGCGGTCGCTCGCGGCGCCGAGGAGGCGCCTCCGTCAATGCGCGAGTGGGCAGTCAGGCTGGAGGCCAAGCCGAAGTACATCGTGTCCTCGACGCGAACGGACTTCCGGTGGACCAACAGCCACCACATTGCGGGCGACTTGCGTACGAGCGTGCAGAAACTCAAGGACGCAACCCCTTCCGGCGTACTCCTCGGTAGCGGCAAGCTCGCGACCGAACTGGACCGGCTGGATCTTATCGACGAGTACAAGTTCCTCGTCCACCCCAGGATCGCCGGTCACGGCCCGACTCTGTACCAGAGCGGGCTGCCCAGCACGCGACGGCTCGAGATGGTCTCGGCGACGCCGCTCCACAACGGCGCCGTCGCTATGCACTACCGGCGCGCGCGCGGCTAACAACGGCCAGTATCTGTCATCGCACGCCACTGCCTAACCGACCCGATAGCGGTCGTCGCGCCTCACCGCTAATCTGACGCACGCGCCTGCTTTTGGACAACTATGCTCCTGCGGGCGATGGTTGCTTTTCCACGCGCGGTAAAGCTGCATCAATACAAGCCCACCGCGGCGCACTAGAGGTCCAGATCGTCATTGCAGGGGTGGCAACGTTTGGATCGTCGAAGGTCCCAGCCCGAACGAAGATCAAATGTGGTCTTGCCTCAGCCTCGCTAAAGAGCGGAGTGCCGCAATCGGGGCAGAACCGGCGGTGCATTCGACTGCCACTTTCCGCCAAACTCGAGAAGTCGCTCGTTTTCCCTACGACCTTAAACGTTGCGGTGCGAAAGCAAGCACCAACCGTTCCGCTGCCTGCACCCAAGTATTGGCAATCGCGGCACCAACACACCCGCGTGGTGATTGGCGGTTCCGCGCTCTCCCAGCAAACCGCACCGCAAAGACACCTGCCCGTCACTGTCATCGGACCTCTCCAAAGTCAGGAACGAATTGTCGCAGTCGGCCCGTTGCAGACTTTGACATCTTGTCTCAAAGTTTCTTAGAAGTGGACATCTTGGAGGACGGCCATGGCAACCCATTTCGCGCCGGCGACCCACTGCGGACGATCACTGCACCCGTTAGGCGTCGCGGCGCTGGCACTTGCATTGTTTGCGCAGGCGGGTTGTACGGTTCAAGCTCCAGTGCCGTCGGCTAAGCTGTCGTCGGCGGCGGTAACAACCGCCTTCGAGGAAGCTAAGTTTGTTCCGGCGATTCCTGGTCGACCCGACGGACCACGGATCGCTGTGCTATGGGGCGACCCTGCTACCGGGCCGTCTGCCATGCTCTTTGATCTACCGAAAGTCTCCTTGCCACTTCACTACCACACAGCCGACTACCACTTGGTGGTGATTGAAGGAAAAGTAAAGCATTGGAGCGAGGAAGAATCGGAAGCGGGAGCGAAGGTCCTTGGGCCCGGAAGCTATTGGTTCCAGCCGGGCGGCAAAATCCACGGCGATGCGTGTTTGACGGAGCGCTGTCTCGTGCACCTCGTCTGGTCTGGACCTCGAGATGGGTTGCCGCCGCCAACCCGGCGACCATGAGGGTCGTTGCCAAAGCTGAGGCTCACCCAGCGCCGACAAGGACCAAGCGAGCCAAGTAAGGCCTTCATCGGCCAATAACAGTCGATGCGACCTAGCTCCCGGTTCTCCCAAAAGCGGACTACTTGGATCGCGTGTACGGTGATCAACCTGAATCGGGAGAACCAATGTCTGCGCGGCCTCTCACTGTCCTGACTAAGCGTTCTGACTTGCGTGCCACAGTGACGGTCGAGGGGCGGCGGTGGCGCAAACTCCCCAATGTCGCGGCGCTCCTGGCAGCGGCATCAGATAGCTTGGTCTATGTGCTCGACGCCGCGACTGGTGTCGTCCGCTTCGGCAACGGAGTGCATGGCGCACGGCCACCGAACGGCATATGTGTCCGCGTGCACTATCGGGATGGCGGCGGGGCCGTGGGGCACATTTCTTGGTTTATGGGAGGGCATATGGCCACCACGCACGTTCGCACTTGGCCAAGTCCATTGCTCCCAGCTGCTCCTGAACAATGCGTTCGGTCGGTCGGCGTGCAAAGCGCGAGCGCTTCCCGCTAACATCAGCGGCCGACGCCGTTGCCTGCCAATTGCAGCCGATTCCGTTACCCAGGAATTCGCCGAAACCGGACCCGAGGAGCGTGCCGTGACGCCTCAACTGGCTCTTGAACTGGAAAAGGCTCGAGGAGTCGCTGCTCGACCCGAACATCAGGAAAGTCAACGCAGCTCGTGGAACTTCTCGCTGATGAGTTCATCTAGTTCGGCAGTTCGGGACGCGTCTACACCAGGGACGACCTCGTCGCTGTGCTTCAGGGTCAGTTAATGCAGCCGTGCACACGACCTCTGGATTTCAGTTGGTGACGTTGGCACTCGACGTTGCGCTCCTGACTTACAAGATCCGAGACATTCCGATCCTCGCCGCTGATACCCTCGACTTCTTCTTCGTCGGTGGTGGAGATCAAACGGCAAGTGGCAAATGGTTTTCCATCAGGGAACCGTGACCCCAGTCAGGTAGCGATGCCGGGGTACGGCCACGACCGGCCGATCAGGTCACTTGCCGAGTCGTCCTGAAACCGGCCATTCTTGGCAATGGCCAGCGTGGTGGCGAATCCGTCCTTCGTTCTCGTCCGAGCCTTAATCGCCTATTCCGTGCATGAGCACCAGGAGGGTTGGCCACGCGGGTGACTGTCACGCTGACGCCGCAATCGTGCACCGTCGAGGACGACGGACGCGGTATGGGGCTCGACCGCTGATGGTGCTATGTCAGCGGGTTGCTGGAGCAACTTACGGCGCGGCAAGGCGAAGTTGGATTGCACGGCATTGGGCTCGCAATCCTGGCCATGTCCTCGCCGCTTCTAACCATCGAGTCACGGCGAGCCGGTCGACGGTTCACGCAGACCTACGCGGGCCAGGCGGATGGCCCGGTACGCAATGATCCGGCCGGCGACGCCACTGGGACGCGTGTCGCGTTCAGACTGCCGATCGAAGCGCCAGCGATTGACGAAGCCGAGGTCCTCGAGCAGGTTCAGATCTGCGGCGCCGCACATCCAAACTTACGACTAGAAATTATGATCGTGCCGTAGTCGGAAAGGAGTGATCTTGCGGATCTGCGTAGTTCGCCCATAAGCTGACGGGCTGAGCTATCGCCACTCTCTATCCGCTCACTTCGGAAATGGAATCAATCTCTTGTGCCACTCGGTCCAGACTGTGATGCCATCAATCGGGTACGATGGGCGCGGCTTAACGATGGGCCTACCTGCGGAAGTGCAAGCGACCTCTGTTCGAGGGCCGCCCGATAGCCCTGACGGACCAGAACTTCGACCGATATCTCACCCGCAACGAGCTTCCGCTGGTGGTCGACTTTTGGGCTCCCGCGCTGGTCCGTGCCAGATGATGGCTCCTGCCTACGAGCAGGCGGCGGCCGCATCGAGCTCGCGGGCGCGTCTAGCTAAGGTCGACACTGAACAGAATCTGATGCTTGCGCAGCGTTACGGAATTCGAAGCATCCCTGATGTTATATTTTTCAAGGGTGGGCAACCAGTAGCTAGCTAACGAGGCGCGATGACAGCTTTGACTGTTCAGTGGATCGAGACAAATCTAATCTCGTGGGTTGATCGCCGGCCAAGCCAAAGTCTGGGATTGCGAGCCATGGCAGGCCGCGGCCACGGCCGGACGTTTTGCAAGGGTTGAGAAATCGACTGTTAGCGGACACGCTACCTGGCGGTGCGCGCCTCGAAGTGTGGACGCTCTGCGGTCATATCCCGGGGGTAAGCTGCGTCACTTCTGCGCAAGTCTGACCGCGGTCACGATGTATCACGGCGAACGCTTCAACAGCATCACCCACTTGCTGGGCACCGTGCTGGCCGTCAGCGGTTCGGTGGTGGTGGTCGCGGACGCGGCGCACGGAGGCGATCCGTGGAAGATCGTCAGCTTCAGCGTATTCGGCACGATGCTCGTGGTGCTGTACGCAGCGTCCACCCGGTACCACTCAATCAGCTCGACGCGCGCCAAAGCGGTATTCCGCCGTCTCGACCATTGCGCCAATCCATCCGCTGATCGCCTGCACCCTACGCCGCCGCTTCACGCTCTGTCGCACCTTGCGCGGGCGCTGGGCTGGACACTGTTCGCGGCGGTGTGGACTATGGCGTTCTTCGGCATCGTGCGGGCCTGGCGCCGCCGCAGCGATGAAGATCCGTCCGTGTGGCCTTATGTAGTCATGGGCTGGCTTGCAGTCGTCGCAGCGGTCCCCTTGATCACCCAACTGGGCGGTGAGGGCATCGCGTGGCTCGCGGCCGGTAGCGGGTTGTATATGGCCGGCATCGTCTTTTACGTCAACGACACCCTGCGCCACGGCGACGGCATCTGGCACCTGTTGTCCCTCGGCGGCAGCACGGCGCATTTCGTCACGGTGTTGCGTTTCGTCGGCTGAACTCCAGTCCCCCTTGCGGGGGGCGGGGCAAGAAGAATGCGTATCGCAAGCTAGGATCGCGTTGGGACCAATAGACTCAACCCGGCCAGGAGGGGGGATATCCGCGCCAGTGGCGTAATCAGCTAGAAGCGGACGAGGTCGCGACGACCGCGGCTTCCGAGGTGTCTGACCGTTGCTGGCTAACTGCGACACTAGGGTCTATGGCAAAGGGGTACTGGATAGCCGTGTATCACTCGGTCTCAAACCCGTTTGTGCTTGCCAGATATGTCGGAGGCTGCCACGCCGGTGCTGAGCTCGTTCGGAGCTTGCTTCCTGGCGCGGGGGATGCCGGCCTTCGTGTTTGAAGGCGGCGCAAACCGCGCTGCGTGGTCATCGAGTTTCCGAGCGTCGAGCAGGCAGTGGCTGCGTACGAGAGTGAGCCGTATCAGCGTGCCCTTGAAATCATGCGCGGATCCGCCGAGCGAGAGGTTCGAATAGTTCCAGGCTCAGAGTAGACAGTACGGCCAGAATCGGTCGCTGCCAGGAATCGTCCAGAGCGCCTACTAGCGGACCGAAGCCTCAGGGTCACAATTTCCAGTCCTACCAAGGTATGGAGGTGCGCGGGCATGCCAACCACCATTCGGTTCGTCAGTTTGTCGGCCTTCTTTGGTGTGCTGCTTGTCGCCGCTGCGCCCGCATCTGCGCAGCTCTACAAGTGGATCGATGCCAATGGTGCTGGATGATGGCTGCAGGTCGGTCTCCGGATGGTGTCAAGTTGCAGGCTGTCGGTGGGGGCACTGTCAGTTCGGTGTCGTACCGAGCACCAGTGGCGTCGTCTGCGCGCCCGCCGGAGGCGTCACGCAGCGCCTCGCGTGCAGCCGGGTCCCGGCGTCAAGGTGCGCACGAAAACTCAGGTTCGACAACAGAGGCCTCGCCCTCTGACCCCAATATCGTCGACGCCTATGCCCCCTACTACGACTACGGTCGAAGACCTGCCGCGGCGGCGTCGGCAGCCTGAGCGGCGGCCAGTGGATATACCGGTCGCCAGGCCCATGTTGCTCATCGACCCTGGAATCGCAAACATGCCGCTGCGTCCGCGCAGATGACGAACTGAGCGCATGC
>CAVQID010000039.1:0-235506 GCA_963712485.1 uncultured beta proteobacterium
CTACGTCGGCAAGCCCCGCCTGCTGCACCAGGTCATCGAGGCGCGTGCCCTGCTCGAGATGGCAGCGCTGCCGTGGAACCTTCCGATGCTCGCCCGAACGCCGCGCGGCGACGGCCACCCGGTGCTGCTGCTGCCCGGCTTCATGGCGGACGAGGGCACGCTGATCGTGCTCAAGCTGTTTCTGCAGAACCGCGACTACGAGGTCCAGACCTGGGGCTTCGGGCGCAATGTCGGATTCAACAGCCGGCACGCCAGCGCGCTCGAGCAGAAGATCCGCTACATGCACTACAAGAGCGGCCGGACGGTGAGCCTCCTGGGCTGGAGCCTGGGCGGCATGTTCGCCATGTACGGCGCACATCAGGCAACCGAGTGCGTCCGTTCGGTCATCACGCTCGGCAGTCCCGTGACCTTCGATGCCGAAGGCAGCCAGTCGCCGCCGCTCGTCAAGGCGCTCTATCGGTTGATCTCGCATCCGATGGGGACATCGGCGCACCTCGCCCAGTCGCGCGCGAAATACCTCCGGCAGCCGAAAGCGCTGCCGGTGCCGATCTCGTGCATCTACTCGCTGACCGACGGCGTCGTGCCGCCGCAGGAGGC
Organism: uncultured beta proteobacterium; assembly: GCA_963712485.1. Classification (GTDB taxonomy): domain Bacteria; phylum Pseudomonadota; class Gammaproteobacteria; order Burkholderiales; family Burkholderiaceae_F; genus JALORV01. The sequence continues at coordinate 598 of CAVQID010000039.1, forward strand.
GACCATCGACGGCAATCCGGCGTTGCACGAAAACATCCGCGTGCCGGGCAGCCACCTCGGGCTGGGGTTCAACCCGCTCGTGCTTTGGGTCGTGGCCGACCGCCTCGCGCAGCCCGAGGGCCAGTGGCGGCCGTTCGTGCCGCGGGCGGGGCTGCTCGGGCGGATCTACCGCCTGACGACTTCGCCCCGCGCCGCACCGGGCTAGCACCTGGCCTGGCAGCCGCCTTCGCCCGCGCACGCTTGCGGGCCAGGGCCAGGTACTCACGGAAACAGTCGCGCAGGCACTGCGCGAACGCCTCCGGGTCCGGCATCTGCTCGCGGCACGAGGTGGGCGACACGATGATCTTCCCGTCGTAGCTCGTCACCGCGAAGACGAGTCCGAGGCCGTCGTTGATCGGCATGATCGCGGAGAAATACGTCATGCGGGCGCCGTTGAGGTAAATCGGAACCGCTGAGCCCGGCACATTGGTGATCACGCAGTTCGCGATGGGCGCGCGGCGGCCCGCACCGAGCAGCGCACGGCCGAGCATCTTGCCCGTGAGCGCCAGCGTGGCGGCCGGTGCCTGGGTTCCGATATCGGTGAGTTCGCGCGCGCCGATCGCTCGCGATATGAGCGCAGAGGACGCCGTCTGCCCCTTGATGAACGCCAGCCGCTGCACCGGGTCGACGATGTTCACGCCGAGCATCACGCGCTCCCACTCCACCTCGGGCCGGCTTTCGGGTCCGGCCTCCGGATCGCGCACATAAATGGGCATCAGCGTCGACAGATCCTCCTCCGGCAGCTCGTCGTTGGCGGCGAGGTACCTGCGCAGCCCGCCAGCGCACACGGCGATCACGGCGTCGTTGATCTTGGCACCGGGTACCAGCCGGCGGACCTCGTGAAACTCGCTAAGCAGGAAGCGCCGCGTCTCGAACACCCGGTAGGGCGACACGATGGAGTTGAAGCGCGTCACCGGAAGCGCTTCGTGCCGCTGCAGCAACTCGGCTGCGAACGAGCGGGCGGCGGCGGCCACGCTCGCGATCGCACTCCGGAGCGGTCGCACCAGCCGTTGCGGCGAGACCACCGTGTTCACGAGCCCGCGGCAGACGAGTTCGAGCGAGCTGGGCGGTGACTCCGGGAACCACGGTTCGGTCGGCTCGTGCTTCGGCGGCCGCGGCGTCGTGTCGTGCAGCAGCGTGATGATCGCGGTGCCACGCCTGACGTCGATCGCCGCGTGGTGCAGCTTGGTCAGCAACGCGAAGCTGTCCTTCGGCAGATCGAGCAGGCTGTCCAGGCCCTCGATGACGTAAAGCTCCCACAGCGGCCGGTTAAGGTCGAGCGGACGTGCGTGGATGCGCGAGGTCTGGATGCAGAATTGGCGCCAGTCGCCGGGCTTCGGCAGCGCGATGTTGCGCACGTGGTATTCGAGGTCGAAGTTCTCGTCTTCTATCCAGTACGGCTCGTCGAGCCCGAAGGGCACGCTGCGAAGCTTCTGCCGGAAGACCGGCGAGCGGTGCAGCCGGCTCTGCACCAGCGCAAGGATGCTCTTGAACTGGAGCCTGCCACCGGGCGCGGTCGACGGGTCGTAGATCGTGATCAGACTGACGTTTGAATTGGAATGGGCGGTCTCGGAGGCGACGAAGAGCGCATCGTTCTTGCTGAGCTGGCGCATGTAGGCGTGTTCCTGCTGCGGCCTGCCTGCGCCGCACTATCGGGGATTCGATTATCGCGTGGGCACCAGCCTCCGTGGATGACTTGCCACTGCGAGACCTCACGAGCTTCGGCACAATCGCCACATGCCGAAGAATTACGCGATGGGCGGCCGGGTCTCTTCGGCCCCTCCCGGCGGTGGTCCGCCGCTACCGCAGGCGCAACGCTGGCGCGAGCGGCTGGGCGCGCTGCGCAACCTTCCGCCATTCCTGAAGCTCGTCTGGCAGACCAGCCCGGCACTGACGCTCGGCTCGGGCGTGTTGCGCTTCGTGCGCGCGCTGTTGCCGGTGGCGACGCTCTACGTCGGCAAGCTGATCATCGACGAGGTGGTGCTGCTCGCCGGCGCGCCGTCTGCCAACGACACGCTGCGCGAGTGGTTCGCCAGCGGCGCGCTCGACCGCATCGGCTGGCTGCTCGCGCTCGAGTTCGCGCTGGCGGTGGGCTCCGACGTGCTGGGCCGCGTGGTTTCGCTGCTCGATTCACTGCTGTCGGAGCGCTTCAGCAACGAGACCAGCTTGCGGCTGATGGAGCACGCCGCCACGCTCGACCTCGAGGACTTCGAGGACAGCGAGCTGCAGGACCGGCTGGAGCGCGCTCGGCGCCAGGCCGCCGGCCGCACCAGCCTGATCGGCCAACTCTTCGGCCAGGCGCAGGACGTGATCACCGTTATCAGCTTCGCGGCCGGGCTGATCGTGTATGCGCCGTGGCTGATCGTGCTGCTTGCGATTGCGCTGCTGCCGGCGTTCATCGGCGAGGCGCACTTCAACGCGCAAAGCTATTCGCTCAACTTCGCGCGCACACCGGAGCGGCGCGAGCTCGACTACGTGCGGCAGACCGGCGCGAGCGTCGAGACGGCCAAGGAAGTGAAGATCTTCGGCCTCAACCGGTTCCTGATCGACCGCTACCGCACGCTCGCCGAAAGCTTCTTCGCGGCCAACCGCCGGATTGCGATGCGCCGCGCGGGCTGGGGCAGCGTGCTGACCGCGATCGGCACGCTCGCCTACTACGTCGCCTACGCCTACATCGTGTGGCGCACGCTGCACGGCGATTTCACGATCGGCGACCTGACGTTCCTCGCCGGCTCGTTCCGCCGCCTGCGCAACCTGCTGGAAAGCCTGCTGATGGGGTTCTCGCAGGTGGCGGGCCAGGCGCTCTACCTGGAAGATCTCTTCTCGTTCTTCGAGATCCAGGCGGAAATCGTGCAGCCGCCGAGCCCGCGGGCGTTTCCGGTTCCGATTCAGCAAGGATTCACGTTCGAGAACGTGGGCTTTCGCTATCCGGGCGCCGAGCGCTGGGCCGTGCGCAACCTGACGTTCGAACTGCACGCCGGCGAAATCCTCGCGCTGGTGGGCGAGAACGGCGCCGGCAAGACCACGCTGGTCAAGCTGCTGGCGCGCCTGTACGACCCGGACGAAGGCCGCATCCTGCTCGACGGCCACGACCTGCGCGAATACGACCTGTTCGCGCTGCGCGCCAATATCGGCGTCATCTTCCAGGACTTCGTGCGCTACTACTTCAGTGCCGCCGACAACATCGCGGTCGGCCGGATCGAGGCGCGCAATGATCGCGAGCGCATCGTCGAGGCCGCCGAGCGCAGCCTGGCCGACGAGGTCATTGCCAAGCTGCCGCAGGGCTACGAGCAGGTGCTCGGCAAGCGGTTTCGGACCGGGGTCGACCTGTCAGGCGGCGAATGGCAGAAGATCGCGATCGCGCGCGCCTACATGCGCGACGCGCAGCTGCTGATCCTCGACGAGCCGACCGCCGCACTCGACGCGCGCGCCGAGTACGAAGTGTTCGAGCGCTTCAAGGAACTCTCCCGTGGCAAGACCGTCGTGCTGATCTCGCACCGCTTTTCCAGCGTGCGCATGGCCGATCGCATCGTCGTGCTGGTCGACGGCCACGTCGAAGCCGCCGGCACGCACGACGAGCTGGTGCAACAGGACGGGCGCTACGCGGAGTTGTTCGAACTGCAGGCGGCGGGGTATCGGTAGAGGGAGGATTTGACTACTGTACATAAATACAGTAGTCTGCGTTTCCACCGCCCGAGTCAACCGATTGCCTGCGGTCGTTTTGAAGCCGGAAAGCCTTGCGGTACTCGTTCGAACGGTACGCGGCGAACGGGTGCTTCTGGACGCGGACCTGGCGGCGCTCTATGGCGTGTCCACGAAAGCCTTGAATCAAGCGGTCAAGCGCAACTTGGAACGCTTCCCTGCGGACTTCATGTTCCAGTTGTCGATTGAGCAATGGGATGAATTGAGGTCACAGATTGTGACCTCAAAGGAACTGCGCGCAGGCATGCGGTCACAGATTGTGACCTCAAATTCGCGCGGCGGAACCCGCTATCTGCCCTACGTCTTTACCGAGCAGGGCGTGGCCATGCTCTCCAGCGTCCTGCGTTCGCCGCGCGCGGTCGAGGTGAACATCGCCATCATGCGGACGTTCGTACAGTTGCGTCGGTTGATGGATTCCAATCGGGAGCTGGCCCGCAAGATCGACGCACTGGAACGCAAGTACGACGAGCAATTCACTGTCGTTTTCGATGCGATCAAGCAGCTGATTGCAGAAGACGACGTGAAGAAGACGCAACCTAGGCGGCGAATTGGCTTCTGAACTTCAGCGTCATTGACAGCTCACAGTTCTGGTATGGTAAGGATTCCTTACATCAAGGAATCGCCATGCTCGCCAAGCTCACGTCCAAGAACCAGTTGACACTGCCCAAGGCTGCGGTGGAGGCGGTCGCGGCCGCGGAGTACTTCGACGTCGAGGTGCGCGAGGGGCAGATCGTCCTGACTCCGGTGCGCATCCAGCGCGGCGATGCGGTCCGCGCCAAGCTCGCCGAGTTGGGGCTGACCGAGGCGGATGTGTCCAACGCCGTGCGCTGGGCACGCTCGGGTGCACCTGGCGAGCACGCTGCGGAGCCGGCGGCGAAGTACAGAGTCAAGCGCAAAGCGAAGGCTGCGCCGAGGAAGAAGTCCGCGAAGCGGGCATGAAGTCCCCGCGCGTGGTGCTGGACACCAACGTGGTGCTTTCGGCGCTGCTGTTCGGCGGCGGGCCGGCGGCGCGCGTCCGCGCCGGCTGGCAGTCCGGGCGCTTCGTGCCATTGGCAAGCGCGGCCACTGCGCAGGAACTCGTGCGCGTACTGGGCTACCCGAAGTTCAGACTATCCGCCGCTGAGCAGACGGAGTTGCTCGCTGACTTCATACCCTGGGTGGAGGTTGTCGAGATACCGACGCCGACGCCGCAGGTGCCGCCCTGCCGCGACCCGCTCGACCTGCCGTTCCTTCACCTTGCCGTCACAGGGAAAGCGCGAGCGCTCGTGTCGGGTGACCGTGACCTGCTGGCGCTGGCCGGTGTACGCGGGCTTTGACCGGTGCTGAGTGTGGACAAGTTCTGTCGCCAGTATCTGGGGGATTGAACTTCTATACCGACGTCTCGGTTGCCGATCGTTCTCAGCCGCACTGCCATGCGGTCACGGATTGTGACCGCGGACTCGCGCGGCGGAACCCGCTATCTACCTTGCGTCCTTACCGAGCGGGCGTGGCCACGCGATCGTTGTGCTGGTCGACGGCCGCGTCGAAGCGGCAGGCACGCACGACGAACTGGTGCAACAGGACGGGCGCTTCGCGGACCTGTTCGAACTGCAGGCGGCGGGGTATCGGTCGCTTTGTTGAGTGCTACCACCCTATGCATGCGCCTTCTTCATTGCCTTCCGGGCTGGCTTCGCCACCGGTGTCGCCCTGCGGGTTCGGAGGGCCGGCCGCACCAAGTCGATTGCCGGCACACGATCGAAGGACAATGCCGCCTCCACCAGGTAGGCGGAGCGGCTCTTGTGCTGACGCTGTGCTGCCTGGTCGATTGTATGTAGCACACGCCGCGGAATCGTCACGTTGACGCGTTCCACCGTGTCATCGAGCGCTTCGGCAGGGACATCAATGAAAGCCCAAACGAAGCCCTTAAGAGCAGGGTCTGCCACGAGCTTGTCGACTGAGCTCGGTGCCGGCACTCGTTCTCCCGCGTCGAGCAGAGCTTCGACATGTAGCTCGATCGCCTCGCGCGCGTTAACAAGCGCTTCCTCGAACGTATCGCCCGCCGAAAAGCAGCCCGGCAGATCCGGTACTACAACTCCGAATGCGTGCTTAGCGTCCCCGGCTTCAACTGCTACTGGATACAACATGACTGCTTCCTCCGTTTGTGCGGTTGCCGCCGCGCTTTAGAGCCCTGCTTGTTTCCGGATGGCTTTTACTAACCCCACACCCAAGTCTTTCTTAGGGTGCGGCACGGTCACCGTGCGGCCGTTCTTTGTGTACTGTCGATGACTGCCGCGTGTCCGTGTAAGAACCCAACCTGCTTTCTCGAGTAGCTTGCACAGGTCGGTGCTTTTCATGGTGTGTATGATACACACTATTGGCAGGCTGAAGTGTGTATAAGACACACTTTCCGATAAACGGTTCCGCCCCGAAGTTCCGTTCTGTGGAACATCCGAGCTAGCACGGCAATACCCCGACGACCGGTTTTCGTGCAGCCGCCGAACCCGCGGGCGTTTCCGGTGCCGATTAGGCAGGGCTTCTTGTTCGACAGCGTCGGCTTTCGCTATCCGGGCGCCGAGAGCTGGGCCCGCGGCAAGACCGTGGTGCTGATCTCGCACCGCTTTTCCAGCGTGCGCATGGCCGATCGCATCGTCGTGCTGGTCGACGGCCACGTCGAGGCCGCCGGCACGCACGACGAGCTGGTGCAACAGGACGGGCGTTACCCGGAGCTGTTTGAACTGCAAGCGGCGGGGTATCGGTAGCGCACGCGGTCGCCGTGCGGCGACGGATTTCTTTACACGCCGCGTTACCCGGCTGCCAGCGATGCCGCGGGACCCTGCATAACCCCTTGAAAAGACGCTGTGTCGCGCGCCCGATGTCGGACTTGGCACGGGTGATGCGGGCAGGATCCGACGCGCACCTCTATCGATCCCCGCAACAGCAACTCATGCGAAGGGAGGCACGACATGCCGCGTTTCCATTGGCCGCGTTTTCATTGGCTGCGTACGACACGCGCCGCGTTAGCGTTCTGCCTGGGCGTTGTCGCCGCCGCTGCGGTGCCGGCCAGCGAGCTCTTTGTCAGCGACTTCAACAACGACAACGTGCTGGTCTATGACGGCGAGACCGGCGCCTTCAAGGGCGTCTTTGCCTCGGGCGGGGGCCTGAACGCGCCCAGCGGGATGACGTTCGGTCCGGACGGCCACCTTTACGTGGCCAGCGCTTTCTCGGACCAGGTGTTGCGCTACCACCGCACGACCGGCGCCTTTATCGATGCGTTTGTTCCAGCCGGCAGCGGCGGCCTGGACTTCCCCACTCAGGTGGTTTTCCGGGGCGGCTCCCTTTTCGTTTCCAGCTCTCCGGAGGTACTGCGTTATGACGGCTTCACCGGCGCCTTCACAGAGGTCTTCGCGTCAGGCAACGGTCTGATCGCCGGCATGAAGTTCGGACCGGACGGGAATCTCTACGTTGCTGATGCCCTGAATGACGATGTGAAGCGTTTCGACGGCGTCACGGGCGCCTTCATCGATGTCTTCGTACCGGACGTACTCTTTCCGAACAGCATGACCTTCGGACCCGATGGAAACCTGTATGTCGGCGGGGCCGGCATCGGCGTGATGCGCTTTGATGGGACATCCGGCGCGTTGATCGATAACTGGATTCCCGATGACACCGCCGGCCTGACGCTGGTGGAGAGTTTGGCGTTCGGGCCCGATGGGAACTTCTATATCGCGAGCTTCGATACGGTGAAGCGCTTCGACGGCGTCACCGGCGCATTCATCGACGACTTCGTTCCCGCCGGCAGCGGTGGACTTTGGGCGGGCGCGGACCTTCTGTTTCGAATTCCGGAACCGTCTGCGCTGGCATTGCTAGCCCTGGGTCTTTCTCTGCTGCTCGTGTTGCGGAGGCGAGTTCGGGTGCAGGGCAAGAATTAGTCGATTCAGTTCCAAATCCGCAGCTCAACTCGGTTCGCGCGCCGCGCGGTAAAGCTCATTCGAGATGGCTCCGCTCGGCGGCGCGAGCAAGCGCCGTGCGCGCGGCCTGCGACCGCAGCTTCAATTCAGTTGCAGAGCTGCAGCGAACCCGCCTATTACGCGGACTAGACAAGGCTTTAAAGCGAGACGGAAGATGTGACGAGATCAGTCACCGAGGAAAGCTCATGGACACGCCGGACATTTCGCGACGCGAGTTGATGATTCAAGGTAGCGCTGCTCTCGCACTCCTGCATGCGCCGTGGTTTGTGCAGGCGTTGCCGAGCCGACCAGGCGAAGAAATCGTTCCATGGCTGGATCAGCCGGGTGCGAATCCGAGCGGCGGTGTGGTCGAGAACCTGCAACCGTGGGAAAACCTCACTTCTTCCTTCATTACGCCCAACGACAAGTTCTTCCGTGTGTCGCACTACGACAAGCCGGTGATCGATGAGAAGAAATGGAATCTCGAGATCGCAGGGCTGGTGAAGAAGCCGATCAACTTGACGCTACCGGCGCTCAAGGCCCGGCCGAAACAGGACGTCGTGTACACGATCGAATGCGGCGGCAATCATGGGTTCCCTTGGTTTACCAGCGGCATCGGCACGGCCAAATGGGGCGGAACGCCCCTCGCACCGTTGCTGAAGCAGGCGGGCGTGCTGGATCGCGGAATAGAAGTCGTCTTCTGGGGCGCCGATTCGGGTACCGAGGTCGTGCGCGAAATGAAGCTGCCGCAGCACTTTGCGCGCAGCATGTCACTCGCCGATGCGATGAGTCCGAACAACCTGCTGTGCTGGGAAATGAACGGTGCGGCGCTTCCGCAACCGCACGGCGCTCCGGTGCGGTTGATTGCACCGGGCTGGTTTGGCATTGCCAACGTCAAGTGGTTGAACCGCATCGAAGTACGCGATACGCGTTACATGGGGCGGTTCATGGCGCGCGACTACGTCACGATCCGCGAAGAACAACATGGTGGGCAGACGGAGGCCGTCGAAACTTCCGTCAGCCGCACGTTGCTGAAGTCTGCGCCGGCAAAGGTCACACGCAAGGACGGCCAGTACCGCATCGTCGGCGCCGCATGGGGTGCGCCGATCTCGCGCGTCGAGGTTCAGATCGACGGCGGACCCTGGCGGCCGGCGACGATCGACCGTAGCGAGCAGGGCAAATTCGCGTGGACTTTCTGGTCGATCGATTGGCCGAATGCAGCGCCGGGCGAGCACACGATCACCTCACGCGCGGTGGATGCACAGGGCAGCGTGCAGCCTGCGATGGACGACCCGAGCATCACTAGGAAGAAAACCTATTGGGAGAGCAACGGGCAAGTCTCGCGTCGAATCAGCATCGCGTAGAGAGCAGTCGCCGCGTGGCGCTCGGCGTGCGCGCAATAGCTCCTCGGCAGCGCGCGTTGTCGCTGGTTCAAATCGACATGCGATCTGAAAAGAATCGCTGCACGTCGCCGTTCCGCAGCCTGGTGCCGGCGAGCCCGATGTAGCCGTCTGGCCGCAGCAAGTAATAGCTGGGCCCGCGAATGCCCGCCCGCGCCAGCGCAGCGATATTGCTCGGCTGGTACGGAATCTGATGGATGTCGAGCGGCAAGTCAGTCTCGACCGCGCTGACCGACTGATCGATTAGGATCAGGTTGAACCGCGTGTCGTCGAGACGCGCGAACAGATCCTCAGCCGCGGCGCCCGGCGTGAAGGTGAGCTTCATCCACGGGAATCGATCGCCGGCGCGCGGCGAGCTGTCCGGTAATCCGGGGTTCGTCTGCGACAGCGGGCTCTGCCGATAGCTGATGCCGAGCTGCGAGATCGTGCCGAACGCGAGCTTGCGCGCGGCGTCGACGCGCATCGCGAGCGCGGGCAGATTCGCAATCACCCGCGTGCGCAGCATGCGGCTGACCCAGTGATCGGACACGACGAATGAGAACAGGCGGTCGGTGGTCTGCAGCAGCCGCTCGGCGACCGGCTCACGCTCGACGGCGTAGCTGTCGAGGAGTTGTTCGCGTGCCTGGCCATTCACGACGAGCGCGAGCTTCCAGCCGAGGTTGTAGGCGTCCTGCAGGCCGGTGTTCATGCCCTGCGCGCCGACCGGGCTGTGGATGTGCGCGGCGTCGCCGAGCAGGAAGCAGCGGCCCAAGCGGAACGGCTCGGCCTTGCGATGGTGGATGCGGTAGGTCGAGAACCAGTGGCACTCGCGGAAGTCGAGCGCGGCCGCGGCCTGTGCGCGCAGCGTCGGCGCCAGCTCATCGAACTTGAGGTCGCTGCGGCCGCGCAGTTCGGGCGGCAGTATGCCGACCAGGCGCCAGTGGTCCTGTCCGCGCATCGGGAAGAACAGGTGGAAACCATCGTTGAGCAGGAAGATGTTGATCTCGTCGGCCACCATCGCGCCGCCCATCGTCGTGTCGGCGACGAAGAAGACATGCTCGTACGGAGCGCCCGGGAAGGCGATGCCATTGAGTTCGCGCACCGCGCTCCTGGCGCCGTCGCAGCCGGCGACGTAGCGCGCGTTGACGACCTGTTCAGCGCCATCGGGCAGGCGCAAGCGTGCTGCGACTGAATCGGGTTGCTGCTCAAGTCCGATGAGCTCCGTGCGCCAGTGCACGTCGCGGCCCTGTCCATATCCGCGCAGCGCATCGCCGAGCAGCGCCTCGTTGTCGTCCTGGCCGAGGATAAGCAGATACGGAAACGCGGACAGATCGCGACCGATGTCGCCGAGCGGAATGCGCGCGGTGCGACGGCCACGCGACCACATATTGGCGCCGGCCGCGATCTTGCCGAGCTCGAGCGCGCGCTCCATCAAGCCGAGCTTGGCGTAGATCTCCATCGTGCGCGCCTGCACGCCGAGCGCACGCGATTCGCGCGCCGGCCCCGCGTGACGGTCGATCGTCAGCGCGTCGATGCCATGACGCGCCAGCTGGTTGGCCAGCATCAGGCCCGTCGGACCGGCGCCGACGATCAGCACGTCGCACTGCTGGGGAAGAGCTGGCAACACGGGTGCGAGGGAAAGCGCGGGGAAGGTTCCGGTTCAGCCGTGAATCATGCTCCTTCGAGGGCGCTGCTGAGCCCCCGCTTCCGCTCTGGCAAGATCGTGACCCGCTTGCGAGCAAAAGGGCTGGGCATCATATTCCGCCCCGGCCGCGCGAGCTGGCATAAACCCAAATTGGGTAGGAAAGAACCCAATTTGGGTATGATGGCCTCCGACATGAAGAAGTCCCGGTCACCCGAGCCCAAGTCGGCGATGAGAAAGCGTGCGTCTGCTGCGGCAACGAAACCGCCTGGACTGGCCGACGCCTTGTTCAGCGGCACCCAGCAGCGGGTCCTGACGTTGCTGTTCGGCCAGCCCGAGCGCAGCTTTTATGCATCCGAACTCATCGCCCTCGCGAGGGGCGGATCCGGTGCGATCCAGCGCGAACTGGCGCGCCTGGTACAGAGCGGACTGGTGACGCTGCAGTCATCGGGCAACCAGAAGCACTATCAGGCCAATCCGGCGTCACCTGTCTTTGATGAGCTCTGCGGCCTCGTCCGTAAGACGATGGGTCTGGCGGAGCCGCTGCGTGAAGCGCTAATTCCGCTGGCGGAGCGCATCAAGGCCGCTTTTGTCTACGGCTCGGTGGCCAAAAGGGAAGACGCAGCCGGCAGCGACGTCGATCTGATGGTCATCAGTGACGATGTTACTTACGCTGATCTCTACGGGGCGCTCGAGACAGTTAGCAAGCGGGTCGGTCGCCCAGTCAATCCGACGATCTACACGTCGGCGGAACTCGCAAAGCGTCGCAGAGCCGGCGGCGCGTTTGTGAAGCGGGTGCTGGAGCAGCCAAAGATCTGGCTCATAGGGGATGATCGTGCCCTCGCCCTTTGAGAACTTGTGCGGTCCTGGCAAGCCGCTGCACACCGAGCCGCCCGATGCGGCCGAATTCGAGGGGCTCAAGAGGTCAGGATTGGCGCGGCTTGCCGATGCCGGTAAAGCGTCACTGGCACTCGAAAGCCGCTTCGACCTTGGCTACAACGCGGCGCACGCGCTGTGCCTCGCCGCGTTGCGATGGCACGGGTACCGCTCAGGCAACCGATACATCGTCTTTCAGTTGCTACCCCATACGCTCGGGCTCGGGCCGGAAGTGTGGCGCGTGCTGGCCAAGTGCCATGAAGTGCGCAACAAGAGCGAATACGAGGGCCACTTAAGCATCGATGAGCGCTTGGTCGCCGACCTGCTCGTAGCCGCTCGCGCCGTCGCAGCCAAGCTCGACGCCCTGCGGCCCATCAGCAAGGCATGAAAGCACTCGCTGACGCAAAGACCTGGGTCTCGTTTGACCGGCGATACTGTGCCAGCCCTTGCAACTCCCGTGATTAACGACCTCCTGACTTCGCCGTGGTTGCTGGCCGCCGCCGTCTTCGGCCTGCTGGGCGTGCTGCTGCTCCTCGGGAGCCTTGGAGCGCTGTTTCGCTTGCGGCCGTTCAGGTTCCTGCTGCGCTTGCTGGCGGGGATGGTGGCGCTTGCTGCCGGCGCGTTCGCCGCGGCCGTCGGCCTCGGCACGCACGGCTACCGGGCGCTGACGCATGAGGCGCTGGCGGCGCAGGTGAGAGTTGAGCCGGCGGGGCCGCAGCGGTTCAGTGCCACGCTGCGCTTTCCCGACGGTCGCGAGGCGAAGTACGACCTGGCGGGCGACGAGATCTACGTCGACGCACACATCCTGAAGTGGAAGCCGATCGCCAACCTGGTGGGACTGCACACCGCCTACGAACTCGACCGCATCGCCGGGCGCTATCACTCACTGAAGGACGAGCAGGCGTCGCCGCGAACGGTGCATTCGCTTGGCAGCGACAAGCCGATCGATCTCTTCAACCTGCGGCGGCGCTACGTCTTCCTCGCGCCGCTGCTCGACGCCGAGTACGGTTCGGCGTCCTTCGTGCCGGTGACCCAGCCGGCGGAGTTCGACGTGATGATCTCGACCACCGGCGTGCTGATCCGTGAGCGCAAGCCGTAGACGCTACGTGCACGCTGCGCTCGGCGACTTCACCGACCCGACGCGCCGATGCCGGACGGGTGTTGCGTCCGTATCCGATAATCGCCTCAACGAATTCAGCAGAGGCAGGCCATGAGCACCCCCACCAAGTACGTCCTCGACGAATCCCGCATGCCGCGGTCCTGGTACAACATCCAGGCCGACCTGCCGGTGGCACTGCCGCCGGTGCTGCATCCGGGCACGCTGAAGCCGATCGGGCCGGACGACCTCGCGCCGCTCTTCCCGATGGACCTGATCCTGCAGGAGGTAAGCACCGAACGCGAGATCGAGATTCCGCAGCAGGTGCGCGAGATCTATCGTCTCTGGCGGCCGTCGCCGCTATACCGCGCGCACCGACTGGAGAAGGCGCTCGGCACGCCGGCGAAGATCTTCTACAAGTACGAGGGCGTGAGCCCGGCCGGCAGTCACAAGCCGAACACGGCCGTGCCGCAGGCGTTCTACAACTGGGCGTGTGGCATCAAGCGGCTCACCACCGAGACCGGCGCCGGCCAGTGGGGCACGTCGCTCGCGTTCGCCGGGTCGCTGTTCGGCATCGAGGTGCTGATCTTCCAGGTGCGCGTGTCGTATGACCAGAAGCCGTACCGCCGCGCGGTGATGGAAACCTACGGTGCGCGCTGCCTGCCATCGCCGTCGAACGAAACGCAGTACGGTCGACGTGTGCTCGCCGAGCGGCCGGATCATCCCGGCAGCCTCGGCATCGCGATTTCAGAGGCAGTGGAGCTCGCCGCGCAGCGCGAAGACACCAAGTACGCGCTCGGCTCGGTGCTCAACCACGTGCTGATGCACCAGACCGTGATCGGGCTCGAGTCGATCGAGCAGATGCAGATGGCCAACGAGTGGCCGGACGTCATCGTCGGCTGCACCGGCGGCGGCTCGAACTTCGCCGGCATCGCGTTCCCGTACATCGGCCAAGGCCTGCGCGGCGGCAAGAACCCTCGCATCGTCGCGGTCGAGCCTGCTGCGTGCCCGTCGCTGACCCGCGGCCGCTACGCCTACGACTTCGGCGACACCGGCCACATGACGCCGCTGACGAAGATGCACACGCTGGGCTCGAGCTTCACGCCGCCGGGATTCCATGCGGGCGGCCTGCGTTACCACGGCATGGCGCCGCTGGTGTCGCACCTCAGGCAGCTGGGCAAGATCGAGGCGACGGCCTACACGCAGAACGAGTGCTTCGCAGCCGGTGTGCTGTTCGCACGCGCGGAAGGCATCGTCCCGGCGCCTGAGGCCAACCACGCGGTGAAGGGTGCGATCGAGGAAGCGCTGCGCTGCCAGCGCGAGGGCCACAGCGAAACGATCCTCTTCAACCTGTGCGGCCACGGCCACTTCGACATGAGCGCCTACCAGAAGTACTTCGCCGGCGAACTCAAGGACGAGAGCTACGACGAGAAGGAACTGGCGATGGCGCTGGCCGGGCTGCCGAGCGTGCCGGAAGCGGCCTGACGCGGATTCTCAGCCCTTGCTCGGCGGGCCGTCGGGCTCGCCCTGTGTGCGCGATCAAAGCCGATTGCCGCACGAGGACTAGGGTGGGGAATATCCCGCCCGCCTGGGCGCGGGCCCCCTGCACGGAGGTCGCGATGAGTCGCCGTCCCATGTCTGCCGGGGATGCTGTGTGGTTCCACATGGACGGTCCTGCCAACAAGGCGGTGATCACCAGCATCCTGCTCACGAAGACACCACTGGATTTCGAGAAGGTCAAGCGCGTGTACTCGCGCCGTCTGCCGCGGTTCCGCCGCTTCAGCGAACGCGTAGTAGAGAGCGGCCTGCCGTTGCCGTCGCCGCACTGGGAGGCGATGCCGGACTTCGCGATCGAGCAGCAGCTGCATCATGTGGCGCTGCCGGCGCCCGGTGACGACTCCGCACTCGCCGACCTGGTGAGCGACATCGCCAGCACGCCGCTGGATCATGCGCGGCCGCTGTGGGACGTGCACGTAGTCGATGGCGTGAACGACGGCAGCGCGCTGATCACGCGCATGCATCACTGCATGGGCGACGGCGCTGCGAATGTGCTGATCGCCAGGACGCTGTTTGACGCGACTCCGGATGCACCGCTTGAGGGAAACTTTGTGCCGGAAGCGACTGCAGCCGAGGAAAACGCCATCGAGCAACTCTTCGCACCCATGCTGCAGATCGCCCGACGTTCGACGCGGCAACTGCGCGGCGCGATCAGCGCGGCAGTGGATGCCGCAACGCACCCGCAGGACACGCTGCGTATGGCGGGCTTTGCGCTGGCCGGCGCGGGCATGCTGGCGAGTGAACTGCTGTGCACGGCGGACCCGCGTTCGCCGCTGAAGGGCGAATTCGGACTGGCCAAGCGCGTGGCGTGGTCGGCTCCCGTCGCGCTGGCGGACGTGAAGTCGATCGGCGCGCCGCTCGGCGCCAAGATCAACGACGTGCTGGTGGCGGGCATGACCGGCGCGCTGCGCACCTACCTGACTCGCCGCGGCGTCGACGTCAACCACATCACGCTGCGCGCGATGGTGCCGGTGGACCTGCGTCCGGCGGAGCGCACCGATCGGCTCGGCAACGAGTTCGGTGTCGTGCTGCTGGATCTCGCGATCGGCAGCCGGCAGCGGCTGCAGCGCGTGCTCGCCACCAAGGCGAACATGGACGCGCTGAAGCGCTCGCCCGAGCCGGTGGCCGCGCTGGCGTTGTTCAACGTGCTGGGTCGCGTGCCCAAGGCGGTCGAAGACATCGCGGCGCAGATGTTCCAGAGCAAGGCCAGCGTCGTCATGACCAACGTCGCCGGCCCGCAGCAGCCGATACACCTCGCCGGTGTGCCGATCGAGCGCGTGATGTTCTGGGTGCCGCACCCGGGCAGGGAACTCGGCATGGGCATCAGCATCCTGAGCTATTGCGGCAGCGCGACCCTATCGGTGATCGCGGACGCGCACCTGGTGCCCGATCCGGAAGCGATCACGCAGGAGTTCAATCGCGAATTCACGGCGATGCTGAAGGCGGTGCGGGCGAACAAGACGCCGCTCGGCAAGACAGCGGCTAGGCGCGCGGCGCGATCTTCGCCGCGCGGAAGCGAAGCGCTGGCACACAGGTGATCCGCCACGCGCTGCCCGAGTCAGATCCTCACCTTCGCCGCCTTGAATTTCCGATCAAGCCCCCACCGTCCCCGGCTGAAGTTCAATCGCGAGAGCGCAACGGCGGTGTGATCGGCGCTCGGCGCGAGGGTTGCGCTGAAGGTTTCCGTGATGCGCGAGAAGTGCACTTCCGCTTGCGGGTCCGCCTGCGGGTCCGTCGCCAACACAGGCAGAGGACGGCACGGCTGCTCGGCGTAGTGCAGCAGCACCAGCAGCGCCTTGCCTTGAGCGGGGAGCGGTAACGAGGTGGGCACGCACACCTCGATCTCGTCGCCGCGCGCGTTTAACGCCAGGCCGGGCGCGATGACCACCTGTGCGTTGCTGCCTGTGCGCTCGAGCATGACGTCGAGGCCAGTCACGACGCCTGCACCGTGCAGCAACCGGTTGCGGCGATGGGTCTTTTGCCTGACGTAGTCCTGCTCGGCGGTAAAGTCGGCAGCGGTGAGCAGCTGGCCGGCGAAGAAGTTCACGCGCTGCAGGCCCGGCGGACAGTCGTCCGTGCCGGCCAAGTCGGCCAGTGAATCCGCCAACTGCGCTACGTGCCGCGCCAGCGCGCGTCCATTCGCGTCGATGGCGCTGCTGCGGTACTGCAGCTCGGTCAGTGCGTACGCGAGCAGTTCGAGCACCGTGATGCCGGGGTCATGCGTGTTGTGTGTCGTCCAGTCGGGTACCACTCGCGTCACTTCACGCGCCATGGCACTCGCCAGGGATTGCCACTGCTCTTTGCTGAGTGTTCGCATTCTGGCTAGGGCCTGGAGGTGGCGAGTTAGTACGTCAGGTTGGCGGCAGGGCAACCCTAGACCCGTCTGAATCCGGTCGTCAACAACGCCCGCCTTTCCTACTGCCTCCTCCGAGTCAGAGCATGCGCTTGGCCTGCTCGGCGAGTTCGGCACGGAATTGGTCATAGCCGCGCCGGTTTCGGTTTTGACGGTTTCCCCTCGAATGGACGACTTCTGACGCGCCGCAGGGCGGGCGGCAGGGCGCTGCCCACACTGATAGATGTCTGGCGCGGGTTGCGCTGGCAGCAAGGCATGTTGAGAAGGAGGATTTATGGTCACGAGACGCACCACGATGCGAAGGCGCTTAGCCACCGAGAGGCGGCGCGCGCAGGTTACCGAGATGAGCCACACGCCAACACCAGAAGCCGAGGTCAGGCTCAACGAGGTCGAGCGGACGGTCCATCAGACCGCACGCAGCGCCGCGAAGCTTGTCCGCCACTCGATGCACGAAGCGATTACCGCGGCGACAGTTGTACGCGGTTCGATGAAAGAGGCGGTCGGCGCAATAGTGCGCGCCATGCGGAACATCGCGAAAGAGGTCGCTGTGGCCCGTCAGGCCGTAATGCCGGTCGCGACGGTGAAGCGCCCGGCTCGGAAGGCTGGCGCCCGGCTGGCGGCGTAAGCCGCTGCGCGTTGCGCGCAGGCTTAGCCCCGGTACGCGGTTGATCCGCGCGCCGGGGCGTTGCTGTTACCGCTGGTTACGACATACACGTCGGCACTCCGCTGCACGGAGCCGTTTGATTGCTACTGACGTCGTTCGACGTCGGTATCGATTGCTCCAGGAGTCTCGCATGTCGAAGCGACTGTTCGGTGTCATTGTGCTTGCCGCCGGTGTGGTGGCGCTGTCCGGGTGCGTCGTCGTGCCGGCGTACCCGGCCTATGGCTACGGCTACGGGCGCGGCGGACCGCCTCCGGCGGTCATCGTGGCGCCAGGGCCGGGCCACCGCTATCACGGCGGCCATTACCCGCGACCGCGCTGGTAGAAAAGATAGTGTCGCTGCCGACCGGCGCGCGTGAAAGGCGATGGCCCCACTGCGCAGCAGCAGGTGAATCTTGTTAGACGACTCTACCTTGAATGCAACACCGCTGATGTATGGCACGGCGGCGGCCTGCCTGTGCGCCATATTGGAATTGTCCAACGCGGGGTAAGCGTCGGACGCAGGTAAGCAGAAAAGGAGAAACCATGGTCAGGCGTCAAACCAGAGTGAAAGGCACGGGACCACGGCGGCGCGCAGTTGTGCCGGCCGCCCGGCATGCGCCGACCGTCGCGACAGTACGACCGGTAACGATGAAGACGATGATGGCCCGGTTCGAAGTCGCGGGGCGCAAGCTCCAGAGTACGGGCCTCGTGGCCAGCCGGTTCGCCCGTAGTTCGATGCGCGAAGTGACCGGCGCGGTAAAGGCCTCGCGTGAGCCGATGACGGCGCTGTGGCGCAATGTCAGGCTCGCGGGTCGCCACATCGCGCGGAATGCGACCACGGCGTGGTATGAAGTCGTACCCGCCGGCAAAGAGGTGCTGAAACTGCCTGTTGCGCAGGGCGCTCGTCGCCCGGCTGCGTAGCGCAGTAGCGGCTCCGGCGCCGACGGCTCGCTTCCTCCATGAACAGGAGGCAGCGAGCCGTCGGCGCCGTTTCATTTTCCGGGCGCGCCCGCAGCGCCCGGGTCGCCGCCCGATTACCGGCTACAGTCGAGCCGCCTCCACTTATTGCGATCCGCATGTCACTCACCTACATCCTCGTCGACTTCGACAACGTCAAACCCACCGCCGACGACATCGGCCTGGCGCGCGGTGACCGATACCGGCTCGCGGTCGTGCGCGGGCCGCAGCAGACGCGCTACGAGGCCGATCTAGCCGAGGCACTGCACAGCATGGGCGGCCAGGTGAGCTTCACGCGCTGCGCCAAGGCCGGCAAGAACGCGGCGGACATGCAGATCGCGTTTTTGCTGGGCGAACTGGTGGCGACGCTGCCGGCCGGCGTGCACAAGACGACGCGATTCGTCGTCATCTCGCGCGACCGGGACTTCGATCCGCTGCTGATGTACCTGCAGGCCAAAGGTTTCGACGCGACGCGGGCCGCGAGCTTCAAGGCCGCGCTCGGCGGCCAGGCACTCGCGGAACCTCAGGCCCGACCCGCCCGCAAGCGCGCGGCCAAGGCTGCCCCGGCGCCCGTGGCGAAAGCCGCTCCCGCAAGGGCGGCCGCGGTAAAGAAGGCGGCCGCGAAGAAGGCGCCGGTAGCGAAGAAGGCCGCGCTGATGCAGCCGGTCGCGAAGAAAGCGGTGCACGCGGCGGCGCGCACCGTCAACAAGCGGCCGGCGGCGCCCGACCCGATCGTCCGGGTCGTCGAGGGCTTGCAGCGCAAGGGCGACGAGCGCCCGGGCAAGCGCAAGGGACTGGAGCGCTTTATCGAGTCGCACCTGGGCCGCAACCTCGCGCCGGGTCAGCTCGATGCGCTGATGGCGCAACTCGAACGCGATGGCGTCGTCGCCTTCAAGGACAACAAGGTCGATTACCGGCTGCCGAAGTCGAAGAAGTAATGGCGCGAGCGCACCTTCGACCTCGTGCTGTACGGCGCGA
Source organism: uncultured beta proteobacterium (assembly GCA_963712485.1). GTDB lineage: Bacteria > Pseudomonadota > Gammaproteobacteria > Burkholderiales > Burkholderiaceae_F > JALORV01. Next base: position 19,746 of record CAVQID010000039.1, read on the forward strand.
CCGGCTTCGTCGGCCGGCGCGCGGCCGCGTATCTCGCGCAGCGACGCATGCGGCGCAAGCTGCGCTGGGCGGTCGCCGGTCGCGATGCCGGCAAGCTCGCGGCGCTGCGTGACGAACTGGCCGGCGATCCCGCAGCGATCGCGTTGCCGGCAATCGTCATCGCGGCGAGTGGCGATGCGGCGGCGGTCGAGGCAATGGCCGCGTCGACGCGCGTGCTGATCACGACGGCCGGTCCGTTTGCGCTCTTCGGCGACGCGATCGTCGATGCCTGTGTCCAGCACCGCACTCACTATGCCGACATCACCGGCGAGACTGCGTGGGCGCGGCGCGTGATCGACCGCAACCACGCGCGTGCAGCGCGCGACGGCACGCGCATCGTGCCGTTCTGCGGCTTCGACTCGGTGCCATCGGATCTCGGCACGTTGCTGGTCGTGCGGCACATCGAGGAGACTTTCGGCGTGCCGTGCGTCGAGGTGAAGGGCTACTTCCGCATGATGGGCGGTTTCAACGGCGGCACGCTGGCCTCGAATGCGCATCGTTACGAAACTGGCGAGGCTGAGGCCGGCCGCGATCCGTTCCTGCTGAACCCGCGGATGAAGCACTCCGCATCGGAGCTGCTGAGCGCACAGGACCCGCGCAGCGCCCGCTACGACGAGCTCGTCGGGTCCTGGGTGGCGCCGTTCATCATGGGCCCGATCAACTCGCGCGTGGTCCGGCGCAGTGCCGCACTGAACGCGGCCTACCGCACGCCGTACGGCCGCGCGTTCCGCTACCAGGAGTACACGAAGTTCGGGCCGCCGCTGGCCGCGGCGAAGGCCACCGCGATGGCGGCGGCAATGCGCGGCTTCGATCGAGTGATGGAGGTCGGCACCGCACGCGCAGTGCTCGGCAAGGTGCTGCCCAAGCCGGGCGAGGGGCCGTCCGAAACATCGATGGCAAGCGGCTGGTTCAAGACCGATCTTATCGGCAGCACGGCCGACGGCCGTACCGCGCGCGCGCGCATCGCGTACGCCGGCGACCCGGGCAACCGCGCGACGCTGCGCATCCTGTGCGAAGGCGGTCTCGCGCTAGCGTTCGACGGCAGCAAGCTGCCGGGCGCGCCGAAGCGCGGCGGCGTGCTGACGCCCGCGACCGCGATCGGCGAAGCGCTGGTGCCGCGACTGCGCGCAGCAGGATTCGAGATTTCGGTTCGGGCCGACTGAGCGCTCAGCGCGCGGGTCGCCTCCCAGAACCTTTGAGCGTGCGCACTAGCCCGGCGCTTGCCGGGGTTTCCTTGGCGGCCGATAGTGGCCGATGATGCCTCCTCTAAAACACTGCCGATGACTCCTGCAAAAACCGCTGCCGCAGTTGCTCGCCCGCTGACGGCCTCCGACGTGCGTGGCCTCACGCGGTTGGGTTTCGACGCCGCGCTGGGTATCACCGACCTCGTCGAAGCGATGCATCACACGATCGCGTCAGGTACCGGCATCGTCGGCACGCCGCCGTCTGGCCGCACCTCGGGCATCACGGGTTTCGTCTACGGCACCGTGCGCGGCACCACTCGCCTCGTGGGGCGCGGACTCGACGCGGCGTTGCGCGCGGTCCCGCCGTCGGCCGCGCCGCAGGCTTCGCCAGCAGGTCGCGAAACCGCGCTGGCGGTGCTCAATGGCGTCTGGGGCGACCATCTTGCGGCGAGCGACAACCCGCTCGCGATCCCGACGTCGCTGCGGATCGGCGGCCGACCGCTCGCCCTCGCCCGTGAAGCGCTCGCAGCAGCCGTCGCGCAACCGAGCGGCAGGTTGCTGGTAATGGCACACGGCCTGTGCATGAACGACCTGCAGTGGACGCGCAATGGCCACGACCACGGCCGGGCGTTGTCGCGCGATCTGGGCTTCACGCCGGTTTACCTGCACTACAACAGCGGACGCCATATTTCCGAGAACGGCGCGGACTTCGCTCGGCTGCTCGAACAACTGGTGGCCAACTGGCCCGTAGCCGTTGAAGAACTGGTGATCGTCGGTCACAGCATGGGCGGACTGGTGGCGCGCAGCGCTCGCCATCACGCCGGCAAGGCCGGACACGAATGGACGGCCGCGCTGAGCAAGCTGGTGTTCCTCGGCACGCCGCATCATGGTGCCGCGCTCGAGCGCGGCGGCCATCAGGTCGACATGCTGTTTGGCATCAGCCCTTATGTCGCGCCGTTTGCACGGCTCGGCAAGGCGCGCAGTGCGGGCATCACTGACCTTCGCTTCGGCAACCTGCAGTCGTCGGACTGGCACGGACGCGATCGGCATTCGCAACGCCACGACGACCGCACGCCGACACCGCTGCCGCCCGACGTGGAGTGCTTCATCGTCGCCGCCAGCAAGGCGGCGAAAGTGGGCGGGCTGCACAGCCGCGTGATCGGCGACGGCCTGGTGCCGCTCGCCTCCGCGCTCGGCGAGCACCGCGAGCCGCAGCACGCGCTCAAGGTGCCGAGCCACCGAGCGCGCATCGTGACGTCGGCGGATCACTGGGATCTGCTGAGCCGCGAGGACGTCTATGCGCAGCTGCGCGCCTGGCTCACCTAGAAGGCTCCCCGAGGCGCCGGGCCGCATCAGGCGCGCGCGGCGTCCTGCGCGACGGCGGCTGTCCGCGGTGTCGACACGTCGCGCGCCAGCAGCATGTCCATCACGCGCGACGAGGCGCCGTCGTAGAAGCCGGTCTCCGCAGCGAAGCCCTTCGGGTTCAGGAACGTCCCGAACAGCAGGTCGAAGATCGGCAGGTCGGAATAGTTGCGCGCGTGCACGCCTCGCTCGTGGTGGTGCGAGTGCGATTCCGGTCGCTGCACGAGATAGCCGAGCCACTGCGGCGTGCGGATGTTCGCGTGCTGAAAGATCGACATCAGCATCGTGGCCAGCAGCACGACGGTGGTCGCCTCGGCGCTGATGCCGACGACCAGCGTCAGCGCCAGGCTGTTGAGCGCGGTCCAGCCGACCATGTCGGCCGGGCTGAACCAGAACGCGCCGTAAGTGTCGATGCGCTCGGCGCTATGGTGCATCTGGTGGAACACACGCCACAACGCGGTGTTGCTGTGCATCGTGCGATGCCACACATACACGCCGAACTCGTAGACCAGCAGGCCGATGGCGGCACCAGCCCAGGTGCCCAGTCCGGTCAGGTCGAAGAGTTGGAACTGCGCCAGCTTCTCGGTCCACAGCAGGGGCAGGTAGGACGAGACAAAGAAAATCGCGACAAAGGCGGTGAGTCCCATCAGCCGCCAGCCGCGCACTTTCGGCAACGGCCGCGCGGGAGCCAGCGCCTCCCAGGCGATCAGCGCGCCATAAAGAGCGAGAATCGCCAACGAGACGGGGTCGAGCAACAGATCAATGGGGGATGGCATGGCAGCACTCCATTTGGTTGAATCCGGACAGGACGGCACGGTAGGTCCGGAAGCGCTCCGGCACTAAAGCCGTTTCGGCAACGAACTGGACATTTCGGCCACGGCGCCTGCCTGGCCACACCCGCAGGAGGCCCCGATGGCTGAAGCGTCTCCGCCCACGGTGCGCGTTGCGATACTTGCCTTTCCGCAGGTCACCGCATCCGTGCTTTACGGCCTCCACGACATCCTGCTGTCGGCCGTGCGCGACTGGGGAATGGTCGTCGACGGCGTCGTTACTCCATCACCGATGCAGCCGGTCGTGGTGTCGCGGTTCCGCGAGCCGTTCGCGATTGCCAACGGCGTGCAGATCCGCTCGCAGCAGACGCTCGACGAGTTCGCAGCGCCGGATGTGATCTGCGTGCCGGAAGTGGCGATCCCGCCGGGCGCGCCGGTCGCCGGGTTTGACGCCGAAGTCGAGTGGATGCGGCGCTGCTATGCGCAGGGCGCGACGATCGCGACTGCGTGCTCGGGCGCGATGCTGCTCGCGCAAACCGGACTGCTCGACAACAACGACGCGACCACGCACTGGGCCTACTGCGACGTGATGCGCGCGCAGCACCCGCAGGTCCGGGTGCATCCGCAGCGCGCGCTGGTGGTCAGTGGTGAAGGGCAGCGGCTGGTGATGGCGGGCGGCGGCACCAGCTGGCTCGATCTGGCGATCTACCTGATCGCGCGCTTCGTCAGCCTCGAAGTCGCGATGCAGACGGCCCGCATCAACCTGATCGAGTGGCACGACGTCGGGCAACAGCCGTTCGCGCGGCTGGCGCGATCACGCCAGGCGGAAGACGCGGAGATCGCGCGCTGCCAGACCTGGATCGCCCACCATTATCACGAGCCGGCGCCGGTGGCGGCGATGGTTCGGCTCTCCGGACTGCCCGAGCGCTCGTTCAAGCGCCGCTTCGAGCAGGCGACCGGCATGTCACCGCTCGAGTACGTGCACACGCTGCGACTGGAGGAGGCGAAACAGATGCTGGAATCCGGCGACGCGCCGGTCGAGGCGATCGCCAACGAGGTCGGCTACGAGGATGCCGGCTTCTTCGGCCGGCTTTTCCGCCGCCAGGTTTCTTTGACGCCGGCGCAGTACCGCAGGCGCTTCGGCGCGATGCGACGGGCGTTGCAGACGGCGGGTACGGCCACCGCCTGATGTTCGCCGCCAGTGCTCAAAAGAAACGGCGCCCGCGGGCGCCGTTCTGGCTGTAACCGCGTCTAGCGGCGACGTCGGCGCAGCAGCGTGAGCGCAGCCAGGCCGAAGGTCATCAGTGCGAGTGCGCCCGGCTCGGGTACCTCGCGTATCGGTCCCGGGTTGCCGACGATGGCATCGATTTCAGGATCGGCATCTGGCGGTACGTGCTGGACCGAAATCAGGCTGGAGCGGATGCCGTAGTAACGATAGTCGCTGTCGAAGGTGTAGTCGCGCGTGTACGCATTCACCGCGAGGAATTCCGCACTGCCGCCGCGATAGACGAACGTGGGCTCGGCCCCTTCGAAGGTGTAAGTCGGCTTGCCGACGCCGCCACCGTCGATGTCGTAGCCGATGACGTCCGACAGCAGAAAGAACGTGAGATTGTCATTGCTGCCCCAGACGCTGTACTCCATGACGTCCTGCGCGACAAAGGGATCGGTGATCGGGCCGCCGTTGTAGTGGTCCTGGTGCGTGTAAAGGCGCATTGTGTTCATCGCCACGCCCATGTCCCACACCATCATCGCGAAGCCGTTCGAGCCGCGCGCGATCGATGCGCCGGCCGCGAAGCCCGGATAGCCGCGGTCATAAATGTAGGTCCGCTGTCCGTCGAGTAAGGATCCAGCCGCCGCGTTGATGCCGCTGCCCCCGACACCGGCGATGGATCCGTCGGGACCTTCGGCTAAATGGTTGCCGACCACGCAGGTCGGGCACTCGTCTAGCGGCGTCGCAAGCCCGTCTTCATAGACTGGCGCCGCGGTGGCGGCGGCGAAGCCGAGCGACAGCGCCGAAAAGGCCAGCAAGTGGCGTGGTGTGTGCGTCATGGGGCGGTTCTCCCGTGAAGATCTCCCGGCGCCGGTGCCAGGTTAGGGATTCCCGGACGCATCAACCGTACCAAGCTGCGCAAGTGCCTGAATTACTGAGACAACGGGTCACCCCCGCGACGTCCATCTTGGTGGGATGTAAGGAAACGCGACGCGGCATCGCCCGTGCTCTGAGGGTTTTGGGGCTCTGTGCTCTCGCACGCGGACACTGCCGTCGCCGAGCTTTGCCCGCACATTGCTCAAAGAAACGGCGCCCGCGGGGCCGTTTCTTGTTTCTGGATACCACCGCGCTATCAGCAACGCCGCCAGTGTTACACGGCGGCCACTGTTCCCTTCGGCGCAGCGACTGCGGCGCGAAGTTCGCGGCGCAGGATCTTGCCGATCGTCGTCTTCGGCAAGGGCTCGGTGCGGAATTCGATCACTTTCGGCACCTTGTAGGCGGTCAGATGCTTCTTGCAGTGCTCGAGCAGCTGCGCCTCCGTGAGGCCCGGATCCTTCTTCACGACGACGATCTTCACCAGCTCGCCGGTACGCTCGTCGGGCTCGCCGATCGCGGCCACTTCCATGACACCCGCATGCAGCATGACGACGTCTTCGACCTCGTTCGGGAACACCTTGAAGCCGGAAACGATGATCATGTCCTTCTTGCGATCGGTGATCTTGAAGCGGCCCTGTTCGTCCATGAAGCCCATGTCACCGGTGCGGAACCAGCCGTCGCGCGTGAACACTTTGGCGGTTTCTTCCGGGCGCTGCCAGTAGCCGCGCATGACCTGTGGGCCCCGTATCGCGATCTCACCGACCTGGCCCACCGGCAGCGGCGCGCCGTCGTCGTCGAGAATCGCCGCTTCGGTCGACGGGATCGGCACGCCGATGTTGCCGCTCCACTCCTCGATATTGAGCGGATTGGAGATCGCGATCGGCGAGGTCTCGGTCAGGCCGTAGCCCTCGATCAGCGGAACCCCGGTCGCGGCCTTCCAATTTTGCGCCACGGCGCGCTGCACCGCCATGCCGCCGGCGGCGCAGATCTTCAGCGCGTGCAGGTTCAGTTCGGTGAACCCCGGTGCGTTCAACAACCCGTTGTAGAGGGTGTTCACGCCGATCATCGCGGTGATCGGGGTCTTCTTCAGCAGATGGATGAAGGCCGGGATGTCGCGCGGGTTCGTGACCAGAATGATGTGGGCACCGATCTTCATGAACACCAGGTTCACCGTCAGCGCAAACACGTGATAAAGCGGCAGCGGTATCAGCGTGGTTTCCTTGCCGTCGAGCAGGTCGCGCGCGATCCACGGCGCCACCTGTTGCAGGTTGGCGACCATGTTGGCCTGCGTCAGCATCGCGCCTTTAGCGACGCCGGTCGTGCCGCCGGTGTACTGCAGGAACGCCAAGTCATCGAGCCGGATCGACACGTCGTCGAGCGTCTGCTCGTGGCCCGCCGCCAGCGCCTCGTTGAAGCCGATGGTCTTTGCCAGATGCCACTCCGGCACCATTTTCTTCACATGCTTGACCACCAGATTGGTCAGCATTCGCTTGAACGCCGGGAACATGTCGCCGATCTGGGTCGTGATCACGGTGCGCACCGACGTGCGGGCGATGACTTCCTCCAGCGTGTGTGCAAAGTTTTCCAGCACGACGATCGCGGTAGCGCCCGAATCCTTCAGCTGGTGCTCGAGTTCGCGTGCCGTATACAGTGGGTTAGTGTTCACTACCACGATTCCGGCCCGCTGGGCGCCAAACAACGCGATCGGGTACTGCAGCAGATTGGGCAGCATGATCGCCAGCCGGTCGCCTTTGCCCAGGCCGGCAACCTTCTGCAGATACGCGCCGAAGTCGCGGCTCAACTGGTCGAGCTCGCGGTAGGTGATCGACACGCCCATGTTCCCGTAGGCGGGCAGGTCGGCGAACCGCTTGCAACTCGTCTCCAGGATCTCTTTCAGGGAGCTATAGGCCGTGTAGTCCACTTCGGCCGGAATACCTTCGGGGTACAAATTCAACCAAGGTCGTTGCATGGCATCTCCTTACTCTTTCCGCCAGTCTGTACCCTTTGTAGTTGGCGCGGCACACCATTGGATGCGCAAGGTCAAGCTTGTTGACTGCGGACGCGTGACGCCGGCCCGAGCGGCGCGGCGGCTATGCTCACCAGCGAGTTTCGCGCCCAATCGACCTTGCCAATGACCCAACCCTCGCTGCGCTGGCCGCCGACCGCCGACGAGCCGCGACTGGTCACCATCGAGTCGTTCGTGCTGATTGGGCGGCCGGCACCAACGGTCTTCGAGTTCGTCACCAATGCGTCGCTCTGGCATCTCTGGCATCCGGCCACGGCCGCCGTGAGCCACACGACTCCGCGACCGCTGCAAGCGGGTGAACGGGTGACCGAAGCCATCCGCGTCGGCCGGCGGCAGCTATCGGCGACGTGGACCGTTCTGGCCTGCGAACCGCCCACTTTATGGGTCATCGCGACCGCCACGCCGGAAGGCGACGCGCGCATCGTCTACGAGCTGCGCGAAGACGGCGCGCTGACCCGCTTCTTCCGGACGCTTTCGTACCGATCGCGCCGCTGGCCCTGGACGATGTTCGACGGCAACCTGACGCGGGCCGCGCTGCTGCGGCAATCCGAGCGGGCGCTCGTCAATCTGAAGCGCGTGCTGGAGGGCGGGCGAGTCGGCCAAGTTGGGGCCTGAACACCGAGTAGATCGGCGACTCTGCGCGCCGCCGCTGGCGAGCCGTGTGCAGTATGCTGCCGCCACCAAGAGCCCAACGCCGGTCGCTCGTATCGCGCCGTCGGAAGGGACGCTCCTCCGGGGACACAACCCAGCGAATGAAGTCAGGCCGCCCGGAGGCCGGCGCACCTTGCGGCCAAACTTCAGCGAATTCCTGCAGCGATGAACAGCAACGTGATTCCACAGACCGCCCTGGCCGACCCGGCGCTGGTCCAGGAGCTTGCCCACGAAGTGGTCCGGGCCCTGAATCTCGAGGTCGTGCCTGCCGACATTGACCCGATGGCGCCGCTGTACGGCGACGGCCTGGGACTGGATTCGATCGACATCCTTGAGGTCGCCCTGGTGGTTTCGCGCAAGTACGGCTTCCAGCTGCGCGCCAATGACGAGGGTAACGTGCGCATCTTCTCGTCGCTGGACAGCCTCGCCCGCCACATCGCCACGCACCGGACCAAGTGATCGTCGGGCAGCGTGCGGCGCTCGCGGCCGCGGTGGCAGTCGCCGCGGTGTGCCTGCTGCTCGCTTACCTCAGTTCAAGCGGTCGGCTACCCCCGGCGCTGTCAGTCGGCATTGCGCTGGCCCCGCTGCTTCTGGGCGCGGTGGCCATCGGCTGGCGCACGCGCTTGCGCTGGGCGGTCGTCGTCGCGATGGCCATCGTCGTTGTTGCCATCGCAACGCATGTCGCCGAGCTGTCGCAGCATGTGCCGACGCTGTGGTTCGTCCAGCACGCGGCCGGCCACGCGCTGCTCGCGATCGTCTTCGGCCGCACGCTGCTGCCCGGGGAAGAACCGCTCGCGACCCGGATCGCGCGGGCGGTGCTGCCGTCGATGCCGCCTGAAGTGGTCGAGTATTCGCGTGGCGTGACGGTGGCGTGGACGATCTACTTCATTGCGATGACCGCGATTTCGATCGCGCTCTTCGTCGGCGCCAGCGCGGCGGTCTGGTCGACGTTTGCCACGCTGTTATCCGGACCGCTGGTGGCGTTGATGTTCGTGCTCGAGTTCGCTCTGCGTCGACGGCTGATGCCCGCAAGCCATTGCGCGTCGATCGCGCAGACGGTGATGGGGTTTCGCGCGCTGATGCGCGCGCGTTCCACCGATGCGATGACCGCGCGACAGCTGCATGGATAACTGGGAGGCCGCGTTGCGCGATGCGCCGCGGCCTGCGGAAGCCTGGCCGCTGGTCGCCCATGACCCGGCAGCGCTGGATCGCGTCTTCGCCTGGCGTGGCGGTCGTTCGATCAGCGTTGCCGAGTTCCTGCAAGACGCCGCGACCGTTGCCGCGCGGCTGCCTGCCACGCGCCATGTACTGAACGCCTGTAGCGATCGCTACCACTTCATCGTCAGCCTCGCGGCCTGCATGCAGCGCGGCATCATCACGTTGCTGCCCCCGGCTCGCACGCCCGGCGTCATCGCGCATCTGCGCAACGACGCGCCCGATCTCGTGCTGCTCGTCGATGGCGACGAGGACGCCGAATCGAGCGCCGGACTGCCGGTGCATCGGGTCGAACTGGTCGCCAACGCTACGAAGGCGAATGCGTTGCCGATGCCGGTGCTGTCGGGCACGCAACTCGTGGCGCGCATGTACTCGTCGGGCTCGACCGGCGAACCGCAACCGCACCTCAAATACTGGGGCAGCCTGGTACGCGCCGGCGCATCGCTGGTCCAGCGCATGCAGGACCTGGCGCCCGCGGGCGTCGCGCTGCTCGGAACCGTTCCGGCGCAACACAGCTACGGCTTCGAGTCGACCGTGCTGGTCGCGTTGGCCGGTGGAGCGGCCACGACGGCGTCACGACCGTTCTTTCCGGCGGACATCGCGGCCGAACTCGAAGCGCTGCCCCGGCCGCGTGGCCTCGTGACCACGCCGTTTCACCTGCGCACGGTGCTCGAAGCCGGACTGAAGCTGCCGCCGATCGATCTGATGATCTGCGCGACGGCGCCGCTGACACCTGCGCTGGCCCGCGCAGCTGAGCAGGCGTTCGAAGCACCGCTGCTGGAAATCTACGGCGCGACCGAATGTGGACAGGTGGCCACGCGGCGCACAACCCGCGAGGATCGCTGGACGCCCTTCGCGGGCGTACGTGTCACGCACGACGCCGAAGGCGCGTGGGCCCATGGCGGCCATGTGCTGAGCCGTACGAAGCTCGCCGACCTGATCGAGCCGACGGGCGACGGCAGCTTCGTGCTGCTCGGCCGCCAGGCTGACATGGTCAACATCGCCGGCAAGCGCAGTTCACTCGCCTATCTCAATCAAGTGCTGCTGCGGGTACCCGGGGTTATCGACGGCGCGTTCTTCGTCGCGGGTGAGCTGGAAGACGGCGGCGCGGACGCGATGCGGCTCGCCGCAGCGGTGGTCGCACCAGGCCAGCCAGCGAGTGCGTTGCTGAGGGCGTTACGCGAGCATATCGACCCGGTGTTCCTGCCGCGTCCGCTGTTGCTGGTGCCGTCCCTGCCGCGCGGCGAAACGAGCAAGCTGCCGGTGTCGGCATTGCGCGCTCTGCTGCGCACGGCCAGGACATCCGCATGAGTGCGGCAAGCTTCGACGTGCAGTTGCCGCTGGCGGCCGACCATCCGGCGCTGGCCGGCCACTTTCCCGGACATCCGATCTATCCCGGTGTCGTGCTGCTCGACGCCGCGGTGACTGCCATCGAGGCGCACTACGGCATGCCGGTGCGCGGCCTGCCGGTGGCGAAGTTCCTCGCGCCGGTCCGTCCGGGCATGATGCTGACGCTGCACGCCGAGCGCGGCGCCGGTGACGTGCGCTTCGAACTCGCGACCGTCGACGGCACGCGCGTCGCCAGCGGCAGCGCGCGGCTTCAGACAGGACCCGAAGGGGAGACGTCGTGAGCGTTTCCGCCCCGGCGGACTGGGTGCAGCGCGACGAGCGCGGCAGCCAGTCGGCACTGACACTGATGCGCTGGCTGTCGCTCGGCCTGGGTCGCACGCTGTCGCGCCTGATACTGCCGTTCATTGCGCTGTACTTCCTGGTTGCGGCGCCGGCGGCGCGGCGCGCGTCGCTCGGTTATCTGTCGCGAGCGCTCGGCCGGCCGGCCACGTGGATCGACGCGCTGCGTCACTTCCATGCATTTGCCTCGACGGTGCACGACCGCGCGTTCCTGCTGAACGATCGCTTCGACCAGTTCGACATCGACTTCGAAGGCACGGATGAAGTCGATCGCGCACTCGCCACAGCACCCGGCGCATTCCTTGTCGGCGCGCATTTCGGCAGCTTCGAGGTGCTGCGTGCCGCGACGCGCAGTGCCGCGGCGCAGGGCCGGCGTTACGACGTGACGATGGTGATGTACGAGGACAACGCCCGGCGTATCAACGCGGCGCTCGCCGCGATGAATCCGCAGGCGGTACCGCACATCATCAGCCTCGGTCACGCCGATGCGATGCTGCAGGTCCAGCAGGCGCTGGACGACGGCCAGCTGGTCGGATTTCTCGCCGACCGGACCCTCGCGAAGCAACCCACGCTGAGCGTTCCGTTTCTCGGCGCAGCGGCGCCGTTTCCGCTCGGTGCGTTCCGCCTTGCTGCGCTGCTGCGGCGACGCGTGCTGCTGATGCAGGGCATCTATCTCGGCGGACGACGCTACCGCGTGCGCTTTGCGCCGATCGCCGACTTCGCTTCGCTGCCGCCTGGGGGTCGCGATGCGGCTGTGCACGAAGCGGCGCGGCGCTACGCCGCCGAACTCGAGCATGCCTGCCGGCTGCATCCCTACAACTGGTTCAACTTCTTCGACTTCTGGAAGGCGGACAGTGCGCGTGACGCGGCTCGCTAGGGCACTCGCCGGCGGGCTGATCGCGCTGACGTCGCTGGCGGCCACCGCGCAGTGGTCGGTGACCGACCTGATGGCCGCGCTCGCGGCGCGCGGCGACGCCGACGCGACCTTCACCGAACTGCGTTACGTGCCGGTGCTGGACGCGCCGGTGAAGTCGTCCGGCACGTTGCGCTTCGTCGCGCCCGATCGCATCGAAAAGCACACGCTGCAACCGCGCGCCGAGTCGATGGTGCTGGCCGGCGACCAGCTGACGCTGCGACAGGGCCAGCGCGCGCGCAGCCTCGCACTCGCGGACCTGCCTGACGGCGGGCTGGCGATCAACAGCCTGCGCGGAACGATGGCCGGCGATCTGGCCGCGCTGCGTCGCGGCTGGACCGTGACGCTGCACGGCGAGAGGAGCAAGTGGACTCTCGATCTCGCCCCGGTGTCGGCATCGGTGGCGCAATACATCGAGACGGTGCAGATCGAGGGCCGCCACGAGCAGATCGATCGAGTCGAGATCCGGCAGGCCGATGGTGTGCGATCGCTGATGCTGATCACGCCGGCGCCGACGAACGACAAGCCGCGATGAGCCCGCGCGGGCGCGTGACGCTGCTACTGTGGCTGGCGTTGATCGCGGTCGCGTTGTGGCAGGCGGTACGCACGCCGATCCGCACCGATCTCTCGGTGTTCCTGCCGCGCTCACCCGCGATCGAGCAACAGATCCTGATCGAACAGCTGCGCGCCGGGGCGCTCGCGCGCCTGGTGCTGGTCGGCATCGAAGGCGGCAACGCCGAGCAGCGCGGGCAGGCCTCACGCGCGCTGGCTGCGGCACTGCGAACCGATGCACAGTTCACGCAGGCGACCAATGGCGACGGCCAGTCGCTGCAGGCCGATCGCGCGTTCGTCTTCAGGCAGCGTTACCTGCTGAGCCCGACCGTCGACGCCGCGCGTTTCTCGATCGATGGACTGCGCGCGGCGATCAGCGAAACCATCGAAACGATCGCAGGCCCGGCCGGCATGCTCGCGGCCTCGCTGCTGCCCCGCGATCCGACCGGCGAGACGCTGCAGCTCATCGACACCTTGTCCGGGCCCGTGACGCCGCGACGCGAGGCCGGCGTCTGGGCGTCGCGCAATGGCGAGCGTGCGCTGCTGATGGTGGCACTGCGCGCTCCGTTGATCGATTCCGATGCGCAGCAGCGCGCACTGGAGACACTCGACGAACACTTCGCCGCGCTGAACCAGCCGCAGTTGCGCATGCTGAAGACCGGTCCGGCAGTGTTTGCGGCCGAGTCACGCGGGCGCATCATCACCGAGGCCGCGGCCTTGAGTACGCTGAGCACGATCCTGGTCGTCGCGCTGCTGTGGTTCGCCTACCGTTCGGTGCGCACACTGCTGCTCGGGCTGGTGCCGGTCGCGTGCGGAGTGCTCGCGGGATTCGCGGCCGTCGGGGCGGGCTTTGGCTATGTGCACGGCGTGACACTCGCCTTCGGCGTCACGATGATCGGTGAGGCGGTGGACTACGCCGTCTATCTCTTCGTGCAGGCCGAAGGCGGAGCCGATCCGGCAACGGCCGCAACATGGCAGCAGCGCCTGTGGCCGACATTGCGACTCGGCATGGCCACCTCGATCGCGGGCTTCGGGGTCCTGCTGCTGTCCGGTTTTCCGGGCCTGGCCCAGCCGGGACTGTTCGCCATCGTCGGGCTGATCGGCGCAGCGCTGGCAACGCGATACGGCCTGCCCTTGCTGGTACCGCACGGATTCAAGCTGCGCGATCTGTCGGCGATCGGCGCACGGCTGGAGGCCGTCATGGCGCGCCTCGCGCGATGGCGCCGGTGGATCGCGTTGCCGTGCCTTGCTGCTGCAGCGATCATCGTCGGGAAGGGTGACCGGCTATGGCAGCCCGAACTGACCGCACTGAGTCCGGTGCCGATCGAGGCACGGCAGCTCGATGCCGCGCTGCGTGCCGATCTCGGTGCGCCCGACGTGCGCTACGTGGTGGCCGTCCCGGCGAATGATCGCGAGACCGCGTTGCGCGGCGCCGAGGCGAGTGCCGCGCGCCTTGCACCACTGGTGCAGCAAGGCGTGTTGTCGCACGTCGACACGCCGACGCGCTGGCTGCCGAGCGAGGCGACACAGCGTGCGCGCCAGGCCGCGCTACCGCCGGCGGCCGAACTGCAGGCGCGCCTGCATCCGGCGCTGCAGGGTCTGCCGCTGCGGCCGGAGAAGCTGCAGGGCTTCGTCGACGATGTCGAGCAAGCGCGCCAGGGGTCCCTGCTGACGGCGGAGTCGCTTGCCGGCACCTCGCTCGCCCTCGGTCTGCAGTCTTTGCTGATCGAACGTGAAGCGCCCGCCCCCAACGAGCCGGCGTGGATCGCGCTGATGCCGCTGCATGGCCCCGTGTCCGGATCGATCGACGTCACGGCACTGCGCACCGCCCTCGCCGGCGTTACCGTCGGCGACCGCATGCCGTTACTGCTCGACATGAAGGCCGCGACCGACACGATGTACGCCGACTATCTGCGCGAAGCTGCCTGGCTTTCCGGTGGCGCCGCAGTCGTCATCGTGCTGCTGCTGGCCGCGAGCCTGCGCAGCCTGCCGCGACTCGCCCGCGTCGTCCTGCCACTCGCGGCGGCGGTGCTGTGCGTGATCGGCGGCCTGCTCGCGGTCGGCGTGCAGCTGACGCTGCTGCACCTGGTCGGACTGCTGCTCGTGGTTGCCGTCGGTTCGAACTACTCGCTGCTGTTCGACCGGCGCAGTCGACCGGACCCCGGCACGACGCGTTCCGAGTCAACGCGCATGCTGGTGTCGGTGGCGCTTGCGGCCGCGACGACATTGCTGACCTTCGGCGTGCTGGCGTTTTCCAGCGTCCCGGTGCTCGGCATGATCGGCAGCACGGTCGCACCGGGCGTCGTGCTCGCCTTCCTGTTCTCGGCCGCGCTGGCGCAGCCGATGCCTGGCGATGAACGACGCTGAACAGCTGACGCTGCGAGTCGATCGGATCGGCCCGTCCGGCGCCGCATCAGCGCTGACGCTGGTGTTGCTGCCGGCAGCTGCAACAACGGCCGACGACTTCGTGCGCGAGGGTTTTGTCGAAGACCTGGAAGCGCAGCGCGTCGCAGCGACGGTCGTGCGTGGCGAAGTGCCGGTCGACATCTACGCGGCCGATCGCATCGTGACCTTGTTGCGCGAACAGGTGCTGAACACGCGGCACGCCGGCGCAGGCAACCGCGTCTGGCTCGCGGGCATCTCGCTCGGCGGCATGACGGCCCTGGCCTGCGCCGAAGCGTACCGCGAGCTCGTCGACGGTGTCGTTGCGATCGCGCCGTGGCCCGGTCCGCGCAGCCTCTGGGACGATGTGCCGGGCGCAGGTGGCATCACCGCATGGAGCGCGAGGCACCGCGAAGCGCGCTTCGATGACGAGCGACGCGTCTGGCGCTGGCTCGGCGAAGGTGCTCCCGGCGGGCCGGAGGTTGTCATCGGCCATGGCGCGCAGGACCGCTTCGCCGAGGGCCAGCAATTGCTCGGTGACGCGTTGCCGCCGGAGCATCGACTGATCGTCGACGGCGCGCACGACTGGCCGACCTGGCGCGCGCTGTGGCAACGCCTGCTCGTCGACCTCGCGCCGCGTTGGCGAGCGCCGCCGGGACGCTCCGCCGCATCGTCGTGATTTGAGGATAATCGCCGCCACTCTGCCCTCGCGGGCCGCTGCTCACCTTCCAGGCTGTTCGTGCTGCGCTTCCTTTCCTACACCGGTGTGACGGGCCTCGGCCGCGGCGTCGATGCGCTCGCCGACGCACTGCTGCAGCGTCGTTCCGCCTTGGCGCCGTGCGCTTTCGAAACAGTGCAGCTCGACACCATGGTTGCCGAGGTTGCGGGGTTGGACGCGGCGCCGCTGCGCACCGATCTTGCGGCGTACGAATGCCGCAACAACCGCCTGGCGCAACTGGCGCTCGAACAGGACGGCTTCGCCGAAGCGGTACGCGCGGCGCGCGACCAGTTCGGTGCCGCGCGTATCGGCGTCTTCCTCGGCACGAGCACCGCGGGGATCCTCGAGACCGAAATCGCCTACCGTCACCGCGATCCCGTCACCGGCGCGCTGCCCGCAGCGCTCGACTACCGCCGTTCGCACAACAGCTTCTCGGTTGTCGAATTCGTCCGCCGGTATTTCGATCTGACCGGACCGGCCGCGGCCGTGTGCACCGCCTGTTCGTCGGGCGCCAAGGTGTTCGGCAATGCGCGCCGCATGATCGAAGCGGGACTGATCGACGCGGCAGTCGTCGGCGGCGTCGATTCGCTGTGCCTGACGACGCTGTACGGTTTCCACTCGCTCGAAGTCCTGTCAGCAACGGCTTGCCGACCGTTCGATCCGGAGCGCAACGGCATATCGATCGGCGAGGGCGCGGCTTTCGTGCTGCTGGCACGCGCAGATACGGGCGTGGCGCTGCTCGGCGTCGGCGAGTCGAGCGATGCACATCACATGTCGGCGCCGCACCCGCAAGGCCTCGGTGCACAAATGGCGATGCAGGCCGCGCTGCGCGATGCCGGTCTCGCGCCCGATGCGATCGACTACATCAACCTGCACGGCACCGCGACGCCGGCCAACGACGCTGCCGAAGCGCTGGCGGTTTCCGCGGTATTCGGGCGTGCCGTTCGCTGCAGCTCCACCAAGGGCGCAACAGGTCATGCGCTCGGCGCAGCCGGTGCGATCGAGGCGGTCATCGCTGCCCTCGCGCTCGACCGCGGGATCGTGCCTGGGAGTGCCGGCACGCAGCGCATCGATGCGCAGCTGCTGCCCGGATATCGGATCGAGCCGGAGACCGCGGCGCTGCGCCACGTCCTGAGCAACTCGTTCGGCTTCGGCGGCAGCAATTGCGCGCTGGTGCTGGGGCTGCCGTCATGACCCGCGGCGTCGACGCGGTGGGTGCGTGGATCGAGGGCATCGGCCTGATCGGACCCGGGCTCAGCGACTGGACGCAGGCGGCCGCGGTGCTGCGCGGCGAATGTGACCACGTCGCAGCGCGCTGTGCGTTGCCATTGCCGCCGGCGTTGCCTGCGGCCGAGCGGCGTCGCACCGGGGCGGCGGTGCGCGTTGCGCTCGCTGCGGCCACCGCAGCAGCCGAAGCGGCAGGACGACCGGCGGCGACACTGGCGACGGTGTTTTCTGCGTCGGGCGGCGATGGCGACAACTGCCATGCGATTTGCGAGGTGCTCGCCTCCAGCGAGCGATTCATATCGCCGACGCGCTTTCATAACTCGGTGCACAACGCGCCGGCCGGCTACTGGAGCATTGCCGCGCAAGCGATGGCGGCCTCGACCAGTATTGCGGCCTACGACGGCAGCTTCGCCGCGGGCCTGCTCGAGACGATCGTGCAGGTGCAGGCGAGCAACGAGCCGCACTTGCTGATCGCCTACGACACTGCCTATCCGGAGCCGCTGTTTTCCAAACGGCCGATTCCTGACGCCTTCGCCGTCGCGCTGGTCCTGGTGCCGGACCGCACCGAGCGCTCGCTTGCGCATATCGATATCGCCTTCGGCTCAGGCGAGCCCGAGCGTTGCGTGGATCCCGCGCTGGAGGCGCTTCGCGCGAGCAATCCGGCCGCGCGATGCCTGCCACTGCTGGCTGCGCTGGCGCAGCGGCGGACCGGGCCGCTGGTGCTCGAATACCTCGCGCCACCGCAATTGCGCGTGCATGTGGAACCGCTGACGTGACGCTTGAACCGCTGAATCATGCGGCTATTGCTGCACGCGTTCCGCACGCCGGCAACATGTGCCTGCTGCACGAGGTCGTTACGTGGAGCGCCGAATCGATCGAGTGCAGCGCCCGCTCGCATCGTGACCCAGCCAATCCGCTGCGGTCGCGCGGCCGGCTCGCGGCGTTGCATGGAATCGAATACGCGGCACAGGCGATGGCGCTGCATGGCGCGCTGCTCGGCGGAGAGGGCACTCCGGCCTCGCGGCCCGGCTACATCGGTGCGGTGCGCGCGATCGAGCTGCATGTCGCGCGGCTCGACGACATTGCGGATGACCTGACCGTGCGCGCCGACCGCCTGGTCGGCGACACGAGCCACGTGCTCTACTCATTCACCATTCGTGCAGGCGAGCGCGTGCTCGTCGACGGACGCATCAGCGCCGCGCTCGGAGCGGCCGGGTAAAACTTCGACACACTGTCACGCCGTCCTTTCGGCACCGTCCAACGAACGCACCGAGACTGTCGCGCGCATGAACATCGAGCAGCTGCTCACGGAGGTCGCCGCGCTGAAGCTGCCGTAGCGTCTAGTCGGGCTTGCGGGCCTGGAACTCGGCAAAGATCGACATCGGCCGCTGGTCGATGTAGCGCCGCGCGTCGGCAAAGCCGGCCGCGCGCAGCGTCGCGACGACCTGCTCGGGCGGCGCACAGGCTTCGATCGTGTCCCAGTAGTAGCGCCACAGCTTGACGGTTTCGTCGCCAGCGCCGACCAGCCGCGCCAGCGTCGGCACGATACCGCGCATATAGACCTTGAGCAGCCCGCGCCCAATGCGGGTCTCGGGCTTCGTGATCTCCAGCAGGCAAAGCCGGCCGCCAGGCTTCAGCACGCGATGGAACTCCCGAAACGCCACGGACAGGTCGCTGATGTGCCGCAGCGCGTACCCCATCGACAGGAAGTCAAAGCTCGAGTCGGGAAACGGAATCGCCTCCGCCGTGCCGTCGACCAGCTGCACTTCCGCCGGCAGCACGGCACGCGCACGTTCGAGCATGCCCGGGCTGGGGTCGACTCCGACCAAAAGGCGCGGTGCGCCAATGATCTTGACGGCTTCGCGCGCGACAAGACCGGTGCCGATGCCGATATCGACAATGCGCTGACCCTCAGCGAGGCCGGCGCGGCGCAGCGCCTGGCCGCGGTACCAGACGCCGCTACCGAACGCGAGGATGCGTTCGATGCGGTCGTACGAGCCCGCGGTGCGGTCGAACATGCCGCGAACGAATCCGGCGCGTGCCGCCTCGTCAGCGTAATAGTCGGTCAGCGGCTGGTGCGGAGCGTGCACGACGTTGTCGGAAGGAGCGGGTCGGGTCATTCGGGTCTCGCACTCAGGGGTGGGCGACGACGCAGCAGCAGTTGCGGCAGCCGCAGCACGAATTCGATCATCAGGCGGATGTGCATGCCGGTCAGCAGCACGTTGTCGCGCAGGTAGTTGAAGTGCGAAACACCGCCTTCGGCAGCTGTCAGGTAACTCACCGGCGCCGGCAGGTTCAGCGCCGGCACGCCGGCCCAGCCCAGTCGCACCGCGGCCTCCGGGTCAAAATCGAAGCGGCGCATCCAGCGACGCGACTGCATGATCTCGACCAAGGGCGCAATCGGATAGACGCGAAAACCGAACAGCGAGTCCTGCACACCGGCGCCCAGCGTCTCGACGCTGGCCCACCAGTTCGAGATGCGCCGGCCGCGGCGCCGCAGTGCCGGGGCGCTCGCGTCGAACTGCGGCACACCGAGCACCATCGCCGCGGGCGCATGGCGCGACGCAGCCATGAACGCTCCGATGTGACCCGCCGGATGCTGGCCATCCGCATCCATCGTCAGTGCATGCGTGTAACCCTCGCGCTGTGCCATCTGCAGCCCGTGCAGCACAGCCGCACCCTTGCCGCGATTGACGGGCAGCACCAGCACGCGCAGCCGCGGTTCGCTCGCGGCGAGCGCCTCAAGCTGCGCGGCCGTGCCGTCGGTGCTGCCGTCGACGACGACCCACACCGGCGACCACTGCGCCAGTGCCTCGCGCACGGTGCGCAGCACCAGCGGTCCAGTGTTGTAGCTGGGGATCAGCACGAGATGGCTGGTCGACGCAGGACTCATGCAACACGCTCGCCGCTCACCGGACGCAGTTCGGAACGCGCGAGCTCATGCTCGAAGTGCTCGCGCAGTTCGATCATGAAGCGGGAGGCATCGGACGGCGGCTCGAAACGACGGCCAAGCCGCACGCGGAAGTGCACCGGCAGCGGCGGCATGCGCAACAGGGGCCAGCCCTTCGAAAGATACAGGGTGTCGGTTTCGATGATCACGGTCTGTACCGGAGCCTGTGCCCGCTGCGCAATGATCGCAATCGCGCCGCGCAGTGGCCCGAGGGGCCACGGATGGGTGCGCGTGCCCTCCGGAAAGATCAGCAGCTGCGCCCCCTCGCGGATGCGATCACGGGCGGTTCTCACGGCATCCATGATATTGCGATTGCTGATGTAGCCC
Source organism: uncultured beta proteobacterium (assembly GCA_963712485.1). Classification (GTDB taxonomy): domain Bacteria; phylum Pseudomonadota; class Gammaproteobacteria; order Burkholderiales; family Burkholderiaceae_F; genus JALORV01. The sequence continues at coordinate 39,837 of CAVQID010000039.1, forward strand.
GCCAGATGAGCCGGCGCGCCCCAGAAGACGCTGCGCTCGAGCTCGGCCTTCATCAGCGGCACGCCGTCGGGCAGGCGTGACAGCAGAATCAACGCGTCCAGCAGGCAGGGGTGATTGGCGGCGACGATGATGCCGCGCTGGTGGAGGATCGGCGCGAGCTCGTCGAGGTCGAAGCGGGCGTAGCCGGTGGCGCGCAGGTTGGCGAGGTAGAACACAAAGAAGCGACGGGCGACGTCACGACCCACGCGATGGCCGAGGGCGCGCGGCAACACGAGCCGCAGCAACGCGGCCACTGGGGTCCAGAGGAAAGTCCCGAGTCCCAGCAGGCCCACGCACCAGAGTAGCGACAACCACGACTTGATCCGCTCGAACAGGGGCGGGCGCGACGCGTTCGCCCGGTCCGGCGTGGCCATCGTTCGGCGCGGCGGTCCGACCTAGGCCGACGCCTGCAACATCGCGCTGCCGGCCGCCTCGATCTCGAAAAGCAGGTTGGCGCGGCAGATGTCGGCGCGTACCAGCGGCACCGGCGTCGTCGGCAGGCGGAGCTGCAACTGGCGGCGGACTGTGTCGGCATCGGCGGCGTTGCGCACGTAGGCCTTCATCTTGAGGCTGTCCACGGCAAACAGTTTCTGCCCGGCTGCGTGATTGGCGGCCTCGACGACCGCCTGCACATTGCGCAGCGATTCGTCGACCTGCGCGGCGACGTCACCAAGGTGCAGTGTCCCGTGACCGACAATGCTCGCGGTGCCGGAGATCGTCAGCAGCGCGCACGAATCGTTGCGGTACAGCGTGGCGCGCGAAAACGTCGGTGGCTGCGGCCCATACTGCTGCGGGTATTTGTACGCGCTGACCTGCCGCGGGTTCTCGATCGCCCGCGGCGGCTCGCGCGCGGCGAGCACCATGACGGTCATCGCCGTGCCACTGCAGCCGAGGGCGCACGCCGCCGGCGGTGAAGTGTCCGTCGGATGGTTCGCCTCGACGAACGCCGCGTGGCGGCCGACGTTGAAGTGGCGATAGCGCTCGAGCCCGTCTTCGTCGACATTGATGCGGGGCAGGTAATTCCAGAACCGCACCGGATGCAGGTAGCCGGTATCGCGCAGCAGCGCGAAGAGGGCGCGGTAGGCGGCATGCGCCGTCGGCTCGAGCGCGCAGCGCACGCCGTCGCCGAAGACGCGCTCGTCGAGCGTCAGGTGCGCGAAGAGCAGCGAGGCATCGGCGGACCAGGTGATCTCGCCGTTCGGCCCGTAGCGTCCCTGCGTCACCGGCCCGTCGCCGGCAATCCGCCAGAGCTCGGCAAAGCCGTTGGCGGCGGCGAGTGGAACCATGTCGACCACCGCGCAGGCGGCGGCCGCGTGCTCGCCGATGCGACGCGCCAGTTGCTGACCGGTGACCGCGCGCTGGCCGTATACCGCGCCGCCCAGCCAGCATCCCACACCGCCGGCCACGGCCGCCTCGGCATCGAGCGTCAACATCAGGGGTTCGATCGGCTGGGCGTTCATCGGCGTCGTTGTCGGAGGACCAGGCGTCCCTAGTGAACGGCGGTGTGACGCCGGAATGCGAGCACGGCGTTGGATCCGCCGAAGGCAAACGAACTGGATAGCGCCGCACGCAGTGCCAGCGCCTGTCCGACGCCGGCGACATGATGCACACCGGCACACGCCCGGTCGACCGTGTCGAGATGCGCCGTCGGCGGCACCTGCTGACGCGACAGTGCCAGCACGGTGATCAGCGCTTCGACCGCACCGGTCGCGCCCAGCATGTGGCCCAGCATCGACTTGGTCGAGCTGACGGCGACCGACTCGGCATGCGGGCCGAACACCTGGCGCAGCGCGTCGACTTCGATCGGATCACCCTCGATCGTGCCGGTGCCGTGCGCATTGACATAGTCGATGTCGTCTGCGGCAAGCCCGGCGTCGTTGAGCGCGGCCTGCAACGCGCGCATCTGCCCGCTTGCCAGCGGCTGAGCCAGATGATGATGGTCGCAACTTGCGCCGTAGCCCGCCAGTTCGGCGTAAATACGCGCGCCACGCTGCGTCGCGCGTTCGTACGGTTCCAGAATCAGCGCGGCGGCACCTTCGCCGAGCACGAGTCCGGAGCGATGCGCATGAAACGGCCGACATGCGGACGACACGGCGTCACCGTCACCGCGCGCGAGCACGCGCATCGCGTCCCATGCGAGCAGCATGCCGGAGGTCAGCGCCGCCTCCGAACCTCCGGCGACGACGACATCCGCTTCGCCGTGGCGAATCGTGCGCAGCGCTTCGCCCAGCGCAATCGCCGATGAAGCGCAGGCCACCGAGGTCGTCGTCGCCGGTCCACCCAGGCCCAGGCGCATCGCGATGTGCGCTGCGGCCGCGTTGTGCATGCCCATGACGATCAGCAGTGGCGAGGTGCGGCTGCGGCCGCGCTGCAGGATATCGAAATACGCCTGCTCGACCGAGCGCGTCCCGCCTAGTCCGGTGCCCCAGCACACCGCACCGCGCAACTGCTCCGCGGGCGGACTGTCGCAGGGCAGGCCGGCGTCCTGCCAGGCGGCTAGGGCTGCGGTCAGGCCGAGTTGCGCATATCGGTCCGCCATGTAGGCCGTCGACCGCCCGACCGCCGCTTCGGCGTCGAAGCGATCGCAGTAGACCGCTGGCACGGGCGCCTTCAGCAACGACGGTTCGGGAAGGTAAGCGCGGATCGCCGACTCGCCGGCCATCAGGCGGTCGAATGTCGCATCAGGACTCGATCCGTATGGACCCACGAGCCCCAGACCGGTCACCGCAACGCGGTGCCGCGTCATGCGATCTTTGCCTGGGGCGCCGACAGCGCGTCGAAGAGATCAACCAGTTCAGAAACCGTCGCGGGCCGACTGTCCATGTTCGGCACCCGGACGTTCAGCGACTCCTCGAGTTCGAACATCAGATCGATCAGGACCAGCGAATCGATGCCGATGTCCTCCAGCCGCGCGCCCAGCGTGACCTTGGCCGGGTCGATCGACGCCTTCCTGGAAAGGTAGTCGCGCAGCAGTTCGAGAGTTTGCATGTCCTGCATCAAGGGGTTCGCTTCGACAACGGGCAAGTTTACTACTGGGGGTTTGGTGCACTCTGACTGCATGGTGACGCCGGTCGCATGCCGCAGATCAACTGGATTCCTTAAGATTTACGAAGCAAACTGCCGGATCACCCCCGGGGCGGGGCCCGATCGAAGAAGCAAGAACGAGAGGAGGGCGTTATGTCGCAGGCAATCCGCAACTGGGCGCTGGCCCTGGCTGTACTTTTTTCCGCCTTGACGCCAAGCATCGCGCTGGCGGCCGTCGATGTCGTCGAGTGGAAGGACGTGGCGGCAATCACCAGTTCGGGCAAACCCGCTTCGGCCGAAGACATCAAGAAAGCGTTCATGGTCGGTGGCGCGCGGCGCGGCTGGGTCTTCAGCGACAGCGGCCCGGGCAAGATGACCGGCAAGCTTGTCGTGCGCACGCACACGCTGGTCATGGACCTGAAGTACGAGGCCGGAAAGTACACGCTGAGCTATCTGGACAGCGTCAACCTCGACTACAAGGACGACGCCGGCAAGAAGACGATCCACAAGGCGTACGTCAACTGGAACACCAACCTGATGAACGACGCGCGCGCAGAACTGCTGCGCTTGTAGCGGTGTCGATCGAAAGGCAGGCGGCGCCGGCGCGGCGGTTTGCCTTGGGGCCGGGCCGCGATAAAGCCCGTGTCACTTCCGTGCCGCGTACGCCTCGAGCAGCAGGCTGCGCTCCGGCATGTCCTGCAGGATCAGACGCCCCAGTGACGTGTCGGCCTGCAGGAGACCGGGCGACTGCGGCGGCGGCAGCGAGTGAAAGCGTGACAGCGTGCTCACGCGTTCCTGGAAGATCGGCGCCGGCGCCGGACCCGCAGGCCGATCCCAGACGTAGGTGATCGACTGCAGCATCCCGTTGGCGTCGAAGTCATACAACGATGCCTTGACGCGCGGGTCATCGCACGCGCTGCCGCGCAGGTCGATGCGCAGGTTGTTCGAGTTCGGCACCTTGCCTTCGATCGGCATGTCCTTGAAACGCACGTCTGACATCGCTCGCACCTGGTTGACGCCGACGACGCCGAGCTTGTCGAGGAGCGTGTTGCGGCAGACCTCCGGCGACGGGCGCGCCAGCGTGGACGGCGGCGGCGCGGGCGCAACGGTGGCTACTTGCGGTAGTGTCCCCGCTTTGTGCGCCATCGATGGGCCAGCGACCGCCGCGCGCGCGTTGCCCGGCGGCGCAGTCGTCGCGCTCGGCGCTGCCGCACCCGCTCGAACCAGGGTGCAACCTTCGACGCCGACCAAAGTCATCCGATCCGGCGACGCAAACTCGAAGCCGAAGAAATTGAACATCTTCGATTCGGGGACAGCCCAAACGACTTTGCCCTCGCCGCGATAATGAATCGGACCGAGCGAATCGTCACCGTAGGAGTCGATGCTCGACCAAGTCTTTGGCTTGAACTCCGTAACGCCGGAGCCGAACAGCGTCTCGCACATTGCACCGCCGGGGTTGTTCAGCATGCCCATCAGCGTGCTCATATCGTCTTTTTTGCGCGAGCGCGCGGCGCCCTCGACGCGCCACCGACCCAGCAGCGGATTGCGCGCGTCAGGCAGTGGCGCCATCTTCAGCAGCCTCGCGCGCGCGGCCTTCAAATCAGCTTGGGTCTGGGAGTTGTACTGAGACCCGACGGGCGCACCGCCGCTGCTTTGCCCTTGGTCGCTTTGCCTTCTGGCGGCTTCTTCGTTCCTCTTTATCTCGTCCTCGCGCCGCAGAGACTCGTTGTTGTATATCGTGCTTCTGGGATCGGATGCCGAATACTGAGCGAGCGCGGCAGCTGACACCGCGGCAAGCACGATCGAAAGCACGGCCAACGTACCTGCTTGTGTCTTGCTCATCATCGATGCGTCCTCCTGTGTCTCCGGTCACGGTACCGTTCAGCAGATCCAGCCCTTGTTGCGCTGTGGTTCCATCTCGATCGTCGACGTCGAGCCGCCGCGGTCCCCCGCGGCGTACTGGATGTGCAGGTAGAGCGGCTTGCGCCCCGCGAGCGTCGCGCGGTAGATGCGCGAGCCGCTGAGGCGCTCGTCCGGACAGGCGCCGCGCACCTGCTCGAGCTTCGTGTCCTTCGGGAACTGCGCGGCGAGCATCTCCGGAACCCTCGCAAGCACGATGTCCTTCGGCCAACCGACCGTGGCTGAGTCCAGCCGCCTTCTGACCGCCAACGAGACTGATCTGGCCGGAGCCGACGCCGTCGATCGGCACCTTGCCGTTCCAGTAGTACTTGTTGCCGCCCTTGGCGGGCGCCTTGCCCTGCCACTTGGCGCCGGCGAGCTTGGCAAAAGCCGTCCAGTCGTTGGTCGCCTGCGGCACGCCCGCCGGTGCCGCCAGCGCAGCCGCGATGTCGCCAAGCGTCGCGGCGACCGCGGGCAAGCTCCCGCATAGACACAGTCCGAACATCGCGGCCCGCATCATCGATGCGCGGCAACGGCCAACATCGTCAATCGTCATGGGGTCCCGCCGTCATCGACATCTCTGTGAGTGCTAGCGCGCCAGGGCGTAGCGCTCGACGACCCGACCCTGCGTCGGCTCGTCGATCAATGCGAACGCGTTACGCCTCACTTGGAGCTTCACTTGCAGTTCGCAGGCTTGCGTGCAGCTACGGTTCGCACCGCAGTGTTGGCAATGCCGGTTCCCTGGACGGCCACGTAAGCGCCACTTGCGGTGACAGGACAGGTCACGAGGATGCTGCATTTAGTGGCGCCGCCGCAGTTGACCATGCCGCCGTTGGGGACCGTGCACGGCCCCGAGCCTTTCGCTGAGCCTGGCGCAAGCGTGAGTACCACTCGGTATGTCGGCCAAGGCTTGCCCGTGGAATCGAGGAGGAATGGCCGCTTCCTCGTCTGCGGATCCGGAGGCTTCGTCGCATCGAACAGAGGCGCCCAGTTCGCGTTGTACTGCCATGTCCCCTTGAGGTTGTCGCATGTCAGGTCACTCGGCTGCAGCGGTGTGATTTGGTGCTGTAGCGCATAGGCTGGGCTTGAAACGGCAACGGTCAGGAAGCTCGTGACAAACAATCTCTTCATGTCACTTTTCCTTTCTATGAGCGTCGAGCCGACGGGTGTTCAGACGGTGCCGATGAGTGTCGATCTCCGCCGTGGGCGCTACTTCGGTTGCGACCGGAACTGCTTCTTCCACAGCTTCTCGAGCTCGGCTGCGACGGCCGGCGGTGGGTTGCCGATCAAGGTCGACCTGCCTTTCTGATTGACCTTGCCGTACACAACGTTCTGTATTCCCGACCACAGCAAGACGACGTTGTTGTCATAGCAGTCGTGGTTCTTGCAGGTGTAGAGCATCACGTAATCGTCGTTAGCCACCTTCATTGCCTGACCCTCCGAACTCGGGCCGTCGAGCTTGGCGAGCCACGGCTCCTTCACGAGCGGGCCAAGCGCCTTGTAGTAAATCTCCTTTGCTTTCGCGTTGTAAAGAAGCCCGGCCGCGGAGAGCTCGGTCAGCGCGTAGCCCTTGAAGATCTTCGCTGAATTGCCCGTGCCTGCTGACGCTGCTGTCCCAGCTGCGGCTGCCGTCGCCCCCGGCGCGACGTTGCGATTCGGGTCGCAATGCCGCGCACGCTTGCCCTTGAACGCTGCCGGCAGCGCGGCCATCACCTTCGGTCCGCCCTCGACCGCGGCGAAGAGCCCCGAAGCATTGCGGTAGTACACGAACACCAGCGCTTCACCGCCCGCGACCTCGCTCGTAAATGCGGTTTCGAATTCCGGTGGAGGTGTAGCGCCGAAGTACTTGGGCGCGGGCTTCACGTTGCGTCCGGTCACCACCGCCTTGCCGCCGTCCTGCACGACCAGCGAATCGCCAAGGTTCTTGAGCTGAGGCAGCATGTAGTTCGAACAGTCCGGCGCCAGCACGCCGAGCCAGGGCTGCATCCGCTGTATGTCGCTCTTGCTCTGCGCCCAGGCCGACGCGCTGGTAACGGCGACCATCAGTACTGCGCCTTGAATCAAACGGTTCATGACTTCTCCCATCGGTTCCTAGCGAGGCATTCCCGCGCACGTGCTGAAGATCGTCATCGTGCCCTTCATGAAGGCGTCCTGCTCCTGCGCGCTCATCTTTTCTCCGATTGCGTGGGCTTCCGCCTTCTTGCCCAGCATGTTGAGCACCATGGCTTGCCGGGCCAGCGGCGACAGGGCGGATCGGGCTTCTCTGGCGCCGCACTTGCAGAAATCCTCGTCCTTGACGCCCATTTCCCGCCGCATCATCTTGTTGGCGCCCCTCGCGCCTTCCGCGATGCACGCGGTCACGAACTCCGAGTCGCTGGGACCGCTGTCACAGGCGGCCACGAGCGCAATGGCCGCAATGGATATAGCGACGGCGAGTCGGCGGCACGGGAGCTGCTGTTTGACGTAGGACACGGTGTCTCTCCTCAAGGCTTGGGTGCGCTGACGCGGCTGGCCGAGTCGCGGGTCGCCTGCGTTTCTGCCGCGATATCGCCAAGCGTCGCTGCATCTACCGCGGCGCCGAGTGCCAGTCCGAGTACCCGCGCGAGCGAAGTCTTCACGATCGATTCCCGAGTTCGGCCTCTATCGCCTGCAGCCGATCGCCGATCAGCAACTGCGAGCGCAACAGATCCCGCCCCGGCTCGCAGGAGCCGGATCCATGATCCGCTCATCATTGATCTCCTCTGAGACTAGAACTTCGGCGCCGGCAGACTCGACGGATCAACCTTCTGGCATCGCATGCCGAAACGCGCGAGCACGGTGTCGTCGCTGTTGCGGAAGTCGCCTTCGAGGTTGCCGGTCTGGCGATCGATCGACAGCCGGATGTAGGCAAGCCGCTTCAGACTGGGATCCCAGGCGAATAGCTGGCCGCGCAGCCAGTCGTAATAAAGCTGCGTGCGCGCCTTGGGCGACCGGTACGTCATGCTGTAGGTCGCGGGCGACACTTCGTACTTCATCTTTTCCCCGACCGGAAGGATGTTCGAGCGCTGGATCACGGCCGACTGATTGTTGTCGCGCATTGCGACATCTACGTGCGCGCCGTTCTTCCCGGCGTCCGACGTGACTTCGCCCTCGCACCGGAGATAAAGGCTGAAATATTCCGCCGACGCGCTCGGATGCGCGGCGAGCAGCGCGCATCCGAGGACGAGCGGACCGAGGCCGCGAACGCAGCGATTGCGCGCGCTCATCGCCGGCTCACTGCCGCGGCTTGGCGTCGACTTCGCGCGAGGCGTCGGTGCTCCCACCCTGCACACCCAACCGGCCACCGGTGCCTAGGCCGCCGCGTACGGTCTGAGCCTTGTAGTTGCGCAGGGCCCGGACCATCTTGTTGTACGAGTCCGTGAACGCCGCAAAGATCACCTTGCCCTGGGGCGTACTCGTATAGGCACCGGCGCCACCCGCCGCCCCGCCGCCGAAGAATCCTCCCAGTCCGGCAAAGTCGATGTTCTTGGAATAGCCCTCGGCGGCCGCCAGCTGAACCGTGGAACGGTTATCGACCAAAGTCAGTATCGCTCCCGCCTCGTTGGTCGACATGGAGCCGGCGACGCCGGCGACGACCGCGCCCACTCCGCTGCGTCCGAGCAGACCTCCGAGACCACCGCCGGCGCGCGTACCCCCGCGGTCCGACAGGATGACCTCGGGAATCATCGTGTAGTCGGCGGCGGCGATCTGCCCCCCACCCACATTGCTGCCGGCGCGGCCCTCTTCGCCTCGCATCAACGCCATCTCGCGGTTGCGTGCCGCCAGCCCGCGCCCGCGGTCCACGATGACGAAGCAGTTTGACTGCTGGATGATCAGCCGCAGCGCCGGCACCGTCGAACCCATCTTGTACTGGCTCTGGTAGGCGCTGTACCAGCCGGCGTTGGTCTGCTCGTCGATGCTGATCGTACCGAGCGTCTCGGGACAGGACTCGAGTTGAGTATTGGCCTCGCTGCTCGAACCGCCGGCCGCCGCACCTTGCGCCTGGGTTGCGTGCCCGCCGCCCGGCTGCGGGTCGGCGGCCAGGCACAGCAGCGGAAGCAAGGCGACGCCGGCGCCAATCACCAGTTGCGGCAGGCCCTTGACTGCGCGGATGCAACGAACGTCCGCGTTCAGATCGATCCCCTTCGTGATCTTCATCGCATCCCCTCCTCGTGAGTGCCGGTGCGCGGCTGGGAAGCAAGGTAGCGAGGGAAGCGTTACCGGGTCGTTACCGTAGGCGGCTTTCGGCGGTCAGCAGTGCGCGGTTGATGGCGTTGCGATGGAGAAAGCTGTCGCGGAATTCGGGAGGAATATTTGGCAAGGCGGAGGTCCGGATCCAGCGGAGGCCCCGATTGAGCGCCTCAGTGGAGCCGGCCGTATCTTTCGCGGCGCTGAATCCCCGGTGGATGCAAAACATGGCCTCGGGCAACGTCATACCGACCGGCCAGGCTTGCTCGATACGTGCCAGGGCTTGCGCGGCAAGATGACGCGCCGCGGCAGCGTCGGACTGCGCTGCCCGATCCGCGGCCAGCGCCAGCGCATGCAGGGCGATGCCCGCGTGTCCGCACTGCAGCGCTCGTTCTTCGACGTGGCGACACAGCGCGAACGCGCGTTCAGGGTCGAGCTCCCTCGCCCGCTCCAGCATCCCGAGCATCAGCCAGCGTGCCGGACACGCCGGATCATTGATCGCCTGAAGTGCCGGGCCCGACGCTGCGACCGGTGCCTGCCCGCCAGCGCGTGCCACACGCGACCTGGCTATCCAGCGCGAGATGGCTACCTCCGGCGGAAGGGAACCCAACTCCTGCCCAAGAAGTTCCCGCGCCCGACCGGGCTGTCCGAGTTCGACACAGACCAGGGCCAGCTGGTCCGTGCAGTACGCAAGCCAGTAGTCGCTGCCTCCCTGCTTGAGAAAGCTGCGGGCATCCTGCAGCAGTGCCAGAGCGTCGCCCAAACGGCCGATGTTTCGAAGCAGTGCCGCGCGACGTCCCGAGTCGCGCGGATTCCGTTCGACCAGGGCGTCGCCCAGTCTTCCGGAGAAATGCACAGCTTCGTCCGATGCCGCGACGGCCAAGTCCAGTCGGCCCGCCCATGCGGAGGTCAGCGCGACGTTGCGCATCGCGACGTACACGACCCACCAGTTTTCGTGCTGCCGCGCCAGCGCTTCCGCGCGGCGGTAGGCTTCGATCGCACTTTCGAGCCGGTCCGCGAGATCGAGCACATAGGCGTTGTCGCACATCCAGACATGCACGTTCCACTCGTGGAAATTCGCCTCGACCCAGTCCAACTGCGTGCCGAACAAGGCCAGCGCTTCGTCGAACTTGCCGCGATGGGCCAGCGTGACGGCAAGCTTCCGCGTCGCGTTGAACTCCATCCATCGGTTACTCGAGGCCTGACCACGCCGCCGCATCTCAACGGCTGCCGCCGATGCGGCTGCATCATCCTGACGCCCCATATTGAGGGTGTCGATCAGCCGATCGAGTGCCCACCCGTACTGGTCCTCATCGGCCGAGATACGTAGCAGAAGCTCGGCTATCTCCCGCGCGCCAGTCAGGTCGAACGACTTGATCTGACAACCTGCGAGTTCCTGCAGCGCCGAGTGTCGTTCCGCCTGGGCGCCGGCACGCTCGAAGCAGGCCGCCGCGCTGCGAAAATGCTCTCCTGCCTCAGGGAAACGCGACGCATCGAAGCTGGAGCGTGCAGCCGCGTTGTACTGCTGCGCAGCCTTGTACCACTCGGCAGCTTCATGCCAGTGATAGGCAACGCGCGCCGCCGGTGCCGCACGTTGCTCAAGAAAGGCGCCGATCGACTTGTGCAGCACTTGCGCGATCGGTCGCGGCACCGATCGCAGCGTCGCCTCGACGACGAGGTCATGCGCGAAGGCCTCCTCACGCACCATCTGCGCTGCCTCAAGCTCGCGCCATGCACCTACGAGATCCAGCGGATGCTGCTCGAGCACGGCAGCGGCGAGTTCCACGTTGAAGTCGCCGCCCGACAGCGCGGCAACCTGTGCAAGCCGCAGTGCAGCCGGACTCAGTTGTGCCAGGCGGCGCTCGATCAGCTCATCTACGGTCGGAGTCGCCGGGAGACGTTCGGCTCTGGTGTCACCCGACATCGCAAGGGCACCCAGCGTTTCGAGAATGAAGAACGGGTTGCCTCCGGTGTGCTTGACCAGCGGACCCGCGAGTCCCGCCGAGTCGAAGGCCGGGAGCGCGAGTGAGTCGAGCAGCCGACGCACTTCCGGCTCGCTCAGAGGACGCAGCGGCACCTCAATCAGTCCGCTCCCGCCCTCGGCGCGCTGCCAGGCCGCGAGCGGTCGTGGACATTCGGCGCCGCGTACGGCCAGCGCACACCTCAATCCTGTCGCCGGCAGCGAGGGCAGCAGTTCAAGTGTTGCTTCGTCGGCGAAGTGAAGATCGTCGAGGGCCACGCCGGCGAGTCCGGCGGCAGCTTGTGCAGCGAGCGCATCACACACCGCCTGGCGGAACCGCACCTCGCTCAGGATGCCGGCCGGCGATGGACCCAGTTCCGGAAGCACACGCGCCAGTTCCTTGTGCACCGCAGCCGGCAGCAGCGCGCTTCGCTCGCGGGCACCGGACGGCTGCAGAACCGCGCGCAGCAGTCGTGCGAGCAGCGCGTAGGGAACGCGCGCATCGCCTGGCCGGGCGTCGATCAATGGAATCGCGCGCGACTGCGCGAAGTCTCCCAGGAGCCGGGTCTTGCCCATGCCCGCATCCCCGCTGAGGAGCACGACGCGACCGGTATCCCAGCCCCCTTCGAGCGCTCGCCACTCGCGGTCCCGACCAACCAGCAGCGGCGGGCGGGAGATGACCGCCGGCATAGGTCGGACCGCTGCACCGGGAAGGTTGCCTGAGCGCTCGATCAGCTGAGCCAGTTCTGCCGTCTCGGCACTGGGCTCGGTCGCGAGTTCGCTCCTCAGAAGATGGCGACAGTGGGCGAATGCCGCGAGGGCTGCCGAACGATCGCCACGCCGGTAGTGCAGACGCATCGCCAGCCGGTGCGCCTTCTCGGACAGCGGGTCCTCGGCGAGCAGCCGTTCGGCGTAGATCAGCGCGCGGGCGACATGTCCGTGGCTTTCCTCCTGTGCCGCAACCTTCGCAATCGCGTCGCGCCGCAGGGACCGGAAGCGCTCGCGCGAGCTCTGCACCCAGTCGGCCAGTTCGCCAGTGTCTTCGTATCCGAACCCGCCGAGCAATTCGCCCGCGACCGCTGACGGATCGTCCGCGAGCCGCGCCGGCAGGTCGGCGAGGTCATGCCTGACGTGATCAGCCAGGCGGAGCGCAGCGTCCTCCTCGATGACATCGACGCCGATCGCGCGACGTAAACGGAACAGACGCTGACGCAGGCTGTTGCGCGCGTTCTGCGACTCGGCGTCGGGCCACAATAGAGCGGCGACACGCGCCCGCGGCATCGGCCCATCGACGGCCAGCAGCGCCAGCATCGCCGCGTCCTTGCGTTCGAGCGCGACGACCAGGTCGCCCAGGACGAGGGCCGGCGCCGCCAGCAGTCGCACGTGAGGCACCGCAGCCACCGAAGAGGTCTTCGGCACGAGCAACTCCGCCAAACGCAGCCAGCGGTGCAGCTCGGTTGCCGCAGCCGCCCGGTGCGTCTCAAGATCGCGCACGTTCGGCTCCATCAGCGGGATCGACGGCGCCGATCCTTGGGCATGCGCGTTACCGGGACGTTATACAGAGCGGCGCGGCCCGTCCAGAACTGTCGAACCGGTTCGGGCTGGCCGTACGCTGGCGGCTCGGTCGACGGGCGCGCTCAGGCGCTAAGAAAGCCGGCGGTGTCGAGCCGGCGCAGGGTGGAATCGATCGAGCGCGCTCAGTTCGCCTGCGGCTAAACGTTCAATCCGGGATGAGCGATGCCAGCTTGACGCGCGGAATGAGCAAGTCTAAAAAATGGCAGCGCCATTGAACCGTGGCGCGGCTCGGTCTACCCCTGTTAACGGAGGAATCATGAGCGAAACCAACCCTGAAGGTCGCTGTGAGGAACCTGCGCTGCCCGAAGCCGCATTGGAACTGCTGAATCCGGAGGAACTCGGCGCCGTCGGGGGCGGAGCTTTTCCGTTCATCCAGTGCGCGGCCTGAACTGCAGGCCCAGTGAGTGTCCACCGGCGGCCGTCTGACCTCGCCCGTTCGCGAGGTTCAGCGGCGCGCCTCCCGCATCGCCCGCCACACGCGCTCGGGCGTCGCCGGCATCTCGATGTCGTCACACCCAGCGGTCGCAGCGCATCGACGATCGCGTTGATCACGGTGGGCGTGCCGCCGACGGTGCCGAGTTCGCCGACACCCTTCGCGCCGAGCGGATTGATCTTGCAGGGCTGCGACTCGTCGGTATGGTGGCGAAGTCCGGCAGGTCGTCGGCGCGCGGCAGGCAGTAGTCCATCAACGAGCCGGTGAGGAGCTGGCCGCTTCGGGGTCGTAGACGCGCGTGCTCCTGCAGCGCCTGGCCGACCGCCTGCGCGATGCCGCCGTGCACCTGGCCGGCCACGATCATCGGATTGATCACGCGGCCGACATCGTCCAAGGTCGTGTACCGCACGATCTCGACGTGCCCGGTCTCGGGATCGACCTCGACTTCGCACACATGGCAGCTGTTCGGCCATGAGGGACCGCCACCTTCTGCACGGTCGTGATCGCGATGCGGCGCTCGGGCTGCTGCCTGCGCCAGCGCGGCGAGATCGATGCCGAGGTCGGTGCCGGCCACCTCGAAGCGGCCGTCGGCATAGACGATATCCGCCGCCGCCGCTTCGAGCGCCTTCGACGCGAGTCGCGTCCCTTGTCGATGGTCTCGTTGGACGCGGTCAGCATCGCCGAGCCGCCGATGTAGAGCGAGCGGCTGCCCATGCTGCCGATGCCCTGCGCGACGTCGCTGTCGCCCTGCACGATCTCGATGCGGTCTGGATCGAGTTGCAGCGTCTCGGCGAGGATCTGCAGGTAGCTGGTCTCGATGCCCTGGCCCATCGCCTGCATCGCGGTAAAGACGCGCACGCGGCCGTCGCCCTCGACGTGCAATCGACCGTTTCCTCGTGCACGACACCGGTCCATTCGAGGAAGGTCGACACCGCACGGCCGCGCAGCCTGCCGCGCGACTGCGACTCGCGCCGGCGCGCGTCGAAGCCGGTCCAGTCCGCGAGCTGCCAGCGCCTTGTCCAGCAGGTGGGGAAATTGCCGCTGTCGAACGTCTCGCCCATCGCATCGCGATAGGGCATCTGCTTCGGCTGGACCAGATTGCGGCGACGCAGTTCGGCCGGGTCGATCTTCAGTTCCGCCGCCGCGCGATCCATCAATCGCTCGATCAGGTAGATCGCCTCGGGCCGACCGGCGCCGCGATAAGCGCCGACGACATTCGTGTTCGTCAGCACCGCCTTCGACTGCAGGTCGATCACCGGCACGTGATAGACGCCGGGAGAGATCTTCGGGCCGATCGCGAGATGGATGACCGTGCCGGCGCCGTGCGCATACGCCCCGATCGATCCGGTGATGCGAATGCGCAGTCCGACAATGCGCGCCTCGGCGTCGAGCGCGACCTCCGCCTCGGCGCGCTGGTCGCGGCCATGGCTTGCTGCCTGAAACTCTTCCAGGCGCGTCGCGCGCCAGCGTACCGGCCGGCCGAGCTTGCGTGCCGCATACGCGCAGACAACGTCTTCGGGATGCACCAGCGCTTTCATGCCGAAGCCGCCGCCGACATCGCCGACGACCACGCGCACCTGTTCCGGCGCTAGCTTCAGCATCTTTGCCAGCGTCGCCTGGAAACTCGCCGGGCTCTGCGATGTCGCGTGGAACGTCAGTCGCCCGGACTGCGCATCGAATTCGGCCACGCAGCCCCGGGGCTCGAGCGTGACCGGCGCCAGCCGCTGATTGTCGACGCTGATGCGTGTCACATGCGCGGCGGTCGCAAAGGCGCGGTCACAGGCGTCACTATCCCCGTAGCTTGCCGAGCCGGCGACATTGCCGGGAGCATCCGGCCAAACCGATGGCGCCGAGGGCGCGAGTGCCGCATCGATGTCTGCCACGGCCGGCAGCGGGTCGTAGTCGACCATGACAAGATTGGCCGCCCGTTCCGCCGCTTCGCGCGACTCGGCCAGCACTACCGCGACCGGCTGGCCGACGAAGCGCACGACATCGACTGCGAGGATGTGGAACGGCGCGGTCGTCGGCGGCTTTCCGGCAGCGGGCTTCAACATCGGGTTGCCAGGAAACGGCGCAATGCCATCGGCCTGAAGGTCCGCGCCGGTCAGAATCGTGATGACGCCACCGACGGCACGCGACTCCGCGGTGTCGATCGGGCCGATCACCGCATGGGCGTGCGGCGAGCGCACGAACACCGCATGCAACGCGTTGGGCCGCCTGATGTCGTCGACGAAGCGCGCCTTGCCGGTCAGCAGCCGGTCGTCCTCGCGTCGCGTGATGGCCTGCCCGATGCCGAACTTCACGGTCGCCATGCTTAGGTCCAATTCGATTTGGGGGAGAACCACTCCGAGAGAGGCGCCAGTCTAGAGGCTCACCCGAGGCCCACCACCTGTCGGAGGCGGGTCACGCCGCCGCTACAGGATGCGGTTGAACCAGACCATCGAGAGCAGCGCGGCGAGCGCCGCAAGCACGGCACCGAGGCCGGCGAAGATCGCGGTCACCTCGGTCGGCCGCTGCTTCTCGAACGCCAGTTTGGCCCCCAGCGCCCGGTAGATCTTCTTCAGTTCGCCCGCGTTTGCCGCGCGGAAGTACTCGCCGTGCGTCGTCGACGCGACTTTCTGCAGGACTTCTTCGTCCAGCCGCGCGCGCATAGACCAGCCATCGACCTTGACGACGACGCCCTCGGTCGTGCCCATGCCGACGGTGTAGATGCGTACGCCGTGCTTGGCCGCGAGTTCGGCCGCCTTCTGCGGTTCCGGCCCCACGTTGCTCTGACCGTCGGACAGCAGCACGATCGCCACCGAGGTGTTTTCGCCGGGCGCCACCGACTTCGCTTCGTCGTCCTTCGGCGTGTCGACCGGCTGCGGACGATCCCGGCGCGGATTGATGAAGCCGTCGACGTCGATGCGCGCCGCCGGCATCGCCGTATCGAGCGAGATGACCAGGCCGCTGCCGAGTGCCGTGCCGCGCTGCGGTTCGAGCCGCTCGAGCGCGGACAACACGTCCTCGCGCTTCGTGGTCGGCGACTGCACGACGGCTGCGGCCGCGGCGATGCCAACGACGCCGATGCGCACGCTGTCAGGCTGCTCGTTGACGAAGGCGGTGGCCGCATCGCGTGCCGCGACCATGCGCGTCGGCGTGATGTCGGTGGCCTTCATGCTGCCTGACATATCGAGCGCGAGAATCACGGTTTCCACGCGCGACGGCAGTGTGACGGTGGCCTGGGGCCGCGCGACCGCAAGCAGCAGCGCAGAGACCGCGAGCAGCCACAGCAGCGGCGGAGCGAGGCGTCGCCACTGTCCCTCACCGTCCGCGCCGACGGTCTCGAGGCTCGCAAACGCCTGTGCCGCGCGCCAGCGGCGACGCACCAGCACGACATAGAAAAGCGCCGCCAGTGGCAACGCCAGTAGCAGCCACAGCAGGCGTGGCCACAGAAAGGTCAGGCTGGTCGACTCGAACATCGGCTTCGCTACGGGGCGTGCAGCCCCGCAATGATCGCCGGCACTCCGCCTGCGGCAAGCTGGCTGCGCCGCTTGCGCAGTTGCGTGAAGCGCAGCAGCGCTGCATCGAGCGGTTCGTCGGTCGCGAGTTCCAGGCAATCGACTCCGGCCTCGCCCAGCGCCGCACGCAGCGCCTCCTCCCGCCGCGTGGCTGCGACGGCGAAGCGTTCGCGGAAGGCGCGATCGTGCGTGTCGACGGTCAGCTGCTCGCCGGTTTCCGCGTCCTGCATGACGATGAGGCCGAGGTCCGGCAGGTTGACTTCCATCGGGTCATACAGCCGCACCGCAATCACTTCATGGCGCCGCGCCAGTTGCGCCAGCCGTCGACCCCAGCCCGGCGTACTGATGAAGTCGGAGATGACGAAAACCACCGAACGTCGCTTCATCACCGGTTGCGCAAACGTCAGCAGCTCGGCCAGATCGGTCACCTTGCCGGCTGCGCTACCCTTCGCAGCCGGGCTCTGGACGCCGACGATACCGATTCGATCGAGCACATGCAGCACGTGACGACGCCCATTGCGTGCCGGAATGACTTCGTTCGCTCCCTCGGCGAGCAGCACCGCGCCGATGCGATTGCCATAGCGCGTGAAGAGCCGCGCGAGTACCGCGACCAGTTCGGCCGACAACACGCGCTTGCGCACGCCGCTGGAACCGAAGTCGATCGACGCCGACAGGTCGACCAGGAACCAGGCCGCGACCTCGCGATCCTCCTGGAACTCACGCACATGCGGCGTCACGAGCCGCGCGGTGACGTTCCAGTCGATGTAACGCACGTCGTCGTGCAACTGGTATTCGCGCAGGTCCGCGAGGTCGAGGCCGAAGCCGCGGAACAACGTGCGGTAATCGCCCTGCAGCAGACCGTCGAGCCGGCGCAGCACGGTCCATTCGAGCCGCCGCAGCAGGCGGTCGGGATCGATGCGGCCGCGCGACCGTGCGCCATCGGCGACCGACTCGTTGGCCGCCGCGCCAATTCCGGGCGCGACGCTGCCCGCGACCGCGGGCTGCCTAGGCGCCCGCCGCCAACCGAACATGGCTCTCCAGTGGCGCATCCGGCGCCTGGATGGTCTGCAGCACCCGCATGATCAGCGCGTCGGCAGTCTGCCCGTCGGACAGCGCTTCGTAACTGAGCACCAGCCGGTGGCGCAGCACGTCGGGCACGAGGTCGATGACGTCTTCGGGCAGCACATAGGCGCGTGCACGCAGGAAAGCCAGCGCCCGTGCGCCCTCGATCATGCTGATCGTCGCGCGTGGACTGGCGCCGAAGGTCAGGTAACGGTCCATGTCCTTGAGCCCGTACTGCTCGGGCCGGCGCGTGGCCGCGACGATCTTCACCGCGTACTGGATCAGATTCGGATCGACGTAAATCTTGCGGCACTGCTGTTGCAGGTCGGCGAGCTGCTCGGTCGTGCACACCGCCGACACCGACGTCGCCACGCCGGTGACGCGCTCGACGATGACGAATTCCTCTTCCTCGTTCGGGTAACCGACCAGCACCTTCATCATGAAGCGGTCGACCTGCGCCTCCGGCAGTGGATACGTGCCTTCGGTCTCGATCGGGTTCTGCGTGGCCATCACCAGGAACGGTTCCGGCACCTTGTGCGTCTGGCCGGCGATCGTGACCTGGCGCTCCTGCATGACCTCGAGCAGCGCACTCTGCACCTTGGCCGGTGCGCGATTGATTTCATCGGCCAGCAGCAGGTTGGCGAACACCGGACCGAGCACGGTCGAGAACTCGCCCGACTTCTGGTTGTACATGCGCGTGCCGACCAGGTCAGCCGGCAGCAGGTCGGGCGTGAACTGGATGCGCTTGAAGGTGCCGCGGATCGTCTTGGCCAGCGTGTTGACCGTCAGTGTCTTCGCCAGTCCCGGCACGCCCTCCACCAGCAAGTGCCCCTGCGACAGGATCGCCACCAGCACGCGCTCGAGAAAATGGTCCTGCCCGACGACGATGCGTTTGACCTCATACAGCACCCGCTGCATCAGCTCGCCGGTTTCCTTGGCATTCGGTTCAGTCATCGTTCGCCTTTACTTGCAGTTGTTCTGAAAAAAATCGTCGGGCTCCGCCAGCGATTTTTTCCATTCCTAGCGCGCAAAAGTAGGTTTTTACTTTTGCGCGAATCAAAAGGGCGGAATCCCCACCGCTCCGCCCGCGCTCTCGATCGTCGCCGCAAAGCCGATGCCGATGAACGTCCGTGCCGGCGTCGGGTTGAGGATCGCCGTGACGATGCCGACCACTTCGCCCTCCATCGTGATCAGCGGCCCGCCGGAATTGCCCGGATTGGCGGCGGCATCGAACTGGATCAGGCCGGTCATGACCTGCTTGCCCTCGGGCGAGCGGAAGCTGCGATCGAGGCCGGAAACGACGCCGGCCGACACCGACGGGCCGATGCCGAACGGGAACCCGACGGCGACCACCTCGTCACCCGGCCGCAGATTGGCCGTCGAGCCGAGCGTGGCAGATTCCAGGTCATCCGGCACGCGGCGCGCCTTGATCACCGCAAGGTCGTTCTCCGGGTAGACGCGCACCAGGTCGACGTCCGATTCGCTGCCGTCGAAGAACTTCACGGTCACGCGCTTCGAGCCGGAGACCACATGCATGTTGGTGAGGATGATGCCGTTGTCGACGATCACCACGCCGGAGCCGACGCCCTGCATTTCCACCCCCGAGCCGGGTTCGTCGTTTTCATCACCGTTGTAGCCTTCGACGCGGACGACCGACGCCATCACCAGTTCCGCTGCCTTGCTTGCGCGCGACGGCAGCGTCTTGTTCTCCATGGTGTGCAGCACGGCCTTGTCGATGTCCTCTTGCGTCAGGGCTTTGGCGCGCGGCTTCATTTCGTCGCGCGCGACCACCACCGCCAGCGCGATCGCGAGCCCGCCAAGAACCAGCAACGGGCGCTCATGGCGCTGCGCGAAGCGCCGCAGCCATCCGCCAGCAGACCGAACAGTCGTTGTTGCTGAGGCGGCTTCA
Source organism: uncultured beta proteobacterium (assembly GCA_963712485.1). Taxonomy (GTDB): domain Bacteria; phylum Pseudomonadota; class Gammaproteobacteria; order Burkholderiales; family Burkholderiaceae_F; genus JALORV01. The sequence continues at coordinate 59,444 of CAVQID010000039.1, forward strand.
GCCTGCGCGGCAGGCGTCGAGGCCGCATCCCGCGCCGGCGCCGGACGGCGAGGCGCGGTCGCGTCACCCGCCGCCGTGGACCCGCGGCCATGCCGGTGCGCACTGCTGTAAAGCGCGGGCTTCTTCATCTGCGGTCTGTCGCTGCCACCCGATCCTCGGAGGAAAAAAGTATCACGTCGCGCCGCCGATCGGGGCGCCGAAAGCCGACCGGCCGTCGAAGCCCTGTGTCGCCCGGGGTTTTGCCGCTGTCATCTCAGCGCCGGTGGAGCAGGTCGCGTGCACGCGGTATGCCCTTTGTCGTAGGAATGGCCGTCGGTCCTGCGCACTTTCAGCCGGCCGGATGGTCAGTGCTAGAGTGCCCGCGCGGGTTCGGCTCTTCTTGGTCCCGCGTTCCATCGAAAGGTTCTGCGAGGACCGGCGATGCGCTTTCTCTGGCCGGAGATGCTCTGGCTGCTGTTGCTGATTCCGGCGCTCGTCGGCGCCTACGTCATCGCGTTGCGACGGCGCAAGCGCACGGCCGTGCGCTATGCCAGCCTGCTGCTGGTGCGTGAGGCGATCGGGCCGGGCCAGCGACTCCGTCGTCACATCCCGCCGTTCCTGTTGCTGCTGGCATTGAGTGCAGCAATCTTTGCGCTGGCCCGTCCGACGGCTTCGGTCGTGCTGCCGTCGCAGTTCATGACGATTGCGATGGCGATGGACGTGTCGCTCAGCATGCGCGCCACCGACGTCGAGCCGAACCGCCTGGTTGCGGCGCAGAACGCGGCCAAGGCCTTCATCGACGAACTGCCGGTCAATGTCCGGCTCGGCATCGTCTCGTTTGCCGGCACCGCGGCCGTCGTTCAGACACCGACCGAGAACAAGGAGGACATGCTGGCCGCGATCGATCGGTTCCAGCTGCAGCGCGCCACCGCTACCGGCAGCGGCTTGATCCTCGCGCTTGGCATGCTGTTTCCGGACGACGGACTCGACATCGAGTCCGTGGCGATGTCGATGCGACACGCCGGCGTCTCCCTCGACCGTCCGCGCAATGACGAGGTGGAGCGACCCGTGCGCGAGCCGGTGGCGCCGGGCTCGTACACCTCCGGCGTCATCATCCTGCTCTCGGATGGACGCCGCACGACCGGCCCCGACCCGCTCCAGATCGCCAAGATGGCGGCCGAACGAGGCGTACGCGTCTATACCGTCGGCTTCGGCACGCTGCAGGGCACGACGATCGGGTTCGAGGACTATCAGATCTACGTGCGGCTCGACGAGGAGACGCTGAAGGCGATCGCCAAGATCACGGACGGCGAGTACTTCCACGCCGGCACCGCCGCCGACCTGCGCAGCGTCTACCAGAACCTCAACGCCAAGCTGGCGATGGAGCGACAGCAGACCGAGGTCGGTGCGCTCTTCAGCGGCATCGCCGGGTTCTTCGCTCTGCTGGCAGCAATGCTTTCCGTATGGTGGTTCCACCGCGCACCCGGATCCGGAAGGTCCGCCAAGCCCGTCTAGGCAACGCGCCGCTCGGCGGCCGGGCTGCCGTTGACGAGTTCGAGCAGGCGCTGGGCGTTGGCTGGCGCATGCAGCTTGTCGGTGTTGTCGAAGTAACAATAGACGTCCCGGGATTGCCGCGGCGGAGCTTCATCGACGACGCGCGTGACGTCGACCGGCTGTCTGCCGGCGCGCCATTCGCCGATCCGGTCCGCCCACCGACTGAGCATCGCTTCGCTGTAGCGGCTCTTGTATAGCTCGGTCGCGCCATGCAGCCGCAGATAGAGGAAGTCGGCCGTCACGTCCATCGGCGAAGGCCACTTGCCGCCGGTATCGGCAATCACCAGCGCAATGCGATAGCGGCGCAGCAGTGCGATGAAGCGCGCATCGAGGAAGCTGTCGTTGCGGATCTCGATCGCATGGAGCATCGGGCGCGGCGTGTCGATCGCGAGTCTGGCGCGGCCGGTCATGCGCGCATCGCGCCGGCGCGCCACCTTCAACGCGGCTGATGTGTCGTGCGGTAGCGCGGCCATGAAGGCCTCGAAACGATCGGCGTTGAAGCGCAGGTTGGGCGGAAACTGCCACAGCAGCGGCCCGAGCTTGTCGCCGAGGTTGAACACTCCCGACGCCAGGAAATTGGCCAGCGGTCGCTCGAAATCCTTCAGGCGCAGGATGTGCGTGATGTAGCGTGGGCCCTTGACGGAAAAGACAAACCCTTGCGGCGTCGCCGCGTACCACGACAAGAAGCTCGCCGGCGACTGTAATGAGTAGAAGGTGCCGTTGATCTCGATCGTCGGCAGCCGGCTCGCCAGGTACGACAGTTCGTCAGCCTGCCGCAGCGTTTCCGGATAGAACGCACCGCGCCAAGGCGCGTAGCGCCACCCCGAAACACCGACACGAACCTCGCCCGCCATCCGGGCTTCTTGGCAATCACCCTGCCGGCGGACGGCACCGCAGGCGCGCACCCTCACACAGCTTCTGCGGGTCATCTTGCTCCTGATCGGTACGGGGTCGAGCACCGTCTTGTATACTCCCCCCGGTATGTAATCCAATCTGCCGGTCGGGCAAGGGCCGGCATTGCCAATTAGGGGAGATATCGATGAAACGTTGGTTGTCAGGATTGGCGCTGTCGCTCTTTGCCGCTGGGGCGATGGCGCAGGCGATTGTCGATTTGGACTACGTCAAGCAGGCGCTTGGCCGCGGTGCGATCGTCTGGGACGCCCGCGATGAAGACGCCTATGCGAAGGGACACATCCCGGGAGCTGTGAACATCGGCGACCCCACGTTGACCCTGCGCGATGCGAACACCGAGGACTACCTGCCGCTGGCCGACCTGGAGAAGGCGCTGGGCAGCGCGGGCATTGATCCGACGCGCGAGGTCGTCGTCTACGGCGACCGTGGCCTGCCCTCCGCGTACTTCGCGCAGCTCACGCTGCGCTACTTCGGCGCCGGTAACGCCCGCGTCTTCCACGAAGGCATCGAGGGCTGGCGCGCTGGCGGTCAGCCTATCCAGACGGCGGCCGTGAAGGGCAAGCCGGTCGCGCTGAAGCTCACGCCGCAGCCGGGCGTGCTCGTCAGCACGAAGGAAGTCGTCGCGTCGCTCAAGCGACCGGACGTGCAGTTCCTCGATGTGCGCACCGTAAAGGAGTTCAAGGCCGACGACATCCGCGCGATCCGTGGTGGTCACATCCCGGCGGCGGTCAATGTGCCGTTCGAGCAGAACTGGGTCGATCCGGACACGCGCTCCAAACTGCGCGCCGGCAAGATCAAGGATTCGAGTGGAATGGCGCTCAAGCCGCGGGCCGAGCTCGCCAAGCTCTACGAGAAGCTTGATCCTGCCCGAGAGATCATCGTCTACTGCCAAAGCGGCAATCGTGCCTCGCAGAGCGCCGCCGTGCTGGCCGATCTCGGCTACAAGAACGTCAAGGTGTTCGACTCGTCCTGGCTCGGCTATTCAAGCTGGCTCAGCGCGCCGGCGGAAGACGAGGTCTGGACCAACTTCGGTTCGCTGCCGGCTGCGGTCAAGGGGCTGGAAAACCGCTTTGGCGAGATGGAGCGGGCGGCCAAGCCACGCCAGTAACGCCATGTGATCACCGCTGAAGGGTCGGAAGAACTTTCGCGTCCGACCCTTTCTTGCTGGTGCTCCTCTCCCAGGCACCGTATCGGCTGCGCGTAGGTGCGACCACCCCCAAGCGCCGGTGAGGTAGTCTGCGCGCCTCTGGATCTCGAAACGTTGAATCGACGAAAGGAAAGACGAACGATGACGCCCAAACTCGCCGCAGAATTTCTTGGCACCTTCTGGCTCGTTCTCGGTGGCTGCGGCAGTGCGGTGCTCGCCGCTGCTTTTCCCGAGCTCGGCATCGGTTTCGTAGGCGTGTCGCTGGCGTTCGGCCTGACGGTGCTGACCGGCGCCTATGCGCTCGGTCCGATCTCCGGCGGCCACTTCAACCCGGCCGTATCCGTCGGCCTGTGGGCAGGCGGCCGCTTCCCTGCGGCGCAGTTGCTGCCGTACATCGTGGTGCAGGTTCTGGGCGCCATCGTCGCCGCGGGCGTGCTCTACCTGATCGCGAGCGGCAAGGCCGGTTTCGATGTGTCGGCCGGCTTTGCCTCCAATGGCTACGGCGAACACTCGCCGGGCAAGTACAGCTTCGGCGCGTCCGCGATTACCGAAATCGTCATGACCTTCATGTTCCTGATCGTGATTCTCGGCGCCACACACAAACGCGCGCCGGTGGGCTTTGCCGGACTCGCGATCGGCCTCGCGCTGACGCTCATCCACCTGATCAGCATTCCGGTCACCAACACATCGGTGAATCCGGCGCGCAGTACTGGACCGGCGCTTTTCGTCGGCGGCTGGGCGGTGGGGCAGCTGTGGCTCTTCTGGGTCGCACCGCTCGTCGGTGCGCTGTTGGCCGGTTGGTTCTCGCGCGTGATCTTCGACTCGGCCGAGGAGCCCCCGGTCGTCGGACAGCGCTGAAGGAACAACAACAGGGCCGGCATCGACTGCGCGGTTCGCAAGTCCTGGACTTGACTGCCGCGTCGATGGCACGGCCAATCGATTGCCCCCAAACCGAACCGGTCTGGGCAGTTCACGCGATCTGACGATCGTCCAGGCGGTGAGTCGCCGCGAGCCGGCGTTCAACCGCGCGCACCTCGGCATGAACGCTTCGGCCGCCGCTGACAACATGCGGTCGCGCAGATAGACAAAGCCGTAAGCGGTCGTCATCCACGGCGGTTGCAGCGGTAACGCAAGCAGTGCGCCGTCGTCCACGTCCCGGCGGATCAGCGGCAGCGGGGCGACACCGACGCTGTCGCTGCCGAGCACCACTTCCTTCGCGACGCGCAGTGAATCCACCTTGACCGGTGGAAGGTAATCGCCAAGACAGGGTGACTCTTCACCGAAATGGTCTATCAGCCGATGCTGGAGTCGCTCGCCTATCTGCGGGCGAACGGCTTCAAGACGCCGTCGGGACGCGTGCGGTAAGTTGCGGCTTTCATGATGAAGCGCATGCCCCCTGCCCCGGCCGCTCGGCCCAGCGCGGCTGGACGATCCCCAACCGCTCGCTGGGTCATTGCTTCTGCAGTCGCCGCCGCGCTGGCCGTCGGCCTGGCCGCGTGGTTCGTCCAGCAAGCCCCGTCCAAGCTGCCGACCGTCCCCGCGCCAACGCCGGAGGTCGCCACCTTTCTTGGCAGTGACGCCTGCAAGGCATGCCACCTGACCGAATACGCGGCGTGGACCTCATCGCAGCACGCGCGCGCGATGCAGCACGCGACGGTCGAGACCGTGCGCGGCGACTTCAACGACGCGAAGTTCACCTTTGACCGCGTGACGTCGCACTTCTTCCGGAACGATGGCAAGTTCTTCGTTCGCACCGACGGCCCCGACGGCAAGCTCGCGGACTTCGAGGTGAAGTACACGTTCGGACTCGAGCCGCTGCAGCAGTACCTGGTGGAGTTGCCTGGCGGTCGCTTGCAGGCGCTTGCAGTCACCTGGGACACCCGCCCGAAATCGGCGGGCGGTCAACGCTGGTTCCGCCAGTATCCGGACGAGAAGATCGATTTCCGTGATGAGTTGCATTGGACGAAGCGCACGCAGAACTGGAACTTCATGTGTGCGGACTGCCACTCGAGTGAGGTCGTGAAAGGCTACGACGCCGGCACGAACAGCTTCAAGACGAGATGGAAGGAAATCTCGGTCGGCTGCGAAGCGTGCCACGGGCCGGGCTCGGCGCACATGGCCTGGACAAAGGAGAAGTCGTCCGATCCGCGCAAAGGCCTGACGGTGCAGCTTGACGAACGCCGCGGCGTCAGCTGGAGCATCGATGCCGCGAGCGGCAACGCCAACCGCAGCCGCGAGCGCACCTCCGCGCGCGAAGTCGAAGTCTGTGCGCAATGTCACGCGCGGCGCGCGCAGATCGCCGAGGGCTACCGGCCCGGAGCGCCGTTCCTGGATCACTACCTGCCGTCGCTTCTGGTTCCCGGCCTGTACTACGTCGACGGCCAGCAGCGCGATGAAGTGTTCATCTGGGGCTCGTGGCTGCAGAGCCGCATGCATCGCAAGGGCGTGACCTGCAGCGATTGTCATGAACCGCACACGCAGAAGCTGCGTGTCGACGGCAACGCGGTCTGCGGTCAGTGCCACGCGCCGGGCAAATACGACGCGCGGTCGCACCACCACCACGCCGCCGGATCCCCGGGGCACAGTGCGCCGACTGCCACATGCCGAAGACGATCTACATGGTTGTCGACGGCCGCCGCGACCACAGCATGCGCGTTCCGCGCCCGGATCAATCCGCCGCCTTCGGCGTGCCGAATGCCTGCAACCAGTGCCACACGAATCGGGATGCCAAGTGGGCTGCCGCCGCGGTGCGCGGCTGGCTGGGGCGCGATGCGAAGGGTTTCCAGGACTTCGCGTCGTCCTTCCATGCAGGCGAGAACAGCAAGCCGGGCGCGATCGCCTCGCTCGCTGCCATCGCAAACGACGTCGCCGCGGCGCCGATCGCTCGCGCCTCGGCCGTCGAGCGCATCGCATTGGCGGGCGGAGGGGACGCCGCCACCGCCCAGCGTGCGGCGCAAGACGCGCAGCCGCTGGTGCGCCTCGCGGCGGTGCGGCTGGCGGAAAGGCTCCCGCCGTCGGTGCAAGCGCGGCTGCTGGCGCCCTTGCTCGCCGATCCGTTGCGCGCGGTGCGCATCGAGGCGGCGCGCGCGCTCGCAGGCCAGCAGGATGAGCTCAGCGCGCAGCAGCGCGCGGCGTGGCAAAGCGCCGCCGACGAATATCTCGCGACACTGCAGTACACCGCGGACCGACCCGAAGCGCGTGTTGCGCTCGGCTCGTTCGAAGCGCGGCTCGGCCGTCACGAGCAGGCGCAGGCTGCTTTCGCGCAGGCGCTCGCGCTCGATCCCGACTTCCTGCCCGCCTACCTCAATGCCGCCGACGATTGGCGCGCGCAGGGCAACGAGGCGCAGGCTCGCGCGGCGCTGGAAAGCGGTCTGGCGCGCGACCCGAAGAACGCAGCGCTGCGCCACGCTCTCGGGTTGGCACTCGTGCGGGCGGGCGACCGCAGTAAGGCGCTGGAGGAACTCGATCGGGCGGCGCAACTGGCACCCAACGAACCGCGCTACACGTACGTCTACGCCATTGCACTGAACTCGACGGGGCGCCCGGCGGATGCGATCAGGCTGCTCGCCCGAGCCACTGTTCGCTGGCCGGTCAATCGGGACATGCTGATGGCGTTGGCGACAATGCAGCGGGACGCCGGCGACACGGACGCCGCACGGCGCACCGCGGCGAAGCTTGTGCAGGAATTCCCGGGCGATCCCGAGGCCAATGCTTTGGCCAGCCAAATGCGTTAGGGATCGACGCTTCGTGTCCGACGCAATCGGCCCTCGCGCGAATCATCCAGTGTCGTGGCCGCGGCGACGGCACTGCAGCCGCAAGAGGATGGATGAGGCAGCCGCGAGATCTCGCATGGTCGCGCGCAGCGGCTGCGCGACGGTCGCCGACAATTGCCGTTCGCCTCCGCGGACTGCTCGTCGCAGCCGTTCAGCCGTTCAGCAGCGGCTCGCCGAGCCAGAGCACCAGCGCGGCGATCGCACAGAGGATGCCGAGCACGGCCAGGAAGCCGAACGCCACCGCGCGCGGCTGGTAACCGGCGAACAGGCGCGCGAACGATTGGTGTTCGAACAAAACAAACGGATTCGCGACAACCGCAAAGCAGGTGAATGCAAACGCCAGCTTGAGCGCGATGTTGTGGGCCGGCGCCCAGTCGCTCGCCGACCATGCGGCCGACAGCCACATCGCGCCGAGCGCGGCCATTCCGGCCGACGTGATGATTTCGCGTGGGCGCCAATCGGTCATGCACAGCTCCGATCGGCCGACGACACGGTATAACGAGCTACCGTTCCCGGCCCCGCTGCTGTGGCCGAGCGTCCGCCCATTTGAGCGAAACGGACGCCGCCTGCCTCCGCTGCTCGTCTCATTCTTTGGGTACCTCTGCCGGTCCCGAGCTCGCCGACGCGTCCCCCTGGGACATGAATAGGTTAGTGCAGCGCTTCCTGCGCCGGCCGAGAGGAGGCATCCCAAGAATATGGGTGTCTGAAAAGCGGAGCGCCGTTTGTCCGCACCGCAGCGATGACGGCCCCGAACGGAGCGAACGCGGGCGAACGACTACCAGCGCAGTGCGCGGGGTCCGATCAGTGCACCCGCGACGGTCGGAATCGCCATGCCGAGGACGTACCAGACCGCCAGGAACGGCGCTTCGAGTTCCGGACAATGCAGCAGGTACGCCAGTGTTCCCAGCGCCCCCGCGAACAGTCCGGTGGCCGCACCCGCCAGACGCAGTCGTGTCGGCGCGAGAGACCGGCCCGCAGACAGCAGCAGCACAAACGGCAAGATTGACAACAGCGCGATGTTGAACGGGCAGGTGCGCCAGCTCGATCCCAGCAGCAGCGCCAGCCGCTCGGTCGGTGCAGCCGCAAAAAGTGCCACCACGGCCAACGCCCAGAGCGCAAGCACGGGCAACCCGGCCACCTCGAGTGAGCGGCGCGCGGCCACACCGGGTCGGGCAAGCCGAGCGACTAGTCGGCCGCTGGCGATTGCCACGGCCACGACGAACGCCAGCTTGACCCAGAACATCGCAGTGCGAGCGTCGTCCGCCAGCGCCGGGTTGATGCCGAGGTGCAACAGCACCAGCGGGAGCGCCGCAGCCACGCCGACCAGCGCCGCGCCCGCCAACCGTCGCGCGGGCGCGCGCGGGTCGATGAAGCCAGGGTCGCGTGACAGCACGGTGATCAGTTCCTCGGTCCTCATCGTTCTTCCCGGATCAGCGCCGCTAGCACCTTCAGGCCGCGATGCACGCCGACCTTGACCGCAGACGGGGACAGCCCCGTCAGTCGCGCAGTCTCCTCGACCGACCGTCCTTCGATCTTCACGTATTCAATCGGCAGCCGCTGCTTGTCCGGCAGTCGCGCGAGCAGCACGCGCAGGTCGCGCCGCGCGTCGGATGCTGCAGCGCCGGCGTCCGAACTGAGCTCGTCGAGATCCTCGTCGAGTGGGTCATGCAACGCCTCGCGCGCACCGCGCGCGCGCAGCAGGTCGACCAGCTTGTACCGAGCGATCGCATACATCCAGACCGTGACCGGCTGGTCCGGGTCATAGGTGTGTCGCTTGTTGTGTACCGCGAGCAGCGTTTCCTGCACCAGATCCTCGACGTCATCCAGGTGTTGCGCCAGCCGCCGCCGGAAAAACGGCCGAAGTAGCGCGGCCGTCTCGCGAAGGAATCCGGCGTAGGCCTCCGCACTGCCGCGCTGCGCCGAAATCATCAAGCCGTGCAGGCGCGCCTCGCGAACTTCATGCGCTCGATTCACGCAGACCTGTCCATGGGTTCGTCAGAAGACGCGGCGCGGTTACACGCGGCGCGAGAATATTTCTTGCGCGGACTGTAACGCGCAGCAGCCCCAGAACGAATAAGCAGGCAGGCCGTCGCGGCGGGTCGCGCCGGCTCTCCCCCAAAACCGTTAGGAGATCTCCGCATGAAGCAGACACTCGCCGTCACTGCAATCGCGTTCGCTGCGATCACCGCCGGCGCCGCGCTGGCGCAAGACAAGGGCGCATCGATCAAGGGCGAAAAGGAGCGCTGCTATGGCGTCGCCAAGGCCGGCCAGAACGACTGTGCTGCCGGACCGGGTACGACCTGTGCCGGCACGTCGAAAGTCGACTACCAGGGCAACGCCTGGAAGTACGTGCCGAAAGGCACCTGCATGACGATGACGACGCCCAAGGGCAAGGGCTCGCTCGAGCCGATGAAGAGCTAGCACCGACTGCCGCGGTCCGGGACGATCGCTCTCTCCTGGAACGGTTGGATCGAATTTCTGTTCTGGCCGCGGCACTCTGGCTTCACATTCAGATCATGCAAGAACTGACCGCCGGTTTGGGACTCAAGCCGCAGCATTTCGACGACGCGCACACCTGTCGTGCAGCGGGGCTGTGGTTCGAAATCCATCCGGAGAACTACATGGTGGCCGGCGGGCCCCGGCTCGCCTGGCTCGACGCGATCCGCGAACAGCATCCGCTGTCGCTGCATGGTGTCGCGCTTTCGCTGGCCGCGGACCAAGCACCTGATCCGGCCCATCTCGAAAAGCTCGCGACCCTGGTGGATCGCATCGCGCCGGCGCTCTTCTCCGAGCACCTGGCGTGGAGCGCCTGGGGCGGCGTCTATCGACCCGACCTGCTACCGGTGCCAAGAACGCTCGAGGCACTGCTTCGCATCGTCGACAACATCGCACAGGTCCAGGACCGCCTGCGTCGGCCGATCGCGCTCGAGAATCCGACGCACTATCTGACCTTCGACGAGCACGAGTTCGGCGAACTCGACTTCCTGGTCGAGATCGCGCGGCGCAGCGGCTGCACGCTGCTGCTCGATGTGAACAACGTCTACGTCAGTGCCAACAACCTCGGCTACCGCGCCGAGACCGTGGTCGACGCGGTGCCGGCCGATCTGGTCACCGAGATTCATCTGGCCGGGCATAGCGCGGACCCGGCGCTCGGCACGCGGTTGCTGATTGACAGCCATGACGCGCCCGTCGCCGCGGACGTGTGGTCGCTGTACCGGCGACTAATCGCCCGCATCGGCGCGCGTCCGACGCTGATCGAGCGTGATGAGCACGTTCCCTCGTTCGCCGAACTGCTGGCCGAGCGCGAAATGGCCCAGGGCGTGCTGAATGGCGCGCTCGCGGAGGCCGCATGATGCGGCTCGCCGACTACCAGGACGCGTTCGCGCAGGCGCTGCTCGCCGAAGAGTCACACATCGCGCCGACGGAACTTTCGCGGCTCGTCGCGCAACCCGGCTTCGCCGTGTATCGCAACACGGTGCTGAAAGGTTGCATCGACGCGCTGCACGCAAACTTCCCGGCGGTCTCGCGTCTCGTCGGCGACGAGTGGTTCCGCGCAGCGGCGGCGATCTACGCCCGGCGCGAATTGCCGACCGCACCGACGCTGCTGATCTACGGACAGACATTCGCCGAGTTCCTCGCGCGCTTCGAGCCCGCGGCAGAACTTCCGTACCTCGCCGCCGTCGCCGGCGTCGATCGGCTGTGGAGTGAAGCCCACGTCGCGGCTGACGACGCCATCCTCGAGCCGGCCGCCCTCACGCAACTCCTGCCCGACGACATGGGTCGTGTCACGCTGCGCCCGCATGCAGCCGCGCGCTGGGCATGGTGCGACGAGCACCCGGTGTACACGCTGTGGAGCCGCAATCGGGATCCCGCCGCAGACTTCAGCGCGGAGATCGACTGGCGCGGCGAAGGCGTTCTTCTGACGCGGCCGCACGGCGCGGTGACTCACCAGGCGCTGTCGCGCGCGGGCGTTGCGTTCCTCACCGTCTGCGCCGATGGTCTGAGCGTCGAGCGCGCGGTGTCCGCCGCGCTGGCGGCCGACGCCACGGCGGATCTCGCCGCATTGATCAACCAATTGCTGCACGCCGGCGCGTTTGCCGAGATGCAAGCGATACCGTTCAAGGACGTCCGACGATGATGCACTCAACAGTTTCTGTTGCCGGAACCGCGTCCGGGCCGCGTGCCTTGCACAACCGCGCCGCCGCAATGCTCACCTCGCTGATCAGCCACGATCTGCTTGCACTGGCCGCGCGATTCGGCATAGCCGGCGTGTTCTGGCTCTCCGGGCGCACCAAGGTCGAAGGCTGGCTCACGGTCAGCGACGGCGCCGTGGCCCTCTTCGCCGACGAGTACAAGGTGCCGCTGCTACCGCCCGAACTCGGCGCACACCTCGCTGCCTATGCCGAGCACCTGTTTCCGCTGCTGCTGGTGCTGGGGCTCTGCACGCGCGCCTCGGCGCTCGCACTGCTCGGCATGACGGCAGTGATCCAGATCTTCGTCTACCCGGACGCCTGGCCAACTCACCTGGTGTGGGCTACGGCGCTGCTGTACCTCGCCGGCCGCGGTGCCGGACGTGTATCGATCGACGGGCGCATCGGCCTGCATTGACCCACGTCGTCCGTCACTCGAGCGCCGACACGCTGCGTTCGGATGGCCGCGTCGCGGGTTACATGGGTGGCGAGAAATTTACTTTCGCTGACGGTGTAACGCTTCGAGTGGTCGCGCGAATAAACAGTCGAGCCGTCGCGAGGTCTTGCGCCGGCGGGAAACCCGAGCGACGTGCCGAAGACGACAGCCGCCGGGAACGTTGGACCTTACTAGATCGGAGTACGACATGAAGAAGCTCACTCTTGCAATTGCAGTGCTGACTCTCGGCGTCGCGGCGACCGTCAGCCTCCCGGCGCGCGCGGACATGGGAGATGTCACGTTCAACAAGATCTTCGAGATGGCCGACAAGAACAAGGACTCGATGGTGACCAAGCAGGAATTCCTGGACGCCATGGGAAAGGCCTATGACATGAAGATGGAAAAGATGAAGGCCAGCAAGGACACGAAGGCGATGAAGGGCGATGCGATGACGAAGGACGGGCTGAAGTCCCTCATCAACGACGTGCACCAAGGCGCTTGAACAGCGTGCGGGCGCGACCTGCAATGCCACGCACACGGCGATTGTCTCCGGTAGTGGCCGCGCTGTTCGCGGCGGCCGCGGCGCCCGTCGCGGCCGAAACCTCCGGCGTCTGCAGCGCAATGAGTGCCGCGCAACAGACCGCGCTGGTCGAGCTTTATACCTCGCAAGGCTGCTCGAGCTGTCCGCCGGCGGATCGCTGGCTCAGTCAGCTCGGTGCGCGTCATCCGCTGGGGCGCGTCGTGCCGATCGCGCTGCATGTCGACTACTGGGACTACATCGGCTGGAAGGATCCGTACGCGCGCAGTGAGTTCACGGCGCGCCAACGTGCGCTCGCGACCGCCAACGGCGCCCGCACGGTCTACACGCCCGGTGTGTTCATCCAGGGCCAGGAGTTCCCGCAGTGGTCCGGACGCCCGCAGTTCGACGACGCGATCCGCACGATCACGTCGACTCCTGCCGCGGTCCGCATCAATCTGTCGGCGTCGATGACAGCGACGTCGGTGACGGTCCGGGTCAGCGCGGTCGCGCTGCCGAGTGCGCGCGAAGCGCGCCTTTACCTGGCGCTGGTTGAAGACGGACTCGCGACGAAGGTCCGCGCCGGCGAGAATCGAGGCGAAGTCCTGCGCAACGACCGGGTGGCGCGTGCGTGGAGCGGACCGCTGCCGCTCGACCCGGCACCGGTCAGCTGGCCGCTGCCTGCCGACCGGCCGCGGTATTCGATCGTCGCCTTTGCGGTGCAACCGGCGTCAGGCGGGCGCGTGCTGCAGGCGGTCGACCTGCCTCTGAGCGGTTGCTGAGCGCGCCGGCGCGCACCTTCACCGCCATCACGGGCAGTGGTCATGGCACGATGCGGGTTCCCGTTTCGAAGGCGGTCACGGAATGCGCCGCAGGGAATTCGCCGCTGGCTTGCTGCTCTTTGCGGTCGCGCCCGCCGGCCGGCCGCAAGTCGTCGCTACGTCCACGCGCTATGACGGGCGCCTCTTCGACGGTCATCTGCACCTGAACTGGGAAAACGGCTTTCGCTTCCCGGTGGACGAAGCGTTCGCGCTGATGCGAGCCAACGGCGTCACGACGATCATCGCGACGAGCCGCCCGAACGACGGCACGCACGCGCTCGTCGAACGCGGTTCGCCGGGCGTGCGGGTCGTGCCCTTCCTGCGGCCCTATCGGGTACGCGGCGACGTGCAGACCTGGTTCACCGATAGCACCACGCTGGCGCTGCTCGACGACGAGTTCAAGCGCGGCTACTACGTCGGACTCGGCGAGTTCCACCTGAGCGGTGAAGCCGCGGCCACCGACGTCGTTCGTCGCACCGTCGAGTTTGCCCGGCGCCGTGGCCTGTGGCTGCACGCGCACGTCGACGATGTCGCGCTCGAGATCCTGTACCGGCACGACGCGAGCGCGAAGGTCATCTGGGCCCACACCGGCTTTTCCACTCCGCCCGAGAAGGTCGGCGCCTATCTGCGCGAGCACCCGATGCTCTTGTGCGAGCTGTCGTACCGCGGCGGAATCGTCGGTGAAGGCGGAAAGCTCACGCCGGAGTGGCGCAAGCTGTTCGAAGCGTTTCCGCAACGCTTCATCATCGGCTCCGACACCTGGACACCGCAGCGCTGGACCGTCTACGGCGAACTGATGGAAGGCTACCGCGCGTGGCTGGGACAGTTGCCGGCGTCCATTGCCGACCGCATCGGTCACGGCAACGGCGAGCGGCTGTTCGCGCCGCGCTGAACGCAACGGCGCGGCGTCGACTCAGGCGCGGCCGTACAGCGTGACGACGCAGGCGCCGCCAAGGCCAAGGTTGTGCTGCAGCCCGAGGCGTGCACCGTCGACCTGCCGCGCCCCGGCGTTGCCGCGCAGCTGGTTCGTCAGTTCATAACACTGCGCGAGCCCGGTGGCGCCGAGCGGATGACCTTTGGAGAGCAGGCCGCCCGACGGATTGGTGACCACCGCGCCGCCGTAGGTGTTGTTGCCCTCGGCGACGAACTTCGCCGCTTCACCAGTGGCGCAAAAGCCCAGCGCCTCGTAGCTGATCAGCTCGTTGTGCGCAAAGCAGTCGTGCAGCTCGCATACGTCGATGTCATTCGGCCCCACGCCGGCCTGCTCGTAGACCGAGTCTGCGGCAGCCTTCGCCATGTCGGCGCCGACCAGGCTGATCATCGATCGTCCGAACGTGCTCGCGGTGTCGGTGGTCATCGCCTGCGCGAGCATGCGCACACTTGGGTCGATGCCGTGGCGGCGCGCGTAGTCCTCGGAAACCAGCAGCGCTGCGGCCGCGCCGCAGGTCGGCGGACACGCCATCAGCCGTGTCATCACACCGGGCCAGACCTGCACGTCAGCCATCACCTGGTCGGCCGTGACGACCTTGCGGAACAGCGCGAGCGGGTTGTTTTCGGCATGACGGCTCGCCTTCGCGCGGATCTGCGCGAAAGTTTCGAGCGGTGTGCCATAGCGCTGCATGTGTTCGCGGCCCGCGCCACCGAAGTACCGCAGCGCCAGCGGGATCTGCGATTCGCCGACCAGCTCGTCGGTGACCTCTTCGAAACGATCGAAAGGCGTCGGCCGGTCGGTGAAGACCGCACCCAGCGCGCCGGGCTTCATCTGCTCGAAACCCAGCGCGAGCACGCAGTCGGCGCCAGCCTCGATTGCCTGCCGCGCGAGATAAAGCGCGGTCGACCCGGTCGAGCAGTTGTTGTTGACGTTGACGATCGGCACGCCGGTCAGGCCCACTTCATAGAGTGCGCGCTGGCCGCTGGTCGAGTCGCCATAGACATAGCCGACATAGGCCTGCTGCACTTCGGCGTACCCGACACCGGCATCGGCGAGCGCAAGCCGTGCGGCTTCGGCGCCCATCGTGAAATACGGCGGGTGATCTCCGGGCTTGCGGAACGGGATCATGCCGACCCCGGCGACGGCGATCTTCTCAGCCATGGATCTCTCCTCTACAGCGAGCGCGCGATGATCTCTTTCATGATTTCATTGGTGCCGCCGTAGATCGGCTGCACGCGGGCGTCGACGTACATGCGTGCGATCGGGTATTCGAGCATGTAGCCGTAGCCGCCGAAGAGCTGCAGGCACTCGTCGACGACCCTGCACTGCAGGTCGGTCAGGTACCACTTGGCCATCGATGCGGTCGCGGTATCGAGCGTGCCGTCGATCACCTGCGCGATGCAGCGGTCGATGAAGGTGCGTGCGACCACGGCCAGCGTCTTGATCTCGGCGAGCTTGAAGCGCGTGTTCTGCATCTCTATGAGCTTCTGCCCGAAAGCGCTGCGCTCGCGCGCATAGTCGACGGTCAGCCGCAGTGCGCGCTCGATCGCCGAGACCGCGCCGATGCCAACCAGCGTGCGCTCGTACGGCAGCTCCGACATCAACTGCGCGAAACCCTTGCCCTCGGCGCCGCCGAGCACCGCGCCCGTCGGCACACGCACGTTGTCGAAGAAAAGCTCGCAGGTGTCCTGGCCCTTCTGTCCGACCTTGTCGAGGATGCGGCCGACGCGAAATCCCTCGACCTTGCGCGTTTCGACCAGCAGCAGCGAGATGCCGCGCGCGCCCGCTGCGGCATCGGTCTTGGCCACCACGACGATTAGGTCGGCGAGGTAGCCGTTGGAGATGAAGATCTTCGAGCCGTTGATGACGTAGCTGTCGCCATCGCGCTCCGCGCGGGTGCGCACGCCCTGCAGGTCGGAGCCCGCCGCCGGCTCGGACATTGCAATCGCGCCGATCATCGCGCCGCTCGCAAGCTCGGGCAGGTAGCGGCGCTTCTGTTCCTCGGTGCCGTGGTTCAGCAGGTAGTGCGCGACGATGATGTGCACGTGCACGCCGAAGGACGTGTCGCCGGCCGCGCCGAGTTCCTCGAACAACGCCGCCATGTGGGCGAAGTTGCCGCCGGCGCCACCGTAGTCCTCCGGGATATCGGCGCACAGCACGCCCAGTTCGCCCGCCTGGGTCCACAACGAGCGGTCGACGTGCTGCTGCTTCGCGAAGCGCGCTTCGTGCGGGACGATCTCGGTTTCGACGAACCGGCGCAGCGTGTCGCGATAGACCTCGAGGTCCGGCGACATCCAGGGAGAGACATACGGCGTCATGGCCATCGGCTTGGAAGCGGCAGGAAATCCAAACTAGCACGCGCAGCGCGCTCCCGCTGCCGGCCGCCTAGACGATGGACTCGAACTCGAGGGTCTTGACGGCAGAGGCTTCGTCCTGGCGCTCAAGCGAGCCCGCGCGCACGCCGAGCAGCCGGATGCGCCGCGTAAGGTCGACGCGCTTCAGGCAAAGCCCGGCTGCCCGCCGTATCGCCTGCGCGTCGCTGACGGCAGCGGGCAACGTCTGGTCGCGCGTCACGGTGCTGAAGTCATCGAAACGCAGCTTGATGCCGATCGTACGCCCGGTATAGCGCTTGCGCGCGAGGTCGGCCGCCACCTGCGTGCACAGCGCGGTAAAAATGCGCGACAACTGCGCGCGGTCGCGCACCGCGTGCAGATCGCGCTCGAACGTGGTTTCGCGGCTGATCGATTTCGGTTCGCTGTAAGTGACGACCGGACGCTCGTCCACGCCCTGCGACGCGTCGGCGAGCCACGCGCCGTAGGCGACACCGAACTGCTGCGCCAGCCACGCACGGTCGGCCTGCGCGAGTTCGCCGATCGTCGCAATGCCCAGCCGCGCCAGTTTCGCGGCGGACTTCGGACCGACACCATTCAGCCGCCGCACCGACAGCGGCGCGAGGCGAACGCCGAAGTCGTCCGGGGTGACGACCGTGAGGCCATCGGGCTTGTCCAGTTCCGAGGCGATCTTCGCGGTCAGCTTGTTCGATGCCAGACCTACCGAGCAGCTGAGGCCGGTCGCAGCGCGCACCGCCTGTTTCAGTTCGCCGGCCACTTCGCGGGCGCACCACCAGACGTTGCGCTCGGCATCGTCGGGATCCGCAGGTTCGTCGTCCGCCGGCAGGCGCGCGGCGACCACGTCGGTGAGGTCGATATAGATCTCGTCGATACCACGGTCCTCGACCTGCGGCGCGACGGCCCGCACCGCGGCCTTGAAGAGCCGCGAGTACTTGCGGTACTCGTCGAAGTCGACCGGCAGCAGCACGGCATCCGGCGCCCTGGCCGCCGCCTTCATCATCCCCATCGCCGAGTTGACGCCGAGCGCGCGCGCCTCGTAGGTTGCGGTCGTGATGACGCCGCGCCCGGCATAACCCCGTAGCGTCGCGAAGCGGCGGCGGCGCTCGCCGGTGCCCGCGTCCACCTCCCAGGTCGGTTGGTGCGCACGGCCGCCGCCAATGACGACCGCCAGGCCGCGCAGCTCCGGGTAGCGCAGCAGTTCGACCGACGCGTAGAACGCGTCCATGTCGAGGTGGGCGATGACTCGGACTGGGGTGACCATGCTGCGGAGCAAGCTTAGAACGGGTTGCAGCGTTTATCCTGCCGCATCCCTTTTCCTGGTGCGCGTATGACCGATCCTTCGACTTCGACACTGCGCCCCGGCGAACGTGCCGGTGAGTCGTCCGAGGCGCGCAAGTTCGGCATTCCCGACGGCGGGTTTCGCCGCGACCTGTTCATCGTCATCTTCGAATCCGACACGCGCGCCGGCAAGATCTTCGACATCGTGCTGCTGTGGGTGATCGTCGCCAGCGTGTTCGTCGTCATGCTCGACAGCGTCGCCGGCATCGCGGCGCGTTACGGCATGCTCTTCGACGTGCTGGAATGGGGATTCACGCTGTTCTTCACGGTGGAATACCTGGCACGGCTGTACTGCGTGAAGCGGCCGCAGCGCTACGCGCGCAGCTTCTTCGGCATCGTCGATCTGATGGCGGTGCTGCCGACTTACCTGGCGATGGCTTTCCCCGGCATGCATTCGCTGATCGACATCCGCCTGCTGCGGCTGCTGCGGGTCTTCCGGATCCTCAAGCTCACCGAGTACATCCACGAATACCGGCGCCTTGGGGCGGCGCTGCATGCGAGCCGGCGCAAGATCTTCGTCTTCATCGGCACCGTGTTCATGCTGGTCGTGCTGATCGGCACCCTGATGTACCTGATCGAAGGCCCGGACAACGGATTCACCAGCATTCCGATGTCGGTCTACTGGGCCATCACGACGGTCACTACGGTCGGCTTTGGCGACATCACGCCGAAGACCGACCTGGGACGCGCGCTGGCGAGCGTCAGCATGCTGATGGGCTGGGGCATCCTCGCGGTACCGACCGGCATCGTGACGGCCGAGATGACCAGCCAGCGCTTCCTCGACCACGGCCGCGCCCGCCGCTGCACCGCCTGCGGCAGCACCGAACACACCGACCGGGCGCGCCATTGCCAGGCCTGCGGCGCGGCGCTCGACACGCCAGCCTAGTCGCCTTCCACCTCCGGCCCGTCGACCTCGCGCACCATCGTGAACTTGGCGATTCCCGGCGCAAAGCCGCGCAGTTCCAGTCGCACGCTGTAACCGAGCGCTCGATACAGCCCCGGCGCCTGGAAGCTGAACGTCTCCAGGTAAAAGGTTCGCACTCCGCGCGCCGCGGCATGGCGTTCGAAGCCGCGCACCAGCGTCGCACCGACGCCGCACCGGCGATGGGTCGTCTCCACCCACAACTGCTGCAACTCGCAGCATGCTCCCCAGGTGCGGCCGATCGCGCCGCCGATGACCCGACCCGCGGCGTCGCGGGCGAGGCAGGCCAGCGGTCGCACTTGATGCAGCGGCGCGGCCGCGTTGTTCGCGTCACCGAGCCCGGTATCGACGATCTTCGCCTCGGGCGGCAGTTCGTCGTGGGTCGTGTAGGTCAAAGGCGATGCGTCGTTCATCCGGACTCCTGCGGGCGCAACGTTGCGTGCCCCGCCTCAGCCGATCGTCATCAGGCTCGCGTTGCCGCCGGCCGCCGCGGTATTCACCGAGAGCGTGCGCTCAGTAAGCAGCAGTTCCAGCGGCAGCGCCCCGGCCCGACGCACGCCCGGTGCACATGCGTGCAGGTTGATGACGGCGCCCGGTCGCTGAGCCAAACGGCGGCTCCAGTCGCGCACCGCGTCGGCTTCGGCCTGGATCACCGCGGCGTCGAAGCCGAGTGCCAGCGGATCGGACGTCACGTCAATGCGCGCGCGCAGCTTCGGCGGCAACTCGGCGAGCACCTGCCGCGTCAGTGCGCTTTCGGCCCACACGACACGCGCACCGGTCGCGAGCACGTGCGCGAGCAGATGGAGGAGATCACCACGGTTCGCGGCAATCGCGAGGATCGCCGCGCGAGGAATCAGCGCATAGGTATTGCGCTCGCCGGTTGGCCCCGGAAGCAGCGTCGCGGTGCCCACCGGCGACGTCGCGGTAAGCGCATCGCAGACTGCAAGCAGCGGATCTGCCGCGTCAGCGGCCGCGAGGGCGGCGCGCAGGTCCTGCAGCGGACCGAGAGCCGACGTGCGTGCGGCAGCCGCCGCCTCTTCCGCTGTCCCCGTCGCGGCCCGCCTCGTGGATCCCGCCGAAGCGTCCTGCAGCAGCCGTCGCAAGTACAACGGGCCACCGGCCTTGGGTCCCGTGCCCGACAGCCCGTCGCCGCCAAACGGTTGCACGCCGACGACGGCGCCGATCATGTTGCGGTTGACGTACTGGTTGCCGACGTGTGCGCGATCGACGATAGCGTCGATCGTCTCGTCAATGCGCGAATGGATGCCGAGCGTCAGCCCAAAGCCCGTCGCATTGATCGCATCGACCAGCGCGGACTGCTCCTCGCGGCGGTAGCGCACGACGTGCAGCACCGGACCAAAAACCTCACGCTCGAGTTCCGCTATGCGCTCGATTTCAATCAGCGTCGGCATGACGAAGTGGCCGAGCGCCAAGGCATCGTCGGCGCGCTCCGGTTGGAACACGCGCCGGCCCTTGGCCCGCATGGCAGCGATATGCGCCTCGATGCCACGGCGCGCGTCTTCGTCGATCACCGGCCCGACGTCGACCGCCAGCCGGTCCGGAGCACCGACCTGCAGTTCGCGCATGGCGCCCTCGAGCATCGGCAGGATGCGATCCGCCACCTCGTGCTGCAGGCACAGCACCCGCAACGCCGAACAACGCTGGCCGGCACTGTCGAAGGCCGAGGCCATCACATCCAGCACCACCTGCTCCGGCAGGGCCGATGAGTCGACGATCATCGCGTTCTGTCCGCCGGTTTCGGCGATCAGCGTGATCGGCCGGCCTTGCTCGTTGAGCCGGCCCGCCAGGCTGCGTTGCAGTAGCCGCGCAACGTCGGTGGAACCGGTGAACATCACGCCGCGGATGCGCGGGTCGGCCACGAGCGCAGCGCCGACGACATCGCCGGCACCGGGCAGCAGCTGCAGCACATCGCGCGGCACGCCGGCGTCGTGCAGCAGCTTTACGGCGGCAGCCGCGACCAGTGGCGTCTGTTCCGCCGGCTTGGCGAGCACCGTATTGCCCGCGGCCAGCGCCGCAGCGATCTGCCCGGTGAAAATGGCCAGTGGAAAATTCCATGGGCTGATGCATACGACCGGGCCCAGCGGCGCAGTCTCGGACCCGCCGAGCTCCCCGCGCGCCTGCACCGCGTAGTAGCGCAGGAAGTCGACCGCCTCGCGCACTTCACCGACCGCATTCGCGGCGGTCTTGCCGGCTTCGCGCACGATCAGCCCGATCAATCGCGTCATCTGCGATTCCATCCGATCGGCGGCGCGTTGGAGCGCCGCGGCCCGTTCGGCCGAGGCCACTGCACGCCAGCGCGGCGCAGCGGCCAGCGCCGCTGCAGCCGCCGCTATGACGTCCGCCGTCGTCGCTTCGACAGCGGATCCGACCACATCGTCGCGATCTGCGGGGTTACGGATCTGCAGCTCGCGCCGAGGCGAATCCGCCGCGGCGTCGGCCAGCATTGGAGCGGCGTGCCACGGCTCGTCGACACTGACCTGCAGATCGGTCGTCAACGTCGCGAGCTGCCGCTCGTTGGCGAGGTCGATGCCGAGCGAATTGCACCGTTCCGCACCGAACAGCGCCTCGGGCAATGCGATGGCCGGATGCGGCAGGCCGAGCATGCCGTCGTCACGCGCCTGGCGCTCGACCTGCGTGACCGGATCGGCAACCAGTTCGTCGATCGGGATCGACTCGTTCGCAATGCGGTTCACGAAGGAACTGTTCGAGCCGTTTTCCAGCAGGCGGCGCACGAGGTACGCGAGCAGCGTCTCGTGCGTGCCGACCGGAGCGTAGATCCGACACGGCCGACTCAGGCCATCATTGCCGCGACGCACGACCCCTTCGTACAGCGGCTCTCCCATGCCGTGCAGGCACTGGAATTCGTACTGGCCGGCATGAAAGTCCGCGCCGGCCGCGTGATAGATCGCCGCCAGCGTGTGCGCATTGTGGGTGGCGAACTGCGGATAGACCGCCTCGGGCGCCGCGAGCAGCTTGCGCGCGCAGGCGATATAGGAAAGATCGGTGTGCGCCTTGCGCGTGAAAACCGGAAAGTCGTCCTGGCCGTCGATCTGTGCGCGCTTGATCTCGGCGTCCCAGTACGCGCCTTTGACCAGCCGGATCATCAGGCGGTGACGGCTGCGCCGCGCCAGGTCGATCACGTAATCCAGAACGAACGGCGCACGCTTCAGATACGCCTGCACCACGAATCCAATGCCGTTCCAGCCGGCCAGACCGGGCTCGGCGCACAGGCGCTCGAGCAGGTCGAGCGAGATTTCAAGTCGATCGGCCTCCTCTGCGTCGATGCTGACGCCGATGTCATAGCCGCGCGCCAGCAGCGCCAGCTCGAGCAGGCGCGGATACAGCTCTGCCATCACGCGCGCCCGCTGCGTCCGGCTGTAGCGCGGATGCAGGGCCGAGAGCTTCAGCGAAATGCCGGGTCCGTCGTAGAGTCCGCGGCCGGCCGCGGCGCGACCGATCGCATGGATCGACGCCTCGTAGGCAGACAGATAGCGCAGCGAGTCTTCGGCGGTGACCGCGGCTTCACCGAGCATGTCGTACGAGTAGGTGAAGCCTTCCGCTTCGCGGCGGCGCGCATACGCGAGCGCCTCGGCGATCGTTTCGCCGGTGACGAACTGCTCGCCCATGAGACGCATCGCCATGTCGACGCCGCGCCGGATCAGCGGCTCGCCGCTGCGCGCCAGCACGCGGGTCAGTGCGCTCGCGAGGCCGCGCTCGGTGTGGGTCGAGACCAGCTTGCCGGTCAGCAACAGGCCCCACGTCGCTGCGTTGACGAACAGCGAGCGGCTGCGGCCGAGATGCGATTCCCAGTCGGCGTCGCCGATCTTGTCGCGAATCAGCGCATCGCGCGTGGCGGTGTCCGGGATGCGCAGCAATGCCTCCGCCAGACACATCAGCGCCACGCCTTCCTGCGACGACAGCGAAAACTCCTGCACCAGCCCCTGGACCAGCCCTTCACGGCCGGCGCCCACTTTGCGTGCGCGCAGGCGGCGCGCCAGCTCACTCGCCAGCGCATGCGCCGCCACGGCCTGTTGAGCCGGCAGGCGTGCCGCGTTGATCAGCGCAGCCACGCATTCCGGCTCGGGGCGCCGCGTCGCCGCGGTGACTGCCGCGCGCAGCGGCGACGTTGGGCCGGCCGGTGCGCCTGCAAAGTCAGCAAACGGCCGCCGCTGCGGCGTGCGCCTGATCGACTCAGGCGTACCGAGGTTCGATTCACGCAACGCCATCGGGCTCGGTTCCATGCGCTCGACACAACGACGTGAGAATCGGTCATTCTGATGCCCCGCTCAACGCGTGGCAATCCGGCGCGTGCGGGGCGCCGGCATGAAGCTCGCGGCAGGTGACTAGAATCCGTCCAGAAGCTTCCGTTCGTGCCGCTTACCGGCAGCCGACCTGGAATGCCGCAAGGGAGAGCGATATGCGCCAACATGACGTCATCGTGTCGTTCGGGAAGGGCGGCGAGTTCGAGTTCAAGCTGTCGGCGGCGGACGTGTCGAAGCAGACCGTCGACGATGCGCGCCAGTGGTTCGATCGCGAGTTCATTGCGCTCGAGTGCGACGTCGCCTCGCCGATCGGCAAGGTCCTTTCGGCCGATCGCGTGCTGGCCGTCGCGAAATACTCGGGCGTGCAGCGGTTCCGTGACGAGCACGACTGGGCCAAGGAGTTCGCCAGGAACACGGTCGCGCTGCTCGGGCGCGAGGTGATCCGCGTCGACGTGCCGAATTACACCGTCGGCTACTAGACGTCGATGTTGCCCGCGTAGATCGCGTTGAGCTCGATGAAGGCGCGGCGCGGTTCGACCTCGTCACCCATCAGCGTCGTGAAGATCTGGTCGGCGCCGATCGCGTCCTCGATCTGCACCTTGAGCATGCGGCGCACCGCCGGATCCATCGTCGTTTCCCACAGCTGCTCGGGGTTCATCTCGCCCAGCCCCTTGTAACGCTGGCGACTGACCGCCGACTCGGCCTCCTTCATCAGCCAGTCGACCGCGTCGCGGAAATCGCTGACCGCGGCCTCCTTCTGCTTCTCGCCGACGCCGCGCCGGACCCTGGCGCCGCTGCCCACGAGGCCTTTGAACGTCTTCGCCGCGCCCGCAAGCGCCGCGTAATCCGCGCCATGCACGAAGTCCGCATCGATGATCGTGGCGCGCATGTTGCCGTGATGATGTCGCTCGATGCGCAGGCGATACTTGTCGGTCTTCTCGTCGTGCTGCGCGTGGACGTGGACCGTCGAGTTGCCGAGGGCAGCCGTCAGCCGCCTGGCGGAGGCCTCGGCGGCCACGTTGTCATCGAGATCGAGCTCCACCCCGGCCATCAGCGCCTCGAGCGTCGCACGGTCGATGACGCGCGCGAGCCGGTCGACGACGGCGTTGGCCACCAAGTGCTGGCGTGCCAGCTCCTCCAGCGGTGCTCCTTCGATCGGCACCGCGCCTTCGCCCGGCACCAGTTGCGCGTCCTTCAGCGCAAGCGTCACCATGTACTGCGCCAGCTCGGCGTCGTCCTTGATGTAGCGCTCATCCTTGCCGTGCTTGACCTTGTACAGCGGCGGCTGCGCGATGTAGATGTGGCCGTGCTCGACCAGCTGCGGCATCTGCCGGTAAAACAGCGTCAGCAGCAGGGTACGGATATGCGCCCCGTCGACATCGGCGTCGGTCATGATGATGATGCGGTGATAGCGCAGCTTGTCGAGGTTGAAGCCCTCGTTGTCCGGCCCGGTGCCGATGCCGGTGCCCAGTGCGGTGATTAGCGTGGCGATCTGTTCGGAACTGATCAGCTTGTCGAAGCGCGCCTTCTCGACGTTCAGCACCTTGCCGCGCAACGGCAGCACCGCCTGGAACTTGCGATCGCGCCCCTGCTTGGCCGAGCCGCCGGCCGAATCGCCCTCGACGATGTAAAGCTCCGCCTGCGCCGGATCCTTTTCCTGGCAGTCGGCGAGCTTGCCGGGCAGCCCCACGCCATCCAGCACGCCCTTGCGCCGCGTCATCTCACGCGCCTTGCGCGCGGCTTCGCGCGCGCGCGCCGCTTCGACGATCTTGCCGCAGATGATCTTCGCGTCGCCAGGCCGCTCGAGCAGGAAGCTCTCGAGCGCCTTGCCGACAACCTCCTCGACGGCGGGTCGCACTTCGGACGACACCAGCTTGTCCTTGGTCTGCGAGCTGAACTTGGGCTCGGGCACCTTGACCGACAGCACGCAGGTGAGGCCTTCGCGCATGTCGTCGCCAGTCGTCTCGACCCTGGCCTTCTTGTCGAGTTCGTGGGCCTTGATGTAGTTGTTCAACACGCGTGTCATCGCCGCGCGCAGGCCCGTGATATGCGTGCCGCCATCCTTCTGCGGGATGTTGTTGGTGAACGCGAGCAGGCTCTCGCTGTAACCGTCGTTCCACTGCATCGCGACTTCGACGCCGATCGGCACCGCCGCGGTGCTGCTGCTGGCTGCGCCTCCCGCTTCCCCGGCCGCGTAGAAGGCGTTCGGGTGCAGGACAGTCTTGGTCTTGTTGATGTACTGGACGAAACCCTTCACACCGCCGGAGAACGCGAAATCCTCCTCCTTGCCGGTGCGCTGGTCCACCAGCCGGATGCGCACGCCGTTGTTCAGGAACGAGAGTTCGCGCAGCCGCTTCGACAGCACCTCATAGTGAAAGTCGACGGTGCCGAAGATCGCGTCGTCGGGCAGGAAGTGAACTTCGGTCCCGCGCTTGTCGGTGGTGCCCGCGACCTTCATCGGCGAGGCTTCGACCGAGCCGTCAGGAGTCGCCAGCGATTCGACGACGCGGTCCTGCACGACGCCCTGGCGGAACTCGAGCGCATGCACCTTGCCGTCGCGGCGGATCGACAGGCGCAACCACTTGGAGAGCGCGTTGACGCACGAGACACCGACGCCGTGCAGGCCGCCGGAAACCTTGTAGCTGTTCTGGTTGAACTTGCCGCCGGCGTGCAGTTCGGTCAGCGCGATTTCGGCGGCTGAGCGCTTCGGTTCGTGCTTGTCGTCGAACTTGATGCCGGTCGGGATGCCGCGCCCGTTGTCGACGACCGAAATGGAATTGTCGGTGTGGATCGTGACGACGATGTCATCGCAGTATCCGGCGAGCGCCTCGTCGACCGAATTGTCGACCACCTCGAACACCATGTGGTGCAACCCAGTGCCGTCCTGCGTGTCGCCGATGTACATGCCAGGACGCTTGCGCACGGCTTCCAGGCCCTCGAGGATCTGGATGCTGCTCGCGCCATAGTCGCCCTTGCCGTCGGCTTCGCCTCCCGGAATTGGCTGGTTCATCGGTGGTTGATTCGGTACAGCAGACATCAGTGAAACCTTCACAGACTTCGTGCAGTTGCAACCAAGACGGGCGCCGGGCCGCCCCAAGCCCGTCTTGCTGATCTGGCGCTGAAGATGCACGTGCGACGGCGCAGCCGTCGCGTACATCCTCAGCGAATCAAATTCTCATCGGCATGACGACGTACTTGAACTTGTCCGACTCCGGCAGTGACATGAGCGCACTGCCGAGCGCATCGCCCAAGGCGAACTTCAGCTGCTCACCCTTTACATTGAGCAGCACATCGAGCAGATAGTTCACATTGAAGCCGATATCCAGTCCATCGCCCGAGTAATCGATCTCGAGCTCTTCTTGCGCGTCTTCCTGGTCGGCGTTGGTCGAGTTGATCTTCAGGCTGCCGGCGGCAAGCACGAGACGGACGCCCTTGAACTTGTCGGTCGTCAGGATCGCCGCGCGCTGCAGCGCGTGCATCAGGTCTTCGCGGCCGATGATGAAGACCTTGTTGTTCGCTGCCGGAACGACACGCTGGTAATCCGGGAACTTCCCTTCGACTAGCTTGGAGATCATCTCGATCTCGCCGAAGCTGAACTTCACCTGCGTGGCCGCCATCTGCACACGCACCGGATCCTCATTGTCCGGCAGCAGTCGCGACAGTTCCAGGATCGTCTTGCGCGGAATGATCGCTTCGATCTTCGGGCTGGCACCGTCCTTCTGCACCTCGCACAGCGCCAGTCGATGCCCGTCGGTGGCGACCGCACGCACCGTGGTGCCGTCGACCACCAGCAGCATGCCGTTGAGGTAGTAGCGGATGTCCTGCTGGGCCATCGCAAAATGCACCATCGACAGCAGGTATTTCAGGGTCGCGGCCGGCAGCGAGAAATCGGCCGTGAACTCCGCCTGCGCCACCGTCGGAAACTCCTCGGCGGCCAGAGTCTGCAGGTTGAATCGGCTCTTGCCGCTGGCGACCGCGAGCTTCTTGCTCACCAGCGACAACTGCACGTCGGACTCGGGCAACGCGCGCAGGATGTCGACCAGTTTTCGCGCAGCGACCGTCGTCGCGGCGGCATCCTTGCCGGCGCCGATCGCCGCGGATGTCTGGATCTGCAGCTCGAGATCGGTGGCCGTGAACGAAACGCGCTCGCCGTCCTTGCGGACCAGGATGTTCGCGAGGATCGGCAGCGTCTGGCGGCGCTCGACGATTCCGCTCACAACCTGCAACGGCTTGAGCAACGCATCACGGCTGGCTTTGACGAGTTGCATTTCTACTTCTTTCTTTTTGAATGATTAATAGTTAACTAATTAAATAGGCAGCGCACAGGCTGGGGACAAGTGGCGCGAGTACCGGTGCATCAATGACTTGCCTGTCGGCGGTGGGTGTGGACAAGCTCGCCAATCGGCTGTGGGGCCCCTGTGCGCCGTCGGGATAACTCGATAGTGCCGGCACCCCACGCGCCAATTGTCCACAGCCATCCACAGGTTTCAAAGCCTTTCTCCACAGGCTGTCATCAGCCCTTCAGCGTCTGTTCGAGCACGTGCAGCGCATGGTTGAGTTCACCCGGCTTCACACGTTCGCCGCTGATCTTACGCACCGCATGCAATACCGTCGTGTGATCCCGGCCGCCAAATAGCTCGCCAATCTCGGGCAGGCTTTTCTGCGTCAGTTCCTTGGCCAGGTACATTGCCACCTGCCGCGGCAGCGCAATGTTGCTGGGCCGACGCTTGCTGTACATGTCGGCCACCTTGATCTTGAAGTAGTCCGCCACCGTCTTTTGTATCAGCTCGACGGTCACCTGGCCGGTTGAGGCGGACAGCAGGTCTTTCAGCGCTTCGCGCGCCACTTCGACCGTGACGACGCGGCCATGGAACGAGGAAAACGCGATGACTTTGCGCAGCGCGCCTTCGAGTTCGCGCACATTGCTGCGCAGGTTCTTCGCGATGAAAAAGGCGACGTCCTCCTTCATGTCGACGCCTTCGTTGGCGGCCTTCTTCAGTAGGATCGCGACGCGCATCTCCAGTTCAGGGGGCTCGATCGCCACCGACAGACCCGAAGCAAACCGGGAGACCAGGCGGTCTTCCATGTCCTTCAGTTCCTTGGGGTACGTGTCGCAGGTAATGATGATCTGCTTGCGGCCGACGACGAGCGCCTCGAAGGCGTAGAAGAATTCTTCCTGCGTGCGCGCTTTGCCCGCGAAGAACTGGATGTCATCGATCAGCAGGAGGTCGAGCGAGTGGTAGTAGCGCTTGAAGTCGTCGAACGACTTGCGCTGATAGGCCCGCACCACGTCGCTCACATACTGCTCCGCGTGGATATACCGAACCTTGGCGTCGGGCTTGCGCGCCAGAATGTTGTTACCGACCGCGTGAATCAGGTGCGTCTTGCCGAGACCGACGCCGCCGTAAAGAAACAGCGGGTTGTATGAACCGCCTGGATTCTCAGCCACCTGCATCGCGGCGGCACGGGCCAGCTGGTTGGCTTTGCCGGTGACAAAGGTGTCGAACGTCAGGTTCGAATTTAACCGCGCGCGCTCGAAGTGCTCAGGACTGGGGGGCGCGGTCTCGGCCAGCGCCGGCATATCCACCGGCACCGGCGCTGCCGGGAAGCGGAGTGTCGCAATCGCCGCGCCATTTTCAACCGCAAACACGACTGCCACCGGTCGCTGCACGATGCGGGATGCAGCCTGCGCGATCTGATCCGAGAACTGCGCTCGGATGGCGTCGAGTTTCAGCCGATTCGGGGCGCTGATGGTCAGCGTCGATGTCGATTCGTCGTAGTCCAGGGCTTTGAGCGGCTTGATCCAGGCTGAGTACTGTTGCGGCGTCAGCTCGCTTTCGAGCAGACGCGAGCAGTCATGCCAAATGTGTTGCATCGAGTGGGTGTTCCCGCTTTTGTTGTGTTTTGCGGGGGTGCCCGCGGCTGACTGCCCACTTCGCCCCCGCCCCGTCGCCCGGAGCGAGCAGTCCTCGGCTGCAAGCGCTCTAGCGAAGCGGCGCATTTTACTTCAAGTGCCGCGGTTATCCACAGGGTGAGGCAGCCGGGACACAGGCCCCCGGCACCCTTGGAGTGGCGTCTTCGTGGGCCATTCTAAGGTAGTGTATGCTTACATTCAGTACGACTTCGAGTCAGCCTGTCGAAGATTTCGTTATTGCACCGCACCACGAGGTTATCCACAGGAAATCCGCCGAGTTATGCAGCACGGCGGTAACGATTACGCAGGTCCTCTGGGCGATCCTGTGCTGGTTTGACAGTGCTTCGCGCCATCGCGTCTAATAGCGGGCTTTTCGCTGCGGCAAATTAAAGCGACGCAAAATCCGCGTCTTGCTGGCGACGCTCCCGCTCGGCGCCATGATGCTGCGCCAACAGCTGATGCGAAGCTTGTCCTCCAGGCGCGCCGGCCTTGCGACGATCCAGACAGGCGGGATGTGCGGGGCGGGGACCGCGCGTGCCGCATTGACTCCCGGGTGACTCGTCGGCCGACGGGCATGCCCTCGAACAGGAAAAGAACATGTCGACCAAACGCACATACCAGCCCTCCAAAGTCAAACGCGCCCGGACGCATGGCTTTCTCGTCCGTATGCGCTCACGCGGCGGCCGCGCGGTCATCGCAGCGCGTCGGGCCAAAGGCCGTAAGCGCCTGGCGGCCTGACGCCGGGCACGGCCGTGTCGTGCATGCAGACCGCGCTTCGGCTACCGCAGATCACGAGGCCAGCGGTGCGACGTTGCAGCGCACGCGGCGGCTGCGGCGACCGCAGGAATTCGCGGCCGTCCTTGCCGCCAGCCGCGCAAGTTCGCTGCGCACCGGGCTCGGGTGGCTCTCGGTGACGGCCGCGTGGGTCGCGATGCCGGCCGGCGGTGCACGGCTCGGAGTCACGGTCAGCAAACGGATGGCTCGAAGGGCGATCGACCGGGCGCTGGTGAAGCGCGTCGTGCGCGAGTCGTTCCGTCGATCGGCCCGCGCGATGGAGGAGACGGCACTTGCCGCCGGCGTGCGCGTCGATATCAGCGTGCGGCTCAAGCGGCCGGTGGGGCTCCCCGGCGCTGCCGGTCGTCCGACCCTGATGGTCTGGCGCCAGGCGCTGCGTTCGGAGGCCGATGCGCTGTTCCGTGCGGTCACCGCGCGGCTCGGTGCGGAATGTAACCATGCTTAAAGATCTGTCTGCGCGCGCGCTGCTGCGTCTGATCCGCGCCTATCAATATCTTCTGTCGCCGTGGCTTGGCGCGAGCTGCCGCTACTGGCCGACATGTTCCGAATATGCGCGGGAAGCCATAGAGCAATACGGCGCCGGGCGCGGGGCCTATCTTGCCGCGCGGCGTCTTGCACGGTGTCACCCGTATGGCCGCGGCGGCGTTGATCCGGTGCCCGCGGTTTTTTCCTGGCGCTGCCGCTGCGGTGACGCAGGCGTGAGCGAACCCACGACATAACGGCCGGCGCGTGCACGGCTCGAGCGACTGACTACTTCACTCCTAACCTAGCGGCGGACATTCCCCTACATGGGCACCGATTTCCAGCGCACGATCCTGTGGGTCTTCTTCGGCATGTCGCTGTTCCTGCTGTGGGACCGCTGGCTCGTCTACACCGGAAAGCCATCGATGTTCGGCACAGCGCCGACGCCCGAGGTCGCGGCGCCGGTTGCAGGAGCGCCAGCCGTCCCGACGGCGCCAGCCCCTGCGGCGGCGCCCCCGGCGGCGGTGCCGCCAGTGTCAGCGGCACCATCGGCCGTGCCCTCGTCGCCGGTGCCGGTAACCGGCAAGCAGCCGGCGATCGTTGTCGAGACCGACGTGATGCGGGCAACGATCGACCCCGACGGCGCGGTCCTGAAGCGGGTCGAGCTTCTGAAGGAAAAAGTGGCGCCGGACTGGACCGCGAGCGGGCTGGTGGGCCTGGTGACCGGCAAGAAGGACGACGCCGACCGACCGGTCGTGTTGCTCGACGTCAGTCCGCAGCGCGTGTATGTCACCCAGTCGGGCGTCGTCGGCGCCGAGCCCGCGCTGCCGAACCATCGCTCGCCCTTCACGGTGGTCGACGGACCGCGCCAGCTCGCGCCGGGCCAGGATGCGCTCGATGTGACGCTGGTGTCCGAATCGGGCGGCGTGAAACTCGCGAAGACCTACACGTTCCATCGGGGCCGCTATGACACGACGGTGCGGCACGAAGTGACGAACCTGGGCGCCGCACCGGTCAGCCCGTCGCTGTATCTGCAGATCCTGCGCGACGGCAACAAGCCGGACGGCGAGTCGGCGCTTTACTACACCTACACTGGTCCGGTTGTCTTCACCGAGCAGGACAAGTTCAAGAAGATCGAGTTCTCCGCTGTCGAGAAGAACAAGCCGGAACTGCCGAAGCCGGCCAAGGACGGCTGGGTCGGCATGATCCAGCACTACTTCGTGACCGCGTGGGTGCCCAAGGACGGTGAGCCGCGCGAGTTCTACGCACGCACCGTCGACAAGAACCTGTATTCGATCGGCATGCTGCAAGCGCTACCGAGCATCGCGCCGCAGGCGAGCGTCACGTCGACCGCGCAGCTTTACGTCGGACCGCAGGATCAGCACGCGCTGGCGCAACTCGCGCCGGGGCTCGATCTGGTGGTCGACTACGGTTGGCTGACGTTCCTGGCCAAGCCGATTTACTGGCTGCTCGAGTTCCTGCACCGCATCGTCGCCAACTGGGGCTGGGCCATCGTGCTGCTGACCGTGATCATCAAGGCGGCGTTTTATCCGCTGTCGGCCGCGAGCTACAAGTCGATGGCGCGTATGAAGGAAGTCACACCGCGCATGATGAAGCTGCGTGAGCAGTACGGCGACGACAAGGCGAAGCTCAACGCCGCGATGATGGAGCTCTACAAGAACGAGAAGATCAATCCGCTCGGCGGTTGTCTGCCGATCCTGGTCCAGATCCCGGTCTTCATCTCGCTTTATTGGGTGCTGCTCGCGAGCGTGGAGATGCGCAATGCGCCGTGGGTGCTATGGGTCAAGGACCTGGCCACGCCGGATCCCTGGTTCATTTTGCCGGTGCTGATGATGGCGACGATGTGGATCCAGTACAAGCTGAACCCGACGCCGCCGGACCCTGTGCAGGCGAAGGTCATGATGTTCATGCCGCTGATCTTTGGCGTGATGTTCTTCTTCTTCCCGGCCGGCCTCGTGCTGTACTGGCTGACCAACAACATCCTGTCGATCGCGCAGCAGTGGTACGTGACCAAGCAGATCGAAAAGGCGAAAAAGCCGGGCTGAACGGAGCCGGCACGGCCGTCAGTCATGCGGCGGTTCGTCCGGCGTGCGGTGGCGCTGCAGAGCGCGCAGCGCGAACACCGGCCAGAGCCAGATGCTTGCGGTCCACAGCAGCACGCGCCCGAGCGAGAGCGTCTTGGTTTCGCCGCGGTGGGTCAGCATGAAGACGACGACGGCCCCGACCAGCACCCACAAGACCGCGACGGTGTAGATCCACGCCCGCGTCGCATAGTCATCGCCGATCTGGCCCGCGACCGTCGCCGAAACCATCACCGAGATCAGCACCGCCAGGACCACGCCGGCGAGCGGCGAAATCAGCTTCAGCAGAGGGTCGTCGTCCATGCAGCAGTGTAGGCAGACGATGGACCGTTGCCACGACGGGGATGCCCCTAGTTCATCGACGGGCCCGCGGCGACCGGTCAGAATGCCCGTAATCCCGGACGCTGTGCGTCACGATCGCCGCTTACCGCTGCAATGAATTCCGACAAGGATCCCATCGTCGCCATTGCCACGGCCCCGGGCCGTGGCGGCATTGGCATCGTTCGTGTGTCAGGCGCCGACCTCGCGCCGGTGATTGCGGGCGTCCTCGGTGGGCGCACGTTGGCGCCGCGGCACGCGACCTACTGCGCGTTCGTCGATGCCGCCGGAGCGACGCTGGATCAGGGCATCGCGCTGCACTTCCCGGCACCGCACTCGTACACCGGCGAGGACGTACTCGAACTTCAGGGACATGGCGGACCTGTGGTGCTGCGATTGCTGGTGGCGCGCTGCCTCGAGGCCGGACGGTCGATTGCGCTGCGCGTGGCCGAGCCGGGCGAATTCACGCGGCGCGCGTTTCTCAACGAACAGCTCGACCTGGCGCAGGCCGAGGCGGTTGCCGACCTGATCGATGCCTCGACCGAGACTGCGGCGCGCTCGGCGGCGCGCTCGCTGGTCGGTGAATTTTCACGCGCCATTTTGGCGCTGACGGCACAACTGACCGACCTTCGGGCACTGGTGGAGGCGACGCTCGACTTTCCGGAGGAGGAGATCGACTTTCTCGAGAAAGCGGATGCCGCAGGGCGGCTGGCACGCGTGCGCGCAGCGCTCAACCAGATACTGCGCCGCGCCCGCCAGGGAGCCGTGCTGCGCGACGGCCTGCACGTCGTGCTCGTTGGCGCACCCAACGTCGGCAAGTCGAGCCTGTTGAACGCGCTCGCGGGCGAGGAAGTGGCGATCGTGACGGACGTCCCGGGCACGACGCGCGACCGCATCGCGCGCCAGGTGGAGATCGGCGGCCTGCCGCTCGACATCATCGACACGGCTGGAGTACGGGACACGCGCGATCAGGTCGAGTCGCTCGGGATTGCGCGCACGTTGAGCGAGATCGAGCGCGCTGATGTCGTGCTTCACCTCGTCGATGCGCAACGGCCGAGCGCCGACGCCGATGTCCTCGCACGGGTCATCGAACGTACCGGTCGCGGCGTACCGCTGCTGACGGTCGTCAACAAGATCGACCTGACCGGCGAGTCGCCGCGTGTTCATGACGACACGGTGTTCCTGTCAGCGCGGCACGGTACCGGAGTGGACCTTCTGCGCGAGCGCCTCTACCGCCTCGCCGGCTGGGAGCGCGCCGCCGACGGCGAGAACGTCTACCTGGCCCGCGAGCGGCATTTGCAGGCGCTGGAGCGCGCCCGTGCGCACCTGGCCGCGGCCGCCGACCATGCAGCGCGGCGCGATGCCGCGCTCGACCTGCTGGCCGAGGAACTGCGACTGGCGCAGAACCAGCTTTCCAGCATCACCGGCGAATTCAGCGCCGACGACCTGCTTGGCGTCATCTTCAGCCGATTCTGCATCGGCAAGTAGCGCGATCCACCGCAAGTCGTGGCGCGAACGGATTCGCGGCGGCGTTCCTTTAGCATGTCGGTCCGCTGCTTCCTTGCGTCTCCATGGCCGACACTGCTGCATCCCCACCGCTTTCCAAGCTCGCGATCGACCGGTCTGCCGTGACGACGCGGCGCCGGCGGCCGCTGTGGAAGCGCTGGTGGATCTGGCTGCTCGTCGTCATCGCGCTGCTCGCGGTCGCGTGGTTCGTGCGCAGCCGGAATGCGGCGATGCAAGTTGAGTTCGCCACGGTCGCCGCCGCTTATCCGTCGAGCGCGGTGTCGGTCCTGAATGCGACCGGGCGCGTCGTCGCGCAACGGCGCGCGTCCGTGTCGTCCAAGGGAACCGGACGGCTCGAGTGGCTCGGTGTGCAGGAAGGGCAGATGGTGAAGGAGGGCGACGTCATCGCGCGGCTCGAGAACCGTGACGTCGCCGCGCAGCGCGAGCAGGCCGCAGCCCAGGTGCAGGCTGCGCGCGCCAACCTGGCACAGGGCATGGCCGAGCTCGATGACGCGCAGGCCGCGTTGAAGCGGGCCCAGGAACTGGCCCGTCAGAACTTCATTTCCGGGTCGGCGCTCGATACGGCGGAAGCCCGCTACAACAAGTCGCGCGCGCAGATCGACACCCTGAAGGCGCAAATCGCCGTTGCCGAGGCCAACCTGCGTGTGGCCGGCGTGTCCTTCGACCAGACGCTGATCCGTGCCCCGTTCACCGGCATCGTGCTGACGAAAAGTGCCAACGTCGGCGACATCGTCACGCCGTTTTCGTCGGCGTCCGGCACGACCGGAGCCGTCGTCACCATGGCCGACATGGAAACCCTCGAAGTCGAAGCCGACGTCTCCGAGTCCTCGATCGCGAAGATAGCGCCCGGGCAGCCGGCCGAGGTCCAGCTTGATGCGTTCCCGGAGTTGCGGCTGCTCGGCGAAGTAAGTCGGGTCGTGCCGACCGTGGATCGGAGCAAGGCGACGCTGCTGGTCAAGGTGCGCTTCGTCGAACGCGATCCACGCGTGCTCCCGGACATGAGCGCGAAGATTGCATTCCTGTCGCGTGCGCCCACGGCTGATGAGCGCAAGGCGGTGCCAGCGGTGCGGCCCGACGCGATCGTCAAGCGCGACGGCGCCGATGTCGTGTTCGTCGTCGATGCCGCGAGCACGGTGAAACCCGTGCCGGTAACGCCGGGGCAGAAGATCGGCGACCTGATCCGCGTGGACGGGGTGGCGGCCGGAACGCGCGTCGTCGCCAGCCCCCCGGAGCGCCTTGCTGCCGGAGCGCGCGTCGAGGCGGCGAAGAAATAGCCATGCCGCACGCCGCCGCGGTGGCCGACCGGCGTGAGCTGGTCGAGATCGAACACCTGTCCAAGTCATACGTACGCGGCGAGCAGGTGGTCCCGGTCCTCACCGACATCAATCTCATCATTCGCGAGGGTGACTTCGTCGCGATGATGGGCCCGTCGGGCTCGGGCAAGAGCACGCTGCTCAACCTGATCGCGGGCATCGACAAGCCCGACGCCGGCCGGCTGGCCGTCGCCGGCGAGGACATCACGCAACTGGGCGACACCGAACTTGCCGACTGGCGCGCGCGCACGGTCGGCTTCATCTTTCAGTTCTACAACCTGATGCCTGTGCTGACCGCGTTCGAGAACGTCGAATTGCCGCTGCAGCTGACGACGCTGTCGCGCGCCGAGCGGCGCGAACGGGTCGAATTGTTGCTCGGCATGGTCGGCCTGACGGACCGAATGAAGCACTACCCGAACGAGCTCTCCGGCGGGCAGCAGCAACGCGTCGCGATCGCCCGGGCGCTCGTCACCGATCCGCTGCTCGTCATCGCCGATGAGCCGACGGGTGACCTCGACCGCCAGTCTGCGGCCGACATCCTCGGTCTGCTCGATCGGCTGAACAGCGAGCTCGGCAAGACCATCGTCATGGTCACGCACGATCCGCGTGCGGCCGATGCGGCGCACCACCTGATCTATCTCGACAAGGGCCAGCTGACGGATACGGCCCCGTACGGCCACTAGGACGTCCGGCGTGTTCTTCCTGAAGTTCGTGCTGCGCAACGTCTTTCGCGCGCGACTGCGCTCGGCGCTGACGATCCTCGGCCTGGTGATTGCGATCCTTGCTTTCGGCCTGCTGCAGACCGTGGTGCGCGCCTGGTACGTCGGTGCGGACGCCGCCTCGGCGACGCGGCTCATTTCCCGCAATGCCATTTCGCTTACCTTCGCGATGCCGATGTACTACCGCGAGAAGATCCGCGCAGTGCCCGGCGTCACCGCGGTGAGCGTGTCGAACTGGTTCGGCGGCATTTACAAGGAACCCAAGAACTTCTTCGCGCAGTTCGCCGTCGACGCGCCGACCTTCTTCCCGATGTATCCGGAGTTCATCTTTCAGCCGGACGAGTACCAGGCCTTCCTGCGCGATCGCCGCGGCGCCGCGGTCGGACGGCAGCTTGCGGACCTCTACGGCTTCAAGGTCGGCGACACCATTCCGCTGAAGAGCGCGATCTACCCGGGCAGCTGGGAGTTCACCGTCCGCGCGATCTACGACGCCCAGAACGAGACGACGATCACGCGACAGATGTATTTCCACTTCGATTACCTCAACGAGCAGATCAAGAAGATCTTCCCGCGGCGCGCCGACCAGGCGGGCGTGTTCGTCGTCGGCATTGCGGATGGGCAGGCAGCGGCCAACATTTCGCGCGACATCGACGCCGAGTTCAAGAATTCGCTGGCGGAAACACTGACCGAGACCGAGAAGGCGTTCACGCTCGGCTTCGTCGCGATGGTCGAGACGATCGTCGTCGCGATCCAGGGCGTCAGCTATGTCGTCATCCTGATCATCATGGCGGTCGCGGCCAATACGATGGCGATGACCGCACGCGAGCGGCTGCCCGAATACGCCACGATGAAGGCGCTCGGATTCAAACCGGGCACCGTCGCCGCGATGATCATGGGAGAGGCGCTGCTTCTGGCGCTGCTCGGCGCGGCGATCGGCATGCTGCTCACAACGCCGGTGGTAAAGATCTTCCACGGCGCGACCGTCAGCGTCTTCGCCAAGATGCCGCTGGTGGCGCAGACGTTCTACCTGCAGGCGGCCTGCGCGATCGCGGTGGGACTCGTTGCCGGCATTGTTCCGGCGATTCGCGCTGCCCGCGTGAAGATCGTGGATGGGCTGCGGCATGTGGCGTAGGCGCGCTCGGTGTACGCGACTGCTGCGCAGTCGCACGTGCACCTCGCGCGATCTGATTTGCGGGCCGTCCTTCGGAGCGGCCGGGCGTACGGCCCGCTTTCAACGACTACGGGCGGGAAGGGTTGCATGCTGGCCGAGCAGCTCAGCCGCGTTTCGAAAAGGCGGAGAGGCTGTACTTCGCAAGTGAGCAGATGAGAGTTCCGTTTTCCTATGTCGCGCGCAACCTGTGGGTGCGCAAGCTGACGACGGCGCTGACCGCGGGTGGGATGGCGCTCGTGGTGTTCGTGTTCGCGGCCGTGCTGATGCTCGACGCCGGGCTGAAGTCGACGCTCGTGTCGACCGGATCGGCGGACAACGTCGTCGTCATCCGCCAGGGCAGCCAGACCGAAGTGCAAAGCGGGGTGTTCCGGGATCAGGCGTCATTAATAGAGACCTCGCCCGAAGTCGCGCGCGGTGCCGACGGGCAGGCGCTGGTTTCGAAGGAGGTCGTGGTCCTCAACTCGCTGCCGAAGATCGACGATCCCGGCAAGCGCAGCAACGTCGTCGTGCGCGGCGTGCCCGAAATGGGCAAGCAGTTGCGGCCGCAGGTTCGCATTACTCAGGGACGCATGTTCCGCGCCGGCTCGTCCGAGATCATCGTCGGCAGTTCGGTCGCGCGCCAGTTTGCCGGCGTCGAGCTGGGCCAGCAGCTGTCGTTCGCGGGGCGCCAGTGGACCGTCGTCGGCCTCTTCGAGGCCGGCAAGACGGCATTCGATTCGGAGATCTGGGGCGATGTCGAGCAGATGATGCAGGCATTCCGCCGTATGGCGTTTTCGTCGGTCATAGCCCGCCTCGCGGACCCGAATTCCTTCGACGCGCTGAAGGCGCGGCTCGACGAAGACCCGCGCCTGAAGGTCGACATCAAGCGCGAGCGACGCTTCTACGAGGACCAGTCGGCCAGCCTTTCGAACTTCATCACGCTGCTCGGCATGGCGTTGTCCGTGATCTTCTCACTTGGCGCGATGATCGGCGCGACGATCACGATGTACGCGGCGGTCGCGACGCGCACCGGCGAGATCGGTACCTTGCGTGCGCTCGGCTTCCAGCGCCGCTCGATCCTCGTCGCATTCCTGGCGGAATCGCTGCTGCTGGCGCTGCTGGGCGGCATTGCCGGACTCGTCGCCGCGACCTTCCTCACCGCAATCACGGTGTCGACGACCAATTTCCAGTCGTTCTCGGAACTCGCGTTCTCCTTCACGCTGACGCCGAAGATCGTCATGCAGGCGCTCGCGTTCGCGCTGCTGATGGGCTTCGTCGGCGGCTTCCTGCCGGCGATACGCGCCAGCCGGATGAAGATCGTCGATGCGCTGCGCGCCGACTAGCGCATCACCGCGCGTGACGCCGCCACCGCGCGTTCGGTATGCTGGGATCAGGCACCTGCATCGATGACGGTGCACGAGGAGACCGTATGAATCGCCGTGAATTCGTACTCGGCGCGCCGGCTGCGATTGCGACCGCGCAGTGGCCGCTGACCTCGATCGCGCAGGCGCTGGCCAACGTGAAGATGATGATCCCCGCCAATCCCGGCGGGGGCTGGGACCTGACGGGTCGCGCGCTTGCCGCCGCGATGCAGTCCGCGAAGGTTGCGCAGTCCGTGCAGTTCGACAACAAGGGCGGCGCGGCCGGCACGATTGGACTGGCGCAGTTCGTCAACGGAGCGCGGGGCGACCCCAACGCGCTGATGGTCGGTGGCATGGTGATGGTCGGCGGCATCATCCTCAACAAATCGCCAGTCGACCTTTCGATGGTGACGCCGATCGCGCGGCTCACCAGCGAATACGTCGTCATTACCGTTCCTTCGAATTCGCCGCATAAGACGATGAGCGACCTGGCCAAGGCGTTCAAGGCGGACCCCGGGAAGGTCTCGTGGGGCGGCGGGTCAGCCGGGGGCACCGATCACATCCTGATCGGCCTGGTGGCCAAGGCGATCGGCGCCGACCCGGCCAAAATCAACTATGTACCGTTCAAGGGCGGTGGCGAGGCGATCGCCGCCATTGTGGGTGGGCATGTGAGCGCGGGTGTATCGGGCCTCAGCGAGTTCGCCGAACAGATCAAGGCCGGGCGCATGCGCGCGCTGGCGGTGTCCGCACCACAGCGCATCGACGGCATCCCGATGCTGAAGGAGCAGGGGATCGACGTCGTGCTCGGCAACTGGCGCGGTGTCTTTGGCGCGCCCGGCATCACGTCGGCGCAACGCGACGCGCTCGTGGCCGCAGTCAAGGCCGCGACCGAATCGGCATCGTGGAAGGACGCGCTGGTGAAGAACGGCTGGGACGCGTGGTATCTCGGTGGCGACGATTACAAGAAGTTCCTCGACGAGGACGTCAAGCGTATCGGCGCGATCATCGAATCGCTCGGGCTGAAGAAGTAGGCGACGCGAGCTGCGAATGCCAAGCGCACGTGCAGGCGCGCGTGCCGAGCTGATACTTTCGCTCGGCGTGCTGGCCCTCGGCATCACCGCCGCGATCGTCGCCTGGCGATTGCCGGAAGGCGGCGGCTACGCCCGCATCGGGCCCAATTTCGTGCCGAAACTGGTGGCCGGCGGCCTCGTCCTTCTGGGCCTCTGGCTGCTCGCGGAGCGGTTCACCGGCGGCTGGCGCGAGTCCGTGGACATGGATCCGGCCGCACGCGGCGAACACGGGTTCGTGTCGTCGGCATTCCTATGGGTCAGTGCGGGCCTGGTGCTGCAGATGGCGCTGATCAACAGCGCCGGATTTGTGCTCGCGGCCGGGGCTCTGTTCGCTTGTGTCGCGCGCGGCTTCGGCAGCACGCGCTTGCTACGCGACCTGGCGGTGGGCTTGCTGCTCGGGCTCGGCGTATTCGCGTTCTTCGTCTACTTCCTGAACGTCAACCTTCCCGCAGGGTGGCTGCGGCCCCTGCTCGGCGCGGCGGGCATCTGAGCGGGGCGCGGTGGGCGAAACGCTGAATGCGCTGCTGACCGGGTTCGGCATCGCGCTGACACCGACCAACCTCCTTTGGGGTTTCGTCGGCGTCACGCTGGGCACCGCGGTCGGCGTGCTGCCCGGGGTGGGGCCGGCGCTGACGGTGGCGATGCTGCTGCCGCTCACGGTGAAGCTCGATCCGACCGGCGCGCTGATCATGTTCGCCGGCATCTACTACGGCGCGATGTACGGCGGCTCGACGACAACGATCCTGCTGAACACGCCGGGCGAGTCGGCCTCGATCGCTACAGCCCTCGAGGGCAACAAGATGGCCAAGCGCGGTCGCGCGGGTCCGGCGCTGGCCACCGCAGCGATTGGATCGTTTGTCGCCGGAACCATCGCGACCATCCTGCTGACGCTGCTTGCGCCCATCATCGTTGAAGTGGCGCTGCGCTTCGGACCGACCGAGTATTTCGCATTGATGGTGTTTGCCTTCGTCACGGTCGCGGCGGTGCTCGGATCATCCACGGTGCGCGGGCTCACCGCGCTCTTTATCGGCCTGATGCTGGGCCTGGTCGGCATCGACGAACAGACCGGCCAGATGCGATTCGCCTTCGGGGTGCCCGAGCTCCTCGACGGCATCGACGTCGTGGTGCTGGCGGTGGGACTGTTCGCCGTCGGCGAGACGCTGTACGCCGCGGCCTACCAAAGCCGGCACTCCGAGACCATGGAAGCGCTGTCGGGACGCCTGTGGATGTCGCGCGAGGACTGGCGCCGCTCCTGGCCGGCCTGGCTGCGCGCCACCGCGATCGGCTTTCCCTTCGGCACCATTCCGGCGGGGGGCGCCGAGATCCCGACCTTCCTTGCGTACGCCACCGAGAAGAAACTCAGCAAGCACCCGGAGCAGTTCGGCGAGGGCGCGATCGAGGGCGTCGCGGGGCCCGAGGCGGCCAACAACGCCGCCGCGACGGGGGTCTTGGTGCCGCTGCTGACGCTGGGCATTCCGACGTCGGCCACCGCTGCGATCCTGCTGGCCGCGTTTCAGAACTACGGTATCCAGCCGGGGCCGCTGCTGTTCCAAACACAGGGTGCGCTCGTCTGGGGCCTGATTGCTAGCCTTTATATCGGCAATGTGCTGCTGCTGGTGCTCAACCTGCCGTTGATCGGCCTGTGGGTGAAGGTGCTGCAGATTCCTCGGGCGCTGCTGTACTCCGGCATCCTGGTATTTGCGACGCTCGGCGCCTACAGCCTGCATCAGTCGGTGGTGGACCTGATAACGCTCTACGTGTTCGGCGCGCTCGGCTTCATCATGCGGCGCTGGGGCTTTCCGGTCGCCCCCGCGGTGATCGGGCTGATCCTCGGCCCGCTGGCCGAATCGCAATTTCGCCGCGCGCTCGCGATCAGCCAGGGCGATCCGTCGGTGTTTTTCACGCATCCGATCTCGGCATCGCTGCTGGCGCTGACCGCGGCACTGGTGCTGGTGCCGTGGCTGGTGCGCGTGACGCGGGAATGGCGCGGGCGCGACCGAGCGTGAGCCTGCCTGCCGATCCCAACGTCAAGGAAGCGCCGCCGGCTTCGGTGAACGCGCCGCTGCGCGTGCTGCTGACGCTGCTGATCGCAGTCGTGGGGGCGATGGTTTGCGTCATTCTGCACACGCCTTTGCCGTGGCTGATCGGCCCGCTGGTTGCGGTGGCCGTAGTGAGCATGCTTGATGGGCGGCTGGCGGCTCCGCCTGCGGCGCGTCAGCTGGGCCAGTGGGCGATCGGTGTGGCACTGGGGCTGTATTTTTCCCCGGACGTCATGCGCGAAGTGACGCGGCTCGCGCCGTGGCTGCTGCTGGCGGTGGGCTTTGCCATCGTGCTCGGCGCGGCGGGAGCGTGGGCGCTGCAGCGCGTGACCGAGTCCGACGCGACCACGGCCTTTTTCGCGATGGCCATCGGCGGCGCCAGCGAGATGGCAACACAGGCGTATCGGCATGGCGGCCGGGTCGAGCGTGTGGCGGCGGCCCACAGCCTGAGGATCATGCTGGTCGTGCTTATCGTTCCGCTGCTCTTCGGCGCGCTCGGAGTGCATGGCCTCGACCCTTACACACCGTTTGCGCGCCGTTTCGATCCGCTGGGGTTCGCCGTGCTCGTGGCCGTCACGCTGGGCGCGGCCGCAGCGATGGAGCGCTTGGGCTCGCCCAACAGCTGGATGATCGGACCGTTGCTCGTTGCCGCGGGAATTACCGCGACCGGTCACACGTTTTCGAGCTTGCCGACCTTGGTGGTGAACGCCGGGCAACTGCTGATCGGCATCTCGCTGGGTGTCCACTTCACGCGCGAATTCTTTCGTGCGGCGCCGCGGTTCCTTGCGGCGGTGGCCCTGATCACGCTGGTCTATCTTGCCTGCGGCGCCGCATTCGGAGGGCTTCTGGCGTGGGGTACAGGGTTACCGTGGCCAACCGCCGTCATTGCAACGACGCCCGGCGGCATCGGTGAGATGGCGCTCACGGCCAAGGCACTGCAGCTCGGCGTTCCGATCGTGACCGCGTTTCACGCGCTCAGAATGGCGGCCGTCGTCCTGTCCGCCGGCGCGGTCTATGCGCTGTGGCGCCGCCACGGGCCAGCGCCGCGATGATCGAACTCCGGCCCCTGATGCGGGCATCAGCACCAAGCGCCGACGAATTCCTTGCGGCCGCGCAGGAGTCGAGCGTCGCGTTGCGGCGCTGGATGCCCTGGTATCACGCCGAGTACGCAGTGGCCGATGTCGAACGCTGGTTCGACCAGGCGGATCTGATGTGGCAGCAGCGCACGGCATTTCCGATGGTGATCGTTGATGCGCAGAGCGGGCGCCTGCTCGGCGGCGTGTCGCTGCATGACATCCTGCTCTT
Organism: uncultured beta proteobacterium; assembly: GCA_963712485.1. Lineage (GTDB taxonomy): Bacteria > Pseudomonadota > Gammaproteobacteria > Burkholderiales > Burkholderiaceae_F > JALORV01. The sequence goes on from CAVQID010000039.1 coordinate 102,673, forward strand.
TGGCAAGCGCGAAGCCGAGATGGGCTACTGGGTCCGGCGTTCGGCCTGCGGACACGGGGTTGCCGCAACGGCGATGCGCGCGATGGCCGCGTTTGGTGTGAACGAACTCGGCCTGATACGCACCTCGATGCGCATCCGGCTCGACAACCGCTCGAGCCGCCGTGCGGCCGAGCGAGCCGGTGCCCGCTTCGAGGGCGTGGTGCGGCATGGCTTGCTTGCTGGCGAAGCGCGCTTGGATGCCGCGCTGTACTCATTGCTGCCCGCCGATCTCGCGCGACCCTGGGCGCCCTGACGACGCGCCAACGACGCAACCTCTGCGCGATCACGGGTTTCGGCGTCTTTATTTTTCAGAAACGCTGGTGTAGCGTCGAATCGCAGCCGATTTTTAGCTGTGGATTCGGAATGTGGATTCGAAGCGTGAATTCAAAGCTCAATGCCAGCGGCCTCCAGGCCAACCCTGTCGCATAACACCCTCCCGGCAATCCCAACAGCAGCATCGCTTGCGCGTCGCGGGCGCATCCCGTGTTCACCGGAGTGAAATCAATGCCGACAGGCACCGTGAAATGGTTCAACGAGACCAAGGGTTTCGGATTCATCAAGCCGGACGACGGCGGCGCTGATCTTTTTGCGCACTACAGCGGGATCAAGTCCAAGGGTTTTCGCACGCTGAAGGAGAACCAGCGCGTCGAATATCAGGTGCAGCAAGGACAAAAAGGCCCGCAAGCGGTCGAAATCAATGTCCTTGGAGCCTAGTTTCAGGGATGTCGTGCGGGCCCGCGGTGCGGGCCTTTTTTTTGCCGGCCGCAGCTCAAGCGATCGGTGATACGCGGTTTCCCTTGTCGGACCGCCTTGCCGAAGCGGCAGCAGCAGTGTGCAGCGCAGCGAAGACACGCCGTCAGGTACGGCGCTCGCCACAGTCAGAGTCGCTAAAATACAAGACTTTCCCGTTGCCGGCACAGGATCGGGGCTATCCGCCACACCGCCGGGCACTCGCGGCCACGATCCGCGACGCGGTCATAACAAAGAACGGCGTGCCCTGACAGTGGAGCGCGGCGTAACAGGAGGCGCATTCATGAGTGCAGTACTTGCGGGGCAGACGGCCAACGCCCCGGCGTATGTCCGGAACCGAAAACTCATCGCCTGGGTCGCTGAGGTGGCGCAGCTGGCCAAGCCGGACCGCATCGTCTGGTGTGACGGTTCGCAGGAAGAATATGACCGGCTGTGCGCCGAAATGGTCGCCGCCGGAACGCTGAAGCGCCTGAACGCCGCCAAACGTCCAAACAGCTTTCTGGCTTTGTCCGACCCGAGCGACGTCGCGCGGGTGGAAGACCGCACCTTCATCTGCAGCGAACGCAAGGACGATGCCGGGCCGACGAACAACTGGGTCGCGCCGGCGGAAATGCGCACGACCCTCAAGGGCCTGTTCGCAGGCTGCATGCGTGGCCGCACGATGTACGTGATCCCGTTTTCGATGGGACCGCTGGGGTCGCACATCAGCCAGATCGGCGTCGAGATCTCTGATAGCGCCTACGTCGTGGTCAACATGCGGATCATGACCCGCATGGGCCGCCCGGTCGTCGAGTTGCTCGGCACCGACGGTACCTTCGTCCCCTGCGTGCACTCGGTGGGCAAGCCGCTGGTGCCCAGCGAAAAGGACGTCGCCTGGCCCTGCAACGCCACCAAGTACATCGTGCACTTTCCCGAGACGCGCGAGATCTGGTCGTACGGTTCGGGCTACGGGGGCAACGCGCTGCTGGGCAAGAAGTGCCTGGCTCTGCGCATCGCCTCGACGATGGGGCGCGACGAGGGCTGGCTCGCCGAGCACATGCTGATCGTCGGGGTCACGTCGCCCGACGGGAAGAAGTACCACATCGCCGCGGCGTTTCCGTCGGCGTGCGGCAAGACCAATTTCGCGATGCTGATCCCGCCGCCGGCGTTCAGCGGATGGAAGGTCACTACCGTCGGCGAAGACATCGCGTGGATCAAGCCCGGCCCGGACGGACGCCTGTACGCGATCAACCCGGAGGCGGGCTGCTTCGGCGTGGCGCCCGGAACGTCCGAGAAGACCAATCACAACGCGATGGCGATGCTGCATCAAAACGTCATCTTCACGAATGTTGCGCTAACCGACGATGGCGATGTCTGGTGGGAAGGCATGGGGCCGGCGCCCGCGCACCTGATCGACTGGCAGGGCAAGGACTGGACACCCGAGGACGGCAAGGCCGGGCGCAAGGCGGCGCACCCCAATGCGCGCTTCACGGTGGCCGCGCAGCAGTGCCCGTCCATTGATGCCGACTGGGAAGAGCCGAACGGTGTGGCGATCGATGCCTTCCTCTTTGGCGGTCGGCGGTCGACCACGGTGCCACTGGTGACGGAAGCGCGCAGCTGGGTCGAAGGGGTTTACATGGCTGCGACCATGGGTTCCGGAGACCACGGCTGCGCAGCAAGGTGCGCAGGGCGTGCTGCGCCGCGACCCGTTTGCGATGCTGCCGTTCTGTGGCTACAACATGGGTGACCACTTCGGTCACTGGATCAGGCTCGGGCGCGAACTGGAAGCGAGCGGCGCGAAGCTGCCGAAGATCTTCACGGTCAACTGGTTCCGCACCGATGCGGACGGCAAGTTCGTCTGGCCGGGTTTTGGCGAGAATATGCGCGTGCTGAAGTGGATCGTCGATCGCGTCGATGGTCGTATCGGCGGTGAAGAGCATGTCTTCGGCATCACCCCGCGTTACGACGACCTGCAGTGGTCCGGATTGTCGTTCCCGCGGGAGCGCTACGAGCTGATCACCGCAATCGATGCCGCCGACTGGCGCCAGGAGATCGCGTTGCACTCGGAGTTGTTCAGCAAGTTGCAGCCGCACCTGCCGCGTGAACTCGAGGTGACGCGGGCCGCGTTCGAGGAGAAGTTCGCGGCCTAGGATTTCGACGCCGCGGCGTCGCGATGCGAGACGGGCCGCTTGGTCGGCCCGTCGGCTCCCTGGACCGTCCGCAATTGCACCGGCCCCGCCGAGCCGACATACTGGCCGTCCGTCGCGCCTCGGCGCCGGCGTCGAGGGAGCCTGCCATGGGCCTGATCTACTACATCACGCAGGTGCAGTTCGATTTCGGCGCGATAAAGCTGACGCGGACAGAGTGCGAGCGCAGCAGCATCACTCGGCCGCTGATCTGCACCGACCGGGGCGTCGTGGCCGCGGGCTTGCTGGAGCGTCTGCGCGATGCGCTGGGCGACCTGCCGGTCGCCGTGTTCGACGAGACACCCTCGAATCCGACTGAAGCTGCGGTCATGGCCGCGGTGCAGGCCTATCGCGCGCACGACGCGGATGGGCTGATTGCGCTTGGCGGCGGCAGCGCCATCGACCTCGCCAAGGGCGTTGCGATCATGGCGACGCACCCCGGCACCCTGCCCGACTACGCCACGATCCTCGGAGGCAGTCCGAAAATCACGGAGAAGGTCGCGCCGCTGATCGCGATCCCGACGACCGCCGGGACCGGCAGCGAAGTCGCGCGCGGCGCGATCATCGTCCTTGAAGATGGCCGAAAACTCGGCTTCCACTCGTGGCACCTGGTCCCCAAGACCGCCATCTGCGATCCGGAGCTGACCTACGCGCTGCCGACGCGCCTGACGGCAGCGACCGGCATGGATGCGATCGCACACTGCGTGGAGACCTTTCTTTCGAAGGCGGTCAATCCGCCGGCGGACGCGATCGCGTTCGACGGCCTGGCGCGTGGCCTTAAATTCATCGAGAAGGCCACGCGCGAGCCGCGCGACCCGGCGGCGCGCTGGAACATGATGAGCGCATCGATGCAGGGCGCGATGGCGTTTCAGAAGGGGCTGGGCGCGGTGCATTCGCTGTCGCATGCGCTGGGCGGACTGAAGCTGGGAGCGGAGAAAATTGGGCCGCATCACGGCACCCTCAACGCGGTGCTGCTGCCGGAAGTCGTGAAGTTCAATGAGCGCGCCGTGCCGGAGCGGGTCAGTGCGATTGCCAGCGTGTTCGGTGTCACCAGCGGCGAGGAACTGGCGCATGCGATCCGCTCGCTGAACCGGCGGCTCGAGCTTCCGCAGGGCATCGGCGAGATGGGCATCACGCCCGAACTCTATGACGAGGTGGCCAGCGCCGCGCTCAAGGATCACTGCCACGCCACCAATCCGCGAGTTGCCACACATGCGGATTACGTTGCTATGCTCGCCGCCTCCGCATGAGTACACCCACCGAAATCATCCTCGAGACGCGTGGCCTGACGAAGGAGTTCAAGGGCTTCGTCGCCGTCAACGACGTCAACCTCAAGGTGCGGCGTGGTGCGATCCACGCGCTGATCGGCCCCAATGGCGCCGGCAAGACCACGTGCTTCAACCTGCTGACCAAGTTCCTGACGCCGACGCGGGGACAGATCCTGTTCAACGGCGTTGATATCACGCGGGAAACGCCCGAGCACATCGCGCGGCGCGGCATCGTGCGTTCCTACCAGATCTCTTCGGTGTTCCCGCATCTGACGGTGCTCGAAAACGTCCGTATCGCGCTTCAGCGCTCGACCGGCCTGTCGTTCCAGTTCTGGCGCAGCGAGCGCGTTCTCAACTCGATGAACGATCGGGCGCTCGAGCTGCTCGACCAGGTCGACCTGCGCTCGTTTGCCGACGTGGAGACCGTATCGCTGCCGTATGGCCGCAAGCGCGCTCTCGAGATCGCGACGACGCTCGCTACCGAACCCGAGCTGATGCTGCTTGACGAGCCGACCCAGGGCATGGGCCACGAGGATGTCGCGCGCGTCACCGAACTGATCAAGAAGGTCGCCGCCGGCCGGACGGTGCTGATGGTCGAGCACAACATGAACGTCGTCTCGAGCATCGCCGACATGATTACGGTGCTGGCGCGCGGGTCGGTGCTGGCCGAAGGACCGTACGAGACCGTGTCCCGCGACGCGGCAGTCATGGAGGCGTACATGGGTACGACCGAGGCCGAGCTTGCCGGCGTTGGGCACTAGGATGCTGGACCCTCACGCCAACTTCGTTCGCTGCTTTCCGTGGGGGCTGAGGGCCGCGGCCCGGAAGGCCGCATGGCATTTCGCGCGGCCGGAACTTCACTGAGATGGCGAACGCAGTCGACATCCGCGAGTTGCACGCCTGGTACGGCGAGTCGCATATCCTGCACGGCGTCGATCTCCATGTCGGCCGCGGTGAAGTGGTGACGCTGCTTGGCCGCAACGGTGCCGGCCGCACGACGACGTTGCGCGCCATCATGGGGCTGACCGGCACGCGCAAGGGCTCGATCCAGGTCAACGGCAACGAGACGATCGGCATGGCCACACACAAAGTGGCACACCTGGGCATCGGCTACTGCCCGGAGGAACGCGGCATCTTCGCCAGCCTGTCGTGCGAAGAAAACCTGATGCTGCCGCCGCGCGTCGATGCCAGCGGCGGGATGAGCGTGGAAGAGATCTACGCGATGTTCCCGAACCTCAAGGAGCGCGCCAAGAGCCAGGGGTCGCGGCTGTCGGGCGGGGAGCAGCAGATGCTGGCGGTGGCCCGTATCCTGCGCACCGGCGCCCACCTGCTGCTGCTCGACGAGATTTCCGAAGGGCTGGCACCGGTGATCGTCAAGAAGCTGGGCGAGATGATCCGGGCGCTGAAAGCGCGCGGTTACACGATTGTCATGGTTGAACAGAACTTCAGGTTCGCCGCGCCGCTGGCGGACCGGTTTTATGTCATGGAGCATGGACGCATCGTCGAAACCTTTACGGCCGCGGAACTCAAGGCCAAGGAAGAGACACTGCATCAGTTGCTCGGTGTATAGCAGTGACCACTGTTTTTTGGAGGAGACTTAAATGAAGTTGAAGAGGATCGCCGCGGCCATCGCGGCATGCGGACTGGCGCTGGGATTTTCCGGCGCGCAGGCCCAGAAGCTGTCCGGCGACAAGATCGTGATCGGTTTCATCACCGACATGTCCTCGGTCTATTCCGACATCGACGGCCAGGGTGGCGTCGAGGCGATCCGGATGGCGATCGCCGACATGCAGAAGGAGTTTCCGGGCAAGAAGATCGAAGTCGTCTTCGCCGACCACCAGAACAAGGCCGACATCTCCTCGAGCAAGGTGCGCGAGTGGATCGACCAGTCTGGGGCTGACGTCATCATCGGCGGCACCAACTCCGCGGCTCAGCTCGCCGCGGCCAAGGTCGCGACCGAGAAGAAGCGGCCGATCATCGTCGTCGGTGCGGCCACCTCGCGGCTGACCAATGAAGACTGCTCGCCGTACATCGTGCACTACGCCTACGACACGATCGCGCTGGCCAACGGCACCGGCGGAGCCGTGGTGAAGGCGGGCGGCAAGAGCTGGTTCTTCCTGACGGCGGACTACGCGTTTGGTCATTCGCTGGAGAAGGACACCGGCGATGTCGTCAAGGCGAACGGCGGCACGGTGGTCGGCGCAGTTCGGGCCCCGCTGAACGCGTCGGACTTCTCGTCTTTCCTGCTGCAGGCACAGAACAGCAAGGCGCAGATCCTGGGGCTGGCGAACGCCGGTGGCGACACCATAAACTCGATCAAGGCGGCCAACGAGTTCGGCGTGACCAAGACGATGAAGCTCGCCGGCCTGCTGATGTTCATCAATGACATCCACAGCCTCGGGCTGAAGACGACACAGGGCATGTACCTGACCGATGCCTGGTACTGGAACCAGACGCCGGAAACGCGCGCCTGGGGCCGGCGCTTCTTCGACAAGATGAAGCGCATGCCGTCATTCCTGCAGGCGGGGGACTACTCAGCGGCGTCGCAGTACCTCATGGCGGTCAAGGCTGCGGGCACGGACGATGCCGACGCGGTGATGGCGCAGCTCAAGAAACAGAAGATCAATGACATGTTCGCCAAGGGCGGCGTGATCCGCGCGGACGGCCGCATGGTGCACGACATGTACCTGATGCAGGTGAAGTCGCCCGAGCAGTCGAAGGAGCCGTGGGACTACTTCAACGTGGTCCAGACGATTCCAGGCGATCAGGCCTACCAGTCGCTGGCACAGTCGAAGTGCTCGCTGATCAAGAAGTAAGACGCTGATGTGCACCGGGCGCCGCGGCGCCCGGTGACAACCTTGCGCTCACGATGACTGAAGTGTTCGGCATACCGTTGTCTGCACTGTTGTCCCAGCTGCTGCTGGGACTGGTGAACGGCTCGTTCTATGCGATGCTGTCGCTCGGGCTGGCTGTCATCTTCGGGCTGCTCAACGTCATCAATTTCGCTCACGGCGCCCTCTACATGATGGGTGCCATCTTCGCGTGGATGGGTCTGACCTACTTCGGCATCAACTACTGGGTGATGCTGATCGTCGCGCCGCTTGTGGTCGGACTGTTCGGCATCGTCATCGAGCGGTTGCTGCTGCGGCACCTGTACAAACTCGACCATCTTTATGGTCTGCTGCTGACGTTCGGACTGACGCTGCTGATCGAGGGGTTCTTCCGCTCGTTCTACGGGGTTTCCGGCCTGCCGTACCAGGTTCCCGAGATACTGGAGGGAGCGACCAACCTCGGCTTCATGATCATGCCCAACTACCGCGGCTGGGTCGTCGTGGCCTCGCTGGTGGTCTGTCTGGGTACCTGGTACGTCATCGAACGCACCAAGCTCGGCGCGCTCCTGCGCGCCGGCACCGAGAACGCAAAGCTCACCGAGGCCTTCGGCGTCAACGTGCCGCTGATGGTCACGCTGACCTACGGATTCGGTGTGGCATTGGCCGGCTTCGCAGGCGTGCTGGCTGCGCCGATCCTGCAGGTGCAGCCGCTGATGGGCAGCAACCTGATCATCGTCGTCTTCGCGGTCGTCGTCATCGGCGGCATGGGATCGATCCTCGGATCGATCCTGACCGGGTTGGGACTAGGTGTCATCGAAGGCTTCACCAAGGTCTTCTATCCGGAGGCCTCGGCGACGGTCGTGTTCCTGATCATGGCGATCGTGCTGCTGATCCGTCCGGCGGGTCTCTTCGGCAAGGAGAAATAGCGTGAAGCTGCCGCGTGAGTTCATCGTGTACGCGGTGCTGCTCGCCGCCGTCGCGATGCTGCCGCTGTTCGGCGCGTATCCGGTCTTCGTGATGAAGGTGATGTGCTATGCGCTCTTTGCGTGCGCGTTCAATCTGCTGATCGGGTTCACGGGGCTGCTCTCGTTTGGCCATGCGGCCTTCCTCGGCGGTGCGGCGTATGCGGCGGGACACGCGCTGAAGGTATGGGGCGCCCCGACGGAGCTCGGACTGTTGTTCGGCGTGATTGCCGGCGCGGTGCTTGGGCTCGTCATGGGCATCTTCGCGATCCGCCGCAGCGGCATCTACTTTTCGATGATCACGCTCGCGCTGGCGCAGATGCTGTACTTCTTCTTTCTGCAGGCAGGTTTCACCGGCGGTGAAGACGGCCTGCAGTCCGTGCCGCGAGGCAAGCTGCTCGGCGCTCTCGACCTCGAGAGCGATGTCACGCTGTATTACGTGGTGCTGGCGATCTTCGTGCTGTCGTTCCTGGTGATCTATCGCACGGTGCATTCGCCGTTCGGCCAGGTGCTGAAGGCGATCCGCGAAAACGAGGCACGGGCGACCTCGCTCGGCTACGACACGGCGCGCTTCAAGTTGCTGGCATTCGTGCTGTCGGCCGCGCTCGCTGGACTCGCCGGTGCAACCAAGACACTCGTGCTCGGCTTCGCGACATTGACCGACGCGCACTGGAGCACATCGGGACTCGTCATCCTGATGGTGCTGGTGGGTGGCATGGGCACGATGCTCGGGCCGATCCTCGGAGCTTTCATCATCGTCGCCCTCGAGAACAAGGTCGGCGACATCGGCATGTTCATCGGCCGCGTCACCGGCATCGAGTGGTTCAACGGGCTGGGCGAGGCGGTGACCGTTGTCATCGGTCTCATCTTCGTCATCTGTGTGATGGCCTTCCGGCGCGGCATCGTCGGTGAACTGGGCGCATGGTGGGCACACCGCCAGGCCGCGCGCTCCGCCGCTGCAGCCTAAGGCGTTATCCCGAAGGACGCAGCCAGACGCGGTCGCGGGCCGGCAGTGGCGCGAGTTAGTCCGTCTTATCGACCGAACGGCGGCGTGCGTTTTTCGACGTATCGTCGATACAATCGATTGATTATTGACGATGCCTCCGTTGCGTGGAGGCTGCGCGAACCCTCATGGCGCTGAATGTTTCCATGGTCTATCAGCGTACCGACCGCGGTGTGCGCGAGGTCTATGAGAAGTCGCATCAGTTCACGCAGAGCGAGCGCCTGATTCTCATCCTGCTCGATGGCCGGCTGAACGTCGCGGGATTGAAGACCCGGCTGCCCAGCCTCAACGATGAACGCATCGAGCGCGCGATGCGCAAGTTGCAGGACGCGGGCCTGGTTGAGCCGATGGGCTCCGGCGACCTGGCGCGGGGCAATACGCCCGTCGACGGGCGCCTCGAACCCGAGGCCGTCGCGCAGTTTCTCGAGCAAAGCGACCTGGATCCGGTAACGATATTTGGCGATTCCGACGAGGCGGTCGCCACCGAGCTGGTGCGCGCACGCGTGGAGCAGGCCGCCGCACAGCTGGCGCGCGAAGCCACTGTCGCGCCGTCACGCCCCAACGCAAGCCGACGCCAAGCCGTGGCGATGCCCGACGACTCATTAGTTAGTGTGCGCCCACATTCGCCGCAGGCCCCTGATCGGACCACTCGCTCTGCGGATTGGGAGGCGGCGACGCACTTTGCGATCACTACCGTCAACGTTCCGGACCGGCTGGACCTGCAGGAGGAGCGGGATCGCGCCGAGAGCGAGGAAATGGCAGACGAGCAGCGCCGGCAGCTGCTGCGCAAATGGATGAAGCGGCTGCTCGTCGTTGCCGCGATCGGCGTGCTGGGTACTGCGCTTTACAGCACACTGCAGCCGCTGCAACGCGAGGTCAGTGCGCCCAAGGTGGCCGAGCGGCTTACCGAGGTTTTCCGCCGCCCCGTGACCGTTGCCGACACGGAATTTCGCTTTGCGCCGTCACCCCGGATGGTCATCCGCGGCATCCAGGCCGGCGACATTCGGGTCGACGAAGCCTCGCTGCTGATCAACTGGAAGGACCTCTGGAATGCGCTGCGCGGCGGCCAGTGGGTGTGGGGCGAGACGACAGTTGCGCCGCTGAACCTGACGGCCGCGCAGGCGGTCATGATGGCGAGCGCATTGCCGGCGGGAGCCAACGCACTATCCACCAAGATCTCCACGATACGGTTCGAATCCGTTCGCATCTCCGATACTGACATGCTGCCTGGGCGCTACGAGGCGCTCCTGCGTCGTGGCGCGGACTCCCGGTTCGGGCCGCTGGTCATCCGCGAATTGGAGGCCGATTCAACCATGCGTCTCGCGCTGCGACCCGCGCAGACCAGCGACGGCAGAGCGGTCCTCGACTTTCGCCTAGACGCAGATCGCTGGGCGCTGCCATTTGGACCCAAGGTCAAATGGAATGAAGTCCGCGCCAACGGCCGGATCGACGGCAAGCTGATCGAAGTCTCGAGTTACTCGCTCGCCGGCTTCTACGGCGTGGCAAGCGGTATGTTGTACGCGGCCAGCGACGTCGAGTGGGTAATCACGGGCCGGGCAGGTGCGACGAACCTCGACATCGAGTCCATCGTTCAGTACTTGCGAAAGGCGCCCTCGGGGCAGGAGCCTGTGCTCTCGCCTCTGCAGGGGACGGCGACTCTCGATCTGACGATCGTCGGCCGCGGCACGACGCTGGACGAGGCGGTACAGCAGGCGATCCTTGCCGGGCCGTTCCAGGTCCGCTGGGCCGCGCTCAACGGCATAAATCTCGGACTGGCGGCGACGCAGGGCGCTACCGCCGGGGGCGTAACGCGCTTCACCGAATTCGATGGGATGCTGGGCGCCTCATCGTCGGGCATTCGATTCGAAGAAACCGGCGGCCGAGCGGGTGCTTTGGCCGCGCGCGGCGACTTCACCGTTGCGCCGGATAACGCCATGGCAGGCACCGTGCGCGTGGAACTCGGGGGGTCGCGCATCCAGACCATGACGCTGCGGGTACGCGGCAGTGCACTCGAGCCCCGCTTCGGACCGTAGTTTCACGTGAAACAGGTGTCCCCCGGTTTCACGTGAAACCGGCGTGGTCCCCGCAAGGGTAGTGCAGCGCCCCGACGTCTATACTTTCGCGCTTGCTTCTGGCGGCGCAATGGACTTCCCGGATACCTTCGATGTCATCGTGATCGGCGGCGGACACGCCGGGACCGAGGCTGCACTGGCGGCGGCCAGAATGGGTGCGCGCACCGTCCTGCTGACCCATAACATCGAAACCCTGGGACAGATGTCGTGCAACCCCTCGATCGGGGGCATCGGCAAGGGCCATCTGGTCAAGGAGGTCGATGCGCTTGGTGGCGCCATGGCCGCAGCGACCGATGAGGCGGGCATCCAGTTCCGCGTCCTCAACCGATCCAAAGGGCCGGCGGTGCGGGCAACGCGGGCCCAGGCGGACCGTGTTCTTTATCGCAAGGCGATCCGCCATCGGCTCGAAAATCAGCCGAACCTGTGGCTGTTCCAGCAAGCCGTCGACGATCTGCTTGTCGAAGGCGATCGCGCCATCGGCGCCGTCACCCAGTCCGGCATCCGCTTTCGTGCGGGCGTGGTGATCGTCACGGCCGGGACGTTTCTCAACGGCCGCGTCCACATCGGTATGCAGCACTTCTCGGCGGGGCGTGCCGGCGATCCGCCATCGATCTCGCTGGCGGAGCGCCTGCAGGAATTGAAGCTGCCGCAAGGTCGGCTGAAGACAGGCACGCCGCCACGAATCGACGGCCGAACGATCGATTTCACACGGGTGCAGGAACAAGCCGGCGATGCCGATCCTGTCCCGGTTTTCTCCTTCCTTGGGCGTGCGTCGCAGCATCCGCGTCAGGTGTCGTGCTGGATCACCCATACGAACGCCCGTACGCACGAGGTGATCCGTGCGAACCTGGATCGCAGTCCGATGTACGCGGGGGTCATCGAAGGAATCGGACCGCGTTACTGTCCATCGATAGAAGACAAGATCCATCGGTTTGCCGACAAGGCGTCACACCAGATCTTCCTGGAGCCGGAAGGACTCGAGACGCACGAGGTCTACCCGAACGGAATTTCCACCAGCCTGCCGTTCGATGTCCAGGTAGAGATCGTCCGCTCGATGGTGGGACTGGAGGCCGCGCATATCCTGCGGCCCGGCTACGCGATCGAATACGATTACTTTGATCCGCGGGCGCTGAAGTCGTCGTTGGAGACGAAGGCTATCGCCGGCCTCTACTTTGCCGGTCAGATCAACGGCACCACCGGCTACGAGGAGGCGGCCGCGCAGGGACTGCTTGCCGGAATCAATGCTGCACTCGCAGTGCGCGGTCAGGCGCCATGGTGTCCGCGGCGCGATCAGGCGTACCTCGGTGTCTTGGTCGACGATCTGATCACACGCGGCGTGGCCGAACCGTACCGGATGTTTACGAGCCGCGCGGAGTATCGGCTCAGCCTGCGCGAAGACAACGCGGATATGCGCCTGACTGAGGAGGGCCGCAAGATCGGTTGTGTTGATGACGCGCGCTGGGACGCTTTCAACCGCAAGCGCGATGCTGTCGCCCGCGAGGTCGAGCGGCTGAAGTCGACGTGGGTGAATGCTCGCATTCTTGGAGAAGGCGAGGCGACAAGGGTCTTGGGACGAAGCATCGAACGTGAGTACGCACTTGCCGATCTGCTTCAGCGGCCTGAAGTCCGATATCGCGAGCTCTTGTCGATGCGATCGACTGGCCGCGAACTGCTCGGTGGCCCGCCCGCGGAAGGCGCTGACGACCCGTCGGTCGCGGAACAGGTCGAAATCCAAATCAAGTACGCCGGCTACATCGCGCGCCAGCACGACGAAGTAGCTCGTCACGAGTCACACGAGTCCACACGTATACCTGCCGAGTTGGATTTCAGCGCAGTTCGAGGCCTCTCCATCGAGGTCCGCCAGAAGCTCCAGGCGCACCGTCCCGAAACCGTCGGGCAGGCCGCACGCATTTCTGGAGTCACACCGGCGGCGATTTCGCTGTTGCTCGTCCATATCAAGCGCCTGAACCGGGGCGGCAGTGACCGCAGCCGGATCGCGGCCTGAGGCAGACGTCGCGGTCAGCGAACTGGCCGGGCTGGCCAGCGAGCTCGGCGTCACACTCGATGCCGCACAGAGTGCACGCCTTCTGCGCTTCGCGGATCTCATGTTGCGGTGGAACCGCGTCCATAACCTGACCGCGATCGCGCATCCCGAACAGGTGCTTAGCCACCATCTGCTCGACTCGCTCGCTGTCGCGCCGACGTTGCTCGAACTCGCTGCCGGACGCGGGTTGCGGGTACTGGACGTCGGCGCGGGCGCAGGCCTTCCAGGGATACCGCTCGCCGTCGCGCTGCCGGCGCTGCGCTTCACGCTGCTCGACAAGGTCGCGAAGAAAGTCGCCTTCCTCGTCCAGGCGAAGGGCGAGCTGTCGCTCGAGAACGTCGAAGCGGTCCACGCCCGGGTCGAGGCCTACCGTGCGGCGCCGTTCGACGTGATTCTCGCGCGCGCCTTTTCATCGCTCGCGGACCTCGTGCGACTCACGCGCCATCTGCTGGCCCCGCACGGCCACTGGTGCGCGCTGAAGGGCACGCTGCCGCGCGACGAGATCGGCGCACTGGAGCAGGCTCAACTCGGCGTGCGCATCAGCCGCACCGTTAAACTCCGCGTCCCGCGGCTGAACGCCGAGCGTCACCTGATACTGATCGAACCGTCCTGATGTTCGGCATTACCGATTACTGGGCATTTGTTGTTGCGGTCCTTGTTTTCCTCGCGCTGCCGGGTCCCGGCACGCTGGCACTGCTGACGGCGACGGGCAAGGGCGGGTTTCGCGCCGGCGCGGCCGCGACGTTGGGCCTTATTGCAGGCGACCAGGTGCTGCTGTGGCTCGCTGCGTTGGGTGTGGCAGCAGTCCTGCAAAGCTACCCGACTGGGTTCAAGGCGCTGCAGTACGCCGGCGCGGCCTACCTGGTCTATGTCGGACTGCGACTCATCTTCACGCGCGGAGCGGCCATGCAAGCGGTCCGCATTCGCGCGGGCCAGTATTTTCGGCAGGCGCTGCTGATCACGCTGCTCAATCCGAAAGCGATCGTCTTTTACATGGCGTTCTTTCCGCTGTTCATCGATCCGGCGACGCAAAACGGCGCGGCGACGTTCGGCGCGATGGCCGTGACGATCGCGCTGCTGACGCTCGTGTACTGCCTGTCGCTCGTGGCCTTCGCGCAGGCGGTGACGGTCAGGGTGAAGGCACACCGTGGGTTCGCGCGCGCGCTGGAGCGGCTCGCCGGACTCCTACTGGTTGCCTTTGGCATCAGGCTCGCCCAATGAGGGGGCTGCGCGCCGGCATCGTCTGGTTCATTTCGGCGCTGGGCGCGATCGCGCAGGCGCAGGACGGCGCTGCGCCGCTCGCCACCGTTGGCCAGGTCGATGCCGCCCGCTACGTCGGCCTGTGGTACGAGATCGCCAATTATCCGAACCGTTTTCAGCGTGTCTGCACCGGCAACACGACAGCCGAGTACAGCTTGCGCGACGACGGCAGGCTGCGAGTCGTCAACCGCTGCTCGACGGCGTCCGGAGTTGCGGATGTGGACGGCATCGCGCGCCGCGTCGGCAGCGCTAGCGACAAGCTCGAGGTCAGCTTCCTTCCCGCCGTGCTGCGCTGGTTGCCGATCGGGTGGGGCGACTACTGGGTGATCGGACTTGCTCCGGACTATCGCTACGCGGTGGTCGGCGAACCGTCGCGCGAATACCTGTGGATTCTGTCGCGCACACCGACGCTCGCCGCGGACGATCGTCGTGCGATCGACGCGCTGCTGCGCGAGCGCGGATACGATCCTGCGAAGCTCGTGAGCACGCCCCAGGAGGGTCGCTGATGGCGCGCATCTTCTGCGTCGCCAATCAGAAGGGCGGTGTCGGCAAGACGACCACCGCGGTCAACCTGGCGGCCGGGATCGCTGCGCACGGGCCGCGTGTCCTGCTGGTTGATCTCGACCCACAGGGCAACGCGACAATGGGCAGCGGCATCGACAAGCGTGTGCTGACGGCGTCGGTGTATCAGGTACTGCTCGGCATGACGGACGTCGCGAGTGCCCGGCAACGCGCCGAACAGGGCGGCTACGACGTGCTCGGCGCCAATCGCGAACTCGCTGGAGCCGAGGTGGAACTGGTCGATCTCGAGGACCGCGAGACCCGGCTGAAGCGCGCGCTCGCAGCGGTCGAGTCGCAGTATGACTTCATACTGGTCGACTGCCCGCCGTCGCTGTCATTGCTGACGCTGAATGGCTTGTGTGCAGCCCACGGCGTGATCATTCCGATGCAGTGCGAGTACTTCGCGCTGGAGGGGCTCGCGGACCTGGTTAACACGATCAAGCGCGTCGCCGCGCACCTTAACCCCGACCTGACGATCATCGGATTGTTGCGCGTGATGTTCGACCCGCGCATGACGCTGCAGCAGCAGGTATCAGAGCAACTCGTCGCCAAGTTCGGCGACAAGGTGTTCTCGACGATCATTCCGCGCAACGTGCGTCTGGCGGAGGCGCCGAGCTATGGGATGCCGGGGGTCACCTATGACCGCTCATCCAAGGGGGCGCAGGCTTACGTTGCGTTCGGTGCCGAAATGATCGACCGCATCCGCGCGCTGTGAGCTTCGCACCCGCCGACCTGCCTGCTCAGCTCATCGCCGCGGATGACGGCATGGGCGCGCGGCTGGAGGACGCCGGACTCACATCGTCACAGCCGCCGCAGCAGGTTATTTACGACGGATGGCTGCTGCGCTATTCGCCGGGCAAGGCCAAGCGTGCACGCTCGGTCAACGCCATCGGCGCGGGTCTCGTGCCGCTGCAGGACAAGCTCGGCCATGTCGAGTCGTTTTACCGGCGCGCCGAACTGCCGTGCCTGTATCGCATGACGCCATTTAGCCAGCCGCGCGAGCTCGACCGCACACTCGACCGCGCCGGCTACGTTGCGTGCGACGAGTCGCGCGTGATGGCGGTTGATCTGCCGGTGGCCGCCCAGGCGCCGGTGTCCGCATCCGAGGTGATCGATGCCGAGCTTTTCGCGCAGCTTGTCGGTCGGCTGCGCGGCTCGACCGCTGCAGTGATCGCAGCCGAGGCGCAGCGCATCGTCGGTGCCTCACTGCCGGCGCGTTATCTCATGGTCAGCGAGGACGGAGAGCCGGTGGCCGTTGGCTGCGTCGTTATCGACGACCGCTTTGCCGGCCTATTCAACATGGTGACGGCAGTGGCCCGGCGCGGACGTGGGCTTGCGACGGCCCTCGTCGCGCAGTTGCTGCGCGATGCGGCAGATCGTGGAGCAAAGGTCGCGTATCTGCAGGTCGATGCGGCCAATGCGCCGGCGCGGCACGTCTATCGCAAGTTCGGCTTTCGCGACCGATACGCCTACTGGTACCGCATGCAACCTGATGGTCGAGGAGAATCACGATGATGAAGCGCCCCAAGGGCCTCGGGCGCGGGCTCGACGCACTGCTCGGCGGCGAGTCGGCCCCGCCCTCCAGCGCCGCACCGACAGTGTTGCCGGTCGCACGCCTGCGGCCCGGCAAATACCAACCGCGGACGCGCATGGATCCGCAGGCGCTGTCCGAGCTGGCGGATTCGATAAGGGCGCAGGGCATCATGCAGCCGATTCTCGTGCGGCCAGTCGACGCGGGCCAGTTCGAGATCATCGCCGGCGAGCGTCGTTATCGCGCAGCGCAACTGGCGGGGCTGGACGAAGTGCCGGTTCTGGTGAAGCCGGTGCCCGATACCGCAGCGCTGGCGATGGCGCTGATCGAGAACATCCAGCGCGAGGATCTGAATCCGCTTGAAGAAGCGCAGGGAGTGCAGCGGTTGATCCGCGAGTTCGATTTCACGCACGAACAGGCCGCGCAGGCGATCGGCCGCTCGCGCAGCGCAACGTCGAACATGCTTCGGTTGCTGAATCTCGCCACGCCAGTGCAGGAAATGCTGCTGGGCGGCCAGATCGACATGGGCCACGCGCGCGCCTTGCTCGCGGTCGACAGCGCGACCCAGGTGCAGTTCGCGCACCGGATCGTGGCCCGTGGCCTCTCGGTGCGGGAAGCCGAAACGCTGGTGACTCACCATGACAAAGCGCCGCGAGGTCGCGCAAAGTCGGCAGATGGGCCGCGCGATCGCGATGTCGTGCGCCTCGAGGAGGAACTGGCCGACTCGCTCGGCGCCGTAGTGCGACTGGCCACCAACGCCAAGGGCGGTGGGCGACTGGTTATCGAGTTCGCCAGCCTCGACCAGCTCGACGGCATCGTCGCGCGTCTGCGGTCTTCCTAGACGTTTCCCTCCATGGCGCGACGCAACACAAATTTGACCCGGGGTCCCGCCGCCTCGTAGAATCTCGCGGTTTTGGCGAAAACGGACTCAAGATCCCGCGGTAGGGCGATCGGAGCGGCACCATGTTCCGGATTGTCCTGCTGCAGGTACTCACCACCGCCGTCGTTTCGCTGCTGAGCGCGCTTGTTGGGGGGGCGCCGGCGGCCATGTCAGCGCTGTTGGGCGGCGCCGCCTGCTTCGTACCGAACGGGTTGTTTGCGCTGAAGTTGGCGGCTGCGAGCCGCCGGCCGCAGGGAACCGATGCGGCGGTGTTCTTGATCGGCGAATTCGTCAAGGTGGTTTCAACGATCGCGCTGCTGGCGTTGATCGTCGCGACCTACAAGGATCTGGTGTGGCTGGCGATGCTGGTGTCCGTCATCGCCGTGCTGAAGAGCTACGTACTCGCGCTGCTGATCAAATAAGGACGGGTTTCATCATGGCTGCTTCAGGCCAAGCTCCCACCGCCACCGAATACATCGTCCACCACCTGACGCACCTGTCGACGGGCAAGCAGAAGTCGATCATCGACTTCTCGGTCTTCAACGTCGACACGATTGTCTTTTCGATTCTGGTTCTTTGCGGCGTGCTGCTCGTGCTGTGGCTGGCGGCGCGCAAGGTCACGTCCGGCGTACCGGGGCGCTTCCAGGCTGCGGTCGAGGTGCTGGTCGAACTGGTCGAAGAACAGAGCAAGTCGATCGTCCATGGCGACCGCACGTTCATCGCCCCGCTGGGACTGACGGTGTTCCTGTGGATCGTGATGATGAACGCGATCGACCTGATCCCGGTGGAGCTCTTCCCGTGGATCGCGCACAACGTGTTCCATATCGAATACCTGCGGCCGCTGCCGACGGCGGACCTCAACGGCACTCTCGGCATGTCGCTCAGTGTGCTGCTGCTGATGATCTACTACGGCGTCAAGATCAAGGGGTTCGGCGGCTGGGTGCATGAATTGTTCACTGCGCCGTTCGGGGCCAACCCGCTGCTCTGGCCGTTCAACTTCCTGCTCAACCTGATCGAGTACGCGGCCAAGGCCGTGTCGCTGGGCATGCGGCTGTTCGGCAACATGTACGCGGGTGAGCTGCTGTTCTTCCTGATCGCGCTGCTCGGCGGCTACGCTGCGCTGAACGCCACCGGGATCATGCTGACCATCGGCCATGTCATTGCCGGCACGGCCTGGCTGCTGTTTCACATCCTGATCGTGCTGCTGCAGGCGTTCATCTTCATGATGCTGACGCTGGTTTACATCGGGCAGGCGCACGAAGGCCATTGATAACACCGTTACCTGCCATCACCTTTCGTACTGAGGAGCACTAGACATGACGAACGTCGCATTCGTTGCCCTGGCCACAGGCCTGATCATCGGCCTGGGGGCCATCGGTGCCTGCATCGGCATCGGCATCATGGGCGGCAAGTACATCGAGGCCGCAGCGCGCCAGCCGGAGCTGATGAATACGCTGCAGACCAAGATGTTCCTGCTGGCCGGCCTGATCGACGCCGCGTTCCTGATCGGCGTTGGTATCGCGATGATGTTCGCGTTTGCGAACCCGTTTGCCGGCTGACGCCGAGCGAGCGCTTCCGAACGATCAACCTCAGTAGCCGGACCGGCGCGCCGCGCCGGTCCGGCATTTACCGGGTTTCATATGAACATCAACGCCACGCTGTTTGTCCAGATGGCTGTGTTCTTCATCGGTGCATGGATCACGATGAAGTTCATCTGGCCGCCGCTGATTCGTGCGCTCGACGAGCGCCAGAAGAAGATCGCCGACGGCCTGGCCGCCGCTGACCGGGGCAATCGCAGCCTCGACGAGGCCCAGAAGAAGATTGCCCAGTTCGACGCCGACGCCCGCGCGCGCGCACAGGCGCTGATAGCCGAGACCGAGAAGCGCGCACAGGCCACCATCGATGCCGCCAAGGCGCAGGCCAAGGTGGAGGGCGATCGCCTGATCGCTGCCGCCAAGGCTGAAGCGCAGCAGGAAATGGTCCGCGCCAAGGATGCGCTGCGCGACCAAGTCGCCGTGCTGGCCATTGCCGGCGCCGAGCAGATCCTCAAGCGCGAGGTCAACGCGCAGGTGCATGCTGAACTGCTGACGCAGCTGAAGGCGAGGCTGTAGTCATGGCCGAACTGTCGACCGTTGCGCGGCCGTACGCCGAGGCTCTGTTCGCGGTCGCGCAGGGGACGGGCGAGAACCTCGACGGCTGGCTCGCCGCCGTTGACGACCTTGCCGGCCTGATGGCGCACCCGCAGGTTGCCGAGGTGGTCGCCGATCCCAACCTCGACCCTGAACAGGTCTTCGGACTGCTGTCCGGCATGATGAAGGCGCCGCTGCCGGCCGCAGGGGCCAATTTCGTCAAGCTGCTGATCGCGAACCAGCGCCTGGCGGTGCTGCCGGAGGTCGCGACGCAGTTCCGGCGGCTGAAGAACCGCGCCGAAGATGTCGCGGACTGCCTGATCGAAACCGCGTTTCCGCTGTCGGACGCCCAGGTCGCCGAACTGCTCGGTTCACTGTCGAAGAAATTCGGCCAGAAGCTCAAGTCCGAGGTCCGGGTGAACGCCGACCTCATTGGCGGTATCCGCGCGACGGTGGGAGACCAGGTACTCGACGGCTCGGTGCGCGCGCGCCTCACAGACATGCAGACGGCGCTCACTGCCTAATCGGCGCCCGAACTTATCGGAGTTGAAAGATGCAACTCAATCCCAGTGAAATCAGTGAACTGCTGAAGACCCGCATCAAGGGGCTCGGCGTTTCCACAGAACTGCGTACGCAGGGCACGGTCGTCACGGTGACCGACGGCATCTGCCGCATCCACGGCCTGTCGGACGTGATGCAGGGCGAGATGCTCGAGTTTCCGAACAACACGTTCGGCCTCGCGCTCAACCTCGAGCGCGACTCGGTCGGCTCGGTCGTGCTCGGCGACTACGAGCACATCCGCGAGGGCGACACGGTCAAGGCCACCGGGCGCATCCTTGACGTGCCTGTCGGGCCGGAGCTGATCGGACGTGTCGTCAACTCACTGGGCCAGCCGATCGACGGCAAGGGGCCGATCAACGCGAAGATGACGGACGTCATCGAGAAGGTCGCGCCCGGCGTGATCCAGCGGCAGTCGGTGTCGCAGCCGGTGCAGACGGGTCTGAAGGCCATCGATGCGATGGTGCCGATCGGCCGCGGCCAGCGCGAACTGATCATTGGTGACCGCCAGACCGGCAAGACCGCGGTCGCTGTCGACACGATCATCAACCAGAAGGGTAAGGACCTGATCTGCGTGTATGTCGCGATCGGGCAGAAGGCTTCGAACATCGCCAACGTCCTGCGCAAGCTCGAAGAGTTCGGCGCGATGGAATACACGATCATCGTCGCCGCGACGGCGTCGGAATCGGCGGCGATGCAGTACATCGCGCCGTATTCCGGCTGCACGATGGGCGAGTACTTCCGCGACCGCGGCAAGGACGCACTGATCATCTATGACGACCTGACCAAGCAGGCCTGGGCGTATCGCCAGGTTTCGCTGCTGCTGCGGCGTCCGCCGGGACGCGAAGCGTATCCGGGCGACGTGTTCTACCTGCACTCGCGCCTGCTTGAGCGCGCAGCGCGCGTCAACCCGGACTACGTCGAGAAGTTCACCAAGGGCGCGGTCAAGGGCAAGACCGGGTCGCTGACCGCGCTGCCGATCATCGAGACGCAGGCCGGCGACGTCACGGCATTCGTACCGACCAACGTCATCTCGATCACCGACGGCCAGATCTTCCTCGAGACGGATCTCTTCAACGCCGGTATCCGTCCCGCCATCAATCCCGGCATCTCCGTGTCGCGCGTCGGCGGTGCGGCACAGACCAAGGTCATCAAGAAGCTCGGCGGCGGCGTGCGCCTCGCGCTCGCCCAGTACCGCGAGCTCGCCGCTTTCGCGCAGTTCGCGTCCGACCTCGACGAAGCAACGCGAAATCAGCTCGAGCGCGGCCGCCGCGTGACCGAACTGATGAAGCAGCCGCAGTATCAGCCGCTGCAGGTGTGGGAAATGGCAGTAACGCTCTTCGCAGTAAGCGCGGGCGCCTTCGACAGCATCGACATCAAGGACTGCCTGACGGCCGAGAAAGCGCTGCGCGAGTACGTGAAGTCCAAGCACGCCGCGCTGGTCGGCCGCATCGAAAGCACGAACGACCTGTCGAAGGATGACGAGGCCGAACTGACGAAGGCGATCGAGGCCTTCAAGAAGTCGGCCGGGTATTGATCTGTAGTTGAACTGCGATTGAGCGCCGGGCCGCTCCCAAGCTCAATCGCCTAACTGGATTCGACGGGATGCACGTGCGAGCGAAGCGAGCGTACATCCCGTCGACTGAATGAGATGGCAGGTACCAAAGAGATCCGCCTGAAGATCAAGAGCGTGCAGAACACGCGCAAGATCACCAAGGCGATGGAAATGGTCGCGGCCTCGAAGATGCGCAAGGCGCAGGACCGGATGCGCCAGTTCCGGCCATACGGCGACAAGATCCGCAATATCGTCGCGCACCTGGCGATGGCAAACCCCGAGTACCGTCCGCCGTTCATGCAGAAGCGCGAGTCGATGAACGGCGTCGGCATCATCCTGGTCACGACCGACAAGGGTCTGTGCGGTGGACTCAACACCAACATCCAGCGCGCGGTGCTGCAACGGATCAAGGAACTCGACGCACAGGGCGTGAAGGTCCATTCCACCGCGATCGGCAACCGCGGTTTCGGGTTCCTGCAGCGGCTCAACGCCAGCATCGTGTCGCACTACGTGCAGATCGGCGACCGCCCGCACCTGGAGAAGCTGATCGGGCCGGTGAAGGCGCTGATTGACATGTATGCCGACGGACGTATCGACGCTGTCTATGTCGCCTACTCGCGCTTCGTCAACACGATGAAGCAGGAGCCGGTGATCGAGCAGCTGCTGCCGCTGTCCGCCGAGAGCCTGCTGCAGAGCGAAGAAGAGAAACGCGCGTACTCGTGGGACTACATCTACGAACCGGACGCGCCGGCGGTGATCGATGCGCTGCTGGTTCGCTATGCCGAAGCGCTTATTTACCAGGCGGTCGCCGAAAACATGGCGTCCGAGCAGAGCGCGCGCATGGTGGCAATGAAGGCGGCGTCGGACAACGCCAAGAAGCTGATCGAGGAACTGCAGCTCATCTACAACAAGACGCGGCAGGCCGGTATTACCAAAGAGATTTCAGAAATCGTCGGCGGCGCGGCCGCGGTTTCGTAGAGAGGCAATCCAACGCCGACGATTCGGCGAGGCTACGTGAGCGAAGCTAAGGTCAAGAGAGCGATAGCGAGCGGCCGGAGCCAAACTGTGGGCGGCGCCGCTGGGGTGCGATCGCGAGCAGAATTTGAAGAGCAGAACTGAGGAAATCCTATGAGCACCGGAGCCACCGGAACCATCGTTCAGTGCATTGGCGCAGTCGTGGACATCGAGTTCCCGCGCGACAACATGCCGGAAATCTACGACGCCCTCGTGCTGGAGGCCGATCCGACCAACAAGCTGGTCGAGCAGGGGCTGACCTTCGAGGTGCAGCAGCAGCTTGGTGACGGCATCGTGCGCACGATCGCGATGGGATCGTCCGACGGCCTGCGGCGCGGCATGAAGGCGAAGAACACCGGCGCAGGAATCACGGTACCGGTGGGGCCCGGCACGCTAGGCCGCATCATGGACGTGCTCGGCCGGCCGATCGACGACGCCGGTCCAATCAAGTCGGACCAGAAGCGCGCGATCCACCAGCCGGCGCCGAAGTTCGATGAACTCTCGCCGTCGGTCGAACTGCTCGAGACCGGCATCAAGGTCGTCGACCTAATCTGCCCCTTCGCCAAGGGCGGCAAGATTGGGCTCTTCGGTGGCGCCGGCGTCGGCAAGACCGTCACGATGATGGAGCTCATCAACAACATCGCGAAGCAGTACGGCGGCTACTCGGTGTTCGCCGGCGTCGGCGAGCGCACGCGCGAGGGCAACGATTTCTATCACGAGATGAAGGACTCGAACGTCCTCGACAAGGTCGCGATGGTGTTCGGCCAGATGAACGAGCCGCCCGGCAACCGCCTGCGCGTCGGCCTGACGGGGCTGTCGATGGCCGAGGCCTTCCGCGACGAAGGCAAGGACATCCTGCTCTTCATCGATAACATCTACCGCTACACGCTGGCCGGTACCGAAGTGTCGGCGCTGCTCGGGCGGATGCCGTCGGCGGTGGGTTACCAGCCGACCCTCGCCGAAGAGATGGGCAAACTGCAGGAGCGCATCACGTCGACCAAGACCGGCTCGATCACGTCGATCCAGGCGGTATACGTGCCGGCGGACGACCTGACCGATCCGAGCCCGGCAACGACCTTCGGCCACCTCGACGCCACCGTCGTGCTGAGCCGCGAGATCGCATCGCTCGGCATCTATCCGTCGGTCGACCCGCTCGACTCGACCTCGCGCCAGATCGACCCGAACGTCGTCGGCGAGGATCATTACACGACGACGCGCCGCGTGCAGGCGACGCTGCAGCGCTACAAGGAACTGCGCGACATCATTGCGATTCTCGGCATGGACGAGCTGTCGCCCGAGGACAAGCTCGCGGTATCGCGCGCGCGCAAGATCCAGCGCTTCCTGTCGCAGCCGTTCCACGTCGCCGAGGTGTTCACCGGCTCCCCCGGCAAGCACGTACCGCTGAAGGAGACGATTCGCGGCTTCAAGATGATCGTCGACGGCGAGTGCGACGCATTCCCCGAGCAGGCTTTCTACATGGTCGGCACGATCGACGAGGCGCGCGAGAAGTTCGAGAAAATGCGCAAGGAAGAGGAAGCCAAGAAGGTCGCCGCCTAACGGCGCACGGCCCGAGGAGGCAACATGGCCACCACCATTCAGGTCGACGTCGTCAGCGCCGAGGAATCGATCTTCTCCGGGCAGGCGGAGTTCGTCGCGCTGCCGGGCGAGGCGGGCGAACTCGGCATCTATCCGCGCCACACACCGCTGATCACCCGCATCAGGCCCGGCGTGGTCCGCATCAAGGTGCCGGGCAAGGATGAGCAAGAGCAGATCTTCGTCGCCGGCGGCATCCTTGAAGTCCAGCCGCACGTCGTCACGGTCCTTGCCGACACCGCGATCCGTGGCAAGGACCTCGACGAGGCCAAGGCGCGCGAGGCACTGCAACGCGCCGAGGAAATGCGTCGAAACGCCAACAGCGACATGGAGATTGCCAAGGCCGAAGCCGAACTATCATCGATGGCGGCCCAGATCGCGGCGATACGCAAGATCCGCGGCAAGTAACCCGGCCTAGCGCGAAACGGGGGCGGCTGCGGCTGCCCCTTTTGCTTTTTGGTGCCGAAAATCCATGCAGGAGCCACCCATGTTCAACGGCAAGATCCTGGTTGCCACCGACGGCACGCCGCTCGCCGAACGTGCGCTCGAGACCGCGGCGCAGCTGGCCGTCAGTCTCGGCGCCGGGCTGACCGCGGTGACGGTCGAAGCGCCCTATCCGTATAGCGCCGTCGGTGAATCGAGTGCGATCGCCGGCGCCGACTACCAGGCGGCGGTCGGTGCAGAGGCAAGCGCGCGACTGGCCCGGGCGAAGGATATTGCGCAAAAAGTCGGTGTCGAATGCAACACCTCGATGCAGGAAGCCTCGGACGTTTATCGCGGCATTCTCACGGCCGCAGATCAAAGCGGTGCGGGGCTCGTCGTCATGGCTTCGCACGGGCGTCGCGGCCTGCGTGCGCTAATGCTTGGCTCCGAAACGCAAAAGTTGCTGGCGCACACCAGCCTGCCGGTCCTGATCGTCCGGTAGTTTGACCAGGGAGATCGACATGCCACACGCGGGAGCGCGGTTCGACCGATGGAGTGGGCGGTGGCTGTTGGCGGGCTTGCTTGGCGCGCTCGCCGCGTGCGGCGCCCCGCCGCCGGTACCCGGTCCGCAACCCGCGCCAGCGACGCCAGCTACCAAGGCAGGGCAGCCAGAGGCGACCGAGACACCCGTCGCCCGCGGACCCGCGGCGGCGGTGCGCCTGGCGCCGCGCGATCCGGCGCTCGAGGCGTGGAAGCGCAGGGCGGCAGAACGAATCCATCAGGTGAACCAGAAGAAGCTTTTTGCTGGCCGGCCGCACCACCTTCTTCAGGCGGTCATCGTCGTCGAGGCGAGGGTCGATCGGAGCGGTAACGTCGTCGCCTCTCGCGTCACGCGTTCTCCCAAGATCAAGAAGCTGGACGACATGGCACTCGCGTCGCTGAAGGCCGCCTCTCCGCTGCCCGCGCCACCGCCTGCCCTGCTGGTTCGCGGCAACCTGGTTTTCTCGGAAACATGGTTGGTGCAAAACGACGACACCTTCCAGGTCCGGACGCTGTCGCCGCCCCAGGAGTAGCGAAAACGCATCATCGGCGCCGGATTTTGGCGTCCGGATCAATCCTTAGGGCGGCCCGACAGCGCGTTAACCCCTGGTTTGTGTCAACCTTGGCGCCGGCTGCGCGTTGAACCTCGCGGAGCCAGGGCAGTCGTTCAGGCTGACCCATCCGCTCTCATTTTCGACAACCGTCCCAGGGAACCGTGATATGAAGAAATTGCTTGCTGTCCTCTTCGCCGCCGCGTTTGCGACCGGCGTTGCCTACGCTGCCGACGCCAAGAAGGAAGAGAAGAAGCCGACGGCCGAACAGTGCAAGAAAGACCCGAAGATGAAGGGTTGTGAAGCGAAGAAGGATGCGGCGCCTGCTGCCGCTCCGGCTGCGCCGGCTGCGGCTCCTGCCGCTACCCCCGCGGCTCCCGCAGCCAAGAAGTAATCGGGTCGTGCTTCACGAGGGCAGGCCTTGGCCTGCCCTTTTTATTTGGGCTGGAGGCTGCGCATGACGTCCGCCGCCGTCAGCGGTCCCGGTTCGACATGGACGCGCTTGTCGCGGCTGCCCTTCCCGCCAACCACGTGCACGGACGAAGGCCTTACTCCGAGACGCCGGGCCAGCAGTTCGATGACAGCGTCATTGGCCCGGCCCTCGAGGGGCGGCGCCTGCACTGCGAGCTTCAAGCGCTGTCCGTGCGGCCCGATGACGACCGTACGCCGTGCGCCCGGCTGAACATGGACGTCGATGAGGAAGCCTTCGACCGAGACGGTGAGCCAGTCCGGCAGCGGGCTCGTGACAGAATCGCGGTTTGACTGCACCCTGGCGCTCCGTGAGACCCATCAACGATACCTTTCTGCGCGCGCTGCGGCGCGAGCCCACGGACTACACGCCAGTCTGGCTGATGCGGCAGGCCGGTCGCTACATGGCCGAGTACAACGCCACGCGTAAACGAGCGGGCAGCTTCCTGAGCCTCGCAAAGTCACCGTCGCTCGCGACAGAGGTCACACTACAGCCTGTCGACCGCTTTCCGCTCGACGCGGCGATCCTCTTCTCCGACATTCTCACCGTGCCGGACGCGATGGGTTTGGGCCTTTATTTCGCCGAGGGCGAAGGGCCAAAATTCGAGCGGCCGGTGCGCACCGAGGCGGATGTCGCCAGACTCAGCGCGCCGGATCCCGAGCTGACGCTCGGCTACGTCATGGATGCCGTGCGGGAGATCCGCAAGGCCCTGAAGGGCCGCATTCCCCTGATCGGCTTTTCCGGCAGTCCGTTCACGTTGGCCTGCTACATGATCGAGGGCGGCGGCTCGGACGACTTCCGCCTCGTGAAGACCATGCTTTATGCGCGCCCGGAGCTGCTGCACCGAATCCTGAGCGTCACCGCGCACGCTGTCGCCGACTACCTGAATGCGCAGATTGCCGCCGGAGCACAGGCGGTGATGATCTTCGACACCTGGGGTGGCACGCTGGCCGATGCGGCCTACGAGGAATTCTCGCTGTCCTACACGCGCAAGATCGTCTCGAAGCTGACGCGGGAGCACGGGGGCGAACGGGTTCCGAACATCGTCTTCACCAAAGGCGGCGGTCTTTGGCTCGAGTCGATCGCCGCCTCGGGTTGCGATGCGGTCGGACTCGACTGGACCGTCAATCTCGCCGATGCCCGACGACGAATCGAAGATCGATGCGCGCTGCAGGGCAACCTAGATCCAATGGCGCTCTTTGCACCGGAACCGCAGATCCGGGAACAAGTCAGGCGTGTGCTCGACTCCTTTGGCACGCCGAAGCGCGCTGATGGCGGTTTCGGCGGGCACGTGTTCAACCTCGGTCACGGGATCTCCCAGTTCACGCCGCCCGAAGCCGTTGCGGTGCTGGTCGACGAGGTCCATCTCCACAGTAAATCCTTCCGGTAGGTGAGCGGTCACTACTAGTGAACCAAAAAACACGGTGCGTCTTGACTTATTCACAAAATCGCGCGCTGCCAGATTTCATGCGGGTTCCCGGACGATTTCTGCCCGCACGACCCGAATAGTTTGTGTAAGTGGCTGATTTTTATGAGATCGATAAAGAGCCTAAAGCACGCCGTCCCGGTACGGATTCAATTCCTACGAGGGTTTGCGAAGCCTTCCCACTGCTTTTCCACAAAGTTATCCACAGGCTCGACGACGAGCCTCCGAGTTGCATAAAAAACAGATAGTTATGGGCATGTGTTGAAGTCGTGCCTTACGACTGCGAGCGACTGAAGTCCGATGAGCAGCGGTCCGTTTCTGCAAGTCTTGCTTGATCTGCCGCTCGCTTCGCCTTTCGATTACGCCGCCGACGCAGTCGGTGCCGTGGCCCCCAACCCGATCGGCTATCGCTGTGTGGTTCCTCTGGGGCGGCGCAAAGCCGTCGGCATCGTCGTTGGGATGTCCGAGGCGACCGCGCTGGATGCCGGGCGTATCCGACCCGTCGCGCGCGTGCTCGACGAGATCTCCCCCCTTGATGTTCACTGGCTGGCATTGACGCGGTTCGCAGCGGACTATTACCAGCACGGATGGGGTGAGGTTGCACTCCCGGCATTGCCTCCGGCAATGAGGCAGCTTCCGGGACCGCGTTATATCCAGTCCATGACGCGTCTTCGCGCGTCGGTCGTTGCCGCCATGGCGGTCGGATCCGGTGTGGACGGCAGCGAACGGCGTCCAGCGCTGACGAGCGAACAGGCCACAGCGGTCGAGCGGCTCGCCGACGCGGCCGGGTTCCGCGCGCACCTGCTTTTCGGCGTAACCGGCAGCGGGAAGACCGAGGTTTACCTATCTGCCATCGAGCGGACGCTCGCCGCGCGTCCTGACGCGCAGGCGCTGTTGCTGGTGCCCGAGATCAACCTCACCCCGCAACTGGAAGCGCAGATTCGAACGCGCTTCCCCCACTATGGCGTGGTCGCGCTGCACAGCGGTTTGCCCGCGGGTGAACGGGCGTCGGCCTGGCTTGCCGCGCATGAAGGCCGGGCCCGCGTCGTTGTCGGCACGCGCCTCGCCATCTTTGCGTCTCTGCCCAAACTCAGCCTGATCGTCGTCGACGAGGAGCACGACCCGTCGTACAAGGCCGGCGAAGGGGTGCGCTATTCCGCGCGCGATCTCGCCGTGAAGCGCGCACAGATGCTGGATATAACGGTCGTCCTCGGCTCGGCAACGCCTTCGCTGGAGAGTTGGTCGCACGCACGCTCGGGCCGCTATTCGCTCTTGACGCTGACGCAGCGTGCAGCCGCAAGCGACTGGGTTGCGCCGAACATCGAACTGGTTGATCCGGGCAGGCCGCAGGATGCGTCGGGCATGGCGCCGGCGATCCGCGCCGCGCTGGCCGAGTGCCTCGATCGCCGAGAGAGCAGTCGTTGGTGTTCATCAACCGGCGCGGTTATGCGCCTGTCGTCGCCTGCGATGCGTGCGGCTGGCTTTCCCATTGCCCCAACTGCGCCGCCTACACCGTGTTCCACAAGCCGGATCGCACGCTGCGCTGCCACCACTGCGGCTGGAGCGAGCCGGTGCCCCGAACTTGCCCTACCTGTGGCAACAGCGCGTTGCAGGGCGTCGGCCGCGGCACCCAGCGTATCGAAGAGTCGCTGCAGCAGCAGCTGCCTGGCGCGCGAGTGATGCGCATCGATCGCGATTCGACCCGGCGACGCCATTCAGCGGCGGAGGCATTCGATGCCGTGCATCGCGGTGAAGTCGACGTTCTCGTCGGCACGCAGATGGTCGCGAAGGGACACGACTTCCGCAACGTCGCACTGGTTGTCGTGCTGAACGCCGACAGCCAGTTGGCTTCGCAGGACTTTCGCGCCCCGGAGCGCCTGTTTTCCACGTTGGTGCAGGTGATCGGCCGTGCGGGCCGCAGCGGCAGCGCCAGCCGCGCGCTGTTGCAGACGCGGTTTCCCGGCCATCCGTTGTTCGCCGCGCTGGTCCGCGATGACTACGCCGCGTTTGCCGATGCGCTGCTGCTGGAGCGTGTCCGCGCCGGCATGCCGCCGGCGAGCCATCAGGCGCTGCTCACCGCCGAGGCGCGGCGGCTCGAGGACGCGCTGGCTTTCCTGCGCGAGGCAGTATCCCTGGCGGGCGATCCGCCGGAGGTTCGCGTGTACGACCCGGTGCCGATGGCGCTCGCCCGTCGCGCCGGCATCGAACGCGCACAGCTTCTCGTGGAAGCGTCCCAGCGGGGACCGCTGCATGCCTTCCTGCGGTCGTGGCTCGACGCGTTGCGGGCCCTGAAGGGCACGGTGCGCTGGCAGATCGAAGTCGATCCGGCCGAAATTTGAGGCCACGCGGAATAATTGCGCCATTTCACGCGTTAGCGTGTCCGTCGCCACCCACTCAAGGAAATCAATGATGCGCAGGAGTCTCGCGGTACTTGCTACGGTTGCTGTGTTCGGTCTTGGCGGCTGCTCTTCGATGGGGTACGGCAGTTCGGCTAGCGCACCGCCGACCCGGGTTACGGAGGGCGTGCTGACCAACAGCGCCGGCATGACGCTGTACACCTTCGACAACGATCCCGTGGGCAGCGGCAAGAGTGCGTGCAACGGGGCGTGTGCAACGAACTGGCCGCCGCTGCTGGCAGCGGCCGACGCCAAGGCAAGCGGCGATTACACGATCATCACGCGTGACGACGGGGCCAGGCAGTGGGCGTTCAAGGGCAAGCCGCTTTACCTCTGGATCAAGGACGCGAAGCCAGGCGACAAGACAGGCGACGGCGTCAACAAGGTGTGGCGCGTCGCGCGCGGCTGACGCATGGTCGGCGCGGGCTTCAGTGCCGCGGACGCGGAGCGATGGATACCGCGCCTGCGGCGCTATGCGCTCGCGCTGACGGGCACGCCGTGAAGCCGCCGACGACCTGGTCCAGGACGCGCCTGGAACGGGCCTGGCGCAAGCGCGCGCTCTGGCAACCGGGCACCGACCTGCGCGGCGCTGGCTGTTCACGGTGATGCATAACGTTCACGTTTCGAACGTGCGCGCGGCGCACCCTACCGAGCCGCTTGACGATGGCGACACCGGTTCCGAACGCGTGGACGCCGTGATCAACGGTGCACCCGCGGAGACGGCCGTCGCGTTGTCAGACCTGCGCCTGGCGCTGCTGAAGCTGTCCGAGGATCAGCGCCAGGTCATTCTGCTCGTCGGGCTCGAACAGTTGAGTTACAGCGAGGCGGCGACAATTCTGAATGTTCCCATCGGCACCGTCATGTCGCGGCTCGCCCGCGGTCGCGAGCAGTTGCGCCGCATGCTCGCACGAGAACCACGTCTGACGGGGGCAGCACCGCTGCGACGGGTGAAATAGCGATGAACGAAGAGCGATTGCACGCCTACATCGACGGGCAGGCGACCGACGACGAGCGCCGCGAAGTCGAGGATCTGCTTGCTCGTGACCCGGAGCTTGCCGCGCGCGCACGCGCTTATGCGGAGCAGACCGCCGGGCTGCATGCACTGTTCGACCCGGTACTCGACGAGCCGCATCACCTCCGCGTGCCGGTGGCTCGACCCACGGCCTGGCGGCGCTGGGGCGGAATGGCAGCCGTGCTGCTGCTTGGCATCGGTTGCGGCTATTTAGCGCGCGGCTGGCTGGCGATTGGAGTGCCTCTGTCTGCGCCGATCGCGCGTGAGGCGACGCTCGCGCACGCCGCGTATGTGCCCGAGGTACGGCATCCGGTGGAGGTGGGTGCGTCCGAGGAGAAGCACCTGGTGGCGTGGCTGTCCAAGCGGCTCGCCACGCCGCTCAAGGCCCCCTCGCTGGCCGGCGCCGGCTATCAACTCCTCGGCGGTCGGCTCTTGCCGCCGACACGGGCAAGCGATCCGGCGCCGATGGCGCTGCTGATGTATGAAAACACGCAGGGTCGGCGCCTGTCGCTGCTGATCAAGCGCGAGTCGAGCAACACCGAGACCGCGTTCCGCTACGCCGATGACCATGGCACGCGCGTGTTCTACTGGATCGATGGGCCACTGGGATACGCACTTGCCGGTGATCTGCCCAAGGAAGAACTGCAGCAGGTCGCCCGTCTGGTTTATCAGCAGCTCAATCCCTGACCGTGCACGAAACTCGCTCCGCAAAAGCAAACGGGCGCCTGGCGCCCGTTTTTTCCCATCCACGATGCTGCCTATTTGGCAGCCGCAAGCATGTGTTCCACTGCGGCGCGCAACTCGGCGTCGCTCGCGCTCGCCACGCCACCCTTCGGCGGCATCGCGCCTTTGCCTTTGACAACCGAGACGACCAGCGCGTTGACACCCGCTTTGCTGCGCGCAGCCCAGGCTGCCTTGTCGCCGAACTTCGGCGCTCCGGCAACGCCTGTGGCATGGCAGGCATTACATCCCATCGCGTAGACCTTCGCTCCATCCGGCTTGCCCGTCGCCGCCGCGGCCGGCGCTGCTGCAGTTGCCGCTGGCGCCGCGCTTAGCGGGATGGATGTCGACTGAGTGAGCATGTATTGCACCGCCGACTTCAGTTCGGCATCGGTCAGGTCCGCCATGCCGCCCCGCGCTGGCATGCTGCCGTGACCTTTGATGGCCGCCGCGGTGGCGGCATCGACGCCGAGAGAGGCGCGCTTGGTCCACGCAGCGCGATCGCCGATCTTCGGTGCGCCATGAAGTCCAGCCACGTGGCAGTTGCCGCAGGCCGCCTGAACGATCTGCTGCCCCGTTCGCGCGGTCGATTTCGCTGCAGTCGCGGCGGGTGCTTCGGGTTCCTTGTACTTCGCGCCGGACTGGTTCGCGATATAGACGACGGCGCGCGCCACTTCGACCGGATCGAGACTGGCGTTGCCGCCTTTCGCCGGCATTGCCTTGAAACCCTCGACGGCGTGCTTGACCAGTGTGTCGTAGCCTTGCCGAATACGCGACGCCCAGGCCGCGTTGTCACCGGTTTTTGGCGCGCCGGCGACGCCGGAGGCATGGCATGCGCTGCAGGCGAGTTTGTAGACAGCCTCACCACTTTGCAGCGGCCGCGGTCCCGACGGTGCGCCTGCGTAGCGCGACGGTGCCTACCGGTCGCAAACGCTCGGCGATCGCTTCGGGTGTCATGGCATCAGAGCCGGCGCCGACGATTTTCTGGCCAGTCACGAAGGTCGCGAGCAGGATGATCACGATCACCGGAACGACGAACGCCAGCACCACGACGGTAATCAGCTGGCGCGGTGTCTTGATCAGCGCGGTGTGTTGGTCGCTCGACATAAAGCTCCTGGCGGATGGGGCGACGGCGCTGCTCGATGCCCGTATGCCTTGCACGAGAGCGCGGACCGTGCGGGCTTGAACGCCTCGCAAAGCACGCAATTATAACGTGCAGCCTCTGACCAACCGGGCTCACCACGCAGGGCCCGCTGACGAAGCGGTTCACGATGAAACCGGCTACCATCCGCTCCTCGTTCGTGCATGCCAGCATGCCGGGAACCGAGCGCAGCTGCGCAGCCCGGTTTCGCGCGGACGATCGCATCCAGGCACGCGCCTGTAGCTCAGTGGATAGAGTACTGGCCTCCGAAGCCAGGGGTCGTGGGTTCGAGTCCCGCCAGGCGCGCCACCGCTTCTTAGCGAGTCCTTCCGTGTCCCTGGAATCGAACTTTTGCAGAGAATGCAAAGGTAGGGTTCCCGTTCGTGGACTGGAAGATTGCCGCGCACGACAGCAGTTTCCGGTTGAACAGAGTCAGTTCCGCTCAAACGGGAAAAACTCAGGTGAGAAGACAAGTCAGGCCTTAGGTGCCACCGTGTCATTCAACGATGAGCTGCCTCCGCTGCGCACTCCTTCACTTTTGCTTCGTCATTTTGTGCAGGAAGATGCGCCGGTGTTGCTGAGGCTCAACGGTGAAGAAACAACCCGCCGATGGCTTCCTTCTCACGTGTACTCCGACCTTGCGCAGGCCGTAGCTGCACTCGGCCATCTGATCACGTGCTACACGTGCCCGGGCGATGCCAAGCTCGGGCCCTATGTATTCGGGATCGAGCATCGCGAGACCGCACAACTACTGGGTCATGTCGGGTTTAGCCGGCTAGCGGGCGAAGTCGAAGTTTCGTACGCCATTGCTGAAGCGGCTCGTGGCCGGGGCTACGCTACAGAGGCCTTGGGCCAGGCGTGCGTCTGGGCCGCCAGAGCCTTTGCACTACGCAGGCTCGTTGCAGTCACCGCTTCGGCGAATCTTCCTTCTCGTCGCACGCTCGAGCGTGCTGGCTTCCTGCATTCCGGCGATCAGATCACGCGCTTTCAAGGCAGCGAGCAGAACGTGAGTCGCTATGTCTGGCTTGCGCGCGAGGCCTAGCTGATCGTTGAACACCGGGGTGAGGTCAACGTGTTCGCGACCTCATGTACCCGGCGCGCTCGCAAAGTCCTCTGGCCGGCACTCCCCCGCCGCACGCAAATTGAACGCCAGGTCGAGCAGTGCGGTGCGCAGGCCTTCCTCGAGCACCGGGTGGTAAAAGGGCATCGACAGCGCCGTCTGCACCGTCATTCCGCTCTGCACGGCCCAGCCGAGCAGATGCGCCAGGTGCTCCATGCCGGGGCCGAACATCTCCGCGCCGAGGAGCCGGCGGCTGCGGCCTTCCCCGTAAACGCGCACGAGGCCGCGGTTGCGACCGGTGACTCGCGCCCGGCCCTGGTTCTCGAAGGATGCGCTGCCGATGGCGCATTGTCCTGCCGCGAGGTCCGCATGGCGCGCACCGACCAGCGCCATCTGCGGGTCGGTGAACGCGATCGCCAATGGCAGCCGTCGCTGACGCCGCTCGACCGCGGGCCACAGCATGGCGTTTGCGCCGGCGATCCGGCCTTCATCGGCCGCCTCGTGCAGCAGCGGAAGATGGCCCTCCGCGTCGCCAGCGAAGAAGATCGGCGCATCGCCGCACTGCGTCGTCTCCGGATCGATCCGCGGCTGGCCTTTCGCGTTGAGCGATATTCCGCTCAACTCGAGACCGAGGTTGGAGCGGTTCGGCCCTCGTCCGGCGGCGACAAGGACGTGAGCGAAAACGTCTTCGCGCGTGACGCCGCCCGCATCGCGCCAGCGCAGCCGCGTTCCGCCGTCCGCGGGCTCGACGTCGATCACTTCGGCTCGCAGGCGCAGATCCAGCTCGGTCGCAAGTTCGCGCTGCACTACGCGCTTCACCTCGGGATCGGTAAACGGACCCATTTCGTCGAACGGGCTGAAGAACGCAACGCGCGCGCCGAGTCGCTGCATCGACTGGCCGAGCTCCAGCGCGATGACTCCGGTACCGATGACCGCAAGACTCTCGGGCAGGTACGGAAGCTCGAAGATGTCGTCGCTCGTCAGCACCCGATCGCGGATCGCGTCGAAGGGCGGCGGCAGGACGGGATGGCTGCCCGTCGCGACCACGATCGCGCGGGCTTCAACGCGCACCCGGTCGTCGACGACGAGCGTGCGTCGGCCCGGTGAACCGGGCGAGCCCCGTCATGCGCTGCGCCGGGGGGACCTTGTCGACCTCTGCCTCGACGAGGCCAACAAAGCGGTCACGCTCCCGCTGTACGCGAGCCATGACGGCTTGTCCGTCGACCCGTTGCTCCGATCCGGGGCGAACACCGAACAGCGACGCGTGTTGCAGCGTGTGCGCCACGTCGGCAGCCGCCACCAGAAGCTTGGATGGCATACACCCGACCCGCGCGCAGGTCGTGCCATAGGGTCCGCGCTCGATCATCAGCGGCTTTCCGCCCCGCTTTTCGACCTCGCGCCGCGCGTTCTGTCCGGCCGTGCCGGCGCCGATCACTGCAACGTCCACTTTCAACGTATCCATGTTCGTCTCGCTGACCTGATGCGGATTTCACTGGGAGAGCCGATGGCAGAGCACGTCGAACGTACTCTGCGCGCCGCGGTAGAAATTTGAAAGCTGCGACCGTCGGTCCGGCATATATGGGCGCCGGTGGCGGCGTGCAGTTGCCATCACTTAGCCACTGCGACAAGGGTAAACGCGTTAACCGACGCCGGCGCGCGGCACCTTTCTTGCTAATCAACGTCAGTTCGCCGTTCGGCGACAGTCCTTTGCTGGAAACTCGAATTCACGAGGCGGCGCGATGCTGAAGATCGCCATCATCCTTGGCAGTACCCGGCCCGGTCGCATCGGTGAAGCGGTCGCGCGCTGGGTCTTTGAACGCGCACGGCAGCGCGGTGACGCAGAGTTCGAACTGGTCGACATCGCGGACTACCACCTGCCGCTGCTCGACGAACCCATCCCACCGTCCCCGGCCAGTACAGCAGCCGCACACGAAGGCGTGGGCCGAGAAGATCGGCGCCTTCGACGGCTACGTCTTCGTGACGCCCGAGTACAACCACGGCACGTCCGGGGCGCTCAAGAACGCCATCGACTTCCTGTACGGGAGTGGAACAACAAGGCGGCCGGGTTCGTGAGCTACGGCAGTGCCGGCGGCGCGCGGGCCGTGGAGCACCTTCGGCTGGTCATGGCCGAGCTGCAGGTCGCCACGTCCGGGCCCAGGTGATGCTCTCGCTGTTCACCGACTTCGAGAACTTCACGACGTTCAAGCCGGCGGCGCTGCACGACCGATCGCTGAAGGCGATGTTCGACCAGTTGCTGGCGTGGAGCGGCGCGCTCAAGCCGCTGCGCACCGTCTGAGCGCGAAAGCGCTAGTTCATCAACACGTTGACCACGGCGTTGCCGATGCCCATCAGGGCGGAGCCGGAAATCAGTCCGGCGCAGATCGGCTCGAGACCTTCGACCCAGAACGCGTGGCCGCGCGTACCCGGCGTCGAGTAACGCCGACCCATGAGCCAGAACAGCAGCGCGCCGACGAACATCGCGAAAGTGGCTTCCGGAGGAAGCACGACGCCCAGGCCGATCGACACGGCCGACAGCGGGAATCGGCCACGAGTGACGATCTTTGCCATCTCGATCGCGGCCGCGGACAGCGCTGCAACGATCATCGACACGATCGCCGAGTACGGCAATGCGCTGACGCCCTTGGCGATGATCTCGGCCACGCCTTTCCACTGCAACGCGGCCGGGAACGCGAACTGATCCGAGACCATGTTGGCCACCGAGCGCACGCCGTTGGCGTCCGGCTGGAGGAATAGGAGGAAGAACAGCGGCACGCAGGCGAGTGCACCGGCGAAGATGCCGATCACGTGGCCGATCGCCTGCTGGCGCGGCTTGCCGCCCAGCATGTAGCCGGGCTTGATGTCGGACAGCAGGTTGGCGGAATTGGCCGCGATCTCGGCGGTCATGGCCGCCGGGATCAGGTTGCTGGCCGGATTGGTACGGTCGATCGCGCCCATCGTGAACTGCGTGATCTTGGACATCGACCCGGTCGGCGTCCACGACGTCAGCGCCATCGAGTTGGTGCAGATCACCGACAGCACGAAGATCAGCGGCAGCGAGATGAAGGCCAGCAGCCACGGCACGCCGAAGAACTCGTGCGTGACCCACGCGCCCAGAATGCTGAAGAGCGGAATGCCAACGACCGAAATCCACAGCGGAAATTCGATGTGGCGCAGGACGTCGACACCCTGCGACTTTTCCCCGCGCTTAAAGAGGCCCTTGAAGATCTCCGGCCGGCCGAACAGGCTGACCAGCGAGCCCACCACCATCATTGTCACGCCCCACCACAGCGACCACTGGTTGACGATCTCGGCGCGCGATATCGGCACCACGGCGCCCGTCGGGCCCACGCGCGCGACGATGTCGCCGGCCTGGATCATGATCGGCGCCAGGATCACGAAGTTGACAAAGGCGCCCAGCAGGCAACTCGTCGCGACCGCGATTCCCATCAAGCCGCCGACGCCGAGCATCGCGGCGTCCAGCGTCAGTCGCAGTCCCAGTTGTCGGACGTCCGTGCCGAGGATCGTCGGAATCCATCCGTTGATCTTGGTGGCGGCGGCGTAATAGTAGGTATCGAGCCGCTCGTGGAAGACCCACGGCTCCTTCATGCCGGCCCATTGATCCATCCGCAGAATCTTGAACTGCAGAAGCTTCATCCAGCCGTCGCTGATGACCGCCTGGTACAGGCCCGTGACGAGTGCCGTGATGCCGAGCAGCCGTGCCTTGAACATGCCCGCGTGGGCGGCGCCGGTGTAGAGCGCGTCCAGCACGACCCCGCTGGCGCGCCCTTCCGGAAACGGCAGCTGCTCCTCATTGATGAAACGCCGTTTCATCGGAAATGCCAGCAGCACGCCAATGATCGACACCACGCACATCCAGACGATCATGTGCCACCACGGAATGATCTTGCCGGTGACCAGCATGTAGGCGGTCAGGCTGGAGATCATCGGTCCGATCATGTAGCCCGCCGCCGTCGCGATCGACTGCGTGCAGTTGTTCTCCAGGATCGTGAAATCCCTGGCTATGCCGATGCTCGCCATGATCCGGTACAGCGCGAAAGCCAGGATCACCGCCGTGAGTCCGACGCCGATGCTGATGCCGGTTTTGGCGCCGATGTACATGGCAGTCGCGGCCAGGACCCCGCCAAGCAGGAAGCCGGTGATCGCCGAGCGGATGGTCAGCTGCGGCATGTCGCCGCGATAGACGTTGCTGAACCACCATTGGTCCTTCTGGGCCCGGGTCCAGGTGCGGATTTGTTCTTCGTCGAGCTGGAGCAGGGCCATGGCGGTCGTCGGCTGCCGGAATTTGAGCGGCGCTATCTTCGCAGAGCCGGGCCTGTCCACGCAGCACCTGGGCGGCGAGCGCGCGACAGGTTTGCGTCCGGCAATAGTCGCGCGTCAACGGCGGGCCGGGACTTGACGGCGCTGCGCCTCGGAGCCGGGGTTATCCGCGTGCACCGGCCTGCGCGACGCGGTGCGGCATGCGCCGGCGATGCCTTGACCGTGGTTCGCGTCGGCCGCCTTGTCGATCTCGCTGGTTGCGTCGGTTGAGGCCCCGGCCGCGCTGACCGCGCGGTGTACGATCAACGTCCGCTGCAGATTGCCGAGCAGCGCAACATCGGACCGTCGCATGTCCACGCGCTCACCTTCGCCATCCAATATCGTGCTGCACACTGCCTCGCGGGTGCTCGAGATCGACTTCGACGACGGCGCGAGCTTCCGCTTGCCCTTCGAGTTCATGCGGGTCTATTCGCCATCGGCCGACGTGCGCGGCCACGGGCCGGGCCAGGAAACCCTGCAGGTCGGCAAGCGCGACGTGACGATCACTGAGCTGCAGCCGGTTGGCCACTACGCGATCCAGCCATTGTTTTCCGACGGGCACGACACCGGTATCTTCTCGTGGGAGTACCTGTATGAGCTCGGCACCCAGCAGGAGCGCATGTGGGGCGAATACCTGGAACGGCTTGAAGCGGCCGGCGCCAGCCGCGATCCAGCTGCGGCGCCTGCCAGCCCGCCCGCGAAGGGGTGTGGTCATCACTGATCCACGGGCGACGCGATGAACGATCCGCGCCGCAAGGCAACGCACTTCGGCTTCCAGGAGGTCGCAGAGGAAGAGAAGGCGACGCGCGTCGCCGGTGTATTCGACTCGGTGGCCAGCCGCTATGACCTGATGAACGACGTGATGTCGGCAGGACTGCATCGCGTGTGGAAGGCGTTCACCGTCCGGCACGCCAACGTCCGACCGGGAATGAAGGTGCTCGATATTGCAGGCGGCACGGGGGATCTGACCAAGAGCTTCGCGAAGCGCGCTGGTGCGACCGGCGAGGTGTGGCTCACCGACATCAACGGCTCGATGCTGGCAGAGGGCCGCGATCGCCTGCTCAATGCAGGGCTCGACGTGCCGCTGGCCCAATGCGACGCGGAGAAACTGCCCTTCGCCAATGGTTATTTCGACCGCGTATCCGTGGCCTTTGGCTTGCGTAACATGACTCACAAGGACGTTGCGCTCACCGAGATGGCGCGCGTGCTGCGTCCGGGCGGCCGGTTGCTCGTGCTGGAGTTTTCCCGCATATGGCAACCGCTGGGCCCTTTGTACGATGCCTACTCGTTCAACGTGCTGCCGTGGCTGGGCAGCAAGCTTGCGGGCGACAGCGACAGCTATCGCTACCTCGCGGAATCGATCCGCATGCACCCGCCGCAGGATGAACTCGCACGAATGATGGAACGCGCGGGCTTCGAAGACGTCCAATGGTTCAATCTGACGGCAGGCGTCTGTGCGCTGCATGTCGGCACCAAGTACTGAATCTGGAGATGGCATGAACAAGTGGTTTGCAGCAATCATCATCGGCGCCCTCGCCGCGACCTTCACGCTCGATGCCGAGGCACAGCGCCGCTTCGGCGGTGCGAGGAATCTCGGTCGCCAGCAACCGCAGATGCAGCAGCGCCAGGCCACGCCACCGGCGCAGACGCCGCAGCAGCAGGCGGCTCCTGCGCAGCCGGGCGCGCAGCAGGCCGCGCCAACCAAGTCTCCGGCTGCCGGCGCACCGGCCACCGCCGCACGTCCGGCGAGCCCGATGCGTGGCGCCCTGATGGGGCTCGCGGCCGGTCTCGGCATCGCTGCGCTCGCGTCCTGGCTCGGTTTCGGCGAGGCGCTGACGATGTTCCTGACGATCATGCTGCTGGGACTGGCACTGATGCTGTTTGTAGGCTTTGTGCTGCGTCGCATGCGCGGTCCTCAGCCGGCTGCCGCGACTCCTGCCGTTAATCGCGGGCCGGGCACCTATTCGCATGTGGGCTATGAAACGTCACCGGCACCGGTCCAGCGACCGGACGTTTTCGCTCCGGCGAGTAGTGCGCGGCCGGGATCGGCGATGGAGCATTTCGCCCGTGGTGGTGCCAGCCATGGAGCGTTGAGCATTCCGGCGGGCTTCGATACGGC
Organism: uncultured beta proteobacterium; assembly: GCA_963712485.1. GTDB lineage: Bacteria > Pseudomonadota > Gammaproteobacteria > Burkholderiales > Burkholderiaceae_F > JALORV01. The sequence goes on from CAVQID010000039.1 coordinate 143,062, forward strand.
AAGCTTCATTGCGCACGCCAAGGACAATTTCGTCCGGCTGCAGCACTCCTGGGACAGCAGCAACCTCGACGAGATCGCCGACTTCACCACCAACGAAATGTTCATCGCGCTGACGCACGAGCTGCGCGCACGCGCTGGGCAGTCGCGCACCGAGGTCGTCGCGATCGACGCCGAATTGCTGGGTATCGAATCGAACGCCGACGAGCATGTCGCCAGCGTGAAGTTCGACGGCACGCTGCGCATCGACGGCGAGATCGAAAGCGTTTCCGAGGTCTGGAACCTGGTCAAGCCGGCCAACGGCAGAGGCGGCTGGCTGCTCGCCGGCATCCAGCAGATGGCCTGAGATTGGCGCCCTTAGGGGCGGCCGCAGGAAAACGGGGCGCCTTGGCGCCCCTTGTTTTTGGCGTTCCCACGAGGCTGCGTAAACTCGTCGCATGATCGAACAATTGACGACCGCGGCAGCGCTCGGCGTGCTCAACCGCATGATGGGACGCGAAGAATGGGCGCGTGACCGTCTCGCACCCTTCGCCGGTCGCACCGCGCGCTTCGAGGCCCGGCCATTCTCGCTCTCGCTGAAGATCGCCGATGATGGCCGCTTCGCCGACGCCGAGGGGGCCGACCCGGTCGTCACCGTCGGCCTGGATCTTGCGTCGCTGCCGCTGGCGCTGGGCGATCCGCAGGCCGCACTGCGCAACGTCTCCCTTAATGGCGATGCCGACTTCGCGCAGGCTCTCGCCTTCGTGCTGCAGAACCTGCGGCCTGAGCCTGAAGAAGAACTGGCGCGCTTCATCGGCGACGCGGCGGCTCAGCGCATCGTCGGCCTGCTGCGGACGAGCGCATCGCACTGGCGCGAGCTGGCCGAACGCATGCTCGATTCCGGCGCGCACTATCTTGTGACGGAAAATCCGATGCTGGTCGGGCGTGCAGAAGTCGACGAGTTCATTGCCGCGGTCGCGCGTCTGCGCGACGACGTCGCCCGGCTGGAAAAGCGCGCCGAAGTGCAGGAGCGCGCCTAAGCGCGCGCACCCGGTCTGCCGCGAAGGCGGCTCGTACAATCGCCGCCCATGCGCCTGCTGCGTCTCGCTCGCATCTTCACGGTCGTCTGGCGCTACCGCCTCGACGAGATCGTCGTCTCCAGCCTGCGGAACCCGACGCTGGTCCGCTTCGTGCGCTGGACCACGTTCGGCGCTCCGCGCGCGACGCGTGGCGTGCGTTTGCGCCAGGCCCTGGAGGACCTAGGACCCATTTTCGTCAAGTTCGGCCAGGTGCTGTCGACGCGACGTGATCTGCTTCCCACGGACGTCGCCGACGAGCTCGCCAAGCTGCAGGACCGTGTGCCGCCGTTTCCATCCGACGTCGCGCGGCGCGAGATCGAGCGTGGACTGGGCCGGCCGATCGACTCTGTCTTCACGGATTTCGCCGACGAGCCCGTCGCCTCTGCCTCGATCGCCCAGGTGCATTTCGCGGTCATGAAGGACGGCCCGCACGCCGGCAAGGAAGTCGCCGTTAAGGTGTTGCGGCCGAACATGCTCGCCGCGATCGACAAGGATCTCTCGCTGCTCGAGACCGGCGCCACGCTGGTCGAGAAGCTCTGGCGCGACGGCAAGCGCCTGCGCCCGCGCGACGTCGTGCGCGAGTTCGACATGTACCTCCACGACGAGCTCGACCTGATGCGCGAGGCGGCGAATGCGTCGCAGTTGCGGCGCAACTTCGCCGGCTCCTCGCTGCTGGTCGTGCCGGAGATGTACTTCGACTACTGCGCCGACAACGTGCTGGTGATGGAACGCATGCACGGGATACCCGTGAGCCAGATCGAGCGGCTCAAGGAAGCGGGCATCGACATCAAGAAACTGTCGCGCGACGGCGTCACGCTGTTCTTCACGCAGGTGTTCGACCATGCGTTCTTCCATGCGGATATGCATCCGGGCAACATCCTGGTGGGCATTAACGGTGACCAGTTCAACAAGTACATCGGGCTCGACTACGGCATCGTCGGCACGCTGACCGAGACCGACAAGAACTACCTGGCGCAGAACTTCCTTGCGTTCTTCCGGCGCGACTACAAGCGCATCGCCGAGCTGCATGTCGAATCCGGCTGGGTGCCGGAGGGCACGCGCATCAACGAACTGGAAGGTGGCGTGCGCGCGGTGCTCGAACCGGTGTTCGACAAGCCGCTAAAGGACATTTCGCTCGGCATGGTGCTGCTGCGTCTGTTCCAGGCGTCGCGCCGCTTCAACGTCGAGATCCAGCCGCAGCTGGTGCTGCTGCAAAAGACGCTGCTCAACGTCGAGGGCCTGGGCCGCCAGCTCGACCCCGAGCTCGACCTGTGGAAGACCGCGAAGCCATTCCTCGAGCGCTGGATGGAGCAGCAGGTCGGCATGCGCGGACTCGAAGCCAAGCTGCGGCAGGAGGCGCTGCAGTGGAGCTACCTGTTGCCGCAGCTGCCGCGACTGATGCACGGGGCGCTGACGCGCCACAGCGAGGCCGACCGGCTAATCGAGGAAGTGCGCGAACTGCGCCACGAGCAGCGCCGGACCAACCGCTGGTACGCGGTGGCGACCGCGCTGCTGGTGGTCGTCGTCGCGCTGGCCCTGTGGGCGACGTGGCGTGTCTGATCACGCCGGGGCGAAGCGATCATCGTCGATCCGCTGGAAAAGCCGCACTTCATTAGGCCATACGCGGCATTGACCTCTTACCGTCCACCGCTATCTTGCAACGTTGCCGCCCTCTGGCTGACCTGCCGATGACATCCTTTCCTCGTACCTCGCTGCCAGCGGCATTGTTTGCCAGCGCACTGGTTCTGGCCGGCTGTGGCGGCGATTCGTCTTCATCGGCTCCACCGGCACCGCCGCCGGCGTCCGCCGGACCCTCGCCGACCTGCACCACTGCGGGTGAATCGTTCAGCATCGTCGCAGATGCCACCGTGCCGGTCGGGCGCGTTGCCGGCGCGGTCGTGGCCGGCTGCAGCGGTCCGCTGCGCGACGTCGTGTGGCAACAGACAGGCGGCCCCGGGGTCACGCTGCTGTCAGCGCGGACGCAGGCGATCAGCTTCGAACCGACGACCTCAGGCACCTACAGCTTCGCAGTGTCGTTCGTCGACGCGGGCGGCAGCGCGCGCACCGCAACCGCAACGGTCAGCGTCACGCCGCCGGCCGCGCCGGTCGCCGTGGTCGCGCGCATCGACCAGGCCGTACGCATGGGCGGCAAAGCCTCGGTGCGTGCCTGGCCCGCCGCGGCGGCCGGTGACATGCTGACCTGGACGCAGACCGCCGGGCCCACGGTGACGCTGGATACCAGCGATGCCAATCGCATGATTTTCACCGCACCGACCGTCACGCAGGACACCGCACTCGTGTTCCGCGTCACGCGCACCTCGGGCGGTTCGAGCGACAGCGACGATGTGCGGGTACTGGTCGAGGCGTTCACGCAGGCGCCCTCGGACCCGAACGGCACCGGCTGGTACGCGTTCAGTGACATGCATGTATCGCGGGTCTACCCGTACAAGAGCGCGCCCGCGAATCCGTTTGCCGCCGCGCTGGTGAACTGCACGTTCAACCCGCAGCTGCAATACGGCGGGCCGTCGAGCAATGCCTGCGCGCTGTCGACACTGCCTTTCCTGTACACGACGGCGGGCGGCAACGTTCCACCCACGGTCGCGCAGATCATGGATCGCGTACTGGTCTCGCACGACTGGATGGGCAGGAACTTCGAGAGTCTGCTGACCGCGAACCAGTCGAATACCGACCTGTTACGACTCTTCAACGGCGTGACGGCGATCGTCATCGGCGCCCATGTCCGGCCGAGCTACTACTATGCGGCGACCGGTGCGATCTACCTCGACGCCGACAACTTCTGGCTCAGCGCCGACGAGCGCGATGTCATCGATGAAGCGCCGGACTTCCGCTCGACCTTCGACCGGGACCTGCAGTATTCGGGACTCTGGCGCTATGTGGAGGGCAGCGAAAGCATCTTCCTCCCCTATACGGCGACGTCGCGCACGCCTCGTGACCTCAGCCTCGTGCTCAAGGAAGCGGCCTGGCTGCTGTACCACGAGCTCGGCCATGCGTCCGACTTCGTTCCGGAGTCCGTCCGCCCGGCGTTGAATCCTGCACTGTCGGTCTGGGGAAACATCGCGCCGCGATTCCAGGCCAGGCAGCTGCCGTCGGACCAGCTGACATCCACCTACCCGCTGACTTCAGCGCAGATGAAGGCGCTGGCCGAGATCAAGTTCGGCAGCGGTCCGGTCGCCGACACCACGCTGGTCAACGGCATCCCGTACAGCACACTGAAGACCTACACGCCCAACGATGTTGCCGGGTTCTTTGCTGCCGACATTGCGACCGACGAGTACAACTACGCGACCAGCCGCGAAGACATCACGATGACCTTCGAGGAGGTCATGATGGCGAAGAACCACGGCTGGCGGCGCGATGTCGCGATCACTGACAAGCTGACCGCGACGTCGACCGGGAGCTCGGTCATCGTGCGTTGGGGCCAGCGCGGGCGTGTCGGCGAGGGCACGATCAAACCGCGCGCCCAGTTCGCGGTCTCGCAGCTGGCGCCGTGGGTCGATCCCGCGGTCGTCACTGGCCTGGCGGTGCCGCTGCAGATGCGGCCCGGCGAAAGCTGGACCGCGAACCTCGCACTGCCGGCGCCCATTGCCTCGATGGCGCGCGCGCAGGGCGTGTCCGGGCTGCGTATGACGACCGAGCAGGAGCGGTTGCTGATCCGTCGGGCGCTGACGCGTCAGGTCATCGGCATTTCGGGCCCGGGCGTGTCTCACTGGACGCCGAACGAGCGGCTGGCGAAGCGCACCGAGCGCTGAACCAGAGAGCCATGTGCGCCGTGAGCGGCGCAATCGTTGCCCGAACGCTGCCTCGCTTGTCGCATAATCGCGCGAATTTTTCGGGCGTGCCGCCATGACCCTGATTGCTTTCGTTGCCCTTTACCTGCTCGCCTCCGTGGCGATCGGCCTGTACGCCGCCACGCGCGTGAGGAACACCGCCGACTACGCGCTGGCGGGGCGCTCGCTGCCGCTGATCATGATCGTGACGACGACGTTCGCGACCTGGTTCGGGTCCGAGACCGTGCTCGGCATTCCGTCGAAGTTCGTCGAGGGTGGGCTGGAGAAGACGGTGGAGGACCCGTTCGGCGCGGCGTTCTGCCTGATCTTCGTCGGCATGTTCTTCGCGCGGAAGCTCTACAACATGAACCTGCTGACGATCGGCGATTTCTATCGCCAGCGCTACGGCAAGGGTGTCGAGATTTTCAGCGCGAGCGTCATCCTGATTTCCTACCTGGGCTGGGTGGCAGCACAGATCACGGCCCTCGGCCTGGTGTTCCACATGCTTTCCGGTGGGGCGATCTCGACGGTGCAGGGCATGGCGCTCGGTACCGCGATCGTGTTCATCTACACGGTGTTCGGCGGCATGTGGTCGGTGGCACTGACCGACTTCCTGCAGATGATCATCATCGTCGCCGGACTGTCGTTGATCGCGTGGTACGCCTCCGACCTCGCGGGTGGGGCCGCGAAGGTGGTCGACTACGCGGCCGCCAAGGAGATGTTCAACTTCTTGCCGGAGCCGACGCTGCATGCGTGGCTCTTCTGGCTCGGCGCCGCCATCACGATCATGATCGGTTCGATTCCGCAGCAGGACGTGTTCCAGCGCGTGATGTCGGCGAAGAACGCCGACACGGCGGTCAAGGGTCCGATCATCGGCGGCATCGCGTATCTCGCCTTCGCCTTCGTGCCGATGTTCATCGGTGTCGCGGCCTTCGTCATCATGCCGGAGGTGGCGGCGCAGCTCGCCGAGGAGGATTCGCAGAAGATCCTGCCGACACTGGTGCTGGAGCGCATGCCGGTCTGGCTCCAGGTGATGTTCTTCGGTGCGCTGCTGTCCGCCATCATGTCGACGGCCTCGGCAACGCTGCTGGCACCGTCGACGACCTTTGTCGAGAACATCCTGAAGAACTTTCATGCGCTGTCGGACAAGCGCGAGCTGCGCGCGATGCGCATCACGGTCTTCGTGTTCACGATCTGCGTGCTGATCTATTCGATCGTGATGGAAGGCACGCCGATCTATGAACTGGTGGCGATGGCCTACCAGTTCCCGGTGGTGGGCGCGTTCTGGCCGCTGGTGTGCGGGCTCTACTGGAAGCGCTCGACGACGCAGGGGGCAATTTGGTCCATCGTGCTCGGGATGAGCACCTGGGCGATTCTGGCGGCCACCCCGCTCGGCGAGGTATTCCCGTCGGTGCTCGGCGGCTTCCTGATGGCAGGCGTCGGCATGGTCGTCGGTTCGCTGGTGCCGACGCAGGGCAACGTCGCGCACCGTGCCCGCACGGCCTCACACGGACCGCATTCGCACGCCGGCCACGGGCACCATTCCACGCAGGCGGAGCGGCGCGCAGCGCGGTAAGCGCAAGCGCCCAGCGCCGCAAATCTCAGCCGGGAGGCTGGGCGTTCCGGTCGCCGGCGAGCGCGACGAAGTCCTCGGCGAAGCTGCCGAGCTTGCGCGACAGCGCTGCTTTCTGCTCAGGTGTCGCCGCGTTGAGCAACTGCGCGACCAGCTCGGCGTTGTTCGCCCGGAACTGCTCGACGGCTTCGCGTCGCTCGGGATCCGCAGGACTCTGCAACTGCTTGAAGTACGCCCGCAGCCAGCCCACCGCGGTCGATTCATCGGGGCGCTCCACCTGGATTCGCTGCAGCAGTGCGACGAGCTCGCGCTGGCGTCGCTCGCGTTCGTCGATCCACCAGGCAGCGTTATCCGGCCGTTTTGCCAGCGATGCACGGACGATGTCGAGCTGCTCACGGCTCAGGCTGCCAAACCAGAAATCCGCCCGCTCCGCGTACCGCTTGACGCGGCCATCGAGGTTTTCCTTGCCGGCGAACTGAACCTGTTCGCGACGTGCCTTGGAACTGTCGCTGGCGAGTTTGCGTTCGACCCGGGCGACTTGCTCCGGCGTCAGTGTCAGCGCCAGCTGCGCCAGGTCCGGGGCCGCCCGATCGCCGAGCGCGGCCATGCGTGCATTGAAGGCCTGGTTGAACGTGAGGACGTCCGTGGCGGTGACGGGCCCCGCGAGCTTGCGGCGCGTCGCCTCGAGGAGTTGCGCGTAGTCGCGCAACTGTGTCGAGCGGTGCCAGGCCATCAGCGCCGCCGCGCGTTCCCTGACCAGCTGTTCCTGCTCGGGTGTCAGGCCGACGTAGCCATCGATCGAGTAGAGCAGCGCCATGTCCGCGTAGTTGTAGCCGAGGCGCATGCCCGAACTGCACGCGGTGAGCACGAGCGCCAGGCCGAGCAGCAGCCAGCAGCGGAGCGCGACGGGCAGTGACTTAGAATCGCGGCGCATTCATGATCTCCTGCGCACAATGAACATCGTGATTCTGGCGGCCGGGCAGGGCAAGCGCATGCGCTCGTCGATGCCGAAGGTACTGCATCCCATTGCGGGCCGCTCGATGTTAGCGCACGTGGTCGACACCGCGCGCATCGTTTCGGCGCGCCAGCCCAATCCACGCATCGTCGTCGTGGTCGGCCATGGCGCGGACGAAGTGCGCACAGCGTTTGCGTCCGAGCGCGACGTCAGTTTCGTGCTGCAGGAGCCGCAACTGGGCACCGGCCATGCGGTGATGCAGGCGCTGCCGCTGCTGGCCGACGACACGCATACCCTCGTGCTCTACGGCGACGTGCCGCTCGTCTCTGCGGCGACGCTGGAGCGCCTGATGGTGACGGCCGGCCGCGGCGTCGGACTGCTGACCGTGCTGCTCGACGATCCGCATGGCTACGGTCGCATCGTGCGCGGCGACGGCCAGGTCAGACGCATCGTCGAGGAGAAGGATGCGACCGCGGCCGAACGCGCGCTGCGCGAAGTGAATACCGGGATCCTCGTCGCGCCGACGCACCGGCTGCGCCATTGGCTTGGGCGCCTGTCCGACAACAACGCGCAGCGCGAGTACTACCTGACGGACATCATTGCGCAGGCGGTGGCTGACGGCGTCGAGGTGCGCGCCGCGCATCCGGACTCAGTGGCCGAGACACTCGGCGTGAATTCGAAGGCTCAACTGGCGCAGCTCGAACGGCTCTATCAGCGGCGCCACGCCGACGCGCTGCTGGAGCGCGGCGTGACACTGGCCGATCCCGCTCGTATCGACATCCGCGGCGAGCTCAGTTGCGGCGCCGACGTCTTCATCGATGTCGGCTGCGTGTTCGAGGGCCGCGTCGTGCTCGGCGATGGCGTGCGCATCGGCCCGAACAACGTGCTGCGCGATTGCCGTGTGGGCCCGGGCACGGAGGTCCTCGGGTTCTGCTACCTGGAAAGTGCAACGATAGGAGCGCGCGGTCGCATCGGTCCATTCGCGCGCATGCGCCCGACGGTGGCCGTGGCCGATGACGTACACATCGGCAATTTCGTCGAGGTCAAGAACTCGGTGATGGGCGACGCTTCGAAGGCCAATCACCTGTCCTACGTCGGCGATGCCACGGTCGGCCAGCGCGTGAACATCGGTGCCGGCACGATCATCGCGAACTACGACGGCGTGAACAAGCACCGCACGGTTATCGGCGACGACGCGCAGACCGGGTCGAACTCGGTGCTGGTGGCACCGATCGAGATCGGTGCCGGCGCGACGATCGGTGCCGGCTCCACGGTCAGCAAGAACGCGCCGGCCGGCAAGCTCACGGTCGCCCGCGCGAAGCAGACGACGCTGAACGGCTGGAAGCGCCCCGCGAAGAAATCGGGCTGACGCCCGGACTGCGCGCTAGACCGGCAGTACCGGCGAAAACTTGCTGCGACGAACGGAAAAGAAGCTGCGCACATTGCGGACGTTGGCGTCTGCAGTCAGAGTCCGGTGCACGAACGCGTGGTACGCCGCCATGTCGGTCACGTAAACGACGAGGATGAAATCCGGGCCGCTGGCGACGCGGTAGCACTGCTGCACGGCGGCCTCATCGCCCAGCGCCGTCTCGAACGCGGCCAGCGCTTCGGCGCTCTGCACATCCAGCGTGACTTCGAGTATCGCGGTCAGTCCGACCCCGAGTGCATCCGGCGAGACAATCGCCATGCGACGCTCGATCACGCCAGCATCGACGAGCCGACGAATCCGACGCAGGCACGTCGCCGGTGACACGTGTGCGCGCGCGGCCAGTTCCTGATTTGTCAGTGCACTGTCGGCCTGCAGGAGCGCCAGCAGGCGGCGGTCTGTTTCGTCGAAAGCTGTCAAAAAAGCCTCCCGCATCGATGGCTGAGATGGGTAACAACAGCCAAATGGGCGTGCTGGATGAAATTATTGATCAATCTTCTGTCAAGTTGAATGATTATTTCATTGCTCTGGCGCTTTGGAAAGCTCATGTCACTGATCTGAAAGTACTATGCCGTGGCTTCCCTGGAGAGATTCATGTGCGGCATCGTCGGTGCGGTATCCCAGCGCAACATCGTTCCGATTCTTATCGAAGGCCTAAGGCGCCTCGAGTATCGCGGTTATGACTCCTGCGGCGTCGCGGTCCACGCCGACGGCGAGCTCAGGCGCGCGCGCAGCGTCGCGCGCGTGGCCGAGCTGGACGCGCAATCGCACGAACTGGCTGCATTCACCGGCATTGCGCACACGCGCTGGGCCACACACGGCGCACCCAGCACCGCGAACGCGCACCCGCACTTCTCGAACGGTCCCGGACCGGTTCGTGGCGGGCTAGAGAAATCCGCGCGCAGTGCGCGCATCGCGCTGGTTCACAACGGCATCATCGAAAACTATGAGGAGCTGCGCGCGCGCCTCAAGGCCGCCGGCTATGTGTTCGAAAGCCAGACTGATACCGAGGTCGTCGCCCACCTGATCGACAGCCATTACGGCGGCGATCTGTTCGAGGCCGTGCAGCATGCGGTGCGCGAATTGCGCGGTGCTTATGCGATTGCGGTTTTCTGTCGCGACGAACCCCACCGTGTTGTCGGTGCCCGTGCTGGTTCGCCGCTGGTCATCGGGCTTGGCAAGAGCGAGAACTTCCTGGCGTCGGACGCCATGGCGCTGGCCGGCACGACCGATCAGATCATCTACCTCGAAGAGGGCGATGTCGTCGATATCCAGCTGGCGCGCATTTGGATCGTCGATCGCGACGGACACCCGGTCACGCGCGACGTCAGGACCGTCAATGCCGGACTCGGCGCGGTGGAACTGGGTCCGTACCGTCATTACATGCAGAAGGAAATCTTCGAGCAGCCGCGCGCCATCGGCGACACGCTCGAGCCGGTGGCCGCCGTCGAGGCGGGGCTGTTCGGTGAGGCGGCGACCGAGGTGTTGCCGCGGGTCAGTTCCGTCCTGATCCTGGCCTGCGGCACGAGCTACTACGCCGCTTGCGTCGCGCGCTTCTGGATCGAGGCGATCGCGCAGGTGCCGGTCACAGTGGAAATCGCCAGCGAATACCGTTACCGGGTTTCGGTGGCAGACCCGAACACCCTGGTCGTCGTGGTCTCGCAGTCCGGCGAGACGGCCGACACGTTGGCCGCCCTCAAGCACGCCAAGGGACTGGGCATGCATCGCACGCTGGCGATCTGCAACGTCGCGACGAGCGCGATGGTGCGCGAAACCGCGATGCAGTTCCTGACGCGCGCGGGCGCCGAGATCGGCGTCGCCTCCACGAAGGCCTTCACCACGCAGCTCATTGGCCTTTACCTGCTCGCGCACGCGATCGCGAAGGCGCGCGGCCGCCTGTCGCCGGAGCGCGAACAAGCGGCGATCCGGCGGCTGCGGCACCTGCCCGCCGCGATCCAGAGCGTGCTCGCGCTCGAGCCGCACATCATCGCCTGGAGCGAGACGTTCGCGCGCGTTGAAAATGCGCTCTTCCTCGGTCGCGGCCTGCATTACCCGATCGCGCTCGAGGGCGCACTCAAGCTCAAGGAGATCAGCTACATCCACGCCGAGGCCTATCCGGCCGGCGAACTGAAACATGGCCCGCTCGCGCTCGTGACCGAGGCCATGCCCGTCGTCACGGTGGCACCGAACGATGAACTGCTCGAGAAGCTGAAGAGCAACATGCAGGAAGTGCGCGCGCGCGGAGGCCAGCTCTATGTGTTTGCCGATGCCGATACACAGATTGAGTCGAGCGAAGGCCTGCACGTGATACGGCTTCCCGAACATTACGGCGACCTGTCACCGATCCTGCACGTCGTGCCGCTGCAACTGCTCGCGTATCACACCGCCGTCGCGCGCGGCACCGACGTCGACAAGCCACGGAACCTCGCGAAGTCGGTCACCGTCGAATAGCGTGGTTCCGGCGTTGGTGGTGGTTGTCGACAAGTAATTGTTTCGGACAAGAAGGAATTCTTTCGGACAATCGCTCTATTGGATTTCCAAAGGAAACTGGTGGGTTGTCCGCAAATCGTTCTGACGGCCGAGTCCAGCATGGCCGGATGACGCAGCCGACCAAAGGATGGCCGCGCAGAGCGACGTATAAGCGCCGCCGTCGTTCAAAACGAACCCGGGCCAGAAGCCCGCTGTCGACCCGTGTCTGCCATTCGACGCGGCACAAAGCAGCCCTGCAACAGTTGCTCGAAAGCGCGTGTTCAGCGGCCCGTTATTAGGGCGTGGATGTCGAGGTGCAGGTCGCGACGCACGGTAATGTCGCACGCCAAAGGCGCGGAAGTTTCGCCCTTACGAGGCATCAAGCGTGGCGCATCAGTCTTGTCGTGCGAAGAACAGGGCCGTCCTGTCGCAATCGGCTAAACGCCCGGACGGCGCTCTGCAGTTCGAACCCCTGCGGGTCAACGCGAACGGTCACATGCGAACGATTCGTAGCGCCCGCCAGGGCGGCGCCAGTCAGCAGAAAGGCGAGCGCATTGCAGGGAAGCTCGGCGTCAGCCGCGGCGGAATCTTGCGCAATGCTGACCCGCGGATCCGAACTGACGGGGGCACCGATCAGCCCGGTGCGCAGGACGAAATAGTTGACGCCGCTTGCGACTATCACGTCATCGGCCGCAAGCTTCAGTTCGCGCCACCGAATCTCCGCCCAGGTAAGACCAGTGCGCTGAACCGAACTGCTATAGCCCACCGAAATCCAGCGACCCGGCAGACCGGCCCGCCTGGCGAGTTCGAGACAGCCTGACAGGCTGTCAACCTCAAGTTGCCATGCGCCGGGCGCTAAGCCTCTTCGATCCCCGCCGACGAGGTAGATCACATGTGCCGCGCGGTCAATCAACGGAGCAAGCGTGTGTGGCTGTTCCACGTCAGCGAAAGCAACTTCGGCAGCTGCTAACGACGGTTCCGCGGCAAGGCGATCCGCGCTTCGCACGCAGGCGATGACTGGCACCGACGCGGCACGCAGGAAGCGCAGAACAAAACGGCCCGTCCGCCCGCCTGCACCGATGAGAAGAATCGAATCCCTGACGCTTGCTGCACCCACTACGCAATGATCGAACGTTTGCGGCGCGTCCGCGACCCCATGCGTCCGCGACCCATTGATGTGGGAGTCGCTGAAGATGCGCCGCTGAGGGCTGCGATGCGGACATGTCGACTATCGGGCAAATCAAACGCCAGCCGTGAGATTCCACTTCTGTCCCGTGGGCTCTCCTCGACACAAAGAAGACACGCGCTCGCGATTTCGTCGAATGTCCGCACTCTGGAAACTCCCGCGAAAGCGCAATAGGGCTGCGCTTGGCCGGTTAAGGCCCTTCTCTCTCCGGAAGCGCTTCATCACCCTTTGCGGTGGCCTGGGAATAAGACCCGCACTGATCTTCGACTTCAGACGGTGCCGATGAAGCACGATGGAAACGCAACGGAAACAATGCCGACAGCGATTAGCATCGACTGATCACGTCGCTTGTCTAGTCTTACATCCTCAGTGAGATGTCCCCGGCTGAGCTAAGGTAGGTAGAAGCTAGGTGCCGAATCGAGGTCGACGGCAGCGCCGAACTGGGCCGTGTCGAGGGCGACCGTATCGAGCTATACCAAGGTAGCCTGTTCGATAGCCTGGTCGCCACTGGTCGCGTGGTCGCGCTGGCCGACGCGACCTGGCTGCCGCCAGCCGAGCCGCGCCAGTTCTTCGGTCTGTGGAACAACTTCCATGAGCGCCAGCAACTCGAGAAGACCCGGATTCCCGACTTTCCGCTGTTCTTCATGAAGCTCGCCGGCTCACTGTCGGCGCATCAACGCCCGATCACGCGTCCGCCGGGGTTCAGTGGTCGGATCAAGTTCGAGGCCGAGCTTGGCATCGTGATCGGACAGCGCTGTTTTCAACCAAGCGAGGATGAGATCGAGCGGGTGATCTTCGGCTATACCTGCGTCAACGATGTCACCCGCGCCGGAGCCGCTGTTCACCAACAAGGAGTTTCACCAGTGGTGCCGGTCCAAGAGCCTGCCCGGCTTCGGGCCGATCGGTCCGGTGATCGCCACCGGCATCGACCCCGCCGGCTTGCGTGTCCACGGCGTGCTTGACGGCGACGTCAAGCAGGACTACCCGGTCAGCGACATGATCTTCACGCCACGACAGATCGTCTGGCAGATCGCCCGCGAGATCGTGCTCTATCCCGGCGACGTCATCGCCTGCGGCACCTCGGTAGGCGCGGCCGACATGGCAGACGGGCAGACCATCGTCGTCGAGATCCCCGGCATCGGCAGTCTGATCAACCGCCGGACGTAAGCCGTCGATCGCGCCGGCTAACGAGGTGTCGGCACTGGCAAGAACTCCTGCAGCTTGGGCGGTGCGTAGTGAATTCGCCAAGGCATCCGCAAAGCAAGCGCTATGGCGCTGACCGCTGCGTTGCGATCGACTCGCTATGCTGCTATCCACGAAGCCCGATCAGTGCCGGAGGCTGGCCTCGACAATCTGTTCGAGCTCGCGTCGGGCGATGTCCTCCGGGTTCTTACCGCTCAGCGCAACAGATCGCGTCTCTGTATGTGTCTTCACATGGACCATGTCGCCTTCCACGGTGTAGGTGGCCGCATAGGTCCTGCCGTCGCGCTCGACGGTCACTCTTCCGGTCGTCTGCATCGCCATAGTCATTCCTCTTTGTGAACAGGAGGGCGCAATGCCGCCTGACCGCCGCGGCGGTCAAGGTGCGACGGGACCGCGATGCTGCAAGCGCCTTCTCCAGCATTGCTGTCGCCGGTGAACGGTGGGATCGAATTGAAGTGCTGCAAACACCGTGCCGTACCTTGCTCATTTGGGTCTGCAGCGTCGGTAAAGCTGGGGCGGCGCAACAGACCATGCCTATGCAGCCGCGAGCGCTGCGGCGGGCGCGAGCTCCGCGCAAGCGTCGCGCGCTGCCTGGATGACACGGCGTGACCGAGCATGACGTCGGCAACCGTACGAACGACTCCGACGCGGAGAGCCTGTTCAAGTGGCCCCATATACCACCGCCGTCGCCATGATCTCCTCGGCTTCATGGCGTCGGTGCAGCGCCAAGCCCAGCATCGCCATGTCTTTGGCCTCGCGTGCCAGGACCTGCTGCGCGAAGGGCAGGAACTCCTCCTCCTCGATGCGCACGTGCTCGTTGAAGCGCTGTACGAGTTCGTGCAGCAGCGCGGAGTCCAGCCGTGGCAGGTAACCGTTCGCGACGGCCTGCACGGCCGGCTCCAGCTGCTTCCACACCTGCGCGATCTCGCGATGCTGGCGGACGAGCTGCGCGACCATGGTCCGGGCCCGGTCCGCTTCGTCGCCCGGCTGCGCGACCCGCAGCACGGCGGGGAACAGGTCGCGCTCCTCGTCATCGTGATGCGCGAGCAGGTGGTTGTGGAACATCTTCAGCATGTCGGCGGCGCAGGAGCGCGACCGTGCGGCGGTGTCGATCATCTCGGGCAGGCCGAGCGCTGCCTCGAGCACCGTCACGAACCCTTCGTGGCACCTGGAGAAGTCCTGCAGCGGGGCGTCGGCTTCGGTCGACTGGCGGGTAGGTGTGTCGGACATGGCGCACTCCTTGTACAAACTTGGCTCCCACTCTGGCACTCCGAAGGCTCCGAACCTTGATGGACGTCATACCGTAACGCTGGACGACGTCGGTCCCTCCTCGGGCAGCCGGTCGATGGCCGTCCTCGTTTTACGCGCGCGCCGCCAGGGGCGCGGCTGGTGGAAAGCGAGCAGAAGAAGCGGCGTCCGTCGCACCCACCTTAAGCCGGAGATGTTCTTGGCCATGCAGAGTCCGGCAAGCCATGGCCGCCGCGTCGGCTAATCTCCGTTAGTTCGTCACTCGGGCCAGTGCCACTCATGAGTTCCGTCGTTCGATCGCGCTGGGGGCGGCGCACACTAATCGCGCTGGCGATCGTGGCGGTCGTCGCGCTGGCCGTCTGGTGGCTGGGCCGCCCGAAGCCGATTCCGGTGGTGCTGACCGAGATCGGGCGCGGTCGCGTCGAAGCGACGATCGCGAATACCCGCGCCGGCACCGTCGAAGCGTGCCAGCGCACCAAGCTGTCGACCATCATCGGTGGTCGGATCGAGGTGCTGACGGTCAAGGAAGGCGACCGCGTCAAAAAGGGGCAGTTGCTGATGCAGCTGTGGAACGACGACCAGCAGGCCGCCGAGCGGCTCGCTCGGGCTCAGCTCGAGACGTCGCGCAAGCGCGTGGTCGAAGCCTGCACGATCGCTGCCGGCGCCGAGCGCGAGGTGGCGCGGCAGATCGAATTGCACAAACAGGGATTCATCTCCGCCAACGCAATCGACACCGCGCGCGCCGCGGCCGACGCCAAGGTCGCGGGGTGTGCGACCGCCAAGTCCGACGTCGCACAGTCCGAGGCCAACGTCAGGCTGTCGCATGTTCAGCAGGGGCGCACGGTGCTGGTCGCGCCGTTCGATGGTACGGTCGCCAAGATCGTCGGTGAGATCGGCGAATACTCGACGCCCTCGCCGCCCGGTGTCCCGACGCCGCCGGCGATCGACCTGATCGACGAATCGTGCCTGTACGTGAAGGCGCCGATGGATGAGGTCGACGCGCCGAAGGTCCGTGAAGGGCAGGTGGTGCGCATCTCGCTTGATGCGCTTCCCGGCCAGGCGTTTCCGGGCAAGGTCCGTCGCGTCGCCCCGTATGTGACGGCGGTCGAGAAGCAGGCACGCACCGTCGACATCGAGGCGACGTTCGACGATCCATCGAAGATCGGACGACTGTTGGTCGGCAACAGCGCCGACGTCGAGGTCGTGCTGGCAACCCGCGACAACGTGCTGCGCGTGCCGACCGCGGCGCTGCTCGAAGGCAACCGTGCACTGGTTGCCGTGGATGATCGGCTCGAGGAGCGCAAGCTGAAGACCGGACTGGCGAACTGGGAACACACCGAAGTCGTCGAGGGTCTCGCCGCGGGCGACAAGGTGGTTACGTCGCTCGAACGCGCCGGAGTGAAGGCGGGCGCTGCCGTCGTTGCCGAGCCGGCGAAGGCCGCGAAGTAGTCCGTGCCGGCCACGGTCGCGGACCCTGCAGTGCATATCCGGTGAAGCGGTGACAACGGGACCAACCAACGGCGCGCTGATCGATCTGGAGCGCGTCGAGCGGGTGTTCCGCCTCGGTGACAGCGAGGTGCACGCGTTGCACGAACTCGACCTCACCGTGATGCCGGGCGAATACCTTGCGGTGATGGGGCCGTCGGGTTCCGGCAAATCGACGCTGCTCAACCTGGTCGGCCTGCTCGACCGTCCTTCGGCGGGAACGTATCGGCTCGAGGGCCGCGACGTTACGACGCTGACGGCCGAAGAGCAGGCGCAGCTGCGCAGCAGGCGGATCGGCTTCGTGTTCCAGAGCTTCCACCTGGTGCCGCGATTGACGGCGGCCGAAAACATCGCGCTGCCGATGATGCTGGCCGGCATCCCGGCCGCTGAGCGCGCGCCGCGCGTGCAGCAGGCGCTGGTCGATTATGGGCTCGTCGATCGCGCGGAGCATCGCCCGGATGAACTTTCCGGCGGCCAGCGGCAGCGCGTCGCGATCGCGCGTGCGACCATCATGCAGCCGGCGCTGATCCTGGCCGATGAACCGACCGGCAACCTCGATCGCGCCACCGGTGAGGAGGTCGTGCGACTGCTGGAGCAACTCAACGCCCGCGGCGTGACGCTGATCGTCGTCACGCACGATGGTGCGCTGGGAGCGCGTGCGCGCCGCCGCATCGAGATGGAAGATGGCAGCGTCCGCAATGACACTGCTGCCGTGCATGCGCCCGCTTGACGTCCTCCGCTTCGCCTATGGCGCCGCCGCCGGCAATCGGTTGCGCACGGTGCTGCTGATGCTGGCGATGGCGATCGGGGTCGCCGCCGTTGTGGTTCTGACCGCGCTCGGCGACGGAGCGCGTCGCTATGTCGTCAACGAGTTCTCGGCGATCGGCAGCAACCTGGTGATCGTCCTGCCCGGACGCTCGCAGACAGGCGGCTTCAGCCCGGCCAACGCGGTGACCAGCACGCCGCGCGACCTGACGGTGGCCGATGCGCGCGCACTGCAGCGCGCGCCGGCGGTCCGTCGCCTGGCGCCAGTCACCGCCGGGACGTCGGAACTCAGCGCTGCCGGCCGGCTGCGCGAGACGCTCATCATCGGCACGACGACCGAGTTCCTCGAAGTACGCCACTTCAAGCTCGCGCAGGGCCGCTTCCTGCCCGACGAGGACTGGGATCGCGGAGCACCGGTGATGGTGCTCGGCGCCAAGCTGGCCAGTGAACTCTTCGGCGTGACGTCGCCGCTCGGCCAGTTCGCGCGCATCGGCGATCGGCGCTTCCGCGTGATCGGCGTGCTGGCGGCCGGCGGCAGCGGCCTGGGCATGACGACTGACGAGCTGGCTATCGTTCCGGTCGCGCAGGCGCAGGCGATGTTCAACTCCAACACGCTGTTTCGCATCCTCGTGGAAGCGCGCAGCCGCGAGGTGATCGAACTCGCCAAGGAGCAGGTCACCGAACTGATCAAGCAGCGTCATGACGGCGAGGCCGACGTCACCGTGATCACTCAGGACGCGGTGCTCGCGACCTTCGACCGGCTGCTGGGAACACTGACGCTGGGCGTGGCCGGCATCGCCGCCATCAGCCTCGCGGTTGCGGGCATCCTCGTGATGAACGTGATGCTGGTGTCGGTGACGCAACGTACGCCGGAAATTGGACTGATGAAGGCGGTCGGCGCCACCGGTCGTGTCATTCGCGTCGTTTTCCTGGTCGAAGCCGCGCTGCTCTCGGCGGCTGGTGCGGTGATCGGCTACGGCCTCGGACTCGGCGGCGCGGCGATCATCCGTGCGCTGTATCCGGTGCTGCCGGCGTACGCGCCCGACTGGGCGGTACTGGCCGCGCTGGGCACCGCGCTCGTCACCGGCGTGGTGTTCGGCGTGTTGCCGGCCCGGCGCGCGGCGGCGCTCGATCCGGTGTTGGCGCTCGCCAAGCGATGATCTGGCGCGACGCCATTTTCCTCGCACTGCGGGCGATCACCGCGCACCGGCTGCGCAGTTTCCTGACACTGTTGGGCATCGCCGTCGGCATCGCGGCGGTGATCCTGCTGACTTCGATCGGCGAGGGCATCCACCGCTTCGTGCTGGCCGAGTTCACACAGTTCGGAACCAATGTGGTCGGCATCGCGCCGGGTCGTGTCAAGACCGCCGGTGGTTCACCCTCGGGGCTGCCGACCGCGGTGCGGCCGCTCAGTTTCGACGACGCGCGCGCGCTGCAGCGCGTGCCGCACGCGATCGGCGTCGCGCCGACGGTGTGGGGCAACTCCGAGGTCGCCGGCAACGGCCGGCTGCGGCGCACGACCGTCTACGGCGTCAGCGCTGCCGCGCTGCAGGTGTTCAACATGAGCGTGAAGAGCGGCCAGTTCCTGCCCGACGAGGAATGGGAAAGCGCGCGCGCGTTCGTCGTGCTGGGCAGCAAACTGAAGGAGGAACTGTTCGGTGCGAGCAGTCCACTCGGCGCACGCGTGCGCATCGGCACGCTGCAGTTTCGCGTAATCGGCGTGCTGGCGTCCAAGGGGCAGTTTCTCGGCATCGATCTGGATGACACCGCCTTCATCCCGGCAGCGCGCGCACTCGATCTGTTCAACAAGGACGGGCTGACCGAGATCCACCTGTCGTACGAGGAGCAGGCGTCGGCGACACAGGTCGCGGACGCGGTCAAGGCGCTGCTCATGGCGCGCCACGGCCGCGAGGATTTCACCATCACCACACAGGAGGACATGCTGCGGACGCTGGGCAACATCCTCGACGTGCTGACGATGGCCGTCGGTGCATTGGGCAGTATTTCACTGCTGGTTGGCGGCGTCGGCATCGTGACGATCATGACGATCGCGGTCGCAGAACGGACCAGTGAGGTCGGACTGATGCTGGCGCTCGGTGCGCGCCGGCGCACGATCCTCGGCCTCTTTCTGGGGGAGGCCGTGGTGCTTGCGGTGCTGGGCGGTGCCTTCGGTCTGCTGCTTGGCATCGGACTGGCCCAGCTGATTCACCTGGCCGTGCCCGCGTTGCCGGTCCATACGCCGATCATGTATGCGGCGCTGGCGATCGCTCTGGCGTCGGTCATCGGCTTGGTCGCCGGCGTGGCACCGGCCCGGCGCGCGTCCCTGCTCGACCCGGTCGAGTCGTTGCGGGCCGAGTGAAGGTCGGCGTCTGGTTGGCTCCGAACCGTGCGAACCTGCCGACACGCTGGTATGTCTTCCCGTTTGGTGAGATCTCTCCGACGGACCTGTAGCTTGTCGCCGGCCACCAGCTAGATCAGATTCCTGACTCGCCCACTCCCGAGGACTCCATTTGTCACGATCACCACTGCCACGACCATCGGCAACGGTACTACTGGCGCTTGCCGGTCTCGGACTGCCGGCGCTCGCGGCAATCGCCTGGATGTTGTGGCCGGGCGAGATACGCATCGACCAAACAGACAAGTCAACCGTCGCGCGCGGTGAGCCGCTTTATCAGCAGCACTGCGCGTCATGCCATGGCGCCAAGCTGGAAGGTCAGCCGGACTGGACGTCCCGCAATGCACGCGGACGACTGCCGGCGCCGCCGCATGACGACAGCGGCCACACCTGGCATCACGACGACGTGGTGCTGTTCGAAGTCACCAAGTACGGCATCGGCAAGCACGCGCCGCCGGGGTATCAGTCCGATATGCCGGCATTCGGGAAAACCATGAGTGACGCCGATATCCTTGCCACGTTGGCTTACATAAAGAGCCGTTGGTCGACCTCGGTGCAGCAGAAACGCGCGGCTGCGGGGATGAATTGATCCATGTCGTTTGTCGGCGCTGGCTCGACGGCACACTCCGCCGTCGTTGTCTGCAAATTTGGAGCTTGAAATGAAATCAGCATGGTTTTCCGCTGCCCTGCTCGGCTTGGCATTGGCGCCGCCCGTGCAGGCACAAACGGGTGCGCCGCACGCGCACGGCACGCCGACCGCGCAGGCCAAGAGCAGCGAGATGTACGAGGGCGAGGTTCGCCGCATCAACAAGGACACGAACCGCGTCACGCTGGCGCATGGGCCGCTCACGGGCTTGGGCATGCCGCCGATGACTATGGCGTTCCCTGTCAAGGAACCCACGCAGCTGGCGACGATAAAGCAAGGCGACAAAGTCCGGTTCGCGCTCGAACAGTCCGGCGAGAACCTCGTCGTGACGCGCATCGAGGCCGCGAAATAGGCGGCCGGCCGCCCGTCTGCGGTCGCCGTTGACCGCCGTCAAGGGTATGCTGCCCGCGGCACCGAATACTGCCGTCGCCATGTTGAACCGATACTTGCATTCGCAAAGCACTACACGCCGCTCGGCCCGTGGCCTCGTGGCAGCGCTTGCGTTGGTCCTGATAACGAGCAATGCGCTGGCCGCCATGGGGCTGTGTATCGCCAAGGCGCCCGGCGCACTCGGGGCGGTCTCTGTACCGGCCAGCAACGAGATGCCCTGTCCCCAGCACGTCGCCGACGAGTGGATCGATTCGTTGACGACTGACCCGGCGGGCCCTGCACATTGTCCTCAGGATGACCCCGGCGCACAGGCGCGTGCTGGCGCCGACGTCCCTTCCGCCGACCTGCCCATTATTTCGGTGCAGTCCCGCGCTCTGCTTGCGCCCGCCACCTGTGAAGGGTGCGGCGAAGCAACCGACAACGATTCGCCCCAGGCGCCGCTTTACGCGCGGCTTTCTCGCCTCCTGCTCTAGCCTCTCGGTCGGCGCACTTCGCGTGCGCGTGGTTCGCCGGTGTGCGTGAATTCGCGCACACCTCGTCACGACCGGAGGTTCCCGTGCATCAACACCTTACCTATTGGCGTTTTCCGCTGCTATTGGCGCTGTTGGGCGCTACGACGGCTGCAATGGCGCAGGCCGTGCGAGCGCCCGCCGACAGCGAGCTCGGAGCCAGTCTCAGCGGCATCTTGGCCTTTGTCGAGGCACGCAACCCGGAACTGAGGGCGATGACGCTCGAGGCCGACGCGGCTCAGCAGAGGCTGCGCGGCGCAGGCGCGCTGCCCGATCCCGTCGTGCAGATGGAATTGCGCGACATCCCGTTCAGCGAGCCGACGCTGTCGCCCGCCAACGCCGGCAGCACCCGGTACTCCCTGAGGCAGATGTATCCGCTCGGCGACAAGCGCGAATTGCGTCGCGGCATTGCCGAAGCCGAAGCGACGGTGGCCGGTGCGAAGCGCATCGCCACGCTCGCCGAAACCCGCATGCGCGCGAAGGTTGCGTTCAGCCAGTACTGGTACACGGCGCAAGCGCAGGGCGTGACGGAGAGCCTGCGGGCGTTGATGGGCGACCTCGAACAGATCGCGCGGTCGCGCTATGGCAGCGGGCTAACGCCGCAGCAGGATGTCATCAAGGCGCAGACCGAGCTAACCAGCCTGCGCACCGATCTGATCATGCTGTCTTCGGAACGGCGACAGGCGGCGGCCCGGCTCAACGGCGTGCTCGCGCGGCCGGCGGACGCACCGCTCGCCGAGCCACGCGAACTGCGTCCGCTGCCGGAGCGCGCGCTCGACTTTGCCGCACTAACGCGCGCGGCCGGTGAGCGCAGTCCCGCGCTGGCGGTGAACACCGCGCAGATTTCCGCCGCGGAGCGCAATGCGCAGCTGATGCGCGCAAGCCGCATTCCAGATCTTGGTGTCGGCGCGGCCGTCATCCAGAAGGGCACGCGGCTGACCGACTACGAGCTGATGGTCGAGATCAACATCCCCTGGCAGACTGACATCATCCGCGCCAATGTCAACGAGGCGCAGGCGATGAGCGACGCGGCCGCCGCACGCCGCGAGGCCACCGCCACGCAACTGCAATCCGAACTGGGCCAGAACTGGGCGTCGCTGGACGCCTTGCGCGAACAGGGCGAGATCGTGCGCTCGACGCTGTTGCCGCAGGTGCAGCTGACCTTCCAGTCCGCGCTGAGCAGCTACCAGACCGGGCGCGTCGATTTCTCGACGCTGCTCGATGCGCAGCGGCAGGTGCGGCGAACACAGCTCGACCTGCTGAAGATCGAACTGGAACAGCAGATGCGGCTGGCCGAGATCGAGCGCATCGTCGGGGAGGACCTATGAGTCCAGCTCAACGCACCGCCCTCGCGGTCGGTGTCATCGCTACATCGCTGCTCGCCGGCTTTTTCATCGGATTCGGCAGCCGCACCGAGACCGCGACCAGTGTTCCTGCAGCCGCGCCAGGCGGCGCCGCGCCCTCGCAGGTGGGCGAGCGCAAGCTCCTCTATTACCGCAATCCGATGGGCCTGCCCGACACTTCGCCGGTGCCGAAGAAAGATCCGATGGGCATGGACTACATCGCGGTGTACGAGGGAGAGGACCAGGGCGCACCGGGCACGGTGAAGATATCGGCTGATCGCATCCAGACGCTAGGCGTGCGCACCGAATCGGTCAGCAAACGATCGCTCGCACGGATCGTGCGCGCTGTCGGCACGATCGAGATCAACGAGCGCGGTCAGCACACGGTCGCGCCGAAGTTCGAGGGCTGGATCGAGAAACTGCACGTCAACACGACCGGGCAGGCCGTCGCTCGCGGCCAGCCGCTGGCCGAGGTCTACAGCCCCGAACTCGTGTCGGCGCAGCGTGAATACCTGATCGCCTACCGGGCGACCAAAAGCCTGAGCGGTGCAGGCCCCGACGCGCAGACCGGCATGCAGCAGCTGGCCGGCGCCGCGCTGGAGCGCCTGCGCAACTGGGACATCAGCGAACAGCAGCTGGCGCGACTGCGTGAAGGCGAGGAGCCCCGCCGTACGCTGACCCTCACGGCGCCTGCTCCGGGAGTGATCATCAAGGACCCGCCGGTGGCCGGGATGCGCTTCATACCCGGCGAAGCGCTGTTCAGGATCGCGGATCTGTCGCGGGTGTGGCTGATCGCCGACGTGTTCGAACAGGATCTTTCGCTGGTGCGGGTCGGTACGCGGGGGTCGATCAGCGTCAGCGCGTACTCCGACAAGACCTTCCCGGGCGAGGTCACCTTCATTTATCCGACACTCAACACGGAGACGCGCACGGCGCGCGTCCGCATCGAACTCGCGAACCCGGAGGGTCAGCTGAGGCCGGGGATGTACGGCACAGTGCAGATCGAGGCCGGGCCGAAGCGTGAGGTGGTGACGGTGCCGGATTCCGCGGTCATCGACAGCGGCACGCGACAGGTGGTACTCGTCGCGCTGGGCGAGGGACGCTTCGAGCCGCGTGACGTGAAGCTCGGCACCCGCGGCGAGGACTTCGTCGAGGTGCTGTCCGGGGTCAAGGATGGCGAGACCGTTGTCACACGCGCCAACTTCCTAATCGACTCCGAAAGCAACCTGAAGGCAGCGCTGAGCGGATTCAACGCCGACAAGAACATGTCGGGCGGAGGCCCCGCGGGGACCGCGAGCGGCGAAGGTTCGATCGTGGAGATCGATATCGCTGGCAACCGGATCACTCTGAACCACGACCCGATTCCCGCGCTGAAGTGGTCGGCCATGGAAATGGAGTTCGGGGTTGCGCCGGGGGCGTTGCCGAAGAATCTGAAGCCGGGCGACCGGGTGAAGTTCGATATGAAAGCGGGTCAGCCAGGCGAGTACGTGATCACGAAGATCGAGGGTCTTGGCGCGCCGAAACCGGTGACGACAGCTCCGGCCCAGTCCACAGCCCCAAAGCCTGAAGCGCACAAACAGTGAGGACGATTTCATGCTCGCCCGTCTGATCGACTGGTCGCTGCGCAACGTCTTCCTCGTGTTGCTAGCGACCGCCTTCGCCGTTGCCGCCGGTGTCTATGCCGTGATAAAGACTCCGGTGGACGCGATCCCCGACCTTTCCGATGTACAGGTCATCGTGTTCACCGAGTTCCCTGGCCAGGCGCCGCAGGTCGTCGAAGACCAGGTCACCTACCCGCTGACGACCGCGATGATCGGTGTGCCGCGCTCCAAGGTCGTGCGCGGTTTTTCGTTTTTCGGCGCGTCGTTCGTCTACATCATCTTCGAGGACGGCACCGACATCTACTGGGCCCGGTCGCGCGTGCTCGAATACCTCAGCTCGGCAGCGTCAAGGCTGCCGACCGGAGTCGCACCCGCGCTGGGTCCCGACGCCACTGGCGTCGGCTGGGTCTACCAGTACGCCGTGCTCGGCGCTAACCGCTCGCTCGCCGAACTGCGCACGCTGCAGGACTGGTTCATTCGCTACCAGCTGTGGAAGGCACAAGGTGTGTCGGAGGTGGCGTCAATCGGTGGCTTCGTGCAGCAGTACGTCGTGACCGTCGATCCGCGCAAGCTGCAGGCGTACAACGTGCCGCTGTCGAAGGTTATCGAAACGATCCGCATGAGCAACCGCGATGTCGGCGGTCGCATCGTCGAGCTTTCGGAAACCGAATACATGGTGCGCGGCATGGGTTACCTGCACGGGGCTACCGATCTGGAGCGACTGACCGTGCGAGCCGAAAAGGGCGTGCCGGTACGGCTGCGCGACATTGCTCGCATCGAGCTGGCTCCGGATGAACGGCGTGGCCTGGCCGAATTGAACGGCGACGGTGAGGTGGTCGGCGGCATCGTCGTCGCTCGCTATGGCACCCACGCACTCGATGTGATCCACAACGTCAAGGAACGCATCAAGGAGATTTCGGTCGGCCTGCCGGAGGGCGTCCGGATCGAGCCCGTTTACGATCGATCGGGCCTGATCGAGCGTGCAATCGACACTCTGAAGCGCACGCTGCTCGAGGAAGCGCTGATCGTCGCCGCCGTTTGTGTCGTATTCCTGATGCACGCGCGCAGCGCGCTGGTCGCGATCTTGATGTTGCCCGTTGGCGTGCTGATGGCCTTCGTCGCGATGCGCTGGCTGGGAATCAACGCCAATATCATGAGCCTGGGCGGTATCGCGATCGCGATCGGGGCGATGATCGACGCGGCGATCGTCATGATTGAGAACGCGCACAAGCACCTGGAGCGCGCACCGCCCGATGCGCCTCGATTGCCGCTGATCCGCGCCGCCTGCATCGAGGTCGGTCCCGCACTCTTCTTCAGTTTGCTGATCATCACGGTGTCGTTTCTGCCCGTGTTCACGCTCGAGGCGCAGGAAGGCCGCATGTTTGCGCCGCTCGCGTATACCAAGACCTTTGCGATGGCGGCCGCGGCTCTGCTGTCCGTCACGCTGGTGCCGGTGCTGATGCTGATCTTCATTCGCGGCAAGGTGATGCCGGAGAAGAAGAATCCGATCAATCGCTTCCTGATCTGGATCTACCGGCCGGTCATCGAGTTGGTGTTGCGCTATCGCGTGCTGACGATCGTGCTGGCGCTGGTCGTCACGGTCGCATCGCTGTATCCGGCGTCGAAGCTCGGATCCGAGTTCATGCCGACGCTGAACGAGGGGACGCTCTTTTACATGCCGACCGGTCTGCCCGGCATGTCGGTGACCAAGGCGGCTGAGTTGCTGCAGACGCAGGACCGCATCATCAAGAGCTTCCCCGAAGTCGAATCGGTGTTCGGCAAGGCGGGGCGTGCCATCACGGCGACCGATCCCGCGCCGGTCGAGATGTTCGAAACGGTGATTAACCTGAAGCCGGAAAAGGACTGGCGACCCGGCATGACGATCGATGCATTGATCGCCGAGATGGACAAGGCGGTGCAGCTGCCGGGCATTGCCAATTCCTGGACGATGCCGATCAAGGCGCGCACCGACATGCTGTCGACCGGGATCCGCACACCGGTCGGAGTCAAGGTGTACGGCAAGGATCTCGGTGAAATCGAACGATTGGCAAAGGAGATCGAGGCAGCGGTGAAGACCGTGCCCGGCACAACGAGCGCCTTTGCGGAGCGCCTGACGGGCGGCTTCTATCTGAACATCGAGCCCGATTACGAAAAGCTGGCGCGCTATGGCATCCGGGTGGACGAGGTGCAGGACGTGATTGCTTCGGCGCTCGGCGGCGAAATGATCACAACAACCGTTGAGGGCCGTGAGCGCTTCGGGGTCGCGGTGCGTTACCCGCGCGACTACCGCAGCGACCCGCAGGCGATCGCCACGCAGGTGCTGGTGCCAGCCGAAGGTGAGATGGGCAAGCCGGCACCGATGATCCCGCTCGGGCAGGTCGCGAAAGTGAGCCTTTCGAAGGGTGCGCCGGTCATCCGTACCGAGAACGCACAGCTCGCCGCCTACATCTATGTCGATCTCCGCGACCGAGATATCGGCAGCTACGTGCGGGACGCGCAGAAAGCGGTGCGCGAGCAGGTGAACTTCTCGCCCGGCTACACCGTGCAGTGGAGCGGCCAGTTCGAATACATGGAGCGCGCCACGGAGAAGTTGAAGCTAGTCGTGCCGCTGACGCTGGTGATCATCTTCCTGTTGCTGTACCTGAACTTCCGGCGCATCACCGAAACGCTGATCGTGATGCTGTCCGTTCCGTTCGCGCTGATCGGAGGAGTCTGGCTGATATGGCTGCTCGACTACAACCTCAGCGTCGCCGTCGCCGTCGGCTTCATTGCGCTGGCGGGGGTTGCCGCGGAAACCGGCGTGGTCATGCTCATCTACCTCGACCACGCGCTCGAGAAGATTCGCGCTGAGCGCGCGGCCCGGGGCGAGCGCCTGACGCTGCAGGACCACTACGCCGCGATGATCGAAGGCGCGGTGGAACGCGTGCGGCCGAAGATGATGACCGTCGTGGCGATCATCGCTGGCCTGCTGCCGATAATGTGGGGCACGGGGACCGGCAGCGAGGTGATGCGGCGGATCGCGGCGCCGATGGTGGGCGGCATGATCTCCTCCACCGTGCTGACGCTGGTCGTGATTCCGGCGATCTATATGCTGGTGAAGACGCGCGGCGTCGAGCGGGAGCCGGCCCCGGTACCATCCGCGGCATGAGCGCAGACTTCATACGCGCGCGTCTCGATGCCCTCGGTGCGCGCTGGATCTACATTGGCGTTGCAGTGGTGGCGCTCGGCTTGATTGCGGCGGCGCTGTTCATGCAGCACGTTGTCGGGCTCAATCCGTGCCCGCTGTGCATCTTCCAGCGCATCGCGTACCTGCTGCTGGCCATCGTCAGTCTGATCGCCGCGTGGCGCGCGCCAAGGCCGTCGGCCCGCGCCTTCGGCGTCGCGGGAATCTTGCTTGCGCTCATCGGCGCCGGTATCGCAGCCTGGCACGTGCGGCTCTTCCAGGCGCCGGAGTCCCTCTCCTGCGGCCCGGGACTTGGAGCCATGCTCGAAAACTTTCCGCTGACGCAGGTGCTGCCGCGCATTTTCCAAGGCAGCGGCGATTGCTCTGATGCCAGCGCGGTGCTCTTCGGCGTTTCGCTGGCGGGCTGGTCCCTGGTTGGTTTCCTCGTTCTCACACTGATCACGATCGCCGCCATCGCGCGGCGCTAGCGCGAATTCGGTCGGCCGCACTTACAGCTCGTTACATCGGTCGCAACGGCGTAACTGACGCCGGTTGCCCTGCGCGCATACGCTGCCTCACACCGTGCACGGGCCAGATGCATCCTGCGTTGCCCGGCCACTGACGAGGAGCGAATCATGAAGTACGAGTCGACAACATTGCGGGCGATCGCACCCCTGCTGGACTTCCGCGTGATGGTTCTGGGGATGGCGGCAGCGCTGACGTTTGCAACAAGCGCGCCGGACGCGCGCGAGCGTAGCGGTCAGCGCACGGCGACTGCCGGCACGCGGGCTCCGACGACGACCAGCATCCAGCGTAGCCGCGGCGCCGACGGTGCGGTGGACGCCGTGCGTACCGGTCGCGGGGGTGGGATCACCTCGATCGATCGTTTTCGCGACGGCAGCGGCACGACCGACGCGCGTATTACCGGGCCCAATGGCGGCGTGAGCTTCGTCGATCGCAATCGCGGCGCGGACGGGCTGGTGGACAAGACGGTCACCGGTCCGCAAGGCGCGGTGAGTACCGTCGACCGGAGCCGCGGCGCCGACGGCGCGATCGATTCACTGAGCATCGGCCCGAAGGGCGGCACGACACTGGTCGACCGCAGCCGCAATGCCGACGGCACCGTGAACCGCACGGTGACGACCACTCCGCCGCCGGGTCGATAGGGGCGACGCAACCGGCTGTCGGGTAATGGTCACGGGCAGCGCGTTAAGCGGCACGGGCGCGGCTGGCTTCGGAAGGTGACACGACACCGGCTCGCTAGACTGCGGGCATGCATGTATGTGTGATCGGTGCGGGCGTCGTCGGACTGACCACCGCGTATTTCCTGCAGGCCGAGGGCCATAGCGTCACGGTCGTCGACCGCGAAGACGGGCCGGCCGCCGGCGCAAGCCGCGCCAACGGCGCGCAACTGTCGTATTCCTTCGTCGCTCCCTTGGCCGATGCCTCGGTGCCGCCGAAGCTGCTTTCGCTGCTGTTGAGCCGCGACTCTCCGCTCAAGTTTCATCTGCAGCCGGACCGTGCGCAGTGGGCGTGGGGTTGGGCCTTTCTGAAGGTGGCGAACACCGCGGCGGCGCGCGCGACGACAGCGGCGCTGCTGCAGCTCGCCGAGTTGTCGCGCGAGTTCATCGAGCCTTTGATCGAGGGGGAAGGCATCGATTGCGCCTTCACCCGCGGCGGCAAGCTGGTCATCTATCCCGATGCGGCGTCGCTGGCGGCGGCGCGAGCGCAGGTGCAGTACCAGGCGACGCTCGGGTCGGTGCAGCGCGTGCTCAATGCCGAGGAGTGCGTGCAGCACGAACCGGCGCTGCAGGCTTACGTGTCGCACATCACGGGCGGGGTCTGGACGGCCACCGACGCGGCGGCCGACTGCGGCGCCTTCTGCGATCAACTCGCGCGGTTACTGGCACAGCGCGGTGTCGAGTTCGCATTCGGTCGTCAGGCCGAAGGCTTTGACCTCGAGCGGGATCAGGTGCGGGCGCTGACGACTTCGGGGGACGGTGCGGCGCCGTTGCGCGCCGATGCCTATGTTCTCGCCGCCGGCTTTGAGTCGACTCGCGTCGCCGCGACTGCCGGGATCGCATTGCCCATCTATCCACTGAAGGGCTATTCGATCACGATCAAGCCACTGGACGGAGCCGTGCCGCGCGCTTCGATCACCGACACGCGTCGCAAGGTGGTATTTGCGCCGCTGAAGGATCGCGTGCGCGTGGCCGGGTTCGTCGAAATCGGGGCCACGAGCGACTCGATTCCGCCGGGACGCATTGGCGCCCTGCTCGACGCCGCGCGCGAAGTGCTGGGGTACCGCGCGGTCGATGGCGATTTGCAGCCCTGGGCCGGGCAACGGCCGGCAACGCCGAATGGGCGCCCGATCCTCGGCCGCAGTTCGGTGGCGAATCTTTATCTGAACGTCGGCCAGGGGGCGTTGGGCTGGACCCTCGCGGCCGGCAGTGCACGGCTCGTCTGCGATGCGATCGCGATCGGACTCCGACGATCGACCCGACACCGTTCGTCGCCGCCACGGCTTGAACCAAGACATCGGACGCCCGCCACGACGCCTATCATCGCGCCATGCACGCCGACTCGAAGATCCTCCATCGCCAGCTGCGTGGGCAGTATCCGATTGCGGCCTCCGCGCGAGGCTGCTGGATCACCGATGCGACCGGCAAGCGCTACCTCGACGCCTCCGGCGGCGCGGCCGTCTCGTGTCTCGGGCACGGGCATCCGGACGTGCTGGCGGCCATGCATGCACAGATCGATGCACTGGCGTATGCGCATACGAGCTTCTTCTCGACTGAGGTCGCGGAGCAGCTCGCCGATGCGCTGATCGCGCAGGCGCCGGAAGACATCTCTCATGTCTACCTCGTCAGCGGCGGCTCCGAGGCGATGGAGGCGGCGCTGAAGCTGGCGCGGCAGTACTTCGTCGAAAAGGGGGAACCGCAGCGCGCCAGGTTCATCGCGCGGCGCAACAGCTATCACGGCAACACGCTCGGGGCGCTCGCGGTCGGCGGAAATGCCTGGCGGCGCCGTCAGTTCGCGCCGCTGCTGATCGACGTTGACCATGTGGCGCCGACGTATGCGTATCGCGATCAGCACGAAGGCGAAACGCCGGAGCGATACGGCGCGCGACTCGCGGACGAACTCGCGGCGACCATCGCGCGCCTCGGCGGCGAGAACGTCATTGCCTTCGTCGCCGAAACCGTCGGTGGAGCCACCAGCGGCTGCTTGACCGCGCCGCCCGGCTACTTCCGGCGCGTGCGTGAACTGTGCGATGCATACGGCATCCTGCTGATCCTCGACGAGGTGATGTGCGGCATGGGGCGTACCGGCAGCCTGCATGCGTGTCAGCAGGAAGGGGTCGCGCCGGACTTAATGGCGGTGGCCAAGGGACTCGGTGGCGGCTACCAGCCGGTCGGCGCCGTGCTGATCGGCAAACGCGTGATCGATGCGATTGCCGCCGGCAGTGGCTTCTTTCAAC
This sequence comes from uncultured beta proteobacterium, assembly GCA_963712485.1. Lineage (GTDB taxonomy): Bacteria > Pseudomonadota > Gammaproteobacteria > Burkholderiales > Burkholderiaceae_F > JALORV01. The sequence goes on from CAVQID010000039.1 coordinate 173,740, forward strand.
ATGGCCACACCTACATCGGCCATCCGGTCGCCTGTGCCGCCGCGCTGGCCGTGCAGAAGGCCTTCACGCGCGATGGCCTGATCGAACGCTGCGCTCATCAGGGTGCGCGCCTGCGCGCCGAACTCGACGAGGCGTTTTCGTACCATCCGTTCGTCGGCGAGGTGCGCGGGCGGGGGCTGTTCCAGGCGATCGAACTGGTCGCCGACCGCTCGAGCAAGGAGCCGTTCGACCCGGCGCTGAAGCTGCATGCGAAGGTCAAGCGGGCAGCGATGGAACTGGGCTTGCTGTGCTACCCGATGGGCGGAACGATCGACGGCGCCCGCGGCGACCACGTGCTGCTGGCACCGCCCTTCATCATCAGTGACGACGAACTCGACGTCCTTGTCGAGCGCCTTGTCGAGGCCGTGGATACGGCCGTCGCGACGGTCCGCTAGCAACCCGCTTCGCTCCTTGGCGAAGTCCCGCCTTGCATCGCTCGCTGCCGGGCGCTAAGGTGCGAATCCCCGCGGGGCAACAGGAGACCTTAGACATGAATTTCAGACTTTCGATGTGCGCGGCGGCATTCGCCACGGCCTTCGTCGCAGCCGCGGCCGTGCCGCAGAGCGCCAGTGCGCAGCAGACGCAGCGCTTCATCACGATCGGCACCGGTGGCGTCACCGGCGTGTACTACCCGGCGGGGGGTGCAATCTGCCGCCTGGTCAACCGCGACCGGGCGAAGCACGGCCTGCGTTGCTCGGTCGAATCGACCGGCGGGTCGGTCGCCAACGTCAACCTGCTGAAGTCGAGCGAGATCGAGTTCGGCGTCGCACAATCGGACGTGCAGTTCAACGCGACCAAGGGGCAGGGCCAGTTCCAGAAGGACGGCGCGATGGGTGACCTGCGCGCGGTGTTCGCGCTGCATCCTGAGCCCTTCACCGTCGTCGCGCGCAAGGAAGCGAACATCACGAAGTTCGAGGACTTCAAGGGCAAGCGCTTCAACGTCGGCAACCCGGGCTCGGGCACGCTGGCGTCAATGAACGAGCTGCTGGCGGCGATGAGCTGGAAGATGAGCGACTTCGGGCTCGCGTCGGAGCTGCGTCCGGACGAGCACGGGCCGGCGTTGTGCGACGGCAAGATCGACGGCTTCTTCTATGCCGTCGGTCACCCGTCCGCCAACATCCAGGACCCGACCACGATTTGCGGCGCGAAGCTCGTCTCGCTGACCGGCCCGGCCGTCGACAAACTGGTCAAGGACAAGCCGTACTACGCCATGGCGACCATTCCGGGCGGCATGTATCCGAACAACCCCAATCCGACCACGACCTACGGCGTGCAGGCGACGATCGTCAGCTCGGCCAAGGTGCCTGCGGATGTGGTCTACGTCGTCGTGAAGACCGTGTTCGACAACCTTGACGAATTCAAGAAGCTGCACCCCGCACTGGCCAACCTGAAGCCCGAGGACATGATCAAAAATGGACTGTCCGCGCCGCTGCATGAAGGCGCCGTGCGCTATTACAAGGAGAAGGGCTGGATCAAGTAGCCACACGCGGAAGACTGCGCGTAGAGTTGAACGGGCGGCTGCGGCCGCCCGTCGTGTTTCTGGGAGGAAGCGTGGACAAGAAGAAGCTCGAACAGGAACTGGTGAAGCTCGAGGAGGAACTGGGTCCGACCGCCGAGATGCAGCTCGGCGAAACCGACGTCCTCCAGCTGGTCAAGGACACTGACTTCGGCGGGCGCTCGACCGCAGGTTTCGCCGGCAAGGTGATGCTGGTTCTCGGACTAGTGTGGGTCGTGTTCCAGATGTGGTACGCGTCACCCATTCCGTTCTCGTTGCCCTCGGGGTTCCGGTTCGGCCTGTTCAACGACACGGAAGCGCGCTCGATACACCTCGCGCTCGGCCTTTTGCTCGCCTTCCTGGCGTTTCCTGCATTCAAGCGTTCGCCGCGCGCTTACGTCCCTTGGCAGGACTGGTTGTTCGCCATCGTCGGCGCGGCGACGGCGCTTTATTTGATCGTCTTCTACAAGGAACTGTCGCTGCGACCGGGCAACCCGACCGGGCTCGATGTCGTGGTCGGAACCGTGGGCGTGCTGTTGCTGCTCGAGGCTACGCGTCGGGCGGTTGGCCTGCCCATGGCGATACTGGCGGTGCTGTTCCTCGGCTATGTGATGGCAGGACCGATGCTGCCGGACGTCATCGCGCACAAGGGGGCCTCGGTGCCGCGCGTGGTCTCGCACATGTGGATGGTGACCGAGGGCGTGTTCGGCATCGCGCTCGGCGTGTCGGTGAGCTTCATCTTCGTCTTCGTGCTGTTCGGCACGCTGCTCGATCGCGCCGGCGGTGGCAATTACATGATGCAGGTGAGCTTTGCGCTGCTGGGGCACTTGCGCGGCGGGCCGGCCAAGGTCGCCGTTGTTTCATCGGCGCTGAACGGCCTGATCTCCGGCTCGTCGGTGAGCAACGTCGTGTCCGGTGGCATTTTCACGATTCCGCTGATGAAGCGCGCCGGTTACGGTGGCGTGAAGGCGGCGGCGATCGAGACCTCGTCGTCGGTCAACGGCCAGATCATGCCGCCGGTGATGGGGGCGGCAGCGTTCCTGATGGTCGAATACGTGGGCATTCCTTACTCGGACATCGTCAAGCACGCCTTCATTCCGGCGATCATCAGCTACATCGCGCTCTTCTACATCGTGCATCTCGAGGCGTTGAAGCTCGGCCTGGCGGCGACCGCGCGTGAGCGCGAGCGCACGATGGGCAACCGCGTGACGTCCTGGCTCCTCGGCCTGGCGGGCAGTGCCGTCGTGCTCGGCATCATCTACTACGTCGCGCTCGGAGCCCAGGTGGTGTTCGGGGCCGCAGCACCGGTGATTCTCAGCGTGCTTCTGGGTGCGCTCTATGTTTACAGCGTGTGGGTGGCGGCGCAGCAGCCGAACCTGCCGACCGAAATCGACGTCAAGAATCCGATCCTTCCGCCCACGTGGCCAACGGTGAAAGCCGGCTTGCACTACCTGATCCCGGTCGGCGTGTTGATCTGGTGTCTGATGGTCGAGGAACTGTCGCCCGGACTGTCGGCCTTCTGGGGCGTGACCACCCAGATCGTGCTGATGGTGACGCAGCGACCGCTGATCGCGTTGTTCCGCAAGCAGGGCGATTTCGCGCGGCAGTTTGGCGTCGGCCTGAAAGAAGTGATCGACGGCTGCGACGATGGTGCCCGCAACATGATCGGCATCGCCGTCGCCACGGGCTGCGCCGGCATCATCGTCGGCGCGATCACCTTGACGGGTCTGGGTCTGCGCATGACTGATTTCGTCGAGTTCGTCTCCCAGGGCAACATCATGGCGATGCTGCTGTTCACCGCGTTCGTCTGCCTGGTCCTCGGCATGGGCGTGCCGACCACGGCGAACTACATTCTCGTGGCCACGCTGATGGCACCGGTCATCGTCGAACTCGGCGCCCAGTCCGGCCTCGTGATCCCTCTGATCGCCGTGCACCTCTTCGTCTTCTACTACGGGATCATGGGTGACATCACGCCACCGGTCGGTCTCGCAACCTTCGCCGGGGCGGCAATTGCCAAGGAGGACCCGATTCAGGTCGGTATCCAGGGTTCGGTCTATGCGGTGCGGACCGTCGTGCTTCCTTTCATCTGGATCTTCAATCCGGCACTGCTGCTGATCGACGTGCATGGCTGGGGCGAAGCGCTGCTGGTTGCCTTCGCAGCGACCATCGCGTCACTCGCCTTCGCCGCGGCGACGATGGTCTGGTTCCGGATCAAGTGCCGCTGGTGGGAGGTCGTGCTGCTGCTGATCGCCACGTTCTTCCTGTTCCGTCCGGACTGGTTCGCCGACCGGATAGCGCCCGAATACACCGACGCGCCGGCGTCCAAGTTCTACGAAGTGGCTGCGACGCTCGACCCGGGTGACCGTCTGGTGTTCCTGATCAAGGGCCAATCTCTCGAGGGTGAGGACACCAACAAGACCGTCGGTCTGCAGCTGCTGGGGCCGAAGACGAGCACCACGGGCAACGCGGTCGCCGACGCGCGCAAGCGCCTTTCCGATGCCGGGGTCTCGGTGTCCGGCATGGGCGAGATGCTGCAGGTAAGCACGGTGCGATTCGGCAGCGCGGCGGCCAAGGCGCGCATCGAGCAGGGCTTCGAGATTGTTGGCGTCAAGGTACCGACGGACCGCATCAACGCAGCACTGGTTCTACATTCCGGGGCTGCGTGATCATCGTGCTGGTCTGGCTGATCCAGGGCCTGCGCATGCGGCGCTCGTCGCCTGCGGTGGCGGCTTGAAAGGCGACAAACCGCGATGCGACTGATCAGTGATGCCGACGTCGCCGACGTCCTGACGATGCGCGAGGCCATCGACGCGATGGCGGTGGCGTTCGAGCAGTTCGGCAACGGTGCCGGCGCGGTTGCGGCGCGCGTGCGCGCAGCGGCCGAGCACCGCCAGGCGGTGACCGCCGTCGCGATGATGGGCGCCGCGCTGCCGGCCGCTGGCGTCCTCGGCGCCAAGGTCTACTCGACGATCAACGGCCGCTTCAACTTTGTCATCGTGCTGTTCTCCGCGGTGACCGGCGAAGCACTGGCCGCCATCGAGGCGAACGAGATCACGCGATTTCGCACGGCGGCAGCGACGGCGGTCGCAACGCAGCGGCTGGCGTCGCGCGATGCGCGCGCGCTCGCGATCTTCGGCACCGGCGTGCAGGCGCGCGCGCATGCCGAGGCGTTGCTGCTGCTGCATCCGTTCGATCGCGTGCTGGTCGCCGGACGCGCTGCAGCGCCCGACTTTGCCAACTGGGTGCAGACGGAGTTCGGCGTTCCCGCGAGCGCCACCGACGCCGCGACGGCGGCACGCGAAGCCGACGTCATCGTCACGGCCACGCGGGCTGTGGAGCCGCTTTTCAATGGCACGCTGGTCAAGCCCGGAGCCTTCATCGCTGCCGTGGGCTCGAGCAAACCCGCCGCACGCGAACTGGACGATGCGCTGCTGGCGCGCGCGGAACTGATCGTCGTCGAGTGGCTGCCGGCGGCGCAGGCCGAGGCCGGCGAGTTCGTCCGTGCGGCTCCCGGGGTCATCGATCCGACCCGCGTGACCGAACTGGGCAAGCTGCTGGTGAAAGGCACCGCCTATGACCGGCGCGCGGGCGATATCGTGGTCTACAAGTCGGTCGGCATCGGACTCGAAGACGTGGCGCTGGCGCATCTGGTGTACGAGCGCTGCTCCTGAGAGTTCGTCGCCCGACATTCGCCGATGTGCGGTCGCTACGATCTGTCGCAGAATCCTGCTGCCATCAAGGCGCACTTCCGCGTGCCGGTCGTGCCCGAGTTCGTCGCCAGTCCCGACGTGCGGCCGACAGAAATGAAGCCGATCGTGCGGCTGGCGCGCGACGGCGAACGCGAATGCGTGCTGGCGCGCTGGGGGCTGGTGCCCTCGTGGGCGAAGGAACTGAAGTTCGGCAACCGCTGCATCAACGCGCGTTCCGAAGGCATCGCCTCGACACCGGCATTCCGGGCTGCCTATGCGAAGCGCCACTGCCTGGTGCCGCTGAACGCGTTCTTCGAATGGAGCGGCGAGAAGGGCCACAAGTCCAAGTGGCGCATCCGCCTGAAGGACGAACCGCTGTTCGCGCTGGCCGGGCTGTGGGAATGGTGGCGCGATCCGGCAACGCAGCAGGGCGTTGAAACCTACACGATCATCACGACGGCGGCCAACGCCATGCTGGCGCACGTGCACGATCGCATGCCGGTGATCATCGGTGCGCCGGACTATTCGCACTGGCTCGATGCCGCTGCCGATTCGTCCGCGCTGCTCGCGCCGTTTCCGGATGACGCATTGCTGATCGAACCCGCCTGATGTCGCGGATCATCCGGCTCGTGGCCGTGCTGGCCAGCCTGGCGGTCGCTGGCTCCGTCGTCGGTAACCCGACGGTTCAGACCGCCACGCCGTCGATGCCCGACTGCGGCTCGGTGGTCGTCATCAAGTGCGACCGGCGTGACGCCGCGCCGGTAGAGCGTGAAAAGCAGGAAGCAGCGCGCCGAAGCGAGGTGCGCCGAAGCGAACGCGCCACCGTCGAACTGGGCCGCATCATCATCGAAGGCGACGCCGAGCGCCTCATGTCGCCCGAGGAGTCGATCAGCCGCGCGCTGTCGCGGCCGCTGCTGCGTCAGGGCGAACACTCGTATCCTATCGGCGAGTCGGCGCAGTGCACCTGTCTCAACCTCTGCCCGCCATGGCCGCTGCCTTGCTGCCAGTGCACGGACCAGCCCGGCAGCCGTCACGCGACATCACCGGGCTGGAAGCCCACCAACTAGGGAGCGCAGCCAGCGCTCCGCCGCCGCGGCAGCTCAGCCGATCTCGACCGGGACGAACACGCGCTGCCCCTGGCGTTCGACCAGCACCGCGAGCTTGCCCTTCGCCTCGTTGACCTCGCGGCGAAGTTCGTCGACGGTGCGAGTGGGTTGGCCATTTACGGCGACGATGACATCACCGGCGCGCAATCCGGCTTTCGAAGCCGGACCGTTCGCCTGCTGCACCAGCAGGCCGCCATCGGCGCCCAGCGCACGCGCTTCGTCGGTCGACAGCGGGCGCACAGCGACGCCAAGCTTGCCCTGCGGCCTGGCGGCGTCGACCGCCGGCGCCTGCGCGATGCGGTCGTTCGGCACTTCGCCGATTGTCACAGCGACGGACTTCTCTGATCGGTCGCGCCAGACCTTGAGCGATGCCTTCGTTCCCGGCGCCACCTGCGCGACGGCCGCGGGCAGGTCGTTCGCCTTCGCGATCGGCTTGTCGTTGAACTCGAGGATCACGTCGCCCTCCTTGAGCCCTGCCTGCGCGGCCGGTGAACCGGGTTCGATGCGGCTGACGAGCGCGCCGCGGATCCTGTCAAGGCCGAAACTTTCGGCGAGCGACCGGTCGAGCGGCTGGATGCCAACGCCGATGCGTCCGCGAGTGACCCTGCCATGCGCAACCAGGTCGTCCTTGACCTTCATCGCGAGGTCGATCGGGATCGCGAACGACAGACCCATGTAGCCGCCGCTGGTGGAAAAGATCTGCGAATTGATGCCGACGACTTCGCCGGCCATGTTGAAGAGCGGGCCGCCTGAGTTGCCTGGATTCACCGCCACATCGGTCTGGATAAACGGCACCAGTGATTCCTGCGGCAGCGCGCGGGATTTCGCCGACACGATGCCGGCCGTCACGGTGTTGTCGAGGCCGAACGGCGAGCCGATCGCCGCGACCCACTCGCCGACCTTGAGCTTCGATGGATCGCCGGTCGTGACGGTGGGCAGGTTCGCAGCCTCGATCTTGACGACGGCCACATCGGTCAGCCGGTCCGTACCGATGACTTTGCCCTTGAATTCGCGCTGATCTGGTAGACGTACGGTCAATTCGTTCGCACCCTCCACGACGTGCGCATTGGTGAGAATGAGGCCATTGGCGTCGACGATGAAACCCGAGCCGACACCGCGTCCCTCACGACCCTGCATTTCTCCGTCCGGCATCGGCACGCCGAAGCGGCGCAGCATTTCGCCCATCGGGCCGTTCTCGTCGAACTGCGCTGGCGTTATCGAGGCGCGCTTGGTTACTGCAATGTTGACGACCGCAGCACCGTGCGCTTCGACCAGCGGACTGAAGTTGGGGAGACCACGGACGTCGGACGCGACCGTGATGGGCGCCGGCGCGGCCGATCCGGCAGCCGCCGTTGGCGTCCGCGACGCCAGCGCGCTGTCCGATGAAGAACGCGGCGCTGACGGCGGCGGCGACCAGGGTGGGCTTGATGAAATGGCGAGTTTGCATATTGGCTTCCGGGTGGATGACGGCAACCAATCTGTGCATCGCGACTTAGTTTTCACTTAAGGCGTCGTCGGCTTCCGATGGACGGCGCGAAAACCGGGGCCGATGACGGCGAGGCTTAAGTGCTGCTTAACCCGGCATTGCCAAAGTAAGCTGGCGCAGACGGATCGGAGGGCGAAAAAAAAGCGCCGCAGCGCGGCGCTTGAATCGAGTGAGTGAGCAGCGATGGATTTCTCCATCAGCCACGGAACGCAAGCTAGACCCGTGGACTTAAGTGTGACTTAAGACGGTCGCCGCCTGTCGGCGCGGCTCTTAGGCGCAGTGGTTGCGGTACCGATGATTTGACCGCGCTTGGTCTCACGCAGCAGCGGCTTGGATATAAAAGTGAGCACATGCTTCGGCCTTGGGACAGTTGGCTCCGCTTCCCGTCAGTTGATGGCGGGCAGCCGAACCCGGACCTGCAGCCCGCCCGTCGCTGCGCTTCCCAGAGTCACAGTCCCGCGATGCATTTCGACGACCTGCGACACGATGGCCAATCCCAGCCCGGTTCCCGTCGTGCCGGCACTCTGGCCGCGGTAGAACCGGTCGAACACACGCTCCCGCTCCGCTTCCGGGATGCCGGGACCCGTGTCTTCGACCGCGACCTGCACAACATCCGTGTCCCGCGTTACCGAGACACTGACCTGCCCTCCCGACGGCGTGTAGCGCACCGCGTTGTCGATCAGATTGTTGAACAGGATCCGCAGTGCGTCCTCGCTGCCACTCACCGTCGCACCTCCGGCCGGTTCAGTGCTGCTGCTGAGCGCGATAGCACGCTCGGCGGCCTGAGGGCGGGCGTCCTCGACAACGGACACCACCAGCGCCGCGACGTCGATTGATGCCGGTGCCGCTGCCGCGGCATCGGGATCGAGCCGTGCCATCGTCAGCAACTGCTGCACCAGCCGTGTCGCGCGGCGCAGTCCCTGCCGCAGTCGTTCAAAGGCGCGTGCGCGCTCCTCGTCGGTATGCGCGCGCTCAGCCAACTGCACCTGGAGAGTGAGCGCGGTCAGTGGGGTGCGCAACTCGTGCGCCGCATCCGCGGCGAAGCGCCGCTGCAACGCGAACGACTGGTCAAGGCGGGACAGCAGGTCGTTCAGCGCGTCAGCCAGCGGCCGGATCTCGCTGGGCATGCCCGCGCTGGGCACCGCAGCGAGCGACGTCGGGCTGCGCTCCTTGACCGCGCTGGCAATGCGTCCCAGCGGCGCCAGTCCGCGGCCGACGATCCACCATCCTGCAAGTCCGAGGAACGGCAACAGGACCAGCACCGGCAGCAGCAGCCGCCAGGCGGTGCGTGCCGCCAGCTCGGTGCGCAACGCCGTCGGCTGAGCGACCTGGATTAGCTGGCGGCCGGTGAAAAGCGCAAACACGCGCCAGGATCGTTCATCATGGATCAGCGTCGTATAGCCGTCCTCGGTGCGAGTCATCGGTCCGGTCCCGACGATGCGCGAAACATAGGGCCGGTCGAACGCGGGATCCCAGATCTGCACCAGGACACGCTGCGCCGGATTCGCCGCGACGCTTTCGAGACGGCGCAGGTCGAGCACCGCGTGGTCGCGCAACGAAAGCGCGACCTGACGCAGCTCTTCGTCGAGCAGCGCATCGACTTCATCACGCGCCGAAAAGTAGGTCGCTGCGGCGGCCGCGAAGCCGGCCACCGCGAGCGCGGCAAGCAGCGCCGCGAGCAGCCAGCGACGCATCGAATTCATGCTGTTTCTTCAGGCAGGTCCGGCATCGCGACTCATTCGGTTGCGAGCGTGTAGCCCATGCCGCGAACGTTACGGATGACGCCGTCGCCGAGCTTCCTGCGCACGTTGTGGATGTGAACCTCGACCGCATTGCTGCCGACCGCTTCGTTCCAGCCGTACAGCTTTTCTTCGAGTTGCGCCCGCGACAGCACGAGTCCCGCGCGTTCGGCGAGCGCGGCGAGCAGCGCGTATTCGCGTGCAGAAAGCGCAATCGGTTCGCCGCGCCACGTCACCTCGCGAGTCGCGGGATTGATCGAGAGAGAACCGCGTTCAATGAGCGGCTCGGCGCGCCCCGCGGCCCGTCGCATCAGCGCGCGCACGCGCGCGGTCAGTTCGTCGAGGTCGAACGGCTTGACCAGGTAGTCGTCCGCGCCGGCGTCGAGCCCCCTGACGCGGTCACGAACGGTGTCGCGTGCCGTCATCACCAGCACCGGAACATCGATGCGTCGCTCGCGGATACTCTTGAGCACCTCGATGCCGTCACGCCGAGGCAAGCCCAGATCCAGTATCACCAGCCCATAGGGCAAAGTCGCAACGGAGACCTCGGCTTCCTTGCCGTCGCGCACCCAGTCGACTGCATAACCTTCGGCCTTGAGGCCGTCGGCCACGCTCTCGCCGATCATGGCATCGTCTTCAACGAGCAGGATGCGCATCGCTCCGTCACCGTACGTTCACCGTTACGCAACGATACCGCGGCGAACGCGGGGTCCGCCGATTCACCGGTCGGCGCGCCGACTGCGGCGCCGCTGAAGTGCGCGCAGCGCCAGCACCAGCACGGCCGAGAGCACCACGAGGATCAGCAGCAGCTTCTCGCCGGATGTCACGTTGCCGAGCAACTGCTGCAGCGCATGCGCGCCGAAGTAGCCCAGCACACCGATCAGAACGGCCCAAAGTAAGGCGCCGATCGCATTTGCCGCCATGAACTCCCATGCGGGCATCGTCCCTGCTCCGACCAGCACCGGGCCGGCCATGCGCATGCCGTACATGAAGCGCAGCCCGATGACCGCACCCCAGCGCCATCGTTGCAACAATCGGTCAACCCGCGGCACCGCCGCGGCGACCCAGTTCACGCGCTCGGCCACATGCGGACCGAAGCGACGGCCGAGCAGGAAGAAGAAATTGTCACCAAGGAAGGCTCCGATGGCCGCCACGACGATGACGGCGCGCAGGTCGAGCAGACCGAGGTGCGCGCTGGCGCCGGCGATCAGCAGCACCGTCTCGCCTTCGAGTGAGGCGCCGATGAACACGGCGATGAGGCCGTACTGCTGTACCAGCGGGTGCAGATCGGTGGGCGACATGGAGGCAGTACCGCAGAATACGGGCATGCAAGGGAACCCGCTGTTCCTCGCCACGACGCAGCACCGCGGTCACTCCCTGCCGGCGATTCACCTGATGATCGGTGTGCTGGCCGGGTTCGCGGTGGGTGCCGTGTGCAGCAGCGAACCGTCGACCGAGCGTCGCAACTGGTTTGATACACCGTTTGGCCCGGCGGTGTTGGGGCTGGCAGCGTGTCCGCGGCCCGAGGGCCCGCTGATCACCGAGGCCGAAATGCGCCAGCAGGCGCACGGCCGGATCGAACGCGGCACCTCCTGCTGGCTGGCGAAGAAGTGCGAGGACAGCAATGTCTATCGACGCGATCCGGAGATTCAGCAACGCGTCGTCGATGCCATTGGCCACGACCGCACGTTCGCGCATTCCAGTATCTGGGTCACGACCGAACGGCGCTGGATCACGCTTCAAGGATGTCTGCAGGCGCAGGCGTTGCGTGCCGGTCTGATCGACAAAGTCCGGCACATCGATGGTGTCGAAGCCGTATTCGACCAACTGATGATCGGGACTCGCGATCGTCCGCGCTGGAAGGTCGATCCCGCCTGGCGGCCGCAGGACGCTCACGAAAAAAAAGGGCCGACGCGGTGAACCGCGTCGGCCCGGAGGGGCGCGCGCAAAGGAGACAGAGGCTAACGCGCCAAGGAGACAAGCCTATTAGACGTGGAAGGCCTGAACCCCTCGCTCAAGGCGGTGCAGTCGCTGCGAGGCTTCGCGTGGATTGCCGGCCTCGGCGACATAGCGGTCGTGCTCTCGCATCTGCGCGCGCTCCAGGGCTTCCGTGAGCCAGTCAACCAGACGAGTCAGCTGACTGCGTGCGTCGGTTCGTTCCAGTGTCTTTTCCATAAGCCTTCCTGCTGTCCACCGTTTATGGTGCGTTGCGACAACTAGATAATCGGCGCGTTGAGGTCAAAAATAAAATAATGATTACGGATACTTGGCATCGAAATTGGCGATCGACCGTGGTGCCTGCGTGGCCTTCCGTTGCTGTTTTGCAGCATGGGAGGCTGTTCGAGGATCTCCTCCACGGGTTAACGGCAACACTTGCGTGAAGTCAGCAGTCCGTCCCGTCGATTCACTCCGACCAGGAGAACGGCGGGCGTTGTTGCACTTCGCGGATACGCTGCTCGAGGTCAGCCAGATTGGCCGCCTGCGACAGATGGCGCTCGACCACGACCGCCTGCCACAGGTCCGCATGCCGCGCGTAGCGGCTGAAAAGCAGCGGGAACATGCCGCGCAACGTCGCAGCGCGGTGCTCGGTCATGGCGATCGCTTCTGCATGCGACAACGAGCCTGGGTTCGCCCGGACCGCAGGCGGCGCGCTTGGAATTAGCGTCCTGGGCGTGCAGGCGACGCTTCTGCGCAGCGGAAATGCGAACGGCCAAGGAATCGGGCGGGTCAGAATCTTCATAAGGCAGCTCCGGGAAAGGGTAAATTGCTGCGATGCACAAGGCAATAATCGGGCCGCCAGAGGTAAAAATACAATCGTAATTTCAGATAATTAGCATCAATAGCCGAAATTGGAGTGATCCCATATTGCGGCGTTGCAAAAACGCGACTAGGCTGTGTCAAAGCGAGGTTTTCATGGAGCTCTACCAGCTACGCACGTTCGCTGCCGTGGCCGAGTCCGGGCACCTGACACGTGCCGCGGAGCGGCTGCATCTGAGCCAGCCTGCGGTCAGCGGCCACATCAAGGCACTCGAGCAGGAACTCGACGTTCGGCTGTTCGAACGCGCGGCCACCGGCATGGTGCTGACCGAAGAGGGTCGGCAACTGCTGGGACACGCGCTCAATGTCCTGAGTGCGGCCGAAGGGGTCAAGCGCACGGCGCAGCAACTGCACGCCGAAGTGACTGGCGTGCTGCATATCGGCACCGTTGCTGATCCGGCAGACAACCGCCTGGGGGCCGTGCTGGCCGCTGCGGTCCGGAAACATCCGCTGATGCGCATCGAGTTGCATCAGGCGATGTCGGGGACCGCGCTGGAAAGCGTGCGCGACGGGCAACTCGATGCAACTTTCTTCTTCGGCGACGCGCCAGCCGCGCCCTTCACGGCGTTACCACTGCGCCAACTGATCTACCGTGTTGCGGCACCGGCGGCATGGAGCGCGCGCGTCCGCGACGCGCGCTGGCCCGAGATCGCCGCGATGCCGTGGATACGCACGCCGAATTTGAGCAGCCACACGCGCCTCGTGACGCAGCTTTTCAATTCGCATGGCATCGAGCCGCCTGAGCCGGCCGTGCTGGCTGACGACGAGAGCGTGATCACGAACCTGATCGTCGAGGGTCTCGGCGTCGCTCTGGTGCGCGATGAGGTGGCGCGAGCCGCCGCCGCCGATGGGGAACTGGTCACGTGGCCCGGGGTCGCGATCGAAACGACACTCTGGTTTGTCTGCCTTGCGCATCGCGCGACCGAGCCGACGCTGGCGGCGTTGCTCGACCTGGTGCGCGAGGCGTGGCACCTGCAGGGCGCGCCCACCGCAACCGCACCCTGAGGGCGCGCTGCGATGCGCGGAGCACTCAGATAGCGACTTACAGGTAGCAACTCACAGGTACCGACTCACTGCAGTAGCGTGCCCGCTGCGCGCGCCCGCACCACGCCAGCACAACTGCTGCCGTTCCAAGACCCTAGCGCGCCGCCGCGAACTGCTCGGGAGACCAGCCGCCACCGAGCGCCTTGTAAAGATCCACCAGCGCCACCTGTTGCGCACGCATCGCGAGCACGCGCTGTCGTTCGGCTTCCAGCAGATTGCGCTGCGTGTCGAGCACGTCGATGTAGCTCACGTAGCCGCTGCGATAGCGCGCGTCAGCCAGCGTGTAGGCCTCGGCAAAAAGCGCCCGCCGCTCATCCTGGGCGATGAAACTCTCGCGCGCACTGCGATGGGCAACCAGAGCGTCATGGGCGTCGCGAAAGGCGGACTGCACGGTCTGCAGGTAGTCGAGTTCAACCTGCTGTCGTCTGGCGGTCGCCGCATCGACCTGCGCCGAGATCCGCCCTCCTTCGAAGATCGGCTGCAGCGCGCTGGCAGCCAGCGACCAAACCAGCGCTGGACCGGAGAAGAGGTTCGCCAGGTCCGAGCTTTCGCTACCGTAGCGGCCAGTGAGTATCAGCGATGGGAAGTACTGGGCACGCGCCTCCGCGATACGTGCACTCGCCGTTGCGAGCTGGGCTTCCGACTGACGGATATCAGGCCGTCGTGCCAGCACGTCGGACGGCAGCCCGGGTGGAACATTGGGCATCGCCACCTCCTTCAGTCCCGCGCCGCGCTCGATCACCGGCGTGAAGACGGCCCGCGCACTGCGTCCCGCGAGCGCGGCCAGCGCCGCTTCAGTCTGTGCACGCGCTCGTTCCAGCGGTGGCACCGATGCCGCGACGCTGGCTCTGTCCGCTTCCGCGAGTTTCAGGTCGTATTCGCTGATCAGTCCCGCGTCGTAGCGCTGGCGTTGCAGAGAGACACTCTCGTCACGTGACACCAGGGTGTCGCGCGAGATCTGCAACTCGGCATCGAGCGCGAGCAGCGTGAAGTACGTCGTCGCGACCTGCGCGGCAAGCACGGTTCGTACCGTTTCGGTGTTGTAGCGCGTTGCGAGCAAGGTCGACTGCGCGGCGTTGGCGCCGGCGCGGAGTCGGCCCGAAAGGTCGACTTCATACGAGGCCTGCAGACCGGCCGAGTAGAAGTTGCTCGTCACGGGTCCGGGAAAGGTCGGCTCGGTGGCGTTGCTGCGTCGGCTGCGGTCGGCACCGGCGTACGCCCCAACCGCCGGGTACAAACTGGAACGCACGATGCGCAGGTTGGCCCGCGCCTCCTCGATTCGCAGAATCGCAATGCCAAGGTCGAGATTCGACGCGAGCGCTTCCTCGATCAGTGCGGTCAGCTGCGGATCGTTGAACTGTGTCCACCAGCGGTCGATGCCGGCCACCGGTGCCGCGTCCAGCGTCGGCACATCGACAGCAGGCAGTTCCGTTTCGGTGGAGGCGCAGGCGGTCAGGGCGGCGGCGATGGCCGCCGCGAGCAGGGTGCGCGAAATCATCATGTCGAGCCTTTCCGGTGATGCACGTGCGTCGCCTCTTCATTCGCCAGTTCGCGGTGATGCTCGGCGCTGCGCCGTTCGCCCTCGGCCACTTCGGCACGCAGTTCCTCCTCGCTGCGTGGCTCGCGCAGTTGGCGGTCGGTGATCAGCTTGAAGAAGAACGGCACGAAGAAGATCGCGAGGAAGGTCGCCGCCAGCATCCCGCCCATCACACCGGTGCCGGCCGAGATGCGCGCGCCGGCGCCGGCGCCGCTGGAGAACGCCAGCGGCACGACGCCGAGGATGAACGCCAGCGAGGTCATCACGATCGGACGAAACCGCAGGCGCGCCGCCTCGATCGCCGCTGCCGCGGTCGAGTAGCCCTCGCCGCGCTTCAGCGATGCGTACTCGACGATCAGGATCGCATTCTTCGCCGCCAGGCCGAGCAGTGTCACCAGACCGATCTGGAAGTAGACGTCGTTGGTCATGCCGCGCAGCCACACCGCCGCGAGCGCGCCGAAGGTGCCGAAGGGCAGCGCCATCATCACCGACAGCGGCAGCGACCACTTCTCGTACTGCGCAGCGAGGATCAGGAACACCATCACCACCGCCATGCCGAGCGCCAGACCCGAGGTGCCGGCCGAGCGCTTCTCCTGGAACGATGCGCCGCCCCAGTCGAAGCTGAATTCCGGCGGCAGCGCCTCGCGCGCGATCTGCTCGACACGCGCGATGGCCTGGCCCGAGCTCACCCCGGGCGCGGCCTGACCGAAGATCTTCACCGCCGGCAGGTTGTTGAAGCGGTCGAGCGAGTCCGCGCCCGACGTATGGCGCACGGTGACGAGCGCCGACAGTTGCACCATCTCGCCGCTGGCCGACCTTACCCACATGTTGCCGACTGCGTCAGGCCGGTTGCGGTACTGCGGCTCGGCACTCATCAGCACCTGCCAGGTGCGGCCATACTTGTTGAAGTCATTGACGTAGAAGCTGCCGAGCGTCGACGACAGCGTCGCGAAAACGTCGCTGACCGGCACGCCGAGCGCCTTGGCCTTGTCACGATCGACGTCGACGAAGAGCTGCGGCACGTTGGCGCGCCACAGCGTCTGCGCACCCCCCAGCATCGGGTCGGAGTTGAGCCGGCCGAGCAGCCCTTGCAGCGCCTGCTGCATCTGCGCCGGCCCGCCCTCGCCGCGGCTTTGGATGTACAGCTCGTAGCCGCCTGCAGTGCCGAGGCCGAAGATCGCCGGCGGCGCGAACGCCAGTACCAGCCCTTCCTTGATGTGGCCGGTCTTCATGAAGAACTCGCCGACCAGCTGCTGCGTATTGACGCTGCGCTCGTCCCACGGTTTCTGCGTGACGAAGATCGTCGCCGCGTTGTTGCGGAAGCCGCCGCCGAGGAAGTCGAAGCCGGTGAACGCAACCACGTCCTGGTTGACCGGGTTGGAGCGCAGGATCTCGACGACCTCGTTGACCACCTTGTCGGTGCGCTGAAGGCTGGCGCCGTCGGGCAGGATCACCGCTGAGATGTAGAAGCCCTGATCCTCGTCCGGCACCAGTGACCCCGGCGTGATGCGCCACAGGCCTGCGGCGATCAGCACCATGCCGCCGAACAGCAGCAGAGCGATCGTGCCGCGCCGGATCATCCAGATGACCCCGCTCGAATAGCGGTGCGTCACGCGTGTGAACCAGTCGTTGAACGCGCTGAAGAAGCGGCCGGGCTTCTTGTGCTCGCGCTTCAGCATCATCACGCACAGCGTCGGCGTCAGCGTCAGCGCGACCACACCCGAGATCGCCACCGCGATCGAAATCGTGATCGCGAACTGCCGGTACAGCTCGCCGGTCAGGCCGCCGAGGAAGGCGATCGGCACGAACACCGACACCAGCACCAGCACGATCGCGATGATCGGGCTCGTCACCTCGTGCATCGCGATGATCGCCGCCTCGCGCGCGTTGAGCTTCTCCTCGTGCATGATGCGCTCGACGTTCTCGAGCACGACGATCGCGTCGTCGACCACGATGCCGATCGCCAGCACCATGCCGAACAGCGTCAGCGTGTTGATCGAGTAGCCGAGCATCAGCAGGCCGGCGAAGGTTCCAAGCAGCGAAACCGGCACCGCGATGATCGGGATCAGCGTCGCCCGCCAGTTCTGCAGGAACAGAAAGACCACCAGGAACACCAGCAGCATCGCCTCGCCGAGCGTGATCACGACCTCGCGGATCGACACCTCGACGAAGCGTGTCGTGTCGTACGGCACCGCGTAGGCAAAGCCCTGAGGGAAGTTCTTCGCCAGCGCATCGACGCGGTCCTTCACACTTTCCGCCACCTCGATCGCGTTGGCGCCCGGCTGCAGGAAGATGCCGACCAGGGTCGCACTCTTGCCGTTGTAGCGGCCGATGAAGTCGTAATCCTTGCTGCCGAGCTCAACGCGCGCGACGTCCTTCAGCTTCACCGCCGCCGCGCGCGGCGACGAGCGGATGATGATTTCCTCGAACTCCTTCGGATCCGCCAGCCGGCCGCGCGTCGTCACTGTGTAGACGAGCTCCTGCTCCTTCTGGGCGTACGGCGCCTGGCCGACCTTGCCGGCGGCAAACTGCGCGTTCTGCTCGTTGATCGCGCGCAGCACGTCGGTCGTCGTCAGCTGCAACTGCGCCAGGCGGTCGGGCCGTAGCCAGATCCGCATCGCGTAGTCCTTGGCGCCGAAGATCTGCACGTTGGTCGTGCCGGGCAGGCGCTTCAGTTCGTCGAGCACGTTCAGCGTTACGTAGTTCGACGTATAAAGGTCGTCGAAGCGGCCGTCCGGCGAGTAGAAAGCAAGCACCTGCAGAAACGCCGACGAGCCCTTCTCGACCGTCACGCCCTGCCGCCGCACTTCCTCCGGCAGTCTTGCCTCCGCCTGTTTGACGCGATTGTTGACGTTCAGCGCCGCCTGGTCGACGTCGGTGCCGATGTCGAACGTCACCTGGATCTGCACCACGCCGTTGGACGACGAGTTGCTGCTCATGTAGAGCATGCGTTCGACGCCGTTGATCGCGTTCTCGAGCGGAGCGGCGACGGTCTGTTCGATCACCTGCGCCGAGGCGCCCGGATAAACTGCCTGCACCGTCACGACCGGCGGCGCGATTTCCGGATATTGCGCCACCGGCAGCACGCGCATCGCTGCGAGGCCGGCGAGCACGATGAAGGTCGACAGCACGATCGCAAAGATCGGCCGGTCGATGAAGAAACGGGAAAGCATCGGAAGGTCCTGTTCTCAGAGAGTTCGCGCGCGGCCGGCTCTTGCCCGCCTACTTCTTTGTCGCTGCGCCCTGCTTCCCCGCGTCGCCCTTGCCTGCCGGCGGCCCGCCCTTGCCCGCGTCCATGCCGGGCGGCGGTCCGAGCATGATCGGAGCGCCTCCGGGAACCGGGAAGATCTTTGCGGTGCCTTCAACGATCACGACGTCGCCTGTGGCCAGTCCCTTTTCGACGATCCACTGGGGCTGCGCGTCGACATCGACCCAGTCGCCGACAGTCACCGGTCGCGGCAGCGCCACGTCCTTGCCGTCCTGCGACTTGCCGGTCACGTAGACGAACTTGCCCTGCGGTCCGTCCATCACCGCGCGCTGCGGCACGACGATCACGTCCGGCCGCGGCGCGGCTTCGAGAACGACACGCACGAACTGGCCGGGGCGCAGCGCGCCGTCGGCATTCGGCACCTCAGCGCGGGCGTCGAACGAGCCTGTCGACGTGTTTACGCGCGGATCGATGAAGCCGAGCCGGCCCTTATGCGGGTACACCGTGCCGTCTGACAGGCGCAACGTGACGGTCGCTGCGTGCACACCCTTCGCGTCCTTGCTCTCACCTGCGGCGATCGCGTCGCCGGTGCCGATCGACTTCAACATCTGGCGTTGCTCGGCCTCCGAGACGCTGAAATTCACGTAGAGCGGGTCGACCTGCGACACGGTGGTCAGCAGGCTGTCTTCACCCGGCGTGACGAGCGAGCCCTCGGACTTCAGTGCACGGCTCGCGAGTCCGCCCACCGGTGCGGTCACCGAGGTGTAGCCGAGGTTCAGCTTCGCCTCGGTCAGTTTCGCCTGCGCTTGCTTCACTGCCGCCGCGCCGGTCTCGGCCCCCGACACGGCCTCGTCGTACTCGCGCTGGCTCAGCGCTTTGCTTCCGGACAAAGGCTTCACGCGCTCGAAATTGCGTTGCGCCTGGGCCGCTTGCGCCTGCGCGCGCGCCAGATCGGCTTCGGCCGCCTGCAGCTGCGCCGCGTACGGCCTCGGGTCAATGACGAACAGCAGTTGGCCGGCCTTGACGCGGCTGCCTTCCTGATAGGCGCGCCGCTCCAGAATCCCCTGCACCCGCGCCCGAACCTCGGCCTCCTTCGAACCGGCGGTCTGTCCGACAAACTCGAATCGAACCGGCACCGTGACCGGTTTTACGGTCTGCACGGACACCAGGGCCGGCGGAAACCCACCGGCCCCGGCCGCATTCTGGCCACGACCGCATCCCGCAAGTACCGCCACAGTCGCCACAACGGCTGCTGCGAGGGTGAGCGCTCGCACCCACGTTGCGCGCCGTTCGGCGACTTCGAGTGAAACTGGCCCGTTTGCTCTGTTTTTGATCATGGATAAACCCCGAGGCGGACTTTATTCGTGCGATGCCGCATAATACATACATTCGTGAATGTTTATATTTCAGTTGTGTAACTGCGGCAGCGGATGACGCGAGATGGCTAGACGGACCAAGGAAGCGGCGCTTGAGACGCGCGAGCAGCTGCTCGACGCGGCCGAAGTGGTGTTCCTCGAGCGCGGCGTCGGCCACGCTTCGCTGGCGGAAGTTGCCGACGCCGCGGGCGTAACGCGCGGCGCGATCTACCACCACTTCGCCAGCAAGGCGGAACTCTTCGAAGCGATGCTTGCGCGCGCCGAAATGCCGATCGATGCGGCCTTCGATATCGCGCAGATTCCGGTTGCCGATCCATTGGGCGCGGTGCGCGAGACCGCATTGAAGGCCCTGCTTCACCTGACCTCGTGCACGCGCGTGCGCACGATCTTCGAGGTCGCTTTTTTGCGCTGCGAGTACACGGACGAACTGGCACCGGTGGAGCGCCGCCATCTGCACGAGCGCGAACAGTGCCTGTCGTACTGCAATGGTCTCCTCGATCAGGCAGTCACTCGCGGGCAGTTGCCGGCCGACACCGACACGCGACTGGCGTCGCATCTGCTTTACGCGTTCATCGGCGGGCTGATGCGCGACTGGGTGCAGGCACCGGATAGCTTCGACCTGAAGACGGCCGCGCCGCAGATGGTCGATCTGTTCCTGGCGGGTCTGAGCTCCACGCCGCCGCGCAAGGCGCAGGCGGCAATCGCCTCAGGCTGACGCGGCTCGACCTGCGCGGCCGGGCAGCGCTGGGACGGGCGCCGTAACGCCCTCAATGTCCCGACAGGTCTCCTGACCGCGATCGTTTCCGCCGCCCCGCTTCGGGCAGTCCCATTCGCTCTGCTTGACGTCGTCAGGCATCGTCTGCGTGTTTTCGTGGTCCATGGGTCCCCTGTCAGAAGCAGGGGAAAGCTAGGCCCGGTTGACCTCAATATCAACGGCGATGCCAACGACTCCTCGCTTCACGCTAGCATCGAAGTCTCCAAGTTGACGTTAACGTCAACTTTGGCCAAGCTCGCCTTTCCCACGCCTCTCGCGGAGGCGGCGCTCCGTCCTTGCCGGGAGTCGTGATGACCGATCTCTCCGAAATCAAGAAGCTCGCCAGTTACCGACCGAAGCACAAGGTGCGCTTCGTCACCGCCGCCAGCTTGTTCGACGGTCATGACGCGAGCATCAACATCATGCGACGCATCCTGCAGAGCATGGGCGCCGAAGTCATCCACCTGGGACACAACCGTTCGGTCGAGGAAATCGTCACCGCGGCGCTGCAGGAGGATGTGCAGGGCAT
This sequence comes from uncultured beta proteobacterium, assembly GCA_963712485.1. Classification (GTDB taxonomy): domain Bacteria; phylum Pseudomonadota; class Gammaproteobacteria; order Burkholderiales; family Burkholderiaceae_F; genus JALORV01. Next base: position 194,559 of record CAVQID010000039.1, read on the forward strand.
TGCGGTGTCGAGCTACCAGGGCGGTCACGTCGAGTTCTTCAAGTACATGCTCGACCTGCTGCGCGAGCGCGGCGGCGCCAACATCCGCGTCTACGGCGGCGGCGGCGGCGTGATCGTGTCGGAGGAGATCGCCGAGCTGCACGCCTACGGCGTCGCGCGCATCTTCTCGCCGGAGGACGGCCAGAAGATGGGTCTGGCCGGAATGATCGGGCTGATGGTCGCCGAGTGCGACCTCGACCTTGGCACGGCGGCGCCGGCGTCGCTCGACGCGCTGAAGGACAAGGACGCGACCAAGCGCTGGCGCGCGCTGGCGCAGCTGATCACGGCGCTCGAACTGAATGAAGCGGACGCCAAACTCGTCGAGGCGCTGCACAAGCAGGCCGATACCGCGAAAGTGCCGGTGCTCGGGGTCACCGGCACCGGCGGCGCCGGCAAGAGTTCGCTGACCGATGAACTGGTGCGCCGGCTGCGGCTCGATCAGGGCGACAAGCTGGCGATTGCGATCATTTCGATCGACCCGTCGCGCCGCAAGAGCGGCGGCGCACTGCTCGGCGACCGCATCCGCATGAATGCGATCGGACCGTGGGGCAGCGCCGAGCCGCAAGGGTCAAGCGCGGGAGTCCAGCGTGTCTTCATGCGCTCGCTTGCCACGCGTGAAGCGGGCAGCGAGATCAGCCAGGCACTGCCGCACGCGGTGGCGGCCGCCAAGGTGGCCGGGTTCGACGTCGTGATCGTCGAGACCTCCGGCATCGGCCAGGGTGACGCAGCCATCGTGCCGCACGCCGACCTCAGCCTGTACGTGATGACCCCGGAGTACGGCGCCGCCAGCCAGCTCGAAAAGATCGACATGCTCGACTTCGCCGACTTCGTCGCGATCAACAAGTTCGACCGCAAAGGCGCGGCCGATGCGCTGCGCGATGTCGCCAAGCAGGTGCAGAGGAACAAGGGCGACTTCGCGAAGAAGCCGGACGAAATGCCGGTCTTCGGCACGATGGCGTCTCGCTTCAACGACGACGGCGTCACCGCGCTGTACCAGGCGCTGCTGCCGCGGCTGAAGGAACACGGCCTGAAGGGCGGCGACGGCGTGCTGCCTAAGGTCGAGACGCGCCACTCGACCAACCAGACGCCGGTGGTGCCGCCGCAGCGGACGCGCTACCTTGCCGAGATCGCCGACACCGTGCGCGGCTACAAGAAGCGCGCAGTCGAGCAGGCGCGGATCGCGCGGCAGCGCCAGCAGTTGTCCGAGGCCAAGCGGATGCTCGCGGCCGAGTGCAAGGAAGAGAACGGTAATCTCGATTCGCTCGCCGCCGACCGCGACGCGAAGCTTGATGCGCGCAGCAAGAAGCTGCTGACGATGTGGCCGCAGATGCAGAAGGCCTACGCCGGCGACGAGTACGTCGTCAAGATCCGCGACAAGGAACTGCGCACCAGGCTGACGACGACGTCGCTCTCGGGCAGCAAGATCCGCAAGGTCGCGCTACCGCACTACGAGGACCACGGCGAACTGCTGCGCTGGCTGCTGCTGGAAAACGTCCCCGGCAGCTTCCCGTACACCGCGGGCGTGTTCGCGTTCAAGCGCGAGAACGAGGATCCGACGCGGATGTTCGCCGGCGAAGGTGACCCGTTCCGCACCAACCGGCGCTTCAAGCTGCTCTCCGAGGGGATGCCGGCCAAGCGGCTGTCGACTGCGTTCGACTCGGTGACGCTGTACGGCAACGACCCCGACCTGCGGCCCGACATCTACGGCAAGGTCGGCAACTCGGGCGTCAGCATCGCCACGCTCGACGACCTGAAGGTGCTGTATTCGGGCTTCGACCTGACCGCGCCCAACACCTCGGTCAGCATGACTATCAACGGCCCGGCGCCGTCGATCCTCGCGATGTTCATGACGACCGCGATCGACCAGAACCTCGACAAGTTCCGCTCCGACAACGGCCGCGAGCCGACCGAGGATGAGGCCGCAAAAATCCGCCAGTGGGTGCTGGAGAACGTGCGCGGCACCGTGCAGGCTGACATCCTGAAGGAAGACCAGGGGCAGAACACCTGCATCTTCTCGACCGAGTTCTCGCTGAAGGTGATGGGCGACATCCAGGAATATTTCGTCCACCACAACGTGCGGAACTTCTACTCGGTGTCGATCAGCGGCTATCACATCGCCGAGGCCGGCGCGAACCCGATCAGCCAGCTTGCGTTCACCCTCTCAAACGGCTTCACCTTCGTCGAAGCGTATCTCGCGCGCGGCATGCAGATCGACGACTTCGCGCCGAACCTTTCGTTCTTCTTCAGCAACGGCATGGATCCCGAGTACACGGTGATGGGCCGCGTTGCGCGGCGCATCTGGGCGGTGGCGATGCGGGACAAGTACGGCGCCAACGAACGCAGCCAGAAGTTGAAGTACCACTGCCAGACTTCCGGCCGCTCGCTGCACGCGCAGGAGATCCAATTTAACGACATCCGCACGACGCTGCAGGCGTTGATCGCGACCTACGACAATGCCAACAGCCTGCACACCAACGCCTACGACGAGGCGATCACCACGCCGACCGAGGAGAGTGTGCGGCGCGCGATGGCGATCCAGATGATCATCAACCGTGAATGGGGCCTGGCGAAGAACGAGAATCCGAACCAGGGCAGCTTCATCATCGACGAACTGACGGAGCTGGTCGAGGAAGCGGTACTGAAGGAGTTCGAATCGATCAGCGAGCGCGGCGGCGTGCTCGGCGCGATGGAACTAGGCTACCAACGCGGCAAGATTCAGGAAGAATCACTGCACTACGAGCACCTCAAGCACACCGGCGAATATCCGATCATCGGCGTCAACACGTTCCGCAATCCGCATGTGTCGGAAGTGCCGCAGACGATCGAGCTCGCGCGCTCGACGGAAGAGGAAAAGCAGTCCCAGCTCAAGCGCCTTCAGGACTTCCACAAGCGCCATGCGAAAGAAGCGCCGAAGATGCTGAAGCGGCTCCAGCAGGCCGTCATTGCGAACGACAACGTCTTTGCCGTGCTGATGGATGCCGTCCGCGTTTGTTCCCTCGGCCAGATCACGAGCGCGTTGTTCGAGGTCGGTGGCCAGTACCGGCGCAGCATGTAGCCGATTCGGCCGGCGTGTGGGACATAGAGCCCGTGAACATCGACGGCGTCGAAGCCGAAGTGGTCGATCCCGCGAGCCATCCCAGATCGCAGCCGCAGAAACTCTTCGGTTCCGCTGTATTTCTTGCACGGTCGCGGTGACGCACGCGTCACTTCCGTCTCTGCACTGATCACAAAGGAACGAAGCGGAACAAAGCGAGGCCAAGGCGTCGTGGCGAACCGCGTCACCAGGTGCGAACGCGGCCAGTATCGATGTGTACGAATTGTTGCCCGGGGTAGTAACCCACGCCGCCGGCGCGCAACGACATTGCGGCATCGCGCAGGTCGGCCAGCGCGACACCCGGCAGGCGCACGTCGATCGCCCGCCCTTCCATGTGCAGGCTATGCGTCGCAACGCCGCCGCCCCGCGTTTGCCTCAGCGTGGAGTTCGTAGCTGCGCAGCGATAACCCGAGATGACTTCGTACGGAAGCGCAACGCCCACACGCTGCTGCACCTGATGCAGCAGATCGAAAAGGCGCGGATCGATCGCGCCGATGTCACCAGTGTAGTGATCGCGCAGGAACCGGTTCAGCGACAGCAGCGCGTCGGGCACGTAGCTGTCGGCGACCGCGTACACGAGCCGGATGCTTTCGTGCGTGTGGGTATGCACCATCGCCAGCCCGCGCCCGGCGGCGGTGTTCGCCTTGCCGGCGATAGGTAGCAGGCTTCCCGCTGCAAGACCTGCGGAGTGCGTCAGAAAGCGGCGGCGAGCGGAGTGAGGCGAATTGTTCATTGTCGAAGCTGGCTGGTCAGTGGCTGTGTCCGGCGGTCGCGCAGGGCCGCGTCAAGACGCCGGTCATGGCCGTAGATGTCGTCGAAGAAGTGGATGCGGCCTTGCTTGAAGATAGCAGTTCCGTAGGCAATGACGACGGGGATCGGTTGCACCAGCCGCACCGAGCTCGGTTCACTTTCGGTCATCGCGCGCCGGATGCGCTCCTCGTTCCACTCGGGCATTCCCTGCAGTGCGAACACCGCGAGCTCCAGCGGCTTCTCGACACGAATGCAGCCATGGCTGAAGTCCCGGCGGTCGCGTTCGAAGAGCCGCACGGACGGCGTGTGGTGCAGGTAGATGTTGTCCCGGTTCGGGAACACGAACTTGGTGTCGCCGAGTGCGTTGCGCGGGCCAGGACGCTGGCGGATGCGCGCTTGCCCGGCAAGCACATCGACGAGCAGCGATGGCGAGAGCGTACTGATGACCCCACCGGAACCCGAGACAAATTCGAAGCCCTCGCGATCGAAGTACCCGGGATCGCGTCGCAGCCGCGGGACGACTTCGCCGCGCGCGATTGAAGGCGGCACGTTCCAGAACGGCTGGAACTCGATGGAGCGCATCTGCTCTTCGAAAATGGGCGTGCGCGTGTCGAGCGCCTTGCCGATGATGACCTTCATCGTTGCGCGAACCGCGATGGTGTCGCCGTCGACTTCATAGGCGCGCAGCACGAACTCCGGGATATTGATCACCACCATGCGCGGGCCTTCGAGCAGCGGCGTCCAGCGCAGTCGCTCCATCGTCAACTCGATTTGCCGCGCGCGGGCGACCGGTGACACATTCAACTGCGCAAAGGTGGCCTTGCCGATGACTCCGTCGGCCGTGAGGCCGTGCCGAAGCTGGAACGACCGGACGCCTTCGATCAGCGCGCCCTCATACGAAGGCAGGTCGCCGAGCGCGATCAGGCGATCGCGCAGCACCGCGTTACCTGCATACGGCTGGCCCGGTTCGAGTTTCGGGGGGCTGCCGTGTGGCCCCGCGGGCAACGGCGGCAACGTTACTTGCCACGCGGGATGGTTCACCAGCGTCCGATAGTATGCAAGGGCATCGCGCAGTTGCCGGTATTGGGAAATGCGCGGTGCGGAATTGCGCACCGCCTGCGTCAGTTGTCCGCTCGCTAGTGCCGTCTGCAGTTCCCACTCGGGATAAAACGCCGCGCGCCCGGCGACCGGATATCCGTGCGGCAGATCTTCCGGTGCGATGCGGCCGCGATGCAGGTCGGCCAGGTAATGCTCCATCGCGCGCGTCAGCGCGTGGTCGAGCTCAGCCGCGGCGGCAGCATCGAGGGGCGCCGCGTTCCGTGCGAGATCGACTGCGAGCGCGAGCGCAGCGGCCGAATAGTCGAGCGGGTCGAGGCCCTCGCTGCCGGCGTCAAGCAGCAACTCGACTGCCTGGCTCGCCCGAAGACCCGGCCGGACGCCATCGAACCATAACAAGCTCTCCGTGGCGGCCGGGACCGGCCAACCCGTCATCAGCAGCACGACGCACGCGCCGCGCAACAAAAGACCGAACCAACTCATGCATCAATTGTTGTTCCTCACACGGCAAGCGTCATGACCGGCCTCACGTCTAGCCGCATTTCGTGCGTCTGCTCTTGCGCATTTTCCGTGCGGAGGAGAGGTAGCGCAGGTCGGGACGGTCCTAGCGGCCGACGACGCGCGGTTGCGCCGCGAACAGGCCGCGAGTGCGCGTGACGAGCATCGCAATACCGTCCTTGACGATCTGCGCCAGGCGAGTCAGCTCGTCGCGGCGCAGCTGCGCCGCGCGGGCGCGCATGACGTCGTAGAGATCGCGACCGCGGGTGATGCGCGCTTCCGCGGGCACAACGACGAAAACCACGGCGGACTCCTTGATGGCGCTCAGCAGCAGCGGCTCGCGGCTGCGTACGTCGAAGCGTTCCCCGGCAGCGAGGACGATGTCATCGTGCCTCCGTTCCTGAGTGATCCACACTTCGCCACGCACGGCAAATACGGCGGCTCCGGGGCGCAGGCGCAGTTCCAGCGGCGCCGCATCGAGGCTGAAAGTGGCGTCGCTGCCAGGCATTTGAGAATTCCGGTGCGTCATGTTGACCTCCGATGTCGATGGGGCAGACTGTGGCTCCCGGCGCGTCGGACGACAAACGAAATTACGGGATGCGATACATGAGCCACGGGAATGCATAAGCCGCGCGATCTGCCGACCTCGCTGGACCTGCTGCGGGGATTCGAGGCCGCGGCGCGGCTGCTGTCATTCACATCTGCGGCAGCGGAACTCTTTCTGACGCAATCTGCCGTGAGCCGCCAGGTGCAGCAGCTGGAGCAGCAGCTGGGTGTGCGACTGTTCGAGCGACGCACGCGCGCGCTGGTGCTGACGGAGGCCGGCGCGTTGTACTTCAGGGAAGTGGCCAAGGCACTGCACCAGTTGCGCGAAGCCACTGAACAGGTGCGCGCGCGGACGGCGCCGATCGTGAGGGTGACGACGACGGTGACCTTCGCCTCGCTATGGCTGGTCCCCCGGCTGGCCGCCTTTCAGTCGCAACATGCCGATATCTCGGTGCATGTGGTCGCGGACAACACCGTGCGCGACGTGGAGCGTCATTCGCTCGATGTGGCGGTCCGCTATTGCCCTCCGGAGCTGGTTGGGACGGAGGCGGCACGCCTCTTCGGGGAAAGTGTCACACCGGTCTGCAGTCCGCGGCTGATCAAGCAGCGTCGTATCAGCCGTCCGGAAGACCTGATGACCTTGCCGTTGATTGAACTGGCAGACCCGTCCGGCAACGTGCTGTGGCTGTCGTGGAAAGTCTGGTGCGAGGCGATGCAGCTGACCGGGCCGAGCGACGGCCGCGGCCTCGTATTCAGTCACTACGATCAGGTGATCCAGGCCGCGGTTTCCGGCCAGGGCGTCGCGCTCGGGCGCTTCCCGCTCGTCGATCAGCTGCTGGCAGATGGGCGGCTCGTGGTTCCGTTGAAGGGCCGGCAGTACGCGACGGCCCAGCGCCGGGCCTACTGGATGATCGTGTCACCGACCGCGCGGCAGCGGCATGAAGTGAAGACCTTCACGGACTGGCTGCAGGCGGAGGTCGCGCAGGCGGACGCGGAGGGCGCGATGGCCGCGACGCGCGCGCGACCGCGCGCGGCAGCGCGCTAGGAGACGTCGGGCTGCTGCAACGCAGCTTGCCGACACGCGGGATTTGGCGACGATACGGCTGCTTCGGCTGCAGATCGCATGACATTCGCCCGAACCAAGATTCAGCTGCCTCGACCGCGGACAGCGTTTGTCGAGCGTGCCGGTGTGCACTCTCGCCTCGCCAAAGCACTGCTCGAAAAGCGGGTGGCATTGCTGTGTGCGCCGGCCGGTTACGGCAAGACTTCACTGCTGGCCCAGCAGATTTCCCGCCTGCCGCCCGCGCTGGCGGTGGTCTGGGTGTCGGCCGATGCCGGCGACGACCTGCACCGCCTGCTCGAATGCATGATCGCGGCGCTTGAACCGTACGACGCGCCGTGGCGCACCGCCCCCGAGGCGCTCGTCGCCGGCCTCAGCCGCGGCAATGAAGCCGAGCAGCGCAGCGTTGCCGCCGAAATCATCAACACACTAGATGCCTGCGACGTGCCGCATGGCGTAATCGTCTTCGACGACGTGCATCGCATTGACGATCCGGCGTTCTTCCGTTTCCTCGACCTGCTGATCGAGCGGATGAGCGAGCGCTGGACGCTGGTGATCTCCTCCCGCGTCGAGCCGCCGCTGGCGCTCGCACGCTTGCGGGCCGCCGAGGATCTGGCCGAGTTCCGTCAGCTGCACCTGCAATTCGCGCACGACGAGGCGCGTCGGTTCGCGCAGGACGCGGGGCTGGACGATGCACTTGCCGAGCGCCTGTTCGCGCGCACACAGGGCTGGCCGGCGGGCTTGCGCATCGCGATCGGTGCCGCATTGGGCGCCGCCGGCACGCCGGCCTCGCTGGTACCGGAACGCGCGCTGCGTGCCGGGGAGCGGCCGCTGTTCGAGTTCCTGGCGGCCGAGGTCGTCGACCAGCTCGAACCGGCGCTGGCGCAGTTCCTGATGCGCGTGGCGGTGTTGCCCGAATTGCAGGCCGAGCGCTGTGCCGTCGTCGCTCGCGACGTGCAGGCCGCGGCAAGGCTCGACGAAATCGAGCGGCTCGGACTGTTCGTCGAAGCGCTCGATGCGCCGACGCGCACGCTGCGCCTGCATGACCTGTTTCGTGATGCGCTGCTGCAGCGACTGCAACAGCGCGATCCGCATTCGCTTGCCGACGCGCGGCGGCTCGCCGCCGACACCGAAAACGATCCAGTCCGCCGCATTACACTGCTGCTCGACGCCGGCGATGCGGAACAGGCGGCGAGCCTGGTGCTTGCGCACGTGCCGGCAATGGTCGCCACCGACGGACACGCGACGGCGTCGCACCTGATCGGCCGCTTTCCGGCGACGATGCGCGAACGCGCGCCCGAGTTGCTGTTCGTGCGCGGGATGATCGCCTGGGTTCACTGGGACTTTCCGCTGATGCTGAGTTCGTTCGAGCGCGCGGAAGCCGGGTTCGCGGCACGCGGCGCACGTGACGACGAATTGCTGGCGCGCGCGTTCCGTGCGACCGGGCTGGTTGCGATGGGTGGTCTCGATGAAGCCGCTGCGCTGACTGAGTCGATGCATCGGCAGCCGCTCGCCGGGCCGGCGCGCGTGATGCTGCTGCACGCGGAAACCTGGCTCGCAGTCGACAACGGTCGCGTGGCGCGCGTCCCGCCCCTGGTCGAGGAGATGCTTGCCTTGCTCGAACAGGTCGATCGCATGGACCTTTGGTACCACACGACGCCGGCCAACCGCTTCTCCGGCCTGCCGGGCATGGCGCGGCCGCTGCTGCGCCATGCGGCGTTGCTGGTGCGTCTGTCGCGTGACGAACCGACGACGTTGCGTGCGCTGGCGCTGCTGGTGCAGGCATGGGACGCGCTGTGGCGCGGGGAGTTCGACGAAGCGCGTGCACTCGCCGAGCGCGCGCGCGAGGATGCCGCCTGGTCGGGACGCACCGGCGCCGTGCATGGCCATCTGCTGGCGCTGACCGCGCTGCGCGAGGCCGCGCTGGGTCATCGCGCCGCGGCACTCGATGCGGCGGAGACGCGGGCACGCGAACTCGGTGCGCGTTACAGCGCGTGGGGCCGCTGGCATTTCGCACTGTTCGTCGCAAGAGTGGCCGCGCTCAGCGACGATGTTGGCGCGCTACGCGACGCGCTGCGCCGGGCCGATCTGCAGATGGCCCTTGCCGCTGGTGTCGCCAACGACGCGCGCACGCGACCGGTGGTGCCGATCCGGGCTCAGCTCGCCTGGATCGAAGGCCGCACCGATGACGCGATCGCCCTCTGGCGCGAGGCTCTGGCGCATGAAGAAGAGATCGAGATCTGGGGGCTGGCGCCCGAGGCGCGCGTGCGCCTCGCGCGCGCGCTGATGCGTCAGGGCGATCTCGCCGGTGCGGCCGATACGCTGCAGCCGGTGTTCGATCGCGCCGACCGTGATGGCGGCCCGGGCGGCGCATTGCTCGCGTCCGATGCGCTCGGCGAACTCGCAGCGGCAGGCTGGCGCACCGCGCTGCCCGCGCGCCGCCAGGCCGAACTGCGCGCCTGGGCACAGCGGGTCGCCGCCGCGCGCGCGGTCGGCGCCACGTCCGCTTCGACCGAGGCTATAGAGGCGGGCAGCACAGGCAGCGCGGCGACCGGCGTGGCGGCGGCGGGACTTTCCGCGCGCGAAATCGAAGTGCTCGCGCGCATTGCGGCGGGGGACAGCAACAAGCTGATCGCGCGCGCCTTCGACCTCAGTCTGCACACGGTCAAGCGGCACGTCGCCAACATCCTCGGCAAGCTCGGCGTCGAGACCCGCGGCCAGGCCGCGGCCTGGTACCTCTCCCGCACCCACTGAACACCCGCCGGTCGAGCCGGCCTGCGCCGCGATGGCTCTCCTTCGTGGCTCCTCGTCACCGGTGGCCATGGCTCTTCCGGTCGATGTCGGCGGACGCGCCGCCGACCACACTGCCGTCCCATGCAGTGCGGATGTTCCGCACCGTCCCGGACGGAGACTTTCATGCAGCAGACCATCACCGTGTTCGGAGCCACCGGCGCACAAGGCGGCGGCCTGGCACGCGCGATCCTCGCTGACCCCTCACGCCGCTTCACGCTGCGCGCGGTGACGCGCAAGCCCGATTCGCCGGCGGCACGCGCGCTCGCCGCACAGGGCGCCGAGGTAATCAACGCCGATCTCGACGATCTTGCGAGCGTGCAACGGGCGATGGCCGGGGCGCACGGCGCGTTCTGCGTGACCAATTTCTGGGAGCACTCCTCGCCGGAGAAGGAACGGGCGCAGGCGCACACGATGGCGCAGGCGGCGCGGGACGCCGGCGTGAGGCACGTGATCTGGTCGACACTGGAGGACACGCGCGAGTACGTCGTGCCCGGTAGCCGGATGCCGGTACTGATGGGCCGCTACAACGTGCCGCACTACGATGCGAAGGGCGAGGCGAACGCTGCCTTCTTCGAACGCGACGTCCCGACAACGCTGCTGTACACGTCGTTCTACTGGGACAACCTGATCCACTTTGGCATGCAGCCGCAGCGCGGTGCCGACGGCAAGCTCGGCTTCGTGCTGCCCATGCGAGATGCGAAGCTTCCCGGCATGGCGGCTGAGGACATCGGTCCCTGCGTGTTCGCTATCTACGCCCGCGGCGACGAACTGGTCGGCAAGTCGATCGGCATCGCCGGAGAACACCTGAGCGGCGCGCAGATGGCCGAGCAGTTGACGCTGGCGCTCGGCGAACCGGTCGCGCATGTCGATCTGACGCCGTCGCAATACGCCGCACTCGGGTTCCCCGGGGCGGATGACCTGGCCAACATGTTCCAGTTCAAGACCGATTTCGAGCGCATGTACTGCGCGTCTCGCGACCCGGCGGTGGCGCGCGACCTCCATCCCGGCCTGCAGACCTTCGCCCGCTGGCTGGCGTTCAATGCGCGCCGCATGCCGATCACGCCGCGGCCAGCCATGTCTGCCGATGAAGCCGCGCGCGCTGGCCGACAGCCGTCGTCGCTGCGCGCCGGCACCGTTGCTTAGGGAAATCTTAGGAGTCGCTGAGCGAAGAATTAGGAATGCCACTGGCGCGCGATGACTAACGTGTCACCCATCGACCGCGCCGCACTCGAGCAGCCTCAAATTCACTGATCCGACATCGTTGACGACCCTACGCAAGCCGAAGCTCCTTGGTCATGAAGACGCTCATCTTCCTGTTCTCGCTGGCCTCTGCGGCAGCCTTCGCTGCGCCGCCGGAGGCTGTGCCCGCACCGCTGCCGCAGCGGCTGGCGGACACGGGACTGTACGAGCCGGCCTCGCGCGCCGTCCGCGTTGACGTCATCGCGTTCGCGCCGCAGTACCCGTTGTGGTCCGACGGCACGCGCAAGCGCCGCTGGATCTCCCTGCCACCCGGCAGGGCGATCGACGCCAGCCGTGTCGACGCCTGGGAGTTTCCGGTGGGCACCCGACTGTGGAAGGAGTTCGGCTACGGCCGCGCAATCGAGACGCGGATGATCGAACGGCTTGCCGACGGCTCATGGCGCTTCGCCAGCTATGTATGGAACGCAGATGGCAGCGACGCCGTACTGGCGCCGGAAGATGGCGTCGTTGTACCGGTGGCCGACGCGCCGGGCGGTCGCTACGCCGTGCCGAGTCGCACGGACTGCCTCGCCTGCCACGAGGGCGCGGCAGTTCCGGTGCTCGGCTTCAGCGCGCTGCAGCTTTCTCCCGACCGCGATCCCCTGGCGCCGCACGCTGAAGCGACGGCGCGCGGCCAGATGAACCTGTCGAGCCTGGTGGCGCACGGGGTACTGCGCAATCTGCCCGGCAGCGTGCTGACATCACCGCCGCGCATTGAGGCGGGCAGTGCGACCGCACGCGCGGCACTGGGTTATCTGCACGGCAACTGCGGCCACTGTCACAACCCGGCCGGCGCACTGACCGGGCTCGAGTTGCTGCTGGCACAGCAGGCTGAGCCGGGCGCGCGCAGCGTGGAGCGCACGCTGCAATCGCTGCTCGGACATTCGAGCCGGTTCCGTCAGCAGGGGTCGGACGCAACGCAACGCATTGCCGCCGGCCACGGCAGCAGCGTGCTGACACTGCGCATGAAGACGGACAACCTCCTTGCACGCATGCCGCCGCTCGGTGTGCAGGTGGTGGACACCGAGGGCGTTGCCCTCATCGAGCGCTGGATTTCAAAGGACTTGCAGCCAACTCTTTCATCTCGTTAGGAGACTCGCCATGAAACGCATACCCCTGGAATACGCCATTCTTGCCGTTGCCATCGCCGCGACCGCGGCCATCGCGCTGCCGGCCCACGCGCAAACGGCCGGGACGAGCGCCGACAAGGTCGCACGCGGTAAGTACCTCGTCACCACGTCCGGATGTCACGACTGCCACACACCGTGGGTCGACGGACCGAAGGGCCCCGAACCCGACATGACGCGTGCGCTGTCCGGTCATCCGGAAACGATGGTGCTGCCGCCGCCGCCAAAGGCCGAAGGGCCATGGATTGTGTCAACTGCGGCGACCAACACCGCGTTTGCCGGCCCCTGGGGCATCAGCTTCACCGCGAACCTGACCCCGGATCCGGAGACCGGCCTCGGCAAGTGGACGCAGCGCAACTTCACCGAAACCATCCGCACCGGCCGGCACATGGGCCGCGGCCGCGCGATCCTGCCGCCGATGCCGATCCAGGTCTACAAGAACTTCACCGACGGTGACCTCGAGGCGATCTTCACCTACCTGCAATCGATCCCGGCCGTGAAGAATCGCGTGCCGGAACCGTTGCCCGCCGCAATGCCGGTTGCTGCCAAGTAGCGACGCCGGGCCGTGACGTCAGTGTGACGGTGCGGCCCGCAGCAGGCATTCTTCGGCGCGCCGGGCCAGCAGAATCTGCTCGCTCCGATTGCGCGTCATCGACGCGGCGCGCTCGAATTCGGCACGTGCTTCACTGAGGCGACCGAGCCGGAACAACAGGTCGCCGCGCACGCTGGGCAACAGGTGATAGCCCTTCAGCGCCGGCTCCGCACGCAGGCCGTCAGCGATTTCGAGTCCGGCGGCCGGTCCGAAGGCCATCGCCAGCGCGACCGCGCGATTCAGTTCGACCACTGGCGACGGATGCCGCTCGGCCAGCGCGTCGTACAACGCGGCGATGCGCTCCCAGTCGGTCGCGTCGGCCGTCTGCGCGCGCGCGTGGCATGCGGCGATCGCGGCCTGCAGTGCATACGGGCCAAGTCCGTCGGCACCATCGCGCTGCGCGAGGTCCTGCGCGCGCTGCAGCGCCGCCAGCCCCCGACCGATCAGCAACCGATCCCACCGCGAACGATCCTGATCGAGGAGCAGGACCGGCTCTCCCGCTGTGCTGGTGCGCGCACGCAGGCGCGAAGCCTGGATCTCCATCAGTGCAAGCAGACCTTGAACTTCGGGCTCTTCCGCGGCCAGTCCGGCGAGGATGCGGCCGAGGCGCAGAGCCTCTTCGCACATCGTCGGCCGCATCCAGTCGTCGCCTGCGGTGGCGGCGTAGCCCTCGTTGAAGATCAGGTAAATGACCTCCAGCACAGACGCGAGCCGCCCCGCGAGGTCGGCGGGCCCCGGCACTTCGAAGGGCACGCGGGCTTCGGCAAGCGTGCGCTTGGCGCGCACGATGCGCTGCGCGACCGTCGGTTCCGGCACGAGGAACGCGCGCGCGATTTCGTCCGTCGTCATTCCGCCGAGCAGCCGTAGTGTCAGCGCGACGCGCGCCTCGCGCGACAGCACCGGATGGCAGGCGATGAAGACGAGCCGCAGCACGTCGTCGCCGATCGGGTCATCGAATGCCTGCTCGATCGCCGCGTCGAGGTCTGGCGCGGTGGCCGCGAGCTGCTGTTCGATCTCGAAGGTCACCGCATCGGCCTTGCGCGCATGCAGCTCGCGGCGGCGTATCAGATCGACGGCACGATATTTCGCCGCGGCCGTCAGCCACGCGGCCGGATTGTCCGGAATGCCGTCCTTCGGCCATTGCTCGAGCGCGGCGACCAGCGCTTCCTGCGCCAGTTCCTCGGCCAGGCCGACATCGCGCAGCACGCGCGCCAGCACGCCGATGATCCTCGCCGATTCCATCCGCCAGACCGCCTCGACGGTGCGATGCACGTCCGGTGTTGTCATCGGCTGTCGCCGCGGTCGATCAGGTGAAACAGGGACCGAGTTCGCGCACCTCGACCGTCGCCCAGTTCGCCGCTGGACACTCGGTGGCGATCGCCACGGCCTGCTCGCGGGTCGCGCAATCGAGCAGGAAGAAGCCGCCGACGATTTCCTTCGCCTCGGCAAACGGTCCGTCGACCAGCGAGTGCTTGCCGTCGCGCACGCGGACGCGCACCGCCAGTTCGTCCGTACGCAGCGACTGGCTGAGCTTCAGCAGCCCGCGCGACTTCAACGAATCGCTGAACTGCACCATGCTTTCATAGAGCGCCCGCCCCTCGGATTCGCTGCGTTCGTTGCGCTGGCCTCGCGGTTCGACAATCAGAAGCATGTAACTCATCGCGTCTCCGTGAGGTTCGCGGTCAGCGTACGCGTCGATAGCGTGCGGTCATGAAGCGCGTCCACTGGCCATCTGCGCCCTGCAGGTTGCCGTGCAGCAGCCGCTCGTCGTTGCTGACGATTTCGATGATGTCGCGGTACTGCGCCATCTCTCCGGGCTTGCCGCTGAACGACGGACCTTCGGCATCGAGATTCAGAATGCGCTGGTCCGCATCGAGCGTTCCCCGGCGATAGACCCACAGGTGGTTCATCATCGATCCGATCCATGTGCCGACGAAGCAGCGCTGCGTCGGGTCGAAGCCGAGCGTCATCAGCGTCATGGACGGAGAGCCATCAGGCATCTGGCCGCGGCCCTCGCACAGCACCCAGACGTCGCCGAGCGCGCGAACGGTCTCCGTTCCTTTCATCGTGCCCGGCGGCTGCTCAACGCCGTCCATCGAGGCCATCTCGACGGACCACTCGCCGACGAGGCGGCGCAGCCACTCGTGCTCGGCGGCGACTTCAGCCTTCATTGCTCGCCTCCGGCGACTGGCACCGACACCATCCAGCCGACGCCAAAGCGATCGGTGAGCATGCCGAAGCAGGGCGACCAGAACGTCTTGCCCAGCGGCATCGTCACCTCGCCGCCGCTCGCCAGCGCATCGAACTTGCGCCGCGCGTCGGTTTCGTCCGCGGCGGTGATCGACAACGAAAAGCCTTTGAATGTGGGCTTGCCTGAACAGTTGCCGTCGGACAGCATCACTTCGGTGTCACCGACCCTGAACGAGGCGTGCATCACCTTGTTTTCCGTGCCGGGCGGAATCATGCCGGGCGGCGGGGGTTCAGGGGCTTCCTTGTAACGCATCACCATCGTGGGCGCGGTACCGAGCGCCTTCGTGTAGTGGGCCAGTGCCTCCTCGGCACGGCCTTCGAAGAACAAATACGGTTGCACGTTCATCGCGATTCTCCTTGCCAGTGGGTCAGCGCGCCGCGGCCTGCAGCGCGGCAATGTCCAGCTTCTTCATCTTCAAAACGGCGGCCATCACGCGATCCGCCGCCGGCCCGGTCATCAGCGAGGAAATCAGCGTCGGCACCACCTGCCATGACAGCCCATAGCGGTCCTTGAGCCAACCGCATTGCTGCGCTTTCGGGTCGCCACCGTCACCGAGCCGCGACCAGTAGTGATCGATCTCCTGTTGGCTTTCGCAGTTGACCATCAGCGAGACGGCTTCGTTGAACTTGAACAGCGGTCCGCCATTGAGCGCCAGCATCGACTGTCCGTCGAGGTCGAAAGTGACGACCATGACCGAGCCGGGCGGCCGGCCGTGCACCTCCTGTCCGGCCTTGCCATAGCGGGAGATCGAACCGATGCGCGAGTTCGGAAAGACGGAGACGTAGAAGTTGGCGGCGGCCTCTGCCTCGCTGTCGAACCAGAGGCACGGCGTAATACGCTGCAGACTTGCCATCTTTCCTCCTTCACGCGCTTTGGTGCTTGCGCGCCTCGATGGCCGCGCGTTGGCGCTCTTCCTGCTCGCGCAACTCCGGCGTGAACTCGGCGCCGAAGTCATCGGCTTCGAACACCGGACGCAATTCCACCTCGGCGCCGTCATCGAACGGCGCGCGCTTCAGCCACTCGATCGCTTCTTCGATGGACTTCACCTGCCAGAGCCAGAAGCCGGCGATCAGCTCCTTGGTTTCGGCAAACGGGCCGTCGAGTACCGTGCGCTTCTTGCCGTCGAAGCGCACGCGCTTGCCACGCCGCGTCGGGTGCAGGCCTTCGCCGGCGAGCATCACGCCAGCCTTGACCAGTTGGTCGTTGTAGTTACCCATCGCCGCCAGGATTTCCTGGTTCGGCATCTGTCCGGCCTCGGATTCCGGGCTCGCCTTCACAATTACCATGACTCGCATCGTCTGCTCCTTGTCGGATTGGCGGCCGGCGCTGGAATGCGCCGGCTACCTTGACGTCGAACGGCGAAGCCGGCAATCGACGTTTTCGCCGCAAGATTTCGCCCGCAATTCCCGCTGCGGTGTGGGCTATCCGCCGCTCAGCGCCTGCACGATGCAGACCTCGTCGGTCGGCCGCACCGGCAGCGCCAGGTCGAAGGTCGGCTCGCCGTTGACGAAGAACCGCACGTGTCGCCGCATCCGGTCCTGCTCGTCGATCATGCGAAAACGGATGCCCGGATACCGGCGATCCAGATCCGCAAGCAGCGCTCCCAGCGTCGCCCCTTCCGCGTCGACATGCGCGCGGCCGGTGTAGGACAGCAGCGGGCTCGGGATCAGTACCTTCATCGGTTACGCGGCGTCGGCCGCCTCGACTGCGTAAATCTCGGGCAAATGGCGTGCGATGCACTGCCACTTGGCGCCTTCGTCGCGGCTCATCCACAGTTCGCCGCTCGACGTGCCGAAGTAGAGGCCCACCGGGTCGCGCGTGTCACCGCACATCGCCTGCCGCTTCACCGTCCACCACGCCTGCGACTCGGGCATTCCGGAGTCCTGGCGTTGCCAGGTCTTGCCGGCGTTGCGTGTCATATAGACCGCGGGCCTGCCCCCGGGACTGGTGCGCGGCCAGACGGTCTGCCCGTCCATCGGCAACACCCAGCAGATGTCGGCATCGCGCGGATGGGTGACCATGTTGAAGCCGACGTCACCGACCTTTTTGGGCATCGCCTTGCCGATGCGCACCCAGGTATTCGACGGCCGGTCGATGCGATAGATACCGCAGTGATTCTGCTGATACAGCCGGTCCGGATTGCTCGGGCACAGGCGGATGCAGTGCGGGTCGTGCACGCTGGGGTCGTTCTTCGGAAAACCTTCGACGACTTCGAGACCGTCGATCAGCAGCTTGAACGTCCGGCCGCCGTCGGTGGATTCGTGCACGCCGCCGCCGCTCATGCCAAAGTAAAGATGCTTCGGGTCGCGCGGGTCGACGATGATCGAATGCATCTTCGGGCCATCGGGGGTCCCGTCCTGCGCAGTGCCCATCCAGCCGATGTACTGCGGGTCATCGTTGATCGGCGACGCGCCGCGCCAGTTTTTGCCCCCGTCGTCGCTGCGGAACAGACCCTGCGGCGAGGTGCCGGCATACCAGACGTCCGGTTCGCTCGCATGTCCCGGTGTGAGCCAGAAGGTGTGATCCACCGCGCGGCCGCTGCCGTCGGCCTTCTTCGTGAAGGCCGGCGGCTGCTGTGCCTCCTTCCACGACTTGCCGAAGTCGGTCGAGCGGAACACCGTCGGGCCGAGGTGCCCGGTCTTGGCGGCGGCGAGCAGCGTTCGGCCGTCGCGCGGATCGAGCACGAGGTGCTGGATGATGTGGCCCAGAAAGTGCGGACCCATCATCTGCCAGTTGCGCCGTGCGGCGTCGCTCTTCAGCAACCACGCGCCCTTGCGCGTCGCCACCATCAGCAGGACGCCCTTTTTCGGCGGCGTGGAAGCCAGGCCCGGCTTCCTCGAGACCGCTGCGGCCGTCTTGGCGCGAGCGCGCGCGGATCTTGGTGTCACGGGAGTCGTTCTCATTCAGGCCTCCTTGTCGCCGTCACGATAGGCGCGGTCGCCTTTTCTGTCAGCGGCGCGCCGATGAATTGGCGCCAAGGCGCCTTCAAATGACGTCGAACGGGGGCGGGCCGGATCGACACGGTCGTCCGGTTTTTTTGCGCCGCCGTGCGGTCAGGCGGCGACGGATTCCCGGTCGAGCAGCGCCTTCTTGCGCTCGACACCCCAGCGATAGCCGGAGATGGCGCCGTCAGTGCGGATCACCCGGTGGCAGGGGATAGCCACCGCCAGCGGATTGGCGGCGATGGCCTGGCCCACGGCGCGCACCGCGGTGGGTGCGCCGATGCGCTGCGCGATCTGCGCATAACTGACGGTGCTTCCGGCTGGAACGGCTCGCAGCGCCTGCCAAACCCGCTGCTGGAACGCCGTGCCGCGCACATCCAGCGGCAACTGCAGCCCATGTCCGGGGGCTTCAATCAGTCCGACCACCTGGGCCACCAGGCGTTCAAACGCGGCATCGCCGCCGATCAGGCGCGCTGACGGAAAGCGGTCCTGCAGATCGCGCACCAGCACTTCGGGGTCGTCGCCCAGCAGGATCGCGCAGACACCGCGCTCGGTGGCCGCGACGAGGATCGCGCCCAGCGAACACTGGCCGATCGCAAATCGGATCACCGCCTCGGCGCCGCCGGCGCGGTAGCGCGACGGCGTCATGCCGAGCAGCGCGTCGGACTGTTCGTAAAAGCGGCCGCTCGAATTGAAGCCGGCGTCATAGATCGCGTCGGTCACGCGGCCGTCTTCCTGCAGGCGGCTGCGCACGCGGCGCGAGCGATGGGCCGCGCCGTACTGTCGGGGCGTGACGCCGGTCGCGGCCTTGAACACGCGATGCAGATGAAACGGGCTCATTCCGGCGCGCCGCGCGAGCTGCTCGAGGGTAGGAGGTGTCTCGGCCTGCTCGATTGCGCGGCAAAGCTCGGCAACCAGTGCGACCTGCGGCGCGTTCGCGACTGGCTGGTCGGGACGGCAGCGGCGGCACGCGCGGAAGCCGGCCTTCTCGGCCGCCGCGGGCGTGTCGTGGAACTCGACGTTTTCCGGCTTTGCCGGGCGCGAGGCGCACGACGGGCGGCAATACACACCGGTGGTGCGCACCGCGTAGACGAACTGCCCGTCGAAATTTTGGTTGCGCGCGGCGACGGCGGCCCAGCGCGGGTCGTTCAGCGTGTCGGCGGCTCGTCGCGACGGTGATGGCTTCATGGGGCTCGCTCTACTGTGATCTTATCGACGATCGGACAGTAGAACGGCGCCGCGGTGCCGGCACTCCGCCGCTTGCGCTGCAATTCGGCAAAAAAAATCGCCGCGGCATGCCGCGGCGATCTCGTCTAGCGATGTGCGCTAGCTGCCGGGACGGCGGCGTGCTCCCAGAACTCCCAGGGCGCCGAGGCCAAACAGGCTCAGCCAGCCGAGCGCCCCACCACCGCCATCGGCGGGCGAATTGGCGGCGCTCGAGCCAGTCGGCGCGGTGGAGCCGGCGGCGGTGGTGGCGATGCCACCGATCGCGGTACCTTCCAGCGTCACTTCGCGCGCCGGCACGTCCGCCGTGCTGAAGTTTATGGTCCAGGTCTCCGTGCGGGTACCCGCGGACAGCGGCGCGAAACGCACGCCGAACGAGCAGCTCGTGCCCGGCTCGAGACTCGGAGTGCGTGCGCAGTCCGTGCTTCCCGCAGGGGCGACCGTCGTCACGAATTCGCTCTTGACGTCGGCGGGCGGCTTCAGCGCGGGGGTGGCGAAAGTAATCGTGTTCTTGGTGCTGTTGGTCACGAGGACTGCGCTGGTCGCACTTTCCTTCATCACCTCGGTGCTGCTGAACGAGGCTGGGTTCGGGGAGGCCGTCGGCGATGTGGTCGGAGACACCGGGGCCGGCGCCGGGGCGGGCGCGGGGGCCGGGGCGGGCGGCGGAGGTGCCGGAGTACCCGGCGGCAGCGTCAGTGGCGGTGGCGGCGGCGCGGCAGTGGCTCCCGCGAGGTACGACACCACGTCGGCGCGCATCTGCGCGTTCCAGCCGGAAAACGCCCCCATCAAGCCTTTGTTGGTCGACACGGCGTTGTTGAACAGCACCAGCAGTCCGGCTTCGGTGGTGTTCGGGAAACGCGACGCTTTGAATATGTTGGCGGGTCCGTGACAGTTCTCGCAGCTCAGCGCAGCCGAGTTCGGGATCGTGACCGCCTGTTTGTACAGTGTTGCGCCAGTCGTCGGATTCCCGGCCTGGGCAAGGGCCGATCCACTGAAGCCGACGGCGGCAAGCGCCGCGACGGTGGAGGGCAGAGCACGCAGGTGCAGCAGCGATTTGCGATTCGACATGGCGGGCCTAGGGAAGGAGCAACTTGAGCCCGGAGTCTAGGTTTGGGCCGCTGGTTTGACCCTCGTACGAACGTCGTAACCTGGCCCGTACGAACGTATGAGGCAGGCCCTACCATTTGCGTGCTTCGGGCCCGGCCGGCCCTCCTGCGAAGGGGCTTTTCGCCCGCCACGCCAGTCCGTAAGCTGCGCTGCCTCGACACGGGAGTCCTGAGATGCCGAACCTGCGCGTTGCCGGCCGTGCGGCCGTTGCCCTGCTGTTCGCCGCTGCCGCGTCATTCGCGCTGGCGGCAGCACCGGCGGTCAAGTCGCAGCCCGGCTACTACCGCATGATGCTGGGCGACATTGAAGTGACGGCGCTTTCGGATGGCACGGTCGATCTCGAGGTGGGCGGCCTGCTGACCAATACAACCGCGGCGCGCGTCGCCAGGGCGCTGGCCCGGCAGTACCTGAAGGACCCCGTCGAGACCTCGGTGAACGCCTACCTGATCAACACGGGCTCAAAGCTGGTCATGGTCGACGCAGGTGCGGGTAGTTACTTCGGTCCAACGCTCGGCAACCTGGTCGCAAGCCTGAAGGCCGCCGGCTACGAGCCCGGGCAGATCGACGAGATCTATCTGACCCACATGCACGGCGACCATGTGGGCGGCATCGTCAAGGACGGCAAGCCGATTTCCGAACTCCGTCATACGCGCCGACCAGCGTGAAGCCGACCACTGGCTGAGCCAGAAGAACCTCGACGCGGCTCCGGACGAGGCCAAACCCGCTTTCCAGGGGGCGATGGCGGCGCTGCAGCCGTATCAGTCTGCAGGTCGATTCCGGCCGTTCGATGGCGACACGGCGCTGGCTCCCGGCGTGCGTGCGGTCGCAACCCGCGGTCACACGCCGGGCCATGCGATTTACGTGGTCGAGAGCCAGGGGCAGAAGCTGGTGCTGTGGGGCGATCTCATGCACGTGGCGGCGGTACAGTTTCCCGACCCGTCGGTGACGATCCGTTTTGACACCGATCCGAAGGCGGCCGCGGTGCAGCGCAAAAAGGCCTTTGCCGACGCCGCCAAGCAGGGCCTGTGGGTCGGATCGGCCCACCTGCCGTTTCCGGGTCTCGGACGACTGCGTGCCGACGGCAAGGGCTACGACTGGATCCCGGCGAACTACAGCGTGCCGCGCTGACGTGCATCGGCGCAGCGTGACCGGCCGCCGCTAGCGGCCCGTTCCAGCCGACACCGCCGCGCCGGCACCCGGGTTCTCTGCAAACCATCGCATCGCGGTCTTCACGCGTGTGCGACCGCTCGGGTGGTCGAAGAAAACGAACTCTTCGAGTGGCGATGGTTCGAGCTTGCGGTACGACGCCAGGCGCATGGCTGCCGAGGCGAAACCGTGCGGCTCACGCGCGGCATTGAGGCCGAAGACATCCGCTTCGATTTCGCCGCTGCGGATGATCGAATTCGTCACCGGCGTCATCAGGAAGAACCACGTCGTCAGCAACGCGAAAAGAGTCAAACTCGACGGGTTTAGCGCCAGCACGATCACAGCAACGACCATGAGCACCGCCGCGGAGCCCACGCCCCAGGGTCAGGTAATCATCCCGGAAGCAGCCCGGCCCGGCCCGCAGTTCGATGTAGAACGTGCGACGCGCGCCTACCTCGACACCACTCCGCCCGATAAGCGCGCAAAGTCGGATGCTTATCACGAGGGTACGAGGGCGGCTACTGGCCTCCGCTGTGCAGCGTGCACCGGCTATATCAAACGGGCTTGATCCTGATGAAATCCGCCGTGTGGTGCGGCTGAGTCAGCACAGTTCCTCGCCGCAATCCCTTCCTACACTCGGCCCGGTTTGAATCCTGGAGGCGGGCCGTGCAGGCCGGGCCCATACAGATGGACATCCGTTCGAACAAATGGTCGTGGCTGGCGCTCACGGCCATGCGCGTGCTGCTGGCGCTTGTTGCGGTGATCGCCGCACCGGTGAGCAGCGCCGATGCGCAGACGATCGAGGCTTTCGTGCGCGAAGGCTGTCCGCACTGCGCGAAGGCCGAGGAATTCCTGGCGCAGCTGAAGGCGGAGCAGCCCTCGCTCAAGGTGATCGTGCGCGATGTGCAGAAGGAACCCGCCGCGCTCGAGCGGCTCAAGGAACTCGCCCGGGCGCTGAACGCAGGGGCCGCGCGGGTGCCAGCGGTGTATGTCGGCGGTCAGTTGATCGTTGGATACTCGGATGAGGCGAGCACCGACAAGCTGATCCGCAACGCGCTGACTGGCGGCGCAGCCGCGCAGTCCGCGGCAGGAGCAAGCACCTGTGAAGCCGAGGAAAGCCTCGCGTGCCCCAAGGGGCCGGCCACGACCGCGGCGCCGCCCGAGTCCTTCGAGATCACGTTCTTTGGCCGAACCGTCACGCTCGATGATGTCGGCTTGCCGGCGTTCACGCTGGCAATGGGGCTGCTCGACGGCTTCAATCCCTGTTCGATGTGGGTGTTGCTGCTGATGATCTCGCTGCTGGCGCCGTTGAACGACCGTCGGCGGATGATCGCGATCGCCGGGACGTTCGTGCTGATCCAGGGAATCGCCTATTTCCTCTTCATGGCGGCGTGGCTGAATTTCTTCCTGATCATCGGTCTGTCGCGGGCTTCGCAGTGGGCCATCGCCGCAATCGCGATCATTGCCGGCCTGATCAACGTGAAGGACTTCCTCGCGCTGAAGGTCGGCATTTCGCTGTCCATCCCGGAGCGCGCCAAGCCCGGCATCTACAGTCGCATGCGCGGCATCCTGCATGCGGAAAGCCTCGGCGCGGCGATCATCGGCGCGATCATCCTGGCGATCCTCGTGCAGATCGTCGAGTTCCTCTGCACCTCCGGCTTTCCGGCGCTGTTCACGCGCATCCTGACGTTGCGCGAATTCGATCCGAGCGCGTACTACGGCTACCTGCTGCTTTACATCGCCGCCTACATGGTCGACGACATCGTCATCCTGACAATCGGCGTTGTGATGCTGAGCCGGCATCGACTGCAGGAAAAGGAAGGCCGCGTACTCAAGCTCGTCAGCGGCGTGGTGATGATCGGCTTGGGCATTTACCTGATCTTCTTCGCCTGATCCCGCGGTTGCGGTACCTTGCCGTCGAAGGGCGCCGTGCTTGCGTGGTCACCGTCTGGACAGCGCACGCGGGCTGACTATGCTGTGCGAATGACCTCGCTCACCGAGCCGATGACGATCGACGTCGTTTCCGACGTTGTCTGTCCGTGGTGCTACATCGGCAAGCGGCGCCTCGAGGCCGCGCTTGCGCAGCGCAGCGACGGCACGAGGGCCAACGTGCGCTGGCATCCGTTCCAGCTGAACCCCGACTTGCCGCGAGGCGGCATCGATCGCCGCACGTATCTCGAACGGAAGTTCGGCGGACCGGAGCGAGCGCAGGAGATGAATGCGCGTGTCGAGGCCGCTGGAAAAGAGGTCGGAATCTGGTTCGAGTTCGAGCGCATCGGCCGGCAGCCCAACACGCTCGATGCGCATCGGCTGATCACCTGGGCGCAGTCGCAGAACCCTGTGCGGACCGACGTCCTTGTCGAGCAGCTGTTCCGCAGCTACTTCACGCAAGGGGTAGATATCGGCAACATCGATGAACTGACG
Source organism: uncultured beta proteobacterium (assembly GCA_963712485.1). GTDB lineage: Bacteria > Pseudomonadota > Gammaproteobacteria > Burkholderiales > Burkholderiaceae_F > JALORV01. Next base: position 218,447 of record CAVQID010000039.1, read on the forward strand.
CGGATCGCCGAGCGGGCAGGCTTCGATGCGTTCCGGGTGAAGGGCATGCTGACGACCGACCAGGGGCATGCGGCCGTGGCGGCGGCTGATCAGCGCGCGCGCGCGATGGGCATCAGCGGTGTGCCGCTTTTTATCTTCAACGAACGACTCGCCGTATCCGGCGCGCAACCGTCGAAGGTCATGCTCGAAGCCATGGCCCAGAGCGAACTGGCGGTCGTAACGCGCTGATGCTTTGAGCCGGCGACGCAGGCGGTGGCACCGCAAGGCCGCCGCGGCGCGCGTCGGACCTACACTGCGACGCGTCATCGCAACGCGTCGCCATGTCCGTCTTCCTGCACCAACTCGAACTTTCGGCGCCGCTGTTTGCGCTGGTGCTGCTCGGCTACCTGCTGTCGCGTTACGGTCGCTGGTCGCGCCAGGCGAGCGCCGCGTTGTCGAAGTTCGTGTTCGCAGTCGCGCTTCCGGCGCTGTTGTTCCGACTGATGACCGGACTCGCAGCGCTGCCGCCCGTCGACGCCCGACTGCTGATCGCGTACTTCGGCGGCTGTCTCCTCGTGTTCGTTGTCGGGCGTCTGTGGGCCCGCTACGGCTTTGGACTCGATGGCGTGGGTCAGTCCGTGTTCGCGCTCGGCGGCATCTTTTCGAACAATGTGCTGCTTGGCGTGCCGTTGGCCAAGGTAGCGCTGGGCGAGGCGGCGATGCCTTCGGTCGCACTGGTCCTGATCTTCAATTCACTGCTGCTGTGGACGCTCGTCACGGTGTCCGTCGAGTGGGCGCGGCATGGCGAACTGTCGGTGCGCGGATTCGGCGCGACCGTTCGTGGGGTGTTGACGAATCCGATCGTCGCTTCGATTGTTGCCGGCTCGACCTTTGGCCTGGCCGGCGGGCAGCTGCCGCGCGCGATCGACGCACCGCTGGGCCTGGTTGGCGACGCCGCCATGCCGCTGTCGCTGATCGTGGTGGGCATGGGCCTCGCGGAGTGCGACGTGCGCCAGGGATGGCGCGAAGGCACCGCGATCGCGGCGTTGAAACTCGCTGCGCTTCCGCTCGTCGTCTGGGGCCTGGCGTGGCTGCTGCGCCTGCCGCAGCTGGAGACGCAGGCTGTCGTGCTGCTGGCGGCGCTTCCGGTCGGCGTCAATGTGATTCTGATGTCACGGGAGTTCCGCTCGATGGAGGCCGCGGTCGCGACCAGCATGGTCATGTCGACGGCCCTGGCGGCCCTGAGTTCACCGCTGATCCTGGCGTTGCTCACCTAGCCCGATCGGCACTTCGCTATTCGTGCGCATGCACTGGAGAGTGCGGCCGCCGGCAGCGCGCGCGGTCCGGTCGTCGCGGGTGAGTCGAGTGTTGCGGCATCGCGACTGACTTGCGCGCCCAGTCGCGCTTCCGAGCGATGCAGGCTGCATCGTTTGATGGCCTCCGGTACGCTACCGCCCCTCGCTGTCGGGCCGTGCCCGAGCGCCGCTTCCTCCGTGAAATCCTTGACCCTGTTGCTGCCGCCCGGCTGGATGCGGCGTGTCTCGTTGTCGGCAGACGACCTGCTGCGCGACGCCACCTACCGCCGACTTTGGATCTCTATCTTCATCAGCTCGTTCGGCGGGCAGGTGACGATGCTCGCGCTGCCGCTCACGGCGGCGGTGCTGCTGCACGCGACACCGACGCAGATGGGCATCCTGACGGCGATGGAAGTCCTGCCATTCGTCCTGTTTTCGTTGCCCTCCGGGGTCTATCTGGACCGCGTTCGCAAGCTGCCGGTCTATGTCTGGGGCGAAATCCTGCTGGCGCTTTTCGTCGCCAGCGTGCCGCTCGCCTGGTGGACCGGATGGCTGTCGATGGTGTGGCTTTACGTCATCGGTTTTGCGATCGGCAGTGTCTACACGATCGCAGGCAGTGCAGCGCAGATCGTCCTGACGCAGATCGTTCCGCGGGAACGACTCGTCGAAGCTCATGCCAAGAATGCGCTGGCAAGTTCTTCGGCTGAGGTCGCCGGACCCGGCGCTGCGGGCGCGCTGATCAAACTGGTGGGTGCGCCGTTCGCGTTGCTGGCCGATGCCGTGCTGCTGCTGGTCTCGGCGCTGATCCTCCGCGGCATCCGCGTGACCGAGGGGCCGCTGCATGTTGCCACCGACTTCTGGCCCGCGCTGCGCGCCGGCATGCGCTTTGTTGCCGGTCACCGGCTGCTGGTGACAATGGCGCTGATCGTTGGCGGCTGGCAGATGTGCCATCAGGCGGCGCTGGTCGTGCAGATCCTGTTCGCAACGCGCACGCTGGGATTGTCGGAAGGCGGCGTAGGACTTTCCTATGTGGCCCTGGGCGTTGGCACCATCGTCACAAGCACGGTCGGCAACCGGATTTCCAAGCGTCTGGGTCCGGGTCCGACGCTGGTGCTGGGTTTCGTGATTTGCGGCGTGGGCTGGCTGCTTGGCGCGGCCGCGCCGGCGTCGAAGTTCGGCATTGCGATGTTCGGCCTGATGCTGATGTTGTTTGGTGTCGGGGCCGTGCTGATCTTCATCACGTTCCTGTCGCTGCGGCAATCGGTCACGCCGGCCCCGATGCTCGGTCGCATGACCAGCACCATGCGCTGGCTGATCCTGCTGCCGGCCGGACCCGGTGCGCTGCTGGGCGGCTGGCTCGGCGAACACCTCGGACTGCGCACTGCGATGGCATTTGCCGGTGTCACCGTGCTCGTGATCGCCATGGTCGCGTGGCGGCAGCCGGTCATTCGCGACACGCGTGTGCTGCCCGCGGTCAAGGACGATGCGGTGCTGCCCGGCGCGGCCGGCGGCGTGCTCGGACCGTAGCCTGACTGATCGGCTCAGAGCCCATTTCACTCCGCGGTTTCGCGTGCTTGTCGCAGTCCCGCGCCGGTCCCGCGCAACCGCACTAGCGTGACGCGGTTGAGCGGAGGACCGAAATGCGGACGATTGGACTTTCCGTAGCGGTGCTAATGGCAGGCTGTGCAACCCTTGCGATGGCAGCCGATCGCTCGATCGAGCTCGAGCGCGTGGTTTCCAGTGAGCGTGCGTTCGCCGCGCGTGCGCAGGAGACCAACGCTCGTCAAGCCTTCATCGAATTTTTCGCCGCCGACGCGATCCTGTTTGCGCCCTTCCCCGCGCCGGCGTTTCCGCGTCTGCGCGAGGGGCCGGACTGGGCCGTGAATATCCAGTGGCGTCCGGTTGCGGCAGCGATCTCCGGCGCCGGGGATATGGGCTACACGACTGGTCCGTCGGAGTACCGGCGTGTCCCGTCCGAACCGCCGATCGGTCATGGTCACTACACGTCCGTGTGGCAGCGGCAACCCGATGGCCGCTTCCTCGTTCGCATCGACATCGGCATCGATCATCCCGCCCCGCCGTTGGGCACCGCGGACTGGACGGCGCCAGCCCAGGCGCCGGTGGCTGTAGTCGCGGTGGAACCGGCACAACGCGGCGAGGCGCTTGCCGCACTGCGTGAACTCGATGCGCGCGCCGGCGTTGCAGCGCGGGCAAGTGCGCGGAGAGCATTCGAGGCCGTCTTTGCCGAAGACGGCCGGCTGCATCGCGGCGGGCGACTGCCCGTCGTCGGACGCACTCAGGCGCTGGCCGAGCTGGCCGCGCTCGAAGAGGCGTTTGCCTGGGCGCCGGAAGGAGCGGCCGTCGCCGAGTCGGGCGACTTCGGGTATGCCTACGGTCGTGGTCGCACGGTAGCCCCGACGGAGGCGGAGTCGCGAGACCTTGTCTATCTCAACATTTGGCAGCGTCGCGCCGGCGAATGGCGGCTGATCGTGCACGTTTCGCACACGGTGCGGCCGCGCCCGCCGCAGTGACGCACCGGTCCGGCACGCGCGTTTCAGGCGATGCCGGCGCGCGCGAGCGGCGCGGAGGCGACGCCTGGCATGCGCGCAACGACGCAATCGCGGCCATTGGCTTTCGCCGCGTACAGTGCTTCGTCGGCGCGGCGAAGCAGTGCGGCGACCGTATCCCCTGGCGTCGTCACGGTGAGTCCGATGCTGATCGTGACGCGTCGGCCGGGTAGGTGCCGGCTGAGATCCAGTGTGCGAACTTCGGCGAGCAGGCGTTCCGCCAGCCTGCGCGCCGCGATTTCGTTGTTTTCCGGGCTGGCGATGAGGAACTCTTCGCCGCCGAGGCGGCCCAGCTTCACGGGGTCGTGCGCGATGCCGCGCAGCGTCGCCGAGACGGCGCGCAGGATGTCATCGCCGACGAGGTGACCGTATTCATCGTTGATCGATTTGAAGTGATCGATATCGACGATCAGCACCGCGCAACCCGGCCCATCCCGTAGCAACTCGTCCAGTTGTGCGAGCACCTGACGGCGGTTCGGCACGCCGGTCAGCTCGTCGGTCATTGCCAGCGCGCGCATGACCTGACTGGTACGGCGCCCCCGCCACGCCAGCGTCGCCAGCACCAGAATCAACAGGACGGTCAGCACGATGACCGCTTCCTGAAGCCGCGTCGCCCGTCGCTCCTGACTAAGCGCGCGTTCGCTGGCGTCTTTCTGCTGCTGCAGCAGTGCGTTTTCCTTGTCCTTGGCCGCCGTAAGGCTGGCATAGCGCTGGTCGAGCTGTCGCTGCAGCAGTGCGTCATTCGCCGTCTGGAACTGCACGTGCTGCTGGTAGGCGCCCTGCCAGTCTCCGATGGCGGCGAGGGCACGCGCCAATTCGGCCCGCGCACTGCCGACATCGTTCACCGAGTCGGCCTTGATGAACAGTTCCAGCGCAGCGCGCAGCGCCTCGATGCCCTCGCGTGGGCGCTGCAGCCCCCTCAGTGCGATCCCTCGTTGGAGCAGGATCTGCGCGCGCAGCATCTCGTCTGTCGTCGCGCCCTGCTGCTGCGCCGCGCGATCGAGCAGCGTGACTGCGTCCAGGTGGTTCCCACGCGAGTTCTGCACCTGCGCGAGTCCGCGCAGCGCATACGCCTCGCCGCGCGCATAGCCGATCTGACGGCTCAGGCGGAGCACTTCGTCGAACAGCAGTTCGGCGCCGTTCCAGTCGTTCAGCTTTTCCAGCACTCGTCCCAGGTTGTAGCGCGTCACCACCTCGTCGCGCGTCAATCCGGCCTGCATCTGAATACGCAGCGATGCTTCGTAGTAGTCGCGCGCCTGCGGGTAGTCGCCGACCCGGCTGTACAGGCTGGCGATGCCGTTCACCGTGTTGCGAACCTGCTGCGGCAGCTTCAGTTCCTCGTATAGCTCCTGAGCCCGCTGCAGGTCCGTCAGGCCGGCTGCGAACGCCCCCTGCACGCCATTCAGGTAGCCGCGCAGGAACAGCGCGTCCGCCAGAAGCTCGCGCTCGTTGTGCTGTTCGGCGACCGTGACCGCCAACTGGTAAAGCGCGGCGGCGCGGCCCGTGTCGTTGCTCAGTTCGCTGAGCTCGCCCTCGCAATTGGCGAGGTGTGCCTGCAGGCCGGGTCGCTGGGCCTGAGGCAGCAACGCGCGCGCGTCAGCGATATGGCGCAGCGCCAGCGCACTGTTGCGCTCCGCGTAGTAGTCGCACAGCAGCGCGTGCGCACGAATGATCTGGTCGGCGTCCGGCGTGCCGGTGAGCTGACTCAGAGCTGCTTCGGCATGACGGCGCGCGGATTCCGGGTCGACTCTCGTTTCGGCGTAGGCGCGATCGAGCAGGGTCTGGGGCGTGGAGGCGACTGCCTGGCACGCGACCAGCGCGAACGCCAGCAACGCAAAGCGGAGGATTGAGGACACGGAGTTCCGGGCGGAGGGCGTGGGATTGTGCCAAGCGGACCGAGGCCCCGGAAACTTTAACAGGCCCGCATCCGCGGCATTGCTCTCCTCACGGCCCTGTGGGGCCACGGGTCCAGACGTCTGATCGAGGTCGTAGGGCGCGCGCAAGGGCGGAGGTAACGACGCAGTAAGCTTTCGGCTCTTGGCGAGCGTTCCGTCATGTGATGACAACGGCGTCGTTGAATCGAGGAATCCTATGACGAGCAAAGTGGCGCTGATCACCGGTGCCGGCAGCGGAATCGGTCGCGCCGTTGCCATCGCGTTCTTGCGCGAGGGCTATCACGTGGCGTTGGCCGGGCGGCGTGGCGACGCACTGCGCGAGACCGTCACTCTCGCGAACGCTGAGCGTGCTCGAGCCCTGGTGGTACCGACCGACGTCAGCCAGCCCGATGCCGTGCGTGAGTTGTTCGATCGCGTTGTGGTGGAACTGGGGCGCCTGGATGTGTTGTTCAACAACGCCGGCAGTGGCGCACCGCCGATACCTCTCGACGAACTTACGCCGGCGCAGTGGCAGGCGGTCGTCGACGTCAACCTGACCGGAGCTTTCCTCTGCCTGCAGCAGGCATTCCGGGTGATGAAGGCACAGACTCCGCGCGGCGGTCGCATCATCAATAACGGTTCGATCTCGGCGCACGCACCGCGGCCGAACTCGGCTCCGTACACGGCAACCAAGCATGCGGTGACCGGTCTGACCAAGGCTGCGTCGCTCGACGGTCGCCAGCACGACATTGCGGTTGGCCAGATCGACATCGGCAACGCGGCAACGCCGTTGACGGAGCGCATGCCGCAGGGTGTGATGCAGCCTTACGGCGAGCTGGCGGCGGAGCCGGTCATGGACGTGAACCTCGTTGCGAACGCGGTGCTGCACATGGCGGCATTGCCGCTCGAAGCGAACGTGCTGTTCATGACGGTGATGGCGACAAAGATGCCCTTCGTCGGCCGCGGCTGAACCGGGGCCGTGCCGGTCTACTTCGTCTTCAGCCGCTTCAGCGCGGCCTGCGCCTGGTCGAGCACGCGACCGGTCCGGTTGTCCGATCGAAGCTCGTCGCGCAACTGCGCAAGCGTCGCCACCGCTTCGGCTCGCTTGCCGGCATGGGCCATCAGCAGCGCATGGCAATAACGCCATACGGCGGTTTCGCCTTCGTCGCGCGGTTGCGGAAACAGCCACTCGAAGGTCGCGAGGTGTTCGTCGCCGGGCAGTATCGCGAGGAATCTCGTGGGATCGTCGGCGTTGAAAAGCTGCGAAAAGTAGATGGGGCCCCACAACGCGTTGACCTGCGCGGCGGTCGGTCGCTCGCCCGCAATGCGCATGTCGTTGGCGGTGCGGACGGCATGCGGCGCGTAGCCGGCGCGCCACAGCCAGGCGCCGAATTGCAGGCTGCGGACAAAGGGCCGGTCGCGATTGGCGGCCACTGCCGCCCGGAAGTGGACGACCGCCTCCTCTTCGCGATTTCGCACCGCCAGGTAGTGAGCCCGCATCGCGTTGGCGTAGACGTTGTCGGCATCGTCTTCCAGCGCCCGGCGGAAATGCGCATCCGGGTTGGCGTCGGCGGCGCCTTCGCGGGCGCGCAGCGCATCACCCCAGCCGAGATGCGCCCGCAGATCCGCCGCGCGCTGACCGCGCGCGGTGGCCAGCCCCGCGACGAGCGTCGGCGACAGTCGATTGATGATGACGGTGAAGGACTCGGTGTCGGCGCGGACACGGATGTCGCGCAGCCATTGCATCGCGCAGTCCTCGCGCGCTGTCTCCAGCACCTGCGGGGGTGCCCCGGCGTCCGCAAGTTCGCCCAGGCGCTTCCAACCGGCGGCATGCCCGCCACTCGCGCACAGTTCGGCAGCGGAGGCGATCGACTGCCGCAGTGTCGCCGCCTTCGTCTGCTGCTCACGCCAAAGCCATGAGCCCGCCAGCGCTGCCGCAAGCACGACGGCGATGGCCACGGCCCAGAGAAGGCGGCGCCGGCCTGGCGCAAGACGGGCGACCGCCGCAACGATGCCGGGCACCGGGTCGCCCTGCGGTTCAAACATCGTGACCGCCTTCAGGTAAGGCGGCACGCTGCCGATGGGTGTGGGCGCGAGTTTTACTGGGAGCACGCGACCGCGTGGATGGCGCCAGCGTGCCTGGGCCAGTCCGAGTTCGGCGAGCGCATAACTGCCGGGCGCCACCGTTTCCGGCGCCAGCAGGAAGACGAAGAGGTCGCAGTCGTCGATCGCCTCGCGCAGTTCAGCGTCGAACGGTTGTCCGGGCTCAAGCTCCGCTCGATCGACGTAGGGATCGTGCCCTTCGGCGACCAGCGCCAGTCGCAGCCGCTCAACCAGGTCCCCGTAGCGCGACGAATACGAGATGAAGACCTTCATTGGGCGCGAGCGCCGTGCGGCGACTGCATGGCCCACCCGCGGCTGCCGATGCTGACGGTCATCGCGCCGTGCCCACTGCCTGCTTATTTCGCAAAGAGTCGCGACGGGTCGGCGAACGCCTTGAATTCGAGCGCATTGCCGCACGGATCGAGAAAGAACATCGTCGCCTGTTCGCCGACTTCACCCTCGAAACGGATATGCGGTTCGATGATGAACTTCACGCCTTCGCCGCGAAGGCGATCCGCGAGTTTGGTCCATTCGTCCATCGACAGGACGACGCCGAAGTGACGCACCGGAACATCATCACCGTCTACCGCGCTGGTGCGGCGATGACCTGCTTCGTCAGGCGACAGGTGGGCGACGATCTGGTGACCGTACAGGTTGAAGTCAACCCAGGCATCGCTTGATCGACCTTCGGGGCAGCCGAGCAGGTCGCCATAGAACGCTCGTGCCTTTTGCAGCGATGTCACTGGAAATGCGAGATGGAAGGGATGCAATGCACTCATGTCGCTTCCTGACGGCAAGGCGGCCATTGTCTCAGCTATCAACCGTTCATGCGATCCGGCTGGACGCGTTGCGTCGACTGCGGCACCATCTGTGAAATGCACGCAGACTCCCCGCTGCCGCCGGCCGGTTCGTGTACCGGCACCAAGGTGCGCGGCCTTGCCCGTCGGCTGACAGGGTTGTACGACGCGGCGCTCGTGGCGCACGGCGTGACCGTCACGCAATACGCGGCGCTCGCGTCCATCGCACGCGCGGAGAAGTGCATTCCGGTGGCCGAACTCGCGCGGCGGCTGCAGATGGATCGCACCACGACCACGCGGCTGGTGGCGCCGTTGATCGAGTCCGGCCTGCTGTTGCGGCTTGACGGCCGCTTCATGCGCGGCGATGCACGGGCGCGGCCGCTGGAGCTGACGGCGAAGGGTCGTCGTCGCCTGCGCGCCGCAGCGCCGGCCTGGCAGGCGGCGCAGCGCGAAGTCGGGCAGCTGCTCGGCCAGCGGCTGCGCGCCAGCCTGCACCGGACCACCGACGCGGCGGGCCGTGCGCTGGCTGCCGCATTCATCGAGCCTGTGGAATCCCTTTGAGCGGAAGCGCGGGTCGCGCCTGGTGGGGCGTCACGGCACTCGCGGCGGCGTTGCTGATGGTGACCATGGGCGCCCGACAGTCGCTTGGGCTCTTCGTGTCGCCGATGAACACGACGACCGGTCTCGGCATCGTCACGATCAGCCTGGCCCTGGGCATTGGTCAGTTCGTCTGGGGTGCCGCGCAACCGATCGCCGGTGCGTTCGCCGACCGTTACGGACCGGGGCGCGTGCTGGCTGTCGGCCTCATCGTGCTGTCGATCGGCACCGCGCTGACGCCACTGGCTTCGAGCGGACTCGGACTCATCCTCACGCTTGGGCTGCTGACCGCCGCAGGCTCGGGTGCCGGCAGCTTCTCGGTGCTGATCGGTGCCGCGGCGACGCGTGTGCCGGCAGAGTCTCGCGGCACCGCATCCGGAGTCATCAACGCCGGCGGATCCGTCGGCCAGGTCGTGTTCGCGCCGCTGATGCAGAAGCTGATCATGGTGATGGGTTGGATGGGGGCAATGTGGACGATGGCCGCGATCACACTGGCCACGCTGCCGATGGCGTGGGCACTGCGCGCCCGGCCTGTGCATGCCCATGCGGCGGTTGCGCCCGGCGATCACGGCCTGCGGCACGCCGTGCGCGTTGCAGTCGTTGACCGCAGTTACCTGTTGCTGCACGCCGGGTTCTTCACCTGTGGCTTCCACATCGCGTTTCTCGTGACGCATCTGCCGGGCGAAGTCGGACTGTGCGGACTGCCGTCGTCGGTGGCCAGCTGGTCCCTCGCCATCATCGGGCTCGGCAACATTGGCGGCAGCTTGATGGCCGGGTGGTGGGTCAACCGGTACCGCAGCAAGTACATCCTGTTCTGGATGTATCTGTCGCGCGCGGTGCTGGTGGTCGCTTACCTAGCTGCGCCCAAGACCGCGATGACGTTCTACCTGTTCGCTGCGGGCCTCGGCTTCACCTGGCTTGCCACGGTGCCGCCGACCGCTGGCGTGGTGGCCAAACTGTTCGGAACGCGCTACCTCGCGACACTTTTCGGCCTGACATTGCTGTCGCACCAGATCGGCGGCTTCTTCGGTGCCTACCTCGGCGGCATCGCAATCAGCACGCAAGGCAGCTACCTGTGGATGTGGTACGCCGACGCATTGCTGGCGCTGGCTGCGGCACTGGTCAATCTGCCGATCCGCGAGGCTCCGGTGCAGCGTCGGCCAGTAGTTGCTGCCGCATCGAATCCCTGAGGCGAGCGCGCCGTTTACGGCGTTGCCGCCGGCGACGCCAAGCGCTTGCGCAGTGTCGCACAGGGATCGGATCTCTCGGCCTTGGCTGTCTCGATGACGACGTCATAGCGTTCGCGGAGCTCGGCGACCGGACCGTCGGCGTCGGCTTCGATCAAGCCGATGGTCAGCACGTCGCGACGTTCGTCGGCGTCGAGCCACACAGGCACGCCGATGTCCTTGCGCACATGGCCGTTGCCGGTCAGCAGCACCACACCCTGGTCAAGGTGGGCCCGCAACGAAGCTGCCAGCACGATGTCGCGTGCAATCTGCGCTCGCGCCATCGACGGCAGCAGTTCCGCCGGCAGCAGATCACAGTGACCGCGGGCGACGGTGCGTTCATGCGCGGAGATGAAAGACTCGGCAAGGCGGTCGAGGCCGAGCGACTTCTGCATTGCCGCGTCGAACACTGCGTCCCAGCCGGCGCTGGCCACTTTCATCGCGTCGCCACGCGAAAGATTGGCTGCGACGATCGGCAGATCGTGATCGAGCGCAAGCTGCACGAACGGCCGGTAATGCTTCCACTGCCAGTTCGGCCCCCCGGCGGCCGCAATCAACGCGTCGGCATTGCCGGGCTGCTCGCGTCGCAGGCGGTCGATCTCGCCCTGGCGATCGCGGTCGAACTGCTCGAAAGCGATCGCCGGCCGGGCTCCGGCGGCGATGCGCTGGCGCAGCGCTTCAATCCGCAGTGCGTGCTGTTCGGCGTTGTCGTGCACCTCACCGAGCAGCACGCTGCGGCGCGTGGCCATCGCGGCCGCCAGCGCCTCCGGCGTCGCCGCGACGTTGAAGCCGCCGTTCGCATGCGCCGGCTGCAGTCCGAGCAGGATCGCACCGCAGACCCCAGCCCACCGTGCTCGGTGTTTCAAATGATGAGTGAAGCCCACGGACGGGATCTCAGCAAGCTGTGTACGCAGCGGTCAGGTCATCGCCAACGGCTGCTTGCGCCGCGGCGCCGGGAACAGCCGATCGATTGCCGCGGACATTTCGCCGTCGATGGCGAGACTGGCGGCCGCGAGATTTGCGCTCAGATGCTCGACTCGTGCGGCCTTCGGAATCGCAATGACATCCGGCTGGCGCAGCACCCAGGCAAGGGCCAGCTGCGGCGCCGTAACGCCGATCTTTGCCGCCAGCCGCGCAACTCCAAGATCGGCGGCAAGTGTTCCCTGGTCGATCGGCGAGTACGCCATCATCGATAAACCACGCTCACGCTGCCACGGCAGGAGGTCGAATTCGATGCCACGGTGGGTCGCGGAGTAATAGACCTGGTTCGTGGTGCAGGCCGCGCCCGCGTCGCATCGCCAGAGCTCGGTCAAGTCATCGACGTCGAAGTTGGACACGCCCCACTGGCGGATCAGGCCGCTCTCCCGCAACGCCTCGAAGCCCGCAATGGTCTGGGCGAGCGGGTGATTGCCGCGCCAATGCAGCAGGTACAGATCGATGCAGTCGAGCCGCAGCCGGGCGCGGCTGCGGTCGCACGCGGCTGCCACGCCCCTGCGGCTGGCGTTGTGCGGATACACCTTCGTGACGACGAAGACGTCAACCCGGCGCAGCGTCCCGGCCGCGAAGGCCTCCGCAAGGGCCGTACCAACGATCTCTTCCGCGCCGCCGTCGCCGTACATCTCCGCGGTATCGATCAGCCGATAGCCGAGATCCAGGGCCGCGCGTACCGCGGCGACTTCGGCCGCCCGGGTGCGAGCCGACTCGCCGAAGCGCCAAGTGCCCAGTCCAAGCGCCGGCACCGCCACACCGGAGGCCCGACTGAGCTTCACTGTCTTCATGGTCAGGTGCTTCGCTCAATTCCTGCAGGCGGTCGTGTCGAGGCCTTGCCACGCTCGTCCTCGGCAAGGCGCTGAAGGTACGCGGCGAACTCCGGATCCTCGCCCTTCAGCAGGCGCGGCAAACGGTAGTAAAAGTCGTCGCGCAGCACCCATTCGCGCATGAAATCCTCCCACGAGTTCCAGCGACGGCGCTGTCGCGGCGTCATGTCGTCGCTGTAGGCGGTCAGGTAGGCCCGCTCGAGGAGTGAAATCAGCATGTCCAAAATGGCCAGCATGCGCTCCTGCTGCTCGGCGCTGAGGTCGACGCTGGCCGGCTCGCTGCGCAGCCGCAGGTCGGGGTTGTCGATCACCACCTTCAGGAAGTCGTTGTAGGCGTTCGACAGCAACTGGTAGACCTCGTCTTCCTCGGTGGCGCGCTCCTTGCGCTGCTCGAAAATGAACAGGAGGATCGCGAGCGGCAGGCCGATCACGGTGACCACGTAACTTGCGACTTCCCAGGTCTGTAGTTCGAACATGGTCAGTGCCGGCTCGGCCGTTGCAGGTTTGCAGGGCTCCTCCACCGGAAGCCGTGCGAGTGCCGAGCGTGAACGTGTCGCATCTTCAGCTTCCGAACGAGCGCAGGCCACCGAGGTCGATGATGCGGATGCGACCGTAAGATACTTCGAGCAGCCGCGCGCGGGCCAGAACCTGCAGCGCCTGATTGACTCGTTGGCGCGAAACGCCGGACAGATAACCGATCTCTTCCTGCGAAATCTCGAGCTCGCCGCCGCTGCCGGGATAAAGATGCGGATTGAAGAGCTCGGCCAGGCACCGCGCCACGCGCGCATCCGGTTCCAGCAGCCTTTCGTATTCGACCATTCCGATGAACTGGCCCAGACGCTCGTTCAGCTGCGTCAGCAGGAAGCGGTTGAAGGCGATGCTGGTATCCATCAGATGCTCGAAGGTGCGCCGCGGCATCCAAGCGATGCGCGTGTCGCGCAGCGCGACGACGTCGTACTTTCTGGCCTCGCACTTGAGGAGCGAACCTTCGCCGAACCAGCCGCCGGGACCCACACCGGTAAAAGTCGCCGTCTTGCCCAAGGGTGAAACGACGTTGATCTTCACCAGGCCGTCCATCACGCCGGTCCACGCTTCGACGGTCTCGCCCTTGCGCATGACGACCGAACCGCCGCTGTAGCGCCGCTCCTCGATCTCGGCGAGCGTGCGCTCGCGCGCTGCCGGCTCGAGAGCCGGCCACCAGGCGCTGGTGGCGAGCATGTCGGCGAGTCGAAGGGCATCGGGTTCGGCCATTTGTCTATTCTGGCTGAAGACTGTCGCCCGGACGACAGCCAGAGCGCGCGCGGCGCCGTACCGTTGGCCGCGCGTAGCCGCGCGGCGCCGGGGAACCCGACAGCGCGAGTACAGTGGGTTAAGCTAACTTCCTACCGGTCCGCTCGAGACCGGGAAGAGAACAGTCGGAGACCAACAACGTGGCGGAGACTCGCAACGCAGACACTTTCCCGCGTCTGCTGCAACTCCATGCCCGCCAGCGGCCGGGCGCAACCGCGATTCGCGAGAAGGATCTCGGCATCTGGCAGAGCTGGAGCTGGGCCGACACGCTGCGCGAGGTGGAGCAGGTTGCGGCCGGGCTGCACCAGGCGGGCCTGCAGCGCGGCGAGCATCTGGCCATCATCGGCGAGAACCGGCCGCGCCTGTATTTCACGATGATCGCGGTCCAGTGCCTCGGCGGCATCCCGGTGCCGATGTACCAGGACGCGGTCGCGCCGGAAATGGCGTTCGTGTTCGCGAACGCCGAAATCAAGTTTGCGGTTGTCGAGGATCAGGAGCAGGTCGACAAGCTGCTCGAGGTGCGCGAAACGGTTCCGCACCTGAAGCGGATCATCTACGAGGATGCGCGCGGGCTGCGCAATTACGACCAGGCCGGCCTCGCGTCCTACGAGCAGATCCGCGCACTCGGAGAGCAGTTCCTGCGCGAGCGTCCGTCGCTGATCGACGACGAAATCGCCAAGGGCAGCGCCGACGAGGTCGCGGCGATGTTCTACACCTCGGGGACGACCGGCAATCCCAAAGGTGTCGTTCTCGGCTACAGCAACCTGCTGTCCGCCGGCCACGCCGGGGCGGCGATGGAAAACCTGACGTATCGCGAAGAAGTGCTGGCGTACCTGCCGATGGCATGGATCGGCCAGAACATCTTCTCGTACACGCAGTGGCTCGTGTGCGGCTTCACGGTGAACTGCCCGGAATCGGCGGCGACGGTGATGGCCGACATGCGCGAAATCGGGCCGACGTACTACTTTGCCCCGCCGCGCGTGCTGGAGGGGCTGCTGACGCAGGTGATGATCCGCATGGAAGATGCCTCCGCGATCAAGCGGCGGGTGTTCCACTTCTTCATGGATGTCGCCAGGCGCGTCGGCGGCCGGCTCCTGGACAAGCAGCCGGTGGGCATCGGCGATCGGCTGCTCTACGGACTGGGAAACTGGCTCGTGTATGCCCCGCTGCGCAATGCGCTGGGGATGAGCCGCATCCGCGTCGCATATACGGCGGGCGAGGCGATCGGCCCGGATCTCTTTACCTTCTACCGGTCGCTCGGTATCAACCTGAAACAGCTGTACGGCTCGACCGAAACCTCGGTATTCGTCTGTGTACAGCCCAATGGCGGCGTGAAGCCCGATACCGTCGGCCCGCCGGTCGCCGGTGTTGAGATCCGCCTGACCGACCTTGGCGAGATCTTAATCCGCTCGCCCGGACTGTTCCGCGAGTACTACAAGGCACCGGACGCGACACGCGACGCCAAGGATGACGAAGGCTGGTTCCACACCGGCGACGCCGGGTACTTCGACGCCGAAGGGCACCTGAAGATCATCGATCGCGCGAAGGACGTGGGCAAGCTGGCCGACGGCACACTGTTCGCGCCGAAGTACATCGAGAACAAGCTCAAGTTCTTCCCCACGGTCAAGGAGGCGGTCGCGTTCGGTCACAAACGCGACATGGTCTGCGCGTTCATCAACATCGACATGGAAGCGGTGGGCAACTGGGCCGAACGTCGCAATCTGCCTTACACCGGGTACACCGACCTGGCGAGCAAGCCGGAGGTGATCGAGCTGGTCCGTGAGGCCGTCGAAAAGGTCAATGCCGATCTGGCCGGGGACCCCAAGCTCGCAAACGCCCAGATCCGCCGCTTCATCGTGCTGCACAAGGAACTCGATGCCGACGACGAGGAGCTGACCCGCACGCGCAAGGTCCGACGGGGTTTCATCCAGGATAAGTACAGCGTGCTGGTCGACGCGATGTACTCGGGGCGCACCGAGCAGTTCATCGAGACGATGGTGAAGTTCGAGGACGGGCGCACCGGCCAGATTTCCGCCACGCTCCCGGTGCGCGACGCCAAGACTTTTGCGCCGATGCAGAAAGCGGCCTGACCGATGAGCGGCCGCGTCTGGATCGCCATCGCCTGCCTGGTGGTGGGTGTGCCAGTCGCGGCGTGGGGACTGGCCAACGGTTCGTTACTGATCGGCCTGCTGGGCCTCGCCTTCGTACTGGTCTTCATCTTTCTCGTCGTGGAGGCGATGAACCAGGCGGCCAAGCCCAAGCATGAAATTCCGAAATCGGCCAATCCGGCATGGAGCATGAAGGACCAACCGCCGCGGACGCTGGATCGCCAGCGCGGTGACGGGGGGTCACTGTGACCGGTCGCCCTGTCGGCGAGGTCCTGCTGAGCGTCGAAGACGTCTGGTTGTCGTTCGGCGGCGTCAAGGCGATCCAGGGCGTCTCGTTCGATGTCCGCGAGCACGAGATTCGCGCGATCATCGGGCCCAATGGCGCCGGCAAGAGTTCGATGCTCAACGTCATCAACGGGGTGTACCAGCCGCAGCAGGGGCGCATTATCTTCGGCGGCAAGGTGCGCACATCGATGGACCCGCACGACGCCGCTGCACAGGGATTCGGGCGGACATTCCAGAGTCTCGCGCTGTTCAAGGGCATGAGCGTGCTCGACAACATCATGACGGGGCGCAACCTGCGCATGCGTACCGGCATCCTGTCGCAGGCGGTGCATTTGGGCTTCGCTCGCCGCGAGGAACTGCGTCACCGTGAGTATGTCGAGCACATCATCGACTTTCTCGAGATCCAGGCCTATCGCAAGACGCCTGTCGGGCGGCTGCCGTATGGACTGCAGAAGCGCGTCGACCTCGCGCGGGCGCTGGCAATGGAGCCCAAGATACTGCTGCTCGACGAGCCGATGGCCGGCATGAACATCGAGGAGAAGCAGGACATGTCCCGCTTCGTGCTCGACGTCAACGAGGAGTTCGGTACGACCATCGTGCTGATAGAGCACGACATGGGCGTCGTCATGGATGTATCCGATCGCGTCGTGGTCCTCGACTACGGCCGCAAGATCGGCGATGGCACGCCGGATGAAGTCCGCAGCAATCAGCAGGTCATCGACGCCTATCTGGGCGTTGCGCACTGAGGCGACATGGTCGAGAACCTGACGAGAAACTGGCCGGTGGTGCTGATGTTCGTGTTGATGAGCGTGGGCATGGTCGCGCCGCTGGCACTGGGTGCTTCCGCTCCCGGCTTCTACGTCGAGGTGCTGCTCGGCGGCCTGATGTCCGGCGTCATGTATTCGCTGGTCGCGCTCGGTTTCGTGCTGATCTTCAAGGCGTCGGGCGTCTTCAACTTCGCCCAGGGCGCGATGGTGCTGTTCGCTGCGCTTTCCGTCGCACGCATCGCCGAAGTCGTGCCGCTGCCTGTCGCGTTCGTGGCTGCAGTGGCGATCATGGCGGTACTCGCGTGGCTGATCGAGCGACTGGTGCTGCGGCATCTCGTGAATCAGGACGCTGTCG
>CAVQID010000040.1:0-22672 GCA_963712485.1 uncultured beta proteobacterium
CGCGCACTGCAACACTCCGCCCATGCTCAAGTCCATTCGCGATTTCTTCGAAAGTCACATTGCGGCGACGTCGACACCGTCCGACGAGCGCCATTCGATCCAGTTGGCGACCGCGGCACTGCTCGTCGAGGTCGCGCGCATTGACAGCCAGTCGACCGAGGATGAGCGCAGTGTCGTGCTGCGCGCCGTGCGCGAGAAGTTCGAGCTGGGGGCTGACGAGGCTGCCGCACTCGATCGAGCTCGCCGAGGCCGAGATGAAGCAGGCCAACGACTACTTCCAGTTCACCTCGCTGGTGAATCGGCATTTCACGCAGGAGCAGAAACTGCGCATCATCGAGCTGATGTGGCGCGTCGCCTACGCCGACGCCGAGCTCTCGGCGCACGAGAATCACCTGATGCGCAAGATCGGCGACCTGCTGCATATCACGCACGGCGATTACATCGCGGCCAAGATGCGCGCGCAGGCAGTGGGCTGAGCCTCGCGCGTAAACACCCATCGCCGGGTGGCGCACTTCATATATAGTTTCCAGCCGCTTCGCGCTGGAAGACGAACCATGAATGCGCGCACTCCCCCGTCCGGTTCCGCAGACGCCACCGACCTCGGCGTACCGGTCTCGCAGAAGATCCGCGAGCGCCTGCAGCAGGCCAAGCACCGTTTCCATGCCAACGACTGCATCGCGCAGTACATCCAGGCCGATGAACTGCCGCTGCTGCAGGAGGAAGTCGAAGGCAAGCTGCTCGGCGTGCTGGAAAGCCTCGTCATCGACGTCGAGAGCGATCACAACACGCGCGAGACCGCGCGCCGTGTCGCCAAGATGTATTTGACCGAGGTGTTCCGCGGCCGCTACACCGAGATGCCCCCGATCACCGAATTCCCGAACGTCGAGCGGCTCAACGAACTGATGATCGTCGGGCCGATCACCGTGCGTAGCGCGTGTTCGCACCATCTGTGCCCGATCCTCGGCAAGGTGTGGATCGGCGTGTTGCCGAACGAGCACTCCAACCTGATCGGGCTCTCCAAGTACGTTCGGCTCGCCGACTGGGTGATGAGCCGGCCGCAGATCCAGGAAGAGGCCGTGACGCACCTCGCGGACCTGCTGCAGGACACGATGCAGCCGGATGGGCTGGCGATCGTCATGGAGGCCGATCACTTCTGCATGCAGTGGCGCGGTGTCAAGGACACCGACTCGAAGATGATCAACAGCGTGATGCGCGGGTCGTTCCTGAAGGATCCGAACCTGCGGCGCGAATTCCTCGCGCTGCTGAATCTCAAGAACGCCTGACCCGAGGACCCTGCCATGCTTGTCCGCCTGCTTTACGCCAGCCGCGCCGCCGCCCCCGTCACGCAGCAGATCATCGAGTCGATCCTGCAGCAGTCGCGCTCGCACAACCCGGCGCTCGGAATCACCGGCATCCTGTGCCACGGCGGCGACGTCTACATGCAGGCACTCGAAGGCGGCCGCGAAGCCGTGAACGCCCTCTACATGAAGATCGTGCGCGACACGCGTCACCGCGAAGTCATGCTGCTGCACTATGCCGAGGTGCCCGAGCGGCACTTCGCCGGCTGGACGATGGGCCAGGTGAACCTGTCGAAGGTCAATCCCTCGATGCTGCTGAAGTATTCAGACAAGCCGGTGCTCGATCCCTTCACTGCTTCGGGGCGCGCCTCGATGGCGCTGCTGGAGGAACTGATCGCGACCGCGCAGATCGTCGGCCGCGCCGGCTGACGCCCACCTATCTGGTTTCGGCGCGCGCCGCCGGGCCGCGCCGGTAGTCCCAGGGCGGCGTCGGCTCCGTGAATGTCCACAGCCCGGAGCGCGCCGCGCGTGCCTGCTGCTCGGCCCGCGCATAGTCGACCCGGGCCTGCGGCGACTGCTCGTGCGCGTACTTGGTGTAATGCCAGGCGAGCTCGACGCCGCACCTGCTCGAGGCCGACATCGACACCGTCGACGAGCACGCGGCAGACCGCGCGACCATAGCGGTCCGACTTCAGGCATTCGGCGCGGGCAGTGCGGCCGTGCGCCAGATCCGCGAGCGACTGGCGCACGCGCTGGCCGTACGGCTGCGTACGCTCGGGGGCGTCGATGCCATCGATACGGATGCGGTGTGTCGTCTTGCCCCCGTCGAGCAGCGTCAGTGTGTCGCCGTCGGCAATGCCGACGATGGTGCCGACCCATTCGACAGCGGTCGTAGGCAGTGGCCACAGGAAGATCGCGAGCAGCAGCAGACGGCGCAACGGCATGGCGGGTCGGGGAGATAGGACTTGTCCATGCTAGGAATCCGTCGACGGCGCAGTGAGGCAGTAAGCAGGCGCCTCACGCTGCATTTCGCGCGTCCAGCCGCTACCATCGCGCCCGACAAAGCGCGCAGCGCTCGGAAAGGGAAACTCATGGTCATTCGCTGGATCACCCTCATGTCCATCGCCGTGCTGGCCAGTGGCTGTGACACGCTGAGCAAGGGGCCCTACGCTGAAGCCCAGGTGAAGGGCGGCGAGGGTAGTCGAGTCTGGGGTCGCGTGACCTTCCATCAGCCGGAAGGAGGCTCGTTCCTCGAGACGAGTCGATGGAACGCTCCGGTGGCCGGCGCCGCGGCGGACAGCAGCGTCGGGAAGGTCTACATCCGTGCCGACATCAACGGACTGCCGCCGGGCCGGCAGTTCGCAATCCACATTCATGAGAAGCCCGACTGCACCGGGAACTTCACGGGAGCCGGAGGACACTTCAACCCGGGTGGCAAGCCACATGGGCGCCACGACGCTCCGGAGCGACACGCGGGCGATCTGCCGAACCTGTCCGCCAATGGCGAAGGCGTGGCGGTTTACGCGGCCACGTCTGATCTGCTGACCGTTGCACCCGGACTGTATTCCGTCGTCAACCGCGCAATCATCATCCACGAGAGCACGGACGACTACCGCTCACAACCTGCCGGTAACTCCGGCGCACGCATCGCGTGCGGCGTCATCCGCTCGATGGACTGAATCGCGGCAATCGCTACTCGGTCAGCAACTCCGCGTAGCGCGCCAGGTCGACGTTGCCGCCGCTCACGATCACGCCGACGCGGCGGCCGCGCACGTCGATGGCCCGCTCGAAGGCCGCGGCAGCGCCAGGCAGCCGGTCGGCTCGACGACGATCTTCATGCGCTCGGCGAAGAAGCGCATCGCGTCGACGAGCTGCGGCGTCGCTGACGGTGACGATGTCCGTCGACGTCGCGCCGGATGATCGGGAAGGTGTAGCGGCCGAGGTGCTGGGTCTGCGCGCCGTCGGCGATCGTGCTGCGGCACGTCGATGTGCACGATCGCGCCCGCGCGCGAGCGACTGCTGCCCGTCGTTGCCGGCCTCGGGCTCGACGCCGATGACGCGGCAGTCGCGGCGCAGGCGCGTCGCGCGGCGAGCGCCGCAGCCGCGAGATCAGGCCGCCGCCGCCGAGGCAGACGAACAGCAGCGTCGAGCGCGGCCGACCTCCTCGATCAGTTCCAGCGCCGCCGTGCCCTGGCCGGCGATCACGTGCGGGTGGTCGTAGGGCGGGATCAGCGTCATGCCGCGCTCGCTCGGCGAGGCGCGGCCGATCGCCTCGCGGTCCTCGGTGTAGCGGTCGTAGAGCACGACCTCGGCGCCGTAGCCGCGGGTCGCCGCGACCTTGACGGCCGGCGCGTCCTGCGGCATCACGATCGTCGCCGGCATGCCGAGCAGCCGCGCCGACGAGCGCGATCGCCTGCGCGTGGTTGCCGGACGAAAACGCGACCACGCCGGCGCTGCGCTGCTCGGCGTCGAAGCTGCGACAGCGCGTTGTAGGCGCCGCGGAACTTGAACGCGCCCATGCGCTGCAGGTTCTCGCACTTGAAGAAGAGCTCCGCCCCGGTCAGCTCGTCGGCGGTGCGCGAGGTCAGCACCGGCGTGCGGTGCGCGACGCCCGCGAGGCGCTCCGCAGCGGCGGCGACGTCGTCGTAGGTAATCGCGAGTGTCATGGCGCGAGCTTACCCGGCCCACGGGCGCGCCTCGGGCGCCTGCGTCGCACCATATCGATATCAACTCGGGTGATATCGGCACGCCGCTCGCGCGCGTAGCGTTTGGCATGTTCACTGAAGGAGCCTTCCATGCGTGCGGCCAACGTCCTCGAAACCATCGGCAACACTCCGCACATCCGCATCAACCGGCTGTTTCCCGCCGGCTACGAAGTCTGGTCGAAGTCGGAGCGCGCCAATCCCGGCGGCTCGATCAAGGACCGAATTGCGCTGTCGATGGTCGAAGCCGCCGAACGCGACGGGCGCCTGAAACCGGGGGAACGATCGTCGAGCCGACCTCGGGCAATACCGGCATCGGCCTGGCGATGGTGGCGGCGGTCAAAGGTTATCCGCTGGTCCTCGTGATGCCGGACAGCATGTCGGTCGAGCGCCGACGCCTGATGCTGGCCTACGGCGCGAAGTTCATTCTCACGCCGCGCGAGAAAGGCATGAAGGGCGCGATCGAGCGCGCACAGCAGCTGGTCACCGACACGCCCGGCGCCTGGATGCCGCAGCAGTTCGACAACCCGGCCAACATCGATGTGCACGTGCAGACCACCGCGCAGGAGATCCTGCGCGACTTTCCCGAAGGGCTCGACGCGGTCATCACCGGAGTGGGCACCGGCGGGCACATCTCCGCGGTCGGACTGGTGCTGAAGCCGAAGTGGCCGGGGCTGAAGGTGTTCGCGGTCGAGCCGGCCGCCTCGCCGGTGATCTCGGGCGGCCAGCCGTCGCCGCATCCGATCCAGGGCATCGGCGCCGGCTTCATCCCGCACAACCTGAAGACCGAGGTACTCGATGGCGTGATCACCGTCGAGGCCGAGGAAGCGCGTGAAATGGCGCGGCGCGCCGCACGCGAGGAGGGCCTGCTGATCGGCATCTCGTCGGGAGCGACGTTGGCCGCGATCGCGAAGAAGCTGCCGGAACTGAAGTCCGGCAGCCGCGTGCTCGGGTTCAACTACGACACCGGCGAGCGCTACCTGTCGACCGAGGGGTTCCTGCCCACCGAGTAGCGCCCCGCGGGCGACTCGGCGACGCGCCGATCGGCTCGCACGGTTGTTTGACTCGCCGCGCCAGCGGCGTGGCGGCATGCGCGCGTCGCCGAAACAATCCGTTGCCGTATCGACATCCGCGCGATACGCGTACAGCCCAGCATGGCCTCTCGCTGCACCAAAGCCGCGAAAGGAGTGCCCATGCAGCCCCCCGCTCATCCCGGCGCGCACGCGCCTTATGCCGTCCACCGCGTCCCGACGGCGCTGATCGAAACGATGCGCCTGAACGATGGTCGCTCCGTACTGGTGCGCCCGGTGCTGCCGCAGGACGCGGACCTGCAGCAGGCCTTCGTGCGCCGACTGTCGCCGCTGAGCCGCCGGCGCCGCTTTCATGGCCCGCTGGTCGAACTTTCGCCGTCGTCGCTGCGCTACATGACCGAAGTCGACTACCAGACGCACCTCGCGCTTCTGGCCGCGGTATTCGTCGACGGCGTGGAACGCCAGGTGGCCGAGGCACGCTGGGTGCAGCGCTCTGACGAACCGGAAACCGCCGACTTCGCCCTGGCGGTGGCCGACGACTGGCAGCGGAGCGGGCTCGGCACACGCCTGTTGCGTCTCCTCGAACGCAGCGCGCGCGAAAGCGGCGTGCAGCGCCTGTTTGGCGACGTGCTGCACAGCAATCAGCCGATGATCGAGTGCATGCAACGCGCGGGCGCACGGCTGCGCCTTGATCCGCTCGATTCGTCTGCGCTCGGCGTCGAGATTCATGTGACCGATGGCGCCGAGGCTCCGTGGCGCGCAGCAGCCTAGCCGCGCGTCCGTTTCACTTCAGCGCCGCGGCACCATAGCCGGCGCACTCGACGCATCGGCAGCGGCGTCGCGCGGCCGGATGTCGACAATGCACACTGTGGATTCACCGCTGCGGGCTGCCAGTTCGGCCGCTAACGCGGGACTGCGCATGTGCTTATGCCCAGGTTGGGCGTCCGGTTGGCGCCTCAAGGGGACGCCGGCGCCTTGCCAGCCGCGAGCGCGGCTCGCATGATGATCTTTTGGAGCAGGAGACGGCGATGCACGATCCCCATCCGGACTGGCGCACGCAGGGCGTGCGTGTCATCAAGGGCAACCAGCTCGATCCGAACACGGCGCAGACGCCGGGCATGAACCGCGCCGCGGCGATCAACGCGGCGCGCGTCGGCGCGCAGAAACTGTGGGCGGGCGCGGTGACGATCCACCCGAACGCGAAGACCGGCGCGCACCATCACGGCGCGCTCGAGAGCGTCATTTACGTCGTGCGCGGCAAGGCACGCATGCGCTGGGGCGACAAGCTCGAGTTCGTCGCCGAGGCCGAGGCCGGCGACTTCATCTTCGTGCCGCCGTACGTGCCGCACCAGGAGATCAATGCCTCCACCGACGAGGCACTGGAGTGCGTGCTGGTGCGCAGCGACAACGAGGCCGTCGTCGTCAATCTCGACATCGAGCCGGTCGAGCAGCCCGAGGCGGTCTACTGGGTCGATCCGGTGCACGCGGCACCCCGACCGTAGCGAGCGACATGGTGTCCCGGCGCGGCGTCTTCGCCGAACTGGCCGCAGCCGTCTTGCCGCGCTGCGCTGCCTCCGCCGCGGCGCGACGAGCGATCTGAATGAGGCGCGCCGGCGCCTGCTCGCTGAGATCGACGCCGACATGCGCGCGACCGCCGGCAGCACCGGGCGCAGCGCGCTCAGCCCCATCGTGCGGCGCGCGCTCGAGACGGTGCCGCGCGAGCGCTTCGTGCCGCCGCAGTTCGCTCGCGCGCCTATGACAACCGGCCGCTGCCGATCGGCCATGACCAGACGATCTCGCAGCCGTTCATCGTCGCATTGATGACCGAGTTGCTCGAGCCGCGCCCGACCGACGTCATGCTCGAAGTCGGTACCGGGTCCGGCTACCAGGCCGCGGTGCTCGCTGCGTGCGTGAAGAAGGTGTACTCGATCGAGATCGTCGCGCCGCTGGCGCAGCAGGCGCGCGCGGCACTCGACGCCGCCGGCATCCGCAACGTCGAAACGCGCGTCGGCGACGGCTACCGCGGCTGGCCCGAGGCGGCACCCTTCGACGGCATCATCGTCACCGCCGCGCCGGATCATGTGCCGCCAGCGCTGGTCGAGCAGCTGAAGCCGGGCGGCCGCATGGTGATCCCGGTCGGACCCACTGCTGACGGGCCAGGAACTGTCTGCTGATCCGCAAGGACGCCGACGGCCGCACGGTGTCGCGACGGACCATCGACGTGCGCTTCGTGCCGCTGACACGGCAGCGTTGAAGCGCGTCGCGTGGCGGCGCGGCGCGGTCAGTAGACTGCGCCCTTTCGCGCTACTCGACAGTTCCTGCTCCTCGATGAACTACCGCCGCCTCGGCCGCTCCGGCCTCAAGATTTCAGAACTGTCTTTCGGCTCGTGGGTCACCTACGGCAACCAGGTCGACACGCGCGCCGCACGCGAGCTGATGGCCGCTGCCTTCGATGCCGGCGTCAATTTCTTCGACAACGCCGAGATCTACGCCAAGGGCGACAGCGAGGTCATCATGGGCAAGGTGCTGAAGGAACTGGCCTGGCCGCGCATCAAGTACATCGTGTCGACCAAGTTCTACTGGGGCATGCGCACCTGCGCGAACGACAACAACACGCTCAATCGCAAGTACCTGCTCGACGCGATCGACGGGTCCTTGAAGCGCCTGCAGCTCGATTACGTCGACCTGGTCTACTGCCATCGCGCCGATCCCAACACGCCGATCGAAGAGACGGTCTGGGCGATGCACAACATCATCGAGCGCGGCAAGGCGCTCTACTGGGGCACCAGCGAGTGGAACGCCGACGAGATCCGCGCCGCCTGGGACATCGCCGATCGTCGCAACCTGCACAAGCCGGTGGTGGAGCAGCCGCAGTACAACCTGCTGCACCGCAAGCGCGTCGAGCAGGAGTACGC
Source organism: uncultured beta proteobacterium (assembly GCA_963712485.1). Taxonomy (GTDB): domain Bacteria; phylum Pseudomonadota; class Gammaproteobacteria; order Burkholderiales; family Burkholderiaceae_F; genus JALORV01. Next base: position 7,947 of record CAVQID010000040.1, read on the forward strand.
GCGGCTGTACGAGGACATCGGACTCGGGCTCACGACGTGGAGCCCACTCGCCTCAGGGCTGCTGTCGGGCAAGTACCAGAAAGGGCGTCCCGCCCGGCTCGCGCGGTGCGCTCGAAACCTACGCATTCCTGCGTGACGGGCTGACCGACCCGGCGAAGAATGCGATCGTCGGCAAGCTCGAAACCGTGGCGAGGGAGCTCGACTGCACGCTGGCGCAACTCGCGCTGGCATGGTGCGTGCGCAATCCGCGGGTCAGCACCGTGATTACCGGTGCCACACGCGTCGAGCAGATCGCGAGAACATGAAGGCGCTCGAAGTCGTGCCGAAGCTGACGCCGAAGTGCTCGCGCGCATCGACGCGCTCGTCGGCGCGCACGCGAGCTAGCCACAGCTCCGGCGCTCAGCGCCCCATGCGCGCGTTGTACGACGCGCCGATGCGTTGAATCAGTTGCGGGTCTTCCTGGATGTTGCCCGTGTGCGTGAACGCACCTTCCACCGAGCCGTCCTGTCGCGGCGCCACGGTGCGAAGTGACGGTGATGTTGCCGCGCACGCCCGTAATAACGCCGGTGGCCGGCTGAGCATCCGAGATGCGCACGCCCTGGTCCGACATTGCGCCCAGCATTGCGTTGTAGGCGCGGTCGTACGTGCTCGGCTGCGGCGGCGGCACGTAGGCCACGCAGGCGGCAAGCATCAGCGCGGTCAGCGCCAGCAGCCAGGTACGCGGGTGGTGTGCGAGAAGCAGGATAGTCATTTCGAATCCAGACGGTTCAATGGAGCGAGCCAGCATAGCGGCTGCGGCCGACGCTAGCCGAAGGGTCGCACGCCGATCCATGCGCCGTGCAGCCAGAACGCGAACGCCGCCCAGGCGACGAGTCCGACGATGACCGCGGTGATGTCGCGCGTCACCGGCCCGACGACATAGACGACACCGCGCAGCGCGGTCGCGACGTCGCGCGGCGATGTAGTCGACCACCGCCCATGCGAGAAACGCGCCGAACAGCACGACATCGGCGAGCGTGCCGTTGGCGATCAGGTGCGCGAAAGCCCAGATCTTGACGCCGGCCACCATCGGATGCCCGACCGCGCGCTTGATGCGGGTGCCCGGAACGTAGGCGGCGACAAGGAGGATGAAGGCCGGGATCGTCAGCAGCGCCGCGATATGTCTCGTCCACACCGGCGGCGTGTAGAGCACGACCGGCGCGCCGCGCGCCTCGCCGTAACCCCAGACGATCAGCACGAAGCCGATGATCGAGACGACCGAGTAGATCGCCTTCCACGGCCACAGGCCCATTGCCGCGACGCGCCCGCGGCGCCAGTCGTCGGCGACGATGCGCACCGAGTGCGTGCCGAGGAACAGCACCAGTCCGACGATCAACAACGTCATATCCGCCCCCTTCCAGAGCGCGCAGTATGCCGCAGCGGCACCTCGAGCCGCATCAATGCAAGGGGTGAGCGTTGATCGCCGTGAGCGCAACACTCGTTGCGCGCATGGACAGGTGCGATTCGTAAACCCGGGTGGCGCGACAGGACTTTCTCGACCGCGCCAATCGGACTATCGTGTTTGCGGAGTCGAACATGCCTGCGCCCATCACGACGCCCATTGCCGCTACCGATGACGATCGCGAAAGCGCCGGCGCGTGGTGGGCACGGCGATTGCACGCCACGCTTTTCCGATAGGTTGACCTCGGGCGGCGCATGGCCAAGCAGGAACCTCGTTCGCCAAAGGCGGCCGCCGAGGCATCTGAAGTAGTAGTCGATCCCACGCCCGATCACGCCGAGCAGGCGCTGGTCGAGCAGCTCGACGACGCCGTTCCCAGTTTCGGCTACGAGACGCTGCCCATGGTCGGGCTCGGCGGCTCGGCCGGCAGCATCCCGGCGTTGCAGGCTTTCTTCCGCGCGATGCCGCCGGACTCGGGCATGGCCTTCGTCGTGATCCTGCATCTGTCGCCCGAGCACGAAAGCACGCTGGCCGAGGTGCTGCAGCACGTGACGTCCATGCCGGTGATCCAGGTGCACGAGACCGAGAAGGTCGAAGCCAACCGGGTCTACGTGATTCCACCGGGCAAAGCGCTGGCGTCGATGGACGGCACGCTGCGGCTGGCCGACCTCGCGCCCGAGCGTGGGCGACGGGTCGCGGTGGACCTCTTCTTCCGCACGCTGGCGGATACGCACGGTCCGCACTCGGCGGCGATCGTGCTGTCCGGCGCCGACGGCGACGGCGCGATCGGCATCAAGCGCATCAAGGAGCGCGGCGGCCTGACGATCGCGCAGGACCCGGACGAAGCGCCGCATCGCGAGATGCCGTCGTCGGCGATCGCGACCGGCATGGTCGACTGGGTGCTGCAGGTCGAACAGATGCCGCGTCGCCTGCTCGACTATCGCCGGCTCGACGGCAAGCTGCGGCTGCCGCCCGAGCAGGCTCCGCATTCCGGGCCGGCCGAGCAGGAAAATGCGCTGCAGGAGGTGCTCGCCTTCCTGCGCACGCGCACCGGCCGCGACTTTTCCTACTACAAGCGGGCGACCACGCTGCGCCGCATTGCGCGCCGCATGCAGGTGAACGGCGTCGCCACGCTACCCAGCTACCTGGACTTCCTGCGCACGCATACCGGGCGAGGCCACCGCACTGCTGCAGGACCTTCTGATCAGCGTGACCAACTTCTTCCGCGATGCGGACGCCTTTGCTGGCGTTGCAGGCTCTAGATTCCCCAGCTGTTCCATGGCAAGGGGGCGAACGACACACTGCGCGTGTGGGTGCCGGCGTGCGCCACCGGCGAGGAAGCCTATTCGATCGCCATTTTGCTGTGCGAACACGCGCGCACGCTGCAGACACCCCCGAGGCTGCAGATCTTTGCGTCGGACCTCGATGAAAACGTCATCCGCATCGGTCGCGAAGCGCTGTATCCGGAAGCGATTGCGACCGACGTGTCGGAAGACCGGCTGAAGCGCTTTTTCAGGAAGGAACACCGCGGCTACCGCGTCCGTCGCGAGATTCGCGAGTCGGTGCTGTTCGCGCTGCACGATGTGCTGAAGGATTCGCCGTTTTCGCGCCTGGACTTCATTTCCTGCCGCAACCTGCTCATTTACCTGAGCGAGGACGCGCAGCAGAAGCTGTTCGACATCTTCCACTTCGCGTTGCGCCCCGAAGGGCTGCTGTTCCTCGGCCTGTCGGAGACCATCGACGAAGAAAAGGCGCTGTTTCACACCGTCGACAAGACAAACCGCATTTACCGGCAGCGACCCGGGCTGCGGCCGGGACGGCCGGTGCCGGTCGGCGCCAGCGCGCTGGCGCGCGTGCTGCAGGCGCGCGCGCAGGTTGAAGCGGCCGGTCATGCCGGCCTCCACGGCGGCGCCGGCGAGCGCGCGCTCGGATTCAACGGCGATGAGATCGACGCGGCGCGGCAGGAGACGCGCGCCGTTTCCTGGAGCGAGATTCACCAGAAAGTGATCGAGCAGCGGGCGGCGCCGTCGGTGCTGGTCAACGCCGAGCACGAGATGCTGCACCTGTCCGAGAGCGCCGGGCGCTACCTGCAATTCACCGGCGGCACGCCGACCAACAACGTGCTGCGTGCGGTGCACCCGATGCTGCGGCTCGAACTGCGGGCGGCGCTGTACCGGGCTGCGCAGTCGCAGGCAGAGACGGTCATCCCCAAGGTGCCGATCGAACTCGACGGCGAGCACAAGCTTGTCGACCTGCATGTCGCCCCGGCCACAGGCCTGGTTCAGGACGTCTACCTGATCGTCTTCGACCGCGAACGCCCAGCGGCCAGCGACGAGGCCGTCACCTCGTCGTCCGCCACGGACTCCGCCGCGCGCGAGTTCGAACGCGAACTCGAGCGGTTGAAGGCGCACTTGCGCGACACCGTGCAGCAGTACGAAGGCTCGACCGAGGAGCTCAAGGCCAGCAACGAGGAACTGCAGGCGATGAACGAGGAGCTGCGTTCCGCCACCGAGGAGCTGGAGACGAGCCGCGAGGAACTGCAGTCGATCAACGAGGAGCTGACCACCGTCAACCACGAGCTGAAGGAGAAGGTCGACGACCTGGCGCACGCCAACAGCGACCTGCACAACCTGATGGCGGCGACCGCGATCGCCACCGTGTTCGTCGATCGCGAGCTCAGCATCATGCGCTACACACCGTCGGCGGTGCCGCTGTTCCGGCTGATACCGACCGACGTCGGACGGCCACTGAGCGATCTGTCGCACCGTTTCGAGTATCCGGAGCTGCTCGAAGACGCACATCACGTGCTGGAGCAGCTCGAACCGGTACAGCGCGAAGTCAGTTCCGGCGCCCACTGGTATCTGGCGCGGGTGCTGCCGTATCGCACCAGCGACGATCGCATCGGTGGCGTGGTCTTTACCTTCCTCGACATCACTGCGCGCCGGCAGGCCGAAGATTCGCTGCGCGCCTCGGAAGAGCGCTTCCGCGCGATCGTCAGCCAGGCCTGGGCCGGCGTCGCCTACACCGATCTCACGGGCCGCATCGCGATGGCGAATCGCCGTTTCGCCGACATCGTCGGTGTCGGCGAGCACGAAGTCGCCGGGCGCCTGATCGAGGACTTCACGCATCCTGACGACCGACCGCGCGAGCGTGAGTACTTCAATCGACTGGCGGGCAGCGGCCAGCCGTTCGAGATCGAAAAGCGGCTGCTGCGCACCGACCGCCCCGATGCCTGGGTCAAGGCCGCGGTCACGCCGATCCTCGACAGCCGCGGCTACCAGCGTGCGGCCGTCGCCATCATGCTCGACATCACCGAAACGGCGCGCGCGCGCGATGCGCTGCAGCTGAGCGAAGAGCGCCTGCGCCTGGTGGTCGAGAACGCGAGCGAATATGCGATCTTCTCCACCGATCTTCAGCGCCATGTGACCAGCTGGAACCACGGCGCCGAACGTCTGCTCGGCTACGCGGAGAGCGAGATCCTGCATCAGCCGGCCGACGTCATCTTCACGCCGGAAGACCGTGTCGGCGGCGCGCCCGAAGCCGAGGCGGCGCAGGCGCTGCGCGACGGCCGCGCGGCGGACGAACGCTGGCACGTGCGCAAGGACGGCAGCCGCTTCTGGGGCAGCGGCGTGATGATGGCGATGCACGGCGCGCACGGCGCGATCGTCGGCCTCGTCAAGATCTTCCGCGACGAAACCGCCGCGCGCGCGGCGGCCGAGGCACTCGAGCAGAGCCGCGGCGAGCTGTGGGAGGCGCTGGCGGAGAACAAGCGCGCGCGCGAAGAGCTCGAAGCCGCCAGCCGTGCCAAGGATCACTTCCTGGCGGTGCTGTCGCACGAACTGCGCACGCCGCTGACGCCGGTGCTGGTGGCGGTGCAGGCGCTGGGGATGCGCAGCGACCTGCCGCAGCAGGCGCGCGATGCGCTCGAGGTGATCCGCCGCAACGTGCGGATCGAGGCGCATTTCATCGACGATCTGCTCGATCTCACCAAGATTGCGCGCGGCCAGTTACAGGTGCTGCGCGAGCCGATGGACGTGCACGACGCGATCCGCGGGGCGATCGAGATCTGCGAGCCGGACATTCGCACCAAGGACCAGCAACTGAAAGTCGCGCTGAACGCGCCACGCCACGGCGTCAGCGGCGACGCGCGGCGCCTGCAGCAGGTGGTCTGGAACGTCCTGAAGAATGCGTCCAAGTTCACGCCACGCGGCGGCGACATCCTGGTCACCTCGAGCAACGACGGCGACCGCTTTCGTCTGACCGTGGCCGACAGCGGCATCGGCATGGAACCCGAGACGCTGGAAGTGATATTTGACGCATTCACGCAGGGGAGCCCGCGCATCAGCCGCGAATTCGGGGGACTCGGCCTCGGACTTGCCATCTCTAAGGCAACGATCGACGCGCATGGCGGCCGCATGGCTGCCGAGAGCGCCGGCACCAACCGCGGCACCACGGTCACGATCGAGCTGCCGCTCGGATGACCAGGAGGTTGCCATGGTCGAAAACCCACCCCGTCCGGACGACGCCGGCGCCGATCCGCCGGTATCGCTGAAAGTGTTCTTGGTCGAGAACCACGAGGACACGCGCACGCTGCTGTGCCTGCTGCTGGAGTCCCTGGGTCACCGCGTGCTGGCAGCCGAGACGATGAAGGAAGCGCTACGAACGCTGCCGCTCTTCGATTGCGACGTGCTGATTTCCGACATCGGCTTACCCGACGGCGACGGCTGGGAGCTGATGCAGCGGCTGCGCCTGAAGCACCCGATTTACGCGGTGGCGATCAGCGGCTTCGGCATGAGTACCGACTGCGCAAGGAGCCGCTCGGTGGGTTACCGCCATCATCTGGTAAAGCCCTACGGCATCGAACAGCTGCCGGCGATCCTGCGCGAAGCGGCCAACGAATGCGCGCGCACTGCCGCGCCGCGGCCGACGTCCCGGGAGCGCTAGGCGCCGGTCGCCCTACGTGCGGCGCGACGACTTGCGCGCGGAAGACTTCCTGCCGCTCGCCTTCTTCGCTGCCGACGACTTCGCAGCGGACCTCACCTCGGGAGACTTGCGTGCCGTGGACTTCTTCTCCGGCACCTTGGCGCCGGCCTCGCGCGCCTCCGACAATCCGATCGCGACGGCCTGCTTCGGGTTCGTCACCTGTCTTCCCCGACCCGCCGCTCCTGAGCTTCCCTTCCTTGAACTCGCGCATGGTCTCTTCGACCTTTTCCTGCGCTTTCTTGCCGTACTTCGCCATGACCGCACCCCGGATGGTGAGTAAACATGGGAGCACAGCAACTTACTTGCCCATGCGCCGCCGACAGCGCAGCTGCTACGCAGCTCTAACCGCGGTGCTTCCTGTCCTGCGGCTCTTCGGCTTCTTTCTGCGCCGCTTCGTACAGCGCGGGCGTGGCACCGCCGCGCGCCAGCAGCTCGCGCAGGTGTTGCACCGAATTCCGGTCCAGCGTGTTGCCGCCGTGATGGGGTCGATGCAGGATGCCTTCGCCGTGACCCAGCTTCACGCGGATGCGTGCGCCCGACAACGACTCCACGTCGGCACCAAGGTGCTTCAGGAGCGATTCGACCTCGCGCCAGTGGATGTTGGTGTTGATCGGGTCGTGGAAGATCTCGCGCAGCAGGTTGGCGTGCTTGTGGCTCATGGCTCAATCACCGGGGTTCGTCGGGCGAAACGATACCCAAGTTGACTGACCGACGTCGGCCGGTCCGCTTCAGCGCGGCAATTGATACGGGGACGGGGGCGGTGTGTTCGGCGGCGGAATCGCCGCGTTCGGCGGCGGCGAGGACCGCGGTGACAGTGACGCCGGGGGTGGCGTGTTCGGCGGAGGAATCGCCGCATTCGGCGGCGGCCCGCTGGCCGAGACTGTGGCACGCGGCGCGGAATTGCGCGCCACGTAGCCCGCGGGCGCGGGGACGCGGTTGCCGAGCCCGTACATGCACTGGTAGTACGCGCTGTCGTAGCGCTGCTGTGTCACCGAGCCGGCCACCTGCGCGTTGCCTGCGCCGACCACGCTGCCGCTGAACAGGCCCAGGCCCGCCCCTACGGCGGCACCTTCACTGCCGCCTATCAGTCCACCGAGCGCCGCACCGATCACCGTTCCCGCGACGGCGCTGCCTACGCCGGCCTGCGCGGCGGCATCGCTGGGCGTGCCGGTCAGGCTCGCGGCGTATCCGCGGCAGGAGGCGTCATCGGCCTGGAACTGGTCCCACGATTTCTTCGTGCCCGGCAGCGACGCGACTGACGGCCCCGCAGGCACGGTGACGCACGCGGCAAGCAGCGCCGTCGCCGCAATTGCGCCGACGCGCAGCAGCGATGCCAGCCGGGCGTTCATTGGGTTCCCGCTGGCGCGCGCGGCTCGACGCGCTGCCAGGCCTTCGGCGCAGCTTTCCACATACGGGTAGTAGGCACGCGAACTTGCGCACCAGTACCACCACTGCTGTGCCGGTTGCGCCGGCGGCGGTCGTCGTCTCGACGTCGCGCTCGATGTAGGTGGTCGCACTCGGCGGCAGGATCCACGCACCGCTGACTGACGGGGTCACGACCATCGGCGCCCCGACACTCCAGCCCCAGAGCCCGGGCCCCACCAGCCTGGATTCCAGCCGACGCCCCAGCCCCAGCCACCCCAGCCCCAGCCACCCCAACCCCAGCCGCCCCAGCCCCAGGCGGGACGCCAGTAGGGCGCCCACGGGCGGTATCCATAGCCGGGATGGCCACGCCAACCGCCGGCGTAGTAGCCGCGATAGGCGCCGCCGGCGTAGCCGCCGCCGGTGTAGCTGCCGCCGGGATTCGCACGACGGCTCCGCCGCCGCGCGTCGGTCCACCCGGCGGTGGCGTGCCGGCATAACCGCGACCGGCATAGGGACGAGGTGCGTTCTGCGCTTCGGCAGCGGTCGGCACCACCGCCAGAGAGGCCATCGCCAGAACGGCGGCGGCAATAAGAATGCGCGTCTTCATCGCGATCTCCTGTCGGCTTAACGACTGCGCCAGGGGTTTCGATGACATCGGCCGACGTGCGGCCGGCACATGCCATGCTACGCGCCGGCAAGGCGGTGGGCGCGACGCCGGCGTGACGAAGATCATGTCATCGCGTGTCCACTTCGCCGACTACAGCGTGCAACCCCTCCACAAAGCACGTCAGACACGACCAACGGGATCAACAAGCGATTTGTCGTTGGTCCACCGTTCTCAAGGAAACCAAGTCATGTCAAGGAAGATGCTGTTCGCGTTGCCGTTCGTTGCCGCAGGCGCCTTGGGCGGCTGCGGCAGCGACGATGACGTCACAGGCGGTTCACCGCCAGTTAACACCAAGCCGGCCTATGTCGGCACGATCGTTACAACCACTTACAACGGCAGCACCGATGATCTGCTGACTGGCGGCCTGGGCTGGGATGGCCTGCAGAGCGCCACGCCGCCGGCGGTGTCGGCCACACCTACTGCCAAGGAGCTGCGCACCCGCGCGATCTACAACAACTACCGCGCGCTGGTCGACATGACCACCAACGGCGGCTACGGCGTGCTTTACGGACCCAACGTTGCGCTCGATGGCACGGTGAACACCGCCGCCGGCGCCGGCAAGATCGGCGGCACCGAGCATCTTGCGTACAGCCTCGACGCCTCGGGCAAGGCGGCCGCGACCCTGATGGTGCAGGTGCCGTCCACATTCAACTCCGGCACGCCCTGCATCGTGACCGCGACCTCGTCCGGCTCGCGCGGCGTCTACGGAGCGGTCTCCGCAGCGGCGGAATGGGGACTGAAGCGCGGCTGCGCGGTCGCCTATACCGACAAGGGCAGCGGCAACGGCGGCCACGAACTCGAAACCAACACCATCACGCTCATCGACGGCCTGACTGCGAACGCGGTCACCGCGGGCACTGCCAGCCTGTTCACTGCGGACCTGACGGCCACCGAACTCGCCGCGTATCGCACGCTGTTCCCGAACCGCTATGCGTTCAAGCACGCGCATTCGCAGGCGAACCCGGAGAAAGACTGGGGCCGCTTCACGCTGCAGGCGATCGAGTTCGCGCTGTATGTCCTGAATGAGCAGTTCGCGCCGCCGGTGGCGGGAGGAACGGCAAAGACCGTGCAGTTCAGCGCCGGCAACACGACGGTGATCGCTGCTTCCGCATCAAACGGCGCCGGCGCTTCGATCGCCGCCGCCGAGCAGGACACCGCCGGGCTGATTGACGGTGTCGTCGCCGGAGAGCCCCAGATCAACGTGCGGTTGCCGGCGAGCGGGATCAATGTCGCGCGCGGCGGCACCGCGTACGCGTCGTCCGCGATCGGGCGCCCACTTTACGACTACACGACGCTGGCGAACCTGCTGCAGCCCTGCGCCGCGTATGCCGCGACCAATGCGGCCTCGCCGCTGCTCGCAGGCGTGCCGCTCGCGGGCGCCACCGGACGCTGCGCCGCACTCGCCGCGGCCGGCATCATCAGCGGCGCCGACTTTGCGACACAGGCCAACAACGCACTGCAAACGCTGATCGACGCCGGCTGGCAGCCCGAGTCGAACGTCCTGCATGCCTCACACTGGAGCACGCAGGCGACTCCGGGTGTTGCGGTCACGTACGCGAACGCCTACGCGCGTGCGAAGGTGATCGACAACCTGTGCGGTTTCAGCTTCGCCACCACTGGCGCGACCGGCGCGCCGGCCGCGCCGGCGGTCTCACCGATGCTGACACTGTTCGGCAACGGCAACGGCGTGCCGCCGACCAATGGCATCAACCTCGTCTACAACGACGCCACCGGCGGCGCGACCCTGCATACGCTGGCTGACGGCAACTTCGCGTTCAACGGTGCCAACTGCCTGCGCAACCTGTGGACCACACCAAACGCAGCGCTGCGTGCCGGAGTGGAGGAGGTCCGCGTGAACGGCAACCTGCGTGGCAAGCCGACCATCATCGTGCACGGCCGCGCTGACGCGCTGGTGCCAGTGAACTTCTCGTCGCGCGCCTATTTCGGAACCAACAGGACTGTCGAGGGCGTCGCCAGTCGACTCACCTACATCGAAGTCGAGAACGCCCAGCACTTCGATGCCTTCCTGCCATTGGCCGGCTACGACACGCGTTTCGTCCCGCTGCACTACTACAACATCCAGGCGCTGAACCTTATGTGGAATCGCCTGCGCGCCGGTGGCACGCTACCGCCGTCGCAGGTGGTACGCGCGACGCCGCGCGGCGGTACGCCGGGCGCAGCACCGGCGATCAGCGTCGCAACCAACCTGCCGCCGATCTCGGCGACGCCGTCGGCCGCGGACGTGATCAATTTCGACACCGCCACCCGCACGGTGCTGGTGCCGCAGTAGTCCTGGGCACAATCTGCAACCGGGCCCCGCATGCGGGGCCCTTCCGCAGTGCGGCGTGCCGATGTCCGGCAGGCGCGTGTCGCGCCTTACTTCGTCTGCAACCGGGAGATGTAGTCGATCAGCGCGAGGATCCGGCCTCGTACAAAGCGTCGGGGTCGTAGGGCGTCCACGCAGTACTCGGCGGCACGGGCGCCGATACTGATTTCCCCACGTCGGCATGTCACGCGTGCCGTGCCGGGGACGGCCAGCGTCCCGTCAATCGACTCGTGCAGGCGACTGACCGGCAGGACGCCGCCGTTGGCCTTGGCCAGTCGTGGTCAGGTCGGTCGGCTTCCGTGTCAGATACTGCGCGCTGGGTCCGTCACCGGTTCCTTTCATGCCGTGACAACTGGCGCAGTTGGCGTCGATTCGCGCTTGCCGAGATCGACCTTTCCCTGGCCGAGCGCTCCGGTCGCTGCAATCGCAAGGCAGGCACCGACAAGGCCGCTTGAAGGTCAGAGCGTTTCATTGGTTATCTCCCTTTGAGGTTGACACCTCAGCTTCAACCTAGCCGGCAGCACCGGATCCGCCGGACGGCCTCAGCAGGGCCTTGCGCCGGGTCAATCTCCAACGGTGTACGGCTTCGCGTTACGCTCAGCACGGACTGGTTGCCGACACTGCTCTTCGAGTCGCGTGCGCGCAGTGCGGCACGGCGTTCCGGTGCGGCGCCAACGCATCCGCGCCGTGCTGGTGCGCGAGCCTGCCGCCCCTGGCGGCCGATCGCCTGGTCGCCGGCGCGGAGTTGCGTATGCGACGCCTGCCTGCGCCAGCGCCTGACGCCGCGCGCAGGACGCTGAACGATGACCACCGTCGTCGTCGTCGATCAGTTGCGCGACGTCGTCGGCCGCGAGATTGCGGTCAGCGACTGGATCGAGGTCTCGCAGTCGATCATCGACGAGTTCGCCGAAGCTACTCGCGACGCACAGTGGATACACGTCGATACCGAACGCGCCGCGCGCGAGTCGCCCTTCCGTCGATGCGCGGGCCGGCGCTGCACCGTCGCGCACGGCTTCCTGACGCTGTCGCTGCTCACGGTGCTGATCGAGAACTGCCTGCGCGTCGCCGGCGTGCAGGCCGGCATGAACATCGGCTTCGATCGCGTGCGCTTCGTCGCGCCGGTGCCCGGCCGGCAGCCGGCTGCGCGGCCGCTTCGCGCTGGCGCATCTCGAAGACGTACGCGGCGGGGTGCAGCTCACCTGGCATGTGACGGTCGAACGCCACGGCGAATCGCGCCCGGCGCTCACCGCGCAGTGGCTGACGCGCCTCGTGCTGTAGCGGCGGGCGGCTCGCCTCCGCACGCGCCTGCTGAGATGTCAGCGAACGATCGCGGACACAAGCGACGCTAGCTCTTTCTGGCCAGCGTCAGCCCGTCGCCGATCGGCAACAGCGCGACGTCGATGCGTTCGTCGCGTTGCAGCTTGGCGTTGAGCCACTGCAGCGCGGCGGTGTCGGCGTCGTCGGACGGAGTCGACGTACGCGACGCGACCGCTCCACAGCACGTTGTCGAACGCGATCAGCCCACCGGTGCGCAGCAGCTTCAGGCAGCGCTCGTAGTAGCCGTCGTAGTTCACCTTGTCGGCATCGATGAACGCAAAGTCGTAGCGACCGGCCTCGCCGGTCGCGAGCCGCGCATCGAGCGTGTGCAGCGCGGGCTCGAGCACGAGGTCGATCTTGTCGGCGACGCCGGCACGCTGCCCAGTACGGCCGGCCGATGCGCGTGAACTCGTCGCTGATGTCGCAGCGCGAGGATCCTGCCGTCCGCCGGCAGCGCCAGCGCCACCGCCAGCGCGCTGTAGCCGGTGAAGACACCGATCTCGATCGTGCGCCGCGCGCCGATGAGCTTCACCAGCATCGCAGCAGCGCGCCCTGCTCGGGCGAGATCTGCATCGAGGCGCGCGGGTGCGAGGCGGTCGCCTCGCGCAACTTGGCGAGTTCCGGGTGTTCGCGGTTGTGCCGCACGACATAGTCGTGCAGGCGATCGTTGAGCTTCAGCGTGCGACGACTCATGTCAGTGCCCGCCCGGCCGCTCCGAAGGGCACTGAGCGCCCCCTCGGGGGGCAGCAACGAGTGAGCGGGGGCTCCATCGCCGTAGCGCTCGCGCGCCAGCTCCGCGCCCTTGCCGAGCGCGGCGAGCTTGGCCAGCGCGATCTCGCGCTTCATCGGCGCCATGCCGCAGTTGGTGCAGGGAAAGAGATGCTCTTTCGCGACGAACTGCAGCGCCTTGCCGATCGTGTCGGCGACCTGCTCCGGCGTCTCGACCACGTCGGACGCGACGTCGATGACGCCGACCAGCAGGTCCTTGCCTTCGAGCAGCTTCATCAGGTGCATCGGCACCTGCGAGTTCATGCACTCGAGCGACACCGCCTTGATCGTGCTCTTCGCGATCGCCGGGAAGATCTCCTCGTACTGGCGCCACTCGGAGCCGAGCGTCGCCTTCCAGTCGATGTTGGCCTTGATGCCGTAGCCGTAGCAGATGTGCACGACCGTCATGCACGTGAGTCCCTCGGCGGCGCGGTCGAGCGCGGTGATGCCCCAGGCCTTGACGTCGTCGATGTAGACGTTGAAGGCCGGCTCGTCGAACTGGATCACGTCGACGCCGTCAGCCTGCAGCGCGCGCGCCTCCTGGTTCAGCAGGTCGGCGAACGCCATCGCCATCTTCACGCGGTCGCCGTAGTAGCGGTCCGCGACGGTGTCGACGATCGTCATCGGCCCGGGCAGCGTGATCTTCAGCTTCTTCTTCGTGTGGCGCCGCGCGAGCCGCGCCTCGACCTGATGCACGCGGCCTTTGAGCTTCAGCGGCCCGACGACCTGCGGCACCATCGCCTTGTAGCGATCCTTGCGGATGCCCATCTCGACCTTGTGCTCGAAGTCGATGCCGTCGACGAATTCGAGAAAGCCGTGCACGAAGTGCTGGCGCGACTGTTCGCCGTCGCCGACGATGTCGAGCCCGGCGTCCTCCTGCTCCTTCAGCCACAGCAGCGTCGCGTCGCGCTTGGCGGCGGCGAGCTCCTCGCCGGCGAGTTTCCACTGCGGCCAGAGCTTGTCGGCTCGGCGAGCCAGCCAGGCTTCGGCAGGCTGCCGGCGATGGTCGCTTCGAACATCGGTTCACTCCCTGCGGTCAGGCGTGAACGATACGCGCGAGGCGCCGCGTCGGGATCGAAAGACGCGCTCAGGGCGCGGTCTTCAGGCGACCGATCAGCGCGTCCTTCTCGGCCCACAAGCTGTTGATCCACTCCTGCATGCGGCCACGGAAGGTCGGATCGTTGGCGTAGTCGCCGGCCAGCAGGGTGGCCGGAATCTCGCGCTGCTGCACCCGCACAGTCACGCGCGCAGGCGGCCCGACAGCAGCGTCCAGAAGTCCGGCGGTCCGTCCGGATAGACGATCGTCACGTCGAGCATCCGATGGAACTGGCTGCCGAGTGTGGTCACCGCGGTCGCGATGCCGCCGACCTTGGGCTTCAGCAGATGCACGTACGGCGATCCCTGCGCGTCGTGCTTGGCCTGGGTGAAGCGCGTGCCTTCGAGGAAGTTGATCACCGAGGTCGGCACGACGCGGAACTTCTCGCAGGCCTTGCGTGCGCGCTCGAGGTCCTCGGCGCCGGCCAGGCCACCGCGCCGTCGCATGAACGGGAAGTCGAGCGCCCACCACGCGAGGCCGATGACCGGCACCCAGATCAGCTCGCCGCTTGAGGAAGAACTTCAGCATCGGAATGCGACGATTGAAGATCTTCTGCAGCACGAGGATGTCGACCCAGCTCTGGTGGTTGCTCGACACCAGGTACCAGCCGCGCGCGTCCAGGCCCTCGAGGCCCTGCACATCCCAGCGCGTATCGCCGACCCAGTCGATCCAGGCGTTGTTGACGCCGATCCAGCCGGTCGCGATGCGTTGAGCGCACGGTCCGTGACGTGACGGACTGCGGTGAACGGCAGCAGCGCCTTGGCCA
>CAVQID010000041.1:0-100042 GCA_963712485.1 uncultured beta proteobacterium
GGGTGACGGTGGCCGGGTCCATGTCCTTGAACAACGACGCCGTGCGGGGCTTGAAGCCGGTCTCGTCGTCGTGCACGCCCTCCTGGACGTCAGCCAACCGGCCGCCTTGAGGTACACGACCTCGGCGGTCTGCGGGTGCACGCCCAGCTCCCGGTCGCCCGACGGCGCCTCCAGCAGCTCCACGGCATGGGCCACGGTGAGCTCGTCCGGAGGGAGGTCGTCGGGGATCGAGGCGCGCTCGCTGTCGTCGCCGGACCCACGCTCCAGGTAGGGGCCGTAGCGGCCGACCCGGGCGACGATGGGCGCACCGTCCGCGTCCGCTCCCAGCGGGATGGAGTTGACCTCCCGGGCGTCGATGTCGCCCAGGTCCGACACCAGGCTCTTGAGGGCCAGGCCCGACGGGGCGTCGCCGCCGTTCTGCACCCCGAAGTAGAAGCGGGTGAGCCGAGGCTGCCATTGTCTCCGAGCCGGACGCGATCTCGTCCAGGTCGTCCTCCATGCGGGCGGTGAAGGCGTAGTCGACCAGGTCCGGGAAGTGCTGCTCCAGCAGCGTGATCACGGCGAAGGCCGTGAAGCTGGGCACCAGCGCCGAGCCCTTCTTCCACACGTAGCCGCGGTCCTGCACGGTGGAGATGATGGAGGCGTAGGTGGATGGCCGGCCCACGCCGAGTTCCTCCAGCCGCTTGACCAGGGAGGCCTCGGTGAACCGGGCCGGGGGCTGCAGGGTCTCGTGGCCGGCCGCCTCCAGCTGGTCGGTGAGCATGGCGTCGCCCTCGCCCATGACGGGCAGGATCCGCTCCTGGTCGTCGAGCACGGCGTCCGGGTCGTCCGCCTCCACGTAGGCCCGCAGGTAGCCGGGAACTGGATCGTGCGCCCGAGCGCCGCGAACACCGGTCCGGGTGCCTCGCTGCCGCGGTCAGGTCGGTGGTGGCCACCGAGCCGGACCTGCACCGACTCCCCGCGGGCGTCGGTCGTAGGGACGCCACCGTCGCTGCAGATGCGGCTCGTTCGGCGGTGTCGCCGCCCAGCTCGACTGCTTGGTCCAGGGTGCGGAAAAGGTCACGGCCAGGGACGATGGCCTCGTCGGCCTCCTGGGCGTTGCTCGACCTTGTCGGCGTAGGTGCGGGGGGCGTCGGGCAGGTAGTCCTTGCCGTACTTCTCCAGGATCTGGGACCGGGCCGCGCTCGCGGTGTCCGACAGCGTGGTGCTGTCGGTCCGCATGTAGGTGATGTAGCCGTTCTCGTACAGCCGCTGGGCGGTGGGACATGGTTTCTGCGCCGAGCGACATGCGCAGCTTGCGGCCCGGCCTCCTGCTCGCAGCGTGGAGGTCATGAACGGGGGCGACGGACGGCGGGTGTAGGGCTTGCGCTCCACCGACCGGACCGCCACGGGCCGGTCAGGCCGGGCATCCCGCACCGCTCCGGCCGCGGCCTGGTCCAGGAGCACCACGGCGCCGGATCGGGCCGCGGGGGTGGGCTTCCCGGTGGAGGAGAAGTCCTTGCCCGTGGCCAACCGGTCACCGCCCAGTTCCACCAGGGTGGCCGGGAACGGCGTCTGGTCCCGGTCCGCGGCGGCGTGGTGGAAGGTGGCCTGCAGGTCCGCCGGCACCGGCCCGAACGCCATGCGCTCGCGCTCCCGTTCCACCACCACACGGGTCGCCACCGACTGCACCCGGCCGGCCGACAGGACCCAGCTGCATGATCTTCTTCCACAGCACCGGGGTGACCTCGTTAGCCGTGAGGCGGTCGAGAGATGCGCCGGGCCTCCTCCGCGTCCACCAGGCGGCGGTCGACTCCCGCGGGATGCTCGATCGCGTGGCTGGATCGCCTCGGGGGTGATCTCGTGGAACACCATCCGCTGGACGGGACCTGGGGGTTCAGCACCTCGAGCAGGTGCCAGGCGATCGCCTCGCCCTAGCGGTCCTCGTCGGTTTCGCGAGGTCGACCTCGGTGGCGTCCTTCAGCACGCGGACTTCAGGTGCCGGACGTGGTCCTTCTTGTTCGGCGACACCACGTAGAGCGGCTTGAAGTGGTTGTCGATGTCGACGCCGAGGCGGGCCCAGGCTGCCCTCTGTACGCCTCGGGCACCTCCGCCACCTTCGGCGGGAGGTCACGGATGTGGCCGATCGACGATTCCACGATGTACCCGTCGCCGAGGCACGCGAGATGGTCCTGCGCCTTTGCGGGCGACTCGACGATCACGAGGGGCTGGGGCATTGGCGGACACTAAGGGGCACTCCTCGCGAATGTCAATTGCCTCGCTCGGGGCCGGGTCCACGGGCCTTCGGCCCGAATGGCGCCGGCGACTAGCCTCCGGATTCCTGACCGACCGTCCGAGGGGACCACATCCACCACGGCCAGGAGGCCCGCGGCAAGGAACCGGAGGCCCGCTGGCGGAGTTCATGGACACCCACGTCCTCCCGGCCGAGCCGGTCTACGACGACCAGATGGCGGCCTCGGCGACCCCCACCACCATCCCTCAGGTGCTCGAGGACCTGAAGGCGGCGGCCCGGATCGGGGCCTGTGGAACCTCTTCCTGCCCCACCTCCGCCCCTGGACCCCGGGACCAAGCTGTCCAACGTCGACTACGCCCCGATCTCCGAGGTAGCTCGGGCAAGTCGGACTTCTCCTCGGAGACCCTGAACTGCTCCGCGCCGGACACGGGGAACATGGAGATCCTCCACCTCTACGGCTCCGAGGCGAGACAGCAGCGCTGGCTGGCGCCCCTGCTCGAGGGGGAGATCCGGTCGGCCTTCGCCATGACCGAGCCCGAGGTCGCCTCCTCGGATGCAACCAACATCTCCTGCGCATCGAACGGGACGGCGACCACTACGTCCTCAACGGGCGCAAGTGGTTCACGTCCGGGAGCCCGGCTCGGCGGTGCAGGTGATGATCGTCATGGGCAAGACGGACCCCGGGCGCCGCGCCACCTGCAGCAGTCGATGATCGTGGTGCCGAAGGACACCCCCGGGGTCACCGTCATGCGGTCCTGCGGGTGTTCGGCTACGAGCACCGCGGGGGCACGGCGAGGTCGACTTCCAGGACGTGCGGGTGCCGGTGGACAACCTCCTCGGCGAGGAGGGCGGCGGATTCGCCATCAGCCAGGCCCGCCTCGGCCCCGGCCGGATCCACCACTGCATGCGGGCGGTGGGGGCGGCCGAGCGGGCCCTCGCCCTCATGTGCCAGCGGGCACGCGAGCGCACGACGTTCGGCAAGCTCGTCGCCCAGCAGGGACTGATACAGCACTGGATCGCCGAGTCACGCATCGAGATCGACAGGCCCGCCTGCTCAAAGGCGGCCCACCTGATGGACACGGTGGGCAACAAGGCGGCCGCCACCGAGATCTCCGGGATCAAGGTCGTGGCCCCGACGTGGCCCTGCGGGTGATCGACCGGGCCATCCAGGTCCATGGCGGTGGCGGCGTCACCGAGGACTTCCCGCTTGGCCGGCATGTACGCCGACCACCGGACCTGCGCTTCGCCGACGGGCCCGACGAGGTCCACCGTCGTCAGGTCGCCCGCACCGAGCTGGCCCGCCACGCGGACTGAGCGGGGCCGCTGCCGTTCACGGTGCGTTCACAGTCCCTACCTGGACCACCGCGGCGGGCACCGTCGATAAGGTCGCCACCAGGAGAGCCGGGAAGTCTGGTCGGCCCCCGCCCACGGCGGGGACAACACATCGCCTCGACCACACATGATCCTCCTCCTCGCGCTCCACGCACTGGCCGCCACGGCCTGCCTCACCGGCCCGCGGGCCGGACGGTGGGCCTTCCCCGTCGCCCTGGCCGCCCCGGCCGGCACGTTCCTCTGGCTGTGCGTCCAGGCACCGTCCGTGCTCGGGGGCACGGCGGTGGAGCAGTCGTTGCGGTGGGTCCCCCAGCTCGGCCTGACGCTGTCGTTCCGACTCGACGGGTTCGGCCTCCTGATGGGCCTCCTGGTGTCCGGGATCGGCGTCCTCGTGCTCGGGTACTGCCTGCCGTACTTCGCTCCCCACGACGGGCACCCGGCCCGTGCCGACCTGGGCCGCATCGCCGGTCTGCTGGTGGCCTTCGCCGGGGCCATGTTGGGGCTGGTCCTCTCCGACGGGTTCTTCACCCTGTTCCTGTTCTGGGAACTGACCTCCATCACCTCGTACCTGCTGATCGGGATCGACGACCGGTCCGCCGAGGCCCGCACCGCGGCCCCCAGCGCGCCTTCCTGGTGACCGGTGCCGGGGGCCTGGCCCTCCTGGCCGGAACTGGGCACCCTGGGCCAGCAGTCCGGGACCACCTCGTTGTCGGCCCTGGTCACCGACCCTCCGGGCGGCACCGTCACGACGGTGGCCCTGGTCCTGGTCCTGGCCGGCGCCTTCGCCAAGTCGGCCCAGGTCCCCTTCAACTTCTGGCTCCCCGGGGCCATGGCCGCCCCCACTCCCGTGAGCGCCTACCTGCACTCGGCGACCATGGTGAAGGCCGGCATCGTGCTGGTCGCCCGCCTGGCGCCGGCCTTCGCCGACCAGGCGCCGTGGCGGGTCCTGGTGGTGGCCTGCGGCGGCGCCGCCGTCCGCGCTCGGTCGCGTTCAAGGCCGCGATAGCGGTCCGGCTGCAGTCGGTGGTCTGGCCACTGGTGGAGTCCGGGCGGGTCCGGGCGCTGATCCACGAGGTATTCCCGTTGTCGGAAGCGGCGCAGGCACACGCGCTGATGGAGTCCGGCACGCACATCGGCAAGATCGTGCTTGCCGTGGGCCCCGATGCCGAGGCGCGGGCGTCATGAACGACAAGAATCGCCAACGTTTGGTCGCGTTGGGCCGGCCTCGTACAATGGCGGGCTTTTGCCGATCATGACCCAACGAACTCCTCTCGTCGCGGCGAACTGGAAGATGAACGGTTCGCAGGCTGCCAACGCCGTGTGGCTGAAGGCGTTCGCGGCACGCCGTGCGTCGTTCAGCTGCGACGTCGTGGTGTGTGCGCCGTTCGTGTATCTCGCGGCGTTGGTGCCGGCTGCGACTGCCGATCGCATCGACGTCGGAGCGCAGGATGTGTCCGAGCGGGTGCCCGGTGCATTTACCGGGGACGTTGCCGCGGTCATGCTGGCGGACATCGGCTGCCGCTGGGTCATCGTCGGGCATTCCGAGCGACGCCAGATTCACGCTGAGTCGAACGAGACGGTTGCGGCGAAGACCGAAGCTGCACTGGCGGCAGAGCTGCGTCCGATCGTCTGCGTCGGCGAATCGCTGGCCGAACGTGAGTCGGGATCGACGCTGGATATCGTGCGGCGCCAGGTCGATGCGGTGCTTGACCGGGTGGGCGCGGCGGGCCTGGTGCGCGGAGCGCTCGCGTACGAGCCGGTGTGGGCCATCGGCACCGGACGCACGGCCACGCCGGAGCAGGCGCAGGAGGTACACGCCGCGCTGCGAAGCCATATCGGCGCGCGCGCAGCCGGTGACGCGGCACGGCTGCGCATCCTCTACGGAGGCAGCGTCAAGCCGGCAAACGCCGCTGAACTTTTTGGCCAGTCGGATATCGATGGTGGATTGATCGGTGGCGCATCGCTCGTCGCCGAAGACTTTGCCGCCATTTGCGCGGCGGCGCGCTGACGGCGGCGCGCGGCGCGGTACAGACAGAAGAGTTTCACATTAGGGGAGTTTATGACCTGGTTGACCACATTGCTGATCGTCGTGCAGGTGCTGTCCGCGATCGGAATCATCATTCTGGTACTGCTGCAGCATGGCAAGGGCGCCGACATGGGTGCAGCCTTCGGTGGCGGCGCTTCCGGCAGCCTCTTCGGTGCGACGGGATCGGCTAACTTCCTGTCGCGCAGCACCGCGGGCGTGGCCACCGTGTTCTTCATCGCGACACTCGGCCTTGCTTATGTCGGTACCGCGGTTAAGCGGCCGGCCAGCGGCGGAGGCGGCGTGATGGACTCGGTGCCCGCGCCGGCCAACACTGCC
This sequence comes from uncultured beta proteobacterium, assembly GCA_963712485.1. GTDB lineage: Bacteria > Pseudomonadota > Gammaproteobacteria > Burkholderiales > Burkholderiaceae_F > JALORV01. Next base: position 5,928 of record CAVQID010000041.1, read on the forward strand.
CCGAAAGACATCCCGGTGCCCACCGCGCCGCAGGGGTCGACGACGGCACCGGCGGCGCCGCAGTCAGCGCCTGCAGCGCCCGTGACGCCGAAGCCGACCGACGTTCCGAAGTAAGCGCGGCGCCCTCGCGCTGCGCATGCGAATTGCAGCGTTCTCACTCGCGAGCCGACCGCGAAAGCCGTTCGAATCGAGTAGAATTCCGCGGGTTTTGCGCCTTGCCGACGTGGTGGAATTGGTAGACACACCATCTTGAGGGGGTGGCGGCGAAAGCCGTGTGAGTTCGAGTCTCACCGTCGGCACCATTTCGGGCTTGGCCGCGCAGGGCGGCTTCAGGTGGATGCATATCCCGGGCGTTTCTTGCAGCCCGCCGCCGGGCGGTTACTTTGTGAAATGTGAGCCGGAAGGCTGACCCGCGTGAACCTCGACAGCTATCTGCCCGTCCTGCTCTTCATCGTGGTCGGCCTGATCATCGGAGCGGCCCCGATGGCCCTCGGCGCGCTCCTCGGCCCGCACCGGCCGGATCCGGAAAAGCTTTCACCCTACGAATGCGGCTTCGAGGCCTTCGAGGACGCGCGCATGAAGTTCGATGTGCGCTACTACCTCGTTGCGATCCTCTTCATCCTTTTCGACCTCGAGATCGCCTTCCTCTTTCCATGGGCGGTCGTGCTTGGAGACCTCGGTGCATGGAGTGTCGGGTTCTGGGCAATGATGGGATTCCTTGCGATCCTCACCGTCGGCTTCATATACGAATGGAAGCGCGGCGCGCTTGACTGGGAATGACGACGGTCCGGTTCCGCTCGGCCAGCGCCATGGAGCATTGATGGGTATCGAAGGCGTGCTCAACGAGGGATTTGTCACCACCAGCGTCGACAAGCTGGTGAACTGGTCGAAGACCGGATCACTGTGGCCTTTGACCTTTGGCCTGGCCTGCTGTGCTGTCGAGATGATGCATGCCGGTGCGGCGCGCTACGACCTCGACCGCTTCGGCATCTTCTTCCGGCCGAGTCCGCGGCAGTCGGACGTGATGATCGTGGCCGGCACGCTGTGCAACAAGATGGCGCCCGCCCTGCGCAAGGTCTACGACCAGATGGCCGAGCCACGCTGGGTCATCAGCATGGGATCCTGCGCCAATGGCGGCGGCTACTACCACTACAGCTACTCGGTCGTGCGCGGCTGCGACCGGATCGTTCCCGTCGATGTCTACGTGCCCGGCTGTCCGCCGACTGCCGAGGCGCTGATCTACGGGATCATCCAGCTGCAGAACAAGATACGTCGCACCAACACGATCGCCCGATGAGCCGCGCCGACCACCTGGCCGACGTGCTGCGTGAGGCGCTCGGCGACAAGCTGCTGACTGTCGATGTTGCACACGGCGAGGTGACGATCGTTGTCCGCGGCGATGATCATTTCGCCGTGGCGAGCGTGCTGCGCGACGATGCGCGACTGGCTTTCGAGCAGCTGATCGACCTCGCCGGCATGGACTATTCGTCGCATGGCGAGGGCACCTGGGACAGACCGCGCTTTGCCGTGGTGATGCACCTGCTGTCGCTGCGACATAACTTCCGCGTGCGTGTGCGCAGCATGTGTGCCGATGACGAGTTTCCACTGATCGCGTCAGTCACCGATGTGTGGAACTGTGCGAACTGGTACGAGCGCGAAGCCTTCGACCTTTACGGCATCGTGTTCGAAGGCCATCCGGACCTGCGTCGCATCCTCACGGACTACGGCTTCATCGGCCATCCGTTCCGCAAGGACTTTCCGATCTCGGGGCATGTCGAGATGCGGTATGACCCGGAGCAGAAGCGCGTCATCTACCAGCCGGTCAGCATAGAGCCGCGCGAAATCGTGCCGCGCGTGATTCGGGAAGACAGCTACGGGCAGGGAAGATGATCCGGCCGCACGCTCAACTTTGTCTCCGGCCCCCGCGCTTCGCGCGGCTTAACTTGCGCTGCGCGCAAGTCAGCCTTCGACGAAATTCAACGTGTAACTCGCGCTTGTACGCATCGAAGCCAGGGCGGCTTCATGGCTGATATCAAGAATTACACGTTGAATTTTGTTTTCGGCCGCCGCGCGTTGCGCGGCTTAACTTGCACTGCGCGCAAGTTAGCCTGCGACGAAATTGAGCGCGGTGAACAGACTTCCGATCGTTGCGTGTATGGCTGACATCAAGAACTACACGCTCAATTTTGGCCCGCAGCATCCGGCGGCGCACGGCGTGTTGCGCCTCGTGCTGGAACTTGACGGCGAGGTGATCCAGCGCGCGGATCCGCACATCGGCCTGCTGCACCGGGCGACCGAAAAGCTTGCGGAGACGCGGACGTACCTGCAGTCGGTGCCCTACATGGACCGCCTCGACTACGTCTCGATGATGTGCAATGAGCACGCTTACGTGATGGCGATCGAGAAGCTGCTCGGCGTCGAGGTCCCGGTGCGCGCGCAGTACATCCGCGTAATGTTCGATGAGATCACGCGGCTGCTGAACCACCTGTTGTGGCTCGGCGCGCACGGCCTCGACGTCGGTGCGATGGCGGTTTTCCTGTACGCGTTCCGCGAGCGCGAAGACCTGATGGACATTTACGAGGCGGTCTCGGGCGCGCGCATGCATGCGGCCTACTACCGTCCTGGCGGCGTCTATCGCGACCTGCCGGACGCGATGCCGCAGTTCAAGCCGAACAAGTACAAGAGCGACCAGGACACGCGGCGCCTGAACGAGAACCGCCAGGGCTCGCTGCTCGATTTCATAGAGGACTTCACCAGGCGCTTCCCGAGGTACGTCGACGAGTATGAAACGCTGCTCACCGACAACCGCATCTGGAAGCAGAGACTGGTCGGTATCGGCGTCGTGTCGCCCGAGCGCGCGCTGCAGATGGGTTTCACAGGACCGATGCTGCGCGGTTCGGGCATCGAGTGGGATCTGCGCCGCAAGCAGCCGTACGAGGTCTACGACCGGATGGATTTCGACATCCCGATCGGTCGCAATGGCGACAGCTACGACCGTTACCTGGTGCGTGTCGAGGAGATGCGCCAGAGCAACCGCATCATCCAGCAGTGCATTGCCTGGCTGCGCACGAACCCGGGTCCGGTGATGACGGACAACCACAAGGTGGCGCCGCCGTCGCGCGTCGAGATGAAGTCAAACATGGAAGAGCTGATTCATCACTTCAAGCTCTTCACCGAGGGCTTCCACGTCCCGCCCGGCGAGGTTTACGCCGCGGTCGAGCATCCGAAGGGTGAGTTCGGCATCTACCTGGTGTCCGATGGCGCCAACAAGCCGTATCGCCTGAAGATCCGTGCCCCCGGCTTCGCGCATTTGCAGGGGCTGGACGAGATGGCGCGCGGCCACATGATTGCCGACGCCGTGGCAATCATCGGCACGCAGGACATCGTGTTCGGGGAGATCGACCGGTGAGCGCCGCCGGTCCGCTGCCAGGGCGAGTTCGTCGATGAGCGCCGTCCCCCAGTCACACGCCGTGCTGACGCCGGAATCGCTGCGTCGCGTCGACCGCGAACTTGCAAAGTACCCGGCCGAGCACAAGCAATCGGCCGTCATCGCGGCCCTCGCGATTGCGCAGGACCAGATTGGCTGGTTGCCGCCCGAAGCAATCACCGAGGTGGCCGACTACCTCGAAATGCCGACCATCGCAGTGTTCGAGGTGGCATCGTTCTACAACATGTACCACCTGCAGCCCCCTGGCCGCTGCAAGCTGACGATCTGCACAAACCTGCCGTGCGCGCTGTCCGGCGCCAACCAGGCCGTTGAGCACCTGAAGCGTCGCCTGGGCGTCGGCTTTGGTGAGACCACGGCCGACGGGCAGTTCACGCTGAAGGAAGGCGAGTGCCTGGGCGCCTGCGGGGACGCGCCGGTACTGCTGGTCAACAACAAGCGCATGGAAAGCTTCATGAGCAATGAACGGCTCGATGCACTGCTCGACGAACTGAAGCGAGTCAAGTGATGCGCGCAGCGCTCGAGCGTGCCACGCAAGCCCGGACAGCGGTGCGCCGCGAGGAGGTTGTCGGATGACGGCGCAGACCTGCTTTCACGGTCGCCACATCCAGCCGATGATCCTCGCGGATCTCGACGGCGCCAACTGGCGGCTGCGGGACTACGAGGCGCGCGGCGGTTACCGGGCGCTGCGCAAGATCCTGACCGAGCACATCGCTCCCGATGCAGTGATTGCCGAACTCAAGAAATCGGCGCTGCGGGGCCGCGGCGGCGCGGGCTTTCCGACGGGACTCAAGTGGAGCTTCATGCCGCGGCAGTTTCCGGGACAGAAGTACGTCGTCTGCAACTCGGACGAAGGCGAGCCCGGCACGTTCAAGGATCGCGACATCCTGCGCTACAACCCGCACATCGTCATCGAGGGCATGGCCATCGCGGCGTACGCGATGGGTGTCACGGTCGGCTACAACTACATCCATGGCGAGATCTGGGCAGACTACGAGCGCTTCGAAGAAGCGCTCGAAGAGGCGCGCGCGGCCGGTTACCTCGGCGGCAACATCCTCGGATCGCAGTTCAGCTTTGAGTTGCACGCGTCGCACGGCTTCGGTGCCTACATTTGCGGCGAGGAGACGGCGTTGCTCGAGTCGCTCGAGGGCAAGAAAGGCCAGCCACGCTTCAAGCCGCCATTTCCGGCGAGCTACGGTTTGTACGGCAAGCCGACGACGATCAACAACACCGAAACGTTTGCGGCAGTTCCGTTCATCATTAACAACGGTGCCGATACGTTCCTCGCGATCGGCAAGCCCAACAACGGCGGCACCAAGATCTTCTCCGTCTCCGGCGATGTGACTCACCCCGGCAACTACGAGGTCCCGCTCGGCACGCCGTTCGCAAAGCTGCTGGACCTTGCCGGCGGCATGCGCGGTGGCCGGAAGATCAAGGCTGTCATTCCCGGCGGTTCGTCAATGCCGGTGCTGCCGGGCGACCTGATGATGACGACCGACATGGACTACGACTCGATCGCGAAAGCCGGGTCGATGCTCGGATCGGGCGCAGTGATCGTGATGGACGAGACGCGTTGCATGGTGCGCTCGCTCGAGCGCCTGTCGTACTTCTATTTCGAGGAGAGTTGCGGGCAGTGCACGCCGTGCCGCGAGGGCACCGGATGGCTCTATCGCGTCGTGCATCGCATCGAGCATGGCCAGGGCAAGCCCGAAGACCTCGACCTGCTGAACTCGGTTGCCGACAATATCCAGGGCCGCACGATCTGCGCGCTCGGCGATGCCGCGGCGATGCCGGTGCGCGCCTTCATCAAGCACTTCCGCGGCGAGTTCGAGCACCACATCGAACACAAGCACTGCCTCGTGCCGGAGTACGTCTAAATGCGGACGAAAGTGCAACCCTACTTTCGTCCGGTCGAGAAAAAATCGCTGGCGGAGCCAGACGATTTTTTTCATCACAAGTGCAACGGAAATGCGGCGCGGTGCCACGCCGTCTCCCGCATTTATCCCACGGGCGGGCGCCCGGCCGGTCCGAAGCCCGCCCGTCTAACTAATCGGAGCGAGTGCACGTGCGATGCGCGTGCGCGCATCGCGTACACGAGTGACGCATGGTAGAAGTTGAAGTCGACGGCCGAAAGGTCGAGGTGCCGGAAGGCAGCATGGTGATGGAGGCGGCCAATCGCCTCGACATCTACGTGCCGCATTTCTGCTACCACAAGAAGCTGTCGATCGCCGCGAACTGCCGCATGTGCCTGGTCGAGGTCGAGAAGGCGCCCAAGCCGCTGCCGGCCTGCGCGACGCCGGTAACGCCCGGCATGATCGTCCGCACGCACTCGGAGCGCGCCAAGCAGGCGCAGAAGTCGGTGATGGAGTTCCTGCTGATCAACCATCCGCTCGATTGCCCGATCTGCGACCAGGGCGGCGAGTGCCAGCTGCAGGACCTGGCGGTCGGCTACGGCGGCTCGTCGAGCCGCTACGATGAACCCAAGCGCGTGGTGTTCCACAAGAGCATGGGGCCGCTGATCTCCGCGGAGGAGATGACCCGCTGCATCCACTGCACCCGCTGTGTCCGCTTCGGCCAGGAAATCGCCGGGATCATGGAGCTCGGCATGGCAGGGCGCGGCGAACACTCGGAAATCATGACGTTCCTCGGCACGTCGATCGATTCCGAACTGTCGGGCAACATGATCGACCTGTGTCCGGTCGGCGCACTGACCAGCAAGCCATTCCGCTACGAAGCACGGTCCTGGGAACTGTCGCGGCGCCGGTCGATCAGCCCGCATGATGCGCTCGGTTCCAACCTGATCGTTCAGGTGAAGGACCAGGCCGTGATGCGCGTGCTGCCGTACGAGAACGAAGCGATCAACGAGTGCTGGCTGTCGGACCGTGACCGCTTTTCATACGAGGGCTTGAAAGCGGCGGACCGCCTGACGCGTCCGCTGCTGAAGCAGGACGGCGAGTGGCGCGAGGTCGACTGGGCCGATGCCCTCGAGTACGTCCGTCATGCATTGACGCAGATCGCCGCGCAACACGGTGCGGGGGCGATAGGCGCACTGGCCTCACCGAACAGCACGCTCGAGGAACTGCATCTGCTCGCCAAGCTGATGCGCGGCATTGGCTGCGACAACATCGATTTCCGCTTGCGGCAGTCCGACTTTTCCGGAGATGCGGCGGAGCCGGGTGCGCCATGGCTCGGCGTGCCGATCGCCGCCGTGGGCTCGCTGGACCGCGTGCTGCTGGTCGGGTCGTTCCTGCGCAAGGACCAACCGTTGCTCTCGGCGCGCCTGCGCCATGCCACCAAGCGCGGTTGCCAGCTGTCGGTTCTGCACGCGGTCGACGACGACCAGTTGATGCGCGTTGCCGCCAAGGCAATCGTGCGGCCGGGCGAGTGGGTGCGCGTTCTGGCCGAAGTGGCTGTCGCGATTGCGCAGCAACGCGGCGAAGTCCTGCCACTGGCCGGCGTTGAAGTTGGCGAGTCTGCCAAGAGGATCGCAGTCTCGCTGCTGTCGGGCGAACGCAAGGCGGTGCTGCTCGGCAATGCCGCTGTCCAGCATCCGCAGGCCGCGTTGCTGCGGGCCTGGGCACAGTGGATCGCCCGCGCGACCGGCGCGACGCTGGGCGTGTTGACCGACGGAGCGAACGCGATCGGCGGCCACATCGTCGGCGCGCGCCCGCAGGCCGGCGGACTGAACGCGCGAGCGATGATCGAGCAGCCGCGCAAGAGCTACCTGTTGTGGAATGTCGAGCCCGAGTACGACACGGCGGACCCGGTCGCAACGGCGCATGCGCTCGCCTCCGCCGACACGGTCATCGCATTTTCGCCATACCGCAATGGCGCGCTCGAATACGCGGACGCGATCCTGCCGATCACGCCGTTCACCGAGACGGCAGGGACGTTCGTCAACACCGAAGGTCGCTTGCAGAGCTTCAACGGAGCGGTGCGGCCGCTGGGTGAGGCGCGGCCCGGCTGGAAAGTGCTGCGCGTTCTGGGCAACCTGCTCGGACTCGCGGGCTTCGATCAGGACACTCCGGAGGCGGTTCGTGCCGAGGCGGTGCCGCCCGATGTGCCGGCGCGCCTGTCGAACGACACGGGCCTTACGCTGTCGCTCGGGCAGCCCGCGGGCGATGAACTCGAGCGCATCGCCGATGTTCCGATCTACTTCAGCGACGCGATCGTGCGTCGCTCGCCACCTTTGCAGGCAACGACGGATGCCCGGCCGCCGCGCGCGCGCGTGAATGCGGCGACGGCGACGGCGCTGGGTCTGGTCGATGGCGACAAGGTGCGGCTGCGCCAGGGAGAAGGCGCGGCTGTCCTCGAAATGCAGGTTGATATGCGCGTCGCCGACGGCACGGTCCGCGTCGCAACCGCGCACGGGTCGACGGCAGCACTCGGTGCGATGTTCGGCTCGATCCGGGTGGAGCGCGCCTGATGGACGCGATCACCACCATGGGAACCCAGACGCTCGGCGCCGCGTGGCCGGCGCTCTGGGCGCTCGCGCGGATCGTCGCCATCGTCGTGCCGATCCTGCTCATGGTCGCGTACCTGACGTACTGGGAGCGCAAGCTGATCGGCTGGATGCACATTCGCATCGGCCCCAATCGCGTCGGCCCGATGGGCCTGCTGCAGCCGATCGCCGACGCGGTGAAACTGATCTTCAAGGAAGTGATCACGCCGACGCAGGCGGACAAATGGCTGTACTTTGTTGCCCCGGTGATTGTCATCATGCCGGCGCTTGCAGCGTGGGCGGTGATTCCGTTTGCACCGGGCGTGGTGCTGGCCAACGTCAATGCCGGCTTGCTCTATGTGATGGCGATCACGTCGGTCGGGGTCTACGGAGTCATCATCGCCGGCTGGGCGTCCAACTCGAAGTACTCGTTCCTCGGCGCGATGCGCGCCGCCGCGCAGATGGTCAGCTACGAGCTCGCGATGGGTTTCGTGCTGGTCGCGGTGCTGCTGGTGGCCGGCACGCTCAACATGACCGGCATCGTTGATCGGCAGAACACCGGCTACTTCGCCGAGCGCGGCTGGACGTTTCTGTCGTGGAACTGGCTGCCGCTGCTGCCGCTCTTCGTCATCTATGTCGTCTCGAGCATCGCCGAGACCAATCGCCATCCGTTCGACGTCGTCGAAGGCGAGTCCGAGATCGTCGCCGGCCACATGGTCGAGTATTCGGGGATGACCTTCGCGATCTTCTTCCTCGCCGAGTACGCCAACATGATCCTGTTGTCGACGATGGCGGTGATCATGTTCCTGGGCGGCTGGGCGGCGCCGGTCGACCTCGGACGCCTGCTCGGCGTGACGCTGCCCGGGTGGGCGGTGGCGCTGTCCGGCTGGTTCTGGCTGTTCATCAAGGTCTTCTTCGTCGTCTCGCTCTTCATCTGGTTCCGCGCGTCGTTCCCGCGCTACCGCTACGACCAGATCATGCGGCTCGGCTGGAAGGTGTTCATTCCGATCACGCTGGTCTGGCTGATCCTCATTTCGATCGTGATGCAGACTCCGCTGAACCTCTGGAAGCAGGGATGAGACCCCCACGCTCACTTCGTTCGCTGCCCCCAGTGGGGGCCGTCAGTACCTTCGGAACGGCCGGGAGATACTGACCATGGGCGCGATCCGTGAATTCTTCGACAGCCTTCTGCTCAGGGAACTGATCAAGGGTCTTGCGCTGACCGGGCGCTATGCCTTTTCGCGCAAGATCACGATCCAGTTTCCCGAGGAGAAGACGCCGCTGTCGCCGCGCTTCCGGGGACTGCACGCACTGCGTCGCTATCCGAACGGGGAGGAGCGATGCATCGCGTGCAAGCTGTGCGAGGCGGTGTGCCCGGCGCTGGCGATCACGATCGAGTCGGACCAGCGCGAAGACGGTACGCGGCGCACGACGCGCTATGACATTGACCTCACCAAATGCATTTTCTGCGGCTTCTGCGAGGAAAGTTGCCCGGTGGATTCAATCGTCGAAACCGACCTGCTCGAATACCACGGCGAGCAGCGTGGCGATCTTTATTACACGAAGCCGATGCTGCTGGCGATCGGTGACCGCTACGAGCCGCAGATCGCGGCCAACCGCGAGGCCGATGCCAAGTACCGATAGCGGTACCTGACTCCACGGGAAGAAACGAGACCAACCAGGCCACCTCACCTCACCGCCAACCGGCGTCACGCACGAGCCACATGGCTGGCCGGGGTCACCCCTTAAAACAACAATGAGCGCGCAAGCTGTTCTCTTCCTGATCTTCGCCGGCGTCCTGCTGCTGGCGGCGCTGCGCGTCATCACGGCGCGCAACCCCGTGCACGCGGTGCTGTTTCTCGTGCTCGCGTTCTTCTCGGCGGCGTGTCTGTGGATGCTGCTGCAGGCGGAGTTCCTGGCCATCACGCTGGTGCTCGTCTACGTCGGCGCCGTCATGGTCCTGTTCCTGTTCGTCGTGATGATGCTGGACATCAACATTGACCGGTTGCGCGAAGGGTTGTGGAAGAACCTTTGGGTCGGCGGGCTGGTCGCGGCGCTGATCGTGCTGCAGATGTGGCTGGTGCTGTCGCAGCCGCGCTGGCAGGGACTGACGCAGCCAGGCCCGGGGATCGCCGACGCGAACAACATCAAGGTTCTTGGACGGCTGACCTTCACCGAGTACGTGTTTCCGCTGCAGATTGCCGGTGCGCTGCTGCTGGTGGCCATCATCGCGGCCATTGCGCTGACCCTGCGCGGGCGCAAGGATACGAAGCACCAGGACCCGTCGCAGCAGGTCAAGGTGTTGCGCAGCGAGCGGGTGCGCCTGGTCAGCATGCGCAGCGAAGACGCCGCCCGCCAGACGGCCGACGCCTCGGCGCCGGTCACGACGTCAGCGAATCGGGTGGAGGGAACGTGATTTCGTTGTCTTGGTACCTGGGCGTTGGCGCGCTGCTGTTCGCGATCAGCGTCGTCGGGATCTTCCTGAACCGGCGCAATCTGATCGTGCTGCTGATGGCGATCGAACTGATGCTGCTGGCGGTGAACATGAACTTCATCGCCTTCTCGCACTACCTCGGCGACTATCACGGACAGGTGTTCGTCTTCTTCATCCTGACGGTGGCTGCAGCCGAATCGGCCATCGGGCTGGCGATCCTGGTCGTGCTGTTCCGCAATCTCTCGACGATCAATGTCGAGGAACTCGACTTGCTGAAGGGCTGAAGGTGCATATCCCACGCTCACTTCGTTCGCTGGCCGCCGATGGGGTGCTCCGTCGCCCCGGGGAGCGGCTCCGCGCCGACTGAGATGACCGCTATGCAAAAGATCTACTTGCTTGCTGCCCTGGCGCCGCTGATCGGCGCGATCGTGGCCGGATTCGGCGGCAAGGTCATTGGCCGGGCCGGTGCGCACACTGTGACCATCTTCGGCGTGCTCGTGTCGACCGTCTGCGCCTTCCTCATCCTTGCGGACGTACTGAAGGGCAACACGTTCGACGGGACCATTTACACCTGGGCCGTGATCGGCGGACTGAAGTTCGAGGTCGGGTTCCTGATCGACGCGCTGACGGCAGTAATGATGGTTGTCGTCACGACGGTCTCCCTGATGGTCCACATCTATACCGTCGGCTACATGGCCGACGACCCGGGCTATCAGCGTTTCTTCTCGTACATCTCGCTCTTCACCTTCAGCATGCTGATGCTGGTGATGAGCAACAACTTCCTGCAGCTGTTCTTCGGCTGGGAAGCGGTGGGGCTCGTGTCCTACCTGCTGATCGGCTTCTGGTTCAAGCGTCCGACCGCCATTTACGCGAACCTGAAGGCGTTCGTCGTCAACCGCGTCGGCGACTTCGGCTTCGTGCTCGGCATCGGGCTTGTCGTCGCGTATTTCGGAACGCTGCACTACGCCGAGGTGTTCCAGGCGGCGCCCGGCATGGCGACCAAGTCCATCGAACTGCTGCCGGGAGCCCCGTGGCTGCTGTTGACCGTCATCTGCATTTGCCTCTTCATCGGTGCAATGGGCAAGAGCGCGCAGTTCCCGCTGCACGTGTGGCTGCCGGACTCGATGGAAGGTCCGACGCCGATCTCGGCGCTGATCCACGCGGCGACGATGGTGACGGCCGGCATCTTCATGGTGGCGCGCATGTCGCCGCTGTTCGAACTTTCGGATGCCGCACTTTCGTTCGTCATCATCATTGGCGCGATCACGGCCTTCTTCATGGGCCTGCTCGGCATCGTGCAGAACGACATCAAGCGCGTCGTCGCCTATTCGACGCTGTCACAACTTGGCTACATGACGGTGGCGCTCGGCGCTTCCGCCTATTCGGTGGCGATCTTTCACCTGATGACGCACGCCTTCTTCAAGGCTCTGCTGTTCCTTGCGGCCGGGTCCGTCATCATCGGACTGCATCACGAGCAGGACATCCGCAAGATGGGTGGACTGTGGAAGAAGATGCCGGTCACGTGGATCACCGCGCTGATCGGCTCGCTGGCACTGATCGGCACGCCGTTCTTTTCCGGCTTCTATTCGAAGGACTCGATCATCCTCGCCGCTGAGTCGGCGGCACGCTCGGGCCAGACTGGCGCAACGATCGCCTACTGGGCGGTGCTGGCGGGCGTGCTGGTGACGGCCTTCTATTCCTTCCGGATGTTCTTCCTCGTGTTCCATGGCAAGCCGCGCTGGCAGCACCAGGCCGACGGCCATGGGCACGGGCACGGCGATGACGACGACGAGCATCACGGCGAGCCGCACGAGTCTCCGAACGTCGTCACCGTGCCGCTGGTGCTGCTCGCGATTCCGTCGGTGATCATCGGCTTCGTGACGATCGACGCGATGCTGTTTGGCAGCCTGTTTAACAGTTCGATCGTCTCGGACGCCGCCCGGCATCCGGCGATGAAGGAGCTCGCGGCGCACTTTCATGGAGCGACGTCGATGGCGCTGCACGGACTGATGACTGCGCCGTTCTGGCTCGATGTCATCGGCGTCGGCCTGGCTGCGTTCCTCTACCTGAAGCGGCCTGACATCCCCGCCGAGCTGGCGCGGCGCTTCAGCGGCTTGTACCGGCTGCTCGACAACAAGTACTACCTCGACCGCATCAACGAAATCGTCTTCGCCGGCGGGGCGCGCCTGCTGGGTACGGCACTGTGGAGGGGCGGCGACGTGCGCCTCATCGACGGACTCGCGGTCAACGGCAGCGCTCGCGTGGTCGGCTGGGTGTCGGCACTGTCCCGCGTACTGCAGTCCGGCTACATCTACCACTACGCGTTCGGAATGATCATCGGGCTGCTCGCGATGCTGACGCTCTTCGTAACGCTGAGCCGCTAGCCGGACCAAGAAGAACATGCAGACAGCAACACCGTGGCTCAGCCTGGCGATCTGGATCCCGATCGCCTTCGGCGTGGCCCTTTTAGCCGCCGGACGCGATCGCAGCGCCGACGTCGTGCGCAGCGTCGCACTGATCGGCAGCCTGCTCGCATTGCTCGTGACGCTGCCGCTGTACGCCGGGTTCGACGCGACACAGGCCGGCCTGCAATTCGTCGAGAAGGCGCCGTGGATCGAGCGCTTCAATGCGAACTACCACCTTGGCGTCGACGGACTTTCGGTCTGGTTCGTGCTGCTGACGGCGTTCATCACCGTCATCGTCGTGCTCGCCGGCTGGGACGTGATTCAGGATCGCGTGGCGCAGTACTACGCGGCCTTTCTGATCCTGTCGGGCCTGATGGTCGGCGTGTTCGCGGCCGTCGACGGGCTGCTCTTCTACGTGTTCTTCGAGGCGACGCTGATCCCGATGTACATCATCATCGGCGTCTGGGGTGGCCCGAGCCGGGTCTATGCGGCGTTCAAGTTCTTCCTGTACACGTTGCTCGGCTCGCTGCTGATGCTGGTCGCACTGGTCTACCTGTATTACGTCTCCGGCGGGAAATTCGGCATCTTCGACTGGCACGTAACGCGCATCGGGATGACGGCGCAGATCCTGCTCTTCCTTGCGTTCTTCTTAGCCTTCGCGGTCAAGGTGCCGATGTGGCCGGTGCACACCTGGCTGCCGGACGCCCACGTCGAGGCTCCGACCGGTGGCTCGATCGTGCTGGCCGCCATCATGCTGAAGCTGGGCGCCTACGGCTTCCTGCGTTTCTCGCTGCCGATCGTGCCCGACGCCTCGCACGCGCTCTCCGGGTTCATCATCGCGTTGTCGCTGATCGCCGTCGTCTATATCGGCCTCGTCGCGCTGGTGCAGACCGACATGAAGAAGCTCGTCGCCTACTCGTCGATCGCCCACATGGGCTTCGTGACGCTGGGCTTCTTCATCTTCAACGCGTTCGGGATGGCTGGCGGCATCGTGCAGATGATCTCCCACGGCTTCGTGTCCGGGGCGATGTTCTTCTGCATCGGCGTCATGTACGACCGCCTGCATAGCCGCAACATCGCGGACTACGGCGGCGTCGTGAATACGATGCCCCGTTTTTCCGCGTTCTTCATGCTGTTCGCGATGGCCAATGCGGGCCTGCCGGCGCACCAGCGGCTTCGTCGGCGAGTTCATGGTGATACTCGGCGCGGTCAAGTTCGACTTCTGGATCGCGGCCGTCGCTGCCACCACCCTGGTTCTCGGCGCCGCGTACTCGCTGTGGATGTACAAGCGCGTCGTCTTCGGCGAGATCGCGAACAAGCAGGTTGCGGCGCTGGTCGACGTCAACCCGCGCGAATTCCTGGTACTGCTGCTGCTTGCCGCGGCCGTCATGTGGATGGGCCTGTATCCGAAGCCGTTCACCGACATGATGGATGCCTCGGTGGCCCAGTTGCTGCAGCATGTGGCGCAGTCGAAGCTGCCTGCCGGCATAGCGGCGCAATAGGACCGACATGCACAGCCTCAACGCCCTTGCCGCGCTGCCGGAGATCGTGCTTCTGGTGGCCTCCTGCGTGCTGCTGATCACCGACCTGTTCGTGCCGGATTCACGTCGCAACGTCACCTACGTGCTGACGCTGGCCGTGCTGGTTCTCGCCGGCGCGGTGTGCTGGGTCATGCTTTCGGCCGGCGTCGTGACGTATGCCTTCGGCGGCATGTACGTCACGGATCCGATGGCCAACGTGCTCAAGCTCGTTTCGATCATCTCGGCGGCACTGGTGCTGGTCTATGCGCAGTCGTACGCGCGCGACCGCGGCCTGTGGAAGGGCGAGCTCTTCACGCTGACGCTGTTCGCTCTGCTCGGGATCATGCTGATGATCTCGGCCAACAACCTGCTGGTCATTTACCTCGCCCTAGAGTTGCAGGCGCTGTCGCTGTATACGCTGGTCGCGCTGCGCCGTGACGATGCCCGCTCGAGCGAGGCGGCGATGAAGTACTTCGTGCTGGGGGCGCTTGCGTCGGGCTTCCTGCTCTACGGCATGAGCATGCTGTACGGCGCGACCGGAACGCTGGACATCAACGAACTGGCTGATCGCATCGGCACCGGGCATGTCGCGAGCCGCCTTGCGCTGGTCTTCGGCACCGTGTTCATCGTCGCGGGGCTCGCCTTCAAGCTAGGCGCGGTGCCGTTCCACATGTGGTTGCCGGACGTTTATCACGGCGCGCCGACACCGATCACGATGCTGATCGGGTCCGCGCCCAAGCTCGCCATTTTCGCGGTCGCCTTCCGCATCCTGGTCGAAGGCCTGTTGCCCCTTGCGATCGACTGGCAGGGCATGCTCGTCGTGCTCGCCGTGGCCTCGCTGGTGCTTGGCAACCTGACCGCGATCGCGCAGTCCAATTTGAAGCGGATGCTGGCGTATTCGACGATCGCACAGATGGGCTTTGTGCTCCTCGCGATGCTGTCGGGCGTGGTCGGCGGCAACGTGCTGACGACCGTCAACGCCTACAGCGCGGCGATGTTCTACGTCATCACCTATGCGCTGACGACGCTCGGCACGTTCGGCATCATGCTGCTGCTTGCGCGCGCGGGCTTCGAGGCCGAGGAGATTGCCGATCTCAAGGGCCTCAACCGCCGCAGTCCGTGGTACGCGTTCGTGATGCTGCTGCTGATGTTCTCGCTCGCTGGCATACCGCCCACCGTCGGCTTCTACGCGAAGCTGGTGGTGTTGCAGGCGCTTCTGGGCGACAGTCTGCAGGGAATGATGCTGGGGCTCGCGATCCTCGCGGTGCTGTTTTCACTGGTCGGTGCGTTCTACTACCTTCGTATCGTCAAGGTAATGTATTTCGACGAGCCGACCGGCGGTGTTGCGGCGCCGATCTCAGCCACGATGGATATGAGAGTCGTGCTTTCGATCAACGGCGTGTTGATCCTGGCGCTCGGTGTGCTGCCGCAATACCTGTTGAAGCTGTGCACCGACGCGATGATCCGCACGCTCGGCGGATGAACGGGGTTGCCGCGTGACGACCGAGCACGATCCGCTGGCCGACCAGACGCTCGACAGCCGCGTGGCCTTCGAAGGCGTGTTCCTGCGGCTTTTCGTCGACCGTGTACGCACTGCCGATGGTCACGAGAGCACCCGCGAGTATCTGCGCCATCCAGGCGCCGTCATGATGATTCCGCTGCTTGACGACGGGCAGGTCGTACTCGAGCGGCAGTACCGCTACCCGCTCGGCCGCAGCCTGATCGAGTTTCCCGCAGGCAAGCTCGAACCGGGCGAGCCGCTGCTCGACTGCGCGCAGCGCGAGCTGCTGGAAGAAACCGGTTACATCGCGCGCGAATGGACTTACCTCGGCGGCTTTCACAACGCCATTGCCTACAGCGACGAGAAGATCGAAGTCTTCCTCGCGCGCGGCCTGACGCTGCAGCGCGCGAAGCTCGATGCCGGCGAGGTGCTGGAAGTCTTCACGGTGCCGTGGCAGCAGCTGCTCGACTTGATCCGCGACGGCACCATCACCGACGTCAAGACCATCGTCGGCACCTATTGGCTCGAACGCGTGCTCAAGCAATCGTAGGTCGGGCAGTGCGGCGCGTCTGTAGGCGGTCAGTTTCATCGGAATTCCCGGCACAGTCAGTGAATTCCGAGCAAAAGTGCTGAGAAATCCCAACAGACTCCCTGGCAGCCCCAAGACGGCAGCCGGGCCAGTGGGAGCGCATCCACATGCCATGTGGCAGCAGGAGAGTTTCAAAGCTGGATCGGTTGATCGCGGCCTATGAGTGCCTTGGCGAAAAGCTCACTGGCATTGCAGACCCAGCAGTTGAAAGGACTCGTAAAGTCTGCCTCGGGGTGCGGCCCTTCATCGCCGATGCTCGTTTGAAGAATCCGTCGGTTAGGCCAAGCCAGATTGCTGCTGGACTGGAACAAGGCCTCCGCGAGACGCCGATGCTTCTGGCTGACGCCAACCTGCGCTGGCGATCGCAAGCCTTAAGTGCCTTTCACTCGGCCGTGACGAGCAACTGCCCCGAATTCTTTGCGAAGGATGCGGAGAGATTCGAGCGGATCCGAACTCGCGGCAAGATCCGAACGGAAGCGGAGTTTTGCCTGGTGCGCCATCTAATCGACGCGGCCGAAGGAGCCGGACAGCCGGCATTACTGAAGGAGCTCTACGCTCTGGTCACAGCATTCGAAGCGCGGGGCGCTTGAAGTCTCTGACCCAATGCGGCCAATACACGACGTACGACCGTCCGGCGTATCGTCCTCAAAGCGGTCCAGTTGCGCGTTCCCGTCGGGATACGCGAACGATCACGGTCGACGGCGGTCGCCGTGCGAGCCGCGCCGAATCGTGTCGTGTACTACAGAGCCAGAGCGGCGCCGGCCGCGCTTCGGGGGAGAAGTCGCGAGCGTGGAGGAGATTCGCCCGCGGCCGACGCCGCCTGGTCTGCAATGCGGAACTGATCAGCGCGGCGCCGGCTCTCCGCGACCGCGCCGTTGCGGCCCTTCGGTCCCCGGCGTTCGCTGCATCGCTTGGTCCACGCCGCCGCCCATGAACGGATTGCCTTCGTACAGCGGCGGCACCGTGCCGACGAGGATGCGGTCCGCCGTCGCGCGCTGCTCGTCGTTGAGGGTTACGTACAACGCGCGCATGGTGTCCGCCACGTTCTCGAGCGCCGTGTAGCGGTCGCGTGCACGATCGACCCGCCGGTCGAGCCGCTGGATCGACGTCGCGGCGAGCGGATCGGTCTCGAAGCGCCCGAGGTCGCTCACCAGCGCGCCGACCGCCGCCGCATACGCGTTCCAGGCCGGAGCCTGCGCGGGCGTGATGCGCAGCCGCTGCTGGGCATCGGTCAGCTGGCGATTGAACTGCTCGACCAGCCAGCGGCGCGCATCGTCCGGCGAGCGCATGCCGCCGAGTCCGGGTCCCCCGGCCGCCTCGGCCGGACCGCCTCGGCCCGGTCCGCGCGCGCGATCACCCGGCGGTGGCCCTCCTTGCGCGCAGGCCGCGAGCACTGTGATCGTGATCAAAACCATTGGCCACCGCGCGCGCGCCCGCGGCATCAGCGGGCCAAGCCTGCGCCGAAGCCTTCGCCGCCCATGTGGCCCATCGGACCTAGGTGCATCGGCGCGAACGGCATCTTCGCCGCCTGCTGTCGCTGTTCAGGCGTCAGCAGCTTCCAGATCGCGGCGTGCGTCCGTGCCCGCATCAGTTCGATGGCCGCCGTGGTGCGCGCGATATCGTTGGCGATCTGCGCGGCGCGTTGTTCATCGAGCGTCTCGGCCCGCGACAGTTCGCGCAGCGCCGCGCGCGACTTGCGCAGCGCCTTCATCTGCTCGCGCATCTGCGGCGCCTGCGCGTGGAAGAGATTGAAGATCGCGTCCTGCTGTGCTTCCGTGAGGTTGAGGCCGTGATGCATGAAGCCCATGCCCGGCATGCCGCGGCCATCCGGCCCGCCATCGCGCATCCCGGCTCCGGGCGGCGGGCCGCCGGGTCCGGCGGGCGTGGCCTGCGCCAGTTCGATTGGGTCCATCGTCGGCACTATGTCGGCGGCAACAATGCGAGCGAGCATCTCGGCATGACGATCCATCGGCAGCGGCGAGAGCGGCAAGGCCGCCAGACTCGAGACCAACAGTACCTCGGCGAACATGAGAGCACCCCTCGTGATATGACGATCGCAGTATGGGCGTGGCCGACGTAAGCGAGAGGGGCCCGATGTGTAAACGTTTGTAAATCCGCGGCCGCAGCCCGGTGCGCATACGCAGCGCCGTCTTCGCCCGCCCTATCATCGATCGAGATGAGTCCTTCGACGCTGCTGCTGATCGACGATGACGTCGCCCTTGCCGAGTTGCTGGCCGAGTACCTGCGCATGGAGGGTTACGCGGTTGGCCTCGCGCACACGGGCGAGGCCGGCGCGCAGGCCGCGCTGGCGCAGCGCCCGGCGCTGGTGATTCTCGACGTGATGCTGCCGGACGGCAGCGGCGTCGACGTACTTCGCCGGATCCGCGCCGAGAGCGACGTGCCGGTCCTGATGCTGACGGCACGCGGCGATCCGGTCGACCGCATCCTCGGACTGGAACAGGGCGCCGACGACTACATTCCGAAGCCCTGCATCCCGCGTGAACTCGCGGCGCGCGTGCGCGCGGTGCTTCGGCGCACCGCGGCGCGCGCGAAGCCGGGTGAACCGCTGGCCGCCGGACCGTTGCGCATGTGGCCCGAGCGCCGCCGCCTGACGTGGGACAGCGCGTCGGTCACGCTCACGAGTTCGGAGTTCGATCTGGTGGCCGAACTGCTGCGGCACGCGGGCGAGCCTGTGAGCAAGAACGACCTGTCGCAGAACGGACTCGGCCGCCCGCTGGGCCGCTTCGATCGCAGCATCGACGTGCACATCAGCGCGATCCGCCAGAAGCTCAGCGCGATCAGCGGCGGCCGCTGCGGCATCGAAACGGTGCGCGGCCGCGGCTACCAGTTGGTCGTCGAGAAATGACCGAGCTCGCGTCGGCGCGCAGTCGCCTCTTCTGGAAGTTCTTCGCGGCCTTCTGGTTTTCGCTGCTCGTCGCCAGCCTCGTCGTCGGCGGCTTCGTGTGGCTCGACGCGGAATCGACGCGGCGCGAGACTCCGCGCATCGACCAGGGGCCCTTCGGCCGGCCGCTCGTCGACGCAGCCGCGGCGACGGCGCGCCACGGCGGCCGCGCGGCGCTCGAACAGTGGCTGACAGACACGCGGCCCGACGAAGGACGGCGCGGACCGCGCGTGTATGCCGTCGATGCGCGAGGCCGGGATCTGCTGGGACGCGACGTCCCCGTGGCCGTGACGGCGGGGAGCGGCGGTCGCGCGTCCGCCGGCGAGCCGTCGCCGACGCACCTTGCGATGCGCGAGATCGAGCTCGACGGCGAACCCTGGCTGCTCTTCGTTCCCGCGCCGCCGTCCCGGCCGGCACTCGCCCCGCACGGTCGCCCCGACGCCATCGGCCTGCTCGGGTTCCGCCTGCCGCCATGGTTCTGGCCGCTCGCGATCGGCATCGTGGCGAGCGTGCTGCTCGCCGGGCTGCTCGCGGCCTACTTTGCGAAGCCGATCCGCGCGCTCGATGGCGCGCTCAAGCGCGCCGGCGGCGGCGATCTCGATGTGCGCGTCGCGCCGCTGCTCGGCCGCCGCCGCGACGAGATCGCGAACCTGGGTCACGAATTCGACCGGATGATCCGGCAGATCGGCGAACTGCTGCACGCGCAGCGCCGTCTTCTGCACGACGTCTCGCACGAAATGAGATCGCCGCTCGCGCGAATGCAGGCCTGTGTGGCGCTTGCAAGGCGCGATCCAATGCAGGCGGCGACTCTGCTGGAGCGGATCGAACGCGAAACCGTGCAGATGGACGGGCTGGTCGAGGAGATCCTGACGCTCGCGCGCTTGGAATCCGGCGCGGCCGCCGATGCGAGCCGCGAGCCGACCGACGTGGTGGAACTGCTCGCGGAGTCTGTGCGCGACGCTCGCATCGAAGCGGAGACGCGGCGGGTACGCGTCAGCTTCGAGCCTGGCCCGACGATGCTCGTGTCGGCGCTCCCAACGCTGCTGCGACGCGCCTTCGACAACGTGATCCGCAACGCGCTCCAGTTCGCGCCGGAGGGCTCCGAAGTCGAGGTGACGCTCGCACGCCGCGACGCTTGCCTCGACATCAGCGTGTGCGACCGCGGGCCAGGACTGGCGGCTGACGAATGCGCGCGTGTGTTCGAGCCCTTCGTGCGCGGCCGCAGCCCGCTCGGCGCAGGCCATGGACTTGGCCTGGCGATCGCGCGCCGGGCGATCGAAGCGCACGCGGGCACGATCGTCGCCGCGGCACGCGCCGGCGGCGGACTGCAGGTCACGATGCGACTGCCGACCAGCACCTGACGTCGACGCACGCCATCGGGGCTCAAAGAAAAAGGCGGCCGAAGCCGCCTTGACGCATGTGAGGTGACGTTCATGAACGGCGCCGACGGATGCGCACCTGCCACTTGCGAGCGCGAGCAAGCCACGTCCGGGCTTAACACGATGGCCGCTGCGGGTCGACTGCGGGCACGGCGCGTTTCTGAAAGC
Source organism: uncultured beta proteobacterium (assembly GCA_963712485.1). Lineage (GTDB taxonomy): Bacteria > Pseudomonadota > Gammaproteobacteria > Burkholderiales > Burkholderiaceae_F > JALORV01. Next base: position 26,712 of record CAVQID010000041.1, read on the forward strand.
TGACACTGGGCGTGCAGTGTGCGGACGCGGATTCAGTAACTCTGATCGAGAAGTCGGCAGGTACCAATTGCTCTGACGCAAACCCTGATTGTCGAGTGGCGCGTTGGTCGCCAAGTTACTGGCTTCCCTGCGATCAGGCTTTAACCAACTTTGACGCCCGACACGCCGCGCGGCCACGCGCGCCACCTCGCCGTGCGCGCACCTTCACTTCCATCAGCAGACCTTCAGCGCTCCCTCCAGGTCGGCGATCAGGTCTTCCTCGTGCTCAAGGCCGATCGACACGCGGATCAGACCCTCCGAAATTCCGATCTGCTGCCGCAGTTCGAGCGGCACGCCGGAGTGGGTCGTCGACGCCGGGTGGCAGATCAGCGACTCGGTTCCGCCGAGGCTGACGGCGGACTTGAACAGCGTCAGCGCGTTGACGAATCGGAACGCCATGTCGCGTCCGCCATCGAGCACGAACGAAAATGTCGAGCCGGCGCCCGTGCATTGCCCCCGATAGACCCGCTGGTAGTTCTCGTCGGCAATGAGCTGTGGATGCAGCACCTGCACTTTGCGGATCGGGTTTTCCGCAAGCCAGTGGGCGACGCGGCTGCCGGTTGCCGCGGCGCGCCGCATGCGCAGTACGAGTGTTTCCATGGAGCGCGCGATCATCCACGAGGAATGCGGGTCGAGCTGTGAGCCGAAGGCTCCACGCAGCAGGCGCAGCTTGCCGACGAGGTCCTTGCGTCCGGTGACTCCGCCCGCGACGAGGTCGCTGTGGCCGCCGACGTACTTGGTCAGCGAGTACACCGACAGGTCGATACCCTCGCGGATCGGGTGCTGGAAGATCGGGCCCAGCATCGTGTTGTCGCACGCCGAGATCGGCCGGTAGCCGTGCTTGCGTTCGAATGCGTCGATGGCTGCCACCACGGCCTTGAGATCGACCAGTGCGTTGGTCGGGTTGGCCGGCGTTTCGAGGTAGAACAGACCCACGCGCCCGCGTGCCGCGGCCGCTTCGAGCGCGGCCGCCATCTGTTCCTGCGACAGGCCATCGGCGAACGGATGTCCGCCGATGCCCCACTCGGGCAGGATCTTGCGGATCAGCGTTTCGGTTCCGCCATAGAGCGGCGTCGAGTGCACGACCTGGTCGCCGGGCCGCAGGAAGGTCAACAGCACCGTGCCGATCGCCGCCATGCCGCTCGAGGTCACGATCGCGTCCTCCGCGCCGTCGAGCAGAGCCAGGCGATCCTCGACGATCTCCAGGTTCGGGTGATTGAAGCGGCTGTAGACGAGTCCCGCTCCGGTGTCCGCGGGCCGGGGCTTGCGTCCCGCGACCACGTCGAAGAACGCCGCGCCGTCCTCTGCCGTGCGGAATGCAAAGGTCGATGTCAGGAACACCGGTGGCTTGACCGCGCCCTCCGAGAGGAACGGGTCGTAGCCGTACGACATCATCTGCGTTTCGGGATGCAACTCGCGGCTGGATATGGCGCGCTTGTGATAGCTTGAATACGACATTCGCTCCCCTTCGAGTTCCAGAGTGTGTAAGGAACCAAAGGGGCATCGTCGGCCAAAAGGCGCCGACGTACAAGCGCACGCCGCCGTTCGCGCGCCGTGCCGCTACATGTTCACGTAGTTCGGCCCGCCGCCGCCCTCGGGAGTGACCCAGACGATGTTCTGCGTCGGGTCCTTGATGTCGCAGGTCTTGCAGTGCACGCAGTTCTGGAAGTTGATCTGCAGGCGCTCCTGACCGTCGTCGCCTTTGACGAACTCATAGACGCCGGCCGGGCAATAGCGCTGCTCGGGCCCGGCATAGATCGACAGGTTGACTGACGTCGGGACCGTCGGGTCCTTCAGCGTCAGGTGCGCCGGCTGGTTTTCCTCGTGGTTCGTGTTGGCAAGGTACACCGAGGACAGCTTGTCGAATGTCAGCTTGCCGTCGGGCCGTGGATAAGCGATCGGCTGGCATTGCGCAGCCGGCTTCAGTTTCTCGTGGTCGGCGAAGCGACGATGAAACGTCCACGGGGCGTTGCCGCGGAAAACGATCTGGTCGATGCCGAACAGCAGCCCGCCAAAGTACAGGCCTTTATCGAGCAGCGGCTTGAAGTTGCGTGCCCGATGCAGTTCATCGTGCAGCCAGCTCGCTTCGAACGCCTGGGGATAGGCGTTCAGCTCGTCACGCTGGCGCTCGGCGGAGAGCGCGTCGAACGCCGCATCGGCCGCCAGCAGGCCGCTTTTTATCGCCGCGTGGCTGCCCTTGATACGCGGCGCGTTGAGAAAGCCGGCATCACACCCGATCAACGCGCCACCGGGGAACACCAGCTTCGGCAGCGACTGCAGACCGCTGGCGTTGATCGCACGCGAGCCGTATTCGAGGCGCTTGCCGCCCTCCAGCGTGGCACGTACCGCCGGGTGGGTCTTGTAACGCTGGAATTCCTCGAACGGCGACAGATACGGATTCTTGTACCCGAGCCCGACGACCAGTCCGACCGACACCAGGTTCTCGCCGAAGTGGTACATCCAGCCGCCACCGTAGGTGTCCTGGTCAAGCGGCCAGCCGACGCTGTGGAAAACCCGTCCGGCCTTGAACCTTTCCGGCTGCGACTTCCCAGATTTCCTTGATGCCGATGCCCCAGGTCTGGGGATCGCGGCCATCGTCGAGCTTGAAGCGCGCGATCACCTGCTTGCCGAGGTGGCCGCGCGCCCCCTCGGCGAACAGGGTGTACTTGCCGTGGAGTTCGACTCCGGGCTGGAAGTTCGGCGTCGGCTGACCATCCTTGCCGACTCCCATGTGGCCGGTCGCCACGCCGCGTACGGCACCGCTTGCGTCGTAGAGGACTTCGGCTGCGGCGAAGCCGGGAAAGATCTCGACGCCGAGCGCTTCGGCCTGCTGACCCAGCCAGCGCACCAGATTGCCGAGGCTGCCGGTGTAATAGCCCGGGTTCCTTAGCGCGGCCGGTACCAGCGCGTAGGGCACTTCGGTGGCGGAGGTTTCGGACAGGAAGACGAACAGGTCTTCGGTGACCTGCGTCGTCAGCGGCGCTCCGAGTTCCTTCCAGTTGGGGAAGAGTTCACTCAGCGCAATCGGGTCGATGACAGCGCCCGACAGGATGTGCGCGCCGATTTCGGACCCCTTTTCAAGGACGCAGACGGAGACCTCGCGGCCGCTTTCCGCGGCGCGCTGCTTCAGTCGTATGGCCGCGCCCAGGCCGGCGGGACCACCACCCACGACGACCACGTCATACTCCATCGCTTCGCGTTCGACGGCTTGCGGCGTGTCAGCCATGGGATCCTCGTTGAAATGCCATTGCTTCATTCTCCCGGAGATCGTCTAGAGGCTGCAATCGACTACGATCGATCCTTGGCAAGGACGGAGCTTATGCGTACAAATCTCAAAGAAAAAGTCGCCCTCGTGACGGGCGCGAGCAGCGGGCTCGGCGCGCGCTTCGCGCGGGTGCTGGCGGGCAACGGCGCGCTTACGGTGCTCGCATCCCGGCGCGTGGAGCGGCTGAAGGACCTGCGTGCCGAAATCGAAGCGGCCGGCGGTGCCGCGCACGTGGTGCAACTGGACGTCACGCACCTCGATTCGATCCGCGACGCCGTCGAACACACCGAGCGGGCGGTCGGCCCCATCGACATTCTGGTCAACAACTCCGGCGTCTCGACAACGCAGCGGCTGACCGACGCAACCTTGGCCGACTTCGACCACGTCTTCGGCACGAACGTCAAGGGGGCGTTCTTCGTGGCACAGGAAGTGGCCCAGCGAATGATCGCCCGCTCCAAGAGCGGAGCCGAATTCCGCGGGCGCATCGTCAACATCGCTTCGGTTGCCGGGCTGCGCGTGCTGCCGCAGATCGGCCTGTACTGCATGAGCAAGGCGGCGGTGATCCAGATGACGCGCGCCCAGGCGCTGGAGTGGGGCCGCTACGGCATCAACGTGAACGCCATTTGTCCGGGCTACATCCGCACCGAGATCAACGAGGAGTATTGGGACACCGACGGCGGCCGCAAGCTGATGCAGATGCTGCCGCGGCGACGCCTCGGCCGTCCCGAAGACCTGGACGGCACGTTGCTGTTGCTGGTGGCCGAAGAGTCGCAGTTCATCAACGGCGCGATCATTGCCGCCGATGATGGCATGTCGTAGCAGGACCGGGAGTGAAGGAATTCGTTCTCGAGGTGCCGCTGCGCTGGGGCGACATGGATGCAACGCCGCAGGCGTTCCGTGCTGCGCCGTACGCCATGGCGTCCGGGTGGAGGTCAGAGGAGTGAAGGAGTTCGTTCTCGAAGTCCCGCTGCGCTGGGGCGATATGGACGCAACGCCGCAGGCGTTCCCCATGCTGCGCCGTATGCCATGGCGTCCGGCGTGGAGGTCGGAGGAGTGAAGGAGTTCGTTCTCGAAGTACCGCTGCGCTGGGGTGATATGGACGCAACGCCGCAGGCGTTCCCCGTGCTGCGCCGTGTGCCATGGCGTCCGGCGTGGAGGCCAGTGGAGTGAAGGAATTCGTTCTCGAGGTGCCCCTGCGCTGGGGCGACATGGACGCCATGGCTCACCTGAACAACGTCATGTACTTCCGCCTGATGGAAGAGGCTCGCATCCAGTGGTTCCAGCAGTTCGGCTTTCCGACGTTGCCGACAGGCGAGGCGCCGATCCTCGCGCACGCGGCCTGCGACTTCGTCAAGGCGATGACCTATCCGGGAGTTGCGCTGGTACGGCAGACGGTTACGCGCGTGGGGCGCTCGAGCGTCGAGATGAAACTCGCCATCGAGAAGAAGGACGAGCCGGGCGTGACTTACGCCACCGCGCGCACCGTGATCGTCTGGTACGACTACGAAGAAGGGAAGTCCAAACCCTGGCCCGAAGCAATCCGCGAGGCGATCACTTAAACTTCGCCGGTTCACAAGCGGGAGGGCTGAATGAAGAAGCTGTTTCCCTCGGCCGCGGCGGCGCTGGCCGACGTGGTGAAGGACAACCAGACGATTGCGGTCGGAGGGTTCGGCCTGTGCGGCATTCCGGAGGCGCTGATCGCGGCGCTGCGCGACACAGGCGTCAAGGGACTGACCTGCGTCAGCAACAACGCCGGCGTCGACGGCTTCGGCCTCGGCCTGTTGCTCACGACCCGGCAGATCCGCAAGATGATCTCCTCGTATGTCGGCGAGAACAAGGAATTCGAGCGGCAGTACCTGTCGGGTGAACTCGAGCTCGAGTTCACGCCGCAGGGCACGCTCGCCGAGCGCATGCGCGCGGGCGGCGCCGGCATCCCGGCGTTCTACACCCGTACCGGCGTGGGCACGATCGTCGCCGAGGGCAAGCCGACGCAGGTGTTCGATGGGGTCTGGGGCGGCAAGGAGTACGTGATGGAGCGCTCGATCCGCGCCGACGTTTCGCTGGTCAAGGCCTGGAAGGCCGACCCGCAGGGCAATCTCGTCTACCGCAAGACCGCGCGCAACTTCAATCCGGTCGTCGCGATGTGCGGCAAGGTGACGGTGGCCGAGGTCGAGGAGATCGTCGAAAATGGCGCGCTCGATCCGGACAACGTGCACACGCCGGGCATCTTCGTGCAGCGGATCGTGCTGAACGCGACGCCGGAAAAGCGCATCGAGAACCGCACCGTGCGCGCGAAGTAGGAGAAGACATGCCCTGGACCCGTGAAGAGATGGCGGCACGTGCCGCGCAGGAACTGCAGCGACGGCTTCTACGTCAACCTCGGCATCGGCCTGCCGACGCTGGTCGCGAACTACATCCCGGCCGGCATGGACGTCATGCTGCAGTCGGAAAACGGCCTGCTCGGCATCGGCCCGTTCCCGCTCGAAAGCGAGGTCGACGCCGATCTCATCAACGCCGGCAAGCAGACGGTCACCGCGCTGCCCGGTTCGAGCTACTTCTCGAGCGCGCGATTCGTTCGCGATGATCCGCGGCGGACACATCAACCTCGCGATCCTCGGCGCGATGCAGGTATCCGAAGCCGGCGACCTCGCGAACTGGATGATCCCCGGCAAGCTGGTCAAGGGCATGGGCGGGGCGATGGACCTCGTCGCCGGCGTCGAGCGCGTGGTCGTGCTGATGGAGCACTGCGCGAAGAATGGCGAGCACAAGATCCTGCAGCACTGCACGCTGCCGCTGACCGGCCGCGGCGTCGTGAACCGCATCATTACGGAACTCGGCGTTTTCGATGTCGGCAGCGATGGCCTGTTCGCACAGGAACTCGCGCCGGGCGTCACGCCGGAAGAAGTGCGACTGAAGACCGGCTGCCACGTGCACCTGTCGAAGCTCGTCCCCGCCTGAACGGCCGGCGCTGGCGCGCGCCATCAGAGCCCGCCAGCGGTTCAACGAGCAGCAAACCGACCGTGACGCACGCCGGCCATCATTCGGACCACCGTCACGGTCATTCGCACCTCGGGGATCACGGCGACGGCGACAGCGCATACGTTCACTCCTCGCGCCCCGGCGGCACGCGCCCCCTGGCGATAGCCGTTGCGCTGACCTTCGGCTACGCGCTGGTCGAAGTGGCAGGCGGGCTGTGGTCGGGCTCGCTGGCGTTGCTGGCGGATGCGGGGCACATGGCCACCGACTCCGCGGCCCTGCTGTTTGCGCTCGCGGCCAACCTCATCGCGCGACGGCCGGTGTCCGATCGACACTCCTTCGGACTTGCCCGCGTGGAAGTCGTCGCTGCATTCGTCAATTCGCTGGCGATGCTCGCGGTCGTTGCATGGATCTTCTTCGAGGCGTTCGACAGGATCACCGCACCGGTGCCGGTCAAGGGCCTCGAGGTCTTCGGCATCGCCACGGTCGGCCTCGGGGTCAACATTCTCGTCGCGTGGTCGCTGTCACGTGACCGCCAGAACGTCAACACGCGCGCCGCCTTCATTCACGTCATCGGCGATCTGCTCGGATCCGTCGCGGCGATCGTGGCGGGTCTCACCATCTACTTCGGCGGGCCGACGCTGGTCGATCCGCTGCTGTCGATTCTCGTTGGCGGGCTGATCCTCCGTTCGACGGCCGGTGTGCTGCGCGAATCCACGCTGGTGCTGCTCGACAGTGTTCCGCCGGATGTCGACTACGGCGCTGTCGGCCAGGCGCTGGCGCGAATGCCCGGCATTGTCTCGGTACACGATCTTCACGTCTGGTCGATGGTGCCCGGGCGCTCCGCACTGTCGGCGCATGTGCTCGTCGAAGACATCGAGCAGTGGCCGGTGGTGCTGCACCGTGCGCGCAAGTTACTCGAACGCGACTTCCAGATCGATCACGTCACGCTTCAGCCGGAGTGGCTGCGCAAGGATGCGCCCGAGCGCGTGATTCCGCTCGGCCGGCAATGACGCACGCGTGATAGCCGACACCCGCCCGATCGTGTTCGTTGCGAGCAGCGCATTGCACGAGGCCGTCGTGCAGGCGCTGGCCACGCAGATGGAGCCCTTTGCGATCCCGGATCCGTGGGTCGACGGGCAGGCCGAGCTCGGCAAGTCGGTGCTGCAGTGGGCGTTGTCCAAGGTCGACGGCTGCAGCTACGGCGTCTTCGTCTTTGCGCCGGACGGTCGCTGGGGTGGACAGATCAACGGCAATGTATTGCTTGAGCTCGGGCTCTTCATCGCGCGGCATGGGGCTGAACGATGCTTCATCCTGCGTGAAGCGAGCGTCGAAGTGCCCGCCGACCTGCGCGGCATCATCACGGCCGATTACTCCGGCGAGCAGTTCGCACAAGACTCCGCCGCCGCGTTAGTGCCGGCGGTCCGCAAGGTCCGCAGTGCGCTGCGTCGGCGCCTGACCCTCGCCGACGAAATCCTCGGGCTCTGGCTCGAGGACAAGGCCGAGGCCGATTCCGAGGGCCGTTACGCGCTGGTCGAGTTCCGCAGCATCAAGGGCGAACTGAAAGTGTTCGGACGGTCCTACGATGAATCCGGCACTGCGCGCCTGGAATGGCCGAAGCACGTGAACGCCTGTTCGATACCGACCGATGCGCGCGAGATCTATCACACGTTCGATTCGGAATACGACGACAGCGAGGGCGAACACCGGTCGCTGGGCGTGACCTGCTTTCGCTTTCACGAGAATTCGACCAGTGGGGACGGTTACTTTGTCGTGCACGGCGGTGGCGGCATTCGCAAAGGCCGGATTTCGTTCAAGCTGGATCGCGTGACACCCGAGCTTTCTCGCGCGCTCGGATTGCAGCCGATCGAACTGTCTCTTGCCGACCGCAGGGCGTGCGCGCGCCTGGTGCGAACGGTCGCTGTGGCGCGGGCTGCGGAACGCTAGCTGTTGCGTTGGCTGCTCCCGTGTAGGGACCGAAGGAGGGGTTGGCGCATTGAACCGCATAATCCGCACTTGGCGGACGACATCGAACCCATTTCACGGAGAAACAGATCATGATCATCGCAGCGACACGGGCAAAAGAATGAACTTCATTCCATCCAGGATTCTCGTTATCAGTACCGCATCGTTGCTCGCCCTGTGCGCGTGCAATCCGTCAAAGGACACAAAGACGGACAAGGGGCCGGCTGCAGCCACGGTCAACGGAATGACCCTCAGCCAGAGGACCGTCGACATGGTCGCCAAGCAGGCTGCCGGTTCGGGCCGGGCCGATACCCCCGAAGCCCGAGCCGACATCGTCCAGCAGCTGGCGCTGCAGATGGTGATCGCGGAAGAGGCGGTCAAGAAGGGATTGGACAAGAGTCCCGAGGTTGTCGATCAACTCGATGTGGTCAGGCAATCCGTACTGGCCAACGCCTACGTCCAGGACTTCATCAAGAGCAATCCGGTCAGCGACGAGGCGCTGAAGGCCGAATACGAACGAATCAAGGCGAACGTCGGCGGAACCGAGTACAAGGCGCGCCATATCCTGGTCGACAAGGAAGCCGACGCCAAGGACATCATCGCCCGGCTCAAGAAGGATCCGGGAGCGTTTGCGAAACTGGCCATGGACAAGTCAAAGGACCCGGGCTCCAAGGCCCGCGGTGGTGAACTCGGTTGGTTCGATGCGAAGCGCATGGTTCCGGAGTTCGGCGCTGCGGTGAGCAAGCTCGAAAAGGGCAAGTTCACCGAAACGCCGGTCAAGACGCAGTTCGGCTATCACGTGATCCAACTCGAAGACGCGAGGGCGATCGAAGCCCCGCCGCTGGAAGAGGTGAAACCTCAGCTCTCCCAGCAGCTTCAGCAGCAGAACTGGCAGAAGCATATGGAAGCGCTGAAGACCTCGGCCAAGATCGAAGTCGTCAGTGCACCGCCGGCGCCGGCGCCAGCACCGGCGGCCCCCGCCTCAGCGCCGACGAAGTAAGGCCGGCTGGTTGCCTCGATGCTCCGGACACGGGCAGCGTCGCGTCGGTCCCATCCGGGACGCGCGACGCTTTGAGCTTTCGTAAGTGACCCGCATCACGATCGTCATTCGCAAGCTCAAGTTGTTTCGTACACGATGACCGTAATCATCAAGACTGCACTTCTGCTGATCGGGCTCGCAACCGCGAGTGTTGCCGTACTTGGATTAGTCCGAGGCAGCGTTTACTGCAAGGGCGGACCGTTTTTGCGTGCGACGCAGCCGCTGGCGTTTTGGGCTTCCATCGGTGTCTACCTGATGTGGTCGGCGCTGATGGGATACGCGGTCCTTTCAATGAGCTTATTAACCGGGACAACGTTTCTCCGCTAACGACCCCGCTCGAAACACAATCAAAGTCCGAGGCGCTTGGCCAATGTCAGGATGGCCATGAGGAGGGGCTGGTGCACGAGGTATACCGTCAGTGCCCAGGTTCCAAGGACGAGCAGCAACCGCGGGGGATGCTGGTTCAAGCGCATCAGGACCGGCGCGACGGCCCAGTCACGTCGCTGCCATAAGGATCCCAGACCCGCGCCCACCAGCACGACGCCGATCCACGGCATCAGCGGCACGTAGTCCTCGGTCTGCGGTTTGACCGTGACAAGACCGACGATGTTGGCGGGCGCATCGTTGAACACCGGATGTGCATAGAGCAGCCCGAAGGCGATCGTGGCGACGCCAAGTGCCACGTTCCACGGTCCGAGCCGTAAGCAGCGGTTGCGCCAGTATCAGGGCAGCAGCGACGAAATGCAGGATGCCGAAATAGATGAATCGAGGACCGAACACGATTGCACTGCCGACCGAAACGAGCAGTGCAGCGGCCGCGATCTGGCTCCATCGGCGCCAGAAGTCGCGCGGCCCCGGCTTGAACGAGGTCCGCAGCACCAGCCCGACGCCGACCAGCAACAGGAACTGCGTCACGATCGCAGCGCGCCATCCGATCCACGGCTGATCGGTCAGCATGCGCAGCTTCACCCAGCCGAAGTAATCGAGGTCGTAGATGAAGTGATAGACGATCATCTGCGCGACCGCGAATCCGCGCAGGACGTCAACAAGGGCCAGACGTGGGGAAGGGGTGGTGCGCATCATCGCCGTGGCGGATCTGCTGATGCTACCGCGGCGCGAAGGGACGCGATCTTGTGGGGATAAGACCGAAGCAATCGGAGGCAGGTCAACCGCGGCCCTGACTGTGGCGTTGATGACTCTGGCCTGGCGGTTGACTTTCTCGTGCCCGGTTCCCCATCCGTCTAGATCGCGTCCACTAGGCAATTCCAATACGATTGCGGCTCACCGAAGGCTCGCCGTGTGCTGCGCGAATCCTTCACTTGATCCCAGATGACGATGAATCGTTCGCTCCCTGCGAGAAGTACGCCTGCGTTGGTCGCTGCGCTCGTCGGCTGTGCTCTGGCCTTATTGGCGCTGGTCGGAGCGCGCCCCGCCGAGGCCCGGGAATTCGACTTCGAAGCCGTCGACCGGATCGCGCGAACTGTGGCGAGCAAACCGTACAGCAGGAATACGGTCGCGCTGCCCAAGGCGCTGAAGGAACTGTCGTACGACCAGACGCGGGACATCCGCTTTGATCCGTCGCGGGCGGTCTGGCGGGCGGAGGAATTGCCGTTTGAACTGCAGTTTTTTCATCTTGGCGGCAGCTTCTTTGACCAGCCGGTCCGGGTGCATGAAATCGTCGCCGGCCAGGCACGTGAGATCCCGTTTGATCCGGCTGATTTCAATTACGGCAAGACCGGTCTTGATCGCGCGCAGATGCGCCGCCTCGGTTTCGCCGGGTTTCGTGTGCACTACGCACTGAACACGCCGCGCTACAAGGACGAGCTGCTGGTTTTCCTCGGCGCCAGCTATTTCCGGGCTCTGGGCCAGGGCCAGCGCTACGGTGCCTCGGCACGCGGTCTTGCGGTCGATACGGCCGAGCGGTCCGGCGAAGAGTTTCCGCGTTTCGAGCAGTTCTGGATCGTGCGACCCGATCGCAATGCGAAAGAGCTCACGATCTACGCGCTGCTCGACTCCCGGCGCCTGGCGGGGGCGTACCGCTTCATCGTCCGGCCCGGCGCCGAAACCGTCACCGAGGTGACGGCGCGCCTGCACCTGCGCGAGCCGGGCGCGAAGATCGGCCTGGCACCGCTGACCTCGATGTACTTTCATGGCGAGAACCAGCGCTCGCCGGTGGATGACTTCCGGCCCGAGGTGCATGACTCCGACGGACTTTCGATCCACTCGAGCACCGGAGAGTGGATTCTGCGGCCGCTGATCAACCCGCGTCGCCTGCTGGTTACTTCCTTTGCGCTGACGGATCCGCGCGGTTTCGGGCTGGTTCAGCGCGACCGCGCTTTTCCCAGCTTCGAGGATCTGGAGGCCCGCTACGAGCTGCGACCTTCGGTCTGGGTCGAGCCGATCGGCACGTGGGGTGCAGGACGGGTCGAATTGGTGCAGATTCCGACGCCCGATGAAACCAATGACAACGTCGCAGCGTACTGGGTGCCACAGCAGGCCTTCGCGCCCGGGAAAGTCCACGAATTCCGCTACCGGCTGATCTGGCAGAAGGGGACCGAGCGACGCCCGGCCACTTCGTGGGTCGTACAGACACGCCGCGGGCAGGGGCATGCCGTCCTTCCCGAGGACGTCGTGAAGTTCACAGTGGACTTCGAGGGTCCCGCATTACGAAAGCTGCCGGCTGATGCGCCGGTGACCGCTGACCTGTTTGTGGGGGCAGGCAAGCAGCTGGCACTGATCGTGCATAAGAACGAAGTCACTGGCGGTTGGCGCATGGTGGTGCAGGTGCGCCGGACCGAAAAAGACAAGGCGATGGAGCTGCGCGCCTTCCTGCGCAATGGTGAGACCCCTTTGAGCGAGACATGGAGCTACATCGTTCCGGCGAGCTGATGACCGAGCCCGTGCCGGGCACCGCGCCGCCGCTGGCACGGACGCCGATGGCGGCATCGCCGTGGCATCGGCGGCCGTCGCGCGCGTCGGCCACGACGAGCGACATCACTGGGCAACAGCGAACTTGAGGTCGCTGCGGCGCGGCGGCGCTTCGTGCTGCTGGTGCTGTCGCTGGCGCCCGCGCTTTATGCGACGGCCGTCATGAGCGATCTGCTACCGAATACGGTGGGCGGTTGGCTGCAGGGGGCGTTGCTGGCGCTCTTTGCGTTGCTGTCGTGCTGGGTGGCCGCCGGCTTCTGGACGGCGATGGCGGGGCTTGCGGTGTGGCTGCGTGGCGGCGACCGCTTCCTGATTTCGCGCTCGGCCGCTTCGTCGGCGGCGCTCGGTCCGCAGGCGCGCACGGCGATTGTCATGCCGATCTGCAATGAAGACGTACGTCGCGTCTTTGCCGGACTTCGAGCCACCTACGAGTCACTGGCGCGAACCGGCGAACTCGACCACTTCGACTTCTTCGTACTGTCCGACAGCAACGACCCTGACACCTGTGTCGCCGAGCTCGATGCGTGGAACGCGCTGCGCGACGAACTTGACGCGGAAGATCGCCTGTTCTACCGACGTCGCACGCGCCGCGTGAAGCGCAAGAGCGGCAACATCGACGACTTCTGCCGTCGCTGGGGCCGCAACTATCGCTACATGGTCGTGCTCGACGCCGACAGTGTGATGACCGGCGATTGCCTCGTGACGCTTGCGCGCCTGATGGAAGCGCGGCCGGATGCCGGCATCATCCAGACGGCGCCGCAGGCTGTTGGCCGCAATACGTTGCATGCACGCGCGCAGCAGTTCGCCAGCCAGGTTTACGGCCCGCTGTTCACGGCCGGACTCCACTACTGGCAACTCGGCGAATCGCACTACTGGGGCCATAACGCGATCATCCGGCTCGAGCCGTTCATCAAGCACTGCGCGCTGGCACCGCTGCCGGGCAGGGGTGCGCTGGCCGGCGAGATTCTTTCGCATGACTTCGTCGAGGCCGCGCTGATGCGGCGCGCCGGCTACGGCGTCTGGATCGCGTATGACCTCGACGGCAGCTACGAACAGATGCCACCGAACCTGCTCGACGAGATCCAGCGCGACCGCCGCTGGTGCCAGGGCAATCTGATGAATGCGCGCCTGATGTTCACGCCGGGGCTGCACCCGGTCCACCGCATCGTGTTCTTCACCGGCGCGCTCGCGTACCTGTCGGCACCGTTGTGGCTGGGTTTCCTCGTGCTTTCGACCTGGCTGCTGGTGCAACACGGAGCGGCGGATCCGCAGTATTTCCTGATGCCGCATCAGCTCTATCCGCTCTGGCCATCCTGGCGCCCCGAGCACGCGCTTGCACTGGCCGCCGCTGTCGCAACGCTGCTGTTCCTGCCGAAGCTGCTGGCTGCGTTGTTGGCCGGAGTTCGCAACCCGGCACGATACGGTGGCGCCGGCGCGCTCTTCCTAAGCACGTTGCTCGAGATCGTCCTGTCGGCGCTGCTCGCGCCTGTACGCATGATGTTCCATACGCAGTTCGTCATCGCCGCGCTTTCCGGCTGGTCGATGACGTGGAAGTCACCGACTCGGACTGACGCCGGCACGAGCTGGCAGGAGGCGATTTTCCGACACGGACTGCAGACAGCAATCGGCCTGGCCTGGGTCGCGCTCGTTGCGCTCGAAGCTCCGGATTTCCTTCCCTGGCTGGCTCCGGTCGCGGGTGGACTCATCCTCGCGATTCCGCTGTCGGTCGTGATGAGCCGGACGACTGCGGGGCTGGCGCTGCGCCGCGCGGGCCTCTTCGTGACCCCTGCGGAGACGCGACCGCCACGCGAAATCATTGCGGCCGAGCACTATGCCGGCTGCGGCCGTCCGCTGCCGCGGCTGGCTGATGCAGTCATCGACCCTGAGATGCATGCGCTCGCGCGTCTGGGTGCGCGGCGTCGCAGCCCGTTGGCTGCAGCAGTGCGCCGCGAGCGGGTTCAGCGCGCGCTGTCGCACGGCCCGCAGGCACTCTCGGCCGTCGAACAACTCGCCGTACTCGGCGACCTCGATGCGCTGGACGCATTGCACCGTGCGGTGCGGACTGCGCCGGTGCATGCGAGCTGGACTTCGTCGCGCAGCCGTGGACGAGCGACGATTCACCAACTGCCGGGACGCGGCCGGCAGCGGGCCGGCACGCTCGCGACACTGGCCCGGTTGGGCTGATCGACTGCGCGCGCCTTTCAGGCGGCGGCGCGTGAACATCGCATCCCCTGCGGCGCGTTGGCGTCAATCGGACCTGATAGCACGCCGTGATGGTGGGGAAACTTCAGGAGCAGCGAGGTCGATTAGCAACACGGGTCGTCGTACGCGGCGATCAAGTGCAGCGCTGCATTCAGCCAACGTGGCGGTCAGCCAAAACGGCCGCAATGGGCCCTGACGCAGGGTTGCAGTGCCAGCTTCGCTGGAGATGGTCATCCTGATGCGGTGAACTGCCAGTCGGTCGCGGTGATGAGTCGCGCGGCGTGCGGTCGTCGTCCCCGGCGCGACGTGCTGACGTGGTCTTGTCAGTCAATGCTCAGAGGGAAATCGCGGATCGTGCAGATACGAAAAGGCCGCCCACGAAAGGCGGCCTTTTCATCGGCACGCGTCAGCGTGCGCGCCCGCGTCGGAACAGATTGACGATGGCGAGCAGGATGATGGCGCCGATCAGCGAGACCACGATCGAAGCGATCGATACGCCCTGGTTGATCGTGCCAACCCCAACCAGCGGAGAGATCAGCCATCCGGCGAGCAACGCGCCGACGATGCCGACGACGATGTTGAGGATGATGCCCTGCTGGCCGTCCGTGCGCATGATCAGGCTGGCGAGCCAGCCGACGATGCCTCCGACGATCAGCCAAATGATGATGCCCATGTTTGCTCTCCTGTGTGGTTAAGGGGCGATGACACCGACCCTCTCGGCAACAGGCGTGCCCGTCGCTCAGCCGATCGGCGGGGCTCCGCCGGTCGGCGGGGTATACACCGGGACCTCGGGCGCGCCTGGAGCCGGCGGATCCTCGACGGGCGGGGGCGCGGGAGCAGGGCGCGGCATCGGGCTCGGGCCCGGCGGCGGCACTCCGGCCGGTTCATTGGGGTCCGGCACGTGACAGCGTTGATTGCGCGACATGGTGGGCCTCAGAGAGCAGCGTAGGAAGTTAGAAAGTCGGTGCGTAGCCGCCGACGGATGCTGAAGCACAGATCAGCAACGTATCGGCCGGCGTACGCCGCGGGTCACAGGCCGTTAGCGCGCCGAAGGCGATAAAAAGGCAAACCGCACGAACCGACAACAGGCGCACACGGTTCTTCGTGTGCGCAACGGTCGGAGGTGCCGCGGTGACGTCGCATGCCATTCCGGCAGCAGGCAGATGGCGTGCCTTCAGCTCACGCGCCTGTGGCGATGGCGCATGCGGCAATGGGCGGCGCGAGGCAACGCCTTCCTCTGTGCACGCGCCAGCCGACTCCTGAGTTGCTGGATCCACCGGCATGAAACCGGCGAAGCAGCAGTGGCCCACTGCGCGTTCGTGCGTAACGCCTGCGCGCGGTGGCGGCGTTCTAAAACGGCAGGCAGATCAGCCCCCGGTGGTCTCTCCGCCCATCACCTGCAGGACCGTGCCGGTGATGTACGACGAGTCGGCGTTGGACGCGAGGAAGACGTACGCCGGGGCGAGTTCTTCCGGCTGGGCCGGACGTTTCATCGGGCTGTCCGAACCGAATTCGGCGGCCTCCTTCGCGGTCGCGCCGGTGTCAGCAGGATTCAGCGGCGTCCACACCGGCCCCGGCGCGACCGCATTGACGCGGATGCCGCGGTCGAGCAGATCGATGGCCAAGCGACTTGGTGAACGCATTGACCGCGCCCTTCGTCGCCGAGTAATCCGGCATCTTCTTCGTGCCCTTGATACCCGTCTCGGAACTGGTGGCGATGATTGCGCGCACCCGGCTTCATGTGTCGAAGCGCGGCGCGCGCGAGCCGCATGTAGGCGAATATGTTTGTCTCGAAGGTCCGCTGCAGGTCACCGTCATCGAGTTCCGAGAGTTCCTTGCTGCTCTGCTGCGCGGCGTTGGAAACGAGAATGTCGATGCGCCCGAGGGCCTCAACGGTGCGCTCCACTGCCGCCTCGCAGAACTCCGGATCGGCGAGATCGCCCGGGATAAGTTCGCATCGACGCCCGCATTCGACTACTGCGGAACGAGTCGTCTCGGCGTCACTCTGTTCTTCGGGCAGGTACACGATGGCGACATCCGCCCCTTCTCGCGCGAACAGCACCGCCACCGCGCGGCCAATGCCGGAGTCGCCACCGGTGATGAGGGCGCACTGGCCCGCGAGCTTGCCCGCGGCCTTGTAGCGCGACGCCTCGAACCGCGGTGCCGGTTGCAGCGCAGACTCGAGACCCGGCGGCTGCTGACGTTGCTTCGGAAAAGGTGGCTTCGGTTCCTTCAGCGGAGCCGCGGTATTGCGTGCCGTGTCTGCGTCAGCCTGAGTCATCGTTCCTCCTTGCGCGCGCCGCAGCCCTGATGCTGCGCGAGCGGCTCCCGTGACAAGCAAAGCACACGCCCATTGCCGCGGCACGCTGCTTGCAAGAACGGCCGTATTCGATAGCGGTATGTCCGATGCCCTTCAGCGGTTTCCGCGAGCGGCGCAAGCGTGCGTCGAACGGCTTTCAACGCCCCTGGCTGCGTGTGGTCTCCATCGGCGCGCTGGTGCTCGCCGTCAGTGCAGCGGTCTTCGCATTGCTCTTCGACGCGAACTGGCTGAAGTCGCCGATCGAACGTCGCATCGCCGCGTCCACCGGGCGGGCCGTCGTGATCGCGGACGTGCAGGGGAGATGGCAGCGCGGGCCGCGCCTCGTGCTGCGCGATATCGGAGTCGGTGACGACGCGCGCGATCCGTTATTCAAGGCACGCGAGGTGTCATTCGTGGTGTCGCCCTGGCCGCTGCTCTGGGGTGAGCTGCGGCTTTCCGAGATCGGGCTGCGCGGAGCGGTCATCAATCTTGCGCGCGACAGCAACGGCAAAGCCAACTGGACGCGACGCGACGCGGGCCGCACCGACACCGAGCGCGATGACGCGCGGGAGCCGCTGTGGAAGACCGTGCGGGTGGCTGCGATTGAGCTTGACGACGTGGTGCTCACGCTGCGTGACGAGGTCACCGACGTCGAGGCCCGCGCGCGCGTGGACACGCTGCCGGTCGCCGAGCGAGCGCAGGGCTGGCAGAACCGCGTGCAGATATCCGGACGCTACGAAAAGAGTCGCTTCTCCGGGCGAGGGGTGACCGGCCCCGTCATTACGCTGCGGGATACTGGTGCACCGTTTCCGTTCAAGGCGCGCATCGAGGTTGGCCAGACTGTCCTTGGCGCCGAAGGGCCAGATCGCCGATCTGCTCGGTGACACGAGCTTCGACGCCCGCATCGACATTTCCGGACCGAGCCTTTCGACGCTGTATCCGACGTTGCCGGTTGCACTTCCATCCACGCCACCCTATCGCCTTCAGGGCTGGCTGCATCTGCACGAGCGGCACTATCGCCTCCAGGAGATCGTCGGTCGAATCGGCCGCAGCGACATCCGCGGGCACGGCGAGTTCCGCGTTCGCGAGCCACGGCCGATGCTGACCGCAAGCCTTCTGAGCGATCGTCTGGCCCTGGCCGACCTGGGTGCGCTGATCGGCGTGCCGCAGAGCGACGACGAGCGGGCCCGCCGCCCCCGCGTGCTGCCGGACGCCCGGTTCGACGTGCCACGGATGAACGCGATGAATGCCGACGTGTCACTGACCGCGCGCCGGCTCGACGTCAATCCCGACGTGCCGCTCGAAGACCTGTCGGTCAAGGTCGAACTCGTCGATGGAGTGCTGAACCTGCGTCCGCTCAAGTTCGGTTTCGCTGGCGGCGAGATCATCTCGACGATCGTCCTGGATGCACGCCAGCGACCGATTGCCGCCGACGCAGCGGTCGATTTTCGCCGCGTTGATTTCAGTCGGCTGTTCCCGACGCTCGACACGAACCGCATCAGCGCCGGTGAACTCGGCGCGCAGATTCGACTGAAAGGGCGCGGGCAGTCGGTCGCCGAATTTCTCGGGAGTTCGAACGGCACAGTCGCCGCAGCGATGTCCGGCGGGCGCGTCTCGCATACTGTCGTTGCCGCAGCCAGCCTGGACGGCGGCAAGCTGTTGCCGCTTCTGATCCGTGGTGATGAGCCGGTTGCCGTGCGCTGTGCGGCCGTGGCGATGGTTGTCGACCAGGGGATTGCACGCTCACAACTGCTCGTCTTCGACACGGACACCGCACGCATCGATGGTGAAGGGGCGATCGATCTCGCGGCCGAACGCTATGCGCTCGAGATCAACGCGAAACCGAAGGAGGTGAGCTTCCTATCGTTGCGCGGACCGATCAATGTGGCAGGCACGTTTCGCAATCCGCGCGTGTCAGTGAGTTCCGAGGTACTGCTGCGGGGCGGCGCAGCCATTGCATTGGCGGTGGTCAATCCGCTCGCTGCGCTGCTGCCGCTCATAGAGACCGGGCCCGGTGAGGATGCGCACTGCGCGAGCGTGCTGGCTCCGGTCGAGCCCGCCGTCAAGCAGGCGAGCAGGAAATCGGATCAACCGCCTCCGCTGCCGAAGACGACGTCGCCGCGACGGGCAAACCCGAAGTGACGCGCTGCGCGCATGCCGCGCGGCATCGGACTTGCCCCAACAAAGACATGACCGACGCACAGGCGGAGGCAACATTGAAAGCAAAAGTTACACCTCTAGAGCAACTCCGGCGCAGGGCGTGGACCAAGCTGAATGATGTGCGGTTCGTGCTCCTGACCACCCGTGACGCGAGCGGCGCGCTTTCGTCGCGTCCGATGACCGTGCAGCAGACGGAGTTCGACAGCACGCTGTGGTTTTTCGCGTCACGCAGCGCTGACTTTGTTGCCGAGTTTCAGCGCGATGCCGAAGTCAATGTGGCCTGCATGGATGCGAGCGACAGTTTCTACCTGTCCGTCAGCGGCCGCGCCTCGATCGTCAACGATCCGGCACGGGCACGCAGCCTTTGGGGCGTGATGAACGATGCGTGGTTCCCCGGCGGACCGACCGATCCCGACCTGGCGCTGCTGCGTGTCGATGTCGAACGAGCCGAGCTCTGGCAGAGCGACACGAACCGCATGGTGCAGTTTCTCCGTATCGCGAAGGCCGCCGCGACCGGCACTCCTCCGGAAGGCATCGGCGAGCACGCAGTGATCAAATCCTGACAGGAGTAAGCGATGAACCGATTCTCAGCACGTAACTTCACCCTGGCACTTCTGGCAATGACTCTCGGCGCAT
This sequence comes from uncultured beta proteobacterium, assembly GCA_963712485.1. GTDB lineage: Bacteria > Pseudomonadota > Gammaproteobacteria > Burkholderiales > Burkholderiaceae_F > JALORV01. Next base: position 46,221 of record CAVQID010000041.1, read on the forward strand.
GTGGCACGTGGACCGATGCGCAGAAGGGCACTGCGATCGGCGCCGGGGCAGGCGCGGCCGTGGGCCACGCCGTTGGCGGCGGTGTTCTCGGCACCGTGGGCGGAGCAGCCGTAGGCGGCGTCATCGGCCATGAAGTCGGCGAAAACCGCGACGAGAAGAAGGCGCAGTCCGAGTAGCGCCTGCGGCTCCAGCGGCTCAAAATCGAAAGCGAAGCAGATTCGCGCGGCGCTTCCGCGCCGCCGGAGGAACTGACGCGCACGGCCCGCTATCAGCGGACCGTGCCGTTTCTGTGATCGCGACGGCGGGTCTCGTACGGCGGCACCTTCATCATCTGCCGGTACTTGGTGACCGTGCGTCGCGCGACCTGCAGTCCCTGACGCGACAACAGCCGCGCGATGTGCGCATCCGACAACGGGTTGGAGGGGTCTTCCTCCTCGATCATTTCCTTGATTGCGCCGCGGATCGCGGTCGTCGAGCAGGTGCCGCCGCTGGCCGTCGCGAGCGCGCGCGAGAAGAAGAATTTGAGCTCGAAGACGCCGAGCGGCGTGGCCATGTATTTGTTGTTGGTCACGCGCGAAACGGTCGACTCGTGCAGGCCGAGTTCTTCCGCAATCTCGCGCAGGCCGAGGGGCTTCATCGCGAGTTCGCCGTAGTCGAGGAAGTTGCGTTGGCGCTTGACGATAGCCTGCCCGACCCGAAGAATCGTCGAGAACCGCTGCTCGACATTGCGCACGGTCCATCGTGCTTCCTGCAACTGCGCGGCCAGATCGGCGTGGGTCGAATCCCGATGGCTGCGAAACAGGTCGGCGTACATGCGGTTCAGGCGCACGCGCGGCACGATGTCCGGATTCAGCATGACTACCCACTCGTCGCGCACCTTGCGAACGATGATGTCCGGCGTGATGAAGCGGGTGTCCGACGCACCAAAGCGCCAGCCGGGCCGCGGTTCCAGGTGCCTGATGCAATCCACCGCGCGTTCGACTTCCGCGGTCGACGCACCGACGCTGCGGGCAATGCCGCTGATGTCGCGCGTTGCCACGCGATCAAGACATTCTTCGACAATGCGTGTGGCCAGGGAGTGCACCGGAGTCCGGCTGCCGTTCTGAAACTCGCGCAACTGCAGCACCAGGCATTCCTTGAGATCGCGCGCTGCGATACCCGCCGGCTCGAGCGACTGGATCAGGCGCAGTGCGACGGTGAGTTCGTCATCGTCGGGCGGCGGCTCGAGGCCGGACAGCGTCTTGAGTTCCTCGAGGCCGATCCGCAGGTAGCCGTCGTCATCGAGTGCTTCGATGATCGTCGACATCATCACGCGGTCGCGCTCGGATGCGGGCAGCAGCTGCATCTGCGTGCGCAGGTGATCGCGCAGCGAGGCGTCGACGGCCGCCAGCTCGGCGTAGTCGAAATCGGAATCCGAACCGTTGTTGCGCTTTGAACCGGGGCTGCCGTATTGCGCCCATGCGCTGCTTTCCCACTCGCCGTCCGCCTGGGGATCGGGCCCCGCGTCGACGATCGTCACCTGCGGTGAATCCGTGGCCGTAGGCTCCGTCGCCAGCACGGTCTCGCGCGGCGCCTGCACTGCTGCGGTGGCGCTGCCGCCTTGGTCGCCGCCTTCAGTGGCTTCGTCGGTTTCCAGGAACGGGTTGCTCTCCATCGCCCTGCTGACCTCGAGGGCAAAATCCAGAGACGAAAGTTGCAGCAGTCGTACGGCCTGCTGCAGGCGGGGGGTCAATGTCTGCTGCTGTCGGTGCTCCTGGCGGAGCCTCGTTTGAGTCATCCTTCCTCCTCGTGGGCCGGGCCCTTGTTTTGTCGCAGGGGAACCGTTCTGCACACGCGGACCGGTTCACACTGCACGGCTGACCCTTTCCGGATCCGCCACTCGCGTGAACGCCGGATGAGTTCCGGCTGACGAGGACCCTCGGACGGAGGGCACCTGGCGAAAACAGTACACGAGCAAATATCGTGCCTGCCTCGTAACCTGGATCTCAGCAGAATGGCACGGCGTGCCTCAGCCAGAAACAAGCGTCAATTGAGCGCCGCTGCTGCTCGGCGCCTCCTTTGAGTTGAGACTGCGTGCGGTCGAGGTGAGAAGCGCGCGGAAATCGGCGCCAAGCTCAGCGTGTTTTGACGCGTAGGCGAGCGTTGCTTCGAGGAAGCCGAGTTTGCTGCCACAGTCGTAGCGCTTACCTGTGAAGCGGTGAGCGAACACGGGTTCGCGGGCCAGCAAGCGCGCGATGCCGTCGGTCAGCTGGATTTCATTGTTGGCACCCGGTTCCAGGCTTTCCAGGCAATCGAGGATTTGCGGCGTGAAGATGTACCGACCCACGACGGCCTGGTCTGAAGGCGCCACGTCCGGCGCAGGCTTCTCGACGATCCCCATGACCCGTGCGAGCGGAGCTCCACTGAGAGCGGTCTCGACAATCCCGTACTGCGAGGTCTCTGCGCGCGGGACCGTCTGCACCGCGACGATGGACGATCCGCAGCTGTTGTAGCGCTCGACCATCTGCGAGATTGCCGGTTGTTCCGCGTCGATCAGGTCGTCGGGCAGCAGCACCGCGAACGGTTCATTGCCGATCAGGTGCCGCGCGCACTGGATTGCGTGGCCGAGTCCGAGAGGGGCGCTCTGGCGCGCGTAGGCGATGTGTACCTGCTCCGGTACCAGCCGACGCAGCTCTTTCAACTGCCCATGGCGCCCTTTGCTCGCGAGTTCCCGTTCGATTTCGAGCGCGCGGTCGAAATAGTCTTCGATGGCCCGCTTGCTGCGATGGGTGACAAAAATCAGCTCGCGTATGCCGGCGGCGATGGCTTCGTCGACGGCGTACTGGATCAGCGGCCGATCGACGATCGGCAGCATTTCCTTCGGCATTGCCTTGGTCGCCGGGAGGAAGCGCGTGCCGAGGCCTGCGACGGGAAAGACGGCCTTGCGGACTTTCCGCGGCAACTCGCGTACTGGCGCCGACTCCTTGCCACGGCCGCTGCCGAGGAGGCGGTCCAGCAGCTTCATGGCTTGCTTCCCTTCGCATCCTCGATCAGTTCGGCGGCGCGATTGCGGCAGTCGGTGTCCTCGAGACCCTGTTCCAGGTCCGCGGCGGCGCGCTGGATGATCGGTCGCGGTTCGCTGGCCTGCGCATCCGACGACTCGTCGCGTTCGTTGGGTTGGCGCGGTGCCGGCCGCTGTTCGTCGGTCGACAGGGTCTCGCGGGTCCCCACGGGGCGACGCGCGCGTCGCGGTGGCCAGCGCAATCGGGCTCCTCGAGGCGGCATGTTCTTCTCCTTCTTCAGATGGAGAGAACAAAGCACATTGTGTGCCGCCCCGACCGCGTGAACCTGCAATCAGCTCCGTGGGACCGACGCTTGCTCAGGCGACCCGGGCGCAAGACCGCGTCAAATACTCAACGGGAGAAACGAGATGGCAAGCCGAGGCAATTCCAAGGCAAAGAGCGAAATCATCGAGATGCTCATGGAAGACCACAAGCGCGTGAAGCGTGCGTTCCGCGAGGGTGAAAAGCTGACTGAACAGGAAGATACCGAAGCGCTGGAGGAAATCGTCCAGCAGACCTGCGCCGAACTCCAGGTTCATGCAACCCTGGAAGAAGAGTTGTTTTATCCGGCGATCCGGGAGGCCATCAAGGATACCGACCTGCTCGACGAGGCCGAGGTCGAGCATGCCTCAGCAAAGGACCTCATTGCGCAACTCGAATCGATGACCGCCGAGGATCCGAAGTTCGCAGCGACGTTCAAGGTGCTTGGCGAGTACGTGAAGCACCACATCAAGGAAGAAGAAGGAGAAATGTTCGAGCAGCTCGAGCGCGCCCGCGTCCAGTGGGAGCCGTTGCTGCAAGAAATTCAGGAGCGGCGCGAGCAGCTGATGCAGGAACATGGACTCGTCGAGATCGAAGAAGAGGCTGCTGAGACGGCAGAAAGCGCGCGATCACGGTCCGCAAGCAAGAGCGGGCGCGGACGCCGCAGCGAGGAAATGCCTGAAGAAGAGACCGCCGAATAGTTATGGGCTCAGCCAGCGGCCCCGCAGAGGGCGGCCCAGATCTGCCCTTTGCGAGTCCGCTGCGCTCGTTTTGGACGGCGGGCTTCGAGGGCGCGGATCACCGCAACGCTCTCAATGGCACGAGAGCGGTCTGTGGGACGTCCGGTTCGACTTTTGTATCAAGCCTCTGCCAAGAAGCTAGAGACCTGTCAGCGGCGGATGCCCGCCGAAGCTGCACCGAGGAAACCCATGCGCACGCTGATCGTCTTTTCACACCTGCGTTGGAACTTTGTCTTTCAGCGCCCGCAACAGGTTCTGACACGACTCGCGCAGCACTTCAAAGTGTTGTTCGTCGAGGAACCGATGCGCGGCAACGCGACGCCGTTCCTGGAGCGCTATTCGCCGGCGCACAACGTCGAAGTGCTGCGACCGCGCACGACAGTCGATGCGCCCGGTTTCGACGATGCCCAGTTTCGCGAAATCAGCGACCTGCTGGTTGAGTATCTCGACGACTTCGGCATCGACGATTACCTCGCCTGGTTCTACACGCCGATGGCCGTGCCGCTGCTAGCCGGGCTTCGACCGCGGGCCGTCATCTACGATTGCATCGACGAACTGTCGGCGTTCGGGGACGCGCCCGAGCTGGTGCATCAACGCGAGGCCGAGCTGATGCGGCGCGCCGACATCGTCTTTACCGGCGGGCCAAGCCTGTACGAAGCGAAGCGCAGGCATCACCCGAATGTGACGTGCTTGCCGAGTGCCGTCGACGCGGCGCACTTTGCGCCTGCTTCGGTATCTACTCTCGACGCCGACGTCAGACGCTGTATTGACGATATACCGTCGCCGCGACTGGGTTTCTTCGGCGTCATCGATGAGCGCTTCGATACCGAACTGGTCGCGGCGCTCGCCGATGCCAGACCGGACTGGCAACTGGTGATGGTCGGACCGGTCGTCAAGATCGACATCGGCCAGTTGCCCAGGCGCGACAACATCCACTGGCTCGGTCAGCAGCCGTGCGAAAAGCTGCCGCAGTTCGTCTCGAGCTGGGATGTATGTCTGCTGCCGTTCGCCAACAATGCGTCGACTCGGTTCATCAGTCCCACCAAGACACTCGAATACATGGCCGCAGAGCGCCCCATCGTCAGCACGCCGGTGCGCGACGTCGTCACGCTCTACGGTGACACGGTCAGTATCGCCGCGACGGCGCGCGCTTTCGTCCTGGCCTGCGAACGCGCGCTTGCCGAATCGGCAGCCGACCGCGCCGTCCGGATCGCCCGGATGCGCGCGCACGTGAGCCGCACGACCTGGGACGCGACGGCGCGGTCGATGCTGCGACAGATTCGCAGCCTGCCCGCGCTGCGCGATGCGTCGATCGCTGTTGCCCGCGACGTCGCGACGGATCAGCGCGCGCGCAGCGCAGGTGGCGGCACCGAAGTGCGAACGGCCGGCAAAGCCATGGAGGTAATGGTCGGGACTGCGGTGCCTATGCTTACCGCCGCCTCTTGAGTCGGCTAGCTTTGTTGCGGGCGACGCGAAGCCCCACACGGTTTTCGCACTCTCAGGCACACGCGTGCCGCGACGGCGCCAGGACCATCGCGCGCAAGGCGAATCGTGTGCCCGCGCCGGGCACACCGGTTGCAGCGATATCTTCAGGCGCATCGCGCCCAGGCATTTCCCATCACATCGAGAAGGGACTACAAATGAAGAGGATTTTGGTGGCGGCAATGATCGGTTGGCTCGGCCTTTTTGCAACGGCATGCTCGGTCACGAGCGGACAGAGCAGCGTCGGCGAGTACGTCGACGACTCGACGATCACCGCACGAGTGAAGTCCCGCTTTGCCGAGGACACGACCGTCGCTGCAACACGGATCCAGGTCGAGACACTGAAGGGCGTCGTTCAGCTCAGCGGCTTCGCAACGAGCGAGGCCGAGCGCCAGCGCGCCGCCCAGTTGGCGGCAGCCGTCCCTGGCGTCAAGCAGGTGCAGAACTCTGTCGTCGTCCGCCCACCGCAGAGTTAGTTACGGGACGCGGCTCGGGAGGCTGAGCGCGCGCGTGACGATCGAGCCTCGGCAATGCGGCTCGATCGTTCACGCGTGGACAGCAGCGCCCCGCAGTCAACGGGGTGCCTTAAACAATGCCGCACGCTTTGGTCGTTGACGACGATGCGGACACCCGCGAGATGCTGGTGCGGGTGGCGGCAGGCGAGGGTTACACCGTCGGCGAGGCCGATTCCCTGAGCGCCGCGCGGATTCAGCTGGGACGTCGTACCCCCGATGTAGTCCTCGTCGACCTCAGGCTGCCGGACGGTAACGGCATCAGCCTCGTCCGCGACCTCGACCGGCCGCTCGCCACTGACGTCGTGTTGATCACGGGCCATGCGTCGCTCGATACGGCGATCGAAGCGCTCCGCCTCGGGGCGAGTGATTATCTGACAAAGCCGTTGAATGTCGACCGGCTGATACAGTTTTTGAGACGGCAGCCGCGTACGGTCGACCTCAAGCGGGAGATCGGCGAACTGCGCGAAGAACTTCGTAGCGTCGGCCGCTTTGGCCACCTGTTCGGAAGTTCTGCGCCGATGCAGGAACTGTACGACCGCATTGCGCGCATTGCGACCACTTCTGCACCGATCCTGCTGATCGGCGAAAAGGGATCGGGCAAGGAACTCGCGGCCCGGACGATCCACGACCTGTCGCGGCGACGACGCGCGCCGTACCACGTGTTCGACTGCAGCGCACTGCCCACGCAGCTGATCGAGGGCGAACTCTTCGGTCGCGAGAGGAACGCGGCTATGGGGCTCGAGCATCGGCACGCCGGCATCTTGGAACGTGCACACGGCGGCACCGTCGTGCTGACCAAGATCACGACGCTGCCACTGGTCGCACAGGTCAAACTGTTGCGTTTCCTGGAGTCTGGGACGTTTGTCCCGGCGCTGGGCGTCAAGGCGGTCGCGACCGACGTGCGCATCATCGCGACCACCGACGCGAGGCCTTCGGCCGCCGTAGGGGAAGGACGCTTCCGGGAGGATCTGCTGCAGCGTCTCGAAGTGTTTCCGATCCACGTGCCGCCGCTGCGGCAGCGCGATTCGGACATTCGCATGCTGGCGCAGCGTTTCCTCGACGAGATCAATCATGCCGAAGGCACGAAGAAGCGTTTCTCCCGGGCCGCGCTGGCGCGGCTGAGCGAGCACGCCTGGCCAGGCAACGTGCGCGAACTGAAGAACTTCGTTCATCGCGCTTACCTGCATGCAGGCAGCGTCATCGACGGCGGCGAGGCAACACAGGCTGATCCGGCGGTAGACGACACCGACGACCTCATCACGCTGCGCATCGGCATGCCGCTGGAGGAAATTGATCGCCGCGTGACGATGGCGACACTCGCACGCTGCGGCGGCGTGAAGAAGCGCGCGGCCGCGACGCTCGGCATCAGTCTGAAGACGCTTTACAACCGGCTCGAGTCCTACGCTGCCAAGCCTCCGACAGGCAATGGCGGCGTTGCGCCCGGCACGGAGTAGCGGAGCACCAGATCACGGGCGCGCGGACGCGATAAGAAGAGGCTGCGCGCGGGCGCGCGACTATTCCGAGCCTCCGGCCGTCTGCAATCGATGCGGCGGCTCGTGCGGACGAGCGCGCGTATCGATCGGTTGCACCTCGAACTGACGCGCGAAAGCAACCGCCAGAAGCATCAGCTGTGAGGTGAAATAGATCCAGACGAGGATCACGGCGAGCGAACCCGCGGCGCCATAGGCGCTGACGAATGCAGCCCGAGCCAGATACAGACCGACGAGGTACTTGCCGACCGTGAACAGGACGGCGCTGCCGACCGCGCTGATGGCGACGATCTTCCATGTCGGGGGTTCGCTCGGCAGCCAACGGACGATCGCCGCGAAGGCGGCCGTCAGCACGATGACCGACACCGCCAGGTCAAGCAGCGCGAGCAGCAGCTTGAATTCCGGAAAGCGGTCGGGGAGCCAGCCGGAAAGCGTCGCCAGCAGCGTGCTGAGCATCAGCGACATGATCAGGAGGAAGCCGAAACCAAGCACGAGGGCGAGTGCCGCGAGGCGGGCGCGCAGGAATGCCGATATCGCGGAGCGCCGATGTTCCTTGATGTGCAACATCGTATTGAGCGCATTTCGCAATTCGACCAGCACGCCGGTGGCGCCCAGCAGCAAGGTGCCGAGGCCGACAAGCCCGGCAAGTACTCCCGTATCGGGCTTCCAGGCGCTCGTGATCATCTGCTCGAGGCTGCCGGCGGCCTGCTCACCGATGAGTCCGCTCATTTGCGTCGTGAACTCTTCACGGACAGCGTCCATGCCGAAGACGGCGCCGGCAACGGCGGTGGCGACGACCAGCAGAGGCGCAAGCGCGAACAGCGAATAGAACGCCACCGTGGCGCCGAGTCGCGGACCGCCGTCGGCAATCCAGATCGTCACCGCGCTCCATAGCGCATTGGGCATGCGGAACAGGCGGGTCAGGCGGGGCTTGGCGTCGATCACCTCGAAGTGCGGGCACGCGGTATGCCTGACTCGAACCGTGATCCAGCCTGCCCAGTTACTTGCCCTGTCACTGATCGCTCTCGGAGCATCGACGCTGCATGGCGTGCGCTACTCGAATGCTGCGGCGCCGGGCAATCCGCGCCCCCTGATCGCGAGTGGTGCCGGTGCCTCGGTGGCAAGTGCCCGCGAGCGTGCGGCCCGGATGTGTGTGTCAACCCGTACGCGCGGCCGGCACGCATCCGACTGTGCCGAGCAATAGCTTGCTCTGCCACGTGACCCCGGTGCTTCCGCGATGAGCCTGCGGCCGAGTCGCCACAGCGAGCGCCGCTGATGGATCGCACGGCCACTCCCGAGATATCGATCAAGTCGGCGCGCGCCAACAAGGCGTTGCTGGTGCTTGCCCTCATTGCCGCCGCCAAATTCGCGCAGACGGTGCTGCTGCCGATCGCGGTGGCGCTCGTGCTGACATTTCTTTTCTCTCCGCTGGTGCGCGCGTTGCGGAAACGCGGCATCGGCGACGCGCTGGCGGCTGCGGTTGTCGTCGGTGGCTTCGTGCTCGTTCTCGGCATTCTGGTATCGGTGCTCGCTGCGCCTGCAGCGTCATGGTGGGAAAAGGCTCCGCAGGGCATACAGCAGCTGCTTGACCGTGCCGAGCAGTGGCGCCGCACCGTTCCCTTCCTGGCACCTTCGCAGCCCCCGCGTGCAGCCGCGTCACGTACGCTCCCGCCGGCTGACCCGGTCAAGGAAAAGATCGCGAGTGAGAGCGTAGCCCTCACCGGCGCGATCCTCGTGCGGGTCGGCAACGCCGGAATCTTTGTCGCGGCAACGCTCATACTGCTGTTCTTCCTGCTGGCGTCGGAGCGATGGCTGATAAGTCGCACGATCGAGGCCGTGCCACGGCGCCGAGCGCGTGTCTCGTTGATCGGCGCGGTGCGTTCGGCGCAGCGCGACATTGCATCGTTCCTTGCGACGCAGGCGATGATCAATGCAGGCGTCGCACTGGCGACGGGGCTCGCCTGCTGGGCGATCGGCTTGCCCAATCCCATTCTGTGGGGCTCGCTGGCTGGGATCCTTAGCTTCATTCCCTATCTCGGCCCGCTGATGATGTTGATGACGCTGTTCCTTGCCGGTGCGCTGACCTTCGAAGCGCCGGGCGAGATGCTGATGCCTGCGCTGGCGTTCGGCGCCATCAACCTTGTCGAAAGCAACTTTGTCTCGCCGTGGGTCGTGGGTCGACGCCTAGAGCTCACTCCGCTCGCGGTGTTTCTCGCGGTGATGTTCGCCGGCTGGCTCTGGGGCATTGCCGGTGCGTTCATTGCCGTGCCGGGCCTGGTCGCGGCCCGCAGCATCGCTCGGCGGTCGAAGACTCTGCGCGTCTGGGCCACTTACCTCGATCGCGGACGCGCGGAACCGCCGAGTGTGCGGTATCTGCTGGGTCTGCGCCGGCGGGTGCGAATACCGCGCCGCGTTTCAGGCCGGCCAAACGCGGCTGCTGAACCGCGACAACCGGTCTGAACCCTTCACGGGCATATCGATTGCTGCGGTAGGCGAAGCCGCGCGCGTGAGTTGAACGCGCGCTATCGCAATGCTCCGCTGATTGATTCGAAAGGCTCCCGATGGGCAGGATTTCCACTGCTGAAGTTGTTTTACCGCGCTCGTTTCCCGACAAACCGAGCCCCGAGCCGAAGGATCATCCAGGCAGGATTCCCACTGAATCCGAGCCGCACCCGACCTCGCTAATGCTTGGGTCTTCCCGGCGCATACGCATCAGGGTCGTGCGCAGTTCCCGACCGACCTGATCCCATGGCGAAGCGCCGGTCCTGGCCGTTCCCGGCCGCATCATCGGCACTGCGCGCCAGCAACCCGCTTCTGGACGACGTTCTGAAGCGCAACACCGCGGTTCAGGGTGAGGGCCCAGCCGACCAGCGCGGTCGCGCCGCGACCGCTCCGCGATCACGCGTCACGGCAAAGGTGAAACGCAGCTCCACGGCGCGCGTTTCGCGCAAGGGCACGGGCAGTCGCAAATGAGCGAGCGCGCGCAAGCGCAACTGCTCAACCTCCGGCAGGCGCCGGCCGAAGGGCGGCAACCCGGCTGGTTGCGCCGGCTGCTCGACTTATGGTGGGGCACGCGAGCCCGTGCGCCGGCGCAAGGGTCGCGCTCGAGTGCAGAGCGGCGCCACGCCCGCATCCTCCGTCGGGCGCTTGGAGCGCCGGCAGTTGACGGCAACCATGCCGAAATCCTGATCGATGGTCCGCAGACCCATCGCGCGATGTTCGATGCGATCGCGGTGGCTGAAGATCACATCAATATCGAGAGCTACATCCTCGAAGACGCAGGCCCCGGGAGCGAGCTGCGGGAGCTGCTGCTGCTCAAGCGCGCTGAGGGCGTGCTGATCAATGTCATTTATGACTCCTTCGGCTCCTGGACCACGCCAACGCGATACTTCGAGTCGCTGCGCAACGCCGGCGTGCGCCTGCTCGAATTCAATCCGATCAATCCGCTGCGACATCCGCTGCGGTGGAGCATGCACCTGCGTGACCACCGCAAGCTTCTGGTCGTGGACGGCCGCGTGGCATTCATCGGCGGAGTCAACATCAGCAGTGTTTACTCGAGACCGCCGGCGGCAGACAAGGACGAGAGTTCGATGCGGTGGCGGGACACCCACCTTCGTATCCAGGGCCCCGTGGTCGCCGATCTGCAGCGGCTTTACCTCGACCACTGGCAGTCGCGAGGCGATTCTCCGCCACAGCCAGCGGCCTACTTTCCGCCGCTTGCGCAGGCAGGTGCGCATGCGATTGCCGTAGCCGCCTGCGCGGCAGGTCGGCGTCGCAATCCGCTCTACCGGGCGCTGCTTGCCGCGATCCGCGGTGCACAGCGCAACGTCTATATCACTGCAGCGTACTTCGTTCCGACGCGGCGACTGGTGCGCGCGCTGATTGAGGCGGCGGAGCGGGGCGTCGACGTCAGGCTGGCGCTGCCCGGTATCAGCGACGTCTGGGCGCCTCTAGCTGCCGGTCGTTCGAGGTATGGTCGCCTGTTGCAGGCGGGAGTGCGCATCTTCGAAAGACACAACGCGATCCTGCATGCGAAGACCGTCGTCATTGACGGCGTGTGGGCGACGGCCGGTTCAAGCAACATGGACTGGCGCAGCCTGCTGCACAACGCCGAAGCCAACGTCGTCACCGTCGACGCCGAACTGGGCGCGCGTTTCGAGGAACTGTTTACGTCCGACATGCTCGAGAGCGAGGAGCTGACGCTCGAGCGCTGGTCGCAGCGTGGATGGTGGGCACGCGCGAGCGAGTGGTTCGCACGCAAGCTCGAATTCCTGCTTTAGTTCTGGCGCGACCGGCCGCGGTGCCGCTCGTTCAGCCGGTGGCGGTCGTTACGTATCGGAAATCGGGCATTGGGGTTGCTTTGGGCTGCGTTGTGCGCCTGTCATACGTCACCGAAACCTATCCGCCCGAACTGAATGGAGTTGCGGGTACGGTCGCGCGTACCGTGGACTGGTTGCGCGCGCGCGGCCACGGGGTGGACTTGGTACGCCCGCGACAACCGCGAGAAGCGTTTCTCGACAGCGCCGACGAATTGCGTGTGCCTGGAGTCGGCCTGCCGATGTATCGCGGCCTTCGTTTCGGCCTGCCGATGATTGGCGGGCTGCGACGCCGATGGCGCCAACGCCGTCCCGAGGTAGTCCACATCGCGACCGAAGGTCCGCTCGGATGGGCGGCGTGCCGGGCCGCGCGCTCGCTCGGCCTGCCCGTCACGTCCGACCTCCGCACGCAGTTCGACCTTTATAGCGAGTACTACAACCTGGGTTACCTGCGCAGGCTCGTCGACGCTCACCTGCGCCGCTTCCATAACGCGACCGATCTCACCTTCGTTCCGACAGCGGCGCTGGCGCGCGAGTTGCGCGAGCGATCGTTTCGCCACGTGTGCGTGGTCGGTCGCGGCGTGGATCCTGACCGGTTTTCTCCCCTGCATCGCAGCGACGCGTTGCGCCGATCCTGGGGAGCCGGTCCGGATGATGCCGTCGTGCTGCATGTCGGTCGACTGGCGGCCGAGAAGAACGTGGGCCTCGTGCTGCGCGCTTTTGAAGCCGCTCGCCAGCGCAGCCCGCTTGCGCGGCTGGTGGTGGTCGGCGATGGGCCATTGCGTCGCAAGCTGGAGCGCGAGGCCGGGCCGGCAGTGCTGTTCGTCGGCGAGCAGCGCGGCGAGAGGCTGTCCCAACACTACGCGTCCGCCGACATCTTCCTGTTTCCTAGCCTCACCGAGACCTTCGGCAACGTCACCCTCGAAGCCCTCGCATCGGGCCTGGTGGTCGTTGCCTATGCCGTCGCAGCGGCGTCGGTACACGTCGCCCATGGCGTGAACGGCCTGCTGGCACAGCCCGGCGACGAAGCGCGGTTCGTTGACCTTACCGGCCGCGCCGTGGCGGAACTGGATCGACTGCAGGCCCTCCGTGGTCTGGCGCGGAGGGCCGCGGTCGCGTCGTCCTGGGACGCCGTGCTCGGCCAGTTCGAGGACAAGCTACTCGCGTTGCGCGCAACCGCACCCATGGAGGAGCACGCGTATGTCGCCTAGCGTTCTGCGCGACGTATGGGCCGAGCGCGACCGTCGCTGGGCGGAACGGCTGCACCATGCTGCGCAGCATCCGGCCTTAATCCGGCTTCTGCTCGTGGTCAGCTGGCTCGGAGACGGCATACTCTGGTACGCGATCATCGCAGCACTCGCGCTCGCAGGAGGCACGAACGGCCGCGACGTTGCAGCACAGATGCTTCTGGTCGGCGCGTTCAACCTGACGCTTTATCTCTGGGTCAAGGGCCGGATCGGCAGGGCCCGGCCCTATGTGCAGTGCCCCGACATCCGCGCATGCGGCCGGGCGCTCGACCAGTTCAGTTTTCCTTCCGGCCATGCGCTGCATGCCACGTCGTTCAGCGTCTTGCTCGTGTCTTACTTCCCGGATACCGTCTGGGTCGTGTTACCGACGGCACTGCTCATCGGCTTATCGCGTGTGGCGCTGGGATTGCACTACCCGAGTGACGTGGTGGCGGGCGCCGCAATGGGTGGGGTGAGCTCCGCCGTGATGCTGGCGCTTTATTAGGGCTCTCGCAGGTCCGCGTCGACGAGTTGCGGTGGCTCGAGCGGGTTGAAGTCCACCCAGTCGCCATCGCGCCAGGTGCCCTCGGCGCGCTCGATGTCGTGGGCACCGAGGCGCCGCAGCGTGTCGATCACGTGCGCCTCGTCGACGTCGCGTATGTTGACGGCCAGCATCAGGCCGCCGCGCCGCGTATCAGCGGCTTCCGGGCCGGGCTCCGGCTTCTGCGTTTCTTCCTGTTCCTCTTCGGCATCGCGCGTCCGATTCACGGCGCCCGCCAGGCCGCCGACATGGGCACCGACACCGATCATGCCGGCAAATACGGCAGGAGCGGCCAGCGGTGCGGCAACACTCGCTGCGGCACCCACGAGTGCGCCGACGGCGGCACCGGCTGTTGCACCCGCGGCCTGACCTTCAGGTGCTTCGTCAGCGCCGGGGTCCGCGTCCACGTCGCCGCCCAGCGGATGGGTCGCATGCTGGCCCGGCGGGTTCACATAGAAGAGCTGCAGATCGGTCGGGGCGACGTTTTCCGCTTTGAGCGCGCCGACAATTCTTTCGCCACGTTCCTGGTCGCCCACCTTGGCCGCGATGATGGTTGCCATTGCTTGACCTCCTGCAGCGTTTTGGCAAGCGCCGTTCGCGCAGGCGAAAAAAAACGGCCCCGCATGCGCGGGGCCGCTCAACCGGTGCCGACTTCGTGGGGAGGGAAGGGGGAAGGGTCGGGCACCGAACAACCTACGTTCCAGGACGATGGGTTGCACCGTTGATAAAGCAAAGGCCGTGCCGACCCGGTTCGCTCCCCGAAACAGGGGCAAGCCGGCGCTTGAATTGTGGCGTTGACCGCGTTTCTCAGTAATGTTTACTGGAACCTATTCAAAATTGGTCATTTAGGCGGCGTTTGGGGTCGCGCGCCGCCCCTGTTGCAGGCTTGTGAATTTTGGCGCCGGCCGCTCCGCTTCGCTCGCTACGGCTCTGCGAACAAACTCGGCCTTTGTGACCGCGTCCCGATCTTCGAGCAACGACGCGAGCCGAGCCTGCCAGGCGTGTCGCAGGCTGTTGGACGCCGCGTCACGCGGATGCAGCGCCAGTCGAACGACGCTCGCATGGCACTGGCGTAGCCCGGCGCTCGCCCACACCGTGGAAAGCGCCCGACGCCACGGCGTCCTCGAACTGAACGTCAGGCACGGCGCGGGTATAAACAGGCCCGCGCGCATCGCGTGGATCTGACTGAACGTTGTGACGTACTGGATCTGCGGGCAGGCCCGCACGGCTTTCCACGCCTCCGGTCCGAGCAACCAGGCTGGCGGAACAAAGCCGAACAGCGGCCAGCGATTCGCAGCGAACCAGCGCTGACCGAGCAGCAGGCGTTCCGCTGCTTCCTGCTCGCTGAGGGCGGAAAACTCGCCTTCGCCGGCGGTATATACGCGCCGGCGAACCCAATCGAGCGCGGAGCGCGGTACGCCCAGGTCCTGATGGAAGTAGCCGTGTAGTGCCAGTTCGTTGCCTCGTGCGAGCTGGTGCGTCATCGCCTGCTCGAAGCCGCGGGCCAGCGCAGAACACTGGCCCCAGTAGGCCGGCACGACCAGCAGCGTGACCGGTATGTCGGCGACTTCGCGGATAGCCGCAAGAACGCGCCGGCACGCGAGCCACGTGGCCGGGGCCACATCGTGCAGCGAGACGCAGAGGTAGCGAGGTTCAGGCAAGGTGCAGCCCTCCAATTGATTGGCGGGCTTGTGGACTTGCGCACCGCAAGGCGGCGTAATGCGCGAACAGCTTCGCGAACGTGCGCTGCTGGTCGAATGCGAGCGCGGCCGAGCGAGCCCGCTGGCGCAGCGACCCCGGATCGTGCGCGCGCAACTCGCGCACGGCCTCGGCCAGCGCGTCTGCTTTGCCGTCGGCGACACCGATGGCGGCCTTGCCGTCGATGAGGTCGAGGAATCCCGCCTGCGCAGGAAGCACGGCCGGTGTGCCGCACGCGAGGGCTTCGAGCGGCGCGAGCCCGAACGTTTCCCGGGTACCCGCGTGGACGAATACATCAGCGCTCGCAAGTGCAGTTGCGACCTCGCCGGGATTGCTCGCGTAGGGAATTACGCGGACGCGGGCGCCACGGGGCGGGAAAGGCCCGGCACCCTGGGCCACGAGCACATGGCCGCTGCCAAGGCGGTCGACCGTATCGGCCAGCACGTGCATATTCTTCTCGCGGGCGAAGCGACCCGCATAGATCAGGACGAACGTACCGTCAGGAATGCCGAGGCGCTCGCGCCAGCGCGTGCTGCGGCTGGCGGGACTGAACAGGCCGAGGTCAACTCCCAGCGGCTGGTGGACGACGTTGTCGAGCCCCAGGTCGCGCACCTCGGCAACCATCCAGCGACTGGCTGCGAAGACCGCGTCGAAATTCGCAAGCAGACGCCGCAGATAGCGCCGCATCGTCGCGCGTGCGGGTCGGCCCAGCCAGCGCCCCGCTTCCGCCACCACATTCGAGTGGCAGAACGTGGTGACTGGAATGCCGCGCTGCTGCGCGGTGTCGATCGCCGCCCAGGCCAGGCGGAACGGATCACCAGCTTCGATGACGTCGGGATCGAGCCCGGCAAGCAGTCGCGCCGCATGCCGCCGCCGCACCGGTAAGCGGTAGCCGCCACTGAACGGGATAGGCACCCCGCCAAGCGATATGCCCGGTGGCTCGCATGGGCCGGTAACCACCCAGCTATGACGCCAGCCGGCACGCGTGACGGCCCAGCGTCGCTTGTCACGCAGATAGCGTGCGACTCCGCCCCCCGTCGCACTCCAGAACATCGTCGTGTCGACGAGGTGGGGGGGCGCAGATGCGGGGTCGTGCTCCACGACGGTAGTGCTCGACCCGACCGTACTGGTACTCATGGCATAGACCCATTGCAAGACTGATGCCGTGTACACGGGCACGTCGCCTGCCATAAGTACCGATCTTGGTATTCAGGAGTGTTTTGCATGGGCACGACGAGCAATCGACCGGAGCCGATCACCGGCGCGCCGGTGTCGGATCGACCCAAAGGCGGCAATGGAGTGCTGTGGACGATCGCACTGGTGCTGCTGATCATCGGTGGCCTGAACTGGGGCCTCGTGGGTCTGTTCGGCATTGACGTGGTGGCGTCGCTCTTCGGCTCGATGAGCGCGGTGTCCCGACTGGTGTACGTCCTCGTCGGCATCGCGGCCATCGTCAGCATCTTCGTGCTGCCTCGCGTCGCCCGCGCGGGATAGGCGTGACCGATTTCCCCTTAACGAACCTTGGGAGTACCTGATGGATCGCAACAGCGTGACCGAAACCCTCAATGATCTGATCGAAAACTGCAAGGATGGTGAGTACGGCTTCCAGACCTGCGCCGAACATGCGAAGTCGGGAGAGCTCAAGCAGTTCTTCGCGCGGCGCGCGCAGGAGTGCGCGACGGCCACGCAGGAACTGAAGAGCCTCGTTGCCCGCTTCGGCGGTGTTTCTGACACCGGCGGCAGCGCCACCGGAGCGGTGCATCGCGGCTGGGTTGCCGTGCGCGGCACGCTTGCGCTCAACGACGACAAGGCGATGCTCAACGAGTGTGAACGCGGCGAAGACGCCGCCCTGGCCCGCTATCGAGCCGCGCTGGAAAAGGTCCTGCCGCCGGAGGTCGAGGAGATCGTTCGTCGGCAATACCAGGGTGCGAAGCGCAACCACGACGAGGTCAAGCGACTGCGCGACACGATCGACATCGCAACTGCCTAGTGCAGGCCAGATGGAGAATCCGATGAAGCAGAAGCAAAGACCCAGCACCCTGCGGGTGCCGATCGCAGCGGCGATCGCGGCACTGGCCGTAGCGGCGTGCGGCGACCGCGATCCGGACGCGACGGGCGGCACGACGGTGCCATCGCAGCGCAGCGCGGGCGGCGCGACGACCGCACCGCCGACCAACACCGCCGCAGCCGGCGCGACAACCGCCCCGACGCCGGCTGCAACGGCAACGCCCGCAATGGCTGCCCCGGACCGCGAGTTCGTGATGACAGCCGCCAGCAGCGACAACATGGAGGTCGAGGCGAGCCGCCTCGCGCTCGAGCGGACCAAGAGCGATGCCGTGCGCAAGTTTGCGCAACAGATGGTCGACGACCATACGAAGACCAGCGAGCAGCTGCGTACGATCGCGCGCAACGCCGGAGTCACCGAGGCAATGCAGATGAATTCGATGCATTCGGGCGACCTCGACAGGCTGCGCGGCATGAATGGCCGGGACTTCGATCGGGAATATGCGGCTCAGATCGGAGTTGCCGCACATCAGCAGGCCGTCACGCTGTTCGAGCGTGCGGCGCGCGAAGCCACGGATCCCCAGCTGAAGTCCTTCGCGGAACAGACGTTGCCGCATCTGCGCGACCACCTGAAGCAATCGCAGGCTCTTGCCAGGCAGGTCGGTGTTCCGGGCGAACGACTGAAACTCGCCAATGCTGCCGGCACACCGGAAGGCGCGGCGTCGTCCGCTGCGGATAGCAAGCGCAGCGGCGCGCCAAAGCCCGGCGGCTGATCGTCCATTGAGCGAGACCGGCGCACGCGATACGTGCGCCGGTCGCACTGCTCGGACTGGCACTTCGGCAAATACGCGCGGCCAGTCGGCGATCCGAGCGGTCCGTACCGCTGCGGTCGCTTGATTGCACAGACCTCTTTAGCCTGGCGCCCATGCCGCGCCGGTTCGGGTACGGCAACTGCTCCGCTCGTGAACACAAGATCTGCCTGGGGAGCGACATGCTTGACATGACCATCGAGCCAACCGAGACCGTCCTGAGTGAACTGCTCAGCATGTGTGAGGACACCGAGATAATGGCGTCCCAGCTTGCCGTGCAGGCCCGCGAGGAATCCTTGCGGATACTTTTGCACGAGCGCGCGCAAAGCTACGGTCGTGCGGCCAACGAGTTGCGCAAAAGGGGTGGAATATCGACTGCCGATGACGACAAGGCGCTGTTGCACATCGAGCGCGAGGGCGAAGTATCCGGTCTCGATTCCGTGTGGGAAGCCATCGAGTGCAGTGCACTGATCGGCTTCCGCGATGCACTGGATGCGGGACTGCCGCCCGAACTTCATGCGGCCGTGCGTCGCTGGATCGAGGACGGGGTCAGCGCGCTGGAGCGTTTGCGATCGATGGCGACAGCGCATTAGCGGCCGGCGCAGCGGCCGAGAGTGCCTGTCGAAGATCGTGGTCGGATACCGGCTTGGTCAGGTGATCGTCGCAGCCGGCCTCGAGCGAGCGCTGACGGTCATTCACCTGTCCGAAGCCTGAGAGCGCGACAATGCGGAGGTGGCGGCCCCACGGCTGGGCCCGCAGGCGCCGCGCGACTTCATGGCCGTCGAGCCGTGGCATGCCGATATCAAGCAGCGCCACCTCGGGCCGGAACGCCTCTGCCGCCTCGAGCGCCTGTACGCCGTCATGGCAAACCCTGACTTCGTGACCCGACAGCTGCAGCAGCGCTGCGAGGGTATCGGCGGCATCGCGGTTGTCATCGACGACGAGCACCTTGCGGGCAGCCAGACCGGTCGACGGGGCTGGCGATGCGCGTTGACGGCTTGACGCCGAGGCGTGAGATGGCCGCGGCAGGCGCACGGTGATCGTGGTGCCGCGCCCGGGGCCGTCGCTGTGAGCCGCTACATGCCCGTCGTGCAAAGCGACCAGCGAGCGGGCCAGCGGCAGCCCGACTCCGAGGCCGGCGTGTCCCGCGGACGGGGCCGCGGCGCCCTGCGCGAACATGTCGAACATCGCGTCGAGCGTTTCCGGCGCGATGCCGACGCCGTTGTCGCGGATCTCGAACGCAACTTCATCGACATCGACCGTGGCCTTCAACGATACCTTGCCGCCCACCGGTGTGTACTTCGCTGCGTTGTTCAACAGGTTCGAAAGCACCTGGCTGATGCGCGTGGCATCGCAGTAGACCTCGACGTGCGCATCCGGGACACTCACGGTCAGTTCGTGCTGGCGCTCCTTGACGAGCGGCAGCACGGTTTCGACGGCACTTTCCACCAGTTGCTTCAGTGGCACGTTGCTGCGCTGAAGCGCGAGCTTGCCCGCGGTGATCCTTGCGACGTCGAGCAGATCGTCGATCAGCCGGACCATCTGCGCGAGCTGGCGATCGAGAACTTCGCGGGCGTAAACGGCGAGGTCAGGTCGCCCCGGCGCCTCGGTGAGCATCTGCAGCGCATTGCGCATCGGTGCCAGCGGGTTGCGTAATTCGTGCGCCAGGACCGCAAGAAATTCGTCCTTGCGCCGATCGGTTTCTCGCAGCGAGCGTTCGACACGTCGCAGTTCGGTGATGTCCTCCGCGCAACCGACGATGCGAACGATTCGGCCCGAAGGATCTCGGATCAGGAAAGAGCGGTCGAGCAACGTGACCCAGTGGCCCAGCTTGTGCCTCACGCGATACTCGCACTCCATCCGTATCGCGCCCGTGGCCTCATCACGCTCGTGCTGTGCCGAAACGCGCGCGAGATCGTCGGGCTGCATGATGCTTTGCCACCAGGATGCCGTGGGTGGGACACGGTCCGGATCGTAGCCGAGCAGCTCAAACAGCCCGCGGGTGCGCCGCACGGTGCCATGCTCGATGTCGTGCTCGTAGATGATGCCGTCGACGGCTTCCGCGGCCAACCGGAACAGCTCCTCGCTGCGCGCAAGTCGTGCCTTCGCGTTCTGCGCCTGGGTCACGTCGGTGCTGATGCCGATGAACCGGACCGGTCGACCCTTCGCGTCGGCTTCGACCCGGCCACGCGACGCGATCCACCGCACTTCGCCGTCCGGACGGCGAATGCGGTACTCGGCTTCCATCGTGCCTGCGCGGAGTCTCGCCCGGCGCAGGTCGCGGCGAAGGCGGCGGCGATCGGCGGGGTCGACCGCGCTCCAGAACATGTCGAACATGTTCGCGCTCGCGTCGGCCGTCGAGCCGAACAGTGCATGATGCGTCGACGACCACTGCAGCACATTGCCTGCAAAGTCGTAGTCCCACATACCGACCCCGGCCGCTTCCTGCGCCAGCTCGAGGCGCTCCTCGCTGCGCCTCAGCTGTTCTTCCTTGGCATGCCGCTCGGTGACGTCGAGCAGCGTGCCGATGCAACGCAAGGCGCGATCGCCGTCGGCCGTCGAGACGAAGAACACACAGCCGCGGGCAGCCACCCAGCGCAGCTCGCCGGTCGGACGAAGGACGCGCATGTCGAGCGCAAATTCGCCGGTCCCGTGTGGATCGCACGCGTTGAAGAAGGCACGCAAAACGCCGCGTCGATCCGCCGGGTGAAGCGCCATGCGGATCTTCCGGAAAGACAACGGTTCGCTGTCGCCGAAGCCGCAGATGGTCCGGCAGCGTTCGGACCAAACGATGCGCCGGGTCCAGAACTCGAACTCGTAGACGCCGAGGCCGGTCGATTCAAGCGCGAGACGTAACTGCTCGTCGCGATCCCGCAGGGCCGCCTCGGCGCGCATCTGTGCATCGATTTCAGTGGCAACGCCAAACCATTGAGGTGGGTGGTCCGGGCCGCGATCGACTGGACGGGCGCGGACGAGGAACCAGCGGTGTTCGCCGCCGCTGCCGCCAAGCCGGCACTTCTCTTCGAAAGTCGTTCCCGTGTTCACTGCAAGCGCCCAGGCCGCCAGCACCCGGTCGCGATCGTCAGGATGAACGCGCTCGGCCCAGTGCGCACTTGCAAGTTCACGGGTGTCCTGCCCGGAAAATTCCGACCAGCGTGGGTTGGCGTACTGCGAACCGCCGCGCTCGTCGGCGACGAACATGATGTCCGGGAACGACTCGACCAGTTCGCGAAAGCGCGCTTCGCTGGCACGCAGGCGTTGTTCGGCGGCCTCCTTTTTCTCCGCCTCCCGCGCCATCTCTCGGCGCGCGGTCTCGGCCCTTGCTTTGGCGCGGTGCAGTGCATCGGCGAGCAAGGCGGCAACGATGCAGCCGATGCTGAGCAGACCCAGACGGACCGCTTCGCTGGCGAAGCGGGCGCCCTCCGACCACTCGACGCTCGACGCCACGATCGAAACACCGATAACGGTCGCCAGCAATCCCGACCACAGGCCCCCGTATGCGGCGCTGGCGACCACGGCGAGCACGATGAAGATGACCGGAGCGGGTCGGCCCAGCCAGGGCAGCAGCACGCCAAGATGGATGAGCGCGGCGATTGCCGTGCTTACGGCGACGACAGCAAGTGATTTGGCGAAGCGCGTATGCGAGTTCTTCATCAAGCGCCGGGCCCTTTGCATCGAACCGAAAAGGACTGACTTTGCAGCTTATACGGCGCGGCGCCAGCCTTCAAAAGACGTGCTTACTCGCGTGACTTCGCAGGCACGTCGCTTGCTGAATACACCTTTCGCCTTGAGCTCTCGATGCACCAGTGGTTTCTTCTTGTAGGGGCACTGCTGGTCACGATGGCGCTGAGCAGCAGCGTGGTGCGGCGACTGCCGCTGTCACCGGCGATGCTCTATCTCGCCGTTGGTATCGGGATCGGACCGGACGGGGCCGGTTGGCTGCATGTCGATCTGATCGAAAGCGCGGCGATCGTTGAACTGCTGGCGGAAATTGCCGTCCTGGTGACGTTGTTTTCCGTGGGCATGCGGCTGCCTCTGCCGCAGAAATGGCGATCGTGGCGGACGCCAATTCGGCTGGCGACACTGGGCATGGTGGTGACGACGGCACTCGGGACCGTCGCGGCGATGTGGGTGCTCGACCTGCCGTGGCAGGCGGCGCTGCTGCTG
Source organism: uncultured beta proteobacterium (assembly GCA_963712485.1). GTDB lineage: Bacteria > Pseudomonadota > Gammaproteobacteria > Burkholderiales > Burkholderiaceae_F > JALORV01. Next base: position 68,511 of record CAVQID010000041.1, read on the forward strand.
GCGGCGATTATGGCGCCGACCGATCCCGTACTTGCGTCCGACCTGCAGATCCGCAAGCCGAGCGATCGCGACGCGGTTCGACTGACGCTGACCGCCGAGGGAGGAATCAACGACGGATCGGCATTCCCCGCCGTCATGCTGGCGCTGGGCTGCTCGGCATGCATGCCATCGGTCCATGGGGCATGCGCTGGTTCGCCGTCGATCTGCTGTGGGCGACGCTCGGTGGCGTGGCTGTCGGCTGGTTGAGCGGCGGACTCGTCGCCCGCGTCATGCGCCGGCTGCAACACGCCGGCCGCGCCATCGATCTTGTCGAGTTCCTTGTCCTTGGCGTGATTGCGCTTGCTTACGGCCTTGCACTGGCCCTGCACACCTACGGATTCCTTGCCGTATTCGCCGGTGGCCTGGCACTGGCGCGCGGCATGCAACAGGACGAGCCTCAACAGCCGGCGACGCCACATCCGTCTGCGCTGCGAACGCGCGTGATGTCGTGGACGGCACAGAGCGAGCGCATCTGCGAAGTGGCGCTGGTGCTGCTGGTCGGCGTACTGCTGAGCCGGGTCGCATGGACGGCGGCGGGGCTCGCCTTTACGGCGCTGCTGCTGTTCGTCGTGCGACCGCTCGCCGTGTTCGTCAGCGCAGCGGGCGCCGGTCTTGTCGCCCAGCAGCGCCGCCTCGTGGCGTGGTTCGGCATACGCGGCATCGGCTCGCTTTATTACCTCGCCTATGCCCTGGACCACGGCGTGCCCGTGACGATCGCTCCGGTCGTCGCGGATGCCGTGCTCGTCTCGGTTGCGGTGTCGATCGCGATGCATGGCATTTCGGCGACGCCGCTGATGGATTGGTACGAGAAGCGCCGCCGGGCATGAGCGATGCTGAATGACCTGCAGCAGCGCAATGGCGCGATGCTGACCAGCGAATGGAGATGAAGGATGGAAGCGATGGAACTCGAACAGGGCCCGGTCGAGGCCTGTATCGCGGCGTGCGGGAACTGCAGTCGCGTGTGTCTGCATCATGTCCGTCACTGCCTGGAGATGGGCGACGAGCACGCAGACGCAGCGCACATTGCGATGCTGCTGACGTGTGCCAACGTGTGCCGGACGGCCGCTGAGCTGATGACGATCGATTCGGAGTGGTATCCGACGATGTGCGAGCTTTGTGCGCAGGTGTGCGAGGAGTGCGCGGAGGCGTGCGCCTCGATGGATGACATGGAAGACTGCGTCGCTTCGTGCCGACAGTGCGCGCAGGCCTGTCGCATCATGGTCGCGGACATAGTGACCGAAGAGACTGACGCCTCGGAGGACCATGAACCGAAGACGACGGAAACGGTGAACTGAGCGCTACCAGACTAACAAAGGGACGCCGAGGCGTCCCTTTGTTTTCTGATGCCTTGCTGGCGCGGCTACTTGCCGGTGCTGGTTGACGCGGCCGGCCCCGTCGTGGCGCCTGCTCGGCCGGTCGCTGAAGGCATGGCTGTGCCGGTCGAAGAACTGCTTGACGAGTGTGGCCGCGGGAAATAGCGGCTGTTCTCCGTGCTCCACTTGTCGTCGGCCAGATTCGGCCAGTTGTTCTTGTCAAATCCTGGTGCGCTGCGCAGGCGTTCCCGGTCGATGTCGAGGATGAAGTTGTCCTTGCCGGTATTGGTCTGGATCGATTGCCACGGAACGGCGTGCAGTCGATCGCCGATGCCGAGGAAGCCGCCGGTCGACACGACCGCGTAGGCAATCGTGCCCTTCTTGTCGAGAACGATGTCTTCGATGTCGCCGATCTTGTCGCCCTGGCGGTTCACGACATCCATGCCGATGATCTTGCTCGCGCGGTGCGCGCGTTCCCAGCTCTCGCTGTCTTTCATGCCCGCATAGCGAGTGCGATCCGGATCCGTGGCTGCACGTGACGGCGTCGTCGCCGGCGCGGTGGCGCCGGTCGGGCGCTGGTTGGCCGTGCTGTCCTTCGCCGGTGCAGCTGTTGTTGCCGGAGTGCTCTGGGTAGAGTCCCGTGGCGCCTGCGCCAATGCTGACGAAGTCACCAAGGTCACCAGCATAGCCATGACGGGCGTCAGTGAGAAGGGTCGTTTCATCGGTGGTTCTCCGTTGAATCGAGTTCGATGAACGTGCAACCGATGTGCCTAATCAGCGGCGCGAGGGCCTGTCTGCCTCCGGCTTCGGCGGCACGTCATCGCTGTCGGCATGCTCCAGATCGGAGCGATCGAGTCCATCCGGCACGATCGGCAGCTCTCCGCCAATGATGCGATCGGGCGCGATGTCAGCGCCGGGCGGCGGCGTCACCTCGCTGCCTGCCGTACCGCGTTCACCCGTTCCTTCGGCATCCGTTTCCGCATCAAGCTCGCGCGGGCCGGCTCCCGGCGGGTCGGCATCCTCACGCCAGTCATCCGCGCCGATGAGATCAGAAGCGCTGTCCGAACTGTCGCTCGGGCCGAGCGGCGGGTGCCGGCGTGCATCGCGTGTCGCCATCTCGGGTTCCCCTTTCAGCGCTTAAGGTTCGCATGTCCAGCAAGTGCGATGCCTCAGCGGCCGGCGGACGGCGCGGGCCGCAAGAATGAAGGCAGGAAATCGCGGCGCGATCCATCCGGAAATTCCAGCGTCACCGACTGGGACGACGAAGCAATGACACGCCCGACACCGTAGCGTTGTACCCGCGCGTATTGACCACAGGCGTACGCCGGTCGAGGCATGCGCGTGGATGGCACTCGCCCGGTGCGCGACTTGACGATCCGTCGCACCGGAGGATGGAGGCAGTTGTCGCAGCGGCCGCAACGCTCGAGTTCCTGCGGATCGCCAAAGTGCTCGAGCAGCACTTTCCATCGACAGAACCCGGTCCGCGCGTAAAAAGCGATGCGCTCGAGCTCGCGCCTGTCGCGCTGCGCCCGCTCCCGGTACGCCGAAGACAGCTGCGCCGCTGCGGACCGATCCAGCCCTCGCGCTATCGGGACAAGGCGCCGCTCACGCGTCTGCCTCACCATTCCGTTGTCCTTCAGCAGCTCGAGGATTACCCTGACCTTGGTTTCCGCGACCGCAGCCGCATCGATGAGCTCGCGCAGCGACAAGCCCTCAGACTCCGGCGGAAGCGCCGCGAGAACGTCGATGCATCTGACGACGTCGCGTGCCGCGGGATAGCGACCGGCCTGTAGGAACTGGCGCAGTCGCTGATCGGAGTGTTGGTAGATCAGCGTGCAGCAAGCGGTTTCACCGTCGCGGCCGGCGCGGCCTGCCTCCTGGTAGTAGGCGTCGAGACCGGGAGGCAGCTGGTAATGCACGACAAAGCGGATATCAGGCTTGTCGATGCCGAGTCCAAAGGCGTTCGTCGCCACGATGACACGAACGTCACCGCGCATGAACGCCTCCTGCTGCGCATGGCGCTCGGCGGCGCGCATGCGCCCGTGATAAAGGCCGACGTTCACGCCGGCCTCGAGGAGCGCGACTCGCAGTGATTCGGCTGCCCGCACCGTCGCCGTATAGACGATCCCGGCGCCCTCACTACGAGTGACGATCTCGAGGACCTGCGCGATCCGCTCCTCGTCGCGAGTCGACTGCAGCACCGCGAGCGCGAGATTGGATCGATAAACACTCGCGCTCATCACATCGAAGTCGAGGCCGAGTTGGCGGCCGATGTCGTCGATGACCTGTTCATTGGCCGTCGCTGTCAGCCCAAGCACGGTCGGTGAGCCCAATGCGCGAACCGAGGTGCCGATCGCCAGGTAGGCCGGTCGGAAGTCGTGGCCCCACTGCGAGATGCAGTGCGCCTCGTCAACCACCACCAGGTCGATCGGTCTGCGTCGCAGCTGCATGAGGAACGCCGGGTCCGTGAGGCGCTCCGGCGTCGTGAAGACGAATTCCGCGGAGCCGTCGTCGAGCGCCTGCGCGGCGGCAGCCTGCTGCGCAGTGTTCTGCGCACTGTTGAGCGCAATCGCGTTGACGCCTGCGGTCCGCAGCTTGTCGACCTGGTCCTTCATCAGCGCGATCAGTGGCGAGATGACGACGGTCCTGCCCGGCAAGGACAGCGCAGGCAACTGGTAGCACATCGACTTGCCGGCGCCCGTCGGCAGGATCGCGAGCGTATGTCGCTTCGCGAGTACGTTGGCGATCACCGGCTCCTGCGCTTCGCGCATGCGATCGTGTCCGAACACCCGCTGCAGTGTCCGGTTGAGTCGCGCGCGCTGCGTCGTGTTCAACCGCGACACGGAGTTGCGCGCGCAGGCGTCGTTGATGAAGGTCGGAGTCGGAAACGCGGGCGCATGGAATCGACGCGCAGCAACAGCAGACGGACGGCGGCTGCGCGCCCTGGTTGGCAGCTACTCTGGCACGCATTGTGCCTAGCCCTAGGCATGGCACGTGAAAATGCAAACGTCTGGCCCACGCTCGCAAGCGGTTTCGGCGGCGCTTTCCTCGGCATCGTGGCCGCGCACGCGACGGTTTTCGTGTTGAGTGTGAGGCGGGCCTACGGCTATTCGACCCGCGCCCAGCGCTTCGAGCGACCGCTTGCGGACGCGACGAGGAGGATCCTGATCGTCGGTGACAGCACGGCGGTCGGGCTCGGCACGCTGAGCAGCGAAGATTCGATTGCCGGGCGGCTGGCGCGCGACTTTCCGCATGCCTCGATTGAAAACCGGGCGGTGCTGGGAGCGCGGGTGGCCTGCGTGCTGGGTCAGCTCGCGGAGCCCGGAGGTCCGTTCGATGCCATCATCATTGCTGCCGGGGGCAACGACGTCATCCGCGGTACGCCGCACGAGCGGCTGCGCATCGCGCTGACCGCTGTCATCCAGCGAGCACGTGCACTGGCGCCACTGGTCATCGTGGTGAACAGCGGTAACGTCGGTGGCGCTCCGCTTTTCTGCTGGCCGCTCAATGTACTGCTTTCACGCCGGTCGCTGCGCGTGCGCCGGGTGTTTGCGCAAACCTGCCGGCAGCTGCGGGCCCAGTTCGTCAACCTGACTTTCATTCCCGAGCGCGATCGGTTTGCGCGTCAACCGGGCCTGTACTTCGCAGAGGATGGATTGCATCCGTCCTCGGCCGCCTACGATTACTGCTACGAAGTGCTGAGGCGCCGCACGCGGCTGGGACGGATCCTGGCTGCCTGAGGTCGGTCAGCGACCGAGCGGCAACTGCAAGCGGAAGTGCGTGCGGTGGTCAGGAACTGCGACCTCCAGCGTCCCTCCGGCGAGCTGTGCTACGGCGCTGGCGATGCGCAGGTCAAGCAGCGCACCGTTTTCGAATGCCGGACGTGCGGTGGGGGCCTGCACATCGACAAGCAGTTTCTTGCCGATGACCGCCGCGCGCTGATGCACCGTCGCGCCCTCGGGTGCGCGCCGCACAGCGGACAGCAGCAAACGGTAGATGAGCCGGGCGGTGCGCGAACGGTCGACGGACAGTGCGACATCGACAGTCTGGACCGCAGAACAATCCAGCCGCACCTCGTGAATGTCGAGTGCGGGCGCGAGGCGATCGTTGGCGGCAGCAAGCAGGTCGGGAGCCGGCACATCGACGCGTTCGAGCACGAGCACTCCAAGGAGTACGCGCGCGTCGTCGACGAATTCCTCGAGGAGCAGCGTCTCTTCCCGCACGTTGCGCGCGAACACTTCGGAGACATGGCGCGTGCGTGCCGCATCGGTTGCGGTCTGCTGCAGCAGGTGGGTCCAGCCCGAAATCGTGTTCAGCGGTGTGCGCAGATCGTGGTTGAAGCGGCTGACGAGGCCGACCAGCAACGGCATCCGATCGGCCGGTTGCGATTTGCTGAACCACGACGTACCCGCGTCAGCGCACAGCGGAGTCGGGGCAAGCGCGGATTTGTCGTTCATGACATATGGGAATTTATCCCATGCGGCGGGGCTGCGGGAAAAAATTGATCGTGGAAAACCCGGCGGAGACCGACACAGGTATGGGGCTTGCAGCCCAAGGACGGAGGCCGCAATGCGGCCTTGAATTTTCTACGAGCAAACCGACGGAGACGCCATGACCCGCAAGAGTAGAAAGCAGCCACAGCAGGAGGCGCAGCAGCCCGAGCAGCCGGCGCCAAAGCGTCAGCAGCAGGGTAACGAGCGCACAGGCATCGGGCAGCGCAAGCCGGGCTCCGGCGACGCACCAGCATCGGGCGGAAAACCCGCATCGAAGCCGGGTAGCGATCGCGAGGGTTTCGGCCGTGATGAGGCGCAGCGCAGGCAGCGCGACAACATGACGACCGATACGTCGAGTGACGAGCGTGGACCGGATACGAACACCAACCCGACGTCGACAGGACGTTCGGGCATGGACCGGCGCTCGGCGCCGGGGCCGGACCAGCGCTCCAGCGAGGCGGGGTCGCGCAAGTCGACCGAGAGCGGCACTGAGCTCGACTCGCCGGATATCGAACGGCATGGCGGATCGGGGCGCGACACGATGACGCCTGGCGGACGCGAATCGACCTGACTCGCTCCTAATGCTCGAGCGCACTGCGCCACCGGGCCGAGGGAAAGGTGAAGGCGCGGACCGGCGAGCCCCCAGGAGGAATCGGGCGCGCTCCCGCAAGCGGCCTGCGCGATTACCGGAACAGGCGCGCTGCGGCCGGCGTCATCACGCCGCACCCGCAGGGCGTGCGACGCGAGGCGCGGCGTCCGCCCGGGCCTTCGCTGCGAACAAGATCGTCGTTGCCGGACTTCATCGCGCCACAGCTCGCGATCCTCACCTCGAAGCCGCCCGCCGGAGAGGGCTGGCGCTACGAGATCAAGTACGACGGCTATCGGATAGGTGCGCGCCTTGAAGGCCGCGACGTGCGGCTGCTGAGTCGCAACGGCAACGACTGGACCCCGCGGCTTGCGCTGCTCGCGGATCGGATTCGACGGCTAAACCTCGGCATCGGCTGGCTCGATGGCGAGATCGTCGTGACGGATACGAGTGGTCACACCCGCTTCCAGGCGCTGCAACGGGCGCTCGATCGAGATCCGGGTCGCGTCGAATTCGTCGTGTTCGACGTGCTTCACTGGAACGGCGTCGACCTGCGCGAACGGCCGTTGAGCGAGCGTACGGACGTCCTGACACGGGCTTTCGCAGAGGTCGACTCCGAGGGTCCGGTGCGCCTGAGCCAATTTATCGAAGGCGAGGGGGAGGAGGCCTGGCGCGTTGCATGCCGTCTCGGTCTCGAAGGCCTGATTGCCAAGCGCACCGACGCGGCTTATGTCAATGGACGAAGCGCTGCGTGGCTGAAGCTCAAGTGTCGCGCCGGCCAGGAGTTCATCGTCGGCGGGTTTACCGAACCGGCCGGATCGCGCTCGGGCATTGGCGCGCTGCTCGTCGGTGTGCGTGGATCTGACGGGCAGCTGGACTATGCCGGGCGTGTCGGCAGCGGTTTCGACGAATCGAGCTTGCGCATGCTGCGCAAGCGGCTCGAAGCGCTGCGCGCTGACACGCCGCCATTCCGTGTTCCGCCGCGCCTGCGCGCCGACCGCGTGCACTGGGTCAGACCGGTGCTCGTAGCCCAGGTCGAATTCGCCGAGTGGACCGCCGGAGGACTGCTGCGCCAGGCCTCGTTCCAGGGCCTGCGCGAAGACAAGGACGCGCGCATGGTCGAACGCGAGCGGGCGCGCCGTACCCGCAGCACTTCGGAGTCGGCGGCGGTAAAGGTGACGCATCCGGAGCGCATCATCTACCGCCAGCCGCGCGCAACGAAGCTGGATGTCGTGCGTTACTACGAGCGCATCGCGCCGGCGATGCTGCCGCATCTCAAGAATCGTCCGCTGTCTGTCGTGCGCTGCCCCCAGGGCGTCGGCGAGCCGTGCTTCTTCCAGAAGCACATCGCCGTGAAGCTGCCGCGGGGCGTTCGGCAGGTGCCGATCGAGACCAGCACCGGTGTGGAGGAATACGTTGCCGTAGAAGCCGCGGAGGCGATCGCGGCGCTGGCCCAGTTCGGCACGATCGAGTTTCACACTTGGGGATCGCTCGCCGGCCGGCTCGAAAAGGCCGATCGCGTTACCTTCGACCTCGATCCGGGTCCGGATGTCCCGTGGCCGAGTTTGATCGAAGCGGCGCTGCTCACGCGCGACCTGATTGGAGAATTCGGCCTGACCGGCTTCCTGAAAACGACGGGCGGCAAAGGGCTGCACGTCGTCGCACCGATCAGGCCGACACGCGACTGGGAGACGGTGAAGGCGTTCAGCCAGGCCGTGGCCCAGCGCCTCGAGTCGGTGGCACCGGATCGTTTCACCGCGCGCATGGCCAAGGCACGACGCACCGGAAGAATCTTCATTGACTACCTGCGCAATGCACGCGGCGCAACCGCGATCAGCGCCTATTCGCTGAGGGCGCGCAACGGCGCGCCCGTGTCGGTACCGCTGCCGTGGGAAGCCTTGTCTGCCTCGCGCGATCTTCGTGCCGAGGCTTTCAACCTGCGCAACGTGCACGAGCATCTCGAGTGGTCGCAGCAGGCGTGGCGCGGCTACGACGAGGCACGGACGACGCTGACGGTGGCCAGCCTTCGCGCGGTCGGCGTAACACCGAAACGCTGACGGCGCTGCTCCACCTGTCCGTCACACCGGCTTGACCGCCCGGTGCTTGCTCTTGGGCGGCTCGCCGCCGTCGAAGCGAATGACGCTGACCTCGCCGTTGCCTTCCATCACCGCCCGCTTGACCTGCGTGAGGTCGTCGACGCCTTTCTCGCGCAGTTTGCCCATGAGTTCCTCTAAGGGCATGTATTCGCGGCGCAGATTTGCCCGGTTCAGGCGGCCGTGGTTCACCAGCACCAGCGGCGGTGGCTCGAGCATTTTCGCGAGCCGTGCAGAGCGGTAGGTGGCCCAGTCGAGCAGGTAGTTCCAGAAGACGATGGTCGAGATGAGAACGAAGCCGTCGGTGATCGAACGGTATTCGCCGGACATGGCGTTGGCCGAGGCGTCCGCAATGAGGACGATCACCAGGACATCGGCCACGCCTATTGCGCCGACCTCACGACGCAGCACGAAGCGAAAGATGAGGAAGATGAACCAGAAGACCGCCGAGCCGCGGACGATGATCTCGACCGGAGATACGGAGAAGCCGAACAGTGTCTGCCAGTCCACGGCAACGGGTCACGACCCGGTTGGCCGGCCGGTGCGGATGATCGCTTGCGCACCGGCCCGCGCCGCCAGGTCAGGAACTCGGTCCGGATGAAATGCCTACGCTGGGCGGCGCATCTTCCGGATGGATTTCCCGCGGCCTGGAGATCTCGTCGCCGCCTCGTTGCATGCTCGATGTCGAGGGGTAGGGGCTCGTCGACTGCAGGCGCTGGCGGCGCTGGCCGGAAAGCCAGCGGGAGGCGGCATATGCGGCGCCGCCGATGGCGGCGGCCTTGATGATCAGTGGCAGTGGCATGATCGTTCCCTCAGGTGAATGTGCGCATCACCTGAAGCAAACCCCGTACCGAGTTCGATCTGGCGTGCTGAGGTCTATTCGGCCGCCGCCGGAACAGGTCGGGTGTCGACCGGCGCGCTGGTGTCTGCCACCGCAGCCGGTGTCGGCGGCGCGTGGCGAATCGTATGTTCGGTGTATTCGAGCTTGTCGGTGTCGTAGCCCTGCTGCTCCGCGCGTGCGAGGAATGCGTTCAACGCTGTGCCCGGCAAAGTCGGTGTCCTGCTGAGCAACCAGAGATAGCGTCGGTCCGGCGTACCCACCATCGCAGCGCTGTAGTCGTCGGCGAGTTCGAGTATCCAGTAGTCGGCCCAGACGAACGGCAATGGATCGAGGAAGGATGGGGCAAAGGACACCTGAAGCTTCGCATTCGTCCGGTGGTCAACGAGCCGCGCATGTCCGGTCGCAGTCTTCAATCGTCCACTGGCACGCCGGCACCGGTTCGTAATCCGCAGCGCGCCATCGCGCACTTCGTAGTGCGCCGTGACATCGCGTTCGCAGCGGCTTTCTGTTGAGATGGGTAACCGCGCAATTTCGAACCACAGGCCGGCATACCGGCCCAGGTCCACATGCGGCACGGTCGCCAGGGGCTTGTTGGGTCGGCGCGCAGCAAACCCTGCCGCAAGCGCCGTGAGCATGGCAATGCCGCGGCCGATCAAAAGGTTCATCAGCGGAGTGCCCATGCGCAGCCAGGAGGATGCGCGATATCCTGCGGCGCGCTGGATTCTCGATGGCGGCAGGAGGAGCGCGGCAGCCAGCCCGGCCACGCCCACACCGGCGACCAGCGGCAGCCGGTCGCGCCAGCGCCGTTTAAGCCGTGTAACGGCCAGCCCGACGCGCTGATCGGCGCGGTTGACCTCAGCTTCGGCCTGCTCGACCTGCTGGTCCAGATCATCGACGAGCGGCAGCATCAAGAACTCCTGAAGCGGAAGGCGCTGACCAGCGTGCGCCGCGTTGCCGCGAAAGTAAGGCGCTCGACGAATGCCTGTACGCGCCGAATCAGGAGGAACGCGCCGACCCCGTGCGCGATGATGACGAGTAGGGCCCCCAGCCACCAGGGCGCACCGGCCGCGACGGCCGCGTAGACCAACGACGCGGCGAGCACCAGCCACGCGGTAATGGCCAGCAGCGCGGCGGCGATCGCCATCGCACCCATGTAGGCCGCGGTCCACGCAGCGCGGCGAAACTCGGCCTCGAACAAACGCATGCGCGCCCCGGCGGCGTCGGCGATCGCTCCTGCCAGCCGGGGATGAGTCGCGGTTCCGGCGTCGGGTCGGACCGACCCCGACGCTGCCGAAGCGGTCGGTCCGTCCACGTCAGCGGATCATCCGGCCGAGCAACAAGCCGGCGAGCAGTGCAAAGCCCACGACGGCGAGCGGGTGCGTGCGCACCTGATCGCGCATCGATTCCATCCATTCGTCCTGCATTGCCGAGAGGTCGTCGAGCTTCGCGCCGACCACGTCGGTCGCGCGTTCCGCGGCATTGCGCATCTGGTCGACTGCCGGACCCGCTCTTTCCGCGACGCGGTCGACGGCCTGATGTGCAGTGCGTGAAATTCGGTCTACCGAGCTATGCATGCGATCCGCGCTTTCTGCGGTTGGGTTCATGGTGATCTCCGTTGAAGTGTCGAGTGTTACCGAGGCCCGGCTGCGACCGCAGCGGGCCCGTTCGTATTTGCGTATCGGATGAAGTCAGCGAACTGTGCCGCGTCGGAACAGATTCACGATGGCGAGCAGGATGATGGCGCCGATCAGCGAAACGATCATTGCGCCGACACTGAAGGCATCCTGGTTGATCGTGGGAAAGCCGAGCAGCGGTGAGATCAGCCAGCCTCCCAAGGCGGCGCCGATGATGCCGACGACGACATTGAGCAGCACGCCTTGCTGCGCGTCCGTGCGCATAATCAGGCTTGCAATCCAGCCGATCACGCCTCCCACTATGAGCCAAATGATGAAGTTGATCATTCTGTCCTCTCGTTGAGTATGAAAAGGAATGTGCGCGTTCCCCGCAACGGTTCGCGGCAGCAGGACCTAAGCAAGCGCCGTGCCGTGTGGTTGGGTCAGACCTCGCGAGGACCTTGAGTGGCACGGACCTTGCAAGACAAACGTCACTCGGCAACGTGCCGCAACGTCAAACCAACTTCAAGGAGTCGAACGATGCGTAAGCGCCAGACCGACAAAGCACGCCCGGTGAATTTCATCCTTCACAAGCTGCATCGCGGCTGCTGGGTAATTGCCTGCGATGGACGCTGGATTGCCGGCGCCGTTCTGAGTTCACTGCCGGCGGCGGCGGCCTATGCCGGCGAAATCGCTGCGGCGTCAGGATTTCAGAACTTCCTCCTGACCGTCGTTGCGCGCTGAATCGGGGGCGCCGTCTTCAGCCGTCGGTCCGCGTTTCGCCTGCAGCGCGGACGGCTATGCCCAACGCGCTGCTGACGCTGTCGTGGTCATCGCTCGGAGCGACGCTCGCTCCGAGCACGTCCGACATGTACTTAATGGCGGCACGGTGGCGCTCGGCGGAAGCACTGGCAATGCAATCCTGCGGCACTCGAAGCGTATAGCCGCGCACGTACGCATCCATTGCGGTAAACAGCACGCACCACTCGGTAGCTACGCCGGAGAGGACGATCTCCCGAACGTTCAGTTGCTGCAGCAGAAGTTGCAGCGGTGTTTCGTAGAACGCTGAGTGGCGCGGCTTCACGACCGCAATGTCATTGCCGTCGGGTGCTAGCAGTTCAGCGATCGACGCACTGGTACCGCCGCGCTGACGGCACTGCTGCACCAGCGTGCGGAAGTCGGAGCGCCAGACCCCGTAGTTGTCATTGGCGTAGATCGTCTGCACGCCGCCGGCACCGAGCCGGGCCTTGAGTGCCGCCGCTTTGCGAGCCGCCTCCAGCGCCGGTTGGCGCAGGCTCTCGGCATCTTCGTGGTCGAGCGGGTTGATCCAGTCAACCATGAGGAGAACGCGGGGATTATCGGACGACGGGACCCCGGAAAAGCGGGGCCTGGCGGGCGCGTTCATTGCTCTCGCGCGGCCGCAGCGGCAGCGCTTCGTGGTCTTCGCCAAGCACGGGAGTAATTACACACGGCATCCCTCGACGAGGTTAATTTTCCACGTTGGGGTCACCAACATGGGGTACCGGTGGAGAGCATCTGGCGTGCTCGTTCTGATATCGTGATCCGTCGAGTGCACTTCGTCTGTACAGCACAACGGACCGTGCCCAATAAGCAGCAGAAGCGAGGGAGGTTCTCATGGGTCATGCGCTGATCGTGGACGACGACAACGATGCGGCCGAGATGCTGGCCGAACTTGCGGTAAGCCAGGGCTTCACGGCAGCTACCGCGCGAACCGTGCGCGAGGCGAAACGCCAGTTGGTCATGAATTCACCGGACGTGGTGTTCCTGGATCTGGTGTTGCCTGACGGCAAGGGCACCGAGCTCTTCGATGACAAGTCGGTGCTCGGCAATACCGAGGTGGTGCTGATCACCGGGCACGCGAGTCTCGAGACCTCGATCGAGGCCCTGCGGCTGGGAGCAGCCGACTACCTGATCAAGCCGGTGACGCCATCTCAGGTCACCAGCGTGCTCGGTCGCGTGATGCGGCCCGCCGAACTGCAGGCACAGATCACCGACTTGCAGGAAGAACTCACGCGGTCCGGCCGCTTCGGTGACATGTGGGGACGCTCGGCCGTGATGCAGCGCGTCTATGAACAGGTGTCGCGCGTGGCGGGCACCGCCGTTACTGTGCTGATTGAAGGCGAGAGCGGCACCGGCAAGGAACTGGTGGCGCACACGATCCACCAGCTGAGCCGGCGGCGCAGTCGGCCGTTCCTCGCAATCAATTGCGGCGCGATTTCGCCGCACCTGATGGAAAGCGAGATCTTCGGTCACGAGAAGGGAAGCTTTACCGGCGCCAACCGCCAGCACCAGGGCTTCTTCGAGCGTGCCCATGGCGGTACGCTGTTTCTGGATGAAATCACGGAGATGCCGCTCGACCTGCAGGTCAAGCTGCTGCGCGTGCTGGAGACAGGCACGTTCAACCGCGTCGGCTCGACAGACACGCAGACCACGGACGTGCGCGTGATCGCAGCGACCAACCGCATTCCCGAAAAGGCGGTTGCTGACGGCAAGCTGCGTGAAGACCTTTTTTATCGTTTGAACGTCTTCCCGCTGCGCCTGCCGCCGGTGCGCGATCGCCGCGAAGACATCCAGCTGCTCGCCGACCACTTCCTGCGCGAGATCTGCGAAGCCGAAGGACAGGTGAAGCGCTTTTCCCCGGCGGCGTACAGCGCGATGCTCGCGCACGACTGGCCGGGCAACGTCCGGGAGCTGCGTAACGTCGTGCAGCGCGCCTACGTGATGGCGCGCGACTCGGTGATTTCTGACAACTGGCTGGAACTGGGTACTGCGAAGTCATCGAAGCACGATGACGTGCCGGTGCTGTCGATTCGCGTCGGCACATCGATCGCCGAGGTCGAGCGGCTGCTGATCCTCGCTACCCTCGAGCATTTCGAGGGACAGAAGGAGCGCACGGCCGCGGTGCTCGGCGTCAGCCTCAAGACGCTTTACAACCGCCTCAAGGAATACACCGCGGACGGTCCGGTGGCCAAGAGCAACGGCAACGGGCACGCAGACGTGCCCACGCTTCCGCAGGCGTCCTAGCGAGACGCGGCCCGGTCGCCCTGGGCCGCCCAAGTCCCACCACGGGAATGGCACTTGCCCCGACTCAGGGGTGACGCGCGATTGCGCGCCCACGCACCGTGGTCCCCGCTCTCCGGCGGCGCGACCGTATCTTTCAAATCGTGTCTACGCTTGGAGGAGTCATGCACAACTCTCGCCTCAATTCCCGACCACTGATGGCCGCGGCGATCCTGCCCGCTGCGGCCGTACTGGTCCTTGTCGCCTGTTCCCCGGCGGAACGACAGGAAGTACGCCGGGACGCAGATCAGGCGGCACAGACGGCCCGGACCGAGACCTCGCAGGCCGCTAACAGCGCAGAAAAGGCAATTGATGACGCTGCGCTGACCGCAAAGGTGAAGTCGACCCTGCTTGCCGATGCGCAAGTGAAGGGTACCCAGATCGACGTCGACTCGAACCAAGGCACCGTCACGCTGAGCGGAAGTGTTTCGACCGCCACCGAGAAGGCGCGCGCCGAACAACTGGCTCAGGGAGTGGACGGCGTTCGCGCGGTCCGCAACAACCTCGCGGCCCCATAACTCCGGTCGAAGCAGCACTTCGCATTGCTGACAACATTCGAGAGGAACGGCGATGAAGCAGAATGATCAAAAGCCCGCACCCGACAAGGACGAGATCCAGGGTGAAGGCGATTACGAGGCCGCGCGGCGTTACAACGAAGCGGCACGTGAGCACGCCCGCTCGGCGGATGTCGAGAGCGAGGCGCGTGATGCCGAGCCCGCCGACTCGCGCGAAGAGCGCGAGCTCGAAAGTGCGGAGGACGAAGGCCGCGCCCGGGCCAAAGAAGAGGACGCGTTGCTCGACGAACCGGAGCGCATCGAGCGCAACCCGGACCGCGCTCCTTGAGCGATTGCTCACCTGAAGATCGTAAGCTGGAAACCGCGGGCCCGACGGCCCGCGGCGCTTTATGTCGGTCGGGACTCGGGCGGGCCGGTCGGCCCGTGTACCAACGCCTCGAGTTCCTCTTCCCCGCCCACGAGTTTGCCGTTGAGAAAGACCAGCGGCACGGTGGATCGGTTTGCAAGCGCGCCGATCACTCGGTGGCGTATGTCGGAGTCGAGGGGAATTTCGACGTAGGAAAAGCCGCCTTCCTCGAGCAACTCGCGAGCGTGCGCGCAGTGCGGGCAACCCTCGCGGGAAAACACGACGACCTGGTCAGGAGGTTGAGCCTCCGGGTCGATCGCCCGCAACATCGTGTCGGCATCGGAAACGGTGTAAGGATCGCCATCGTTGCCGGGCTCGACGAAGAGTTGCTCCACGCGACCGTCGGTCACCAGCATCGAATACCGGATCGAGCGCTTGCCGAAGCCCTGATCCCGCTTGTCGACGAGCAGGCCAAGCGCACCGGCGAACTCACCGTTGCCGTCGGCGAGGAACGTGACGTTCGGCGCGCCCTGATCCCGCGCCCAGGCTTCCATGACATAGGGATCGTTCACCGAAGCGCAGACAATTTCGTCGATGCCGCGCGCGAAGAGTGCCGGCGCCACTTCGTCAAAGCGCGGCAGATGCTGCGATGAGCACGTCGGCGTGAACGCGCCGGGCAAGCCGAAGACCACGACGCGCCGATTGGCGAACAGCGCTGCGCTGTCCTGCTCCACCCAGTGCTCGTCGCGGTAAAGCCGTAATTGAACCGAAGGAATGGAGTCGCCTAAAGCGACGGTCTTGCCGGTGGGCATACGGTTTCCTCGTTCATATGGCTCGCCGGGCAACCTTCGCTCCTGCTGACGCGCGCGCCCTGGAGTGCAACTGGTGCTGCCGGCGCCAGATTTCGCGACCGCGCACTTCGTTTGATCAGTTCTTCAATCCGCGCCTTGACATCGTCGACCGATACTTAAATGCATGCCGTGACGCTGTCGATAAGCTCAGCGGCCAGGTTCGCTGTCGATGGCGACGACGGCCGCGTTGAGCCGCCACGCGGGCAATAGGTAGCTCACCGTTCACGCGGGTTCACGCGGTGAGCGCAGGTGCGCCTTGAGCAAGCGGCATGCCAGCGTGTCCGGGCCGAGCGAAAACATGCACAACGCTCGCGTCTTTGGCACAATGCCGACCGTGGGAAGGGGCCACATGGATGCAGGAGATATCCAATGAGACACCGGCCGCTTCGATTGCCTTGCATCGCGCCGAACCGCGCATATCGGTCGGCCGTCGTCACATTGGCGCCGCTGCTTTGAAGGCCGCGCCCCGGCGCCGAGCGCTTCTGATCGGCGCTTTCGAAGACCTGCCGGCGCAGGTGGCGCGGCTCGACGCGCGGGACTTGCCGATGCCTGTGCAGTACGCGATCGCGCTGGCTTTGGTCGCTACTGCCCTCGTTGCGCGCGGTCTGCTCGATCCCTGGCTCGCGGACCGGGTGCCGTTCCTCCTCGTGTTTGCGGTGCTGCTGGTGCTTGTGGTGATCGTGTGCCCGGGACCGTTCTTCGTCGCTGCGGTTGCCGGTGGCCTCGGGACCTGGTTCTTCATCATGCCGCCGCGATACAGCTTCGAGTTCGATACGAACCTCGGGGCGGTGTCGTTCGGCATTTATCTGTTCACGATCGCGTGCGCCTCGATCACGACGCTGCTGGCGACCCGAGGACGCGAGCTTGAGCGGCGCGCACAGACCGCGGCGGCACAGCAGCGCGAGGCCCTGCGCGTGACCATTGCGAGCATCGGCGACGCCGTGATCACCACGGACGGTAACAGCAAGATCGAGTTCCTGAATGACGTGGCCGTGCATCTGACCGGATGGTCGCGCGAGGATGCGATCGGAAGATTGCTGACTGAGGTCTTTCGCATCGTCAGCGAGGACACGCGCGAGCCCGTCGAAAACCCGGTCGAAAAAGCGATCAAGCTGGGCCGGATCGTCGGTCTCGCCAACCATACGGTCCTGCTCGGTCGCGACGGTGTCGAGCGACCGATCGATGACAGCGCGGCACCGATCCGCGACGCCGACGGCCGCATCGTCGGGGTGGTGCTGGTGTTCCGCGACATCACCGAGCGGCGTGCAGCCGAGAACAAGCTGCGGCGCAGCGAACGCGAGCTGGCGGACTTTTTTGACAACGCCACGGTCGGCATGCATTGGATCGGCCCTGACGGCACGATCATCCGCGCCAACCGGGCTGAGCTCGAGATGCTCGGCTACTCCGCGGACGAGTACGTCGGCCGGCACATTTCCGAGTTCCACGTCGACGAACCAGTCATCGATTCGATATTCAACTGCCTCGAGCGCGGCGACGATCTGCACGAATTCCCGGCGCGCCTGCGCTGCAAGAACGGGTCGATCAGGGATGTGCTGATCAGTTCGAGTGTCTACCGCGAGGACGGCCGGTTCGTCCACACGCGCTGCTTCACACTCGACGTCACCGATCGGAAGCGCGTGGAAGAAGCGATGCGGGAGAGCGAGCAGCGCTTCCGTGTGATGGCTGATGCTGCGCCGGTGCTGATATGGCTCAGCGGACCGGACAGGAAATTCAACTGGTTCAACAAGACCTGGCTCGAGTTCATCGGCTGGTCGATGAACGACGCGATCGGCGGGGGCTGGGCGGCGCAGATTCATCCGGACGACCTTGACGAGTGGCGCAGAACGTACAACGAAGCCTTTGGTGCCAGGCTTCCTTTCTCGCTCGAGTACCGGGTGCGCAATTCTCGCGGCGAGTACCGCTGGGTACTTGACAGCGGTGTCCCCCGATTCGAAGGGGGTAACGAATTCGCCGGCTTCATCGGGTCCTGCGTCGACATTTCGGAACGCAAGGAGATCGAAGTGGCTCTTGCCATCAGCGAGAGCCGGTTCCGCCGTCTGGCCGATGCGAACCTGATCGGTGTGGGTTTTGGCGATAGCCAGGGCAACGTCACCTACCTGAACGACGAAATGCTGCGCATGATGGGCCGGACCCGCGAGGACTTCGAGGCCGGGCGAGTCAACTGGAAGCAGGCCATCGCGCCGGAGTACGTTGAAACCTATCGCCGGACGTGGGAGAGGCTGCTGAAGGAGGGCAGTGTCGTCGGCTATGAAAAGGCGTTCCTGCGCCCGGATGGAGAGCGGACGTATTTTCTCGGTGCCGCCGCACTGCTGGAGCCCGGCAGCAACTCCCACGTGCGGATCGCGCTCGACCTGACCCAGCTGAAACTTGCACAGCACGAACGTGAGCGCCTGCTGGAACAGCTGCGCGAGACCGATCGACGCAAGGATGAGTTCCTCGCGGTGCTTGCCCATGAGCTGCGCAACCCGCTCGCGCCGATCAAAAATTCACTCGAGGTCATCAAGCGGGCGCCGGCGAGTGCCAACCTGCTGGAAAAGGCCCGGGAAACGATGGAGCGCCAGGTCGGTCACATGGTGCGGCTCATCGACGACCTGCTCGACGTCAGCCGGATCACGCACAACCGGCTCGAACTGCGCCGCGCGACCTGTGAGCTTCAGCCGATCATTGCGCAGGCGGTACAGACGGTGCAGCCGCTCGCCGACGCCAAGCGGCACACCATCCAGATGAACCTGCCGGCAGAGCCGATCCAGCTCAGCGCCGATGCGGTCCGTTTGACCCAGGTCTTCATCAATCTGCTCGACAACGCCTGCAAGTACACCGAGCCCGGCGGCCGCATCCGGATTTCGGCCGAGCGCCAGCGCAATCAGGTGGTCGTGGTCGTCGAGGACAATGGGCTGGGGATTCCCGCGGAAGCGCTGCCGACGGTGTTCGACATGTTCACGCGCGCGGATCAGTCCATCGAGCGTCAGCAGGGCGGTCTTGGACTTGGCCTGACGCTGGTCCGACGCATGGTCGAGCTGCACGGCGGCACCGTTACCGCGGCCAGCAAGGGCACTGGGCAGGGAAGTCGTTTCACGGTTTGCCTGACCGCGCTCGACGCCGGATCGGCGCTTCACGCGGTGCCGGCGGGCAGAGCCGAGCCCGACGCCGGTCCCCGGCGCATTCTCGTTGTCGACGACAACCGCGATGCGACGGATACCTTGACCGCGCTTTTGAAGCTGACGGGCCATGAAACGCTGGGTGCGTTCGATGGAATCGCAGCACTGGCAATGGCCGAGGACTTTCGTCCGGACGTGGTGCTGCTCGACATCGGTTTGCCCGAAGTGAACGGCTACGAGGTTGCGCGTCGAATCCGCGCGCAGCCCTGGGGTCGCAACACCGTCCTGGTCGCGCTGACGGGATGGGGCCAGGAAGAGGACCGGCGCAGGTCGCGCGACGCCGGTTTCGATGCGCACATGGTCAAGCCCGTCGACCACGCCAATCTGGCCGTAATCCTGGCGCAGTTTGGCCGGTCGCTCGATGCAGCGGCCGATCCGCCGCAGGATACGAACCGCGCCGCCTGATTCTTGTCCGCGGCGCGTAGATCGCCGTGGACCACGCGGCATTTCGCGCCCGTGCGTGCGGCAATTGCTGCGTTCCTCTGCTTTCACAACGATCGACTTGACGTTGCGGCTTTGCATGCGACCGCTCTACGTTGGCGTCTTCCGCTGCGAACTCGCAGTGAGGCACACCGGTTGCTGACGTGTCCTTACGTGCGACTGCGCAGGGACAGATGTGGTGTGCAGCGCGACGGCCGAGGGTTAACCACAAGTTGGCACTCGATCCCACTGACACAACCGCGAATGCAAGGAGTACACAATGGCCAAGACCATCGTCGGCTCGTTCGACAGTTTTGATGAAGCCCGGCAGGTGATGAGTGAGTTGCAGCAGAGAGGGTTCAACCAGAACGACATCAGCATCATCGCGAATAACGCGACCGGTCAGTACACAGCCTCCGGCGAACTGCCGAAGGATGCGCCGGCGACCCTGTCGGATACCGGCGCAGGCGCCGCGAGTGGTGCCGCCGCCGGTGGTCTGCTGGGCGGAGCGGCCGGGTTGATCGTCGGCCTGATGGGACTCGCAATCCCGGGCATCGGCCCGATCGTCGCAGCAGGCCCGTTGGCGGCGACGCTGGCAGGAGCCGGCGTTGGCGCAGTGGCGGGCGGCCTGATCGGCGGCCTGACCGGAGCCGGCGTGCCCGAGGAGGAAGCGCACGTCTACGCCGAAGCGGTGCGTCGCGGTGGCGCGCTGGTGACCGTGCGCGCCGACGATGCGCGCGCGGAGGAAGCCGCCAGCATCATGCGCAGCTGTGGTGCCGTCGACATCGAGCGGCGCGCGGAGCTGTGGCGTGGCCAAGGTTGGCAACGCCATGATCCGACCGCGGAGCCTTACAGCGTCGAGCAGCTGAAACGGGAACGGTCGATCTACGCCGGCTCGCTCGGCGTGACCGCCGGCGAAAGCGTTGCTGCGCGCGGCCAGATGGGTGCCGGCGGGCGTCCGGCGATGCAATCGCCGCGCGACGAAGAGTGGCGCGAACACGGCGACCACTTCCGACTGCACCACAGCGAAGACTACGGCGCATTCGGCTACGAGGAGTTCGAGCCGGCGTACAAGTACGGCTGGGGACTCGGTAGCGACCAGCGTTACCGCGGACGTGATTGGTCGGAGATCGAGCCTTCGGTTCGCCGGGACTGGGAATCGCGCTATCCGAACAACAGCTGGGAACGCTTCAAGACGGCCGTGCGACGCGGCTGGGACCGCACGACCGAAGCGGTGGAACGTGCAATGCCCGGCGATTCGGATAACGACGGACGCTAGCGCGAAGTCTGGGCGGGATGCGAAAGCGTCCCGCCCGGAGTAACTGGGCGCACACAATGCCTCCTGAACCGCAAGCAAGCAAACCGCCGAAGGTCGCGATCTTCGACCGTCCGGCGAGCGCCGACCGGCCGCGTCGGGCCTGGTTGCCATGGGCAGTGGCCGTTGCAGTCGCTTCGGCGTGGGGCGTCTATTTTTTCTGGCTTCGCTGAGTTACCGCCCGTGGCCTGAAGAAGGCTGATGACGTCGGGTGCGTGCTGATTAGTTCTCGCCGCATCGGACTTCATGCGCCGCGGCGGGGTGATGACGGATCGCGACGGCGCGACTCACGAGGATGGCGAGCGAGATGGTTGCGCTGCCTACGAAGGCCGACTGAACGCGCATGAACGGAGGTGAACGGCAAGGCGCAGGCGCTGCCAACCGAGGCGGTGCCTTCTCCGCGCTAGCCAGGCGCATTGCCACCGGGCGCGTCGTTGAGTGCATTGAACAAGCGGTCTTGATAAGTAGGCACGTCGATTGCTGATTCTTCAGGTTCTACTGGAAGGAAGGAAACCGATGATTCCCACCCGCGATGAAGACGTTGCCGCCGCAGTCAAGATTCCGCCTCAGGGCGCCAAGCGGCACGAAGAAGCGTTGCTGGACCAGGCGCTTGCAGAGACGTTTCCGGCGAGCGATCCGATTTCGCCTGCCGTCGAAGCTCGTCTTCAGGCGGCTGAAGCTCCGCCGCAGACTGTCGGCGAGGAGCCTCGGCAGTCGTTCGATACACCGCGATTGAGTCGCCGTCTGCTGCACGTCGCTCCGACCTTGATCGCCTTCGGTGCATTTGCCGTCGCGCTCACCGCGATGCGCCGTGCGCGTTCAGGTCGCCTCTACGAGAGGTGATCACGCTCCCCGGCTCGCGCTCACCCGCTGAGTGCGGACCCGACGCCTGATGGAAGCCGACTGGCCACAGCTGAAAGTCCTGGGCGAAGTGGCCGTTGCGATGCTGCTGGGCGGCGTCATCGGTTTCGAGCGCGAGGTCGCCGATCGTCCCGCCGGCCTGCGCACGCACATGTTGCTTGCCGGAGCATGCGCGCTGATCGTCGGGCTCGGCGGCGCGATGCTCAGCGCGTTCCAGAGTTCCCACCCGTCGGTGGTCTCCGCTGACCCGTTTCGCCTGGTCGGCGGCGTGATCGCGGCACTCGGGTTCATCGGTGCGGGCACCATATTTCAGCGCGGCGGAAAGAGAGTTGAGGGACTGACCACCGCAACGGCCATGCTGTTTTCCGGTGGTGTCGGCGTCAGCGCTGCGCTGGAACAGTGGTGGATCGCGGTCGGCGCGACGCTGCTCGCGCTCATCGTGCTGCGCGGCGCGTGGTTCATGGAACGGCGAGTCAATCAAATCGGCAAGCCGCCGCCGCTTGGGCGCAGTCCCGCTGCGGGGGACGCGGCGGAGTGAGGAACACCAACGCACTACTTCAACGGCGCGGCCTCGTCGGTCTCGTCGACGATGGCCGCGCGCTCCTCGCCCTGACGCACAAGGCTGCCCTGCCAGTCAGCCAGTGCCTGGCCCAGAGTCGTCAGTTCCTCCGCGGAGCACAGCTTGCGAACCTTGGGAAAGAGATTTTCCTCTTCCTCTTCATGGTGGTGTCGCGTCTGCTCGGTCAGTGAGCGCGATTGCATCCATGGTGGCTGGTCCGTTTCTCATGAGGCCCGCGGGCGGGATCAGGTGTCCTGCCTGAAGGCGGCGATTCTCAGGCGGCCGACCGCAGGCGTTGCGGCAGCCCGCACTCCGCGACGAAGTCGTTCCCGTCAAAAATGACGTGCATACGCAGCGCCGCGGCAAGCCGGCGCATGGCGTCGTTGGACGACGTCGAATGGAAGCGGAATGCGCGCGCACCGAAACGTTCCGCTTCCTGACGCGCGCGGAGCGCAAGCTCGCGACCGACGCCGCGTCGGCGCGCTTGCGGCAGTACGGATAGCCCGAGTTCAGCGACGTCCGCCTCGATCGGGAACGTGCGCAAGCCCAATCAATGCGCCATTGGGCTCGACCGCACCGAGCACGATCTCATGCTCGAAGTCGATGGCCGGCGACATAGCGGTCGATCGCATCGATGGCGCCGTGGCCGAAGCGCATGCGCCGGTCTGCCTCAGGCAATGCCATCAAGTGCTCGAGCACTGAAGCACGGTGGCGATCGTGCAGCCGTTCGATCGCGAAGCGGGGACGCGCGGAAAGAACAGAAAGTGTCTTCATCGCGGCAACGCAGCAACGAGCATGCCGCCGGCTGGAGTCGCCGCTCTACACGGGCTTGGCCACCATCAGATAAAAGACGGCGATGAGGGCCAGGAACGCCGGGACGCCGAGTACGACCCAGATGCGCTCGTAATGCCAGTAGCGCATCGGCAACATCGGCGCTCCGGTAATCGCCGCCTCGCGAGCCATGTTGCGCATCTGGATCTGCAGCCATACGACCGGAATCCAGCACGCGCCGGCGACGAAATACAGCGCGAAGGAAATCCAGACCCAGGGGGTCAGCAGCGGGATCGCGGCGAGCTTCATCATCACCAGGCCTGATATCGGCTGGAACACGACAGCGGTGAATGTGAACAGCCAGTCGGCCATGACGACGTTACCCGTGACGATTGCGATGGCCCGCACGTCGCCGCTACGGTTGGCAAAGAACATCGCGAACGCGGTGCCGATGCCGGTACCGAATAGCAGCGTCGACGACAGGATGTGCAGCCACTTCCACACGACGTAATCCATCAGCGCTCCTCCAGTTCGAGCATCAGGACGAGCATCGCGAGGATCGGTATGTTCTTCAGGACCGGCCCGTAGGGGTGCAACCAGAATTCTGGAAGCCGCCATGTGATCAGCAGTGTGTAGCCCAGGATCACGACGATCTGGGTCCACCAGAGTCTGCGACTTCGCGCCACCAGCGTTGCGATCCCGAGCGCGATATTGATGGCTGCGGCGCCACCGAGCGCAATCGGGGCCATCGTGCCCACGATGCCTACACGGGCCAGCAGCGCGTAGCTCTCGGTTAGCGGAAACGCAGCCAGTGACACGATGCCGGTGACGATCCATAGCACGGCGATCGACAGCCGCAGCAGCGGCAGCAACCAGTTGAGTCGTGCGCGCGAAGCGACGGTTGATCGTTCTCCGGCAGCCACAAAGTGCCACGGCGGCCGGGGTTCGCGACCGAGGACCGCTCGGGTGGCGGCGGGATTCGCGGTGTTGCCACGCTCCAGCATCGCAAGGGTCGGGCGGTCGAGCAGAAGGGAAGGCAGTCGGTCGCCGACTCGAGCCGCCATGTTGAGCAGTCGCGGCGGCACTGGCAGGAAGGGGGCCGGCTTCAGACCCATGGCCTGACGCAGCGTCGTGAGGTACTCGCGAACGGTCATCGGCGAAGGGCCGACGAGGGCCACGCGGCCGACGCGCCAGCTTTCGATGTCGAGCAATGCGATGACTGCAGCGACAACATCGTCGATGTGCACCGGCTGGATGCGCTGCAGACCGCTTTCCAGGCAGCGGGATGATCGGCAGGCTCGCCAGTGTGTCGAACACCGTCGCGCTGGCGCCGCCGCGCCCGTAGACGAGCGATGGCTGAACGATGACCGACGACAGCGGCAGCGCGGATAGGAAGTCGTCCGCGCGCCGTTTGCTCGTGTGATATGAGCTCGTGGCCGCGTCATCGGCGCCGAGCGCCGAGAACTGCACCACGCGCCTCACGCCGGCCTCCGCGGCGGCGGCGAAGAGCGCGCGCGGTGCGCGCACGTGCAATGCATCGAAGGTCGCGGCGCCGTGTTCACGCAGGATGCCTACTGTGTTGACGACGGCATCGACGCCCTCCAGACGCGGTCGCCAAACCGACGGTTCGAAATCGCGAGCGAAGTCGACCGTCACCGCGTCGCGGGCCGCCGGTTCGCGATGCACGGCGGCGATGACGCGGTGTCCTGCGGACCGCAATGCAGCGCCGAGATGCTCGCCGATGAAGCCGCTCGCTCCCGTAAGAAATACAACCACGAATGCCCCGGGGTTGGTCCGATACGCCGTAGCTCGCGCGTCGGGCAGGAGCCGTCACGGGCACTTTTTATGCCTCCTGACGGGATTTAGCCCGTCACGGACACGGCATGACAGATTCGATGGAACTCCTGGCGTCGCGCGCTGGGACGCGCAGCGGTCTCGGGCTCGGTGGCGGCACTGGTGTCGACGCTCGCGCTCGGCATTCTCGGCCGTAGAGAGGCGGGCTCCGCTGCTGCACCGATCAACGCGGTCAGCCATTGGTATTTCGGCGACCGCGCGGCGCGCAAGGACGGCGCTGAGCCTGAAATACACGCTGAGTGGCTATCTCACGCATCATGCGGCATCGGTGTTCTGGGCCACGTTGTTCGAGCGGCTCTTCGAGCGGCGGACATGGCCGCGACCCGCTGCGCCTCTGGTGCCCGCCGCTGCGGTGGCGGCGATTGCCGCGGTGGTCGACTACACCATCACGCCGAAGCGTCTGACACCGGGGTACGAGAAGCGCCTGTCGATTCCCGCGCTCGTCGTGGTCTACACGGCGTTTGCCGCCGGTCTCGCGCTCGGCCGCGGCGGTCGAGCGCTGCTGCGCTGAGCGAAGACGGGCATCGTGGTTGCTGCCCTACGGTGTAAGGGCAGATCCACTACTTTCTGGAGGCTATTCATGCGCAAGACGATTGCCGTTGCGGCGGCGGCCGTATTCGCACTGGGCGGATGCCAGTCGATGGACGAGTCGCAGCAGCGCACAGCGAAGACGACTGGCATCGGCGCGGCGGCCGGTGCGGCTGTTGGCGCGATTGCCGGCGGCAGCGACAACCGCGGACGAGGTGCGGCCATCGGCGCGGCGGTAGGCGCGCTGGGCGGATATGCATGGAGCCAGCGCATGGAGAAGCAGCGCCGCGAGATCGAGAACGCGACTCAGGGGACCGGCATCGAGGTGGCGAAAACCCAGGATAACCGCCTTCGCATCACGGTACCGGACAACATCTCTTTCGACAGTGGGCGCGCAGACATCAAGCCGGGGTTCCGAACCGTGCTCGACCGCTTCGCGCAGTCGCTGCAGGAAAATCCGCAGACGCTGGTGCAGATTATCGGACACACGGACTCGACCGGGGACGACGCGAGGAACATGACGTTGTCCCGCGAGCGAGCCATCGCAACCCGCGATTACCTGTCGACTCGCGGGGTATCGCTGAATCGAATCGCGATCGATGGCCGAGGGGAACGCGAGCCGGTGGCCACCAACGACAGTGAGGCCGGGCGCGCGAGCAATCGACGCGTCGAGATCTTCCTGCAGGAAAACGCTGCCTAGGGAGGTTGTGCCGCGCCGCACCGCGCAGCACGCGCGGGTACGCGTCGCCGGCAACGGCAGATCCGCGGCGTCGTTCAGTCCGGCGTGAACTCACCCACGGAGATGATGATGACCGACAAACGAACACAGGAACATGCCGGCGACAGCAACATGCAGAAACCGCCGGAGTCGTGGACCACCGGTGACGAGCCGATGACCGGAGCGCAGCGGTCCTACCTGATGACGCTCTGCGAAGAGGCGAAGGTGCCGTTCGATGACAGCCTGAGCAAGGCCCAGGCATCCAAGCGCATCGTTGAGTTGCAGAACATCACCGGTCGCGGTCTCGCGCAGAAGGACGAGGAAGAGCAGACGATCGAGGCCGGCGAAACCGAAGCGGATGCCCATCGTGGAGCCTTTCGGGGCGTCGTCGACCGGTAGCGTAACGAGCACTGTCGTGCATGGCCGCGCCGACCCGGGCCGCCGACAGTGGAGCACAGGACCAGGACCGGCCCGGTCAAGCAGCGACAAGGTCGAAAACAAGGAGTAGTCGAGTCGACACGTCGAAGGACACCGCGGCCCGTGTGAGCCGCATGCGTGCCTCCTGCACGGGGCACATCGATTGCCCGGCTTCATTCGGCATTCGCGGGCTTGGCAAGAGCACGCACTAAGACGAGGCATAGGCATTACAGACAGACGCGGCTGGCCCGGCACCACGCGGTAGTGCCCGATTCCATCCACGCAACCGACACTGCAACGCTCCTGTTGCAGCGATAACAGACCAGGAGATGAGCGATGCGGAAAATTTCCGAAGTAATGACGAGCGAGGTGAAGGTCGTAAGTCCCGAAGATTCGCTTCAGGACGCCGCGGCCATCATGGCTGAACAGGATGTCGGCGCGCTGCCGGTTTGCGACGGAACGCGGCTGCAGGGCATGATCACGGATCGAGACATCACGATTCGCGCGATCGCAAATGGCCGGGGTGCCGACACCCCCGTGAGTGAAGTCATGACCGATGATGTCGTCTGGTGTACCGAAGAAGACGACACGCAGGACGTGCTCGAACGCATGGGTGATCGGCAGATCCGTCGCATTCCGGTAATCGATCAGGATCGTAATCTGGTGGGCATCGTGTCTCTGGGTGACCTCGCCATCGAGGACGAGGAAAACGTCGACGAGGCGCTGCGCGACATTTCGATGCCGGCGTAGCAGGCACGTATCCGGCCGACGGTCAGTCGTCAGCGTCGTCGGCCGGTTTGCGATAGAAGTCGAACACGTGTCGGCCTGAGGCTCGCACGCGAACGCGCGCGCTGAAGGTCGCGAACGGCGTGTGCTCGAAGCGGGCCAGAGCCGGAATCTCCTCCGGCTTCACGCGATTCCTCGGGAAGACATCATTCCAGCCGAGCAGCAAATAACCGCCCGGTCGAAGCGCGCGATGACACGACGCGAACGCCTCGTCGGCTTGCTGATGGGTGTTGATGCCCCAGCCCAGCACGCCGTTGCAGACAATCAGGTCAAAGGGACCGTCGGTATCGTGCCGTGCAAGCTGTTCCAGCTTGCCGATGATGTGATGCGCCGAACCGTAGCGCGCGCGGCTGACCACGGGATCGATGGTCCAATAGTCTCCGCCCACGAATAAGTCCTCATAGTGGCGCGTATACGAGGCACATCCACAAAAAAGCGTGCGGCGCACTTCACCGCGCCGGGCGAAGCTCGGCAGTATCGCCAGTTCGAGCAGATAGCGGTCGTCGGTGTGCAACGCGCGGGGAGGCGCCGAGCGCCTGTTGCCACTGCGTGGAAAGCGAACGTCGGACTCCGGCGAGCGTCGCGCGGAGCGCGGCAACGGCTTGCGGCTGTCACGCGGTCGAGCTGGTCAGAGCAGTTCAGCCTGTTCGACGCGGATCACGATGCGCTCCTGCTCAAACAGTCTCTCGAGCCGCTGCCGATACTCCTGCCACCAGCGGCGATCCACGTCCGGACACATGACTTCGAACACCACGACGTCATCGGTCTCCTGCCGCTTCCCGAGCCAGCGCCCCTCCGCCGGGGAGCGCGTGTAGGCCGTCAGTCCGCCGAAGTTCGCCGTAAGTTCGTCTTTCACCGTTTCGAACGTCCGCGCGTCTACAGGCTGACCGTCATGCCGTGCGAGCGGCAGCAGGATCTGCACCAGCCGGACGTCGCGGCCGTCGACTTCTGCCGCGGTCCGGTGAGTACTTTGTTCGTCGAACTGGGCCACCGAAACAGGCTGTGGCGCATGAAGCGCGCGCTGGCGCAGCAAGGCACCGAGCGCCAGCGGCAGCACGCCCCCAAGCAGCAGGAAACCCAGGTTCCATTGCGTCGGGTCCGCCACTTCGCGCACGTTGTGGAGTTCGAGCAGGTGATGATTGACGATCCCCTCGACGAGGTTGAACAAGCCGACCCCTCCGAGCAGCGTCCCGAACGCGCCGGCGCTCGAGCGGTTCGACTGCCCAGATCGAACCGAGCGCCACAGCAGTATCAGGCCGAGAAGCGTCACAACCCACGCGGCCGCATGGAAAAGTCCGTCGGCCAGGACGTTGAAGCGGATTCGATCGAGGTCCGTGGGCGGCACCGCATTGGAAAGCATGTTGTGCCACTGCAGGATTTCGTGAAACACGATGCCGTCGACCAGCCCGCCGAGGCCGATGCCGAGCAGAAGCCAGGGCGCGAGAGCGGCGCTGCGCTCACGAGATCGGGCATCGATCCGTCGCCTGGGTAAGTACGCGGTACTTGAGAGGTCGGTCACGGCAGCCTCGAAGAAGGCGTAGCGCGAGCGCGCGAGACCGAGAATTGGGGCAACCGACATGCCGAATTGAGCCGGAAATAACTAACTACGCCGCGAGTGATGCACACCAACACCGCGGCGCCCTGGAAAATCGCACTGGGCGCGCCGTTATTGGACGTCGATACGTTGTTACTCTTCCCGGATGCAAAGCATCCGTGGGCGTCGCACTCGACCCCGCTGGGAAACTCGTTTACGAAAGAAGCAGCGGTCGAGAACAGTTTCTCGAATACTAGAAACACGTGATGTCGAGAACTCTGTCCATGCGGATGCGCAGGATGGGGCTTGTAATGCCACTAACGATTGCTAATCAGCGACGTGGCCGAACCGGCGCGGTTAACCGACAGTCGGGGCAACCGACATGCCGAATTGAGCCGGAAGTCGGCTGTGGGCCGCGCCAAAGACACACGAGAACCGTGGCACCTTGGGCGCCGCGGCCCTCAGTACGTTGGACCTACGAGACGAACGAACGAGCGGTCGAGTGCAGTCTTCTCGAATAATAAAAACACGTGATGTCGAAAACTCTGTCAATGCAGGTGCGCACCAAAAGCACGTCGTGCCAAGGAACTTAGAGTCCCCATTAATCGTCGCAATCCGATTCGCTCTCCCGGCGTCGCACTGCGTTGTCGAGCGACCTGCCGGTCGGACTGACCTGCAATGGACGAGCTTAAGCAGAAGCAGTGCGTTGCATTTCTGCGCAAGAACGCTCACTGCTCCGGCGTTAGGACGCGTGAACTGAGAGCAAAGTGTCGAAATCCCTTCCATTGATGACGATGGCGTGTGGCGCAGCGGTCGCACCTGATCACGCAACTGATTGATTCAAATAAGCAAGTTGACAGCTAGACCGGATCTTCGTGAGTGACGATCGCGCCGTCAATCAAAGTGAGGAAATCTTCATGGAGAACAAGCTCATGTTGCGGACCAGGCCGGCCATTGCCGCAGCGGTCTTAGCGCACTTACTGCTTTCAGCTGGTCCAGCGCACTCAGGCGTCATCGACGATGCGCTGAATGGCATGCCAGCAAACAGCTGGCAGAAAATCAATCTCAACACCTTTCAAAGCGTTTGGACGCCCATTGCACAGCGGGCTACACCGACCGACCCGATGTCCAATATATCGGCGTGGAGCGGAGCGGCATGGGATGCAGATAGTCGCAGCAACATGTATATCTGGGGCGGCGACCACAGCAGCGTCGGCGACGAGGGTAACGAGGTGTATATCTTCAGCGGAACGACTGGGCAGTGGAGCAGAGGAGCCCTTCCTAGCGCTATAACGAAGACCAACGGAATCGAGCACACGGTGGACGGTATTAGGAACGCGCCATTGTCCGGGGAAAGCTGGGACAACGTGGTGTTTCTGAAGAACGTGAACCGACTTGCGATCCTCGGCGTTTCGCGCGAGGGACAGACATGGCGCGACCCGTCCACGGGGAAGTGACAACGGGACCCTATTTCTGGGATCCGACTGGGGCCGATCCAAGCAAGGTCGGCGGTTTGACCGGCTCTCACGCGAACCCGATTGCCTTTCCCAATGTGGTTGGTGGCGAAATGTGGCAGAACCGGCAAAAAACCACCGGCCCAACGGATTTCCTGCGCGGTACATCAGCCTACCTGAACAGCAACGGCAACGATGTCGTCTATACGACGGACACGCAAGGCTCTGTGGCGCTACACGGTGCGCGACCTTGATCCGGCAAACGACACTTGGGAGCTCGTCGGCCGTCGGCCGATCACCGGTGAAACGGGCCATGGCGCGGCTGCGATCGACGCAGTCAATAACATGTACTTGCGCGCGCTGACCGCAAACGCGTTCGGCTTCTGGGATCTCGACCGCCCCGGCGATCCAAACCTAAAAATCGAGAAACCAGGATCATCCCAGCCGTGCTCGGGTAACGTTGTGCCGCCCAGTTTCTCGAACTTTGGCATCGAGTACGACACCACCCTTGGCGCTTTCCTGCTATGGATGGAAGGATAGTCTCTGGCGACTCACACCCCCGAGTGACCTCGACTCAAATGATGACGGAATTCTTGACGCCGCCATCGGCTGGACGCTCGAGCAAATATCGGTGTCCGGCAATGGACCGAACATTCCGACGATGCAGAGGTCAGTACACCGGCGTGTACGGAAAGTGGCTATATCTCGACGAGTACGACGCGTACCTTGGCGTTATCGATCCGATCAGCGGCGACGTATTTCTATATAAGCCAATTGCGGCAGCGATTCCCGAGCCATCTACCTGGATTTTCCTCGCATTTCTTGCCGCCATGGTCTCGCTCCGCTCAAGGCGGTATTAAGACTGGGCCAAGCGAAGGTAAGAGAGGGACGATCCGCGGGTGCTTCGTGTCGTCGGAAAGGCGACGGGACCCGTCTTGCTTGTAGAAATCCGCCTTCCCATTTCGCGGTCAGAAACGTTCCTTGTGTGAGCACGTTTCGCAAATTGGCCGAGACTGGGTCGGCCGCCACGGATGGCCACATTTGGGCCACCAGTGGGCCACAACGCAAAAGAGCCGCTTCGTCAGCGGCTCTTCGCGATGCACGCATGTGATTTGATGGGTTGCGGGGGAAGGATTTGAACCTTCGACCTTCGGGTTATGAGCCTGTGCCAAAACGTATGTATCAAACATAGTAAAAAGGCAGAAAGTGAGCTGCTCACCTACGTGCCCCGCTTCGGCACGACACCGGCGCCCCGGCAGGTACTCCGTCGGCTGGCCGACAACCGCGGCCTCGTCGGGCCTCTTCAGCGGAGACTGATTCACGCGGCACTCGACCAGCAAGACCAAAAATCCTGAATGAGTTACA
>CAVQID010000042.1:0-213204 GCA_963712485.1 uncultured beta proteobacterium
GCACTTGTCGCCCATGATCATGAAGGTCGCGGTGCCCTTGCCGAAGCATTCACCGATATTGGGACAGGTCGCCTCCTCGCACACCGTGTGGAGCCGATGTTCACGCAGGATCGACTTGATCTCGTAGAACCGCGTCGACGGCGACCCGGCCTTGACGCGTATCCACTCGGGCTTGCGCAGCGCTTCCGCGGCGGGAACCGGCTTGATGTCGAAGCGCTTGAAGACCTTGCCCGTCTTGGCTTCGCCCTTGAGCTTGGCGTACGGGTCGCGCGGAACAGGCGGTACTTCGCTGGACATGTCGGCGGGCCGCGGCATGGACCGGCGGCGCTTGGGCCACTCATCGGGCCCGAAGGCTGCAAGTGTAGCCAACCGTCAGGGTTTCAAGGCGTGAGGTGCGCCGCCAGTCGCTGCGCCAGACCGCGGCAACGGCGGCGCGGTCAGCGCGGACCCCGACACTGGCGAGGTCAATCGTCGGCAGGCCGGCATAGCCACAGGGGTTGATCAACGTGAACGGCGCTAGGTCCATCGACACGTTGAGCGCGACGCCGTGGTAGCTGCGCGCGTGCGTCACCTTGATGCCGAGCGCGGCGACCTTGGCGAGACCGGCGAATTCGCCGACCGCGGCCGCTTCAGGCCAAGGCACGAAGACCCCCGGCGCGCCGCGCACGCGACGGCCGTCGACGCCGAGCAGTTTCGAGCGTCTGGATGACGGACTGCTCGATGCGGAACACCAGTTCCTTGACGAAGACACCCAAGGCGGCGCAGATCGACCAGCGGGTAGGCGACGACGCCGCCGGGTCCGTGATACGTGATCTGGCCGCCGCGATCCGTCGCCACGACGGGTATCGCCGTGTCGGCCAGCAGGTGCTCGCGTCGGCCGGCCTGCCCGAGCGTGAAGACCGGCGCGTGCTCGACCAGCCACAGTTCGTCTTCGGTAGCCGCTGTGCGCTGCGCAGTGAACTCGCGCATGGCCTGCCATGTCGGCAGATAGTCGGCGCGCCCGAGGTCGCGCACGATCATCGCGGGGTCACGTACATCAGTTCAAAGGACGATCTTGACCATCGGATGGCTGGTCAGCGCGCGATAGATCGCATCGAGCTGTTCGCGCGAGACCGCCCGTATCGTGGCGGTCAGCGAAATGTAGTTGCCATCCTTGGAGCTGCGCATTTCCAGCGTCGATGCATCGAAATCCGGCGCGTGCAGCAGCACCACGTCGACGATCGCCTGAGCGAAGCCGTCGTCCCTTTTTCCCATGATCTTGATCGGGAAGTCCGTCGGAAACACGAGCCCCTTCGGGCCGTTCGACTCGGAGGTATCGCTCACTCCGTCCTCCCCGTGACAGCCCGCATCGCGGCGATGCGGCGGCTACGCCGCGAGCGCGCCGCGTCCGCCACGCAGCGCCTTGCGCTCGACCCAGCGGAGTGCATCGGCGCGCTTGGCCGCCTGGAACCATGATTGCATTTTCCGGTAGACGGGTCCGGGCCGGCCGGTGCCGACTGGTACGCCGTCGAGCAACGTGATCGGCAGGACCTCGCGACCCGAGGAGCTGAGCCACAGTTCGTCGGCGCTGCGCAGTTCCTCTTCGGAAATCGGCCGTAGCTCGAGCGCGAGTCCGTGTTCGCGCGCCAGGTCGTAGCTCGCATCACAGGTGATGCCGGGCAGGATCTGCACCGACTTGCGCGGCGCGAGCAGCGTGCCGCTGCTGACCACCATGACGTTTGCGCTCGATGCTTCGGTCGAAGTCCCTCGCGCAGCATCACCGTCTCGAAGGCGCCCCGGTCTACGGCGTACTGCTTCATCAGGACATTGCCGAGCAGCGAGACACTCTTGATGTCGCAATGGAGCCAGCGCTCGTCGGCGTGCGTGACCACCGCGACGCCGTTCTCGACCTGTTCGGCGGGAATCGCGGGCCACGGAGACGTGTTCATGAACACCGTCGGCGCGACGTCGGCCGGAAAGGCGTGATCGCGCTTGGCTACGCCGCGTGTCACCTGTAGGTAAACCGATTGTCGCTGCCACGGATGGCGCTCGATGATCTCGTCGACCAGATTGAGCCACTGCTCTGTTGTATACGGGTTCGTCATGCGGATGCCATCACAACTGCGCTGCAGCCGATCGCAGTGCTGCTGCGCGCGGAACGCGCCGCACGCCGTCCACGGTGTCGACCGGTATCAGCTCGTAGACACCGTCGCCGAAGATGAATCCTCGATCGAGGACCGAAATGGTCGCGTCGGCCAGCGCTTTCCACTGGCCGTTAAGAAAACAGGTCGACTCGTTCCATTCCATCAGTTCCGTCTCCGCCACCACAGCCTGACCGCATCGTACGCGCGCCCGAAAAGACCTGCCGGCTGTACCGCCTCGAGCGCGACGATTGCCGCGTCGGCGACGGTTCGCCCGTCGGCTGACACCTTCAGCCGGCCGACGGTTTCGCCTTTGGCGAGCGGAGCGAGCAGCGGGTCGGGACGTTGATCGCTGAGCGCAGGCCGCGCTCGCCGAGCCGTTGCAGCTCGTCCGTCGGCAGCGTGATGTAGACGTCGCGTTCCGGTCCGATCGGCACTTCAGACGAGTCGCCTTTCCACACCTCGGCGCGTGCCAGCACATGGCCACCGCGGTAGGCGAGAACGGTGTCGTACGCGGTGTACCCGTAGTTCAGCAGTCGCAACGCCTCCTGGGTGCGTACCGCATCGCTGGGTGCACCGAGCACGATCGCGACGAGCCGGCGCTCGAACGCAGAGTCCGCGGTGCCGCGCGCCGGCCGGCGGTCGCGACGATCGACCAGCCGCTCGCTTCCAGCTGTCCGGTCTTCAGGCCGTCGACCGCCGGGTCGCTCCACAGCAATCGGTTGGAATTTGCCTGCGTGATGTGGTTGTAGGTGAGTTCCCGCTCCCGGGAAGAGCGGGCGAAACTGCGGGTAGTCGGCCTGCAGTCGCAACGCCAGGCGCGCAAGGTCGCGGGGGCTCGAGTACTGCTGCGCGTCGGAAAACCCGGTGGGATTGGCAAACCGCGTATCGATCATTCCGAGGCGTCGTGCTTCGGCATTCATGCGCTCGACGAACGCGGTCTGGGAGCCCGGAGGCGTGCTCGGCGAGCGCCACTGCAGCATCGTTGCCGGAGGCGATGATCAGTCCGCGCAGAAGGTCGTGCACGGACACCGGCCGGCCGGGTTCGACGAACATGCGGGAACCGCTGCGCCCGGGCGCAGCGAAGGCAGCCGGTGATACTGCGACCTGATCGTCCAAGGCGATGCGCTTTTCGGCAAGGGCAATGAACACGACGTAGGCCGTCATCAACTTGACCAGCGACGCGGGCTGCATCCGCAGCGTCGGTTCGTGTGCGGCCAGGTTCGCGCCGCTGGCGACATCGAGCAGCAGCCAGGAACGTGCGGAAAGCGACGGAGCCTGCGCGCGGACGGCGCCGGCAGCGACCAGCATGGCCATCATCGCAACGGCGTGGAGCGCGAAATTGAACGAGCGTTTCAAGATTCGCGCGCGCGGGGCGCGTGCCATGTGTCGATGCCCGTTACGATAGCCGGGCGCCGTTGAAGTTCCGCCGGATGACGGCGTGTCTAGCGCTTGCGCAGTGCGCGCAGGTAATCGGCGGCAGCAGCGGCACCCAGTGCTGCGGTGACGAAGCGTTCGGCCTCGCGCACCCGCTCGCGGAAATCCTCGATCGACTTGCAACTCTCGATGCGCATCGACATCACTTCGGCTTCCGGGCCGAGGCGATCGGTGAGTTCGCGTACGGCACGGCGCTTCGCCTCCTCGAGCGTCATCGGGTTGGGCTCATCGCCGCTCGATGGCCCCTGCGTGGTCGGCAGCGCGTCCATCTCGCGCCCGGCCACGGTGGGTACATCGATCGCCTGATTGGCGGAATTGCGATGGATCAGGCCCGCGCCTTCGAGCTGCGCCATCACTGCATCGATTTCGCCCGGGCGCAGCAGGACCGCGAGCTCATCGACGCTGCGCTTGCCATCCACCATGATCAGAACGCGTCGCGTCGTCATCGACAGTTGCGCGCTGCGCATCGCGATTTCCGCGACGCCCTTTGGAGTCTTCGAGAAGACGAGCGAACCGTCCATGTGTCCCTGTCGCCGTCGGCGGCGATTCTGAATCTGTCGCTGTCCGCTCGGGTGGCGGCAACGACCTAGAACTTTTAATGGCTTTGCTGGGCGGCGTCAAATTGCGAGATGCCGCGAATGTGTGCGCTTATTCGCCCTTTAAGCGTGGTCAGACGGCGGTGGAAAAAGTGGTCCGCGCCGGGGATCACGAGCACGGGCAGGCCCTGCGGGCGCGCCCAGTCGAGCACTGCAGCAAGCGCGATCGTCTCGTCGCTTTCGCCGTGGATGACCAGCGTGTCGCTGCGCACGTCGGGCATCGGCCATTTCCCGGCCGCCGCGCCAACGAGGATCAGGTAGTCGGCCGGGCGTCCCTGCTCGGCCAAGGCCCGCGCCGCGCGGGCTGCGGCGACGAAACTGCCGAACGAGAAGCCCGCCAGGGCGAGCGGATAAGTGGATGGCAGTCGTTCGGAGATGTCGCCGAGTGTTGGCGTGGTGCGCACAACATGCAGGAAGTCTTCGGTCTCGCCGTCACCGGCATCGTGTGTGCCGTCTGATGCGCCAACGCCGCGGAAGTTGAATCGCACGGCGAGCCAACCCAGCGCGGAAAAGGTGCGCGCGATCGTCGCTGCAACCTTGTTGTCCATCGTGCCGCCGTAAAGTGGGTGCGGATGGCCCACGCAGGCGAGGCCGCCCACCGCCGCGCCAACAGGCCAGTCGAGCGCAAGTTCGATCTGTCCTGCCGGGCCCGCGATCAGACGCTTCTCGGCACGCGGCGTCATCAAATCAGCAGGCGATCAACCACGCGACCTTTGACCAGATGCGAATCGATGATCTCATCGATGTCGTGCCGGTCCACGTAGGTGTACCAGACGGCCTCGGGGTACACGACGATGCAGGGACCCTCGTCGCAGCGGTCAAGGCAGCCCGCCTTGTTGATGCGCACCTTGCCTTCGCCGTTCAGTCCGAGCGCCTTGATCCGCGCCTTGGCGTGTTGCTGCATTTCAGCGGCATGGTGTCGCCCGCAGCACGCCGCGCCGTCCTCGCGTTCGTTCAGGCAGAAGAAGACATGATGCTTGTAGTGGCTCATGGGCGCGGTGCCAAAGAAGCCATTATAGGAACGAACTCAGCCGCGCCCGGATCCGCGCAGGACCAGCGCGGCCGCCAGGAACATCGGCCATAGTGTGGACAGCCAGTCTGCAAGCTGGTTGAAGTTGAGCAGACGACCCTGGCGCCATTCCTGCATCTGCGCCAGATGGTATGGATTGTCAGGGGTTGCGTTGACCGCGACCAGTAGCGCCAGCAACGCTACCCAGGCGAGCCGCCCCTGCCAGGCGCGCGGCCCGCCGGTTGCCGCTGCCAGCGACAGGATGCCGAGCGCGAGCCCGCCGAAGACTCCCGGGGTGAGCCATGCCAACGCGCGCTCCGGACCGAACTGCACCGCATTGGCCAGCGATTTCGCAGCCAGGCCGGCGCCGATGAGCGCTGCTAACAGCGGATAGCGCGGGGCATCCCGGCGCACGACCCAGCACAGCGCGAGTCCCACGGCGAGCAGCGCGGAGGCGACGACGAAAGCTTCGGCAAGTACAAACTCTGCCGGACCGAAGCTCGCGGCATCGAACTCCCACCAGTGGCCGCCGAGTGCGACGAGCACCGGTTCGAGGCTGCTGCGCAGGTCACCGTTGCCAAACAACATCGGCTCCGGATAGATCTGTGCGGCGGGCCATAGGGCGACCGCCATCAGCACCGCGGTGGCATCGCGCTCGAACCAGCGGCGGCGCCACTCGAGCAGGCGGCCGCGGTCGATCAGCGCCGCCGCAAAGGGCGCCACGACCGCCGCGCCGAGGAGCGCGCCGAGCGAGTTGGTGGCCAGGTCGACATTGGATGCAATGCGCGACTCCAGGAACGACTGGCCCGCTTCGATCGTGGCGGCCAGCAGCAGCCCGGCTACGGTCGCGATCACGACCGCAGACGTGCCGCGTGTCCGCGGATAGAGTGCCAGCACAATCAGCCCGCCCAGAGGCGCGTAGGCGATAACGTTGACGACCAGATCGAATGTTGTGATGTAGCGAGGCAGCGGTGCCGACAGGTACGCCAGCGGAGCGATGCCGAGGTCGCGCCAGCCCGACCAGGGGGCGAGACCGGAATACAGCAGCAGCATCGCGTAGACGGCGCACGTCGACCGGGCGATCGGCGAGGCGCGCGTTCGCGATGTGGGTATCAGGCGGGAGTGCTCCAAGGGCATCGCTGGCTCGTTCGCCGGGGGAGTTCAGTTGCCCCGGGCGTGTCTCGCCGATGCTACAGTGCCTCGAACGAAATCGAACGAAGATGCATGGGAAGGACGGTGCATCGGAGCAACAGGCATTGGAAACCTGCCCAGCAAGGCGCACTTCTCACCAAGGGCGCCGCGAAACTGTTCATCGGGCCAACGGCCAACGCACTTGAGCCAGCACCACTCCAACATGGCGCGTACTCCGGCGGCATTGTTCGACTCACCGCCGCTGCACAAGGCGGCCATCGAAAACTGGCTCCTTGAGGCCGGACTGACCGAACCTGTCCAGGTGGGCGTTGTTCCGACCACCGGCTCGACCAACGAAGACCTGCTGGTGCGATGCCGGCTGGGCCAGCCGACGTCGGCTGTCCTGCTGGCGGCGGACGAGCAGACGGCGGGACGAGGCCGGCAACGGCGTCGATGGCTGGCGCGGCCGCGGTCGTCGCTTCTTCTTTCGCTCGCTGTCCCGTTGGTGTCATTGCCTGCGGCGCTGCCGGCAGTCACGCTCGCGTGCGGCGTCGCGCTGGCCGAGCTGCTCATTGCCCGCGGTGTGCCGGTGCAGCTCAAGTGGCCCAACGACGTGCTGCACGAGGGCCGCAAGCTTGCCGGACTACTGTGCGAGCTCGCCGTCGACGGCGATGCCCGGTCGACGCTGGTGGTCGGCATCGGCATCAATGGGTGGCTGACCGACGAAGATCGCGCGGAGATCGTGCAGCCCGCGGCGGCGTTGGCCGACATCGTGCCGGCGCGGCTGCTCGCCGGAGAGCGCGAAGCTTGGATCGCCGCGATCATGGCGGCGTTGCTGCCGGTGGTGCGCCGCTTCGAGAACGACGGCTTCGTGCCATGGCGTGGCCGCTTCAATGAACTGCTTTATGCGCGCGGCGAACGGGTCGACATCGTCGATGACGGGCGCACCGTTGTCAGCGGAACCGTCGTCGAAGCGGATGCCCTTGGCCGACTGACGTTGACGACCGCAAATGGCGCACGCAGCGTCAACGTCGGCGACGTATCGCTGCGGCGGCCGCCGACGGATGGCGCGCCAGAATGACGTTGGTGGTGGATGTCGGCAACACCGCGGTCAAGTGGGCCGTGGCCGAGGGCGCGGACCGGCTGGGAACTGTTGGCGTCGAACTTCACCAAGGGGTGACGGACCTGCAGGCGCGCCTGGCCGAGGCATGGCGGGGGCTGCCGGGCGGCACCGGTGGAGTCGGCTGCAGCGTGGCTGCGCCCGCTGTGCGCGCGGCGGTCGAGCGCGCCGCCGCGGCCTGCGGCCGGTCTCTGGTCTGGCTCGCGGCCGAAGCCCGGCATGACCACGTCGTCGCGCTGATCAACGGCTACCGCACGCCGGCGCAGCTCGGCGCCGATCGCTGGCACGGCATGCTCGGCGCCTGCCTGCGACGACCCGGTCGTTCGTTCGTGCTGGTTGCGGCGGGCACTGCAACGACGATCGACTGCGTCGAGGCCGGCGTTGCGGCGGCGCGCTTCGTTGGCGGCTGCATAGCTCCGGGCACGCGGATGATGCTTGACGCGCTGGCGCATCGCACCGCGGGGCTGCCGCAGGCGCGGGGAGCAGCCGTCGAATTTCCGGACAACACGGATGATGCGATCACGACGGGCGTGGCCGATGCGCAGTCCGGCCTCGCAATGCAGGTCGTGCGCCGTTTTGCGCGGCGACTAGGAGACACGCCGGCGATATTGGTCAGCGGCGGCGACGCCGACCTGCTGGCTGAACGTCTTCGCGAAGGTGGCCTCGAACCGTCAATCGAACATAATCTCGTGCTGGCCGGGCTATCGCTGCGGGTTCGACCGCCTGAACCTGACGTTCAACGATGAAACTGGTGTTCCTTTTCCTGCTGCTGATCAACGTGGCGCTGTTTGCATGGCAGCAGGGCGCCTTCGGTCGCTTTGCGGAAAGCGGACGCGAGCCGGAGCGAATGGCACGGCAAATCGAACCCGAGCGCATCCGCGTGCTGAGCGAGAAGGATGTGCAGGAACTGCGAGAACGCGCGAACCAGACGCGGGCAGCCACGGCCACCGCCGCCGCGCCGCCGCCCCCTGCACCTGATATGTCCCTGCCCCAGGCCTGCGTTGAATTCGGCGATTTCCTCGGTGACGACGTGGCCCGCGTCGAGACTGCGCTGCTGAAGCTGGGTCTCGGCTCGCGGCAGACTGCGCGGCCGGTCGAGGTGGCGGGCTGGTATCAGGTGTATGTGCCACCGTACAAGACGCGGGCCGAGGCGGAGCGCGCGGCGGCTGAACTCGGCAAGCGCGGGGTCAAGGATCTGCTCGTAATGCCCGACGGGCCCTTGCGTCTGGGCATCAGCCTGGGATCTTTTCGCGACCCCGAACTGGCGAAGTCTCATGCGGCCTCGATGGAAAAGCTCGGCATCAAGAACGTGCGCGTGGCCGACAAGCCCGCCACGGTAAGTGCGACGCGCTACCAGTTGCGCGAACTCGATGCCGGCGCGGCACAGCAGTTGGCGGCAATCAAGAAGGAATTCCCCGCCCAGACGCTGAGGCCGTGCAGCAGCGGCTGACAGGGAGTACTGATGCGGTCCGGCGCAGGGCAGCACTGCCCTTCGAACGCGTGGCTCGACACGCTTGAGTGTTCAGCGCGTGCAAGCCGGATTCACCACCGGCGCGCCGGGCTTCAGTCGTGCTCGCGCAGCGCTTCGGCCAGGGCCTGCTCCAGCACGGCAACGCGCGCGCGGCGGGTCTCGAGGATTTCAGAGGCCGTGGTGCGCAACCGTTCGGCCCAGATCGGCCGGGGAAAGTGCGCATCGTCTTCATAGCGCGGCACCAGATGCCAGTGCAGGTGCGGCGTCAGGTTGCCGAGGCTGGCGACGTTCATCTTGACCGGACGCATGACCTCGCGCTGCACGGCCTCGACCCGGAAGACCGCCTGCATCAGGTGGCCGCGCTCGTCGTCGCTGAGGTCGGTCATCTCACGCACGTGACGATTCCAGACGACGCGGACAAAGCCCGGGTAGTCGACCTCGTCGACGAGGACCACGCGTAATCGTCCGTCGTCATGAACCAGCCGCCCGCCGGGACTGGCACACAAATCACACTCCACCGCATTCATCGCAGCTCCTTTTTCAGCCGCACTTCGGTGCTCACCGGCGTAAAACCGAGCCGGCGATTGAGCGCGAGCATGCCCTCATTGGCAACATCGTTGAAGGTCCGGATTTCCGCCACTCCGGCCTCGAGCGCGTAACGGACCGAGTGCAGCTTCAGCCAGGTCGCAACGCCGTTGCGACGCCATGCCTGCACAACGCCGGTCATCGTCGTGAGCAGGTGACTGCCTGCCGCACTCTGCATGCACAAGCCGATCCAGTCCAAGCCGTCGAGCGCGACGAACGAGCCGGCCGCGCGGAATGCCGGGTCGCCCAGTTCCTCGGCCAGAAAAGCTTCGAAAGTCGGGTCGTCGCCGGTGATGCCGAAAGGCACGTCGCGCCACAGATCCAACTGCAGCGCATACAGTCGGCGCGGCGCCGCCTCGGGGTCCAGCGCGAGTTGACGGTAGCTGGCGATGCGGATGCCGCTCGCAAACATGCGGTCGGTATGCGCGTCGAGGACACGGGCGACGCTGCCCGGATCGACCTCGTCCAGCCGCAGCCGGCTTTCGACACGGCGGTTGTAGACCTCGAAGCCGCGATCCGTCGCGAAGCGTGCGGCACGCGGGTGCGCCTCGAGGACCTCCGTGCACAGTTCGGTTGCGTGCAGGTCGCGTGCTTCGACCTCGAGGTGCTGGTAAAGCGCTTTGCCGAATCCGCGTTCCGCGCAGGCGGGATCGACGTCCACCCGCACGCGGAAGCGCCCGGGGACGGCGGCCACGTCGGGCACTTCGATGAAGCCGAACCCGGCCAGCCGGCCAGGCGCGTTGTCGACGACGAACTTCCGGTGCAGGCGCGGACCGCGCCGCGCGCCGGCCGCGGCGATCTGCGTGCCCGTAAGCGGCCAGTCCGGATGGACGGCACAAACGATGCGCGCGATCTCGTCATTGTCCGCGGTCGCGCGTGCCGGTCGCACCTGAATCTGCCGCTTCATGCGGCGCGATCTTAGGCGCGGCGACCGCCGCGCCGCTAGACCAGCACGCGCTCGATTCCGCCGGCGTTGGCCTGCGCGACGTAGGACGGCATCCAGCGGCTGCCGAGCAGGTGCCGCGCCAGTTCGACGACGATGTAGTCCGCGTCGATGTCGGCGTCGTCGTTGTAGCGCTTAAGGCCCTGCAGGCACGAAGGGCACGAGGTCAGCGACCTTGACCGCGCCGTCGAAGCCGTCGGCGCGCAGGCGATCGGCCGCGCTCGTCACCTCACGCTCCTTGCGGAAGCGCACCTGCGTGGCGACGTCCGGCCGCGAGATGGCGAAGGTGCCGGACTCGCCGCAGCAGCGGTCGTTCTTCTCGATCGGCATGTGGTCGACGGTCGCGACCAGCGCATTGACCGTCTTCAGCGGATCCTGCTGCTTCATCGGGCTGTGGCAGGGGTCGTGATACATATAGCGCACGCCGGTCACGCCCTCGATGCGGATACCCTTCTCGAGCAGGTACTCGTGGATGTCGACGATGCGGCAGCCAGGGAAGATCTCCTCGAATTTGTAGCTCTGCAGCTGGTCGTAGCAGGTGCCGCAGCTCACGACCACGGTCCTGATGTCGAGGTAGTTGAGCGTGTTGGCGACGCGGTGGAACAGCACGCGATTGTCGGTGATGATCTTCTCGGCCTTGTCGAACTGGCCGCTGCCGCGCTGGGGATAGCCGCAGCACAGGTACCCGGGTGGCAGCACCGTCTGCACGCCGACGTGCCAAAGCATCGCCTGAGTGGCGAGACCAACCTGCGAGAACAGCCGCTCGGAGCCGCAGCCCGGGAAGTAGAAGACCGCCTCCGATTCGCT
Organism: uncultured beta proteobacterium; assembly: GCA_963712485.1. GTDB lineage: Bacteria > Pseudomonadota > Gammaproteobacteria > Burkholderiales > Burkholderiaceae_F > JALORV01. The sequence continues at coordinate 11,220 of CAVQID010000042.1, forward strand.
CGTCGTGCGCTTCGGATCGCGGATGATGGGCACGTAGCGCGAATCTTCAATATCGAGCAGTGCGCGCGACGTCTTCTTCGGCAGGTCCCCCGGCATCTTCTTGTTGACGAAGTGAATCACCTGCTCGGTTATCTTCGGTCGCCCACCGGTCGTTGCCGGCGGGCGATTGGTCTGCAGCTTCGCGGCCGGCTTGAAGAAGCCGCTGGCAAGCCGCTGCGCCTTGTAGCCCCACTCGAGCATCAGCGTGCGCGCGATCTTGATGGTCTGCGGGTCCTTGACGTTCAGGAAGAACATTGAGGCTGCGGTGCCCGGATTGAATTTCTTCTTGCCCATGCGGCGCAGCAGGTCGCGCATCGCCATGCTGACGTCGCCGAAATCGATGTCGACCGGACAAGGCGCAAGACACTTGTGGCACACGGTGCAGTGATCGGCCACGTCGCCGAATTCGTCCCAGTGCTCGATGCTGACACCGCGCCGCGTCTGCTCCTCGTAGAGGAACGCTTCTATCAGCAGCGAGGTGGCGAGAATCTTGTTGCGGGGCGAATAAAGCAGGTTCGCGCCGGGAACATGCGTCGAGCACACCGGCTTGCACTTGCCGCAGCGCAGGCAATCCTTGATCGCATCCGAGATTGACTTGATGTCGCTCTGCTGCATGATCAGCGACTCGTGTCCCATCAGGCCGAAGCTCGGGGTGTAGGCGTTCCTGAGGTCGGCGCCGGGCAGCAGCTTGCCCTTGTTGAAGCGACCTTCGGGGTCGACTTCGTTCTTGTAGCGCCGGAACGCCGCGGTCTCGTCGTCGGTCAGGAACTCCAGCTTCGTGATGCCGATGCCATGTTCACCGGAAATCACTCCGTCGAGGTCGCGCGCGATCTGCATGATGCGCGCCACCGCGGCGTTCGCCCGCTGCAGCATGGCGTAATTGTCGGAGTTGACCGGGATATTCGTGTGGACGTTGCCGTCGCCCGCATGCATGTGGAGCGCGACGAACACGCGGCCGCGCAGCACCTTCGAGTGGACCGCCTCGCATTCGGCCAACACCGGTGCAAACGCGGCGCCGGCAAAGAGTCGCTCCAGCGGCGCGCGCACCTCGGTCTTCCAGGACACGCGGATCGTGTGGTCCTGGAGCAGGTCGATGATCCGCAGTCCCGCGCGCCGGTCGAATTCGCTGCTCAGGTGGGTGAGGCCCAGCTGCGTCAGTTCGGGCAGCGACGCGGCAACCGGCGCATCGAAGTGCGTCAGCAGCCATTGCCAGCGGCGCCGCGTGTAGGCGATCAGCTCGCGCGCCTGTTCGACACGGTCACCCAGGATCTCCGAACGCGGCAAGCGGTCGACCTCGACATCATCGGTCTTGCCGATCGCAAAAGGCGATGCGAAGAAGGCATCGAGCGCGTCCAGCAATTCCAGCTTGTTCTCGATCGACAGTTCGATGTTGAGGCGCTCGATCGCGTCGGTGTACTCGCCCATCCGCGGCAGCGGAATGACGACGTCCTCGTTGAGCTTGAACGCATTCGTGTGCCTGGAGATCGCCGCGGTTTTCGCGCGGTCGAGCCAGAATTTCTTGCGCGCTTCGGCGCTGACGGCGACGAAGCCTTCTGCGGTACGCGCATTGGCCAGCCGCACGACTTCCGAGGCCGCGTGCGCGACCGCCGCATCGTCGTCGCCGACGATGTCGCCGATCAGCACCATCTTCGGCAGCCCGCCGCGCCGCGATTTGGTCGCGTACCCGACGGCCCGCAGGTAGCGCTCGTCCAGGTGCTCCAGCCCCGCCAGCAGGACGCGCGAGTGGGTCTCGTCCTTCACATCCGCGCCGCCGGGGCGGCGCGCGAGGTAATCCGTGATCTCGACGATCGATGGCACCGCTTCCTGCGCGCGGCCGAAGTACTCGAGGCAGACGGTGCGGATGTGCTTCGGCATGCGGTGCACGATCCAGCGCGCCGACGTGATGAGGCCGTCGCAGCCTTCCTTTTGCACGCCGGGTACGCCACCGAGGAACTTGTCGGTGACGTCCTTGCCGAGCCCGACCTTGCGGAACACCGACCCCGCGAGCGCGATGCGCGCTGTGCGCAACGTCGTGGCGCGGGCGGCCGGTTGCCGCCCGTCCTTCCACGTCAGCTCGAATACGGCCTCGGGCGCGTCGTGGATCCTGCCGAGGTTGTGCCCGATGCGCTGGACCTCGAGCCAGTTGCCGTCGGGGTCGACCATGCGCCACCAGGCCAGGTTGTCGACCGCCGTGCCCCACAGCACCGCCTTCTTGCCGCCGGCGTTCATCGCGATGTTGCCGCCGACGCACGACGAGTCGGCCGACGTCGGATCGACGGCGAAGACGAAGCCGCTGCGTTCCGCCGCATCGGCGACGCGCTTGGTGACGACGCCTGCTTCGGCGAAGACGGTGGGCACCGGCGTGGCGACGCCCGGCTGCGCGATCGCTTCGACGTCGGAGATCTGCTCCAGCTTTTCGGTGTTGATGACGGCGGACATCGGCGTCAGCGGGATCGCGCCGCCGGTATAGCCGGTACCACCCCCGCGCGGGATGATGGTCAGACCGAGACTGATGCAGGCCCGTACCAGTCCGGGGATCTCGTCCTCGCTGTCCGGCTGCAGCACCACGAACGGATACTCGACGCGCCAGTCGGTGGCATCGGTCACGTGCGACACGCGCGCGAAGCCGTCGAAGCGGATGTTGTCGTCGCGCGTGTGGCGCGCGAGCTCCCGGCGTGCGGCCTTGCGCAGGTCCCAGGTCGAGCGGAACTCCTGCTCGAAGCTTTGCACTGCCCGGCGTGCTGCCGCGAGCAACAGTCCGACCTTGGCATCGCGTTCCGCGTCGGCGGGTTCGCGGCGCTTTTCGATCTCGCCGAGGCGGTGGTGCAGCGCCTCGATCAGCGCGGCGCGGCGCTTCGGGTTGTCGAGCAGATCGTCCTGCAGGTACGGATTCCGGCGCACAACCCAGATGTCGCCGACCACTTCGTAGAGCATCCGTGCGGAGCGACCGGTGCGTCGCTCGCTCCGCAGTTCGTCCAGCACGCGCCATGCTTCGGCACCGAGCAGCCGGATGACGATCTCGCGGTCGGAGAACGACGTGTAGTTATAGGGAATCTCGCGCAGTCGAGCCGGCGGCTCGATCACGGTGGGGTCGGGGCGCAATCCCTGGGGCGGGACGGAAGCGTTCATGCGTTGGATTGGCCGGTGGCCCCTGCGTACGCCTGGGAAGTCATTGTAACTTTTGCGCTGCAGCGAAGAACAATGGCCGCGCTGCACCATCGGGGCGGTTGGCTACATCGAGGACGGTGTCAGTCCGTTGCGACGGACTGCTCAAGAGATCTTTGGCAATTTCAAAGGGCGGCCTGGATCACGATGGATCATGTGCGCGGCTTGATGGTTGCAACGCGCGTGGCGCACAAGCCAATCGGAAGTGCCGCTCGCGATTGCAAGTGGCAGTGGTCGGCCGGTAACCGACCTTTCGGATGGTTGCTGACATGCCTGCAAAGCGGCCATAGTCTGCGGATCACCTCTGCCACGGGGGTCCGCCGGTGGGATCGCGCATCAGCGAAACGAATGCAAGACTGTATCGCGCTGTCGACGAAGTCTTGCACTACATATGGGATCCCATCGGCGTCTCTGGCATTGCCGGAGCGCGCGAGGAATATCAGGCCTACGTTCCCGAAGTCTTTCGATTGCTCCTCGACGAAGGTGATGAGCAGGCGATCGCGGACCACCTTGGCCGCGTGGCGACCGAGAGGATGGGGATGAAGCCCAACCGCATCCGCGACCTGGCAGCAGCGCGAGCGGCCGTTAACTGGAGAGAACACATGACCGCTCAATCGGCTGTCTCATTGCCGGATGCGTGAGAGGTCCCGGCTCCGAACGCTTCTGCTGAAGGGCGAGGGCCGACCCCCTGCTGACAACGTCACGGGTCGCCAGAGTCGTTCGGCATCGGGGGCTGGGCGAGTACTCTATTCCAGGCGGAGGGATTGCTTTCATGGATCGTCGCACGTCGTTCTTGCGCCTGGTCACGCTTACGCTGACGCCGCTGATTCTGACGGCGTCCAAGAGAGCGCTCGCACAGCGCCCCTCGCGCCCGAGCTACCGCCCCTTGCCTGGTCGTCCGGGCCGGCCGCTGCAGCCCGGGCGCTTCTCCGGGGGGATGAACTATGGGCCGGCACCCGGCGTGTTCACCGTTAGTGCCGTAAACGCGCGGGACAGCCTGCTGCAACTGCGCGATCAGGACGACCGAACCGCCGAGGTATACGTCAGTCCGCGGCTATTCGATGTGGCCACGTTGCAAGCCGGTGACGAAGTGACAGTGGACTTCTTCGTCCCTGACGACAATGACGACCGGCTCGAAGCCGCGAGCATCGACAAGGTCGAACGCGTCTCGCAGTGATCTCGAGCATCGAGGCGGGGACGCATCTGGAAGCGGACCGACATGCCCTGAGCCGCTTGATTGTGTTAACCGGCGGACCGGGAGCCGGTAAGACGGCCGTGATCACCGAGCTACGTTCGCGCGGATACCCCTGCACTCCAGACTCAGCCCGCGCCATCATTCGTGAGCGGCTAGGCAAAGGGCTTGAGCCGAGGCCTCCGCCGCACGAATTCGCCGAACAAGTACTGAGTCGCGACGCCGAGCAATATCAACGCATGGCGGACGCTGTTGGCCCGGTGTTCTTTGATCGAGGCGTCGTGGACGCTTTGGGGATGGTCAATCAGTCCGGTCCACTCTCGCCGGCTGAACTCCAAGCACGGCTGGCGCGCTATCCGTACTTTCGCACCGCATTCTGCCTTCCACCTTGGGAGGAGATCTATACGACGGATGCGGAACGCGATCACACCTTTGCCCATGCGGTCGCCGTGCATCGAGAAGTTGCTGCCTGGTACCCAAGGTGCGGCTACGGTCTGATCGAGGTGCCGCGCGGAACTGTCCAGGAGCGATGCGAATTCATCCTGCAGCACCTTGGTTGAGCTGGCTGGTTACGTCGGGCCGGAACCTGTATTCGTCAGTCGTTCTGAATGTCCGTACCCGGACGACCATCCGTAGATTGCGCCGAGTGCGCTGGTGAGGGTGGTGACGTCACCACCCACGCCGATGTTCCGCACTTGACCTTCATCGACTGAGTTACGTAGACCAAGGCAGATCGATCGATGTGCCCGCAGGTGTGAACGTACCGACAGGCGTAGCCGAGAACGCTGCGATCAGCATCAGCGGCTCATCACCATCATTGATGATCTGGTGATCGCAGTTGGCCGGCAGCACGATCGTCGAGTCCGTCCCGAACTCGACGGTACGACCATCGACGAGAAGCCGGCCACGTCCGGCTTCGACGAGCACCACCTCCTCGCAGTCGTGCCGGTGAGGCGGCGTGGCCGCTCCCGAGGCGATTCTCTGGCGCCAGATCGAAAGTCGACGTGCGCCCAGGTCGCAGCCGGCGAGTGTCGTGTGGACGATGCCCGGCAGTTCTGCAGCCGGCAGCAGTGCATTGCGATGGACGAACATGGCCAACCTCCTTGATCGACGGGTCTGGATGTCTTGACAGCGGTGCCAGTGTCGATGACCAGCTCTACCGAGGGAAGGGCAATAAACGTCTTAACATTCGCGACAATCTGTCTTCAATAGGAGACGACATGGCTGGACTGCAGGCGTACATCGCATTCGCCGAAACGGTGAAGCGCGGCGGCTTCGCCGGAGCGGCGCGGGAACTCGGCTTGTCGCCGTCGGCCGTGGCCAAGAGCATTACGCGGCTGGAGGCCGAGCTCGGAGTGAGGCTGTTCCACCGCACCACCCGCACGGTCGCACTGACGAGCGAGGGGCATGAGCTCGCGGAGCGCTGTCGACGCATCGTCGAGGAGGTGGAGGCGCTGCGCGACGAGGCGGCCGGCACGCGCGCCGAGCCGAGCGGCACACTCCGACTAAACCTTCCGATCACCTTCGGCAAGCGCGTGATCGTGCCCAAGCTTGCCGACCTCGTGCTGCGCCACCCGGCAATCACGCTCGATATTGGCTTCAGCGATCGCTATGCCGACCTTATCGGCGAGGGCCTGGACGCCGCAGTGCGGCTCGGCCCGCTAGCCGACTCGTCGTTGATAGCACGCGCGTTCGCGCAACAGACCCTCATCACCTGTGCGGCCCCCGCGTACTTGCACCGACGCGGCACACCGCGCACGCCGGACGCGCTGGCCAATCACGCCTGCCTGCTGTTTCGCATGCCCACGAGCGGCCGACTGCGGCCGTGGACGTTTTCACGTGCCGGCAGGACTCAGGAGTTCGCTCCTGCGCCGGTCGCCGTGTTCAACGACGGCGAGGCCTTGGTCGCCGCGGCCGCTGCCGCGTTGGGTCTGGTGCAGGTGCCCGATTACATGGCCGAGGAAGCCATTGGCGCGGGCAGCCTGCGGGAAGTGTTGAAGCACTGGCGGCCGCCCCCAGCGCCTATCTTGTTGGTCTACCCGTCGGCGCGCCGCGTCACACCGCGGCTGCGTGCTCTGTTGGAGATACTCGTGGGGCCAGGTCGCGGGCGGCGAAGATGAGTTGGCCAAACGGAACCCACGGCACTCGCGGCAGGAATCTGGCATCGCACGTTGCGGTTTAACTGACCCAATAGTGGTCGTCGGACCTCACCGCTAAACCGACAACCGTGTCGAGCGGCAGCATCTTCGTTCTGAAGAACGGTCGACCATCGCCCCAGAAAAGGACGCCGACCGTCGAGGAGTATTCGCGCTCAACACGCTGTTCGCCTACGTCGGCAGCTACACGCTCGAGATGGATCGGGTCATTTACAGGCTTGACGGCAGCGAAACGAATCTTGCGCCGGCACGACGCCAACGAGACTGCTCTCGTTTGAGAATGGCCGTCTCATCTACATGACACCCGAGACGTGGATCAGATGGATGTAAGACTCTGCGTCCCTATCAAGTGGAATTCGAGCGCGCAAGTTTCTGGGTCGGCCATGACCCGCCGTTCGGTTGTTCCGACCAGTTAATACGAATGGTCTAGCCCACCGTGATGCGGTTGTCGGCATTTCTTACTCTGGCCAATTTCGTCGCCGAATCTCTTGGCCAAGTTGTTGATTCATAGATCCGGGCGCGCTCTGGCAAGGGTATTGCTTTGAACCACCTTGGGACCGCCCTTAAAAATGGACAACGAGGGAAGCAATGAAGATTCTGAGAAGCGCATTTCTCGCCGGCGTGCTTGTCGCCGGCACATTGGCTGCAGCACCCGCCCGATCTGCCGTGGTCGGCACGATCCCCGGCGGCGCGGGCAACGACTTCATCAACCTGTTTTTCGGCGCCGGCAACCAGATCGAAGGGTGGTACGGCGGAAACCTGTTCCTGACAGGTGCGGCGACGATCACCGTCGAATACTTCGGAGCTGAGGCCGGCTTCGTCAACAGGTTCACATATGACGGCTGCAGTTTTCAGCACAACGGCGGTTCAACGTTCGTCAACAACGCTCCCATGGCGCTCGGTTCGAATGACGCACTGGGTTCATGCAACGCTGGGGCGCAGCCTGCAGGCCTGTTGGACTTCAGTTTCCTGATAAACAACGGGCAGCCCGGGCCGGTGAATGGGTCGAATCCCAACAACCAGACGTCGCTGCTTCCCAATTTCTTTGTTACGTTCGACAACAGCTACATGCTTGACATGACGATCAACGGCAGCACCGCCGCTTTCGGCCAGTCGGTATTGCTGTTCCTTGACGATGGCGGCGGCGGAAACGATGACAACCACGATGACATGGTTCTTCGGCTCAGCATAAGCGACGGATCCTTCCGCGTTCCGGAGCCCGGCAGTCTCGCGCTACTCGGCCTGAGCCTGCTTGGCATCGCCGGCATGCGCCGCCGGATCTAGCTGCAGCAGCTGCCAGGCGGAATCTTTCCGCAACAGATAAAAAGGGGCGCGTGGCGCCCCTTTTTTTCCGGACAGCGCGCTTTGCCCGAGAGAACTCAGTCGGCGAGTTGTCACTGTCGCGGCGATCATCAGTCCAGCTAAGAAAACAGGGTCTGTTCGGAGGTTCGACGATGGGCCAGGAGCGGTCCTCAGGTCGCATCGATCGCGAGGCAGGAGGCGGACGCTGTTGGCATATGGACCGAAGCAGCCATAGGAACCCGGTTATCACAGACAACGAACCTTGCCGAGCCGTCCACTTCCGCTGCATTCGAAAAGCTGCCGAAATAAAAGAAGTTAGGCCGCAGGTTCACCCCGCCGCTGTACATTGCCGTCATGAATCCCGACGCCAGCGTGCGCTTCTTCGAAGCGCAGTTCCAGCGCCAACTCAGTGAGTCCGACCTTTCGCTCAATCCGTTCGAGCGTCAAGCTCTGCCCTTTCTGCGTGGCGCCGTCCTCGACTTCGGCTGTGGCCTGGGCAATCTCGCTGTAGCCGCAGCCCGCCAAGGCTGCAGCGTTGTGGCACTTGACGCTAGTCACACGGCGATCGAACACCTTCGCCAGGTTGCTCAGGCGGAGTCCTTGCCGATCACGGCCGCCGAAGCTGATCTTCGCAACTATGAGGTCCGCGAGGACTACGACGCCGTTGCCTGCATCGGGCTGCTGATGTTCTTCGACTGCCCGACCGCCTTCGCACAGCTGCAACACTTGCAGGCCCATGTGCGGCCGGGCGGAGTGGCCGCTGTCAATGTGCTCGTGCAAGGGACCACCTACCTCGGCATGTTCGATTCTGCGAACCATTGCTTGTTCGCGAGGGACGAGATGCAGAAGCGCTTCGCCGGTTGGGAGATCCTGTGCTCCGACTACCAGGATTTCCCGGCCGCTAACGAGACGATCAAATCCTTCGTCACTGTCATCGCTCGCAAGCCTGAGCCACGGGCTGCGGCCTAACCCTTCGTATATGGACTCCCCCCGAGAAGTAAGAGCCTGACCGATTGTTTTGGCATTGGGGTTGAGCCTGCAGTCGTATATCCGGCATCGTGAGTGGGCTCTGTGTGGCCCGTGCCGACATGGAAGCTGCGAGCACCGATGCGCCAATCGTTGCAAGCGGCGGACGTGAAGTCGCCGGAAGAGTTATCGGCGTCAATCGGTGCGGGGGTAACCCGGGGTGCCATGATGGGCGATCAGTCTCTGGGCAAGGCTCGGAGCAAGTTCATCGGTTCAGTAACGTGTTCTCAATTCGGCAGCGCATAGGTCTGGCGCATCTTGCGATCGACGTACACGCTGCCGTAGTCGGCGTGATCGCGCAGTACCGCGTAGCAAATGCGCGCCATCTTGTTGGCCAGCGCACAGGTGGCGCGGTTGTGATGGGTTCGGCTTTGCACGCCGAGCGCCCAGCGGCGCAGCTCATCGACGCGGCGGCGCTGGCGATCTGCCACCGTGGCGGCCCGCAGCACGCTGCGTGCGCCATGGGTGAGCAGCATGCGCAGGTAGCGGTCGCCGCGCTTGGAGATGCGGCCCAGCCGGCGTGTCATGCCCGACGAACTTTCCTTCGGCGTCAGTCCGAACCACGAGGCGAAGTGGCGCGCATCCTTGAAGTGCGTCACTTCGCCGCTGGTGGCCGCCACCATGGCCGTGGCTGTGAGCAGGCCCACGCCTGGCACCGTCAGCAGGGTCATGCACGCGGGCGACTGCCGGGCGAGGGTGGCCAGTTCGCGTTCGAGCTGGCTGATGCGCGACTCCAGCAGCCGGATCTCCTCGATCAGCAGGCGCATGGTCGGCCGCAGCAACGCGGGCAGGCCACTGGCAGGGTCGGCGAGCTGGCGCGCCATCTGCTCCAGCCCCAGGCGGCTGCCCTGGCTGATGGCGATACCGAACTCGCGGCAGAAGCCACGCAGCGTGTTGATGCGGGCGGTGCGCGTGGCCATCCAGGCGCTGCGCGACCGATGCAGGGCCTGCAGCGCCTGCTGCTCGATGCTCTTGACGCGCACCGGCAGCAGATCGTCGGCCCGCGACGCTTCGATCAGTGCCGCTGCGTCGGCGGCATCGGTCTTGTTGCGCTTCACGTAGGCCCGCACGTAGCGCGCCGGCAGCAGGCGCACCTCGATGCCCATCCCTGCCAGCCAGCGGCCCCAGTGATGGGCGCTGCCGCACGCTTCCATGACGACCAGACCGACCGCGCGGTTGGCAAACCAGCGTTCGAACTGGCTGCGCGTGAGGCGTGCACGCTCGATCACACGCCATTGCGCATCGGCGACCGCCAGTTCAAACACGTTCTTGGAAAGATCCACTCCAACAACCGCAGCAGTAGAAGTAGCATTCATCTCGGACTCTCCTTGGCAGCGTTGCGCTGACACCCCACACCACATGAGGCCAGCTGGCACGATGATGCCGAGACAAAGCCGGGGGGAGTCCATCCCATCACTGGAACGGGACCTCCACCGGCAGCGCACTTTGCCCGCGAGGCGCGCGCTGTCACCATCCGCCACGCGGGCCAAGTGCCGTCCCGGCGTCGGCCCTCAGCTCAAACGTTGAGCGTTCGTTTCGGGCTGCTCGAGTCAGTCGGCTTTCGGGATGCAGCGACTTCCTCTTTGGTTCGGCACTTATCGGCGAGTCATTCTGAAAGCGTTTACTCGTCAAGCACTCATTGGGCTCTTCCGCCTGCATCGCCTGGGCGCCAACTCGCACCGCCCAGCCAGTTCAGGCGACGAGTGGCGCCTCCTGCATCGCGGCGATCTGCTCGCGCAGTTCGAGGATGCGCTCCTCCCAGTAGCGCGGTGTATCGAACCACGGGAACGCCGCCGGAAACGCCGGGTCTTGCCAGCGGCGCGCGATCCACGCGGCATAGTGCATGAGCCGCAGCGTTCGCAAGGCTTCGATCAGCAGCAATTCGCGCCGGTCGAATTCGCTGAAGTCCTCGTAGCCGGCGAGCAGATCGCCGAGGCGCTGTGTCTGCTCCGCGCGGTCAGCCCCCAGCAGCATCCAAAGGTCCTGCACCGCCGGCCCGGAGCGCGCATCATCGAAGTCGACAAAGTGCGGTCCATGCTCGGTGAGCCCGTCGTACCACAGCACGTTGCCCTCATGCACATCGCCATGGAGGCGAATCCGCGCAATGTCGCCGGCGCGATCGAAGGCGCGCTGCACTTCGTCGAGGGCTTGCTGTGCCACTCCATCGTAGACCGCGCGCAGATCGGGCGGCAGCCAGCCGTGCTCGAGCAGCCACGCGCGTGACTCGCGGCCAAAGCTCACGATGTCGAGCGCTGGCCGAGCCTCGAACGCGCGTGTGCGGCCCACGGCGTGCAGTCGTCCGAGGAAACGGCCGATCCATTCGAGAACCGTCGGATCGTCGAGCAGCGGCGCCCGCCCGCCGCGGCGCTTGAATACTGCGAAGCGAAAACCTTCGAACCGGTTCAGTGTCTGCTCACGCAGCCGCAGTGGCGGCACTGCCGTAATTTCGGCTGCAACCAGCTCGGCGATGAAGTCGTGCTCTTCCCGGATTTGCGCATCGGTCCAGCGTCCCGGCCGATAGAACTTCGCTACGACGAAGCCGGGACGGCCATCGTCCTGTTCGACGCCGATCTGGAACACGCGGTTTTCGTAGCTGTTCAGTGCGAGCAGCGAACCGGTGGTGAACAGCCCGACGCTGTCGATTGCATTGAGCACCACGTCAGGCGTCAGGCCGGCGTACGGCAGTTCGGAGACCTCGGCATCGCTCGGCATGACCACCATGGTAGGCCACCGGGGAGTCTGCGGCCGCGTGGTACCTTCTGCAGCAAGAGGGGAAACCAAAGCAAGAGGCACGATGCCCGCTCAGGAATACCTGCGCCGCATACTCACCGCACGGGTCTACGACGTTGCGACCGAATCGCCGCTCGAAGACGCGCCCCGGCTGTCGGAACGCCTGGGCAACCGCGTGCTGCTGAAGCGCGAGGACCTGCAGCCGGTGAAGAGCTTCAAGCTGCGCGGCGCCTACAACAAGATGGCGCGGCTGTCGCGCAGCGAGCTGAAGCGGGGCGTCATCGCGGCTTCGGCGGGCAACCACGCGCAGGGTGTCGCGCTGGCTGCGCAGAAGCTCGATTGCCGCGCCGTAATCGTCATGCCGGTGACGACGCCGCAGGTCAAGGTGGAAGCGGTGCGTGCACGTGGTGCCGAGGTCGTGCTCCATGGCGACTCGTACTCGGATGCCTACACCCACGCGGTCGAGCTGCAGGCGAAGAAGAAGCTGACGTTCGTGCACCCGTTCGACGACCCCGATGTCATCGCCGGGCAGGGCACGATCGCGATGGAGATCCTGCGCCAGCATCATCCGGTCGAACATGGGCCGATGCACGCGGTGTTCGTCGCCATCGGCGGCGGCGGACTCATCGCCGGCATTGCCGCCTATTTCAAGGCGCTGTCGCCGGAGGTGCGGATCGTCGGCGTGCAGACGGTCGACTCGGATGCGATGGCCCGGTCGCTCGCGGCCGGACGGCGCGTGCAATTGCACGATGTCGGCCTGTTCTCCGATGGCACCGCCGTGCGGCAGGTCGGCGAAGAGACATTCCGGTTGTGCCGGAAATATGTCGACGAGATCGTGCTGGTCGACACCGATTCGATCTGCGCGGCAATCAAGGACGTGTTCGCGGATACACGCTCGATCCTCGAGCCCGCCGGGGCACTCGCGATCGCAGGCATGAAGGCCTACGCGGTACGCGAGAAACTGAAGGGCCGCACGCTCGTGGCCATCGCCGGCGGCGCCAACATGAATTTCGACCGTCTGCGCTTCGTTGCCGAGCGAACCGAGGTCGGCGAGGCGCGCGAGGCGCTTTTCGCGGTCACGATCCCCGAGGAGCGCGGCAGCTTCAAGCGTTTCTGCGAACTCGTCGGCAGCCGCAGCGTGACCGAATTCAACTACCGCATCAGCGACGCCGCGTCGGCGCAGGTCTTCGTCGGCATCAGCACCTCGAATGCTGGCGACAACGAGAAGCTCGCCCGCAGTTTCCGTCAGCACGGCTATGCCACGGTCGATTTGACCCACGACGACCTCGCGGCGGAGCACGTGCGCTACATGGTCGGCGGCAAGAGCGCCCTGGCGGCCGGCGAACTGATCTACCGCTTCGAATTCCCCGAGCGTCCGGGAGCTCTGATGAAATTCCTGACGAGCATGGCGCCGGGCTGGAACATCTCGATGTTCCACTACCGCAACCAGGGTGCGGACTACTCGCGCGTGCTCGTGGGCCTGCAGGTGCCGCGCGCCGAGCGCCGCGCGTTCGCGCGGTTCCTCGACGAACTCGGCTACCGCCACTGGGACGAGACGTCGAACCCGGCCTACCGGCTCTTCCTGGCCTGAGCGGGCTCCATGCTGCGGGCCCTTCTCTCGTCGAGTCGCTTTCTCGTTATTGCTGCGGTGCTGGGTTCGTTGGTCGCCTCGATGGCGCTGTTCGCCTACGGCGTGGCCGAGACCGTGGTGGTGATCCTCGACACGGTCGCCAAGGCCGAGATCAGCAGCAAAGGTGCGAAGACTCTCGCCCTCGCCTTCATCGAGATCGTCGATCTCTTCCTGCTCGGTACCGTGCTGCTGATGATCGGCGTCGGGCTCTACGAACTGTTCATCGATGCCAACCTGAAGCTGCCGGAGTGGCTGCAGATCCGAACGTTCGACGACCTCAAGTACAAGCTCGTCGGGGTCGTCATCGTCGTCCTTGCCGTGTTGTTCCTCGGCCTCGTCGTGTCCTGGGATGGCGAGCGCGACCTGCTCGGGATCGGCACCGCGATTGCGCTTGTCATTGCCGCACTGACGTACTTCCTGTCGAAATCCAAGGCCGCCAAGGATTGACCCTGCCGGCTCGCCCGCAGGGCGGGCGCGTCGAATTTTCCGCACTTTGCCCGCTGAAGCTGCGGCAGCGCGCGCTGCGGCGGCCCGCCATCATGCCCTCCGTGCAGCGATGGACATTCAACCTGGCGGGGGCCGACATGGGCGTGATTACGGAAGAGACCTTGGCGTTGACCGTGGCCGAGGCGACGATGCAGGACTGGCTGGCCGCGCTCACGCAGCTCGAGCGGGCACCACAAGGCTTCCTCGCTCCGCACGCGCAGCCGGCGTCACATCCTGTGCTGCGTCGTCCCGTGCCGGTGCGCCGGCCGGTCGTTTGCACGCGACACCGCACGGCGTCGGTGAGCGTCGCGCCCGAGCAGCGCGCCTCGGCAGTCGGCGGGGCTCGGAGCGCCTACTGGGTGGGCCTCGCAGCGGCGCCGACTGCGCTGCTGGTGCTGTAACGCGCGCTCCCGGGCGCCGGCCCGGCTAGCCGGACTTGTGTAACGGCTGCAGGGCCCCAGATAAGCACTTCGAACTTCGCAAGGAGCCGTAGTGCTGCTGTCTGCCGCCGACGCCGGAACCCTACCAAGCCGTGAGGAGCGCAAGCGGCGGGCGCGTGAGCGCCTTTTGATCCTGTCCAGGCTCATGGATGCCGCGATCGAGGTTCCGCTGCTGCGTACCCGGGTCGGGCTTGACGCGGTGCTGGGCGTGGTGCCCGTTGCCGGGGATGTCGTGTCCGCCGCCATCGGGCTCTACCTGGTGGCGCAGGCACGCGAACTCGGTGCATCGCGCTGGCTGCAGGCACGCATGGTCGGCAACCTCGTCGCCGACGCCGCACTGGGCGTCGTACCGATCGCCGGCGACATTGCCGACGTCTACTTTCGTGCCCACCTGCGCAACTTGAGGCTGTTGCAGAAGGAACTCGGCGAGCCGTATCTCGATGCGACCGTGACGCCGCGCGTGCGCTGAAATTCCTTTCAGCGCGGGCGGTCGCGTGAGGGCATGCGGTAGAGCCACACCGCCAGCCCGACGCCCATCACCGCCAGCAGCCCCTTCAGCCACGGTGGCTCGACGAAGAACACGATCGACGTGCCGAGGGTCAGCGACATCAGCACAACCGCCGTGACCTTGGTCTTGTACGGGATGCTGCGGTGGCGCTCCCACTCGTGGATGATCGGTCCGAACGTGCGCTGCGCGAGCAACCAGTCGTAGAACCGGCGTGATCCACGCGCATAGCAGGCGGCGGCCAGCAGCACGAAAGGCGTGGTCGGCAGTAGCGGAAGAAAGATGCCGATCAGGCCGAGCACGAGAGCCACGGTCCCGGCGGCCAGGAAGAAGACTCGAACCCAGCGCGAGCGGTGCTCGGCCGGCTCGGCGCGCGGTCGAGCCGACTTCAATGGGAGCTTTGTTCCTGGGCGGCGCCGATCGGCCGATCGAGCGGCGGCCACAGGAATTCGCCGGGGTGCGAGATGAGCCGCCCGCGGATCGCGCGGTACACCTTGGCGCGGTTGGTCGGCGAAATGTCGACCGCACGCATCGCGACCCGCAGGGCCAGTCCGAAGCTGACGCCGACATTCAGCGCGCCAATGACGACGATGCCGGCGACCGCCATCCAGAAGGGCGCGGTCGTCAGCGCATCGAGGCCGAGCGAGAATGCCGCAACCGCCACCTGGCCGGTTGACAGCGTCACGTGGCGCACTTCGAGCGGCAGTCCGAAGAAGGCGAACACCAGCGGTGTCAGTCCGAGCAGGACGCCGAGGCCGATGTTGCCGGCGAGTCCGGCGATGTTGTCGCGCCACCAGTCGGCGCGCTCGCGCGCTCCATCCGCTCCGAGGTGGTGCACGCGGCGGGCGTTGGTCGCAATCGCGGCATGCAGCTGGCGCACGGTGAAGGCGTTGTCCGCCCATCCGGCAAAGAGCCCCGAGAGCCACAGCAGCACACCGGTGTAGGCGGCGAACAGAAACGACGGCCCCAGTATCGAGTGCGATCGCAGGACTTCGCGCGCCTTGGCGTCGGAAATCGGGCCGTCGCCGAGGACGAGCCACCAGAGCAGGGCGACGGCGAGCACGGCCGGCATCACCGCCATCAGGTTGCCGAACACGGAGGCGACCTGGGACCGGACCAGCGCCGCGCTCTCGCTCACCAGCGCCTCCACCTGGCCCGGGCGTTCGAGTTCACGCATGCGCGCGGCAAGCGCCGGGGCCGTCATCGCGGGCTGTTTGGTGGCGACCGTGAAGTGCGCCAGCGCGACCAGCACGAACACGCCGGCGTAATTGAGCGACGCGAACAACCCCTCCCAGAAGGGCGGCATATGGGCCGACGTGATCGCGAACTTCAGGTACACCGCAATGGCCATCAGCGCGCCGCCGCCGGCGCTGATCGCCAGCATGTGCCGGTACTGCGCACGAGTGCCTGCGATGTAGTGCGCTCCAGTTTCCGCATTGCGCTCGGCGATCCGGCGCGACAGCAGCCGCATGTTCTCGCGCCACAGCGCACCGACGCCGCGCGACTGCGCGTCCCGGCGCACGGCGTTCATCGCCTCGCGCAGGATGTGCAGCGGATCCTCTCCGGACATCCAGCGTGCCACTCTCTGCACACGCACGAGTTGAGCCCGCGTCCGTTCGCTGAGATAGAACAGATCGACCGAGACACCGGTCTCCGTCAGCTTGGCATGCAGCGTCGCCAGCAGCGCCAGGCTTTCGTCGACGACGTGGTCCAGCTCGCTGCGAGATGTTTCATCGCGGGCGGCCAGGAAAGCCTCCACGGCGGCGACCAACCGGCCAAAGGGGCTGTCAAGCGCGCTGCTGTCGGCAAAGCGCCGGCGCATATCGGACGCAAGGCCGACGGCCTGGGCTTCGGAAGCCAGCGTCAGCATCGCCGAGCCGAGTTGCGGATCCAGTTTCGCGGCTGACTCGGGTCCGACAAAGAGCAGGGCGACCCGGCGCGCGTCCTCGGCGGGCAGCAGGTCGATCCACGCAATGGTCCTGCGTGCGCCGAGCAGTGCGCCGATCAGCAGCGCGGGCTCCTTGCGGAAGTCGGGCTGCGGCAGCACCGCCGCGAGGCAGCGCTCGTAGAGTTCGGTCATGAAGCCCGCGCGCCGGGGTATCGCGCCGACCGCCATCAGCTGCTCGAGATCGAGGTCATTCAGCAGCCCGGTGAGTGCGGCGCGCACGGCACGTCCGCCGTCCGTGTCGCGTTCGGACACCTGCAGCAGGAATCGCATGCGCGTGTGGGCGCGTGCAATGCCCTCGCTGTCGGCGGCGTCGGCAAGGTCTTTCTCGATCCAGCGCAGCGCGGCACGCACCCACTCGACGCGGTCGATTGCGTCCCGGGCACGCATCGCCGCGGCCAGCAGCTGATCGAGTTCGGGAGCCTCGGTCTCCACCGCTGGCCGCCGCGAGAGCCGCCTGAAGATGCGCCATTCCATGACGCGTTACTCGGCCTCGGCGAAGCGGATCACGCCGTCGGTCGACTCCACGATCGGCTCGGACTCCGACGTGCACGGGTCGTCGTCAAACGCGATGTCGCCCTCCGGCTCCTGCTGGCCGGTGGGACGCAGCGAGGCGAAGTCGAAGAGCTGCGCATCCATCAGATGCGAGGGGACCACGCGGGCGAGCGCATTGAACGTATTCTCGACGCGGCCCGGGAAGCGCCGCTCCCACTCCTGCAGCATGCGCTTGACTTCCTGGCGCTTGAGGTTGGGCTGCGAGCCGCACAGGTTGCAGGGAATGATCGGAAACTGCTGCACCTGCGCATAGCGCGCGAGATCGTCTTCCTTCACGTAGGCGAGCGGCCGTATCACGACATGGCGGCCGTCGTCCGACACGAGCTTGGGCGACATGCCCTTCAGCCGGCCGCCATAGAACAGATTCAGGAAAAAAGTCCCGAGGATGTCGTCGCGATGGTGGCCGAGCGCGATCTTGGTGGCGCCGAGTTCGCCTGCCACGCGGTAAAGCACGCCGCGCCGCAGCCGCGAGCACAGCGAGCACATCGTCTTGCCCTCGGGGATGATGCGCGTGACGATCGAGTAGGTGTCCTGGGTCTCGATGTGGAACGGCACGCCGCGCGCGACGCAGGTACTCCGGCAGCACGTCGGCCGGGAAGCCCGGCTGCTTCTGGTCGAGATTGACCGCGACGATGTCGAAGTCGATCGGCGCCCGCTCGCGCAGCGTCAGCAGGATCTCGAGCAGGCCGTAGCTGTCCTTGCCGCCGGACAGGCAGACCATCACCTTGTCGCCGGTCTCGATCATGTTGAAGTCGCCAATCGCCTGACCGGCGAGACGCAGCAGTCGCTTGCGCGAGCTTGTTCGCCTCGCGCGCGTCCTTCTCCGCGCGCGCCGGCGTGGCGAGATGCTCCGCCGCGGTGCTCATGCCGACTCCTTGAAGTGCAGCACCTCGATGCCGACCGCATCGACGTCGGGATACACATCGGGCTTCTCGCTGGCGACACGCACCGCGCGGACCGCCGGATGCGCGAGCAGGTTGCGTGCGATGTCGTCGACCAGCGTTTCCTGCAGGTTGATATGGCCCTGCTCGAGGCGGTGGCGGATCGTCAGGCGAATGAAGTCGTAGTCGAGCACCTCGTGGATGCGGTCGTGCCGGGGCGTGGAAAGCGCCAGCGGCACGTAGAGATCGACATTCAGTGCCAGGCGCTGCGCCCCTTCTTTCTCGAACGCATGGATGCCGATGTTGGCATCGACCATGTAGTTGCGCAGATAGAGCCGCCGGCAGTCGGCCAGTCGCGGGTCGAGCAGGCCGCTCATGGTGCGGACACCGGGTTCGCCGCCGGCTCCGTCAGGAACATCACGTCCCGCGGACTGCCGAGCAGGTGCTGGCCGCCGTCCACCAGCAGCGTCGTGCCCGTGATCGCCGGCGACCTGGCTACGAAGACGACGGCGTTGGCGATGTCTTCAGGCTCGCTCGATCTCCCGAGGGGCGTGCCGCCGTGTGCGGCCGCGAAGCCGGCCCCGGTCTGGTTGCCGGAAGGCAACGTGATGCCGGGGGCGATGCCGACAACGCGGATGCGCGGCGCGAGGGCCTGTGCCAGCAGCACCGTCGCCTCTCGCAACGCTGCCTTCGACAGCGTGTACGACAGAAAGTCCGGATTCGGATTCCACAGTTTCTGGTCCAGCAGATTGATGACGACGCCGCGATCGTCGTCAGCGAGCGCCGCGTGCAGCGACTGTGCCAGCAGCACCGGCGCGGCAACGTTGGTGCGGGCGCTGCGGCTAAAGATTTCGACGTCGAAGGTTGTCGCGCTGTCGTATTCGAACAGCGAAGCATTGTTGACGACACAGGTCACTGCGCCGAGTTCGTGGCTGCATTCGGCGAGCAGGCTGCGGACCCCGGCTTCAACGGCAAGGTCGCGGTTGACCGCGACGGCACGCCGCCCCAGCTCTTCGACCTGGCGCACGGTCTCGAGGGCGTCGTCGCGCGAAGTCGCGTAATGCACTGCGATGTCCCAGCCGTCGCGCGCGAGCGCGAGCGCGATCTCGCGACCGATACGGCGTGCTGCGCCGGTGACGAGTGCAGCACCGGAAGCTCTTGTCCTGCGACGGGCGACCATGGTGACCTCGGAATTGCACAAGTGTAGCGGGGAGGTACGCGCGCTGGCCTTTCTCGACAGCGGCTTGGCTACCATGCGGCCATGTCAGGACCTCATCGCACGCTGCCCGAACCGAGTGTCGAGCAGCGCGCCCACAGCGAGCAGTTGTGTGCACTGCTGGCGCGCGACATCGATGCGGCCGGCGGCTGGATTCCGTTCGATCGCTACATGCATCAGGTGCTGTATGCCCCTGGCCTGGGCTATTACGCGGCCGGCGCAACCAAGTTCGGCGCTGCTGCCGCCGGCGGCGACTTCGTCACCGCGCCGGAGATCTCGCCGCTTTTCGCGCAGGCGCTCGCGGCGCAGGTCGCGCAGGTGTTCGAGCAGACGCCGGCTCACGTCGTCGAGTTCGGTGCCGGCTCCGGCCGCCTGGCTGCGGACCTGATGCAGGCGCTGCGCGAGCGCGGCACGCCGTGCGAGCGCTACGCGATCGTCGAAGTTTCGGCCGACCTGCGCGAGCGCCAGCAGCGACGGCTGGCCGGCGCGCCGGTCGAGTGGTTGACTGGGGCCCCGGCCGACCACGCGGGAGTGATGCTGGCGAACGAAGTGCTTGACGTCATGCCGGTGCGGCTGTTTGTCAAGCGCGGCCACTCGATCGTTGAGCGCGGTGTCGGATGGCGCGACGGCCGCCTTCACTATGTCGAGCGTGCTGCGGATCCCGAACTCGTGAATGCCGTGCGGGATATCGAACGGGATGTCGGCGAACTGCCGGACGGCTATGCGTCGGAGATCGGCTTCGAAGCGCGTGCGTGGATGCGCTCGGCCGCCGACTGGCTCGGCCATGGCGCGCTCCTCGCGCTCGACTATGGATTCCCCCGACGCGAGTACTACCACCCGCAGCGCCTGATGGGCACGATCATGTGCCATTACCGGCATCATGCGCACGCCGATGCGTTGTGGCTGCCGGGGCTGAACGATGTCACCGCGCATGTGGACTTCAGCGCGATGGCAGACGCGGCACACACCGCCGGCCTGCAGGTGCTCGGGTACACGTCGCAGGCGCACTTCCTGCTCAACTGCGGACTCATCGAGCGCCTGGTGGCCGACCACAGCGCCATTCGAAGCAGCGCCGCGCATCGGCTCGTGTCCGAAGCGGAGATGGGAGAACTCGTCAAGGTGCTCGCGGTCGGACGCGGCCTGAACGTGCCGCTGATCGGCTTCGCGCACGGCGACCGGACCGCCCGTCTCTGAAGCGGGGCAGCGGCCGCACGCCGCGTACACTCGTCGTCACCCGATGAAATGGCTGCTCACCACCTTCCTTGCATTGCTCGTGCTGACCGCGTTGCAGCCATGGCTTCAGCGCTTCGGAATCGGCCGGCTGCCGGGCGATCTGCGCTTCCGCATCAATGGCAAGGAGGTACTGCTGCCGTTTAGCAGCACGGTCGTGCTGTCGTTGCTGCTGATGTTGCTGGCGCGGCTGTTCTAAACGCGCACGGCGCGGCGCTCAGGTGTCGCGCCTCGCCTGCGGTCCGTCCTGTTGCCGCTCGCCACTTCCATTCTCGTCCGAGTGCAGTGCACGGCTGACCGCGACAACGCGCTCCTGGCGGACCGCGCGTGGAATCTCTGCCGGATCGTTGCGGTGCAGACTGGCCAGAGCGCCTGCGTCGACGGCGCTCGCGGCCCGCAGCGCCTGGCGGAAACGATCGGCCGACTCCTCCTGAGCGGTTTCGAAGGCCTGCAACAGCAACTCGAAGCGCTCCGGACGGCGAAACGCGTCGGCGCGTTCGAGCACGTCGACAATGGCCGCCGACGACTCCGCGGTCGCCAGCGCGTCACGCAACTCGACCAGCAGGCGCGCAAGCTGTGCAGACTCCTGCGGCACGCGCAGCTTGCCGATCAGATCCGCCACGGTGCGCGGGCTGCGACAGGCACTTGCAAGCACCGCGAAGCGCGCCGGCAGGACCAGGCCTCGCGCGGCCGCGCGGTCGAGCGCGCTGCTGGTCGCGGCGAGATCCTCCAGCTCGATATAAAGGCGGTCGATCAGTCCACTGGCTGCGAGCACGTCGAGCATGCGTGAGGGCCGTCGTTCCATCAGCCCGCGCGAGATCTCCTGCATCACGCGTTCCGGCACGAGCGCATCGGCCTCACCGTTGCGAACCATCTGGCGCACCAGCTCGGCCGTGTCCGGTGCCACGTGGAACTGCGGAAACCGGGCCGCAAAGCGCGCCAGCCGCAGGATGCGGACCGGATCCTCGATGAACGCGTCGCCGACATGGCGCAAGACTCCGGCGCGCAGGTCGCGCGCGCCGTTGTGCGGATCGATGAGCCGCCCGTCCTCGTCCAGCGCCATCGCGTTGATCGTCAGATCGCGGCGCGCGAGATCGGCCTCGAGGGAGACGTCGGGCGCGGCATGGAACACGAAGCCCTTGTATCCCGGGGCGGTCTTGCGTTCCGTGCGCGCAAGCGCGTATTCCTCGTGCGTCTCCGGATGCAGGAACACCGGGAAGTCGCGGCCCACGGGGCGGAACCCGCGCGCAATCATGTCATCGGGCGTACCGCCAACGACCACCCAGTCGCGATCAGTCTCGAGCGCGGTGTCGAGTTCGCCGCGCTGCTGCCGGTCCTCGCCGAGCAATGCGTCGCGTACGCAGCCGCCGACGCGGTAGAACTTCATCAGTGGTCGATGAGAACTTCGGGTTCGGCGCGCGCCGCTTCGACCCATAGTCGCATCGCGGGCAACGCGAGCACCGCGTCGGCGTATGCCGAAAGCATCGGCGCAAGCGTGACGCCGTAGGTGTGGAAGCGCGTGACGACCGGCGCGTAGAACGCATCGGCGATCGAAAATGCTCCGAATAGCAGCGGCCCCCCGCTGCGATCCAGGCAATCGGACCAGATCGACTGGATACGGGCGATATCGGCGGCGACGTCATCGCGCCGCTGCGCTGCTGCGCCCTTGTCGTTCCACCGGGACCGGATGTCCATCGACATATATGTGCGCATTGCGGCGAAGCCCGAGTGCATCTCGGCGGTCACCGCACGCGCGCGGGCCCGCTCGCCGGGGTTGGCCGGCCACAGCGTGCCGTTCACGTAACGCTCATTGGCGGTCTCGCAGATCGCCAGCGAGTCCCAGACGACCAGCGAACCGTCGACCAGGCACGGCACCTTGCCGCTCGGCGAGTGCCTGAGGATCTCGGCTTTGGTCTCCGGCTGATCCAGGCGGATGCGCTGTTCGTCGAACGCGACGCCGGCTTGATTCAGGGCCAGCCACGCGCGCAGCGACCAACTTGAGTAGTTCTTGTTGCCGATGACGAGGATGCGGCTCATTCTGGAGTGTCCTTGTCGCCCGCCCGGTAAACCGGTCGCCTTTCCTTGAGGTTCTCGCGCAGCACAGTGCGGTACTCGCCCGCGGAGCGGCTCGCGGTCTCGTCCGGCGCCTGCTCCGCCAGCTCGTCGCGCGTCAGCCCGCTGAAGGCGTTGTAGCGCGCCCTCGCATACATCATGATGGCGCGCGCCCAGGCGTGGAAGCGGTCGGCACCGGGTTCATTGGCCAGCGTGACGCACCGATCTGCAGCGTCGAGATTCTCGGGTAGTTCGTAATCGCGTTGCGCCATGTTGGTTCTCAACGGCGCGCGCGCGCCCGAAAACTGCCGAGCCGCGAGCGCAGGCCCTGGCCGGAAAGGTACGTGACTGCTTCGGCTTCCATCGGATGCAGTTCGATCCCGAGTTCGGCCGCCGGCGTGTACGGCTGGCTGCTGGCCACGTTGTCGCGTTGCATGGAGTCGAGGTTGTCGCGCGACATCATCGGCTCTCCCGGTGCAAGTTCCATCATGATGGCCTGCGCGCGGGCCAGGCCGCGGGGCAAACCGATGACGGGCCGCGGGTGGCCCGAAACGCGCGCGGCAAACCGCACCAGTTCGCGCAGCGTGTAGATGCGTGGCCCGACCAGCTCATAAGCTTTGCGGTAAGTCAGCGGGTTGTCCAGCGCATTGACGAAGGCGTCTGCAACGTCACCGACGTATATCGGCTGGAAGCGTGCGCCGGCGTTGGCAATCGGCAGCACCGGCGCGAAAACCGCCAGTGTCGCGAAGGTATTCAGGAACCGGTCCTCGGGTCCGAAGATCACGGAAGGCTGGAATATCGTCCAGTCGAGCGAGGAAGCGCGAACCGCCGCTTCGCCATCGCCCTTGCTGCGCTGGTACATCGAGGGTCCATGCGCATCGGCACCCAGCGCGCTCATGTGCAGGTACCGTCGCACCCCGAGCGCCCCGCAGCGACGGACGATGCGACGCGGCAGTTCGACGTGCGCGCGCTCGAACTCCGAGCCGTACGGCGTTCCGCGCGAGCCTTGCAGGATTCCCACCAAGTTGATCACTGCATCGCGGCCGTCGAGCAGCCGATCGAGCGTCGCATCGTCATGCACGTCCGCCTCCACGACGTCGATCGTTGGGAGCGTGATCAGATGCGACGCCCGAGCGCGGTGGCGCACCGGCACCGTGACGTTCAGGCCGCGGTCGATGAGGCGATTGACGATATGGCGGCCGACGAAGCCGGCGCCGCCGATGACGAGGATGTCAGTGTGTTGCACGCGAGTCCGGGGAAGGGGTGCCGCGAGTCGCGATTCTATTCGGTGCGTGACGCCGCACGCCACGGCGTGGCGATCGCACTAGGGCAGTTCGGTCGATCCCGCTGCCCTGGGCGTGATCGTGCCCATGCGCTGCTTAAGGGACTGTGCCTTGCCATCGAACAGCGCGGCGTAGTACACGGTGTTCGACATGACCTTCTTCACATAGTCGCGCGTTTCATTGAACGGAATTGTTTCCGCGAAGATCGCGCCTTCGACCGGTTTCACCAGTGTGGCACGCCACGCACGCGGCCGGCCGGGTCCGGCGTTGTACGCAGCGGTCGCCAGCACTGGATTGCCATCGAGGTCGTCGAGCACCAGCTTGAGGTAGCCGGTGCCGAGCTGGAGATTCATGTCGCGTTCGTTAACACGGGCCGGAGAGAAGCCGCTGACGTTCATCTTGCGCGCGACATAGCGGGCGGTGGCCGGCATCAGCTGCATCAGCCCGGCTGCGCCGACGTGCGAGCGTGCATCCATGATGAAGCGGGATTCCTGCCGGATCAGACCGTAGACCCAGGTTTCATCCAGACCGAGCGGGGCGGTGTACTGCACCATCGTGTCGCGGAACGGCGAAGGGAAGCGCTGGGTGAAATCGAACTCGGAGCGCGTCCGGTCCGAGGTGTTGATCATGCGATCGAGCAGCGTCAGCGAGCGGGCGTATTCGGCGGCGGCGAGCAGCTCGCGATCGCTCATCCCGCGCAGCTGCCAACCCCACTCGCGGTTGCCCTCGACTCGCAGGCCGAGCTCGTAGAACTTCTGCGCGCGCGCGAATCCCGGGTTGACCGCCATCGGCGCGATATCTTCGGCGGTCGGTGCCGGCGCGCGCAACGGAATGACGATCGGGATGCCCAGTTCCTCGGCGGCGAGCTTGCCGTAGAAGCTGAACTGCGGCGCGATGCGGGCGAAATGATCCTGGGCCTCGGCCGGTCTGCCTTCGGCTGCGAGCGCGCGCCCGTACCAGTAGGTCCACGCCGCATCGGCGCGCAGCGTCGACCGGCATGCGGTCGATCGTTGACTTGACCGCGCGCCAGTCGGCCGCGCGCAATGCAGCGCGAACCTGCCATTCGAGAACTTCGTCGACGCGCGCAGCGTCGGGCCCGACGCCGACGTGCTCGCCGCCGCGCTGGTACCAGTCGTTCGCTTCGGGCAGCAGCCGCAGTGCTGCGGTATGGCCGATGCGGCCCCAGACTATGCCGCGCTGTTCGGGCGTCAGATGCAGGTTCAGGGCATTCGCATATTCGGCCGCCTCGCTCGGACTGTCGCGCGCCAGCCGAACGATCGCAACGATCGCGAGCTCGCGCTGGATCTGCGTCAGGCGGCGCTCGTGCGCAACGAGGAACGCGGCCGGCCGATCGATCGCCTGTACCAACAGCTTCTGGTCGACCGGTTTGCCCTGCGCATCCAGCGCACGGGCGCCGACGCGCTTGGCGGTGGGCAACTGGTTCTGCTCGACCAGCGCGCGCACCCGCTCCCAGACCGAAATGCGGCCGTCAGACAGCAGCGCCTCGGTCAGCGCAAGGCAGCCTTCGCCCGCCGAATCCCGCGTGTTCGCGAGCAGTTGCCGGGCATCGCGCGCGAACACCTCGATCTGCGTGGTGTTGGCATTACGGTACTTCGACAGAGCGCTGTAGCAGCGTAGCTGGGTGTCGTCGGTGTTCCAGACGAGCTGTGCCGCTTCGCGCTCGAAGCCGGAAAAGTCGCCGCGGTCGGCAAGCGCGAGGGCCCAGTCGAGCCGCAAGCGGTCCGCAATGTAGCTGTTCGGATAGCGCGCAAAGAACGCTTCGACACCCGGCTCGACGTTCGGGTCGGTGCGCAGGCGCGCGGTCAGCTGCCAGTATTCGACATACGCGGCGAGCGGGTGCGAGGCGAGCTGCGGCGCCAGTTGCACGAGCTTGGCAGTGTCCTTTGAACGCGCGGCATCGCGGGCGGCAAGAAACGCCTGGTCTGCGGGCGACAGCGGCGGCACCGCCGGCGCCTGGGAGTTCGCAGGCGCAGCCGCGGCGGCCAGCAGAACGGCGGCCGCGAACGTATAGACTGCTTTGGTTGCTGCAACAAGTCGCATCGAACGAGATTAGAGCATGCACGCGCACCAATGCGCGTGAAGCTTCGGTAATGCACAGCGTATTTTCCCGGGTGTCCCTTGGAGAACGACTCGCAAAGGAAGTTGCAGCGTGAACGCCTGTTGGCCGCTCGTGCTGGCATGCCCGACCGGGACGCGCGCGAGCAGGCGCTGCAGCGCCACGTTGCGCAATGGTTGGCGCATGCGGACACCCGCGCGCTGGCCTTCTTCTGGCCGATACGAGGCGAGCCCGACCTGCGCGACGTGATCGCCGAGTGGCTCGAGGCCGACAGTCACCGGGTCGCCGCGCTGCCCGTCGTCAAAGGAAGAATCCTGGAGTTCCACGGTTGGTCGCGCGACGCGCCGCTGCGCGCGGCTGAATTCGGCATTCCGGTGCCAGCACGCGGGCGGCCTGTCCAGCCCGATGCCTTGCTGATCCCCTGCGTCGGCTTCGACGCGAACCGCTACCGCCTGGGTTATGGCGGCGGTTACTACGACCGCACGCTCGCGTCGACGGTGCCGTGGCCGCTGAGCGTCGGCATTGCTTTCGAAAGCGGGCGTGTCGAGTCGGTCGATCCGCAGGCGCACGACATACGGCTCGACGTCGTCATCACGGACGCCGGCATCGAGTAACTGGCACGGTCAGCCGCGACTGCGACGACGGGCGTCCGTGCTGCACGCCGTTACGTCAAGCGATGCGGACCGCGCCGGAATTCGGCCACGATCCAGTCGCGGAAAGCGGTCACGTGCGGGACGGCCCCTCGTTTGCGATTGACGATCAGGAAGTAGCGATAGCCGGTCGGCATCCGCAGCTGTGGAAACGGGGTTATGAGGTCGCCGCTCGCGACCAGATCGTCGAGGAATGGAGTGCGCACCAGTGCCACACCCTGGCCACGCACGGCTGCTTGGACCGACTGGTCGACGTATGTGAAGTACAGGCGCGCGGCCCCATCAAATGGAGCGATGCCGGCGAATTCGCACCAGCGCGCCCAGCTGCTGTAAGGCGCGCTGGGTACGGTCTCGTCCATGGCCAGGATCGGCAACGCCGCCAGGTCGCCTGGTTCCCGCAGCGGCGCGCCGTGAGCCGCCGCCAGCAGGCGCGGGCTGAGGGCCGGCGTGGACTCCTCGGTCTGCAGCAGCGTCGCGTCGGTCGGAACCGGCGCGCCGGGCCGCAGCCAGCGGATCGCGAGATCAACATCGTCGGATTCAAGCTCCACCATGCGGTCCGAGGCGTCGATGCGAATGTCGATGCCGGGGTGCTCGCGCTGAAAGTCGGGAAGCCGGGGCACCAGCCAGAGCGAGGCGAACGAGGCATAGGTCGTGATCGTGACCCGTGGCGTGCCGCCGTCGCCGCGGATCTCGTCCACCGTGCGGTCGATGGCCAGCAGCGCCTGGCGTACCGACGCATACAGCCGCTCGCCGGCCGCGGTCAACTCGAGCGCCCGCGTGCGCCGCTCGAATAGCGCGCGCCCGACCTCCTGCTCGAGGGAGGCGATTTGCCGGCTGATCGACGACTGCGTCAGGCTCAGCTCCGCCGCCGCGATCGTGAACGAAAGATGCCGGGCCGCCGCGTCGAAGCCGCGCAGGGCAGCGAGCTGGACCGGCCGGCGGCGCCGGGTTCGCGGAGGGGTGGGGGCCATGCAGTGACTATACATGCATATAACGCATGTATAGCGTGCGAGCTTTTCGTTTGTCGTCGTCCTTTGAGAGGCGTTCAATTGCATCCGTGCTTGCTGAATGGATGCAAGAGCCGCATAGGAGGACATCATGGACTGGGGCCCGACACTGACGAGGACCGTCGACCTGGGATACGAGCAGATGCTGCTGCTGGAGTCGCGGCCGCGCACCCGCATCAAGGTCATCTACGGCGGAATCTGGCTGACCGAGGAAAACCTGACGCAGGACGTCTTTGCGTCCAGCGGCGAAGAAGTCGCATTGAAGTCGCGCGGACTCGCTGTCGTCGAAGGACTCGGTTATGCGCGTGTCCAGGTCATGGAGCCGCCCGCCGGCTGGCGCGCCTGGTCGATCGCCGCACGCCGCGCGATCGACTCGCTGGTCGCCTGGCTGCGGCGCCCGGCTTTGCATCGCGCCACGGCCCGGTCGCAACCAGCGGCCTGAACGGCGCGCGCAAATGGCGGGCGCCGGGCGGCTCGCGTTACTGCGGCAGGTCGAGCCGCTGCCAGAGTGAGAGCGTCGGCTCGGCCTGGTTCATTGTGTAGAAGTGCAACCCGGGGGCCCCGGCAACAAGCAGTTGTTCGCAAAGGTCGGTCACGACGTCGAGCCCAAAGGCCCGGATCGATTCGCGGTCATCGCCGAAGCTCTCCAGTCGGCGCCGTATCCAGCGCGGAATCTCGGCGCCGCAGGCGTCAGAGAAGCGCGCCAACTGCGTGTAGTTGGTGATCGGCATGATCCCGGGCACCACCGGCACGGAACAGCCCAGCGTTGCGGCTGCATCGACGAAGCGGAAGTACGCGTCCGAGTTGTAAAAGTACTGCGTGATCGCCGAGCTCGCTCCTGCCTTGATCTTGCGCGCGAAGTTGGCGAGGTCGTCGGCAGGTGACTTCGACTGCGGGTGGTACTCCGGGTACGCGGCCACTTCAACGTGGAACCAGTCGCCGGTTTCGCTGCGTACGAACTCGACGAGCTCGTTGGCATAGCGGAAATCGCCCGCTCCTCCGGCAGCACCGGAGGGCAGGTCGCCGCGCAGCGCGACTAGTCGACGGATGCCCGCCTGGCGATAGCCCTGCAGCAGTTCACGCACCGATGCACGCGTCGTGCCGATACATGAGATATGCGGAGCTACCGGGTGGCCTTCGGCGTGGATCGCCATCACGGTATTCCACGTGCCTTCCTTGGTGGAACCTCCTGCACCGAAGGTGACCGAGAAGAACTCGGGCTTCAGCGCTGCCAGGCGGGTCCTCACCAATCGAAGCTTCTCTTCCCCTTCCGGCGTCTTCGGCGGGAAGAACTCGAAACTGAAAGTGCGCTCGGCCACTACTTTGGATCCGGAAGAAGCTTGGACAGGAACCAGCCGATCACGCTGTAGAGAATGGCGCCGAGCATCGCGGCCCAGAAGCCGTTGACGTGGAAACCTTCGAGCACTTGCGCGACGCCCCAGAAGAGCAGCGCGTTGATGACCAGCAGGAACAGGCCCAGCGTAAGGATCGTCACCGGCAGCGTCAGGATGACCAGGATCGGCTTGACCAGCGTGTTCACGAGGCCCAGCACCAGCGCCGCAATCGCTGCGGACTTCCAGTCCTGCACCTGGACGCCGGGATAAATATAAGCGACGCCCAGCAGCGCGATCGCGTTGAGCACCCACACCAGCAGCAGACGCATGTTCGGACTCCCAGAATTTGCGTGCAGTTGAACTCAGGGCGGGCGCCGGGCCGCCCCAAGCCCGCCCTGCAATCTAATCAGTGAAAAGTGTCGTGCATCGGGCGCGCTGCGCCCGATGCGAAACTTTTCACTGCATCAATACCTGTAGTGATCCGGCTTGTACGGCCCTTCGCGTGACACGCCGATGTACCGCGCCTGTACGTCGGTGAGTTCGGTCAGCTGCGCATTGAGCTTCTTCAGCTGCAGGCGCGCGACCTTCTCGTCGAGGTGCTTCGGCAGCACGTAGACGCCGACCGGATACTTCTCGGTGTTCGTGAAGAGCTCGATCTGCGCGATCACCTGGTTGGCGAACGAGCTCGACATCACGTAGCTCGGGTGACCGGTGCCGCAGCCGAGGTTCACGAGTCGGCCCTGCGCGAGCATGATGATGCGCTTTCCCGGTCTTCCATCAACTGCGGGGAAGATGATGTGGTCGACCTGCGGCTTGATCTCCTCCCACGCGTACTGCTTCAGGCTGGCGACGTCGATCTCGTTGTCGAAGTGGCCGATGTTGCAGACGATCGCCTGGTCCTTCATCTTCGCCATGTGATCGTGCGTGATCACATGGAAGTTGCCGGTCGCCGTGACGAAGATGTCGGCCTTGTCGGCCGCGTAGTCCATCGTCACGACGCGATAGCCTTCCATCGCTGCCTGCAGCGCGCAGATCGGGTCGACCTCGGTGACCCAGACCTGCGCCGACAGCGCACGCAGCGCCTGCGCCGAGCCTTTGCCGACATCGCCGTAGCCGGCGACGACCGCCACCTTGCCCGCGACCATCACGTCAGTCGCGCGCTTGATGCCGTCGACCAGCGATTCGCGGCAGCCATAGAGGTTGTCGAACTTGCTCTTCGTCACCGAATCGTTGACGTTGATCGCCGGGAACGCGAGCCGGCCTTCCTTGGCCATCTGGTAAAGGCGCTTGACCCCGGTGGTCGTCTCTTCTGTCACGCCCTTGATCTTGGCCAGTCGTGTCGAGTACCAGGAGGGGCTCGCCGCCAGTTTGGCCTTGATCGCCTTGAAGAGCGATTCCTCTTCCTCGCTGGTCGGATGCGCGATGACCGACGCGTCCTTCTCGGCCTTGCTGCCCAGGTGCAGCAGCAGCGTCGCGTCGCCGCCGTCGTCGAGGATCATGTTCGAGTAACCGCCATCGGGCCATTCGAAGATGCGGTGGGTGTAGTCCCAGTAGTCGTCGAGCGACTCGCCCTTGACCGCGAACACCGCGGTGCCCGAGGCGGCAATCGCGGCCGCGGCATGATCCTGCGTCGAGTAGATGTTGCAGCTGGCCCAGCGCACTTCGGCGCCCAGCGCCCGCAGCGTTTCGATCAGTACCGCGGTCTGGATCGTCATGTGCAGCGAGCCGGTGATCCGCGCACCGCGCAGCGGCTGCTCGGCGGCGAATTCCTCGCGGATCGACATCAGCCCCGGCATCTCCGTTTCGGCGATGCGGATTTCCTTGCGACCCCAGTCGGCCAGCGACAGGTCGGCGACGACGAAGTCGTTCGCGCTTTTTGCAGTTGATTTGAGTACGGCGCTCATCTCGCGCCCTCCTTTAGCAGTCAAAGAAGTGGGCGAGCGCCGTTGACACGGCCGATCGTCGATCGGCTGCTCCGAGCCTGGCGAGGCGGCCCATCGGCCACCTCCGTCGCAACGCTCCTCGGAGACTTGAGTACCGCAGCCGGCGGTGCAGACTGCGGGGGCGAATTATCCCCCGCACTGCCGCTGACGGCAACCCGGGAAGGTTACGCGGCTCGGCGCTTGACGCCAGCGGCCTCTGCCAACGCCGCAGCCCGGTCGGTCCGCTCCCAGCTGAACTCCGGCTCGTCGCGGCCAAAGTGCCCGTAGGCGGCCGTCTTCTCATAGATCGGACGCAGCAAATCGAGCATTTGCACGATGCCGCGCGGACGCAGGTCGAAGTGCTCGGCCACCAGCTTGCTGATCTTCTCGTCCGGAATGATCCCGGTGCCTTCCGTGTAGACCGTGATGTTCATCGGCTTGGCCACACCGATCGCGTAGGCAACCTGCACCTGGCACTGCCGCGCGATGCCGGCCGCAACCACGTTCTTCGCGACGTAGCGCGCCGCGTAGGCCGCCGAGCGATCGACCTTCGAAGGGTCCTTGCCCGAGAACGCGCCACCGCCGTGCGGACAGGCGCCGCCATAGGTATCGACAATGATCTTGCGGCCGGTCAGACCGCAGTCGCCCTGCGGCCCGCCGATGACGAAGCGGCCGGTGGGGTTCACCAGGTACTTCGTGTCCTTCATCCACTCCTTCGGCAGCACCGGCTTGATGATCTGCTCGATCACCGCTTCGGTGAACTCGGGCTTCATCTTGTCGCCCAGGCTCATCTCGGGCGCGTGCTGCGTCGACAGCACGACGGTGTCGATCGAGTGCGGCTTGCCGTCGACATAGCGCATCGTGATCTGGCTCTTGGCGTCCGGCCGCAGCCACGGCAGGCGGCCGTCGCGGCGCAGGTCGGCCTGGCGCTCCACCAGCCGGTGCGCGTAGTAGATCGGTGCGGGCATCAGGTCGGGCGTTTCGTCGCAGGCGTAGCCGAACATCAGGCCCTGGTCGCCTGCGCCCTGGTTCAGGAAGTCGTCCGACGCGCGGTCCACACCCTGTGCGATGTCGTTGCTCTGCTTGTCGTACGCCACCAGCACCGCGCAGCCCTTGTAGTCGATGCCGAATTCGGTGTTGTCGTAGCCGATGCGCTTGATGGTCTCGCGCGCGACCTCGATGTAGTCGACGTGTGCGTTGGTCGTGATTTCGCCGGCCAGCACCACGAGGCCGGTGTTGACGAGCGTCTCGGCAGCGACACGCGAACGCGGGTCCTGCGTCAGGATCGCGTCGAGAATGGCGTCAGAAATCTGGTCGGCGACCTTGTCCGGATGGCCTTCGGAGACCGACTCGGACGTGAAGAGAAAATCGCTGGACATGGTCCACTCCTGTCAGAAAATGTCGGGTGCGTTGCGCACTCCCGAGGAGCGGCGACGCTTTAGCGGTATTTGCCTCGGCTATGCTGTCGAGGATCGCCCCGCAAGTTGTCGGTTAACACGGCGAAAGCGGATTATAGGTCAAGCCTTGTGCAAGCCGGCCGCCTGAAGAACGACGCCTCCGGCATCTCCAAGAACCCCCGTGCTCAGACTGCTATTCAAGTGCATTGCGTCCCTGTCGCTCGGCACGGTGCACGCGATCGGGGGCGCGCTCGGGACCGTGGTCTTCTGGCTTTCTCCGACCTATCGCCGGCGCGTGCGGGACAACCTGGCGCAGGCAGGATACGACGATCCTGCGCTGGTGCGTGCAGCAGCGGCCGAAGCCGGCAAGCAGGCGCTCGAAACCGCCTGGATCTGGATGCGTCCCCGTGCCGACATTGTCGCGCGGACCGAGGTCGCCGACATGTCGATCGCCGACGCCGCGCTCGCCGACGGACGGCCGGTGATGTTTTTGCCGCCGCATCTGGGCTGCTTCGAGGTGACGGCACAGTTTTACGCCGCGTTCCGGCCCGAGGCGAAGACCCGGCCGATGACCGTGCTCTATCGCATTCCGCGCAAGGCCGTGCTGCGCGGAATCGTCGAATCGGGCCGTGCAGCAGAGGGACTCAAGCTTGCGCCCGCCGAAATCAAAGGCGTGCGCATGCTGATGCGGGCAATGAAGG
The DNA here is from genome assembly GCA_963712485.1 of uncultured beta proteobacterium. GTDB lineage: Bacteria > Pseudomonadota > Gammaproteobacteria > Burkholderiales > Burkholderiaceae_F > JALORV01. The sequence goes on from CAVQID010000042.1 coordinate 44,141, forward strand.
AACGCGAAGTCGTCGGCATCCTGCCAGACCAGGTACCGTCGCGCGGCGAAGGCGCGTGGGCGCCGTTTTTCGGCCGGTGGGCTTATACGATGACATTGCCGGCGCGCCTCGCGCGCCAGTTTGACGCGATCGTCCTCTTTGTCTACGGCGAGAGACTGCCCGACGGTCGCGGCTATCGCATTCACCTGAAGCGCCTCGAGGAGTCTTTCACTGGAGAAGCTGCGCACGATGCTGCCGTGATGAACCGCGGACTGGAAGCGCTGATCTGCGAGCGTCCGGCGCAGTACCTGTGGGGCTACAACCGCTACAAGGTTCCCGCCGGCGCTGAGCCGCCGCCGAACGAGAGGCCGGCGTGAATCTGTGGGCTGCGAAGTTCGGGATCTTCCTGATCAACCTGACGCGCCACTGGTCGCAACGCACGCGTACCCGCGTCGCCTATGCCTTGTCAGACCTAGTGTGGTGGCTGGCGGGGTCGCGCCGCCACGTCACGCTCACCAATCTGCGCGCATGTTTTCCGGAGATGTCCGAAGAGGATCGCCGCCGCCTCGGCCGGCGCACCTTCCGCAGCCTGGGCCGGGCTGCGCTCGATCACTCGGTGCTGTGGAACGCCGACCCGGACACGATCGAGCGCTACATAAGAGTTGAAGGCGCGGACTACCTGACCGACCCCGCCAATCGTCCGTTGATTTTGCTTGCGCCGCACTTCGTGGGGCTTGATGCCGGCGGAGTGCGTACCAACCTGATCGTGCGCGGAGCCTCGATCTACTCGAAGCAGAAGAATCCGGTATGGGACGCCTGGCTGCTGAAGGCCCGGCAACGATTCAGCGACCCCGTGCTGTTGCCGCGCCAGGGCCTGGACATGCGCAGCGTGGTGCGGACGGTGAAGTCAGGCCTGCCGCTGTACTACCTGCCGGACATGGACCTGGGTCCGACCAACTCGGTCTTCGTCCCGTTCTTCGGCGTTCCGACGGCAACGATTCCGATGGTTTCGCGCATTGCGCGCATGACCGGGGCCAGGGTCATCACGACCGTCACGGAAATGACTGACGACGGGTACATCGTCCATGTCGGACCCCCTTGGGAGGACTTCCCGGGGGCGTCGGTCGAGGACGACACCGCGCGCATGAACCACGAAATCGAACGCTGGGTACTGCGCATGCCGTCGCAATACTTCTGGACACACAAGCGCTTCAAGACGCGGCCGGAGGGTGAGCCGAGTATTTATTGATCGTCGCTCGTGTACGCGAGGAGAGGCGTCACTCGTGTACGCGACAGCCCGACGACGTCGGGCTATCGCACGTGCACTCGTTCCGGAATAGTTGGTCGGCTGCGCTCCGGAGCGGCCGCGCGCTCCGCCGAAGTTCAACCCCACGCACTCCACCCCGCGATGCACCTCGCTGTGCCAGGATTTTGTGCAACCGGGAACATCGGTAACAGGTCAGACCGGGCACATCGGTAACACTTTCGGCGGCTGCTTGGTGCTTGTAATGGGTTCGATACGCGCGCCGCGCGCGGCGCGCGTATCGACGGTGCCGAGCGGCAGCATGCCGTAGTACAGACGCCAGCAAGCCTCGTCGATTTGCTCGAGTCCGACCGGTTCGCCGCCCAGCGCTTCGCTCACGTAAAGCGAGCGGCCGTGCCAGCGGATATCGCCGGCCCGATGCACGCGGCGCACCTCGTAGTGGTGCGGATACTCCACCGGTGGCAGCCGTCGTGGATAGGGCCGACGCGAACCCTGGTACACCTCGGCCGGGGTGCGCCGCCCCAAGGCCTGGTGCGAGCGCTCCTGGTTGTACTCGGCGCCGAAGCGCTCGAAGCGGCGCTGCTGCGCGGCCAGATCGTGGGCGAGTGGCGCCACGGTGGCTGCCGCCAGTGTCCGGTGCAGTCGCTCGTGACGGCCGTTTTGCTCCGGATGTCCGGGCGCAATGCGCTCGGGCCAAATCCCCAAGCGCACCCACCAGACCGACAGTCGGCTCAGTCCGCCCAGCCCCACTGAGGCGAACGGGCTGCCGTTGTCGGTACGGATGGCCAGCGGCAAGCCGCGCTCGCGGAACAGCCGCTCCATCCACCGCCGCACAGGCGCGCCGTGCGTGCTGGTGAGCCCGCGACACAGCAGCAGGCTGCGGCTGTAGCTGTCGGACACCGTCAGCGGATAGCACCACGTGCCGTTGCCCAACCGCCACTGACCCTTGAAGTCAGCACACCACAGTGCGTTGGGTCGATCGGCCTGCACCAACGGCTGGCTGTAGGCCGGCCCGCGCCGGCGCCGCCGCCGCGGCGGGATCAGCCCGTGGCGCGCCAGGATCTCACCTACGGTGCTGGCCGCCGGCCAGAGGCGCTGCGGCTCGCGTCGCTTGAGCCAGTCGAGCAGGTTGCGCGGTCCCCAGCTCGGATGCCGCCGGCGCGCGGCCAGCAGCTGCGCGATCACCGCCTCGTCCACCGCATGGGGATGGTGCAGCGGCGCGCGCGAGCGCGGCTGCAATCCGCCCGCACCCTCGGCGCAATACCGCTGCCACAACTGGTAGCCCGTCTTGCGACTGATGCCACGCCGTCGACACGCTTCGCTAAACGTGAGCTCTTCGTTCTGCACATCGGCAATGAACAGCACCTTCTCGTTCATTACACAGGTCTCCTTCCAGCTCATGGGCCACCACCTCCTGGCCCACTAGGTTCAACCTGTTACCCATGTCCCCGGTCTGATCCGTTACCTATGTACCCGGTTTGTACCTTTCCTTTCCCTCCTCGCCGGGCGAGGAGGGAGAAGGAGGATGCTTCATTCCCTCTCGCTCGGCGAGAGGGACAGGGTGAGTGCACGTGTCGTTGAAGATCGGCGGAGCGCTCGGCCGCTCCGGAGCGAGCCGTCTGTATTGCTGTTTCGCCGCGAGTGCACGTGCGATCGGTGCAGCCGATCGCGTACACGAGCGACGCTCGAATACACTTGCGGCGTATGAGACTGCGTTTCACCAAGATGCAGGGCGCAGGTAACGACTTTGTCATGCTGAATGGCATTGCGCAGAAAATCGACCTGTCGCGCGATCAGTTGCGTCGCCTTGCCGATCGCCGCTTCGGTGTCGGCGCAGACCAGATCCTGCTGGTCGAGCCGGCGTCTCGCGACAACGTGGACTTCCGCTACCGTATCTTCAACAGCGACGGCGGCGAGGTCGAGCAGTGCGGCAATGGCGCGCGTTGTTTCGTGCATTTCGTTCGCGACCAGAAGCTCACCGCGAAATCGGCCATCCGCGTGGAGACGTTATCCGGCGTCATCGAACCCCGGCTCGCGCCGTCCGGTGCCGTGACGGTCGACATGGGGACGCCCGAGTTCGACACGGACCGGGTTCCGTTCGACGCCTCGGGCCTGGTGCCGCGCCGTGAGCAGGATGAAACCCTGTGGCCGCTGCCTGTTGCCGGCCGCGACGTTTGGGTTTCGGTGCTGTCGATGGGTAATCCCCACGCCGTGCAGCTCGTCGACGACGTCGACGCGGCACCGGTTGCGCGCGATGGCCCGCTGATCGAGCAGCATCTGCGCTTTCCGCAGCGTGTGAACGCCGGCTACATGCAGATCGTCGATCGCCAGCACGTGCGCCTGCGCGTTTGGGAGCGCGGCGCCGGCGAGACGCTCGCCTGCGGCACCGGCGCATGTGCGGCCGTGGTAAGCGGAATCCGTCGAGGTCAACTCGTATCGCCGGTGGCAGTTTCAGCGCGAGGCGGTACGCTGACGATCGATTGGAAGGGTGGGCCAGTCGCGATGACCGGACCGGCGACGACTGTATTCGAAGGCGAGATCGAACTCTAAAGAGAACCCCATGCACGTCCAGGACATCGCAAACTATCTTTCAGCGCATCCCGACTTCTTCGATCAGCATCCCGAGCTGCTCGCCGGCCTGCAGTTGCCGCACCCGCATAACGGCCAGGCGATCTCGCTGGTCGAACGGCAGTCGATGATGCTGCGCGAACGCATCAAGTCGCTCGAGTCGCGCATCGTCGACATGGTGCGCCATGGTCAGGAGAACGACGCGATCTCGACGCAACTGACCGCCTGGACACGCGCATTGCTGCTGGAGGAAGAAACGGCAGCGCTGCCACAGACACTGGTGTCGTCGATGAAGCAAGTCTTCAGCGTGCCGCATTGCGCGCTGCGGCTGTGGTCGGTGAAGGAGCCTTATGCTCAACTGCCGTTCGCGCAGCCCGTGGCGGCCGACACGGTTTCTCTGGCCAACAGCATGCGCGTGCCGTTTTGCGGATCGAACGTCGGGTTCGAAGCGGCGACCTGGTTCGACGACGGGGGTGCGGTGCAGAGCCTGGCGATGCTGCCGCTGCGGGTCGGCGCCGATCCGGCGACCTTCGGACTGCTGGTGCTTGGTTCTGCCGACAAGGACCGCTTCCATATCACGATGGGCACGACATTTCTCGAGCGCATTGCCGAACTCGCGAGTGCCGCGCTCGCGCGGCTGCGTCGCTGACATGTCGTACGGCGCCCGGCGCTCGGCGTCACCCCTGGCGGAATGAAGCGTGGCTGAGCCTGACTCGGTTGCACGGTTTCTCGAGTATCTCGAAGGCCAGCGGCGCGCGTCGGCGCATACACGGGCGGCGTACCGGCGCGACCTGGCGAAGCTGGCTGAACTGGCGGCCGGGCGCGGCCCCGCCCAACTCAGCGCGCACGACATCCGCGGCTTCATATCGCGATTGCATGCGAAGGGCCTTGCGCCGGCATCACTGGCGCGGACGCTTTCGGCGTGGCGCTCGTACTTTGCATGGATGACCGAGCGCGGCGAACTGAAGGCCAATCCGGCTTCGGGAGTGCGGCCGCCGCGTCGGGACAAACGACTGCCCAAGGCGCTGACCGCTGACCAGGCGGTGACGCTGGCCGCGCACGAGGGTGACGGCTCGTGGCTTGCAGCGCGTGACCATGCATTGATCGAGCTGCTGTACTCCAGCGGACTGCGCCTGTCCGAACTCGTTTCGCTGGACTGGCGGCATTTCGCCGCGGACCATGTGCTGCCGGGGTCGACAAGCTGGATCGATCTCGATTCGGGCGAGGCGACCGTGTTTGGCAAGGGCGCGAAGACGCGCACCGTGCCGATCGGTGAGGCGGCGCGCACCGCGCTCGCCCACTGGCTCGAACAGCGCAATTCGTTGAAGGCCGGGGATGCAAGGGCACTCTTTGTCACTGCGCGAGGTGGCCGGCTCACCGCGCGCAGTGTGCAGGCGCGTGTCGCGCAACTGGCGCGGCGTCTCGGACTCGGGGTGCACGTGCATCCGCACGTGCTGAGGCACTCTTTCGCATCCCACCTGCTGCAGTCGAGCGGCGACCTGCGCGCGGTGCAGGAACTGCTCGGCCACGCCAACATTTCGACAACGCAGGTGTACACACGGCTTGACTGGCAGCATCTCGCCAAGGCCTATGACGCCGCGCATCCTCGCGCGAAACGGCGCTCATGAGTCGCGCTGCGCTGGAACCGGCGGCATCAGCGCGCGTGCACAACGCGGCGCAGATCGGCCGAGTCGTTCTCAAGCCGGGCAAGGAAAAGTCGCCGCTGCGGCGACATCCGTGGATCTACGCGAGTGCGGTGGCGCGCGTCGAAGGTGCGGCGGACAGCGGGGCAACCGTGGAAGTGCGCAGCGCAGACGGCCGTTTCCTCGCCTGGGCCGCGTTCTCGCCCAATTCCACGATCCGCGCGCGCGTCTGGAGCTACACCGAAGCCGTGCGCATGGACGCTGATCTTCTGGTGCAGCGCGTTCGCGCGGCGGTCCGGCGCCGGGCAGCCATCGGCGTCGACGCCAGCGCCGTTCGACTGATCTTCGGCGAGGCCGACGGCCTCCCCGGCTTGATCGTCGACCGCTATGCGGACCAGCTGGTGACGCAGTTCCAGTCTGCCGGCGTCGAAGCGTGGCGCGACGCGCTGATTGACGCATTGATCGACGCGACCGGCTGCGCCAACGTCTTCGATCGAAGTGACGGCGCGACGCGGGCGCGCGAAGGCCTGCCCGCGATCAGCGGGGTGCTGCGCGGGGGTGAACCCCCGCCGCAGATCGAGATCGTCGAGCACGGCCTCCGCTTCCTGGTCGACGTTCGGCGCGGCCACAAGACCGGCTATTACATCGACCAGCGCGACAACCGGCGTGCCGCGCGTGCGCTGGTCGAGCGCCACACGGCGGGCAGCGGGCGCGGGGCTCGTTGCCTGAACTGCTTCTGCTACACGGGCGGTTTTTCGATCGCGATGCTGGCCGGCGGTGCCGGCTTCGTGCATTCGATCGACTCCTCGGCCGACGCGCTGCGTGTCGCCGCCCAGCACGTGACGCTCAATGCGCTGTCGGCGGAGCGCGCGCGCTGGGACGAGGCCGATGTCTTCACGGCGTTGCGGACGCTGAAAGCGGAAGGTGCGCAGTTCGACGTCATCGTGCTCGACCCGCCGAAGTTCGCTTCGAGCCACCATCATGTGGACCGCGCGGCGCGCGCGTACAAGGACATCAACCTGAACGCGTTGCGGTTGCTCGCGCCGGGCGGCACGCTGTTCACCTTCTCGTGCTCCGGCGCGATTGATGTCGACCTGTTTCAGAAAATCGTCGCCGGTGCCGTCATCGACGCCGGGGTCGATGCCTGGATGGTCGGCCGACTGGGCGCCAGCGGCGATCATCCGCTGATGATGACCGTGCCGGAGTCCGAATACCTCAAGGGGCTGCAACTGGTCCGGGTGGCATAGGGCCCGGCACGGCCGCGGGCGCACGGCGTGCCTCCGGACCGTCGATCCACTACACTTCCGCCCCTTCTTTTGTGACCCGTCGGCCGCGCCGGCGGGGCAGGACTTCGCCATGAATGACAACAATCTGGTGCCGGTGACGGTCCTGACGGGCTTTCTCGGAGCCGGCAAGACGACCTTGCTGAACCGGATCCTGTCCGAACAGCACGGGCACAGGATCGCGGTGATCGAAAACGAGTTCGGTCCCGCGGGCGTCGACAACGAGCTGCTGGTCACCGAGACCAACGAGCAGATCGTCGAGATGAACAACGGCTGCATCTGCTGCACCGTGCGCGGCGACCTCGTGCGCATTCTTGCCGATCTCCGGAGCAAGCGTGAGGCGAAGCAGCTCGACTTCGAGCGCGTCATCATCGAGACCACCGGCATGGCCAACCCGGGACCGGTGACGCAGACGTTCTTCATCGACGAGGACATCGCGTCGTACTACCTGCTCGACAGCGTCATCACGGTGGTCGACGCCAAGCACGGGCATGACACGCTCGACGCGCAGGTGGAGGCGCAGAACCAGGTGGGCTTTGCGGATCGCATCCTGCTGTCGAAGACCGACCTGGTCGACGCCGAGGAGCTGGCGTCGCTGCGCGAGCGCATCGTGCGCATGAATCCCCGGGCACCGATAAGGCCGGTCAATTTCGGCCAGGTCGCGCTCAAGGAGGTTCTCGACCTGCGCGGGTTCAACCTCAACGCGATCCTCGAGATCGATCCGCAATTCCTGGCCGGCGAGCATCCGGACGCGGTGAAGGCAAAGCGCGGCAACGGTCATGGTCATTCGCATGAACACCACGATGATCACGTGCACGACGAACATTGCGGCCACGATCACCACCCCCATGCGCATCAGCACCACGACGACGCGATCAAGGCCTTCGTGTTCATGTCGAACAAGCCGTTCGACTCGGCCAAGTTCGAGGAGTACATGGGCGCCCTGACTCAGGTTTACGGCCCTGACATGCTCCGGTATAAAGGCGTGCTTTTCATGAACGGGACCAACCGTCGCATGATCTTCCAGGGCGTGCACATGCTCATGGGGGCAGACGTCGGAAGGCCCTGGGGCAAGGACGAGAAGCCTTCCAACAAGATCGTGTTCATCGGGCGGAATCTGCCGAAGGACACCATTCTCAAGGGCCTCGAGGCGTGCCTCGCACGCTGATATCGGCCTACGATTCAAAGACTCAAAGAGGTAGACACAAGATGGCTGCAGCAAAGAAAGCGCCGGCCAAGAAAGCGGCCAAGACCGCTGTCAAGAAGGTCGCAGTGAAGAAGGTCGTCGCCAAAAAGGCGCCGGCCCAGAAGAGCAAACCGGCGAAGAAGCCCGCGCCGGCCGCCAAGGGCAAGCCGGTCCCCGCGAAACAGGTCAAGGCCGTGGCCAGGCCTGTCACGAAGCCCGTCGCCAAAGCGGCGCCCAAGACTGCCGGCAAGCCTGTAGCCGCCCGGCCGATTGCGGCGAAGGTCGTCAAGCCCGTCCGGAGCGCGCCGGCCCGCGGCGCAAGGCCGGAGCGCGCGCCGGCACCTCCGCCAGTTGCCTCCGCGATGGTCACACCGACACCGGTGGCTGCCAAGGTGGTGCCCGCGCCCACTCCCAAGGATCTGGCGGCGGCCCACGAGTACCTGCTGGCTCGTTCGGCCACCCGTAGCGAAGAGCCGGTCACCATCAACGGCCGGCGCCTGCCTACAGAGGGCGAGTTGCTGAAGATGCCGGAGTCGGCCTACATGAACGAGCAGCAACTGGCCTTCTTCAAGTACCGGCTGCAGCAAATGGAGCAGGAGCTCCTCCAGAATGCCGACGAGACGACCGAACACCTGCGTGAGACGGTGATCGTCCCCGATCCGGCCGACCGCGCAACCATCGAAGAAGAGCATGCGCTCGAACTGCGCACGCGCGATCGCGAACGCAAGCTGCTGAAGAAAGTGCAGCAGTCGCTCGCGCGAATCGAGGCGGGTGACTACGGCTATTGCGAGGAAACCGGCGATCCGATCGGTATTCCGCGCCTGCTGGCCCGGCCGACGGCGACCCTGTCGCTCGAGGCCCAGCAACGCCGCGAGATCAAGCAGAAGATGTATGGTGACTGACGCGCCGCGTCGGTAACGCCACGACGGCCGCTGTCGACGCAGGAGGGTAACGATCTCTCCTGAACGGTGTCACCGATGACCTTCTTGCCTAGCTGATGCTGTCGGCGCGCTCGGTGGCGCATCGCTACGGGGACGCGCCGGTGCTTCGGGCGCCGGACTTGCGGAATTCCCATCGCCGGTAACGAAGCGGGTAGCGGCAGCAGCATGAGGTGAAGTGCTCCAAGGGTGATTGTTGATCGCACCGGGGCGGACGGTGCTCGGTGCCGACGTTGGCCCCTGACCGGAGCGCGCTTCGTCGAGGATTGGTCGCCACCCACAGGCCGGCCCAGAGCGCGGCAAGCAGCCAAAGCCTCGAACACAGCAGCGCGGCGATCGCGAGCTGAGATCGTCCGCCATCGAGCACGCTGACGAGCCCGTCGTGCTGGCGTGACGCCTGTCGCTGCTGACCGACGATACTTTTGGGCTTTACTACCGGCTGAGTGACGCCGAGGTAGCGACTGCGCCGAAGTAATCCGGCCGGCTGGTACAGAGGTAGCCGACAGGCGGGATAGTCGCCCAGATCAACGGTTTGCCAGGGAACGAATGTTGTTACTATGGGACGAACCTCGGGTCCTGAGGCATTGCCGTGGACCCAGGGGCCGCCGGCCGCCTGCAATCGGCCGGCTGGAGGTAACGGCGACGGGGGGTTCTCGCGCGTACAGGGTATTGGTCTCACCTCCGGTTGACGACGCGGCTGCCGTAACTCGAAAGGCGGGGTTCTGCGGCGCACACTAGGCAGTTCCGGTCACACAACACAAGCAGGCAGCGTGGTCTTTTCCTTCTTCAAAAAAGATCCCAAGGAAGCGGACCCTTCATCAGCGAAGGGCGGCGCGGCGCGTTCGGCAAAGCCTGCCGGACGTCCGCTTGCGGCCCCCGTCAACCGCAACGCATCGGCAACGATGCCCAAGCCGCCGAACACGGAAAGCTCGCTGCCCGACAAGGACCTGCACCGCACGCTGGCGATGGAGACCGCGGCAAAGATCGACGCGATCGAGTCCGAGATGGCGCGGGATTTCATGCGGCCCTCGGGGGCTGCTCCCATCTTTTCAAATTCGGCGGCCAACTCCACGTTGGGCCGCCTGTCGCAGCAGCCGGTCGAGCAGCCGATTCCGGCGCCGGCTCCGGCGAATAAAGAAGCCGGTATCGATGTTGGCGATCTGGGCCTCGACGATTGGCAGGGCAATGCGAATGCGATCGAGATTGCCGGCGAGGGCTCGGGCTCTGCAATCGACGAAGCCGCGATCCTGTTTGCCAACGGTTTGATCGAGCCTGCGGAGGCCGGTCTGCGGGCGGCCATCCACTCCGATTCGCTCGGCGACGCTGCGCAGCGCGCGTGGCTGATGTTGTTTGAACTGTTCCAGCAACGGGGCGACAAGGGCAGCTTCGACAACCTGACGATCGAGTACGTGCTTCGGTTCGAGAGTTCGCCGCCAGCGTGGATCGATTACCAGGACGACGCTGGTATTGCTGCCACCGGCAAGACGGCCGATGGCGCGCCGATCGTGCGCCTGCCCGAGGCGGTCGACGCAAATGTCGTCAGGGTGCTCGAGCAGCTGAAGAACTATTCCGCGCAGCACCAGGCCCTGACGCTCGATTGGTCGGGTGTGCGCGAGATCGACCTGGTCGGCGCTGAACTGCTGCTGCGGGTCATCAATGCTTTCAAGCGGGCGAGCCACGAGTTGCTGGTCCTGGGTGCCGACCAGTTGATTACGCCGTTGCGCGCTGCGGTCGAGCCTGGGCGCCGCGACCAGAGCGACGCGGCGTGGATGCTGCTGCTCGAGGTGTTCCGGTTGCTGAATCGCCAGCACGACTTCGAGGAAACCGGCATCCAGTACTGCATCACTTACGAGGTTTCGCCGCCGTCGTGGGAGCCGCCACCGCCGAGCCTGAAGACGCGCGCCGCCACGGCGGCCGACAAGCCGGTCGAAGCCGACGACGGCATGCAGTGGCGTGGCACGGTCCGCGCCAACGGCGAACCGCAGTTCGGGCACCTGCTCATGGCGGCCAAGGCCGAGAAGCGCCTGGCCGTCGACTGTACCTATCTCAAGCGCATCGAGTTCGCGACCGCGACCGCACTGCTGTCGCTGCTCACGAAGCTGCGGCAGGGCGGGGTCAGCATCGAGTTTCGCAATGTCAACCACCTGATCGCCGCGCTTTTTTCACTGCTTGGCGTCGATATGGTGGCAGACGTGCAGTTGCGCCGGCTCTAGTCGTCCCCATCTAGGCCGGTGTTTCGGCCGGAATCATCCATGGAACCCTTTCACGGAACGACCATCGTGTCGGTTCGCCGCGGTGCCGTTGTGGCAATGGGCGGCGACGGGCAAGTCACGCTCGGCAATATCGTCGTCAAGCAGACCGCGCGCAAAGTGCGGCGGCTGTACCACGACCGCATCCTGGCGGGCTTTGCCGGTGCCACCGCCGACGCCTTCACGTTGTTCGAACGCTTCGAGGCCAAGCTGGAGAAGCACCAGGGCCATTTGGTTCGATCAGCCGTGGAGCTGGCCAAGGACTGGCGCACAGACCGCATCCTGCGTCGCCTCGAGGCCATGCTCGCCGTCGCCGACCGGGAAGCTTCGCTGATCATCACCGGCAACGGCGATGTGCTGGAACCTGAACTCGGGCTGATCGCCATCGGTTCCGGCGGCCCGTACGCCCAGGCGGCCGCCCGCGCGCTTCTCGATCACACCGAACTGCCGCCGCCTGACATCGTGAAAAAGGCGCTGACGATTGCCGGCGACCTGTGCATTTACACCAACCAGTCCCACACGATCGAATCGCTGGACTGACCCGCAACCCGCCCATCAGCTGACGTGTCAGCCATGCGCGACATCGCTCCCCGCGGCCACGGGCCGCGCCCTGCAGTTGAACAGCGCGCGTACGCGCGGCCGCTCCGAATGGAGCGCGCCTAACTTGAGCACTGCGAGTGCACATGCGACCGCGCAGCGGTCGCGTACACGAGCAGTGAGTTTTTATGATGACTCCCCGAGAAATTGTCCACGAACTGAACAAGCACATCGTTGGTCAGGATCGCGCCAAACGCGCGGTCGCCGTCGCACTGCGCAACCGCTGGCGTCGGCAGCAGGTGCCGGATCCGTTGCGCGGCGAGATCACGCCCAAGAACATCCTGATGATCGGACCGACGGGCGTCGGCAAGACGGAAATTGCGCGTCGCCTCGCGCGTCTGGCCGATGCGCCGTTCATCAAGGTCGAGGCGACCAAGTTCACCGAGGTGGGTTATGTCGGCCGCGACGTCGACACGATCATCCGCGATCTGGTCGACATCTCCGTCAAGCAGACGCGCGAAAGCGAAATGCGCAAGGTGACGACACGCGCGCAGGACGCCGCCGAGGACCGGATCCTGGACATCCTTGTTCCGCCCGCGCGCGACGCGGGCTTTGCCTCATCGGCGCGTGAGGACGAAGGCGCGGCGCGCCAGAAGTTCCGCAAGAAGCTGCGTGAAGGCGAACTCGACGACAGGGAAATCGACGTCGAAGTCGCGGCGCTGCCCCCGGCAATGGAAGTCATGGCGCCGCCAGGCATGGAGGAACTGACCCAGCAGATCCAGTCGATGTTCGCCAACATGGGACGCGAGCGGCGCAAGAGCCGGCGCATGCGCATCGCCGACGCGATGAAGGCGCTCACCGACGAGGAGGCGGCGCGTCTCGTCAACGACGATGACCTGAAGTCGCGTGCCGTCGCGAACGCGGAGTCCAACGGCATCGTCTTCATCGACGAGATCGACAAGATCGCCTCGCGCTCGGAACTGCAGGGTGCCGATGTTTCGCGCCAGGGCGTGCAGCGTGATCTTCTGCCGCTGGTCGAGGGCACGACCGTCAACACCAAGTACGGCATGGTGAAGACCGACCATATCCTGTTCATCGCCTCGGGAGCTTTCCACCTGGCCAAGCCGTCGGACCTGATTCCCGAGATGCAGGGCCGCTTTCCGATCCGCGTTGAACTGGATTCGCTGACCGTCGATGACTTCGAGCGCATTCTGAAGACCACCGATGCCAGCCTGACCCAGCAGTACCGCGCGCTGCTCGGCACCGACGGCTGCGAACTGCAGTTCACCGACGACGGCATACACCGCATGGCCGAGATCGCCTACGCGGTCAACGACAAGACCGAGAACATCGGTGCGCGTCGGCTGTACACCGTGATCGAGAAGCTGCTCGAGGAAGTCTCGTTCGATGCGGGCAGCGGCTTGACCACCAACAGCGGCGCGGTGCGCATCGACGCTGCCTATGTTGACGCGCGCCTGGCCGATCTGGCGGGCAACGAGGATCTTGCGCGCTACGTGCTGTAGCCGCTGCTGTAGCCGCAGATGTGTGACCGGTACGGCGGGCGATCAGCTCCGCGAACTGTCATTGCCTTTCGTCAAGCCGTGTAAGCACTGAGTCGCGCGTTTTCGGGCCAGGGCGGTCGGCTGCCTATACTCCGGAGCGATCACGCCCCGCGACTGCGCGCGACCCGACGATGAACCTCCTGCTCTTCCTGCTCGGCCTGGCGGCACTTGTCGTCGGTGCATCACTGCTGGTGCGTGGAGCGTCCAAGCTGGCACTGTCGGTCGGCATCTCGCCGCTGGTCGTCGGGCTCACCATCGTCGCGTTCGGCACCAGTGCGCCCGAAGTGGCGGTGTCGGTGGGTGCGGTATTCGACGGCAAGACCGACCTCGCGATCGGCAACGTCGTCGGCAGCAACATCTTCAACGTGCTATTCATCCTCGGCGTCAGTGCGCTGATCACGCCGCTCGTCGTCAACGTTCAGTTGATCCGCCAGGAAGTGCCGATCATGTTCGGCGCGTCGCTGCTGCTGCTGGTGCTGGGCCTCGACGGGAGGCTCAGTCTCTGGGATGCCGCATTCCTGTTCACGCTGTTGATCGGCTACACCGTTTTCCTGGTTCGGCAGTCGCGGCGGCAGACCAGCAATGCACAGGCCGAGTACGCCGAGGATTTCCGGCCGGCGCGCGCCGGCGCGTGGGATGACTCCGTCCCGGCACAGATCGCCCTCATCGTTGCCGGGCTGGTCGCCCTGGTCTACGGCGCGGACTGGATGGTGACTGCCTCCGTCAATTTCGCCAGAGCGATGGGCGTCAGCGATCTCGTGATCGGGTTGACGATCGTCGCCGCCGGCACGTCGATGCCGGAAGTCGCGACCTCGCTCGCTGCGGCGCTCAAGGGTGAGCGTGACATCGCGGTGGGCAACGTGATCGGCAGCAACACGTTCAACATCCTCGGCTGCCTCGGACTTTCCGGCCTGGCCTCAGGCAGCCACGGATTGATCATGCCTTCGGCGGTGCTCGCCTTCGACATCTGGGTCATGCTGGCCGTCGCGCTCGCCTGTCTGCCGGTCTTCGTCAGCGGTCGCGAGATCGCGCGCTGGGAGGGCGCCGTGTTCCTGCTCTACTACGTCTGTTATGTCGCGTATCTGATCCTGGCTGCGCAGAGGCATGCGGCGCTGGAACCATTTTCGACGGCGATGATGAGCTTCGTTATTCCGATCACGGTGATCACGCTGGTCGTCGTGCTGGTGCGCAAGCCCCGCGCCGCTGCATGAGCCTGTTTCTTCTGGCGCTGCTGTCGTTCGCCGGCGCCGCGTTCCTTGGCATTGTTCCGAACCGGCGGCGACGCACATCCGCCTGGGTGGCCGGCGTCGTGACGTTGGCGGCGCTGGGGCTGGTGCTGGCGGCCGCGCCGCGGATCTTCGAGGGTCAGGTGTTGCGCTGGTCCATCGACTGGGTGCCGACACTGGGACTGGCGTTCGGTTTCCGCATGGACGGCCTGGCCTGGGTGTTCGCGCTGCTGATCTGCGCCATCGGAGCGCTCGTCGTGCTCTACGCTGCGTACTACCTGCACACCGACGACCCCGCCGCGCGCTTCTTCCGCTATCTGCTGCTGTTCATGGGCGCGATGCTCGGCCTGGTGCTGGCCGACAACCTGCTGCTGCTGGTGATTTTCTGGGAAGCGACCAGCCTGTCATCGTTCCTGCTGATCGGCTACTGGAACCAGCGCGCGGATGCGCGTGAGGGCGCGCGCATGGCGCTGACGATCACCGGGGCCGGTGGGCTGGCATTGCTCGGCGGCGTACTGCTCCTCGGTCACATCGTCGGCAGTTTCCAGCTCGACACCGTGGTTGGCGCAGGTGCCTTGATCCGCGCTCATCCGCTGTACGTGCCGGCACTGGTGCTGGTGTTACTCGGCGCATTCACCAAGAGCGCTCAGTTCCCGTTCCATTTCTGGCTGCCGCACGCGATGGCGGCGCCGACGCCGGTGTCGGCCTACCTGCACTCGGCGACGATGGTGAAGGCCGGCGTATTCCTGCTGGCGCGCCTCTATCCGGCGCTCGGACACTCCGATGAGTGGTTCTGGATCGTCAGCCTGACGGGACTCTCAACGCTGCTGCTCGGCGCCTACCTGGCGATCTTCCAGCACGACCTGAAGGGCCTGCTCGCCTACTCGACGATCAGCCATCTGGGCCTGATCACGCTGCTGTTCGGACTCGATGACGCGCTGGCAGTCGTTGCGGGCGTGTTTCACATCATCAATCACGCGACCTTCAAGGCATCGCTTTTCATGGCTGCGGGAATCATCGACCATGAGACGGGTTCGCGTGATCTACGCCGCCTGAATGGTTTGTGGAAGTACATGCCATGGACCGGCGCGCTGGCGATGGTGGCGAGCGCATCGATGGCTGGGGTGCCGCTGCTCAATGGCTTCCTGTCCAAGGAAATGTTCTTCGGAGCGGCCGTGGCGACGGAGGGATCACGCCTGCTCGCGATCGCGCTGCCCGTGGGCGCGACGATCGCCGGCATCTTCAGCGTTGCGTACAGCGCACGTTTCGTCCACGACGTGTTCTTCAACGGCGAACCGGTCGGGCTGAAGCGTCTGCCGCACGAGCCGCCTCGGTTCATGCGCGTGCCGGTAGAAGTGCTGGTCGTCGTCTGCCTCGCGGTCGGCATCGCCCCCGGCTACACGGTGGCGCCGCTGCTGGCGGTTGCCGCCGCTGCAGCGCTGGGTGCGCCGCTTCCGGAATACAGCCTGGCACTCTGGCACGGCTTCAACCTGCCGCTACTGATGTCCGCCGTCGCGCTCGCCGGCGGGCTTGCCCTTTATTTCGTGCTGCAGAAGTTCATCAACCTGCATCGCATCACGATCGTTCCGCGCGGCGGGCGCGAGGCGTTCGTGTTTGCGCTGGGGCGCGCGCTCGGCGCAGCGCGCGCCCTGACGCTGGCGCTGCAAAATGGCAGTCTCCAGCGGTACCTGCTGATGCTGGTGCTCGTCGCCGTGGTCGCCGGCGCGCTGCCGTTCCTTCGGGGAGCTGCCGGCGGCGTGGTGGGACCGCTGACACCCGCGGGACCGGTCCCCATTGCCATCGCGCTGATGGGTGCGGCGTTTGCGATCGCGGCAGCGGTCGCGCATCGCCGACGGTTCGTATCACTGCTCTTTCTGGGTGCGGTCGGCCTGGTCGTCGCCTGGGTGTTCGTTTACCTGTCGGCGCCCGACCTGGCGCTGACACAGGTGCTGGTCGAACTGGTGACGGTGGTCTTGATGATGCTGGCGCTGCACTGGCTGCCGCAAGCCAGTCCTGCGGAATCCGCGCATGGCCGAACCGCGCTGCACCTCGTCGTTGCCGTCGCCGCCGGCACCGGCGTCGCCGCGCTTGCCTTTCTTGTGATGACGCGGCCGTTCGATTCCATCTCGCCGTACTTCCTGGCGAACGCGCTGCCGCTGGGAGGCGGTGCCAACGCGGTCAATGTCATCATCGTCGACTTCCGCGGCTTCGACACGCTGGGCGAGATCACCGTGCTGGGCATCGCCGCGATCATTGTTACAGCGCTGCTGGTGCCCGGCGTGCGGGCCATTGCACATCACCCCGCTGCGGTGTCCGCGGCTCCGGCAGGCCAGGTGTCGCTGATGCTGGCACTGATCGCGCGCCTCCTCATGCCGTTCGTCGTGCTGGTGTCGGCCTTCCTGCTTCTGCGGGGCCACAACGAACCCGGCGGTGGTTTCATCGCCGGTCTGTTTCTGGCGATCGGCCTGATCCTTCAGTACGTCGCCAATGGCCAGCGCTGGACCGACGAGCGCCTGCCGCGTGACTTTTCGCCGTGGGTCGGTGTTGGACTGCTGGTGGCGGGGTGCACCGGCCTGGCGAGTGCGTTCCTCGGCAGCCCGTTTCTTACCAGCAGTTACGACTACCCGGACTTTCCGCTTCTCGGGCCCGTGCCGCTCGCGAGTGCCAGCATGTTCGACCTCGGCGTATTCCTGACAGTTGTCGGCGCAACCATGATGATGCTGGCGGCGCTCGGCCGCCTGCAGGAGCGGCGTTGATGGAGGCGCTGCTGGCGCTCTTCATCGGCGTGATGACCGCCGCAGGTGTGTTTCTGCTGCTCAGGGCGCGCACGTTCGACGTGGTGCTCGGCATGACGTTGCTGTCGTACGCAGTCAACGTCTTCATCTTCGTTACCGGCCGCGTCGCGATCAACAAGGCGCCGATCATCGACGGCACGCGCGCGGCGTCGCTGGCCGACTACGCCGATCCGCTGCCGCAGGCGCTGGTGCTCACCGCCATTGTCATCAGTTTCGCCATGACGGCTTTGCTGCTGGTGATCGCGCTGCGCGCGCGCGCGGAAGCCGGCAGCGACCACGTCGACGGCAGCGAGCCGGTTTCGCCACAAGCCGGAGCAGGTGAGGCTGGCCGGTGAGCGGCTCGTACTGGATCATCGCGCCGATCGTGCTGCCGCTGCTCGCGGGTGCACTGGTGTTGATCGTCGAGCGACGCTCCCCGCGTGCGGCGGCCGCGATCTCGCTATGCGCCACGCTGGCGCTGCTGGCCATCGCGATGCGGCTGCTGGGGATCGCTGCGCATGGCTCGGTCAGCGCGTACCTTGTCGGCAACTGGCGTGCGCCCTTCGGCATAGCGCTCGCGCTCGATCGCCTGTCGGCGTTGATGGTGCTGCTGACGGCACTGGTTGCGGTGGCCAGTGTCATGTACGCCGGTGGCCCTGGTGCACGGGGGCGCCATGACGAGCGCGGACCCCACTTCCATGCGCTGTTCCAGTTCCAGCTGATGGGCCTCAATGGCGCGTTTCTCACCGCGGACCTGTTCAATCTGTTTGTCTTCTTCGAGGTGCTGCTGATCGCCTCGTACGGCCTGCTGCTGCACGGGACCGGTGTGGTGCGCCTGCGGGCCTCGATCCACTACGTTGCGTTCAACCTTACAGGGTCGGCGCTCTTCCTGATTGCGGTGGCGACGCTCTATGGAGTGACCGGAACCCTCAACATGGCGGACCTGGCGCAGCGCATTTCGTCGGCACCGGCCGACAGCGCGGGATTGATACAGTCGGCGGCGCTGCTGCTGATTGTCGTCTTCGGCGTGAAGGCCGCGATTTTCCCACTCTACTTCTGGCTTACGGACACCTACGGGGCGGCGACCGCGCCGGTGGCAGCGCTTTTCGTCATCATGACCAAGGTGGGGGTCTACTGCATTGCCCGCGCGACCACGCTGATGTTTGGTGCAGACGCCGGAGCGGCTGCGTTCATCGCTGATCCGTGGCTGTCGGCTCTCGCGCTGGCGACGCTGGCGCTGGCCGCGTTTGGGGCGCTGGCCGCGTGGCACCTCAGGCGCCTCGTGGCCTATCTGGTGTTGGCCTCGGCCGGCATGCTGCTGCTCGCGGTCGGAGTCGGTTCCGCCGCTGCGATTGCGGCGGGTCTGTTCTATCTTGTTCACAGCACGGTTGTCGCTGCAGCACTGTTCCTGCTCGTCGACTCGCTGGCGGCATCGCGCGGCGAGGCGGATGACGAGATGGTCCCGGCACCCCTTGCGCACGCCGGAGGCTATGGCACGCTCTACTTTCTGCTTGCGATGGCGGTCGCGGGCATGCCGCCGTTCGGCGGATTTCTCGGCAAGAGCATGCTTCTGATGGCAAGCGGTTCCGACTCGTGGGCAGTCGCCATCTGGGCCGTGGTGCTCCTTTCCAGCCTCGGTATCCTCGTCGCGCTGGCGCGCGCGGGATCCACGGTGTTCTGGAAGGCCCAGCCTGCCAACGCGATGCAGATGGCCGCAGCGAAGGCGTCCGCGCCCGAGCGCGGCGCACTCGCGTTGCTGGGCGCGGCGACCTGCGCAGTTGTGCTGGCGGCGGGACCGATCGCGCGTTACACCGAGGCCACGGCGCGCCAGCTGCTTGACCGCCAGGGTTATCTCGCCGCGGTGCTGGGTGCCGAGCCCGCCGCCCCGGCGTGGAATCCGCGCGCCGACATGAAGAAGGTCAAGTGATGCGTTTGTTGCCGGCACCTGTGCTTTCTGCGATCCTGTTTTCGAGCTGGCTGCTACTGGTCGGCACCTGGTCGCTGGGCCACGTTATCGTTGCGGCAATCCTCGCCGTCATGATCCCGTGGTGGAGCGAGCGGCTGCGGCCGGACCCCGCACGCATTGGCGCGTGGCCTACCGTGATCCGGCTCAGCTGCGTCGTCTTCTATGACATCGTCGCCTCGGCGGTCGTCGTCGCACGCCAGATCCTGGGCCCGGAAGACCACATTCGGCCGGGTTTTGTCTGGGTGCCGCTGACGATCCGCAATCCGTACGGTATGGCGAGCCTCGCCAGCATCATCACGATGACGCCCGGGACGCTGTCGGTCGACCTCTCGCCCGACCATCGTCATCTTCTGGTGCATGCGCTGCACCTCGAGGACGCTGCGGCGCTGATCGCGTCGATCAAGGCGCGCTACGAGCGGCCGTTGATCACGATCTTCGAAGAAGAGTGTCGATGAACCTACTCGCCACCGCGTTGCCGTGGGCCGCCGGAGCCTTCACGATTGCGCTTTCGCTCGCGGGCTGGCGTCTGCTGCGCGGGCCGACGTTGGCCGACCGCATACTTGCGCTCGACACGTTGTACGTGAACTCGGTCGCGCTGCTGATCCTGGTCGGCATGCTCTTCGGCACCGTCATCTACTTCGAAGCGGCGCTGATTATCGCGATGATGGGTTTTGTCAGCACCGTGGCACTTTCCAAGTACCTGCTGCGCGGAGACATCATCGAATGAGGGATCTGCCACTGCTGCTTGACCTCGTGCTCTCGTCACTCGTGATCCTGGGCGCTGCTTTCGCGCTGATCGGTGCCTATGGGCTCGCGAAATTCCGGGATTTTCTCAAGCGCCTGCACGGTCCGACCAAGGCCAGCACGGTCGGCGTGGGGGCCGTCCTGCTTGCTTCGATGGGTTACTTCGCGGCCGCCGGCAAGCCCGGCCTGCACGAACTGCTGATCACGTTGTTCGTTTTCATGACGGCGCCGGTGGCGGCGCATTTGCTGGTGAAGGCCGCAGCGCATGTCGATCCGCGTCTGCGACCGCCGGCCGGCCCGGAAGCCGACCGGACCGATACGCCCGGCCGCTAGAATCTATCGTCAACAGGGAGAGCGTATGTGGCGTGCGGTGATCTGCGTCGTGGCGTTGGTAGGGGCGGGCGCGAGCCAGGCCCAGGTCGAGGTCAAGGACGCGTGGGCGCGCCCCGCCTTGCAGGGTCAGACGGCAACGGGCGCCTTCATGACGCTGCTGTCCACCGAGGGCGCCCGGCTGGTCGGGGCGTCCAGCGCTGTGGCTGGCGTCGTCGAGATCCACGAAATGGTGATGGAAGGCAACGTGATGAAGATGCGCGCCGTGCCTGCAGTGGATCTGCCGGCGGGACGCAGTGTCGAGTTGAAGCCCGGCGGTTACCACGTGATGCTGATGGATCTCAGGCGGCCCCTGAAAGCCGGAGAACGCGTTCCGGTCGACTTGCGTATCGAGATGCGGGACAAGCGACTGGTGACCCAGCCGATCGAAGTTTTGGTCGGTATCAAGTCGCCAGCCGCGGCAGCGGGGGCACACAAGCACTGAGAGAGTCGGCGGTTTGGCGTGTACGGCCGTCGGGCAGCCGGCAGACCGCGTGATTATAAAGGTGGCGCGGCTACTAGCAGAGCCGAACGCCACGCCGCGCGTGTGCGGTCAAAAGGCACCGCGACGAAAGTTGCGGTTCAGGCCGCGCTGACCGTGTAGTCGCCGACGGTCGATACCGCCTCCTGCACGTCCGCAACCGTCAACGCGTCGGGCGTATCCAGGGTCGCCAGAGGCGGGTCGAGCGTGACGGCGACATCATCGGAGACCGCCTTCAGCGCGCGTGTCACCCGCACCACGCACCCACCGCAGTGCATGCCGTCGATACGAAAGGTCTGCTGCATTTCCAATCTCCTGACTGATTGCATCATCCTACGCCGGGCGACCGGTGCGATAGTGCGGTCCGCGCGTGCGCGGCCTCCCCGCCCCTCGGGTTAACATCCGCGCCCAGTACGCGGCGGCGCGCGCTCCAGTCCGGTGCGCCATAGCGCTCGTGCATCTTCACAAGGCCCAGCTCACGCCAATGGACACCGCGCAAATCTCCCCGCAGCTGAAGGCCGACATCCTCTCCGAGGCGTTGCCTTACATCCGCCGCTTCCATGGCAAAACGATCGTCGTCAAATACGGCGGCAATGCGATGATCGACCAGAACCTCAAGGAGGCGTTCGCTCACGATGTGGTTCTGCTCAAACTGGTCGGAATGAATCCCATCGTCGTGCACGGCGGCGGCCCGCAGATCGACGAGGCGCTGGAGCGGGTCGGAAAGAAGTCCACCTTCATCCAGGGCATGCGTGTCACCGACGCCGAGACGATGGAAGTCGTCGAGTGGGTGCTGGCCGGTGAGGTGCAGGGTGAGTTGGTGATGCTGATCAATGCCTTCGGCGGGCAGGCTGTCGGCCTGACGGGCAAGGACGGCGGACTGATACGCGCACGACGGCTGCGCATGCCGGACAAGGACGATCCCACGAAGAGCCATGACATCGGCCAGGTCGGCGAGATCGAGGCTATCAACCCCGCCGTCGTCAAGGCGCTGCAAGACGATGCGTTCATCCCGGTTATCTCGCCGATCGGCTTTGGCGCGGACGGTCTGTCTTACAACATCAACGCGGACGTCGTGGCCGGGAAGATCGCCGAGATCCTGAAGGCCGAAAAGCTGGTGATGCTGACCAACACGCCGGGCGTCCTCGACAAGAACGGCACGCTGTTGAGCGGGCTCTCGGCGCGCGAAATCGACGAGCTCTTCGCCGACGGTACGATTTCCGGCGGCATGCTGCCGAAGATTTCATCGGCGCTTGAGGCCGCGAAGAGCGGGGTCAACGCGGTGCACATCATCGATGGCCGCGTCGACCACTGCCTGCTGCTCGAGATTCTGACCGACCAGGGCGTCGGCACGATGATCAAGAGTCACTGAGGGCGCCTTGCCCGATTGCCGCTGCAGCCTGCCTGCCACCATGCGGCGCAGGACGTGAAACCAGGCCGCCCGCGATCGCGCCTGCTGATTTCCGAGCGACCTGCGTCGCCTTCGTGCCGCGACGCACCGAGTCCGCGGCGCGAGGCTCCGGTCTGGCTGTTCGATCTCGACAACACGCTGCACGACGCCTCGCACGCGATCTTCCACGCGATTGACACGCGCATGACGGATTACGTCGAACGCGTACTCGGGGTGGACCGGGTTGAAGCCAACCGACTGCGGACGCTTTACTGGCGCCGTTATGGCGCCACCCTGCTCGGGCTCGTGCGCCACCACGGCGTCGACGCGCGTGATTTCCTGCGTGCAACGCACGACTTCGATGTGGCTGCCCTGCTGCGGGCCGAACGCGGGCTCGCCCGCCTGTTCGCGCGACTGCGCGGGCGCAAGGTTCTGCTCACCAATGCGCCGCTTGACTACGCCGGATCGGTGCTGCGCGAACTCTCGTTGCATCGGCACATTGGAACCCGCCACTCGATCGAGCGCATGCGCGTGCACGGCACGTTTCGCCCCAAGCCCTCGCGGCTGATGCTGCGGGCGATGCTGGCGCGCGAACGCATACGCCCGGCGTCCGCCATCCTCGTCGAGGATTCGCTCGTCAACATCAAGTCAGCGCGGGCGCTTGGTCTGCGTACGGTGCTGATCGCACGGCACGGCAAGCCCATCGGCCGCAGGACGCGCAGCGGCGCCGTCGGCTTGCGGATTGCTTCCCTGCACGAACTGGCGCGGCGCGTTCCGCGCTAGGCGGGGCAGGCTGACGCGGTAAGCTCATCGGTTCGATCGACAAGCAGTGGAGCAGATATGGCACGGCCGGGGCTGATACGAAGATTCTTCGGCGGGATCTGGGCAGCAATCGACTTCTCGCGGAGATTGATCCTCAATCTGCTGTTCCTGTTAATCGTCGGGCTGATCCTGTTTGTCTGGCTGTCGTCGGACGCGCCACCACGCCTGTCTCCCGATACGGCGCTGGTGGTCAATATCCAGGGTGACGTCGTCGAGGAATACACGGTAGGCGCCGAAGAGGCCGCAATCGCCGAGGCGCTCGGGCGCGATCGCTTCGAAACCCGCCTGCGCGATGTGCTTGCAGTGCTGGATGGCGCGGCACGGGATCCGCAGATCACGCGGGTGGTTCTCGTGCTCGACGAAATGGACAACGCCGGCCTGGCCACGCTCCGTGAGATCGGTGCGGCTATCGAACGCGTGCGCGGGGCCGGCAAACCCGTCGTCGCCTGGTCGGAGTCCTATTCGCAGGCCCAGTATTTTCTGGCGGCTCATGCCGACGAAGTGTTCATGCACCCATCGGGCGCACTGCTGATCCGTGGCATCGGCGGTACACGCGGCTATTACAAGGAACTGCTCGACAAGGTCGGCGTCAAGGTGAACACGTTTCAGGCCGGCCGCTACAAGAGCTTCGGCGAGCCCTTTACCCGGACAGGGCCGACGCCCGAGGCGGAGGAGGCGGATGCCTATCTGCGCAACGGCCTCTGGACGACATGGCTCGCGGACGTCGAGCGCGCGCGCAAGCTAGCGCCGGGCAGTGTGATGGCGGCGCTCAACGACCTGCCGCAGCGGCTGGAGGCGGTCGGCGGCGATGTCGCCGAGCTTGCGCTCAAGGAAAAGATGATCGATGGCCTGAAGCGGCGCGACGAGTTCCGTGCACTGATGTTCGAGCGGGGCGCGCCGCGCAGTTCCGACGACGACGAGACGTTCCGGCAGATCTCGATGTATGCCTACTCTGCGTTATGTCGACGAGCCGGCCGTCGGCGACGCTGTGGGCGTCATCGTCGCGCAGGGTGAGATCGTCGAGGGCGACGCGCAGAAGGGCACGATTGGTGCGCGCGGCGCCGTGGAGCTAATACAGCGGGCGCGCGAGGATGACAGCATCAAGGCGCTCGTGGTCCGTGTCGATTCGCCGGGCGGCAGTGCGTTCGCCTCGGAGCTGATACGGGAGCAGCTCGAACTGACGCGCAAGGCCGGCAAGCCGGTCGTGGTGTCGATGGGCGACGTCGCCGCCTCCGGCGGCTACTGGATTGCCATGGGCGGCGACGAGGTGATGGCCGACGCCGCGACGGTCACCGGGTCCATCGGCGTGTTCGCGCTGATCCCGAATTTCACCGGAACGATGGAAAAGGTGGGGGTCAATTCGGCCGGTGCGGGTACCACGTGGATTGCCGAGGCGACCGATCTGACGCGACCGCTCGACAAGCGTCTGGCGCAGATCGTCGAAAGCAGTATCGGTCACACCTACCAGCAGTTCCTCGAGGTGGTCGCCGCGAACCGCAAGTCGAGTACGGAGAAGATCAACGAGGTCGCCCAGGGTCGGGTCTGGACCGGCGCCCAGGCGAGGGACCGGGGCCTGATCGACGTGGTCGGCGGGCTCGACCTCGCGCTGAAGAGCGCGGCACGGCGGGCGTCGCTCGGCGAAAAGTTCCGCATCGAATACCTCGAGCCCGAACCCCGGGGCCTGGACCGTTACCTGTCCTTGTTCTTCGGTCGGCTTGGCGTTGCGCTCCGGGACGAGTTCGGCTGGGACAGCCTGGCGCGGTCATTGATGGTCTCGCTCGCGCCACGTGCGCCGCGCGAACTCGCACTGCTCAAACGCGCCGGGGAGCAGCCGGCCCGAGCGCTCGCCTACTGCTTCTGCGAACTGCGCTGAACTGATCGCGCGGTAAGGCGCCGCCCGGCGCTGCAATTCAAGCCGTCAGCGGTCTGCCGCTGGTCTGGAAGATGGTTCGCTGCTGCGGGTTTCCGGGGTAGTATGCCTTCACGTCCGGACCGCCGGAAACCTCGAAGCCGCTTCCGTTCCTGCCCGTCGCACCCATGGAATCCGCCAGCCCGATTGCCAACCCGCGCAAGCCCGGGGCACGCAAGCTGCAGATTTTGCAGACGCTGGCGACGATGCTCGAAGACCCCAAGGGCGAGAAAGTTACCACCGCCGCGCTCGCTGCCCGCCTGGGGGTTTCAGAAGCCGCGCTCTATCGCCACTTCGCCAGCAAGGCCCAGATGTTCGAGGGCCTCATCGAGTTCATCGAAACCACGGTATTCGGCCTGATCAACGAGATCAGCGCCCGCGAATCGTCGGGGCTGAGGCAGGTGCGCGCGATCGTGGCGATGCTGCTGGAGTTCGCCCAGACCAACAAGGGCATGACACGGGTACTGATCGGCGATGCGCTGGTCAACGAGAACGAGCGGCTGCAGGAGCGCATCAACCAGTTTATCGAGCGCATCGAAGCGTCGATCAAGCAGAGCTTCAGGGTCGCCTCCAGCGACCATGAAATGGCCGACAACCTCGATGCCGGGGCGCGCGCCTGCTTTGGTCGTGGCCTTCGTCGTCGGTCGCTGGCACCGGTTCGCGAAGAGCGGGTTCCGCAAGTTCCCCGCCGAGGCGCTGGATACGCAATTGCCGGTACTTGTCGGCTAGACCTTGGCCGCGGCCAGCGCAGTTCGCTGGCCGAAAATGACCAGCGCGGTACCGATCAGCACAAGCACGCACGCGCCGACCATGTCGGTCGTGACCGGTTCGCCGAGCAGCAGCGCACTCCAGAAGATGCCCCATACGGGAATCAGGAAGGTCACCGTCATCGATCGCGTCGGGCCGATTTCCTGGATCAGTCGCAGGTAAAGAACGGTCGCGAGGGCAGACGCCAGCACGCCCAGAAGAATCGCGTTGACCAGCGCGAATGCCGTGATCTGCTGCGGTGGCGCGAGTGCAGTGAGCGGAACGTTGAACGCCGCCCCGATGATCAGCACTCCGGTGCCCAGGGCGGGCGCCGGTATGCGCGCGCCCAGCGCCTTGGCGGCAACCCCGGACACTGCAAAGCAGAGCGACGCGCCGAGTGCCGCGGCGAGCGCCAGTGCTGCGGATGCAGAGAGAACAACCGAGTCGGTGCCGCTCAGCAGGGCGACGCCGCCGACGCCGAAGGCCAGCCCGAGAACCGCCACTGCGGAAATGCGATCGCCGAGCCAGACGCGCGCGATCACCGCACCCCAGAGCGGCACCGTGGCGTTGATGACGGCGAGGACCCCGGCTGGCCATTGGGTCGCACCGTAGGCAAAGAGCGGAAACGGCAAGGCAGCGCCGAAGATGCCGACCACGGCCAGTGCGCGCCAGTTCCGCCGCCAGTGCACGCGGCCGCTCGTGGCGCGCAGGTAGCCGACCATGATGATGGCCGCAACGGCGAGTCGCACGGCCGAGAGTCCGAGCGGACCCAGCGTCGGCACGGCGTTGCGGATCAGCGAAAACGCGCCGCCCCAGATCGCCGCCAGGAACACCAGCAGCGCGACGTGCCGCGCGGACATCGGCTCAGCGTTGCGAGCAGACCGGGCAGCCGGGGTCGCGCGGTACGCGGACGGAGTGCCACTGCATCGCGAGTGCATCGAGCATCAGCAGACGGCCGACCAGCGCCGCCCCGACGCCCGCGGCGAGCTTCAGCGCTTCGGCCGCCTGCATCGTGCCGATGATGCCGGTCAGCGGCGCGAACACGCCCATCGTCGAGCACAGCTCGTCTTCGCCGTCACCGGGCGGAAACAGGCAGGCGTAACACGGCGATTCGTCGGCGCGGGTATCAAACGATGCGATCTGCCCATCGAAGCGTATCGCCGCGCCCGACACGAGGGGTCGGCGATGCGCTACGCAGGCGCGGTTGATCGCGTGCCGCGTGGCGAAGTTGTCGGAACAGTCGAGCACCACGGTCGCTTGCGCAACGAGACGGTCGAGCGCGCCAGATTCCACCCGCTCGGCAAGGGTGGCCAGCCGCACTTCGGGATTGAGCGCCGCCAATGCAACGCGACCGGACTCGGCCTTCGGCATGCCGATGCGATCGGTCGTATGAAGAATCTGCCGCTGCAGGTTGGTGAGGTCAACGCGGTCGCCATCGACCAGCGTCAGTGCGCCGACGCCGGCCGAAGCGAGATAAAAAGCGGCGGGCGAACCCAACCCGCCTGCGCCGATCACGAGCATGTGCGCCGATTGCAGTCGGTCCTGGCCTTCGACGCCAATCTCGTTGAGCAGGATGTGCCGCGAATAGCGCAGCAGCTGGTCGTCGTCCACTGTGCCGCCCAAAAGAAAAACGGGCCGCGTGGCGGCCCGTTCGTGGAGGAATCTAGTTCAGCGCTGGGCCTTGGCGACGCTTTCCGCCTTCGGCTTCGCGACCTCGACGGGCTTGCCCTTGAGGTGGTTGAGTGCCTGCAGCAATTGATAGTCGTCGCTGCTGCCGAAGTCGTAGCGCCGTGCCGGCGGCGCCTTCGTGGTCGGCGCCGCATCGACCGCCGGTGTCGTCGGTGACGTCGCCCCGGGAGGGGCCGGTCGTGCGCGAAGCCTCTTCGGCCTTGGTGCTTTCGAGGTGCCGCATCAGATCGGCCTCGCGCACATTGAATCCGGAGAAATTGCCTTCGGGGGTGTCTTCGACCGCGAGGTCCGGGACGATGCCTTTGGCCTGGATCGATCGGCCGCTCGGCGTGTAGTAGCGGGCCGTCGTCAGCTTGATCGCCGCGGGACCCTCACCGTCGAGGCGCAGCGGGATGATCGTCTGCACCGAGCCTTTGCCGAAGGTCTGCGTGCCGATGACGGTCGCGCGCTTGTGATCCTGCAGCGCGCCAGCCACAATCTCCGACGCTGAAGCCGATGCGCCATTGACCAGCACGATCATCGGCACGCTCTTGATCTGTGCCGGGAGCTTCTGCAGCACGTCCTCGCCGCGGCCGCGCAAGTAGTCTTCGGGTGACGCGACGAAGCGGCGGCGCGAGTCCTCGTTGCGGCCATCAGTCGAGACGACCAGCGCGCGCGCCGGCAGGAACGCCGCCGAAACACCAACCGCCGAGTGGAGCAGACCGCCGGGATCGTTGCGCAGGTCGAGCACGAGTCCCTTGAGAGGCGCCTGCTTGTAAAGATCGTTGATCTGCTTGACCAGATCGTCGACAGTGCGCTCCTGGAACTGCGAGATTCGCACGAAGCCGTAGCCCGGTTCGATCATCTTGGTGCGGACCGACTGCACGCGGATCACGTCGCGCATCAGGCGGAATTCGAGCGGCTTGTCTTCGCCCTTGCGCGCGATCGACAGCGTGATCGCGGTGCGCGGCTTGCCGCGCATGAGCTTCACGGCCTCGGGTAGCGTCATGCCGCGCGTGACCTTGTCGTCGATCTTGATGATCAAGTCGCCCGCCTTGACCCCGGCACGGGCAGCCGGCGTGTCATCGATCGGCGCGATCACCTTGATGATGCCGTCCTCGGCGCCCACTTCGATGCCGAGGCCGCCGAACTCGCCCTGCGTGCTCGACTGCATGTCTTTAAAGGCGTCGGCATCGAGGAACGCCGAATGCGGATCGAGCCCGGAGAGCATCCCCGAGATCGCTTCCTGCATGAGTTTCTTGTCGTCGACCGGCTCGACGTAATTCTGCTTGACCGCACCGAAGACTTCGGTGAACTGCCGGATTTCCTCGAGCGGAATCTGCCCGCGTGTATCGCGAAATGCGTAAGCAGAGATGCCAAGGCTGATCAAGACGCCGGCGACCGCGCCGGTACCGATGAGCCCAACACTGCGTAACCTGCCAGCCATGCCACCTCCGCGAGCCGAGGTCGCGAACGTTGTCGCCAACCTTTGGAAGACCTTAGCGCGCCGCGACCCAGCTAAGCGGGTCAAAAGGGCGGCCCTGGAAACGTAGTTCGAAGTATAGGCCCGGGGTGTCGTTACCGCCTGTATTTCCGACCGAAGCCACAGTGTCTCCGACAGCAATCCGGTCTCCCGCGTTCCGCAGCAGGGCTTCATTGTTGCCGTAGATCGACAAATAGCCGTCGCCGTGGTCGATCACGAGCAGGTTGCCAAAGCCGCGCAGCCAGTCGGCAAACACGACTTGACCAGCGCCGACAGCCTTGACATCGGCGCCGGCGGGCGCCCGGATGAAGATGCCTTTCCAGGAAGGGCCGGTCGCGCCCGCATCGCCGCGGCGCGGAGTGCCAAACCGCGCGGTCACGGTCCCCTGCACCGGCAACGGAACTTTTCCCCTCATTTGAGCGAAGTTCGTGCTGGAAGACGCTTGTTGTGGGATAGATGGTGGTGCCGCCTCGGCGGGAGCTCGTCCGCGAGGCTCCGCCTTGCGCGGGGCGGCTCGGGCGGCAGCCGCGCGTTCCGCCTCAACGCGTGCCCGCTCCAGTTCCCGCCGCTTCTGTTCTGCCAGAAGTGCCGAAATCCGCTCAACCAGGGCCGCCAGTCGCTGCTCATCACGTTCGAGCCGCGCGATCGACTGCCGCTGCCCGACGGCCTGCCTGGAAAGCCGATCCAGTGCCTGTTTGCGCCGGGCCTGTTCCTGCTCGAGCAGCAGCCGGCTATTGCGCTCATCTTCGGCTATTTTGGACAGTTCTTCCGCCTTCGTCGTCGATTCCTCTTTCACTGCAACGAGTTCAAGGCGTCGCGCTTCTAGCTGCTCCATCGATGTCTCTGCGTCCCGGCTCAAGTAGGCCAGGTATTGCGCTTCGCGGGCCAGACGGTTGGGGTCGTCTCCTTCAAGTAGGAGATGAAGCGGATCGCGCAACGTCAAGCGCTGCTGCTGCTGCAGCCACGCGTCAAGCTGACGACTGCGTTCGCCCTGTCGGCTGGCGACATCGCGTTCGCGAGCCGCCAGCGCGGCAATCTGTCTTTCGACCCGCTCACGCGCCGTCGCCAGCTCGCGCAGCCGGCGATTGACCTTCGAGATCGCGATTTCGGAACTGGCGAGCGCGTCGCTTGCCGCGGATCGCGACGCTTCGGTCGCGGCGAGCTGGCGCTTGAGCTTTGCCAGTTCCGCCTGCAGGTCGCGCTGCTCCCGCTGCAGCGACTGCTGCTGCTGCGGTGTGGCGGCGGCGGGCGGCCGCTTTGCGTTTGATCCGGACTTGGACGCCGTCGAGCTGCCGCGTTGAGCCGCGGAGGGCTTCGTCGGGGTACGTGCCTCAGCCTCCGCGCAGACAAGCGCGACGGCGCACAGGCCGAGGATGACGAGCCGGGCATGCGCGAATCTGCGACAGGAAGTCAAGCGGTGGGTCGCGCCCGACCCTGCGCGGCGACGGCCGCGGTGGCGCGCGCTATCTCGTCAGCATCGCCAAGGTAGTAGTGGCGCAGTGGCTTCAACTCGGCGTCGAGCTCGTAGACAAGCGGACGTGCCGTCGGGATATTGAGCCCAACGATGTCTTCGTCGGAAATGCCGTCGAGGTACTTGACGAGCGCGCGCAGCGAATTGCCGTGCGCCGCGACGATGACCCGGCGCCCGCGCGAAATGGCCGGCGCGATCGAATCCTTCCAGAACGGCATGACGCGCGCGACCGTATCGCGCAGGCATTCGGTCGCCGGGATGTCCTGTGGCGCGAGGTGCTTGTATCGAGGGTCACGCCCGGCCCAGCGCGGATCATCCGGCGTCAGCGGATCGGGTGCGACCGCGTAGGCGCGTCGCCACGTCAGCACCTGCTGCTCACCGTATCGCGCTGCGGTCTCGGCCTTGTTCAGGCCCTGCAGCGCACCGTAGTGGCGCTCGTTCAGGCGCCAGCTGTGAACGACGGGCAGCCACATCAAGTCCATCGCATCGAGGCCGATCCATAGCGTGCGGATCGCGCGCCGTAGCACCGAGGTGTAAGCGATGTCAAAGCCGTAGCCTTCTCGCAGCAGTAATTCGCCGGCGGCACGTGCCTCGGTCCGTCCATTTTCGGTGAGGTCGACATCAGTCCAACCGGTGAACCGGTTCTCCAGGTTCCATTGGCTTTCGCCGTGGCGCAACAGCACGAGCTTGTACATGGCGTGGCAAAGCACTCTGCGTGAGCGGCTATTCTATAATCCACGGCTTTGCGCGAACTTGCGCCTCCGCTTCGCCGTTGACGAGCCGACCGACGCGGTGCGCGGTCGCCGCTGGCAACGCGCCGCGCCGGCAGGCGTCGCTGCAGAACCACCGAGATCACCGGACCATCACGTGCAGTTCTTCATCGACAACCTCCTTCTTATCGCCGTCGCTTTCGCCAGCGGCGCCATGCTTGTCTGGCCACTCGTCAAGAGCCGGGCGGCCGGTCCCACGCTAAGCACGCTGCAGGCGACACAATTGATCAACTCGCGCAATCCGCAGGTCGTCGATCTGCGCGGTTCAGAGGAATTCTCCAAGGGAACCTTGCCGAACGCGCGCAATGTGCCGGCCGACAAGATCACTGCACGCATCGGCGAGTTGAAGAAGGACAAGCCCGTGTTGCTGGTCTGCGCTACCGGCACGAGCGCCGGTCGGACTGCGGCGCTGCTGCGCAGCCAGGGCTTCAGCGAGGTGTTCGTTCTGGGCGGAGGTATCGCCGGCTGGCGCGAGGCTGGACTGCCGCTGCGCAGCTAGCCCGAAGCGGAGTACGCAATGAGCCAGATTCTCATGTACAGCACCGGCGTCTGCCCCTACTGCCAGCGGGCCGAAGCGTTGCTGAAGGCCCGGGGTGTGGCGCACATCGACAAGGTTCGCATCGAC
The DNA here is from genome assembly GCA_963712485.1 of uncultured beta proteobacterium. GTDB lineage: Bacteria > Pseudomonadota > Gammaproteobacteria > Burkholderiales > Burkholderiaceae_F > JALORV01. The sequence goes on from CAVQID010000042.1 coordinate 75,795, forward strand.
CTCGAGCCGGCGCGGCGCGACGAGATGATCGCCCGCACCGGTCGGCGCACCGTGCCGCAGATTTTCATCGGAGAGACCCACGTGGGCGGCTTCGATGATCTTGCGGCGCTCGACCGCGAAGGCAAGCTCACGCGCCTGCTTGCCCAGTGATGGATTTCAACCAGTGCCCGACGCGGCGACGCTGCCGAGGACTTAGCCAGGAAAACTCATGACCGATACTTCCCCCGCGACCGCGGCTGCGCCGCAGTCGCCGGTGTTCCAGGTTCAGCGCATCTACCTGAAGGATGCCTCTCTCGAGATGCCCAATGCACCGACGGTGTTTCTCGAGAACGAGAACCCGAAGGTCGATGTGCAACTCGAAGTCTCCGACGCTCCGGTCCTCGATGCCTTGCATGAGGTCGTCGTGCGTGTGACGGTCACGGCCAAGGTGAAGGACAAGGTGCTGTTCCTGGTCGAAGGCAAGCAGGCCGGTATCTTCGAGATTCGCAACATCCCCGCCGAGCAGAAGCCGCCGGTGCTGGGCATCGTCTGTCCCGGCATCGTCTACCCGTACCTGCGCGCCAATATCGCCGACCTGATAACCCGCACCGGACTGCCGGCGATACACCTGGCCGAGATCAACTTCGAGGCCTTCTACCAGCAGCGGCAAGCTGCCCTGGCGCAACAGGGCGGTCAGGCGGCCGCAGCGCCTGCTGCCAACGGCAACGGCGCGGCCAGCGCCTGAGGCGATGAATAACATTGCCGTGCTCGGCGCAGGCGCGTGGGGCACGGCGATGGCATGCGCGCTGGCCACGCGTAACCGCGTCGTCCTGCTGGCCCGCAATCCGGCGCATGTCCGCGAAATGCAGGCCGCGCGCAGCAATGCGCGCTATATGGCGGACGTTGCGTTTCCCGAAGCGCTGACTGTCGTCGACGATCTCGCGGCGGCGGTGAATCACGCGCACGACGGCCTGCTGATCATTGCGACGCCGACTCGAGCACTGGCGGAAGTCTGCCGACACCTAGCCGCGCTGGCGGCGCCAGCGCCGATGGTTTGGCTCTGCAAGGGATTCGAGGAAAAGAGTCATCTTCTTGCCCACGAAGTCGTGGCGGCGGCGTGGCCCGATGTTGTCGACCGCAGCGGACCGCTGTCCGGCCCCAGCTTTGCGCTTGAAGTGGCGCGGGGCCTGCCGACCGCATTGACCGTCGCCGGCACTGACCCGCTCTGCGACGCGGTGACCGACGCACTGCACGGCGGCGCGTTGCGCATCTATTCCTCGCCGGATGTTATCGGCGTCGAAGTCGGCGGAACCGTCAAGAACGTACTCGCGATTGCCACCGGCATCAGCGATGCGCTTGATCTGGGTTTGAATGCACGGGCAGCACTGATCACGCGCGGACTCGCCGAGATGACGCGCCTCGGCCTCGCGCTCGGCGCGCGCCCCGAAACGTTCATGGGTCTCACCGGTGTGGGCGATCTCATATTGACTGCGACGGGCGACCTGTCGCGTAACCGCCAGGTCGGACTGGCACTGGGGCGGGGTCGGCCACTGCCCGACATCGTCGATCGACTCGGGCATGTTGCCGAGGGCGTTCGCTCGGCGCCGGCCGTGCTCGCACGTGCGCGGCGGCTCGATGTGCAGATGCCCATCACCGAAGCGGTGTGCGCAGTACTGGACGGTCGTATGACGCCGCGCCAGGCGCTTGACCGCTTGCTCGCGCGCGATCCCAAGCCTGAAAGCGTCGTGCCGTGACGTTCGAGGCCATCACCGTCTTTTGCGGATCACAGTCCGGCGCCCGGCCGGAGTACCTGGCCGCTGCGCGCGAAGTCGCACAGGTGCTGGCGCGGCGTTCGCTGACAGCCGTCTATGGCGGCGGCCACGTCGGCATGATGGGAGCCCTTGCCGATGAAATGCTGGCGCGACGGGGGCGCATCATCGGCATCATTCCGCGGCACCTGATGCGCCCCGAAGTGGCTCACCGCCGGCTCACGGAACTGCACGTCGTCGAGTCGATGCACGAGCGCAAGCGTGCGATGGCCGACCGCAGCGACGCCTTTCTCGTACTGCCGGGCGGTTACGGCACTCTTGAGGAGATGTTCGAGATGGTCACGTGGCTGCAGCTGCAGCTGCAGTCGAAACCGGTCGGCATACTCAACATCGAGGGCTACTTTGACCAGCTCCTCGAGTTCATCCGGCATGCCGCACAGGAGCAGTTCATCCGACCGGAGCACTGGGACCTTCTTATCGTCGATCACACTCCCGACCTGCTGCTCGATCGCCTGGAATTGCACGCCCAGCAGATGGACCGCACTCACCCGTCGAAAGTGGACCCGCGCCGAAGCTGACGGCGCCTTCGTCAGGCGCCGCCGTGGAAGCCCTGCTGTCGCCATGCCTCGTAGACAACGATCGCGACGGCATTGGACAGATTGATGCTGCGGTTGCCGGGCCGCATCGGCAGGCGCAGTCGCTGGTGTGAAGCAAAACGGTTCCGCAGCGTGTCAGGCAGCCCGTGCGACTCATTGCCGAACACCAGCCAGTCAGCGGGCTCAAACGCGACGTCCACGTGATGCCGCGTGCCATGCGTCGTGCAGCAGAAGAGCCGGCCTTCGCTCGGCCGTTCGCTGGCGAGCAGCGCGTCGAAATCCGCATGCACACGCAGCTCCGCGTATTCGTGGTAGTCGAGTCCGGCCCGCCGCAGCTGCTTGTCGGTGAGCTCGAAGCCGAGCGGCTGCACCAGATGCAGCCGCGAACCCGTATTTGCACAGAGGCGTATGACGTTGCCGGTGTTCGGCGGGATCTCGGGCTCGACGAGGACGATGTTGAACATGATCAGCGCGTCCGGGCGACGACGCGATTGACGACGCGCGCGGCGCCGGCACGTTTGAGCACCTGCGCGACCTCGCCGAGCGTCGATCCCGTTGTCATCACGTCGTCGATGACGACGACGCAGCGCCCCTGGACCGGCACGTCGACACCAAAGGCGCCGCGCACATTGCGCCGGCGCTCCTCACGCGCCAGCGACTGCTGCGGCGCTGTGTGCCGCAGCCGCGATAGCGCCCGCTCGGCCAGCGTCGTGCCGGTGAGCCTGGCGTAGCGGCGCGCGATCTCCAGCGACTGGTTGAAGCCTCGCTCGCTTTCGCGCTCGAAGGACAGGGGCACCGCGACGACCAGGTCGGCGAGCGGTCGGACCGGCTCGCGACGGGCCAGAAGTCGGGCAAACACCTCGGCAAGGTCAAGGCGTCCGCCGAATTTCAGGGCGGCCACCATGCCGGCGACCGGCGGTATGTAGTCAGCCAGCGCTGTGCTCGCGTCGAACGCCGGTGGCTCGGACAGGCAGGCCCCGCATACACGGTCGGCCGAGGCGGGCAGTCGCAGCGCACATCGCTCGCAACCGCGTACATCGGGCGCGAAGAAATCGTGCTCGCAGCCAGCGCATACCGGTGAACCCGGTCCCAGCGAGCACACGACGCAGCGCGGTGCGAGCCACGACTTGCCGCGTGAGTGCGTCGATGACCCGTTGAACGCCATGGCGCAAGCTTAGCGACCCGCTGTGCGCAGCCGTCGAACCTATACTGGGTCGCACCATGCCGCTCGGCCCCGGGACATCCGACATCACCCCCACGATGGTGGCTCCACCGCGGCTGCCGGCGCGGGTCGAGACCGTGGCGCGACAGTTCGATCGTCGCGTACAGCGCTTGCGCCAGCACGATGTCCTGCTGCGGGAGATTGGGCAGCGATTGCTCGGCCGTCTCGAGTACATCAGGCTCGAACCTCGGCACATCGTCGATGTCGGCTGTGGCCTCGGGCGTTCGCGCGAAGGTCTGCTGAAGCTGTACCGCGACGCCGCCTGGACCGGGGTCGATCTGTCCGGTCAGATGGTTCGTGCTGCAGCGGCGGACCAGCGCGCTGCAGTGGGCTTGGCCCGACTCTGGCGCGATCGGCCGCGATGGCTGGTCGCCGACGGCGCACGGCTACCCTTCGCCGATGGCAGCGTCGACCTGCTGCACTCCAACCTGATGCTGAACTGGCACCCGACGCCCCACATCGTCTTTCCGGAGTGGAAGCGGGTGTTGCGTGTCGACGGCCTGCTGATGTTCAGCTGCTTCGGGCCGGACACTTTGCGCGAACTGCGCGTGGCGGTGAGCGAGGCCCTTCCGCATGCCCGCCCGATGAGCTTCGTCGACATGCATGACTTCGGCGACATGATGGTTGCGAGCGGCTTTGCGACACCGGTCATGGACGTCGAAACCCTGACGCTGACATTCAACCGCCCGGAGGATCTTCTCGACGAGATCCGGGCACTGGGCGCCAATCCGCGCGACGACCGCTGGCCGGCACTGCCGTCGGGTCGGCAGGCGCGGCACCTGCTTGACGCCTTGGCGGGTCGCCGCGATGCCGATGGCCGTATTGCCCTGACGTTCGAAGTTGCCTACGGGCACGCGTGGAAGCCAGCGCCGCGCATGACCGGCGTCAGCACGATCGCGGTGGAGGATCTGCGCCGTCAACTGTCGCGTGCAAGGAGATAACCACCCGAACGAAGTAAAGTGTGAAAGTGCGACCGGTTTCCCGGTTGGGACCGGCTTGTCATCAAGCGCCATAAACGGAGGAAAAAGAATGGGTCTCATTTCGTTCTTCAAGGAAGCCGGCGAGAAGCTTTTCGGCAAGAAGGTGCAGGAAGTGCAGGCGGCGCCCGCCAAGGCCGATCCGGCGGTCATCGCCGAAGCCAACCGTGAGGCCGCCACGGCGATCGAGAATTACATCAACACACTCGGTCTGACGGTGACAGCGCTCACCGTCACGTTTGACGGTGCCACCAGTGTGGCCAAGGTCTATGGCGTTGCGAAGGACCAGGCGACCAAGGAGAAAGTGATCCTGGCGGCCGGCAACGTCCATGGTGTCTCGGGTGTCGACGACAACATGACGGTCGACCTGTCGCAGCCGGAGGCGAAGTTCTACACGGTCGTCAAGGGCGACACGCTGTCGAAGATCGCCAAGGAGTTCTACGGCAATGCCAACGCCTACATGAAGATCTTCGAGGCGAACAAGCCGATGCTCAGTCACCCGGACAAGATCTACCCGGGGCAGAACCTGCGAATTCCGGCGGAATAGGCGAGTTCGCGCTGCAGTGTCCCGGGGCGGGCGGCATCAGTCCGCCCGCCGGATCGATGTGATTGCGCCTCGCTGCACTAGGGGACGACCCGTCCCTGCGCTTTGCATATAATCCGCACGTTTTGCGCCACCCGGTCGACGCGAGAGCAGGCAGGCGCGTGACCGATCCCACGATCTGGCTGATCAAGCGGAATTGTTCGGCCAGCCCGCGGCAACTGGCGGTGGTGTTCGCTTCACTGGTGGCTTTCTCGTTCGCCGTCGGTGTTGCGTTTGCCGCGCACGGACTGTGGATGGTGCTCCCCTTCGTAGGGCTCGAGGTCTTGGCCGTCGTCGCGGCGTTCGTTTGCTACGGTCGACATGCGACCGACTTCGAGCGCATCGAACTGCGTGACGATCGGCTGATCGTGGAGCGGCAGCAGGGGCGGGAGCGCATCGAGGCGTCTTTCGCCCTGCCCTGGGTGCGAGTCGAGGTGTCGCAGCGCGGCGCCGACCTCGGCGCGCGGGTGCAGGTGCAGTTGGTCTCGGCGCGGCAGCGCGTCGAAGTGGGGAGGTACCTCGTGGATGGTCGACGCGCCGCGCTCGGGCGGGAAATCCGGGCGGCGCTGACTGCGGCGACCCAGCGGGGCATGTGAATTATTCGAGCCGGGGAAGTGGACAGGCAATGGCTATGACAGTGTTTTCTCGATTCTCGGTCGTGCGCTCGGCATTAGCGGCCCTGTTGTCCGTCACCGCCGGCGGCGCGAGCGCCGTGCAAAGCAGGTACAACCTCGCCCCGCCGATGACCTCGGTTGCGAATGAGGTGTACAGCCTGCACAACATGATGCTGATCATCTGCACGGCCATTTTCATCGCCGTGTTCAGCGTGATGTTCTATTCGATCTGGAAGCACCGCAAGTCAAAGGGTGCCGTTGCTGCCAACTGGCACGAGAACACGACGGTCGAGATTGTCTGGACGGTGATCCCGTTCATCATCGTCATCGTCATGGCGCTGCCGGCGACGAAGACGGTGGTCGCGATGAAGGACACGAGCAATGCCGACCTGACGATCAAGGTGACCGGCTATCAGTGGAAGTGGGGTTACGACTATCTGCGCGGCGAAGGCGAAGGCATCGCCTTCCTGTCGCAGATCGCGACTCCGGTCGCGCAGATCGAAGGCCGCGAAGCCAAGACGCCGACCTATCTGCTGGAAGTCGACAACCCGCTCGTCGTGCCGGTCAACAAGAAGGTCCGCGTGATCACCACGGCGAGCGACGTGATCCATGCGTGGTGGGTGCCGGCCTTCGCGGTCAAGCAGGACGCGATTCCGGGATTTGCACGCGACGCCTGGTTCCGCGCCGACCAGATCGGCACGTTCCGCGGCCAGTGCGCCGAGCTGTGCGGCAAGGATCACGCCTTCATGCCGATCGTCGTGCAGGTCGTGTCGGCCGAGGACTACAGCAAGTGGGTCAGCGGCAAGAAGCAGCAGATGGCTGCGCTTGCCGACGACCCGAACAAGACGTGGACGCAGCCGGAACTGATGGCACGCGGCGAGAAGGTGTACCAGGCGAATTGCCAGGCGTGCCATCAGGCCAACGGCCAGGGGGTACAGGGCGCCTTTCCGTCGCTGGTTGGCAGCAAGGTGGTCAACAGCAAGGCGGACCAGATTGCGCTCCTGCTGAACGGCAAGAATGCGATGCCGTCGTGGAAGGCGTTGTCGGACGTCGAGCTTGCCGCTGTGGCGACCTACACGAAGAACTCGTGGGGCAACAGCGCAGGGGACGTTCAGCCCGCGGAATTCAAGGCTGCGCGCAAGTAGTCGCGCCGGCAACAGACAGATCGATCAGGAGCATCAATGAGCGCAGTCGTCCATCACCCGGCCGCAGGTCACGCCGATCACGCCCACGACCATCCGCATGGATGGCGCCGGTGGCTGTTCGCGACGAACCACAAGGACATCGGCACGATGTACCTGTGGTTCAGCTTCACGATGTTCCTGTTCGGCGGCGTGCTTGCGCTTGGCATCCGGATGGAACTTTTCCAGCCGGGGCTGCAGTTCTGGAAACCGGAGTTCTTCAACCAGCTGACGACGATGCACGGCGTCATCATGGTGTTCGGCGCGATCATGCCGGCATTCGTCGGCTTCGCGAACTGGATGATCCCGCTGCAGATCGGCGCGCCCGACATGGCGTTCGCGCGCATGAACAATTTCAGCTTCTGGCTGCTGCCGCCCGCCGCGCTGCTGATCGTCATCTCGTTCTTCGTACCGGGCGGAGCGACGGCGGCGGGCTGGACGCTTTATGCGCCGCTGACCGTGCAGATGGGCCCGGGCATGGACCTCGCGATCTTCGCGCTGCACATTCTCGGCGCCTCGTCGATCATGGGTTCGATCAACATCATCACGACCATTCTCAACATGCGCGCGCCGGGAATGACGCTGATGAAGATGCCGATGTTCTGCTGGACCTGGCTGATCACCGCCTACCTGCTGATCGCGGTGATGCCGGTGCTCGCCGGCGCGATCACGATGACGCTGACCGACCGCCATTTCGGCACGAGCTTCTTCAATGCCGCCGGCGGCGGCGACCCGGTGATGTACCAGCACATCTTCTGGTTCTTCGGGCACCCCGAGGTGTACATCATGATCCTGCCGGCTTTCGGGATCATCTCGCAGATCATTCCGGTATTCGCGCGCAAGCCGCTCTTCGGTTACGCGTCGATGGTCTACGCGACAGCCTCGATCGCGATCCTGTCCTTCATCGTGTGGGCGCACCACATGTTCACGACCGGTATGCCGGTGACGGGACAGCTCTTCTTCATGTACGCGACGATGCTGATTGCGATCCCGACCGGGGTGAAGGTCTTCAACTGGATCGCGACGATGTACAAGGGGTCGATGACATTCGAGACGCCGATGCTTTTCGCGATCGGCTTCATCTTCGTGTTCACGATGGGCGGTTTCACTGGGCTCATCCTGGCGGTGGCGCCGATCGACATCCAGGTGCAGGACACTTACTACGTTGTCGCGCACTTCCATTACGTGCTGGTGGCCGGGTCGCTCTTTGCGCTGTTCGCCGGTGCCTACTACTGGCTCCCCAAATGGACCGGCCACATGTACAGCGAAGCGCTCGGCAAGTGGCACTTCTGGCTGTCGATGGTGTTCTTCAACGTCACCTTCTTCCCGATGCACTTCCTGGGGCTGGCCGGCATGCCGCGCCGCTACGCGGACTATCCGCTGCAGTTCGCCGATTTCAACCTGGTGGCCTCGATCGGCGGCTTCGGCTTCGGTTTCACGCAGTTGCTGTTCCTCTTCATCGTGGTGAAGTGCATCCAGGGCGGACCCAAGGCTGCGGCGAATCCATGGCATGCCGAGGATGGCGGCCTGGAGTGGACAGTGCCGTCGCCGGCGCCGTTCCACACGTTTGAGACGCCTCCGGTCGTCAAGTAGCCGTGAGTCGGACGATGGCAGGCCACGAAGAACGGCGGCAGAACAGGCGTACCGCGCTGATCCTCGCGTCGATTGCCGTGATTTTCTTTCTTGGCGTTATTGCGCGTCGCTGGCTGATCGGCGGCTGACACGGACAGCGATGGAACAGCCGACACCGACTTCCGAAGTCCAGAGCGATAACCGCTCGATCCTGCGCAAGCTGGTCGTGGTGTCGTTGCTGATGTTCGGTTTCGGCTGGGCGCTGGTGCCGCTCTATCAGAAGATCTGCGAAGTCACTGGCATCAACATCGTGACCGCGCGGGACACCGAGGCCGAGAAGGCCGCGCGCAATACGCAGGTGGACCGCTCGCGCACTATCACCGTCGAGTTCGATGCCAACACGCAGGGGGCGTGGCGCTTCAAGCCGCATGTGAATCATCTGCAGGTGCATCCGGGCGAGCTGGTGCAGGTCACCTATGATCTGGTGAACCTGCAGCCGCGCACGATGGCTGGCCAGGCGATTCCCAGTTACGCGCCGATGCAGTCGGCGAAACACTTCCAGAAACTGGAGTGCTTCTGCTTCCAGCAGCAGACGCTGGCCGCAGGAGAAACGAGACAATTCCCGGTGGTTTTCTTCATCGACCCGGCGCTGCCGACGGATGTGAAGACGATCACGCTGTCATACACGTTCTTTGAAGTGGCGGGCGCCGTGGCGAAGCCGCAGACCGAGCGCGTCGTCGCGCCGAATGGCTGAGGGATGACGGGTGAACGCCGCGAAGATCCGGATGCTGCCGCGACATCGCGGAAGGCCGGCTTTCTGCAGACGATGCGGGCGGTGCTCTGGTCGTTCTTCGGTGTACGCAAGCGCGCCGGCTACGAGCAGGACGCCACACAGCTGAATCCGGTACACGTGATCATTGCCGGCATCATCGCAGCAGCGTTGTTCGTATTGGTGCTGCTGCTGGTGGTGCGGACTGTAGTGAGCTAGGAAAAGAAGGAGAGAGAATGGCCAATACACACGGGGGAGCGGCACCGGACTATTTCGTCCCGGCACCGGCGCAGTGGCCGATGGTTGGGATGATCGCGATGGCGTTTGTCGGCATCGGTGCCGGCCTGGTTGTCAACTGGAACACGATGGGCTTCATACCGCTGGCGATCGGCCTGGCGGTGCTGGTCTACATGATGTTCGGCTGGTTTTCGATGGTCGCGGCTGAGTCCGAGCACGGCGCGTACAACCAAAAAGTCGACGCGTCGTTTCGCTGGGGGATGGGCTGGTTCATCTTCTCGGAGGTGATGTTCTTTGCGTCTTTCTTCGGGGCGCTGTTCTACGCGCGCGTCATAACGGCGCCGATGCTGGGCGACTTTGATCACAAACTGCTGTGGCCCGATTTCAATGCCGGCTGGCCGCACTCCGGTCCGGCCGGAGTCGTCGACTCTTTCACGAAGATCGGCCCGTTCTGGCTGCCGACCATCAATACCGCGCTGCTGCTGACTTCGGGTATCACACTGACGATTTCGCACCATGCCTTGCGCGCGAACCACCGTGATCGCGCCATCCTATGGCTGGCGATTACCGTGCTGCTCGGGGTGACTTTCCTTGGCGTGCAGATGTACGAGTACGGTCACGCCTATTCCGAGCTCAACCTGAAGCTCTCGTCGGGCATCTTCGGTTCGACCTTCTTCATGCTGACCGGATTCCACGGCTTCCACGTGTTCGTCGGCGCAGTCATGCTGAGCGTCGTGCTGGCGCGGCTGATCAAGGGTCATTTCAAGCCGGATCAGCACTTTGCGTTCGAAGGTGCTGCCTGGTACTGGCACTTCGTCGACGTGGTGTGGATCGGGCTATATATCGTCGTCTACTGGCTGTAGCGACGGTGGTGTGCGGTTCCGGCGGCGCCTGCGGGCGCCGCACTCTTTTCTGCGCCAGTTAGTAGGAACGCGGTTCGATCCACCCCATCCAGTAGCTGAACAGAATGAACAGGAAGAGCGCCACCGAGAGGCTGATCCGAACCGTCAGCGCATTGACCGTGCGATTGGTGGCGCCGCGATCGCGCACTAGATAGACCAACGCCGATCCGAGGGAAATGATGATGCCGATGAAGGCAATGATGATGATGATGCGCATGCGATCTCGGCGAGCGGCCGACGAATTATCCCACTGGCTGCCTGCATGACCCTGTGGGCTACCCGCCGCAGCATCCTGGCCATTCTCGTCGGCGTCGCAATGACGATACTCGGGTTATCGTTGGGCAACTGGCAGACCCGCCGCGGTGACATCAAGGAATCGTTCGAGGCGCAATGGGACGCTGCGGAACGGGCGGTTCCGTTTTCCATCCGGCGCCGCGAAGACGTGCAGGCCGTCGCCGACAGGGTGCCATTGCGCGTCGTGATCCGGGGCGAATTCCTACCCGCGGCGACGGTGTTCGTCGACAACCGGATGCTCGACGCCGCGGCCGGATTCCAGGTCGTTACGCCGATGCGGCTCGAAGGCGGCGCCACGGTGCTGGTCAACCGAGGGTGGGTCGCCCGTGATGCGACGGACCCGACGCGGATTCCAGAGCTGACGACTCCGCGCGGACCGACTCTTGTCGAAGGCATAGCGGTCGCTCGCGTGCCGCGTCTCCTCGAACTTGCCCCACCCGTGCCGGCGGCGCTTCCCGGTATTTGGCCAAACCTCGAGTTCGAGCAGTACGAACACGTGGCCGGCTTGCAGGTGGCGCGGTTCGTCGTACAACAGACCAGCGACGGCAGCGATGGACTGCGACGCGCCTGGGTGCGACCCGCAGCCGGCGTCGAGAAGCATCGCGGATATGCGTTGCAGTGGTACGGACTTGCCGCACTCAGTGGCGCGCTGACGCTTTACTTCGGTGGCCGCGCGCTGCGGCGGAGCAGCCGTTGAGCTCTGACCGTGCAACCACTCCGGGCGGGTCGGCCAGCCACTGGCGTCGTTACCGTGTCCTCTATGCGGTCATCGCGGTGTGTATTGCTCCGGTGCTGGCCTCGTACCTCGCGTACTACGTCTTCCCCCCGAGCGGGCGCACGAACTACGGCACGCTGATCACTCCACGGGCAGCACCAGTGACTCCGCTGGTCGGACTTGACGGTCGCGCCTTTGCGTTCGAGCAGTTGCGCGGCAAATGGGTCATGCTCGCTGCAGCCGAGTCGGCCTGCGACGACGGCTGTGCGTCGGCGCTGCTGCAGATGCGCCAGCAGCGGCTGATGTCCGGCAAGGAGCGCGATCGCATCGAGCGGGTATGGCTGATCACCGATGACGCGCCGCTGTCGACTCTGCTGCTGCGCGAATACGAAGGCATGTATTTCGTGCGAGCGCCCGCCGCTATCGTGCGCGAGTTTCTCGCACCCGACGCGAGCCGCATCGAGGGGCATGTGTTTCTCATCGATCCGATGGGCAACCTGATGCTGCGCTGGCCGCAGGATCCGGAGCCGCAGCGCGTGAAGAAGGACCTGGCGCGGCTGCTGACGGCGTCGAGTCACTGGGTGCGCATCGAGCGCAAGGACTGATGGACGCTGCCGCATTCGGTTGGCTCGCCCTCAAGGGCGTCGCGGTGGCTGGTGTGCCGCTCGCCTATGTCGCCTGGTCGCGCGATCCGGCCAAGTTCCGCAAGCTGGCCTGGGTCACCGCGTTTCTGACGCTCGATCTGATCATGTTCGGCAGCTTCACTCGCCTCACGGATTCGGGGCTGGGTTGCCCGGACTGGCCCGGCTGCTACGGACATTCGAATCCGCTGTCTGCAGGGGAGCCGATCCGCGCGGCTGAAACCGCGCAGCCGACGGGCCCGGTGACGATGACCAAGGCCTGGATCGAGATGCTGCATCGCTATTTCGCGATGGGCATCGGCTTCCTCATCATCATGCTGACGGTTCAGGCATGGCGTCGCTCGCGCGCCGATGCGAGCGCGCCATCGCCGTGGCTCGCGACGGCGACACTCGTGTGGGTCTGCGTGCAGGGCGCTTTCGGCGCTCTGACGGTGACGATGAAGTTGCAGCCCATCATCGTGACTGCGCATCTTTTGGGAGGCATCGCGCTGCTCGGCCTGCTGGTGGTACTGGCGCTGCGCGAAGTGCCGCCCACCGCGGTTGCCCGCGACGCGCGCCGGCTTCTGCCGCTGGCGGGCGCCGCCCTGGCTGTACTGGTCGCTCAGATTGCGCTGGGGGGATGGGTCAGCAGCAATTACGCGGTTCTTGCGTGTCCGGACTTCCCGCGCTGCCAGGGCGCATGGGTTCCGCCGATGGATTTTGAGCACGGCTTCACGCTGTGGCGCGGGCTGGGCATGACCGGCGGTGGCGACATGATTCCGTTCCAGGCGCTGGTCGCGATCCACTGGACGCATCGCGCCTTCGCGATCGTGGCTTCCTTGGCCATCGCCGGATTCGTCGCGGGTGCATGGCGGATTGACGGGCTGCGCCAGGTCGCGCGCGCCATGCTGATCATCCTGCTGCTGCAGCTCGCCACCGGACTGTCGAATGTGGTGTTGAACTGGCCGCTGGTCGCGGCCGTGCTGCACAGCGGCGGAGCGGCGCTGCTGGTTGCGCTGCTGGTCGTGGCCATCGTTCGCTCTCGCAGCGCTGCAGGCGCTAAAATTCCCAATCCCCTCTGATGACTCACCCGATGCGCGGTCAGCTTTCCACCGCCCAGCGCTCGCTGGGCCAACTGGCGTCCCAGTACTGGGCGCTGACCAAGCCGCGCGTCACGCAACTCGCGATTTTCTGTGCCGTGATTGGCATGTTCCTCGCCACGCCTGGTCTGCCGTCGGCACGTGTCGTCATCATGGCGACGATCGGAATCTGGCTGCTCGCCGGCGCGGCGTTCGCTGTCAACTCGCTGATCGAGCAGCACATCGACGCCAAAATGGCACGCACCCGCATGCGTCCGTTGCCGCGCGGCGACCTTACGCCGTTGCAGGCGCTCGTTTTCTCGGGCGTCATCGGCGGCGCCGGCATGTGGGTGCTGCACACACAGGTCAATCCGTTGACGATGTGGCTGACGTTCGCCACCTTCGTCGGTTACGCGGTCGTCTACACGGTGCTGCTAAAACCGTACACGCCGCAGAACATCGTGATCGGCGGTATGAGCGGTGCGATGCCCCCAGTCCTCGGCTGGGCCGCCGTCACGAACAGCGCACCCGCAGAAGCCTGGCTGCTCGCGCTGATCATCTTTGTCTGGACCCCGCCGCACTTCTGGGCGCTGGCGCTTTACCGCATCGATGACTATCGCAAGGCCGGCTGGCCGATGTTGCCCGTCACGCACGGCGAGCCGCTCACCCGGCTGCACATCCTGCTCTATACGATCGGACTGGTGGCGACGACGCTGCTGCCCTACGCGGTGCAGATGTCGGGCGTGCTTTACCTGACGGCTGCGCTGGTGCTGGGCGCCGTGTTCTGCGGCTACGCCTGGCGCCTCTTCCGTGCGCCGACCCCGGCACTCGCGCGCGCGACGTTCAATTACTCGATCGTCTACCTCGCGGCGCTCTTCGCGGCGTTGCTTGCCGATCATTACGCGTGACGCATCGGGCTGGCATGCGGTGGGCCACGTCCTTGCGCACCGGCGCAATTGGGCTCCTGGCATTGCTCATCGGCGCACTTGCCGCGTGCTCACCGCCGGCATTCAAGTCGGTCGACATCACGGGTGCGGCCTATGCGCGCGATTTTTCGCTCGACGCCGCCGGGGGCGGGCACCGTTCTCTCGGCGACTTCCGCGGCAAGGTCGTTGTTGTGTTCTTCGGCTTTACGCAGTGCCCCGACGTCTGTCCGACGACGCTGGCCGACCTGGCTGAAGTGAAGAAGCGTCTGGGCGCCGACGGCGACAGGCTGCAAGTCATCTTCATAACGATCGACCCCGAGCGCGATACGCCAGCGCTGCTGTCGCAGTATGTGCCCGCCTTCGATCCGAGTTTCGTCGGACTGTATGGCTCGGCCGAGCAGACGGCCGCCACCGCGAAGGAATTCAAGGTCTTCTATCAGAAAGTCCCGGGCAAGACCGCCACGTCGTACACGATGGATCACACGGCTGGCGCGTATGTCTTCGACAAGGAAGGGCGCATCCGCCTGTTCATGCGCCACGGCAGCAGCGTCGACGACATTACCGCCGATCTGCGCCGTCTGCTCTAGCGCGCACTCACTCGAAAGTGCCGGTCTCGGCCGAGACCCGGGTCGTGCTTGAAATGATCCGCGCATCGTTCGGCACGTGCACCATGTCGAAGTGCGAACGCACGATATCGGTGAGCTCGAGTTCGAAACCGACGAAGACACTGGTCGGCGTTTGCACGTAGTCGTCGGCGCGGTACGCCGCCGCGCCGGGTGCCAGCACTCCGTGTACTTCGAACGGGTCGAACACCAGCAGCGCGCCCGGCGCTGCAGCGACCCGCAGTTTCGCCCGGGGGAACACGATCTCGCACGCGGGACCCATCACATACCAGACTCCGAACAGCACGTCGGGGTAGTGCGCGTCCGTGTGGAAGAACGCACCTCGGCACAGGTACCACTCGAAACCAGTCCGCAGCGCGGGCCGCAGCGGCGCGTCGAGCGCGGCGGCAACTGCCGTGTGTACCGCGGGATCCGTCCACTTTCCGGCCGAGTGGACGCGACCGACATCGCCCAGTGATGCGCCGACCGATGCTGCGAGCTCGCGGAGCTTGGCAGGAGGCTCACTGAATGAGCTCGCAACCCGACTGGCGAGCGGCCGCAGCGTTGTTGCCGATGCCGCAATCAATGGCGCGACGCGAAGGGGCAGGGACCTCACCGGCAGATTATCAAGCGAAAAAAAAGCCCCAGCATTGCTGGGGCTACTGTCCGCCTCGTCGGAGGAGAGGGGGAGGAGCGGAGGCGGATACTGCAAAGACGCGACCGGCCTGCGCTGCAAGGGGTGGCCGTCTACTAGGTGTATTCGGCGAGCGCCGTGCGCATCTTCTGCAATGCTTTGGCCTCGATCTGCCGAATTCGTTCCGCCGACACGCCAAACTCATCGGCGAGTTCATGCAGTGTGGCAGTTCCGACCCGACCGTCGGCATCCTCGTTCAGCCAGCGTGCCTCGATGATGCGGCGGCTGCGCGGATCCAGCTGCTCGATCGCCTGACGCACGCCTTCGGTCTGCATCACATCGTGCTGGCGACGCTGCAACACCTCGGTGGGCTCCGAGTTCTCGTCAGCCAGATAGGCGATCGGCGCGAACTCTTCCTCGCCGTCCTCGATACGGCCTTCGAGAGCGATGTCACCGCCGGAGAGGCGCGTTTCCATTTCCGCGACATCCTGGCGCCTCACGTTGAGTTCGCGGGCCACGCCTTCGACCTCATCGGGCGACATCGTCCCCAGTCCCTGCTTCATGCTGCGCAGGTTGAAGAAGAGCTTGCGCTGGGCCTTGGTCGTGGCCACCTTGACCAGTCGCCAGTTGCGCAGGATGTACTCGTGAATCTCAGCCTTGATCCAATGCAGGGCGAAGGACACCAGGCGGACGCCGCGCTCCGGGTCGAAACGCTTGACAGCCTTCATCAGGCCGATGTTGCCTTCCTGGATCAGATCCGCGTGCGGCAGCCCATAACCGAGGTAATTTCTTGCCACTGCAACAACGAGACGCAGGTGCGACATGACGAGGCGACCGGCTGCATCGAGGTCGTTGCCCTCGCGGAACTCACGCGCGAGCCGAACCTCTTCATCCGCTGTCAAAAGCGGAACGCGATTGACGGCCTGGATGTAGGCATCAATGCTGCCGACGCTCCCAGGATGCAGCACGAGCGAATGCGACGCCACCGGGATCAACGCGTTTGCTACAGCTTGGCGGGAACGGGTCTTCGTCACTCAGACACTCCTTTCAGTTAAATCCTAGCACTCCCTCCGGGAGAGTGCTAACGATTAGAAAGGCCCTGCCCTTGAAAAGTTCAACCCCGAGAAAATAGCTCGGGTAACGGATTCTAAACATCCTTAAGGAGTGTAAGTGACCGCTTACAACGGACGCAGGATCTGTCGCAACTGCATTCGGGCAGCGAGCCAGCCGAACATCCAGCCCAGCAGGAGCGCAGCTGCGACAAACGCCGCGGGGAACCACAACGGCGGGTCAGGCCAGCGGAATGTGTGCCCGTAGGCGGCGGTGCCCGCCGTGATTCGGGGCTCGGCGAGGGCCAGCGCGGCGGCGACCGCCGCCAGTGCGAGGATCGCGGCAAAGCCCAGCGATATCGCACTTGCATACGCATACGGCCGCACGATGAAAGATGGCCGGGCGCCCACGAGGTCCAGCACTGCAGTTTCGTCGCGCCGCAATGGCGCGGTCGGCAGCGCGGCTCCGAGCAAGGCCAGGCCGATCAGGAGCGCAGCGAGGGCAGAGCCGACCGCCACGAGACCCGCACTCGCGCGCAACAGCGTGACCACACGACGGTACCACTCGACATCGGCCTGAATCGCGTCGACGCCTGGCCACGCTCGCGCCGAAGTGGCCGCACGGTCGACCGCTGCCGGGTCGACCGTCAGCGCGAAGCGGGCGACGAGGACGTCGGGCAGCGGATTCAGGCGCGAATCGGACGAACCCAGGTTGAGGCCCGAGCGCTTACTCAATTCGGCATAGGCTTGATCGCGCGGTATCACGCGAACGGCGATCACGTCGGGCAAAGCGGCAAGACGCGCGCGCAGCTCGTTAAGCTCGCGTGGCGCGGTCCCGGGTGTAACGAACAGGCTGACTTCGGGGCCCGCCTGCACGCGCGCGGCCCAGGTCGCCGCGGTGTAAGCCAAGGCAATCAGAAGCAGCAGCGTTGCGAGCGCCGTCGTACCGAGCAGCACGCTCAGAAGAAATCGACCTGGGCGGTGCGCGACCATGGCCGCCGCGCGCCGCAGCCCGAAGGTTCGGTCTGATATTGCGCTCATCCGGCGGGCTCGATCGCGATGACGCGGGCACGCTCAGGCAGCCGAGCCGCCGGCGCTTCGGCACTCGCCACCACGGTCACACCGCCCTCGACAAACTGCTCGAGCAAGCGCATGACCGCAGCGGCACTGGTGTGGTCAAGATGCGCCGTCGGTTCATCAATCAGCAGCAGTGCGGGCCGGTTGACGAGTGCGCGGGCAAGCGCCGCGCGCTGTCGAGCGCTCCCCGAAAGCGCTTCCGGCCGGGTGTCCCCATCCGCCTCGGTCAGTCCCACCCGTTGCAGCGCTGCCACCGCACGCGTCTTCGCTTCGCGCCACGACGATCCGGCGGCGACGCCCGGCAGGGCGACGTTCTGCAGCACGGTGCGATCGTCGAGCAGTAGCGTGTCCTGCAGCACAATGCCGATCGATCGACGAAAATGTGGCAGCGCGTGACGCGCGATTCGCCCGAGCGGTTGACCGCCGACCTGAATGTCGCCGTGGGTGGGATGCTCGAGCGCCGCAATCAGGCGAATCACCGTCGATTTTCCTGCACCGGACGGTCCCAGCAGAAAGACGAACTCGTTGCGGGCAATCTCGAAGCTCAGGTCGTCGAAGATTGCCTTGCTGCCGAAGCTTTGCCGACCCGGTTGAAGACAACCAGGGCTGGAGGTGGCTGCTCAAGTCCGTCCATCGTCGAGTCATCGGCAAAAGTGGTGCCGCTTAGAATGATCTGCAGCAGCGGGTGACCGTCCGCACGATTGTACGGTTGTCATAGAGGCGTCATCGCGAATCACTATGGTCGGTCACAACAAGCGCAAGCGGCCCCGGCGAAAGTTCGAATTGCAGACCAGCCCCGAGCTCTTCCTGAACCGGGAGCTGTCGATGCTTGCGTTCCACGAACGCGTGCTGGCGATGGCAACGCGCGCGCCGGTACCGCTGGCCGAGCGCTTACGCTACATCTGCATCGTCTCGTCCAACCTCGACGAATTCTTCGAAGTGCGGATCTCGGACCTGAGCGAGGAGATCCGTGAGACCGGCGGTGCCTCGCCGCAGGCGACTGCCTACGCCGAGATCATGCAACGGGCTCACCTGCTGGTGCACGAGCAATACACGCTCTTCAACCGGACCATCATGCCGGCGCTCGAGCGACGCGACATCGTCGTGCTGAACCACGCGCAACGCGATGAGTCGCAGCGTACCTGGGTGCGCGAGTACTTCATGCGCGAGGTGCGTCCGTTGCTTTCGCCGATCGGCCTGGATCCCTCGCACCCCTTCCCGCAGGTCCTGAACAAGTCGCTGAACTTCATCCTGCAGCTCGAAGGCAAGGATGCCTTCGGTCGTCCGTCGGCCATCGCGATCCTCAAGGTGCCCCGCGTGCTGCCGCGGGTGATTCCGCTGCCGGCGCGGCTGGTGCCGGGCAAGCAGGCGTTCGTCATGCTGTCTTCGGTGATCCGGGCGCATTTGCAGGACGTCTTCCCCGGGCGCGAGATCGGCGGCTTTTCACAGTTCCGCGTGACGCGCGACTCCGACCTCAGCGTCGACGAGCGCGAGGTGCACAACCTGCGTCAGGCGATGCGGATGGAACTGACCCAGCGGCACTTCGGCAACGCGGTGCGGCTCGAGGTGCTTGCGACCTGTCCACCGCCGCTGCAGGCCCTGCTGCAGGAGCAGTTCCAGTTGCCGGAGCAGGCGGTGTTCCGCGTCGACGGGCCGGTCAACCTGGTGCGCCTGAACCAGCTCGTCGATCACCTGACGCGACCACCGTTGCGCTGGACGCCGTTCGCGCCGGCCTGGCCGACGAAACTTGCGACGGGCTCCGACATGTTCGAGGCGATCCGCCGCAACGACATCCTGATGCACCACCCGTTCGAGAGCTTCGAGCCGGTCATCGAGTTCCTGCGCCAGGCGGCGGTCGATCCCAAGGTCGTGGCAATCCGCATGACGCTGTATCGCACCGGCATCAGTTCCGTGCCGGTCGACATCCTCGAGGAGGCCGCACGCCGCGGCAAGGAAGTCACGGTCATCGTCGAGCTGAAGGCGCGCTTCGACGAGGAGGCCAACATCAATCTTGCCGAGCGTCTCGAGGCCGTCGGCGCGCAGGTCGTCTACGGCGTGGTCGGGCTGAAGACTCACGGCAAGATGACGCTCGTGATGCGGCGCGAGGACGTACGCGGCAAGCAGCGGCTGGTGCCCTACGCGCACCTGGGCACCGGCAACTATCACTCAACCACGACCAAGCTGTACACCGATTTCGGGATGCTGACGGCCAACCCCGAGCTCTGCGACGACGTCGAGAAAGTATTCATGCATCTCACCAGCCTGACGAAGGTCGAACGGCTGAAGCATCTGTGGATGGCACCGTTCACGCTGCATCGGAACCTGCTGACGTCGCTCGCTGCGGAAGTGGCGTTTGCGAAGGCGGGCAAACCGGCACGCGCGATTGCGAAGATGAACGCGCTGACCGATGAGGCAACGATCCTGGCCCTGTATGCGGCCTCGCAGGCCGGAGTGAAGATCGACCTCATCGTGCGCGGTGCCTGTGCACTGCGCCCCGGTATCAAGGGGTTGTCGGAGAACATCAAGGTGCGCTCGATCGTCGGCCGGTTTCTCGAGCACCATCGCATCTACTACTTTCGCAATGGCGGCAAACCGCGCGTTTACCTGTCGAGCGCCGACTGGATGGGGCGCAATTTGTTCCGCCGCATCGAAGTGGCGTGGCCCGTGCTCGAGCCGAAACTCGCGCGGCGCGTCATCGACGAGGGGCTGAAGCCCTATCTCGAGGACACGCGCGATGCGTGGGTGCTGGCCGGCGATGGCACATATCGCGCGCCGCGCGGCGGCGCGACCGCTGTGTCGGCACAGCAGGTGCTGCTGAACAAGCTCGCGGCCAGTGCCGGGATCTGACACATGGAGCTCATCCTCTGGCGACATGCGGAAGCGGACATCGGCGAGCCCGACCTCGGGCGCAAGCTGACGCCGCGTGGCGAAAAGCAGGCGCGTCGCATCGCCGAATGGCTGCACGCGCAACTGCCGGACAGTGCGAAGGTCCTGGTCAGTCCGGCGACGCGGGCGCAGCAGACGGCGCGTGCATTGTCTGACGTCTCGCATCGCAAGTTCCGCACGATTGACGAGATCGCCCCGGGGGCCAGCGTCCGCGATGTGCTCGACGCCGCCGACTGGCCCCGCGCCAAGGTTCCCATTGTCATCGTCGGCCACCAGCCGACCCTCGGCCACGTAGCGAGCTCCCTGTTGGCGGGCGAGGCGCAGGACTGGTCGGTCAAGAAGGCGGGAGTGTGGTGGTTGAGCTCACGTGAGCGAGACGGCGAGGGACAGACCGTTTTGCGCGCGGTGATCAGCCCCGATATGCTTTAAGCCTCTTGCAGCGTCCGCACGTTGAAGGCGATGCCGACGCGTGCCCAGTGCACGGCTTCTTCCTCGAGCAGGAACTGGGTCAGTGGATGGCGCGCGAGCCAGTCAGCCTCGACGGCAAGCTCAATCGATCGGCCGAACTTCAGCGACCATCGCGGCAATTCGATGCTGCGGCGTGCGTGATTCAGGATCACCGCCAGTCTCAGTACCAGAATCTTGGCGGCGCGCTCTCGATCCTCAAGGACCGCATGAACCTTCCTGAGGTTGCCGCGCTGGCCCAGTACCAGCGCCGCGATGTGCTCCTGGTCCGAGGTTGAAAAACCGGCCATGTCGGCATGTTGCACCAGATACGCCGAATGCTTGTGATAGTCGCCGTGCGAAATCGCAAAGCCTATTTCATGCAGCTGAGCCGCCCAACCCAGACGCTTGACCATGACCTCGCGTGCCGTCGGCGCGAGTTGCTCGAAAAGCGCGTTCGCCGTGGCTGCCACGCGCGCGGCCTGGGCGCGATCAACGCCAAACCGATCAAGCATGCGCTCGACCGTAGCGTCGCGCAGGTCGTGCTGCTCGCGGCGCCCGAGCAGGTCGTAGAGCACGCCGACGCGCAGCGCGCCGCGCGCCGGGCGCATCTCGTCGATGCCGAGGGTTTCGAACACCGCAGACAACACCGCAACCCCGCCCGCGAGGACTTCCTGGCGATCGGGCTTCAGCCCGGCCAGCTTGATGCGACGGATCTCACCGGCATCGAGCAACGCATGCCGCAGCTTCAGCAGGCCTTCGCCATTGATCCTGCCGTCGGACCAGTCATTCGCGCGCAGGATTTCAGATACCGCGCCGACGGTACCGCTCGAGCCGTAGGCCTCCTCCCATTGCGACCGTGAGAACGCGGCAATCGCCTCTTCGAACTCGGCCGCAGCGGCCACCTGTGCCTTCTTCAGCGAAGAACGGTCGATGCGGCCATCCTTGAAGAATCTGAGCGAGGTGTTGACGCAGCCGACCTTGAAGGACTCGGCCTTGTCAGCGCTGAATCCGCGGCCGACGATGACTTCGGTGGATGCACCGCCGATGTCGACGACGAGTCGCCGCAGGTTGGACGGCGGCAGCGTGTGCATGCAACCCTCGAAGACCAGACGTGCCTCTTCGCGACCTGAGATCACTTCGATGGGATAACCCAGCGCGCTCTGTGCCTCGACCAGGAAGTCGTTCACGTTTCGTGCCAGGCGCATCGTCTGCGTGCCAACGGCGCGGACCTGCTCGCCCGGCATCCCGCGCAGGCGTTCATTCATGCGTGCGAGCGTCTCGAGCGCGGTATCTATCGACTTCTTCGATAGCTTGTTGGTTTCATCAAGGCCGGCAGCAAGGCGCACCGTTTCCTTCCAGTAGCCCTCGCGCACGATGTGGGCGCCCTCGACGCGTCCGATTTCAAGCCGGAAGCTGTTCGATCCGAGATCGACGGCGGCCAGATTCACTGCGCAGGCCCCGTGCCGACCAGCGCGTCGGCGAATTCGGCGGCGGAAAACGGCTGCAGATCATCGATGCCCTCGCCGACACCGATGAACAGGATAGGCAACGGCCGGTCGCCGCGCGCGGCCGCGATCGCCGCCAGCACGCCACCCTTGGCGGTGCCGTCCAACTTCGTTACCACCAGCCCGGTCAGCCCGACAGCCGCGTCGAAGGCCTGCACCTGTGCCAGCGCGTTCTGACCCGTGGTGCCGTCGACGATCAGTATCACCTCGTGCGGCGCCCCGGGCATCGCCTTGTCCTGCGCGCGTTTCACCCGCTTCAGCTCTTCCATCAGGTGCGACTGCGTCGGCAGACGGCCCGCCGTGTCGGCGATCAGCACATCGACGCTACGCGCTTTGGCCGCCGAAACGGCATCGAAGACGACCGCGGCCGGATCGCCGCCGCTTTGCGCGATGACATCGACCTTGTTGCGTGCGCCCCAGATCGCGAGCTGTTCCCGCGCGGCAGCGCGGAACGTATCTCCGGCCGCGAGCAGCACCGAACATTCCTGTCCGGCAAACCACTTCGCGAGTTTGCCGATCGATGTCGTCTTGCCGGAGCCGTTGACGCCGCAGACCATGACAACGTAGGGCCTGGCGCGCCTGAAGTCGAAACGCCCCTCTGCCGGAGCAAGCCGACGGGCCAGTTCGTCACGCAGCGCGAGACGCACTTCCTCCTGCGTATTCCAGCCCTTGAGCTTGATCTGCGCACGCAAGGCCTCGATCAGATCGGCCGACACCGAAACGCCGACGTCGGCGCCGATCAGCGCCATTTCCAGTTCTTCCAGAAAGGCGTCGTCGACGACGCCGCCGGAAAACAGGCCGACGATGTTGACGCGGGTCTTCGTCAGGCCGCGCTTGAGCTTCGCGAGCCAGCCACCCTTGGCGCTGTCGGCGGTACCGGGGCTTATCATTCGAGCGATGCGGGGAAAGCGATCGGGCCGTGCTGCAGAGGAGGAGACGCGCGGGCTCCATCACCCGAGTCTACGATCGAGTGTAACAAAGCAAGATCGTGGCGCTGTGACGCGAAGCCAGCGCCTTCACCGCGCGCCGCAGCAGGTGCGCATCGTCGGCGGCACGTGGAAGCGAACACCGCTGCCCGTAGCAGATCTGCCGGGCCTGCGACCCACGCCTGACCGGGTTCGCGAAACGCTTTTCAACTGGATCGCGCATCTCGTTCCCAACATGAGCGCGATCAGAGGGCTCGACATGTTTGCCGGGACCGGGGCCCTGGGGTTCGAACTCGCCTCACGTGGTGCCCGATCGGTCGTGCTGGTGGAGTCGCACCGCGAAGCGTTCGACCTTCTGCAGGCGACACACTCACGCCTCGCAGCTTCGCAGGTTGAACTCATTGCCGGGGACGCCTTTGCCGTCGCTGCGCGCCTTCCAGAAGCCAGCTTCGATATCGTCTTTCTCGATCCGCCCTTCGAGGCACCGACGCACGGCGATGCACTCGCCGCCGCGCGTCGGCTGGTCCGGCCCGAGGGCCTGATCTACCTCGAATCGCCCGCGCCGCTGTCGGACGAGCAGTTGCGCGCCGATGGCCTGCAACTGGTGCGCCGCGGGCGTGCCGGGCGTGTGGCATTCCATTTGCTGCGGCCAGCGACTGCATGAATAATCCCCCGCGCCCGACCCCCTTGAGCGACGCTGAGGAGAAGGAAATGGTCATCGCCGTCTATCCCGGCACGTTCGATCCGCTGACGCGCGGCCATGAGGACCTGGTGCGACGTGCCGCAGGGTTGTTCTCGAAACTGGTCGTCGGTGTGGCCGACAGCCGCAACAAGCAGCCATTCTTTGTACTCGACGAGCGTATCGCCATTGCACGCGAAGTGCTCTCGCATTATCCGAACGTCGAGGTGGCCGGCTTTCGCGGGCTGCTCAAGGACTTCGTGCGCGACCAGAACGCCCGCGTGATCGTCCGCGGACTGCGCGCCGTGTCTGACTTCGAGTATGAGTTCCAGATGGCCGGCATGAACCGCTACCTGCTGCCGGACGTCGAGACGATGTTCCTGACGCCCTCTGACCAGTACCAGTTCATTTCCGGAACGATCGTGCGGGAGATTGCGCAATTGGGCGGGGACGTCAGCAAGTTCGTCTTCCCGTCGGTCGAGAAATGGCTGAAGGCGAAGATCCAGCAGATGGGCGGGCCCCCGGCATGAAGCCGGCGTGAGCTCCGGCGCGGCGCGCGACCCGCGCCTCGATGCGCTGCGCGGGTTCGCGCTGTTCGGCATCCTGCTGGTCAACATCCAGTCGTATCTGTCTGGCGCTCCCAATGCCATCGGTTACCTGGCGCCGGATGCCAGCTGGGCTGACCGGGCTGCGTATTTCGTCACCGCCAGTTTTGCCGTCGGCAAGTTCATGCCCCTATTCGGCATGCTCTTCGGCGCGGGATTTGCGCTGCTCTACGACAAGCTCAAAGCTGCCTACACCGAACCGCGCGCACTGTACCGGCGACGGCTGGTCTTCCTGTTCGTTTTCGGGCTGCTGCATGGCCTGTTTCTGTATTTCGGCGACATCACGCATTCGTACGCGATCGCCGGCTTCGTGCTGTTGCTGCATGCCGATCGCGACCTCGCCGCGGTTGCTCGGGCAACGATCGGCTGGTGGATTCTCGCGATCGCCTGGCTGCTGATTGCGATCCTGCCGTCGATCGGTGTCGAACCCGAGGCGTCGGCGCAAATGATCGACACCGTGCAACGCAATGCCGCGGCCGGCGTGTCGCTCGGTTACTGGGCGCAATGGCCGATCAGGGCGCAAATGTTCCTGTGGCAGCTCCAGGCCAACTTCCTGGGCCTGCCCACCGTCATCGCGTTGATGATGACGGGCGCGCTGGCGCAGCGCGCGGGCTGGTTGCGCGACCGCGATGCTCCGGTGTGGCGGCAGGCGCGGCGCCTTGGGCTCGCGCTCGGCCTGCCCGCGGCACTGGTCTATGGTGTCTGGTCGCTCGACCATCCAGGTCTCGAAGAGAACCTGGCGATGCCGGTGGTACTTCTTGCAGTCCACGCGGGGAGCCTCACGCTGTCGTTCTTCTACGGGGCCGTAATGCTGCAGCACGCGCCGAATTGGCTGGTCCGCTGGCTGGCGCCCGCCGGTCGCATGCCGCTCACCAATTACATCCTGCAGTCGCTCGCAATGGCCGTGCTCTTATCCGGCTGGGGCTTCGCGCTGGGCGATTCGCTGGGTTACTTCGATTTGAGCGTGCTCGCTTGCGCACTGTTCGTGCTGCAGACCCTGCTCAGCGCCGCGTGGCTGGCGCACTTTCCGCAGGGGCCGCTCGAGGCGCTCTGGCGCGCGTGGACCTACCGCGGCGCCATGCGCTCCGCCGCTGCAGAGTAGGCGTCAGAGCGCGAGCGCGAGATCGACCGCGGCGCCGCAGATCAGCTCGGCTCCGGCACCTGCCGTGACAATGGCGTTCACGCCGAAAGTCACGCCGCCGGCGCGCGCGTTGTCGCGGTACACGGCCAGCGTGTCGCCCGGCTCGTTGGACGTCTCACCGGTAGTCGGCTCGACGTTCGGAACCGAGCAGCGCACACAGGGCTTGACGATCCGCAGTTCGACGGAGCCGGCGGAAAGGCGCTCGACGTAGTCCTCTTCGAACGCCTCGACACCGGTGAGCACGATATTGGGTCGGAACCGCTCGATGCCTATGGCCGGAACGCCGCGTCGCGCCAGCCTGTCGTTCAGATCCGCCAGCGATGCCGTCGACGCGATCAGCAGCGCGAACGCATCGGCAAACTTGTACGGCGCCTCGGCGGCGCCGGTATAGCGCACGTTCGACAGCCGCCGTGCCTCCGGATCAAAGCGCATCAGGCGGCACGGCCGGCCGAGAAAACTGGAGAACCATGCATCGGCCACGTCGCCTTGGGTAACTGCCGGAACGCTGTCGTTCCAGACTCGCACGTTCACGACATCGCCCTCGCTGGCGAACGGCACTTCGAGCCGCAGCATGCCCGGGGCCTTGAGGCGGAGCGCGGACGGCGTCAGTCGTGTCTCGATCAATGCCATGCGCGGCAACTCGCGCTGGCTCAGGAACTCACCGGCGTCGTCAACGACGACCCACTCGCGGTCGCCAATGCCGTCGATCTCGAGGCCGGTCGCGGCCAGCGTCGCGCGCTCCAGAGCAATGCCACGACAACCCTTGACCGGATAAACGAACAGCTGCGCTATCGATGCGCCCATGGTCCCTCACACGTTGAAGCGGAAGTGCAGGACGTCACCGTCATGCACGACATAGTCCTTGCCTTCGAGGCGCATGCGGCCGGCCTCCTTCGCGCCCGCTTCACCCTTGTACTTTACGTAGTCATCGTAGGCGATCGTCTCGGCGCGGATGAAACCCTTTTCGAAGTCTGTGTGGATGACTCCGGCGGCCTGGGGTGCGGTGGCGCCCGTCGACACCGTCCAGGCCCGCACCTCCTTCGGACCGACCGTGAAATACGTCAGCAGTCCCAGCAGCTCGTATCCGGCACGGATGACGCGATTCAGCCCGGGTTCGTGCATGCCCATGTCTTCAAGAAAGACTGCCTTGTCCTCGTCCGAGAGGTCGGCGATTTCGGCTTCGACCTTGGCGCAGACCGCGACGACAGGGGCGCCTTCCTTCGCGGCAAAGGAACGCACCTGCTGCAGCAGCGGATTATTTTCGAAGCCGTGCTCCTCGACGTTCGCCACGTACATCGTCGGCTTGGCCGTCAGCAGGAAGAGCGGCTTCAGGACTTCGCGCTCCTCGGGGTAAAGATCGACACTGCGAACCGGTCGCGCCTCGTTCAGCGCCGGCCGGATCTTCTCCAGCGCATCGACCAGCCGCCTGGCCTCCTTGGCGTCGGGGCCTTGGCCGGTTTTGGCGACCTTGCTGTAGCGCGCCAATTGCTTGTCGACCGTCTGCAGGTCGGCCAGCGCAAGTTCCGTGTTGATGACTTCGATGTCGGAAACCGGATCGACTTTTCCCGACACATGCACGACGTTCGGATCGACGAAGCAACGCACGATGTGTGCGATCGCGTCGCATTCGCGGATGTTCGCAAGGAACTGGTTACCCAGTCCTTCGCCCTTGCTCGCGCCGGCCACCAGCCCGGCAATGTCGACGAACTCCACCGCGGCGGGCAGCACTTTCTGCGGCTTCGCAATTCCAGCCAGGGCGTCAAGCCGGGGATCGGGCACCTCGACGATGCCGACGTTCGGCTCGATCGTGCAGAACGGGTAGTTCTCAGCCGCAATGCCGGCTTTCGTAAGCGCATTGAAGAGCGTCGACTTGCCGACATTGGGCAGACCGACGATGCCGCATTTCAGGGCCATGGAGTCATCCGAAGCATCGCGCGTGGGCGAAAGCGTGCAATTATCGCAAGCCCCGCAAGACTTTCCCAATCGCCATGTCCGTTGATCTCCGAGAAGTAACGCGCGACACCGTGGCGGCCGTGTGCAAGCTGGACGCCGGCGACGGCGGTCGCCAGGTGGCCACCAACGCGGTTTCCATCGCCCAGGCGTATTTCGCGCCTGAAGCCTGGTTTCGTGCGATCTATGACGGCGACCGGCTCGTCGGCTTCGTGATGCTGTACGACCACACGCTTGCGGCGGCGCCCGAGGAGCGGGAATTCTTCCTGTGGCGCCTGATGATCGACCAGCGGCACCAGGGAAAGGGCTATGGTCGCGCGGCGGTGGAACGGTTGACCGAGCATGTTCGCAGACGGCCGGGCGCGGAGCGGCTGTTGGTTTCGCACGTGAAGTCGGCCGAGCGGCTGGGGCGGTTCTATCAATCCCTGGGCTTCCGCTACACCGGGCGCGAGGACGACGACGGTGAGCTGGTGATGTCGCTGGAACTGCGTTGAAGCCGCTGCGGCCCGACGCGGACTGGACCGCGATCGAAGCCGACCGTTCTGCCGCTGCCGAACTGCAGACGTTTTACGAGGCGAACGCCGCGTACTGGCATCTGACGCACGGGCGCGGGCCGGCGGCAAACGAGGCTGAAGTCGGCTTCGATGCGCGGCCGCCGGCCGACATGAGCTATACGGCGCTGCCGATCTGGCTGATTCGCGAAGCTGCGACCGGTTCGATTCTCGGCGAGGTCGCGGTGGCGACCGACCTGTTAACGCAGGGTGTCATGCATCTCGGCTTCTTCCTTATAGCGTCGGAACGTCACGGCACAGGCCTCGCCAAGGAGGTGTATTGCGCCTACGAGGCCTGGGCAATGCAGAGAGGAGCACGCTGGCTGCGCCTCGGCGTCGTCGAATGCAACGCACGCGCGTACGCGTTCTGGCGGCGTAATGGTTATGACGAAGTGAAGCGGGTCGAAGGCTACGTTCTCGGGAAGCTTGCGCACACGCTTGTCACGATGGTGAAGCCTATGCCGCCGAACGCGCTCGCCGATTACCTGGCCGCCGTGCGGCGCGACCAGCCCGCGACCTAAAGCGGTTGCACCAGGGACATGTCGGGCCGCGCAAGCCACCCGAGCGCCGCGTCGGCGAAGCGCTGCGACTCCGCGATCGCGCGTTCCCACACCGCGATGCGTTTGCCGTGTTGCTTGCCGTAGCGGTAGAAGTCCTGGCGGTCGGGCAGTTTGCCGTCCGGCAGGCGCGCGAGCATGGCGGCTGACGGCGAGATCAGGATGACATTGGCAAGCCAGGCGTGTTGTCGAGGCCGCGCACGCCATCGCAACGACTTGTCGAGCCAGCCCGGAGTGATCCATGGCACGAAGTGCGGGTAGAGCACCAGGCGGCCCAACCGGTTGTACGGCAGCAGCAGGTGGTAATCGATGAGCCCGCCGTCCCAGTAGTTGCCCGGTGGCGCGCCCGCAATGTTGCGCACCGGCTCGCAGATCAGCGGAATCGAGCCGGAGGCGAGCAGCGCGTCCTCGCGGATGGCGTCCTTCAGCCCCACGCTGGTGTAGCCGAAGCCATCGTGCGCCGTTGTAAGCCGCGAGGGACTGCCGGATTGGAAGACGACGCGCTCCAGGTGCGTTGACAGGCGATGTCTACCGATCGCGTTGCTGAAAGCAGCGCGGGCGAACGCGCTGCGCTTGCCGGTCGCCAGCGGCCCGCGGGCTCGCGCCGTGATGATCGACAGCGAAACGTCGTCGCGCAGTTGCAGCGGACCACCGGCGCTGACCACGCGGGCGAGACCCCGGCACACTGCCGCTACCTGTGTGGTCGTCGGCCGATGCGGGTAGTTCTGCTCGTGCACGTAGGCGTGCTGCAGACGATCGAGCGCCGATACGGGATCCGGTTGCGCGAGTGCAGCCATACGCCATGCGCCAATCGACGCGCCGATCAGTTCGAGCTGTCCCGCTTGCGGCAGCCATTCGCGCGCGAGCAGGCGATCCAGCGGCAGCAACGCGAGACCCTTCGGCCCGCCGGCGGCCGCCGGTATGCATCCGATGTCGGCGGGCGAGAGTCCGTGTTTGCTCAAGTGTGTGCGCGCGGTCTCACCGGCACGAACGTCGATCCAGTGTTCAGTCATACGTGCGCGCTCGTCGGTGCTGCGTTGTGGTCCTGCAGACGCGCGATGCTCTTCTTACTTCGTATGCAGGCGCAGCATCGCGGCTTCGAACCGGCCCTCGGCGAGCAACTCGGCGATGCCTTCGGCGCGCTTCACGGCGTCGTCGATGGCCGACTGTTCGTCGCGGCGCGGGGGGCGCAGGACGAAATCGGCCACATCCTGTTCGAGCTGCAGGGATCGCGGATGGCCGATGCCGATGCGCAGCCGCCAGAAGTCCGCCGTGGTCAGCCGGGCCTGCGTGTCCTTCAGGCCGTTGTGACCGGCAGTTCCGCCGCCGCGCTTGAGCTTTACGGTTCCCGGCGGCAGGTCGAGTTCATCGTGCGCCACCAGCATTTCAGTCGGCAGGATCTTGTAGAACAGCGCGAGTGCGACGACGGCATTGCCGGAGCGATTCATGTAGGTCGTTGGTTTCAACAACCAGACATCGTGACTGCCGAGCCGGATGCGCGCGACGTCGCCATGGAACTTGCGCTCACTGGAAAAGCGCGCGCCCGCGCGCCGCGCGATGGCATCGACCACCCAGTAGCCGGCGTTGTGCCGTGTCGCCGCGTACTCGGCGCCGTAGTTGCCGAGTCCGACGATCAGCCGGATGCCGCGAGGGTTTTCGAGTTCGTCCACGATCTGCACAAAGAAAAAGGCCCGCTGTCGAGGACAGCGGGCCCGATTGTGCCGGACAGTTTGCCGGCCCTGCCGGGCGGGCACAGAAGCCGGTTACTTTTTCTTGTCGCCCTTTTCGTCCTTGCCCTTGGCCGGAGCGGCGCCAGGTGCCGCCACTGGAGCCTTCTGGGCGGTCGCCGGAACTTCGAGCGCAGCCACCGGTGCGACGACCTCTTCCTCGGCCTGCTCGCCGTGGGTGGAGACCGATGCAACCACCGGGTTTTCCTTGCCCTTCAGCACCGGCGTGACACCGGCCGGCATCTTGAGGTCGAGGACGCGAACGGTCTGGTGTGTCTGCAGCTCCGAGAGGTCGACCTCGATGAACTCCGGCAAATCCTTCGGCAGGCAGGCGACGTCCACCTCGGACAGGATGTGGCTGATCAGGCCACCGCCGACTTTCACGGCCGGCGAATTCTCCTGGCCGGAGAAGTGCAACGGCACGCGCATGTGGATCTTCTGGTTTTCAGAGACGCGCTGAAAATCAACATGCAGCACCAGCGGCTTGTAAGGATGCATCTGGAAGTCGCGCAGCAGCACGCGCTCCGAAGTGCCATCCAGTTCCATGTCAAGAATCGACGCGTGGAATTTTTCCTTGCGCAGTGCGTGGAAGAGCGGGTTGTGCTCCACCTCGATCGCCTGTGCGGCACCGCTGCCGCCGTAAAGCACACCGGGCACCTTGCCGGTATGGCGCAGGCGGCGGCTCGCACTCGTGCCTTGCGCGTCTCGTTTGTTTGCCACGACTTTCATTTCTAGCTCCAGTTGTCATCCGCGGACCGCGACCAGTCACGACGGACCATTTTGACGCAGGCGGCTGCCTGCATCGTTCCGAACACCAGGGAGAGTTTCCCCTGCGTTGCAGTTAACTCAAAAGTTCGACCGGCCTTGGCAGCGAACTCCTTCCAACTCGACCGCGAGGTCGGTGTGCGCTACGCCGCTCTCACTCGAGGAACAGCGAACTCACCGAATCCTCGCGCGCAATGCGCGAAATGGTTTCGCCGAACAGCCCGGCGCAAGACAGCTGACGGATCTTCGGGCAAGCTGCCGCTGCGGCAGACAGCGGAATCGAGTCGGTGACGACCAGTTCATCGATGACGGAACTCGTCAGCCGCTCGACCGCCTTGCCCGACAGCACCGGGTGCGTCGCGTACGCCATCACGCGCAGCGCACCGTGCTCGCGCAGCGCCTGCGCGGCCTGGCACAGCGTATTCGCGGTGTCGACCATGTCATCCATGATCACGCAGTTGCGACCTTCAACCTCGCCGATGATGTGCATTACCTCGGCGACGTTCGCGCGCGGACGCCGCTTATCGATGATCGCGAGTTCGGCGTCCATCCTCTTCGCGATGGCGCGCGCGCGCACCACGCCGCCGACGTCGGGTGAGACCACGACGAGGTTGTCGTAATTGTGCTTCCAGATGTCGCCCAGCAGGATCGGCGCGGCGTAGATGTTGTCGACCGGGATGTCGAAGAAGCCCTGGATCTGGTCGGCGTGCAGGTCCATTACCAGCATGCGGCTGATGCCGACGACCTGCAACATGTTGGCGACGACCTTGGCGCTGATCGCAACACGTGCACTGCGCGGCCGGCGGTCTTGCCTGGCATAGCCGAAGTACGGAATTGCTGCGGTGATCCGACCCGCCGAGGCGCGCTTGAGCGCGTCGGCCATGATCATGATCTCCATCAGGTTGTCATTGGTCGGCGCGCAGGTGGGCTGCAGGATGAAGACGTCCTTGCCGCGGACATTTTCGAACAGCTCGACCGTGACCTCGCCGTCGGAAAAGCGCGAGACCTGCGCTTTGCCGAGCGGGATGTTGATCTGATGGGCTACGGCCTGCGCGAGTTTCGGGTTCGCGTTGCCCGTGAACACCATCAGGTTGTCGGGGACCATCAAGGCCATGGCTGGGTCGCCTGCACGGCTGACGCGTTGGAACCTATGGGCCGGCTTGCCGGCCCGGGGAAAGTCCCGACGTGAGCGGTGCACGCACTGGCGTGTCCCTGCATCACGGCGGCGCTACAAAAATGGCTGGGGAGGAAGGATTCGAACCCTCGAATGGCGGAATCAAAATCCGCTGCCTTAACCAGCTTGGCGACTCCCCAGCGCGAACTCGAAATTCTGAGACTGCGCGGAACTGCAAGTACTGCAACTGCCTCCTGCACATGACGGCGCGCTCGGTGCCGCGCGACGCCGACCTGCTGCTGCCTACTGAACGCCGAACCCGGCGCTACCACGCACGCAGTGGATGCTCGGGTAAACCGCGCACCACCCACCCGCGCCAACCCGACGGCAGTGCCGCGATCGCAGCGCGGGCGACATCCTCGCTTGCCGTAATGGCATAAACCGCCGATCCGGATCCGGTCATGCGTGCTGCGCCGAATCGCGAAAGGTGTGCGAGCACCTCATCGATGACGGGAAACCTGCGACGCGCCGCGATCTCCAGATCATTGGCGCCGAAGAGGTTTGGAGTCACTGCTTCGCTGCCTGCCGGATCCAACTGCGACGTGGGCTGAAGCGCCGCAGAAAAGTCCGCCATTTTCGTGGCTTTGGTATTTCGTGTCAAACCGGGGGCCTCAAAGATTTCCTTTGTCGAAACATGAACTTGGGGCCAGATCAGTGCATAGTGGGCGGGCCGCAGCGGCAATGGGCTCAGACGCTCGCCGCGGCCCTCGGCAAACGCATTGAAGCCGTGCACGAAGAACGGCACGTCGGCGCCGAGTTCGAGGCCAAGGACGGCCAGTTCATCGCGGCTCAGCTTGGTCTGCCACATGCGGTTCAGCGCGACCAGCGTCGTCGCCGCGTCGGATGAGCCTCCGCCCAGACCGGACCCGGCCGGTATGCGTTTGGTGATTGTGATGCTGGCGCCGTAGCGCGACCCGGTCCGCTGCTGCAACAACCGCGCCGCGCGCACTGCGAGATCAGCGGACGGATTGCCGACGACGTCGCCCAACCGCTCAACGGCGCCGTCGTCGCGGCGTTCGAGATCGATCCAGTCGGCAAGGTCGATCAGCGCGTACGCCGTCTGCAGGTCATGGTAGCCGTCGTCGCGGCGGCCAAGCACATGCAGGAACAGATTGATCTTCGCCGGGGCCGGCAGCGCCAGGGCGCGTTCCACGTCTATCTCGAGGTGCTCTTATGGCGCCGGGTCGTCAACCACCAGCCGCACGGTGACGGCCGGATGCGTGCCGATCATCGGCCGGTTCAGATCGAGCCGTCGCGGGCGCGCCGTCCTTGGCGAGTACTCGGCAATGCGGATCGTCCAGCCATCCTGTTCGATCTCGCTCACTCGGTCACCGTCACGTCGCGTGCGCGCCGGCCGCGAGGGGTCGGGTCGTCCTTCGATCCACTCGGCCAGGCCCGCGACCGGCAGGCGCCATCCCAGCACCTGTTCGATGAGGTCGTCGGCGTTCGGCCCGCTGGCAGTCTGCATCTGCGGACCGGTGGCCGTCGCACGCCCCGGTTCGATGTCGATGCGGGCCACCGTGGTGCCGACAGGCGTTGCGAGGTCGATCACCTGCTGTGCGCCACGGACCTCGATGGTGAAGCGCCCGCTGATGCTGTCGCGCTTGTCGCCATTGCTCGCCGTCGCGGAAAATCGTCCGGAGGAAACGCGCTCCGGCGGCGCGGGCGGTGCGGCGCAGGCGGCGAGCGCCAGTACCAACACCGCGATCCCGGCGCGTGCGATCGACATCACAATCCGATACGCAGGCGCGCGATCGTCGACTTGAGCAACTCGTTGCCAGGTTCCTTGGCGCGTGCTTCCCGCAGCAGCACGCGCGCGCGGGCCTGATCACCGGTCGCCCACAGCACTTCGGCAAGATGGATCGCGACCTCGGGATCCGGCTTGGCGTCGTAGGCCAATTGCAGGTACTTGCGCGCCTGTGGCAGATCCCCCATGCGGAAGTACACCCAACCGAGCGAGTCAAGGATGTACGGATCCTCGGGCGCAAGCTGATGCGCTTTCTCGATCAGTTGCAGGGCCTCCGGCAGACGCACGTTTCGATCGGCGAAGGTGTAGCCGAGTGCGTTATAGGCGTGCGCATAGTCGGGACGCAACTCCATCACGCGACGCAACTGACGCTCCATCACTTCGATGCGGTCGAGTTTCTCGGCAGTCATCGCGGCGTCGTAGAGCAGCGCGACGTTGTCCGGCGACTTCTCCAGCGCCTGTGTCAGCAGCGCAAAGGCCTCGTCATGGCGTCGCGTTTCGCGCAGCACCTGGGCCTCGGCCAGCAGCAGTTGCAGGCGTTCATCGGCGGAATTGGCAGGCACGCCCTTCAGCAGCTTCCGAGCTTCGTCGGAGCGCTGCATCTTCGTCAGCACCGAGGCTTCGCGCACGCGCGCCGGAATGTATTCGTCGCCGCCCTCGACCTTGCGCAACCATTTGAGGGCCTCGCCATACTGCTTGTCATCCTCGGCAATCTGCGCGAGATACAGATAGGCCTGGTCGGGATCGCGCTGCTCGCTCGGCTGACCTTCGAGCAGTGCCAGGTAGCGCAGCAGATAGGTGCGTGCGTCGCTACGCAGATTGCCCTGCAGGGACAGCAGCGCCAGCGAATACACCAGATCCGCATTCTGCGGATCGGCCTGCTGCAGCAGTTCGAACTGAGCGCGCGCCGCCGCGTACTGACGGTCGGCGACGAGCATGCGTGCATACGCGAGCCGCACCTCGCTCGAGGGTTCGGGTCGCGCCAGCAGGCGCACCAGCGCATCCAGTGCGACCGCGCGATCGGTCGCCTGCAGGAACGGCACGGCGGCGAGCACCGTGCCCTCGGAATCCGGCTGTCGGGCCAGCGCTGCCTTGGCCTCAGCCGCGGCGCGCTCCTGCATGCCTGCGGCGTGGGCTCCGGCGGCAAGCACAAGGTGAACATCGGCGTTGTCGGCGTAGGGCTTCGCAAGCCGCTCGAGCAATGCAAATGCGCCCTGGCGATCCTGCGCGCGCGCCATCTGCCGTTGGACGCGGCCGAGTTCGAGCGCCGGATTCACAGCGCCCTTCAACTCGCTGGCAAGGATCATGTAGGCGTCGTCAAACCGGCCCGAGCTGGCATAGAGCAGCGCCAGCGCCTGTGCGGCTTCTCTCGATGTCGGAGCCAGCTCGCGCCACAGTTCGGCCGCTTCGACGCTCTGCGGCAGCGCCCGGCCCTGCAGTGCGAGTTCGGCAGCACGCCGCGCGAGGCGCGGATCGCGTGTCTCGCGCGCGAGCTTGAGGTAGATCGCATAAGCGGCACCGAGCTCGCCCTGCTGCGCTGCGAGCTCGGCGGCCATCAGCTGGTACATCAGCGCGCCGGTGAGCGGGACCTCCGGGATGTCGTCGGAGTCCTTGGGACGCGCGGCAGGCGCCGCGGGTGCGGGCGCCTGAGCGGCCACGGTCGGCGCATCCGGGCTCGCGCCCGGCGCTGCCGCCGGCGGGGCTGCATCAGGCCGCGCGGCGCAACCTAAAATGGCGAACGCCGTGAGCAGGAGTATGAGTCGCGGCAAAACGGCTGCGCGACGTGCAGACGACAGCAACATGAGGGGAACGCGTGCGCTGAAGCACACGGCAGGAAGCATGAACCCCACATTATCAGAATGACCGCGGTGCGTTTCCCGAAATTCGATGCCTGAACTGCCCGAGGTCGAGGTCACGCGCCGGGCGCTCGCCCCGGCGCTCGAGGGACGCCACATCGTCGCCGTGGAAGTGCGCGAGACGCGGTTGCGCTGGCCGGTTCCTGGTGACCTCTCTGCGCGGCTGTCCGGCCACCACGTCGAGCGATTGAGCCGACGCGGCAAGTACCTGTTATGGCAGTTTGCGCATGGCACGTTGATTTCCCATCTGGGCATGTCAGGCGCGTGGCGTATCTGGCCGCGCGGCGCGGTGCCGGCACCCCGCGCGCATGACCATGTCGACGTCGTGCTTGCAGAAAACGTCTTGCGGCTCACGGATCCTCGCCGCTTCGGGGCGCTGCTGTGGCATCCGGCCGAGTCCGGTGCCGTGACGAGCCATCCGCTGCTCGTGAACCTCGGCATGGAACCGTTCGATCCACGCTTCTCCGGCGAAATCCTCTACGCTGGAACGCGCGGCCGCGCCGCGGCCATCAAGCAGGTGCTTCTCGCCGGGCAGATCGTCGTCGGGGTCGGCAACATCTATGCGTCAGAGGCGCTGTTTCGCGCCGGCATCAATCCCAGGCTGGCTTCGGGTCGGCTCGGCCTGCAACGCTGTGAACAGCTGGCGGTCGCCGTGCGCGATGTGCTGAACGAGGCGATCGGCGTCGGTGGCAGTACGCTGCGCGACTTCGTCTCGGCCGCCGGTGACGAGGGCTACTTCATGCTCGACGCGGCGGTCTACGAGAGGGCGGGTGAGCCCTGCCGCGCCTGCGGCACGTTGGTTCGTCGACTGGTGCAGGGGCAGCGCTCTACATACTACTGCCCGCGCTGCCAGCGGCGCTGAGCCGCCCGTACGCGGGCCGCCAAAGGCTGTCGTGCGTCGATTTGAACCGGATGTCGGTACGTTTTCATGTCATGGGTGGGACTCTGGTCACGCAGGCCCTGTGATAGATTGAATCGACCCTGCTTCGACGCGTGGCCCATGGCCCAGCTTGCTTCCAGCTTCGAGGAATATGGCCAGTGGCGCGACACGCTGGCGAACGCCATTGTCCAGTTGCGACAGTGGCTGGACGACGCCCAGATGCTGGACGCCGATGCCGCACGTCGCGTCGACGTCGCGCTGGACCGACTCGCCGAAGATAAGCTCGTCATCGCCTTCGTCGCCGAGTTCTCGCGCGGCAAGTCGGAACTGATCAACGCGATTTTCTTTGCGGATTACGGCAAGCGCATCCTGCCGTCATCGGCCGGTCGCACCACGATGTGCCCAACCGAGCTGCTGTACGACGAATCGCTGCCGCCCTGCATTCGCGCACTGCCTATCGAGACCCGGGGCCGTCACGGCTCGACGGCCGACTTCAAGCGCCTCAACGAGGAATGGCAGGTCTTCCCGCTGGACACGAGTTCGGCCGACGGCATGCTTAACGCGTTCAAGATCGTTGCCGAAACGGTGCGTGTTCCAGTGGAAGAAGCGCGCAGCTATGGGCTCTTCGACGCGGATGACCCGGACCAGGCGATCGCCCTTGACAAGAAGGGAATGGTCGAGATCTCGAAGTGGCGCCACGCGGTCATCAACTTTCCCCATCCGCTGCTGAAGCATGGCCTGGTGATACTCGACACGCCAGGCCTGAATGCGATCGGCACCGAACCCGAACTGACCCTGTCACTGGTGCCCAATGCCCATGCGGTGCTCTTCGTGCTCGCCGCCGACACCGGCGTGACGAAGAGCGATCTCGACGTCTGGCGTCACGTGGTCGGCGATGCCGGCCATCGCAACCACATTGCCGTGCTGAACAAGATCGACGGCCTGTGGGACGTGCTGAAAACGCCCGGAGAGATCGAACTCGAGGTCCGCCACCAGTGTGCGGCGGTGGCCGCGACGCTGGATCTCGAGCCTATCCGCGTTTTTCCCGTGAGCGCGCAGAAGGGGCTGGTGGCGAAGGTCCAGAACGACCAGGTGCTGCTCGAGGCGAGCCGCCTGCCGTTGCTGGAAGAGGCATTGATCGACCTGCTCGTTCCGGCGAAGCAGCAGATCGTCCGTGACCAGACGGTGGCACAGGTCGAGCGTGTCGCCTCGGAAGCGCGGCAGATGCTGGGCGCGCGCGAGCGCGGGGTCATCGAGCAGCTCTATGAACTGCGGGGCCTGCAGGGCAAGAACCAGAGTTCGATCGAACGCATGACGCGGCGGGCTCTGTCCGAGCAGCGCGAGTTCGAGGAAGTGGTCCGCAAGATCGTCGCGGCGCGCGTGGTGCTGCAGAAACTTTCGGACAAGCTCTTCGTCCCGCTGCGCGTCAGCGCGCTGCGTGAGCAAGTGCTGGCGACGCGGACCACGATGAAGAAGACTCACCTCTCACCCGCGATCTCGGGCGCGGTGCGCGAGTACTTCGGCAACGTGCGTGGACTTCTGCGCGATGCGAACGCGAAGGCTCTCGAGGTCGAGCAGATGGTCCTCGGGGTACAGCGTCGCTTCGCCGAGGAGCTCGGCTGGAGCCTGAGCCCGCCGATGACGTTTTCGCTCGACACCTACATCGCGGAGCTGGAGCGTGCCGAGCAGGCGTATCGCTCGCAATTCGGGGCGTTCGCCGTGCTGACCCGTGACCGCTGGACGCTGATGGAACGATTCTTCGAGACGGTCGTAGCAAAGTCCCGCGAAGTCTTCTCGGCTGCCGAGCGCGACACCGAGGCGTGGGTCAAGTCGCTGTTGCCGCCGATCGAGCTGCAGGTGCGCGAGCAGCGCGCGCAGTTGCGCAAGCGTGCCGAGTCGATCTCCAAGATCCGCGACGCCCAGGGGTCGCTCGACGAGCGCATCAGCGAGCTCGAGCAGGCGCTTGAGGAGACCCAGGCGAGTCTTGCAGCGCTCAAGCGGTTCACCGACCGCGTGCAGGACATCGGTGCACGCGTCCCGGACGAATTGCGACTGGCGCAAGAGCCGCTCGCCGCGTAACGTCGACCCCGCCGCGTGCACGCTGGCGGCGATTCCCGCCGTTCATCGCAACGCGGCGAAACCCGGACGACGGTCCCTGATGGAATTTTCTGGTCGCGTCATTGCGTGGCAGCGTCGGCATGGTCGACACGACCTGCCCTGGCAGGGCACGCGCGACCCTTACCGCATCTGGCTGTCGGAAGTTATGCTGCAGCAGACGCAGGTGGCGACGGTCATCCCGTACTACCTGCGCTTCATCGAACTCTTTCCTGACGTCCGGGCACTTGCCGCCGCGCCGATCGACGCGGTCGATGGCGGCCTGGGCCGGACTCGGCTATTACTCGCGCGCCCGTAATCTGCACCACTGCGCGCGGCAGGTGGTCGAACTTCATGGCGGCCGGTTTCCGCTCGGTGCAGAGGCGCTATCCGAACTTCCCGGGATAGG
The DNA here is from genome assembly GCA_963712485.1 of uncultured beta proteobacterium. Classification (GTDB taxonomy): domain Bacteria; phylum Pseudomonadota; class Gammaproteobacteria; order Burkholderiales; family Burkholderiaceae_F; genus JALORV01. Next base: position 115,091 of record CAVQID010000042.1, read on the forward strand.
TCGCTCCACCGCGGCGGCGATCGCGGTGTTCGCCTACGGTGAGCGCGCCGCGATCCTCGACGGCAACGTCAAGCGGGTGTTCGCACGCCACTTCGGCGTTGAGGGGCACTCCGGATCGGCCGCGACCCAACGGGCCTTGTGGGATGTGGCAACGGTGCAGTTGCCGGCGTCGGACATCGAGGTGTACACGCAGGGCCTGATGGATCTCGGCGCAACCGTCTGCGCACGCCGCCGACCGCGGTGTGACGCCTGTCCGGTTCAATCGACTTGTGTCGCCGCGCGCGACGATCGGGTCGCCGATTTGCCATCTGCCCGTCCCGCGCGCGATCGCCCCGTGCGCGAGGCCACGCTGGCGCTGATCGCGGATAAAAGTGGCGCGCTGCTATTGGAGCGCCGTGCGCCGTCGGGAATCTGGGGCGGCTTGCTGAGCACACCCGAATTCGAGGCTGGCCTGACGGACGAGGCGCTCGCAAACGCGATCGGGCGGCGCTTCGGGCTCCGCGCCACCGTCGTGCAGCACGGCGCTCCGGTGCGTCACGAATTCACCCACTTCAGCCTGATCCTGCACCCGCGAATCGTGCGTGCGGAAACCGCATTCGTCGTGTCCGAAGCATCGAACGTCAAATGGCTCGCCGTGGCGGCCGTGCAGGACGCTGGATTGCCCGCGCCGATCCGGCGGATCGTGCGCTCGTTGTGGCAACCGGCCGGCGCAGCCGCGACTACCTGAAGACGGCGTGCTGCTTGAGGTAGGTGTGCACGATCTCGAGCCGCGCGCGGCCGTCGCCAAGTTCCATCAGCTTCTGTTTGGCTTTCAGCGGCACCGGCAGGACTTCGCACAGCCGGTTCGAGACCCAGCTGCTCGATTCCATCCTGAACGGTTCCTCGAAGGGCGGTTGCGCAAGTACATCGTCATCCTCGCTTGACTCCCGCCGCCGCTCCGCAGATTGCGCACGCAGGTCATCGATGATCCGACGCAGCAGATCGACGCACGGCACATGTTCCGGGCTGATCGGTACGTCGGTATCGTCCTCGATCCACTCCACCGCGGCCACCCGCAGTCCGTTGCTCTGGGTCGACGACTCGAGTATGCGGAATCGCTGGCCGCCGACAGCGCGCACGTGCAGCAGGCCGAGCTGGCGCATGTCCCACCCTGCAATGGCGGCGCTGCAGCCGACCTCGGCAATGCTCGCCGTGCGGCTGGCCTCGCTCGCTTTCGGATCGGTGATCATGCACACGCCGAAGTTCAGCTCATCGCGCAGGCAGTCGCGCGCCATGTCCATGTAACGGGCTTCGAAAATCCGCAGCGGTAGCACGCCACCGGGGAACAGCACCGTTGACAGCGGAAACAACGGTAGGCGCATCAGGCAGGGTCTTCGATCGCGCGGTGACGGACAAGCACGTTACGGTGCGCGCCAAAGCGGCGCGCGAGCTCCTCGACGATGTACACGGAGCGATGGCGCCCGCCGGTGCATCCAATGGCGACCGTCAGGTAGTGCCGATTGTCGGCGACATAGCTCGGCAGCCACTTTTCGATGAAGCCGGCGATATCGTCGAGCATCTGGCCGACCTGAGGCACCTGCTGCAGGTAGGTGATGACCAGGCCATCGCGGCCGGTCAACGGCCGCAGCAGCGGGTCGTAGTGCGGATTTGGCAGGTTGCGTACATCGAAGACGAAATCGGCGGCCACCGGGACGCCCTGCTTGAACGCGAACGACTCGAACGCCAGCACCAGTGCGGCTGGCGGGATATCGGTGAACTGGCGGACCCACTGGCGCAGCGTGTTTGGATGAAGTTCGCTGGTATCGATGACATGGCTGACGTTCACCAGCGGGGCCAGCAGTTCACGTTCGAGTTCGATCGACTCGGTGAGCGTCGTTTCCGCGCCCTTTTGCTGCACCCTCAATGACATCGGATGCCGGCGGCGCGTCTCGGAGAATCGTTGCACCAGCGCCGCGTTGGAAGCCGTCAGGAACAACACGCGGACGTCGTGTCCGGCGGTCTGAAGCGACGAGATGATCGCCGGTACGTCGTCGAGCGACGCCTCGCTGCGCGAATCGACCGAGAGCGCGACGTCGCCGTGGCCGGTGCCATCCAGAAATGCGCAAACGTCACCGAGGAACCGGGACGGCAGGTTGTCAATGCAGTAGTAGCCCGCATCCTCGAGCAGCCGGATCGCGACCGACTTGCCCGAGCCCGACATGCCTGTAACGAGAACGATACGCATCGTGCTGCGAGGGATTCCTTGATCGGATTGTTGCACGCGGGTGCGGCAATCGCGTAGCCGGTCGCCGCGTCCGAAGGCCGGTCCGGCCTCAGCCAGGGGGATGACGGCATCGGTCGGCACTGCCGGCGCCGCACACCGGCGACTCAGCAAGCCTTGAGCGCCGCTGCCGGCCCTCAGCTTCCGCTCATCTGCTGCTGGTGGCGGCGCAGGAAGTCCTGCATCGTGTCGATGCCGCGCAACTGCAGGATCGTGTTGCGTACTGCCGCTTCGGTGAGAACTGCGAGGTTGCGTCCCGAGGCCACCGGGATCAGCACCTTGCGCACCGGAATGCCCAGCACGTCCTGCGTCTGGCCTTCCAGCGGCAGCCGTTCCATCGTATCGGATGCCCCGTAGCGACGCAGTTCGACGATGAGCCGCAGCTTCATCTTGCGGCGCACGGCGGTCTCGCCGAAGATCGACTTGATATCCAGCAGGCCGAGCCCGCGCACCTCCAGCAAATTGGATAGCAGCGGCGGGCAGCGGCCTTCGATCGTGTCGGGCGCGACGCGGGAAAAGTCGACCACGTCGTCGGCGACCAGACCGTGTCCACGGCTTATCAGCTCCAGACCCAACTCGCTCTTGCCGACGCCGGACTCGCCGGCGATCAGCACGCCCATGCCGAGCACGTCCATCAGCACGCCGTGCATCGTGCAATGCGCGGCGAGCACCTTGGCGAGATAGATCCGGAGCACTTCGATGATCTCGGCGGCCGACTGGGGAGACGCCAGGGCAGGCAGCCCGGCGCGTTCGGCAGTCTCGACGAGCTCCGGCGGCGGGGCGAGGCCTTCACCGATGACGATGCCGATGGGTTTGCCCGCGATCAGCTCGCTTGCGTAGTGCAGCCGGCGCGCTGGCTCCATCTGCGTGTAGTAACGAACCTCGGGCTCGCCGAGCACATGCAACCGGTTAGGGTGGATGAGGTTGAGGTGACCTACGAGGTCGGCACTCGCGAGGCCGGCGGTGGCCGGCGTGTCGAGAGGCTTGTCCGACGACGCCTGTCCTGCGATCCATGAGAGGCGCAGCGACTCGCGGTTGTCCTCGAAAAGCGACTTGAAGGTCGGCATCGAATGGTCCCAGGCCGCCGGGCCGGCAGGCTGCGCGAGGCTACCGCATCGGCTGTGCGCGCGGGAAGCTCGGGAGTTTCAGGCGGCGGGTCGAATCGGCTCCCACGTGGTCAAGGCCACGTGGACCGCGTTCGGATCGCTGGCAGTCAGCAGGGTTTCGCGGAATGACTTGTCCGAAAGCATCTGCGCGAGTTCGGACAGGATGTCGAGATGCTGTTGGGTTGCCTGCTCGGGCACGAGCAGGAACACCATGAGTGCCACCGGCTGTCCGTCAGGTGCATCGAACGGAATCGGCTCGGCGACGCGGACGAACGCTGCGACCGCCTCCTTCAAGCCCTTGATTCTGCCGTGGGGAATGGCCACACCCTGGCCCAGGCCGGTGGAGCCGAGGCGTTCGCGTGCAAACAGGCTGTCAAACACCTTGGCACGGGCAATCGCCTGATTGTTTTCGAATATCAGCCCGGCCTGCTCGAACACCCGTTTCTTGCTCGATGCGGGGAAGTCGAGAAGGACGTTGGATGCGGGCAGAAGCCGTGAGAGGTGGTTCATCGGAGGTCGGGGGCGACTGGACGTGAACGGAGGCTAGGCGCGCTGGGCGCGGTCCATCGGTCAAGCAGCGGAAGGTTCCGGATTCTTTTCCAGCCTGCCCCAGAGCGGCCCGTCAGAAAACGAAGGCGCGGATCATACACCCGCGCTCCCACTCGGCTGCGCCGATTCCGGGTTGCAATCAGGGGCTCCATGGGGTGTGTTATTGCCGCAGAGCCAAGCACGTAGCGCGCCTGGCGGCGGGCCGACCGCCCGGGTGTGAATGGGGGTCGGCCGGGCCGGAACGGTGTCTTTTGCGGTTACTGCGACTGCTGAATCTCCTGCTGACGCTTCAACGTTTCAGCAGAGTGGTCCTTGAGGCGGTCCTTGTGGCGGAGCACCTGCCGATCGAGTTTGTCGACAAGCATGTCGATTGCGGCGTACATATCGTCGTCGACGGATTCCACGTGGATGTTGTTGCCGCGCAGTCGCAGCGTGATCTCGGCCCGTTGTCGCAACTTCTCTACGGTCAACTGCACATTGGCATCGATCACCTGGTCGAAATGCCGTTCGACCCGGTTCAGCTTGCCTGCGACATAGTCGCGCAGGGCCGGTGTGACCTCTACGTGGTTTCCGTGGATCAACAGATTCATGCAACCTCCTGGTGGAGTCAGTCGGTTCGAACACTGCCGCGAAAGCCTGTCGCGGCGCGCTTACAACGACTTGCGCATCGCCACCGCCGGAATCTTCATGGCTTCGCGGTACTTCGCGACGGTCCGGCGCGCGACCACGATGCCCTGTTCGCCCAGCAGTTCGGCGAGCTTGCTGTCCGAGAGTGGATTGCGGGTGTCTTCAGCTCCTATCAGTTGCTTGATCAAGGCGCGGATAGCGGTGGATGACGCCGCGCCACCGGCTTCGGTCGCCACATGGCTGCCGAAGAAATGCTTGAGTTCGAACACGCCGAACGGCGTAGCCATGTACTTGTTGGCTGTGACACGCGATATGGTGGATTCGTGCAGTGCGACCGTATCGGCAATTTCCCTGAGTACCAGGGGCCGCATCGCGATTTCGCCGTGGGTGAAGAAATTGTGCTGCCGGTCGACGATCGCCTGTGACACCCGCAAAATGGTGTCGAAGCGCTGCTGGATGTTGCGAATCAGCCACCGTGCTTCCTGTACTCGCGTCGTCCACTGGCCGCGTTGCGCCGGATCGACGCTGCGATCACCCCGTCCTCGTTTGAGTATGTCGGCATAGGCCTGGTTCACCCGGAGACGCGGCATCACTTCAGCGTTTAGTACCGCGGTCCAGCGCCCCTTGATCCGCCGAACAAATACGTCGGGAACGATGTAATCGGCACGACTGTCACCAAAGGCTACACCCGGCCGCGGGTTGAGTGTGCGGATCAGTTGGTGCGCTGCACGCAACTGGTCATCCGTACATCCCAGCGTTCGCTTGATCTTGAGGAAATCCCGGGCTGCAAGCAGTGGCAAGTGCTCGCTCACTATCTGCTTTGCGAGCGCGGCCCCCGGACATGCGCGATCGCTGCTGGCAAGCACTTCAAGCTGCAGCCGCAGGCACTCCGCCGCGTCGCGGGCACCGACTCCCGGCGGATCGAAACTCTGCAGGAGTCGCAGTGCCGCTCTTAGTTCGTCGGCATCGACTTCCGCGCTCTCGGGGCACACGGCCAAAAGTTCGTCGAGCGACTGTTGCAGGTAGCCATCGTCGTCGAGCGCCTCGATCAGCAGGTCGACCAGCGCCCGGTCGCGGACGCTCGCCTGTGTGCACGCGAGCTGACTGCGCAGATGCTCGCGCAGCGAGGGCCGTGTCGATGCCCAGTCGACTGCCGTTGATTCATCGTCGTCGGAGCGCGCTTCGCCTCGCCCCCACTCGAGCGTCATTTCCGACGCGCCCTCGGAGCTCTCGGCGCGCTCGGGCGCTGTCCCGATGTCGGTGCCATTGACGTCAGTCGGTGCGGGCGGAGTCGACTGCTCGATCGAGCCATCGGCGCGCAGCTGCAGCGTGCCCCCCAGAGGATCGTCGTCCCGCTCGAGCAACGGGTTATCCGCCATCGCCTGCTCGATCTCCTGGTTCAGTTCCAGGGTCGACAGTTGCAGCAGCCGGATTGACTGCTGCAGCTGGGGCGTCAGCGCCAGATGCTGCGAGAGACGGAGCTGAAGACTCGGCTTCATGCTCGGGCGCGAGAAGCGATGTACGCGACCCTGCAGGCCGCACGTGCATCGCTCGTGGGTTGGCCAGGCGCGCGCTCCTCGGTCGGCCGGGCGAACGCGCGCAGGACAATTCCAGACGGAGGGCGCGCGGTGCTACGCATGGTCACATCCGGAAGTGCTCGCCGAGATAGACGCGCCGGACGGTTTCGTTGCCGACAATCTCGTCGGGCCGTCCCGCCGCGAGCACGACGCCTTCGTTGATGATGTAGGCGTGGTCACAGATGCCCAGCGTTTCGCGCACGTTGTGATCGGTGATCAACACGCCGATGCCGCGGTCCTTCAGGAAACGCACGATGCGCTGGATCTCGAGCACGGCGATCGGATCGACACCGGCGAACGGCTCGTCGAGCAGGATGAAACGCGGTCGCGCGGCCAGTGCGCGGGCGATCTCGACGCGTCGTCTCTCGCCGCCCGATAGCGACAAGGCGGTGTTCGTGCGCAAATGAGCGATCTGCAGGTCGTCGAGCAGTTCAGACAGCCGATCGTCGATCGCCGGCCTGGGCAGCGGCTGTCGTGCATCGTCGAGCTGCAACTCGAGCACCGCACGGATGTTTTCCTCGACCGTGAGCTTGCGAAACACGGACGCTTCCTGCGGCAGGTACGACAGACCAAGCCGCGCGCGGCGGTGAATGGGCAGATGCGAGATCGACTTGCCGTCGACGAGTATGTCGCCGTCGTCGAGCGGCACGAGCCCGACCACCATGTAGAAGCACGTGGTCTTGCCGGCACCGTTGGGGCCCAGCAGGCCGACCACCTCGCCGCTTTCCACCGTCAACGAAACGTCCTTCACGACCGCCCGGCTGCCGTAACGCTTCTGCAGATTCTCGACGACCAGCGTGCTGCGGGTGCGCGCAAGCGGCGTGGCAAGGTCTCCGGCGCGCGTTCGGGCTTCCATGGCTAATCGGAGCGCGGGTTGGTAATCTGCGTCGCCGGCTTCAAAGGCGCCGGTGACCCGGTCTTCGGAGCATCGGAGCGTGGCGCGATCGTGCCGCGGACCCGGCCGTCCGGATTGTTGGGATCCGCGACCGACTTGCCACCCGAGACGTAGTATTTTGAATTGCGCTGGTCATAGGTGATTGCATCGCCGCGGAGCTCGTCGCGAGGCACATCGTTTTCGAGCAGCCGCACGCGCGCGCGGGTGATCAGCTTCACGGTATCCGCCTTCTCGTCGTACTCGATGCGCTCGGCGGAACCGTCGATCACCTCCTCCATGCCGGGCTGGCTCGTGTCGCGTCGCTGCCGGAACGTCGCCACCTTTCCGGGCGCCGCCTGGATCAGGCCGTACTGGTAACCCTCGGGATCCTTGCGGATCTGCACGCGATCGCCGGTCGCGCGCATGGTTCCCTTGACCAGCACGACGTTGCCGGCAAGAACACACACTTGCTGCAGGTCGTCGCATTCACCCGTGTCGGCCTCGTAGTTGAGCGGCTTGTCGCGATCCGCACGCTCCGCGCGGACCGCGCCGAGTGCGCAAGCGGCGATCAGCAGCGGCACCAGCCATCGCTTCATCGTGATTCGGCTCCCTTGGGCGGCGTGGCTTCGATCGTCCCCTTGACCTTGGAGCGAAGCTTCACCGTGCGCTTGAGGTTGTCGTAATCCATGCCGACGGCGTTGATGCGCGATCCGCCGCGTTCGATCTCGATAGGGGCATCCGTGGAGAACTGCTCGACGTCAGGCAACGCCACCAGCTTCTGCGTGCTCAGCCGCATCGGCGGCTCGCCATCCTTGCCCTGCGCACGGATCAATGTCACATCGCCCGTCAGGATGACCCGCGCACCGCTTTCTTCGACCCGTGCGTGCTCGGCCTTCGCGTCGAGCTGGGGCTGGTCGCCGCGCAGGCTGATCATTCGCGGGCGAATGACTTCGACGCGGTCATCGCTCGGATAGTGCGTGATGCGCTCACCGATCAGCTTGTTGGTGGCTCGACCCTCCGCGTCAAACTGCGTCAGAGAAGCGCCGTCAACGACGATGTCGGGGCCCTCCCGGGACACCGGGCTCGCCAGAGCGCCGAGGCGCGTCGACTGCGAATACCAGTAGGTCGTCGCAGCGAGCAGCGCGAGCAGCAGGATCGCGACGATGGCGGAAATGCGGTCACGCATTTTGGATCACAGCTGGCGCATGCGACGCTGCGCATCGCACTTGCACCGCCGTCCTCGAGTCGGCGCGCCGCCTTGCGGGCGGCCTGGCGGGCGGGGCGATGCAAGGAGACCCAGCGTCATCCGTGCACCATGCTCGCGAAGTCGACGCCCTTGGCGCGAAGGATGAACTCCGCACAGGCGCGCACGGCGGCGCGCCCGCCGGGCTGCGGCGCGACCCAGTGCGCAACGGCCTTGACTTCCTCGCAGGCGTCATCGACCGTGGCGGCAAAGCCGGCGCATCGAAGCACCGGCAGGTCCGGAAGATCGTCGCCGACGAATGCCGCTTCGGCGGCAGCAACGCCGGCGTCGCTGAGCAACTGGCTGAACGCAGCCACCTTGTCGCCACGGCCCTGCAGCACGCGCCTGATGCCGAGCTCGCGTGCGCGCTGCGCCACGATCGAGGACTCACGTGCCGACAGGATCGCCACGTCGACCCCCTGCGCCAGCAGCATCTTGATGCCGTGTCCGTCGCGCACGTCGAACACCTTCATCGCCTCGCCCTGCGGACCGTAGTAAAGGCGGCCGTCCGTCAGGACCCCGTCGACATCGAGCACGACCAGGCGAATCCGCGCCGCACGCTGTTCGGGTGTCATCAGATCACCTTAGCGTTCATCAGGTCGAGATTGTTCAGCGCGCCCACGAGCTGCCCGTGGCTGTCGACGACGAGCAGCTGGTTCTTGCGCTGGCGGTCCATCAGCTGCGCCGCCTCGGCGGCGAGCACGTCCGGGCCGATCGTCAGCGGGGAGCGCGTCATGACATCGGCGAGCGGCAGGTTGCGGATGTCGCCGACGCGCTCCAGCAGACGCCGCAGGTCGCCGTCGGTGAAGATGCCGGCCAGCGCGCCCCGCGTATCGAGTACTGCGGTCATGCCCAGTTGCTTGCGCGTGATCTCGTGCAGCGCATCCATCACGCTGGCTGTGCTGGCGACGGACGGAATCGCCTCGCCGGTGCGCATGACGTCGCGCACGCGGGTCAGCAGGCGCCGGCCGAGGGCGCCGGCCGGGTGCGAGCGCGCAAAGTCATCGCGGCCGAATCCGCGCGAATCGAGGCAGGCGATCGCGAGCGCGTCGCCGAGGGCAAGCATCGCCGTCGTCGACGAGGTGGGAGCCAGGTTGAGCGGGCACGCCTCCTTGTCGACATGCACGTCGAGGTGCACTTCGGCCAGCCGTGCCAGCGACGACTCGGCGTTGCCTGTCATTGCGATAAGTGGCGTGCCGACGCGCTTGGCAATCGGGACGATCGTCAGCAGTTCGTCACCTTCGCCCGAATATGAAAGCGCCAGCAGGACATCGTCGCGCGTGATCATGCCGAGGTCGCCATGGGCAGCCTCGGCCGCATGCAGGAACATCGACGGTGTCCCCGTTGAGGCGAGCGTCGAAGCGAGCTTGCGACCGATATGCCCGCTCTTGCCGAGGCCGGTGACAACGACGCGGCCGCGGCAGGCGAGCAACAGCCCGACGGCCCGGGAAAACGCGCCGTCGATGCGTCCGGCCAGCGCCGCCACCGACGCGGCTTCGATCTCGATCACCTCACGGGCGAGTGCGAGAGCGCTCGCGCTGGGATCGGCAGGCAGTGGCACCGAGGACATCTATGAGGGACGCGTCTGCGTAGGTTTGCGGCGAGTACCCGCGATGCGCGGGCGGCTGCGGCGATAATACACGCGCAACCCGCGCTGGCATGAGCTTTGCTTTCGGCGCGACTTTCCATCTTACGGACGCTTATTCGCTGATGACGTCGGGTCTCGAAGTCACACTGGTGCTGCTCGCTTCGGTCGTACTTGGCGTCGTCGTTTTCCGCCTGCTGTCCTTGCCGCCGCTGCTCGGTTATCTCGCCGTCGGCGTCCTGATCGGGCCGCATGCGCTGGGACTGGTTCCGGACAGCGTTCAGACCCGCTACCTGGCCGAGTTCGGCGTTGTCTTCCTGATGTTCTCGATCGGGCTCGAATTCTCGCTGCCTCGACTGAAGTCGATGCGTCGCATCGTCTTTGGGCTCGGTGGTGCGCAGGTGGTGCTGACGATCGTCATCACGCTGATCGGCGGGCTCCTGCTGGGTGACTACTTCGGCATCGGGCTGGCAGGCACGTTCGCGCTGGGTGCGGCGCTCGCCATGTCGTCGACGGCGATCGTCATGAAGATGCTCTCCGAACGGCTGCAGCTTGATACCGAACATGGCAAGCGCATCGTCGGTGTGCTGCTGTTTCAGGACCTGGCCGTCGTCCCGCTGCTGGTCATGATTCCGGCGCTCGCCGCCGACGCCAGCGAACTGGGCGGAACGCTCCTGTTTGCCGTCTTCAAGGCCGCGGCGTTGCTGGCGATGCTGCTGGCCGGTGGCCAGCGCCTGTTGCGCTGGTGGCTGCACCTCGTCGCGAAGCGCAAGTCGCACGAGCTTTTCACGCTCAACGTCCTGCTGGTGACGCTGGGTCTTGCCTGGATCACCGAGATCGCCGGCCTGTCGCTCGCACTCGGAGCGTTCGTCGCCGGAATGCTGATCGCCGAGACCGAGTTCCGTCATCAGGTCGAGGAGGACATCAAGCCGTTCCGCGACGTGCTGCTCGGCCTGTTCTTCGTGACGATCGGCATGCTGCTGAACGTCCGCGTCGTCGTCGACCACTTCGGTTGGGTGATGCTTGCGCTGCTGCTGCCGGTCGCGTTCAAGTTCGGGCTGATCTATGTGCTGGCGCGCCTCTTCAGGGCGACGGCAGGAACCTCGATCCGATCGGCACTGGCGCTGTGCACGGCCGGAGAATTCGGCTTCGTGCTGCTGGGCCTGTCGGGGAAATTCGCGCTACTCGACCCGCTGGTGCTGCAGGTTGTGCTGGCCGCCATGCTGCTGTCGATGGTCGCGGCACCGGTCCTGGTGCAGCAGGCCGATCGGATCGCGATGCGGCTCGTCTCCAGCGAGTGGCTGCAGAAGTCTCTCGAACTCGCCACGATAGCCCAGCGCGCCATCGTTACCGACCGGCATGTCGTCATCTGCGGATTTGGACGCAGCGGTCAGCATCTGGCCAAGATGCTGGAGCAGGAAGGTATCGGCTACGTCGCACTTGATCTGGATCCCGACCTCGTACGCGAGGCCGCGGCGGCCGGCGAGTCGGTCGTTTACGGCGACGCGGCCCGGCGCGAGACGCTGGTAGCGGCGGGCATTCGCCGCGCTGCGGCGCTGGTCATCACCTACGCTGATGCCGCCTCGGCATTGAAGGTGCTGCGGCATGCCAACGAGTTGCGGCCGAACCTGTCCGTCATCGTCCGAACACAGGACGATCAGGACCTCGACAGACTGATGAAGGCGGGAGCCACCGAGGTCGTGCCCGAGGTCTTCGAAGGCAGCCTGATGCTCGGCTCACACGCGCTCGTGCTGCTGGGTGTACCGATGGCGCGCGTCGTGCGTCGTGTCCGTGAGGCGCGCGACCAGCGTTACCGGCTGCTGCGCGGCTACTTTCACGGCGCCGGCGACGACGAGGCTTCGCCGGAGGACGAGTCACACGAACGATTGCACTCCGTCGCCGTCGAGGCCGGCGCTGCGGCCGTCGGCCGCCGCATCGGCGACCTCAGATTGTCCGAGGCGGGGGCCGAGGTGACGGCAATTCGCCGCCGCGGCATCCGCGGCGCGGACCCCAGTCCGGAGATGATCCTGCAGGTGGGTGACGTCGTCGTTCTGCGAGGCGTGCCCGAGTCGGTTGAGCGCGCCGAAGCGCGACTGCTGCAGCGATGAACAGATTGCAGCGACTCGTGGTGTTGATGACACTGGTGCTGTGCCTGCCCGCGCCCGCCGGTGCCGACGAGCGCGCCTGGGCGGCACTGCGCGACGGTCCGGCCATACTGATCGTTCGTCACGCACAGACCGACCCGGGAATCGGCGACCCCGTGGAGTTCCGCCTCGGTGACTGCTCGACCCAACGCAACCTGTCGGCGGCCGGCCGCATCCAGGCCGCCGCCATCGGACGTGTCCTCCGCGAACGCAAGGTCAGCATCGCGCGTCTCGAGTCGAGCTTGTGGTGCCGCTGCGTCGACACCGCGCGCCTGGCTTTTCCCGGCTTGACGGTTCACGAGACGGCGACGCTGAATTCCTTCTTCGGCGCGCGCGACACCGCGGAGGAACAGACGCAGGCCCTGCGCGCGCGCATCGCCGCATGGCGCGGGCCCGGTGTGCTGGTACTGGTGACGCACCAGGTAAACATCACAGCGCTGACTGGCCGGCCCGTTGCAATGGCCGAAGGCATCGTGCTGCAGCCCGAGGCTCCGGGCGCGCGAGTGGTCGGCGCCGTGCAGTTCTAGTCAGGCAGCGCGGCGTCGCTGCCGGGCGAGCACCGGCGCGAGGTACGCCCCGGTGTGGCTCTCCGGGCTGCCCGCGATTTTCTCGGGCGGTCCTGTCGCAATGATGCGCCCGCCACCGTCACCACCTTCCGGCCCCAGGTCGATCACCCAGTCCGCCGTCTTGATGACATCGAGATTGTGCTCGATGACGACGACCGTGTTGCCGGCGTTGCGCAACTGGTGCAGCACCTTCAAGAGCAGCGCGATATCGTGAAAGTGCAGTCCTGTCGTCGGCTCGTCGAGGATGTACAGCGTGCGCCCGGTGTCGCGTTTCGACAGTTCCAGTGATAGCTTGACGCGCTGCGCCTCGCCTCCGGACAGCGTGGTCGCGCTCTGACCCAGGCGCACATAGCCCAGGCCGACATCGAGCAACGTCTGCAGCTTGCGCGCGATCGTCGGCACCGCATTGAAGAACTCGAAGGCATCTTCGACGGTCATGTCGAGGACATCGGCAATGCTCCTGCCCTTGTAGTGCACCTCGAGCGTTTCGCGGTTGTAGCGCTTGCCGTGGCATACGTCGCACGGGACATACACGTCGGGCAGGAAGTGCATCTCGACCTTGATGACACCATCGCCCTGGCAGGACTCGCAGCGGCCGCCTTTCACGTTGAACGAGAAGCGGCCCGCCTCGTAGCCGCGCTCGCGCGCTGTCGGCGTCTCCGCGAACAGTTCGCGAATCGGCGTGAAGAGTCCGGTGTACGTCGCCGGATTGCTGCGCGGCGTGCGCCCGATCGGACTCTGGTCGACACTGATCACCTTGTCGACGTGCTCCAGGCCTTCGAGCATCGTGTAGGGCGCCGGCTCGGCCGCGGAGCCGTACAGATGGCGTGCGACGGCCGCATACAGCGTGTCGTTGATCAGTGTCGACTTGCCCGATCCCGACACCCCGGTGATGCAACTCAGCAGTCCGATCGGCAGGTCGAGCGCCACGTCCTTGAGGTTGTTGCCCTGTGCGCCGATCAACTTGAGCCAGTGCGTGAACGGCGGCGTGCGATCGGCCGGAATGTCAATCTGGCGCCGCCCGGCCATGTACTGACCCGTCAGCGACCTTGGGTTTGCCTCGATGTCGGAGAGCGTGCCCGATGCGATCACTTCTCCGCCGTGCGCACCCGCACCGGGGCCCATGTCGACGACGAAATCGGCCGCACGAATCGCGTCCTCATCATGCTCGACGACGATCACGCTGTTGCCGAGGTCGCGCAGGTGCTTGAGCGTGCCGATCAGCCGGTCGTTGTCGCGCTGGTGCAGGCCGATCGACGGCTCGTCCAGCACGTACATCACGCCGGTGAGCCCCGATCCGATCTGCGAGGCAAGCCGGATGCGCTGCGACTCGCCGCCTGAAAGCGTATCGGCCGACCGGTCGAGCGAGAGGTAATCGAGGCCGACGTTGACAAGGAACCGCAGCCGCGAGCCGATTTCCTTGATGATCTTGCCGGCGATCTCCTTCTTCGCCCCCGCGAACTTCACGGTCTCGAAGTACTTCGACGCCTCCGCCAGCGGAGCCGCGGAGATCTGCCAGATGCCGCGCTGCTGTTTGCCTTCACCGATGAAGACGTTGCGCGCCTCACGTCGCAGTCGCGAGCCTTCACAGACCGTGCAGGCGCGCTGGCCGCGCAGCTTGCCGAGCTCGTCGCGGACGACTAGGGAGTCGGTCTCCCTCAGGCGCCGTTCCAGGCTGGGAATCACGCCCTCGAACGGATGCCGCCGCACCATTTTTCGTCCGCGCTCGTTCGCATACGTGAACGGGATCTCGACTTCGCCGGATCCGTGCAGGATCACGCGCTGCGCCGACTCGGGCAGCTGATCGAAAGGCTGGTTCAGGTCGAACCCGTAGTGCTGCGCGACCGCGACCAGCATCTGGTGGTAGTACTGGTTGCGCGCGTCCCAGCCCTTGATCGCGCCACTGGCCAGCGCAAGCTCCGGGTGCGCAACCACGCGCGCTTCGTCGAAATACTCGACGGTGCCGATCCCGTCGCAGGCTTCGCACGCGCCCATCGGATTGTTGAACGAAAACAGGCGCGGCTCGAGTTCGACGAGTGAGTAGCTGCAAACGGGGCACGCGAAGCGGCTCGAAAACGCGATCTCCTGGCCGTTGTCCACATCGAGCAGCAGCGCGCGCCCATCGGCGAGTCGCAGTGCGGTTTCAAATGACTCGGCAAGCCGCTGCTTGGCGTCGGTACGAACCTTCAGGCGATCGACGACCACGTCGAGCGAGTGCTTCTCGGTCTTGGCAAGCGGGGGCAGGTCGTCCGCTTCGACGATCGCGCCATCGATGCGGAAACGCACGAAACCCTGAGTCTGCATGTCGTCGAAGAACTCGACGAACTCGCCCTTGCGCTCGCGCACGACTGGTGCTAGCACCAGGATCTTGGTCTCGTCTGGCAGCGCAACCGTCGCGTCGACCATCTGCGACACGCTCTGCGACTGCAACGGCACCTTGTGCACCGGGCAAAAGGGCGTGCCGACTCGCGCGAACAGCAGCCGCAGGTAGTCGTGGATCTCGGTGACGGTGCCGACGGTCGAGCGCGGATTGTGTGACGCGGCCCTCTGCTCGATCGCGATTGCCGGCGACAGGCCCTCGATCAGGTCGACGTCGGGTTTCTCCATCAGCTGCAGGAACTGGCGGGCGTACGCGGACAGCGACTCGACATAGCGCCGTTGCCCCTCGGCGTACAACGTGTCGAACGCGAGCGACGACTTGCCCGAACCGGACAGCCCCGTGATCACGACCAGGCGCTCGCGCGGCAGATCGAGATCGATGCTTTTCAGGTTGTGGGTGCGGGCGCCGCGGATGCGGATTTCATCCATCGGACTGGACATTTGCAGAAGGCGAACTTGTTACTATAGCGACAAAGAACGTCGCGACCTGCCTGGAGCATGCGCGGCGAAAGATGCTCCAGCCGCCGGACGCCGCGATGCCCAAGAATGCCGGCATCCGGAGCCACAACGCGGGAGCTGCCCGCCTGCGGAGGAAAACACATGGCATCGGTCAACAAGGTGATTCTCATCGGCAACCTCGGACGCGATCCCGAGACGCGCTACACGGCTGACGGCGCGGCGATCACGAACATCTCGATCGCAACCACGCGCCGCTACAAGGATGCGTCGGGCCAGCAGCAGGAAGAGACCGAATGGCATCGTGTGTCGTTCTTCGGCCGGCTGGCTGAGATCGCGGGTGAATATCTGCGCAAAGGCCGTTCGGTCTATGTCGAAGGGCGCCTGCGTACGCGCAAGTGGCAGGACAAGGACGGTAACGACAAGTACACGACCGAGATCGTCGCCGAGAACATGCAGATGCTCGGTTCGCGTGAGGGCATGGGCGGTGCTGACGCCGAGGGCGGCAGTGATGAGCCGCGTGCCGCGGCGCCGGCGCGTGCCAGCAGCGGCCGACCGGCTGCAGCCAAGCCGGCGACGAACGTCGCCGACATGGACGACGACATACCGTTCTAGACAATCGCTTCAGCTCGTCGAATTCCGAACGCGTTCCCATTTGGACTTGCGGGTGTTTGCCCTTACGCGATAACCGGCATTCCGGCGCGTACTGTGCGCTGCTAAGGTCGGCCGCGTGTTCTGCGCGGGAACAGCCTTGCGCGCGCTTCTTGCTACTGCGCGTCCGCGCCTGGCAGGCCTGCGGCCCTGTGCCCAGACGCCCAAACGAAACCCATAAGAACGATGGACCTCACTTTCCTGCCTGATTGGCCTCCGGTGTTTCCGCCGGCAGTCGCGGTCGCCGCTCTCGCGCTGCTGGCAGCCGCAATGGGCGAGATTTCCGCCCGCTGGCTGCGCCTGCCACGGCTGCTGGGCTATCTCGCAGCCGGGGCCGTGTTCGGCGCCGGCAGCTATGTGCTCGAACTGCTGAACCTCGAGTCGCTGCCCGGGCCGACGCTGCGCTTCGCGTTGGATTTCGCAGCGGCGATCATCCTGTTCGACCTCGGGCAGCGCGTGTCATTCGGCTGGTTGAGACGCAATCCAGCGCTGCTCGCGGCAAGCGCGATTGAAGCGGGACTCACGTTCGTCGCCGTGTTTGCAACGATGCGCTGGCTGGAGATCGCGCCGTTGCCGGCGGCGCTTATTGCGACCATCAGCATGTCGACCTCGCCGGCGGTCGTTCTCGCCGTCACACGCGAAGCGCGAGCACAGGGGCAGGTGACCGAGCGAGTGCTGCTTCTGACCGCGCTCAACTCGATCTACGCGGTGGTGCTGTCTGCGCTGCTGCTGGCGTGGGCTCGACTCGACACGCGTGGGTTGGTGGACGATTACCTGCTGCATCCCGCCTACCTGATCTTCGGATCACTGGCCGTCGCTGCACTCGGCGCCCGCCTGTTCCATCTGGTCGCCGCTTTCGTGCATCGCGACCGCGCCGTCGAGCTGATCCTGATGCTCGCGGTCGTATCCATCGTGTTCGCCTCATCCGTTGCACTGCGGCTTTCGCCGCTGCTGGCACTGCTTGCCTGCGGGGCCCTCGTTCGCACGTTTGACCGCGGGCGCCGTCTCGCGAGCAGCGACTTCGGGCTCGTGTCCGCGCTGGCGCTGGTGCTCTTCTTTGCGCTTTCGGCGGCGACCATGGACCTCCGCATCCTGCTGGGGGCAGGCATCCCGGCGCTCGCGATGGCGGTCGTGCGGACCGTCTGCAAGGTGACCGTGATCGGCGCGCTCGCTCCTTTGACCGGCATCGTCTGGCGCAAGGGCGTGTTCGCGGGGCTGGGACTCCTGCCGATGTCTGCAATCGCGCTGATGCTCACCTATGAGGTGACGCAGCTTCATCCACAGCTCGGGGCGGAGGCGGGCGCTGTCGTGCTGGCAAACGTCATCGTGTTCCAGGTGGTTGGCGCGTTGACGCTGTTGTTCGCACTGCGAGCGAGCGGCGAAGCGAGGGAGGAGCGATGAACGACGATCCGCTTGAATTCCAGCCGTCGGCGCTGCTGACGATGGGCGTCGAGCTCGAACTGCAGCTCGTGGAACGACGCACCGGCGACCTGACGCGGGCCGCCTCGGACCTGATTGCGCTGGTCACGCGCAAGCCGTTCCCGGGGGACGTAAAGCCCGAGATCACCGAAAGCATGCTGGAAGTCAGCACCTCCGTGCACAGCGCCTACGCCCCCTTGCGGACGCAGCTGCTTGCGATGCGCGACGCGTTGGTGGTCGGCGCCGACCGCCTCGACATCGAGGTGTGTGGTGGTGGCGCACATCCGTTCCAGCGCTGGTACGACCGGCAGATCTACGACAGGCCGCGATTCCGCCACGTCGCCGGGCTGTACGGATACCTTGCGAAGCAGTTCACCGTGTTCGGACAGCACGTGCATATCGGCTGCGAAAACGGCACACAGGCGATGCGGCTGTTGCATCGGCTCTCGGCTTACATACCGCAGTTCATTGCACTGGCCGCCAGCAGTCCCTACCACCAGGGCGTCGATACCTCGTTCGACTGTTCGCGGCTCAACAGCATCAATGCCTTTCCGCTTTCCGGCCGCGCGCCCTTCCTCACCGACTGGCCGGCATTCGAGCGCTTCTTCGGAAAGCTGCGCCGGCTCGGTGTCGTGGAGAGCATGAAGGACTTCTACTGGGACATACGGCCCAAACCCGAGTTCGGAACGATCGAGGTGCGTGTCTTCGATACCCCGCTGACCGTCGAACGTGCGGCGGCGCTGGCGGGGTATATGCAGGCGATCTGCGCGATGCTGATGGAGCGCGACGACGAAATCACCGATGAGATCTACCTAGCCTACAATTACAACCGGTTCCAGGCGTGCCGCTTCGGGCTGGAAGGTCAGGTGCTGGACAGCATCACCGGCGAATCGACGCCGCTGCATATCGCGGTGCTGCAGACCATCGACGCGTGCCGGGACCATGCGCGCGAGCTGGATGCCACGGATGCGCTCGACGAGATCGAACGCCTTATCCGCACCGAGGGCAATGACGCGCGCTGGCAGCGTGAAACGATGCAGAGCCGACGCTCGCTGGCGGAACTCGTGCTCGAGTCGGCGGAACGATGGCGTGGTCGCGCGCCGGTCGCGGTAGCGGGAACACTGCCTGTGTACGGCTAGCGCGGACCGTGCAGCAGACGAAGGGCTTCGTCATGCAGTCGACCGGCGCTGGCAATCAATGACAGTTCGTCGAGGGGGTCGCCGCCGGTCCAGCTCGTGACGACGCCGCCCGCCGCTTCGATGACCGGGACGATCGCCGCGACGTCCCAATGGGCCAGGACGGGATCGAGCATCAGGTCGGCACCGGCGGTGGCGAGGGCGAAGTAGCCAAAGCAGTCGCCCCAGGTGCGATAAAGCCGGGCGCGCCTGATGATGTCCTCGATGCGCGCGACATTCGGCGCACCGCGCTGCTCGCCGGTGGTCCAGTGCGTCGTGGCGAGCACGGTCGCTTCATCGAGGCGCGCGCAAGGACGTACGTGCACCGACCTCATGGATCCATCGTTCGCATACAGCGTGCACGTGTTGCCATGGCCAACCAGCGCCAGCCCCGGGACCGGATGAGCGATGACTCCCAGCACCGGACGGAATCCTGCGCCGTCGTCGCGCTCGAGTGCTATCAGCGTGCCGAACAGGAAACAGTTGGTGATGAAGGCGCGGGTGCCGTCGACCGGATCGAGCACCCAGCGGTAACGCGCGCCCGCCTTGACGCCATGCTCCTCGCCGATGATCCCGTGGTTCGGATAGCGATGCTCGATCAGCTCACGCATTGCGAATTCGGCGTTTCGATCAGCGAGCGTGACCGGTGAGGCGTCGGACTTTGTGACGACGGCCGTGCCCGAGAGGAAGTACTGGCGAATCGTGGCGAACGCGGTGCCGATCAGCTCGTGCGCGAAAGGAACGAATTCGCGCTCTTCGCCGCGCGTAAGTTCCGCGCTGTATCGGCGACGATTAAAGTCGAGCTCAGCCACGCTTGGCGGGAGCGAAGAGCGCACCACAGGCGTCGCGGTCCGCAGGAGCCAGCACCTCGGCGCTACAGGCAGCCGCCAACTTTTCATGCAGTTGGGCAAGCATCGCGTCGTGCCGGCCATCCTTGTTCCACTTCTGCAGGCGCTGGCTCAGGCGCTCCAGCGAACTGCGACTTCGAGCGGAGAACGCATCCGGGTTCGCCGCCGCTTCGCCGACAACCCTGGCCGCTGCTGCTTCGATGCGAGTGGCGTCCGCCGGTGCCAGTTCAAGCAGGTAGTTGACGTAGACGCCGCCCCACTGCAGGCGCGTCGCCGGGCCCCTGGAGGTCTCGTAGGCCTGACGTGCCCATTCGACCGCGGCGACTTTGCTTTCCGGCGTGCCGCGCTTGCGGGCGTTCGAAGCAAGGCCAAGCATGTAGTAGTAGGGTGAATGCGAGCGCTCCAGTTCCACCGACAGCAGCACATCAGATTCGTCGAGCAGTCCGGCGTCCGCCAGCACCGCCCCGGCGCTGGTGATGACCGACTGGCGCTCGTCGAGGTCGGTCGTTTCGCGGTCGACCCGCGTGACCTCCGTGCGTACCTGCGAGACGAGTGACTCGGGCAGCGGACCAGACTTGTTGTCGAGGCGCGCCAGATCGACCTTGCCACCCAGGGACCAGATGCGGCCGCCATTGGACAGCGTCGGGTCCGCGATGAGTCTGTCGAGCGCCGTAGTCCATGTCGCTTTGAGATCTTCACGCTCACGCGACTTGGGTGCCGTTGTGTAACCGACGATGTCGGCGGCGTAGCCCGCGATCAGGTCGTAGTGCTCGCGCACCAGTTCCGGTCGAGCAAGGATGCTGCGCACGCTCGCCAGAGAGTCGGCTTTGTCTGCGGCGGGCTTGACCTCGCCCTTGGCCGTCGCCGAAAAGGCGATGGCCTGCAGCGTGAGTCGCGATGCCGCCTCGCGCTGATCGGTCGGGCAGGTTTGCGCCAGCCGGATCAGGGTCGCGGGAACTTCTTCCTTCGGGATGATCTGCTGCTCATCGGTCTCCCACGAATAGAAGGCAAGCAGGCGCCAGTCCTCGGACGCGACCGGTTCTCCCGACATCGCTGCCGTCAGCGCTTCACGTGCCGAGGCGCCACCGGTAATCCCGTGGTCCAGAACCTGCATGTACTTCGTCGGCTCCACCGAACCGGCCAGGCGCGTGATCTCGGTGCCGTCCGGACGCAGCAGCACCATCGTTGGATAGGCGCCGACACGGAAGCGCTGGCCCAGCGCCTGGCCACTCGGGGTGTCACCGTCAACGTAGATCGGCACGAACGTTCGCGATTTATCGATGAAGTCCGAGCGCGTGAAAATCGTGCTCTTCACCTGGTTGCACGGCGGGCACCAGGCCGCCGACCAGAACACGAACACCGGCTGGTTGCCGGCCTTGGCGCGTGCGAACGCGCTGTCGACGTCTGCCATCGCAGCCGGCCGCACCCACTGAATTTGAGCCTTCTGCGACCCTGCCGGGGCGGTTGGCGGTTCGGGCGCCTTCGAGCAGCCCGCAATGACGATCAGCATTGCCGCTGCCGATACGGTCAGTGTCCTCATGCATCTCCTCGTGTGGCGCGGTGTTCGGCGCCGGCGGTGACACGCATTATCGCTGGCCGCGATGCCGCTTATAACGACGTCAGCTGCGGGCCAGCCGTCGGGCAAGTGCCAGATAGTGATCAATCGGGGGAGTCACTGCTGCCGCCGACTTCGCAAGATCGTCCCAGAGTCGCACGCACACCGCGTCGGCCGCGTGCGGCTGCTCGATGAAGCCGTCCGCTTCGGCTTCGGTGAAGATCCCGCCCTGGAGTTCAAGACTGCGCTTGGAGTCGGCCGAGAGGCCGGCCCAGTATTCCACTCCACTCAACCGGCCGTCGCCACGCGCGCACAGATAGCGCTTGGCATCGACGTGCAGGCGGATCGGCTGCAGTACCGCGTCGTCGAACAGGTCGCGCAGGAAGGGCAGCGCGACGTATTCGTGCCGGTCGTCGACGCCGCGCAGCGTCGGCGTTTCGCCCTGGTCGTTGATCAGATGGCCGAGGTCATGCAGGAAGGCGGCAACGACCAGCGCGTCGGTTGCACCGGCGCGTTCCGCAAGTTCTGCGGATTGCAGTGCGTGCTGCAACTGGGTGACGGGCTCGCCCGCATACATGCGGTGGCCCTTCGCGGCGAAGAGCCGTGCAATCTCGTCCATCGAGAGTCCCATTCACGTCGTCCGGGTTTCGTTGGCCTGGAACAGTGCCGGTTGCTCCGCGAGCAGGCGCGTCTTGGAAAGCACGCCCGCCGACTCGAGAATCGGGTAGGCCACCGAGCAGAACAGTGAATTGATGCGCTTGAAGTCCGCGAGCAGGTCAAGGTGCAGCGAACTCGTTTCGATCGACTGACGGGTGTTGTCGGAAAGGCGCAGAAGATGCTGGTCGGCGTAGCGCATTTCGAGCTCGCGGAAGGCGACTTTCTCCGACATCAGCGACTGGGCCGACTTGAGGTCGCCGTTGAGGAACACCGCAACCGCCAGCTGCAGGTTGGCGACCAGACGCGTATGCAGGTCGGTGATCTCCGCGACGCCGGCGTCGGAGAACGACAGTCCGTGGCGGATCTTGCGCTCGGCAACATCGAGCAGGCCGCGCTCGATGATGTCGCCGACGTGTTCCATGTTGATGGTGAACTGGATCACTTCGGTCCAGCGGCGCGATTCGCCGGCATCGAGCGCTTCGCGGCTGATCTGCGCCAGGTAGCGCTTGATCGCCGAGTAGAGCCGGTCGATTTCGTCATCGCGTTGGCGCAGCGACTCTGCAAGCTGGACATCGTTGTTGCGCAGCACGATCAGCAGGCCGCTCAGCATGTCCTGTACGGTGTCAGCCAGGCGGATCGCTTCGCGGGCGGCATTGCCGAGCGCCAGCGGCGGCGTCGCCAGTGCCAGCGGATCGAGGTAGCGCGGTTGAACCGATGTGTCCTTGCCGCGCCCGTCCGGCAGCCAGCGTTCGGCCAGGGTCGCCACCCGGCCGGTGAACTGGATGAAAGTCAGCGCGAGCATCAGATTGAAGCCGAGATGGAACGCGACCACCAGGTCGCGCGGGTTCATGTTGAGCTGCTTCAGCCACGGCGTGACGAACGGCAGAAGGCAAAGCGCGAGGGTGACGCCAACGACCTTGAAGACGAAGTTTCCGAGCGGTACCCGGCGCGTCACCGCGTCGGAACGCCAGGTCGTCATCAGCGCCAGCAGCCCGCTGCCCAGATTGGCACCGAGCACCAGCGGCAGCGCCACGTGGGCCGGCAGCACGCTGGAGCCGGCCAGGGTGGCGACCAGCAGCACCACTGCAAGGCTCGAATAGCAGAGGATCGCGAAGACCGCGCCGATCAGTACGTCGAGCAGCAGGTCGCCGGAGATCTGTGCGAACAGCGTCTTGACGCCGGCGCCATGCGCCAGCGGCGCCGTGGCTTCGGTGATCAGTTGCAGCGCGAGGATCATGACGCCGAGCCCCAGCACGATCCGGCCGATCTGGCCGGCCCGTTCATTTCTGCGCGACAGAAAGACGACGACACCGACGATGATCGCCAGAGGTGCCAACCACGACAGGTCCAGCGAGAAAACCTGCACCATGACTGCGGTGCCGACGTCTGCACCAAGCATCACGGCCAACGCGGCCGATGTGGTAAGCAGGCCTTGCGCTACAAACGAAGACGTCAGCAGCGCCGTGGCGGTCGAACTCTGCAGCAGGCCGGTGACGCCGAGCCCGGCGAGGAACGCGGCCAGACGACCGTTCATGCTGCGCCTGAGGACCTGCCGCAACCCGGCACCGTACACGCGCAGCACACCGGTACGCACGATGTGCGTGCCCCAGACCAGCAGCGCGATCGCCGCCAACAGGTTCAGCAGAGTGGTCACTTGCGGCCGTTACCTCCATTGCGGCCCGCGAGCCGCAAGTCGCGTCCCGCGAGTCGGCAAATACGGAGCCCGATGCACATCACCATGGCAGGGAGTAGGTCTTGACGTTGGTGAAGCTCTTCATCGCTTCCTGCACGCCTTCCTTGTACCCGAGCCCGGAGTCCTTGATTCCGCCGAAAGGCGTCAGTTCCAAGCGGTAACCCGGGACTTCACGCACATTGACACTGCCCACGTTGAGTTCGGCGACGCAGCGCGTGATGACATCGAGACGGTTGGTGCAGATCGACGACGAGAGCCCGTAGGCGGTCGAGTTTGCGATTCCGATCGCCTCGTCCAGCGTGCCGAAGCGGATGACCGGCGACACGGGTCCGAACGTCTCTTCCTTGACCAGCGCCATTTGCGGCTGCACCTGGTCGAGCACGGTCGGGGAGTAAAGCGCGCCGTGCCGCTGATTGCCGGCGAGCAACCGTGCGCCCGCAGCAACGGCATCCTCGACGCGTTGCTCGAACGCGATCGCGGCGGCTTCGTCTATGACGGTGCCCATGTCGGTCGCCGGATCCAGCGGATCGCCGAACTTCACTGCGCGCGTCTTGGCGACGAGCTTGTCCGTGAACTCGTCGACGACGTCCTCGTGCACGAGCATGCGCTTGACCGCCGTGCAGCGCTGGCCCGAATTCTTGTAAGAACCGCCGGCTGCCAGCGTTGCCGCCTCTTCGACGTCGGCGTCATCCATCACGATGATCGGATCATTGCCGCCCAGTTCGAGGATCTGGCGCTTGTAGACCGCCTTCGCCGCAATGTACTTGCCGACCGCGACGCCGCCGGTGAAAGTAACGAGGTCGACGTCCGCGTGCGTCAGCATCTCGTCGGCGATCTCGCGCGGGTCACCGGTCAGCACGGACAGCATCGGCGGTGGCAGGCCGGCCTCGTACAGCACGTCGGCGAGGACATAGGCGGCCATCGGCGTCTTCTCGCTCGGCTTCAGCACGACGCGATTGTTGGTCGCCACTGCGGGCGCCACCTTGTGGATCACCTGGTTCAGCGGATGATTGAACGGCGTGATCGCCGTGATGACGCCCTGCAGAGGCTCGCGCAACGTGTAGACCTTGCGGCTCTTGCCGTGCGGTGTCAGATCGCAGGAGAACACCTGGCCGTCGTCGACCAGCGCCTGGTTCGCGGCGAACAGCAGCACGTCCGAGGCGCGCCCGACCTCGTAAAGCGTGTCCTTCAGGCACAGGCCGGACTCGAGCGTGATGAGCCGCGCAATCTCGTCGCGGCGGCCGGCGATGATCTCGCCGGCCCGCATCAGGATGCGGTAGCGCTCGTAGCGAGTCAGGCGCGCGCGGTACGCGCGCGCTGCGGCAATCGCCCGGCGCACGTCGTCGACCGTCGCCTTCGGCACCGTGGCGATCACTTCGCCGGTATACGGATAGCGCACCTCGAAGCTGCGCGCGGCCGACACCCTCTCGCCGGCGATGCGCAGCGACTCGTGGCGCAGCGGAGCAATCGGCGCGTTCATGACTGCGCGTGATTCAGTGCGAGATCAAAGACGTCGAAGTTGCGCCAGCGGCGATTCGTGTCCAGCCCTGCGATGCGGCGATTCAGGATGATGGGTACGCGCTGCTCGGAGATCCCTCCGTGCGAACGCAGTGGCAGTTCGAGCTGCGACAGATCGTGGCGCGCCCGGCCGGTACCGAGCACCACGCTGCGCTCGGAGACCACGACGAGGTCGCCGATACGGTCGGCCGGCAGTTCGAAGCGCACTGCGGCTTCGTCGCGCGTCAGCACGACTTCGATGCCCAGATGCCCGCGCAGCCGCGCCGCGACATCGGCGATCACGTCGGCGGGAAGGTAGATGGTCGCGAACGATCCGAGCGCACCGTGGTGCACGACGTAAGGGTCGGTGATCGGCAGGATCACTCGTGCTCGTTCGCGGCCGAGCCAATCGTCGAGCAGGTCCTGCAGGAAGATGACGTTCGGGCTGGCGTCGAGCTTGGTCTTTGCGTTCATGCCATGGTCGGCCGTCAGGCCGACGACCGCACCCAGTTCATCCAGTCGCGCAAGGTAGCGGTCGAGCATCGCGTAGAAGCGGTTCGCATCCGGATCGCCCGGCGCATGCTTGTGCTGCACGTAGTCGGTTGTCGACAGATACATAAAGTCAGGTCGGCGGGTCTCGAGCAGGCGCACACCGGCCGCGAATACGAACTCCGAGAGCTCGGCGCTGTAGACGTCCGGAACCGGCATGCCGACCAGCGGAACGACCTCGTCGATGCCGTTTTCCTGCGCGCTCACCTGATCGGCCTTCTCGGACGAGAAGCAGATGCCTTTCATCCGGTGGCCGAGCAGCTTGCGCAATTTGTCCTTTGCAGTGACGACCGCAACATTGGCGCCGGAGTCGGCAAGTGCCGCGAGGATGCTCGGGGCGCGCAGCCACTTTGGATCGTTCATCATGACTTCGCTGTCACTGGCGACGTCGTACAGATAGTTGCCACAGATGCCATGCACCGAGGGCGGAGCACCGGTCACGATCGACAGGTTATTGGGATTGGTGAAGCTCGGGACCACACAGTCACCGACGAGCGCGGTGCCTTCAGCCAGCACCCGCTTCATGTAGGGCATTTGGCCCGCTGCCACCGCTTGCGCGATGTAGTCGGGTTCGCAACCGTCGACGCAGACGACGACGGTCGGTTGGCGCGGAGCCGCATAGCGGCGCCCATTCACTTCCATCATGATTGACTCAGCCCTTTCGCCCGGCCCGCTCCAGGGCGGGTTGCGTGAACTTCGCAGCGCTCAGCGCGCGTTCCTTGCTTTCCATCACGTGGTCATACATGGCGCGGCCGGCGAGCTCCGCATCGCCGGAAGCGATCGACTTCAGGATCGCGCGATGTTCGGCTGCGGAGTGCGGAAGCACCGCACCGTCGACGAGGTTGCGCCGGCGGAATAGTGCGAGCTCCTTCACCAGCTTGCCGTAGATCGCCGCCATCTTGCGGTTGCCGGCGAACTCGACGAGTCGGTCGTGAAACTGCAGGTTCAGCAGGTGATACTCGTCACGATCGTCGGCCTTCACCGCCTGCTCCATGCGCTCAACTAGGCCGCGCAGCGCCTTCATCTGAACCGGTGTGATCGTTTCGGCAAGGCGACGGCCGACGAGTTCATCCATCGCCGCGCGCAGGTCGTAGATCTCGGCAGCTTCCGCGTGCGGGATATCCCGTACAAAGACACCGCGGTTCTTCTCCTGCCTCACCAGTCCCGCCTCCTCGAGCATGCGGAAGGCTTCGCGGATCGGGCCGCGGGAGACGCCGAGGCGCTCCGACAGCCAGGCCTCCGTGAGCTTGGCTCCCGGCGCGATCTCGCCGTCGAGGATCATCCGCTCGATCTCCTGCTGCGCTGCGGTCGCCAGTGAATTGGCGCGCAGCAGCGCAATGGTCGGATGGGGTACGACGTTGGTAACGGCCATATGGCGGCAGCCTACACAGATTGTCGACAATCTGCAAAAAACAATTGACACCCAATTTTGCCGCTGCGTAGACTGCCCGCGGCTTTGGCCGCTTTCGATTGGGGTGTCACAGACGGGCCCAGACCCGTCACCAGGGAGTCAAGCGCGTGCGCTAGTCTCGCCGGCTGTTCGTTCCGTCCTGTGACGAACCGCCAGACAATTCCGTACGGGGCTCTAAGGAGGAGTCGATGAAATTGCTATCCATGGTCGCCCGGGCTTGCGCCGCTGCGGCCCTCGCGGCCGTTGCCTTCGGGGCGAATGCGCAGAAGACGCAGCTGACGGTCTACACCGCGCTCGAAACCGACCAGTTGAAGGCCTACCAGGCCGGCTTCGAAAAGGCCAATCCGAACATCGAGATCGTCTGGGTGCGCGACTCGACCGGCATCATCACCGCCAAGATTCTTGCGGAGAAAGCCAATCCGAAGGCCGACGTCATCATGGGCGTCGCGGCGACCAGCATGGCCATCTTCGACAAGGAGGGCATGCTGATGCCGTATGCCCCGGCAGGACTTGCGCGCGTGTCGCCGCAGTACCGTGATCCGAAGAACCCGCCCGCCTGGGTCGGCATGGACGTCTGGGGCGCTACGATCTGCTTCAACACCGTCGAGGCCGCCAAGCGCAACATCCCGAAGCCCGAGACCTGGAAGGACCTGACCAAGCCGGCCTACAAGGGCCAGATCGTGATGCCGCACCCGGCCTCTTCCGGCACCGGCTTCTTCGATGTCAGCGCGTGGCTGCAGTTGTGGGGCGAGAAGGATGGCTGGGCCTACATGGACGGCCTGCACGAGAACATCGCGCAGTACATGCACTCCGGCTCGCGGCCCTGCGCCGCCGCTGCTGCGGGCGAGTACGTCGTCGGCATCTCGTTCGAGTACCGCGCCAACCGGGAGAAAGCGCGCGGGGCGCCGATCGAGCTGGTTTTCCCGAAGGAAGGGCTGGGCTGGGACCTCGAGGCGAGCGGCATCGTCAAGGGCACCAAGAACCTCGACGCGGCGAAGAAGCTGTTGGACTGGTCGGTCTCGGACGAGGCGATGGGCCTGTACGCGAACAACTTTGCCATTGTCGCCGTGCCCGCGCTCAACAAGCCCTTGCCCAACGTCCCTGCCGACTATGCGGGCCGCTTGGTGAAGAACAACTTCGCCTGGGCCGCGTCCAACCGCGACAAGATTCTCGCGGAGTGGAGCAAGCGCTACGAGTCGAAAGCCGCGCCGAAGTGACCCGGTCGGGCTGGCTGAGCCGCCCGACTGACCTGCCGGGTTCGAGTGCCTGCGGCGCTCAGCCCGGCTTTATTTTGCTCATCGGAAGATGACCGTGACCCCGGCAACCGCTGAGGCGCTGCGTCTGGAGGGCATACACAAGGCCTTCGGCGAGTTCAACGCGCTGGAGTCGATCGACCTCGTGATTCCGCCCGGCGAACTGGTGTGTTTCCTCGGTCCGTCGGGTTGCGGCAAGACCACGCTGCTGCGAATCATCGCCGGGCTGGAAAGACAGACGCGGGGGAAGATCCTGCAGAACGGCCGCGACGTCTCGCATGCGCCGCCCGCGGCCCGCGACTATGGCATCGTGTTCCAGTCGTACGCGCTGTTTCCGAACCTCACGATCGCCGAAAACGTCGCCTACGGCCTCGTGAACCGACGCAAGGGACGGCTGGAGATCAGCGCCCGCGTGCAGGAGCTGCTGGCGCTGGTGGGTCTACCCGATGCAGGCAGGAAGTATCCGAGTCAGATGTCGGGCGGCCAGCAGCAGCGGGTCGCGCTCGCGCGAGCGCTCGCCACGGCGCCGAGCCTGCTGCTGCTTGACGAGCCGCTGTCCGCGCTTGATGCGAAAGTGCGCGAGCGGCTGCGCGGGGAGATCCGGCAGTTGCAGCGCCGTCTGCGCGTCACGACCATCATGGTGACCCATGATCAGGAAGAGGCGCTGTCGATGGCCGATCGCGTGGTCGTGATGAATCAGGGCCACATCGAGCAGGTGGGATCACCCAGCGACGTCTACGAACGCCCGGCAACGCCCTTCGTGGCCGACTTCCTCGGCAAGGTCAATGTGCTGAAAGGTGTTGCCCTCGGTGAAGGCCGGTACCGCGTCGGCGCGGCCGAACTGTCGCTACCGGCTGACCACCATCCGACCGGGCAGAATGTTCGCATCTATGTCCGGCCGGAGGATCGGCATGTCGAAGGCGACGTGACGGCGCTGCCGAATCGCCTGCGGGGCCGCATCGCCCGCATCGATTATCTCGGCACCTTCTGCCTTGCCGAGCTGCGTTGCGACGCGATCGGCCAGCCGATGCTGATTTCTTACTCACTCAACCAGCTGCACGACCTGAACGTTCGGGAAGGCGGTGAAGTCGAGATCGCATTGCGGGTCGACCGCGTCCGGGTCTTTGCCGAGCAGGCGACCGGCCACTGAACGACCGAAGGGAGCGAACGTGAGCGCTGCGGTCGTGCATGAACCAATAGGTCAGGCTCCGAGCCGACTGGCGCTGGCGGCGGAGGCGCTGGCGGCGCGCGGTGGTCTGGTGCTATTGGCCAGCGCGTTGCTGGTATTTCTGACGGTGCCCTTGGCGATGCTGCTTGCGCGCAGCGTCGAGGGCCGCGGCGGCGACTTCGTCGGCCTCTACAACTTCCTGCAGTACGTCGAGTCTCCGGCACTGGCGCAGTCGACATGGAACACGCTGACATTCGCAGCCTTGACCACGGTGGTCACGGTGCCTCTCGCGTTCCTGTTTGCCTACGCGATCAAGCGCAGCTGCATCCCGTACAAAGGGCTGTGGCGCAACATCGCGATGATTCCGATCCTCGCACCGTCGTTGCTCGCTGCGATCTCGTTCATCTACCTGTTCGGAAACCAGGGCGCCTTCAAGTTCATGCTCGGATGGGTGGGCCTGCCTTCGATCTACGGCATGCCCGGCATGGTGCTGGCGATGACCTTTGCGTCATTCCCGCACGCGGCGATGATCCTGATGGCTGCGCTCGCACTCTCCGACGCCCGACTCTACGAAGCGGCGGAGTCGATGGGCACGACCGAGTCGCGGAAATTCCTGACGATCACGCTGCCCGGCGCGAAATACGGCCTCATTTCGGCGAGCATGGTCGTCTTCACGATGGCGGTCTCCGAGTTCGGCGTTCCCAAGGTGATCGGCGGCAACACGAACGTGCTGGCGGTGGACATCTACAAGCAGGTAATCGGCCAGCAGAATTTTTCGATGGGCGCGGTCGTCGGTCTGGTGCTGCTGTTGCCGGCGGTCGTCGCTTTCGTCATCGACCACATCGTCCAGCGCAAGCAGCAGGCGCTGCTGACGGCGCGCAGCGTTCCCTACCAGGCCCGGCCGTCACGTGGACGCGATACCGTGCTGCTCGCGCTCGTGATCGTGATGTCGGCGTTGATGCTATTGGTGGTCGGCATGGCGGCTTTCGGCTCGCTGGTGAAGTTCTGGCCATACAACCTCTCACTGACGCTCAATCACTACACGTACGGATTCGAGGAGGCGGGTCTCGAGCACGCCTATCGCAACAGCCTGGTGATGGCGGCCTGGTGCGCAGCGACCGGAGCGGCGATCACGTTCGCCGGGGCCTACTGGCTGGAGAAGACCAAGGGAGCGGATCTGCTGCGGCCCCTGATCCGGTTTCAGGCGTTGCTGCCGATGGCGGTGCCGGGCATGGTGCTCGGCATTGCCTATATCCTGTTTTTCAACGCACCGGCGAACCCGCTCAACTTCCTGTACGGCACGATGGCGATCCTGGTGCTGTCGACACTGGTGCACTTCTATTCGTCAAGTCATTTGACCGCAGTGACGGCGTTGAAGCAGATCGACGGCGAGTTCGAATCGGTTTCCGCGTCCCTGAAGGTGCCGTTCTACAAGACCTTCTGGCGCGTCACGATCCCGGTCTGCCTGCCTTCGATCCTGGACATCGGCCGCTATTATTTCGTCAACGCGATGACGACGATCTCGGCGGTGGTGTTCCTGTATTCGCCGAAGACGACGCTGGCATCGATCTCGATATTGCAGCTGGACGAGGCGGGCGCAATCGGCTCCGCCGCGGCGATGGCGACGCTCATCGTGCTGACGTCGGCCGTCGTGACGGGCATTCTGTTCCTGGCTGAATGGTGGCTGATCCGGCGCACGCAGGCCTGGCGCAACACCGCACAGGCGTGAGGCACGCCAGCTGAAAGGAAGATCCCAATGATCGTCGGAAACGATCCGATCCTGCTGACCCCGGGGCCACTGACGACGTCGCTCGCGACGAAGCAGGCGATGCTGCGCGACTGGGGCTCATGGGACGAGGCCTTCAATGCCGTCACGGCGAGCCTGCGACGCGACCTCGTCGACATTGTCGGCGGCGGCTCCGACTACACCTGCGTGCCGCTGCAGGGCAGCGGCACGTTCTCGGTTGAAGCCACGATCGGCACCGTCGTACCCCGCCATGGCAAGGTGCTGGTGCCGAACAACGGCGCCTACTGCGCTCGCATCGTCCGCATCTGCGGCTACCTTGGGCGCGCGGTCGTCGAACTGCCGGTGCCGGAGGATCAGCCCGCGACTGCGGCGGCGGTCGACGCGGCACTGGCGGCGGATCCTTTGATCACCCATGTCGCGCAGGTGCATTGCGAAACCGGCGCTGGCGTCCTCAATGACCTGGCCGGCATTGCGCAGGTATGTGCCCGACGCGGCACAGGCCTGATTGTCGACGCCATGAGCTCCTTCGCCGCGCTGCCCATCGATGTGACTGCCGTGCCGTTCGATGCGCTGGTCGCCGCGAGTGGCAAGTGCCTGGAAGGTGTGCCGGGCATGGGCTTCGTCATCATCCGCAAGCGCGTGCTCGAGGCCAGTGCCGGCAATTCGCATTCGCTGGCGATGGACTTGCATGATCAGTACGTTTACATGGAGAAGACGACGCAGTGGCGTTACACGCCGCCGACGCATGTAGTCGCGGCATTGCGTGCGGCGGTCGACCAGTTCCTTGCGGAAGGCGGGCAACCGGCTCGTTTAACGCGTTACCGTAGCAATTGCGAAACGCTGATCCATGGAATGGCCGAACTCGGGTTTCGGCCATTCCTGCGCGCTGAAGTGCAGGCGCCCATTATCGTCACGTTCCACGCGCCGGCAGACCCTGCGTACGACTTCAAGGCGTTCTACGCCAGGACACGCGAGCGCGGCTACATCCTGTACCCGGGCAAGCTGACGCAGGTCGAGACGTTCCGTGTCGGCTGCATCGGCGCGATCGATGCGAACGAAATGCGCAACGTCGTCTCGGCGGTGGCGCAGACGCTCAATGACTTGGGAATCGCTCGCGTGGCGCCTGTCGAGTCGCGCCGGGCTGCCTGAGACGCGTCAGTGCAGCGGCTGGCGCATCTGGGCCTGGTCCCGAAGCGCTTAGCCTAAGCCCGCGAGCGCGGCTATGGACTAGCCGGGCTCCGGCAAGCCGGTGTCAGGCAGGCAATTCCTTGAGCAGCTTGCGCACCTCGTCGGCCTGCGGCAGCTTCGGGTCGAGATCCAGCGCACGCTGCAGCGAGGCCCGGGCTGCCGCGTTCTGCTTGAGGTCACGTTCTACGAGGCCCAGGTGATAGTGGTACACGGCGACATTGGGCTCCAGCTCGATGGCTCGCTTGAGGCTCGTCTGTGCGGCGGGGAGGTCGCTGGCAGCACGCTGCGCCCAGCCGAGCGTGTCGTACAGCGGTGAGGAGCGGGGTGACAGCTCGACCGCCTTGGTCGCCAGTTCAACCGCTCTCGCGGGGTTGCCCTTGCGCGCAACTTCCATCCAGGCCAGATTGTTGTAGGCGAGCGGGTTCTTCGGCGCGAGTGAGATCGCCTTGAGGTAGGCCTTTTCGGCTTCCGGATACCGTTTTGCGCCCTGATAGACGTCGGCGAGGCGAAGCTGCACTTCGAAGGAGTCGGGAGCGAGCTTCTCGACGGCCGCAAGCTGCGCAATCGCGTCACCCTGTCGATTCATGCGCGCCAGAACTTCGCCGCGGTCCAGCATCAGCGGCACGAACTGCGGCTGTCGCTCCAGACCGCGATCAAAGGCTGCCAGCGCTTTGTTCAGGTCTCCTGCTTCCTGGTGCAGTCGGCCGATGGCACGCAACGGTGCCGGGTCCTTGGGAGTGAGCTCGGCCGCCTTTCCGAGTGCGGCCAGTGCCTCGTCGCGCTTGCCGGCAGCCGCCAGTGCGATCCCGAGTCCGTACTGGGCGTACCGGTTCTTGCTGTCCAGTTGAGTGGCATCGCGGAACACGCGGACGGCGTCGTCGGTTCGCCCGGGTGAGCGCAGGTAGATTTCCCCGAGTTCGAGCAGCGGTGGAATTGCGCGCGGCGCCAGCTCCCGAGCCCGCAGGAAAGCTCGTTCGGCCTCCGCGACCCGGTTGTTGGCCAGGTGATACCGGCCCCAGGCCAGCTGCACGTCGGCCGACTTCGGGCTGGCGCTCTCCGCGCGCCGCAGGTACTGCTCGACCTGCGCCTTGTTTCCATCGGCCTGTGCAAGGCCCGCCATGCCGATCAGCGCGGGTGCGTATTTCGGATCGATCTTGAGCGCTGCTTCATAGCGGGTCCGGGCTTTCGCCATGTCGCCGTTCAACTGCGCCTGGACTCCCGCCCGAAATTCGCGTGCAGCCGACGTATCCGCGCTGGACGGCGCTTCTACCATCGGACGGCCGTCCGGCATCAGTGGCGCGGCTTGCGCCGATTCGGCGACGACCAATGGCAAAAGGAGAGCGATCGCGGCCGAGCGCAGGCGTCGGTAGTTGTGAGGTTTCATGGGAGGGTCGAGACGAAAAAAAAGCCCCTGTCGGACGATACCGACAGGGGCCTTGTTAGGCCAAGCGCTATTTCAGACGCGCTTGATGCCGGGACGACGACGCTGCAGGCCAATGCCCACAAGCGCCAGTCCCAAAATAGCGAGCGAGGCCGGCTCCGGAACTTCGCAGCGTTCCTCGCAGACGTCGGCTTCGCCCAGCACATGGAACATGGCCAGGAAGATGTTGTCGTCGTCCGAAGCGTTCGCGTTCGTCACGACGAAGCCGGTATCTCCGAGCGAGAGGTACGGTGCGAGGTCGTAGCGCTCGTGGTCATTCGGCGTGGTCGGCAGATTCGGCGAGAACGGATCGTCGTCGCCGCCGACCGTAATCAGATTGCCGTTGCCAGGCGTCGCGTCCGCGCTATCGTCATTGCAGCCAGCTCTTTCGGTGATCGTTGTGCCATTCACGTCAACCCGCGAGGTTTGCCCGCTGCCCGTGCAGCCAGCGCCGTCGAAGCTGAAGCCAATGCCCAGCCGCATCTCGGCGAAAAAGCCGACAGCCGTTGGATCGATCGGGGCGCCGAAGTTGACCGCGGTGTTATCGCCGTTGGTCGATGCCCAACCGTCGAGGATGCCGATCGTCGAGACGGGCAGCGAATCCAGCGAATAGACGACCACGAGGGCATAGCCGTCCTGCGAACTGCTGGTTTCGGTGACAGTAAAGTTATAAAGGCCACCCATTCCGCTATCGATAATCGGTTTGAGTATGTTGGTCACGTCCGCACGGGCGGCAGTCAGTTGGCAGCACGCGGTTGCATTGGTGCCGAGACTGGTGAGGGGGCCGATCGCCATGCCCTCGATCGTGCCGCCGACGCCGGCAAGGGCACCGTTGTTGAACGTCGACGTATACAGGTAGGCCGCAGTAACGGTGGCCCCGTCCGGGACGTTGGCCGAGATCGTGCCCGTCTGCGTGGTCGAACCCCAGCCATCGCTGGACAAGCCAACAGTGCCGGTAAATACCTGGAAACCGGTCAGTGCGGCATGCGCACTGCCGAGTGACAGGCACGCTGCCGCAGCGGCAAACATCAATCGGAACGACTTCATAGGCGGGCCCCCTGTGTGTAATGAAAGTTCACTAACGCGACGCACCTTACGCATAAGGCGTGCCCGCTCGTTTCCTGAAGTTAATGTTTGCCAATCGCTTCAACGACTTG
This sequence comes from uncultured beta proteobacterium, assembly GCA_963712485.1. GTDB lineage: Bacteria > Pseudomonadota > Gammaproteobacteria > Burkholderiales > Burkholderiaceae_F > JALORV01. Next base: position 149,845 of record CAVQID010000042.1, read on the forward strand.
CGCGCTCGCACCGCCCCTCGCGGTGCCCTCGAATTCGTGGGTAGGAGCCGCAGCTGTAAACGAGCCCGACAACTTGCTCACGGAGTCAAGCACCTTGCGCGCGATCACTCCGACAACCATTGCCGCGCGGACCATCACCATCAGTGTCACCTGGCTGCTGGATCAACTTCGCTTCGACCAGTGTTGCGAAACCACGCGGGGTGGAACGTCGTGGCCGCTGAACACAGGCCTACTCCGGTGGCGAGAAGTCTCCACGAGCTTCCCCGATCGATGGTGCCTTGATCTCTCCGATCTTGGCACCGGCCGCCATTGCGCGGTGGAACGCTTCATTCGCAATCACCTGCGCCCGCCTCGGTGCCAAAGCGGTTCAGGGCCACCACGACGGCCCCGAACGCAAGTCTGCTGGCCTCTTAGGCCACCTTCAGCGAAACCACGCCCAACACGACGGCCGCGACCCCAGCCCATCGCTGTGGCGTCAGGTGTTCCTTGAGGAGCCGCGCGCCGATCAAGCTGGCGAACAGCACCGATGTCTCTCGCAGGGAGGCGACCAGGGCCACCGGAGCCTGGGTCATAGCCCAGACCGAGATCGCGTAGGCGCCGGCCGACAACCCGCCGCCAATCAACCCCCGGGAACGACGTTCAGCCAGCATACGGGCGAAGTGCGTGCCCCGCGTGGCGAGCATGTAGACGGAAAACGGGATCGCATCCAGCACGAACAGCCATGCGATGTACGACCAGGCATTGCCGGCCAGCCGGGCGCCGCTGCCGTCGATGATGGTGTAAAGCGCGATGACACCTGCGTTGGTCAGCGCGAAGGCAACCGCGCGACCGTGTCCGTGAGGCGAACTGCGCGCGGCCGGGCGGAAGGCAAGGGCGAAAACTCCCAATGAAATCAATGCCATGCCAAGCCAGCCGACGGGGCCTGGCCATTCCTGTAGCCAGAAGATGGCGATGACGCCGGTCAGGAGCGGTGCTACCCCGCGCATCAGCGGGTAAACAAGCGACAGCTCGCCCGTGCGATAGGCGTTGATCATCAAGTAGTAGTACGCGACATGCGTCGCGACCGAGGCCAGGATGTAAGGCCAGCTCGCGGCGGCGGGCAAGGGCACGACGAAGAGAAACGGAATCGTCACCAGTCCCGCGCCGACGACGATCGCCGCTGTGTCGAGCAGCACATCGCGGCCGCCCTTGATCATCGCGTTCCACGATGCGTGCAGCAGTGCCGCCAGCAGGACGGCGAGGGAAACGGTGAGGCTCAAGGGCGCGGACGGGTCTTGGTGGGAGGAGGCGGGCGGATCGTACCGGCCTATCGCGTGGTGCCGGCGATGAACCTGCGTTTCCCGCGAGTACCTTTGCTGCGCGCGATCGTACGATCCATCGCGTCTGCGGTTGCCGGTCAGCATGCAGCGAAGCCTCGCCCTGGCACTGCTGATCCTCGTCGCAAGCTGCGCGGCGGCGATCCCGAGCCTCCGGTTGCCGTTGCGCAGGCAATAGCTTCGGCGTCGCGTCGACCGCACGCGCAGGCCAACGGATCGTCGGCGCCCTGCAGAACGTGCATCGTCGATCTGGATGTGACCCGCTGCAGGACCGCCGAACACTGCGTCGCGCCGCTTCGCCGCCGATCTGGCGCGGCGTTACCGCATAGCCGTCGACCTGCACGGTGAAGGATCGCCGGTGTCGGTCACGTTGAACGGCCAGTGCAACGCCGGATAGTTCGGAGGTCGCGATGCAGATCGATCAGACGACGACCGCATCGGCGGGCGTGTACGGCAGCTTCAGCGCCTTTGAAACCGCCTTGTAAGTGACTTTTCCGAGCGCCACGTTCAGTCCTTCTTTCAAGTGCGGGTTCTCGGAGAGCGCCCGGCGCCAGCCCTTGTCGGCGATCTGCAGTCCGAACGGCAGCGTCGCGTTGTTAAGGGCATAGGTCGACGTCCGCGGCACCGCGCCGGGCATGTTCGCCACCATGTAATGCACAACGCCGTCGACGACGTAGGTTGGATCCGCATGCGTCGTCGGGCGCGAGGTTTCGCAGCTGCCGCCCTGGTCGATCGCGACGTCGACGATGACCGAACCACGTTTCATCTGCGGCAGCATGGCGCGGGTCACCAGCTTGGGCGCGGCGTCGCCGGGGATCAGCACTCCGGAGATGACGAGGTCCGCGCGCAGCACTTCGCGTTCGACGTTGTCGCGATTCGAAAACACGGTGATCGCGCGGCCATTGAACATCGCATCGATGCGCCGCAGGGCGTCGATCGAGCGGTCGATGACGACGACCTGCGCGCCGGTGCCGACCGCCATCTGGGCGGCATTCGTCCCGACCACGCCGGCACCGAGGATGACGATGCGGCCCGGCGCGACGCCTGCCACGCCGCCCAGCAGCATGCCCATGCCGCCTGAGGATTTCTCGAGGCAGCGCGCGCCGGCCTGCACGGCCAGCCGCCCGGCGACCTCCGACATCGGCGCGAGCAGCGGCAGTCCACCGGTCGGCGAAGTCACGGTTTCGTAGGCGATGCAGATCGCGCCGCTTTTCACGAGGTCGGCCGCCTGCTCCGGATCGGGCGCAAGGTGCAGGTAAGTGAAAAGTATCTGGCCTTCGCGCAGCATCGCACGCTCGATCGCCTGCGGCTCCTTGACCTTGACGATCATGTCGGCGCGCCGGAACACGTCGTCGGCGCTGGAGGCGATCTGGCCGCCGGCGCGTAGATAGTCGTCGTCGCTGGCGCCGATGCCGCTGCCGGCATCGGTCTGTACCAGCACCTGGTGGCCATGCGCGACCATTTCCCGCACCGATGACGGCGTTAGCCCGACGCGGTATTCATGGACCTTGATTTCCTTCGGAACGCCGACCAGCATGGGTGTCCTCTAGCTCTTGGTTCTCGACGAGGCCGGATCGTACGGGGCTTTAAGCGACACCGTCGCGCCAAGGCGCTCGCCGGCGAGGTCCACGGTGTAACGGCCGGCATCGATCCAGGCCGAGTCGGCGGCGCCGTACGCATTGCTGATGAGACCAAGCGCGACCGGCTGGCCGACGGTATGGCCAAAGGCGGCGGAGGTCACGAATCCGACCGGGACGTTGTTGCGCAGTATGAGTTCGCCGCCCCACAGGTTCGTGTGCGCGGCGTCGACGACCAGCGAGACGACGCGCCGCGCGACCGCCGCGCCGCCCCCGGCGGCCCTGAGCGTCTGCAGCGCACGCTTGCCACGAAAATCCGGCTTTTCGAGCTTCACGGCGAACGCCAGCCCGGCCTCGTACGGGTTGATGTCGGGTGACAGCTCGCGTCCCCATGCGCGGTAGCCCTTTTCCAGCCGCAGCGAATCGATCGCGTAGTAGCCGGCGTTCCGCAGGTCCAGACCGGCTCCTGCGCGCATCAGCTGCTCGTAGACACCAACAGCGAACTCGACCGGAACGTAGAGCTCCCAGCCGAGTTCGCCGACATAGGTCAGCCGTGTCGCGCGCACGGTCGCGTAGCCGAGGTCGATTTCCCGGGAACGGCCGAACGGGAACGCGGCGTTCGAGAAATCGGCAGTCGAGACCCGTTGCAGCAATTCACGCGAGCGCGGGCCCATGACGGCCAGCATCGCGAACATCGGCGTGATGTCGGTGATCGTCACGAGCGGCGTGGGCGCCAGCGTCGCGATCGCGCGTTCGATCACGTCGCGATCGCGCACCGCCTGCGCACTGCCGGTGACGATCAGGTATTCATCATGTTCGAGGCAGGTGATCGTGAAGTCGCTCTCGTAGCCGCCGCGCTCGTTCAGCATCCCGGTGTAGACCGTTGAGCCGGGCTCGATCGGAACGTCATTGGCCACCAGCCATTGCAGCACGGCATGCGCGTCCCTGCCCTTGACGAGAAGCTTTGCAAACGAGCTCATGTCGAAGACGGCGACGGCTTCCCGACAGGCGCGGTGTTCGGCCTCGACCCATGCGTGCCAGTTCTGGTGCCCCCAGCCGTACTCGATGCGGGCTTCGTCGCGCGACGGCGCGAAGAAGTTCGCGCGCTCCCAGCCCATCTTCGAACCGAAGCATGCGCCGGCGTCGCGCAGCTGCGCGTACAGCGGCGAGCGCCGGAACGGTCGTGCGCTGTCCAGCTCACGATTCGGCCACGGCATCTTGTAGTGCATGCCGAGCACTTCGGCGATGCGGTCGGGCAGCCACGACTCGTTGCCGTTGAACCGTGCGAAGCGACGGCTGTCGACCGGCCACAGGTCGAGCGTCGGTTCTCCCGCGATGATCCATTCGGCCAGCGCCTTTCCGGCTCCGCCGCCCGACGCGATGCCCATCGAGTTGAAGCCGCAGCCGACATACAGGTTGGCGATGCCCGGCGCCGGGCCGACGATGAAGTTGTTGTCGGCCGTGAACGATTCAGGTCCGTTGTAGAACTGCTTGACCTGCGCGCTTTCGAGCGCAGGAACGCGGATCATCGCGTTGTCGAGCAGGATCTGGAACGCGTCCCAGTTGTCGGGCAGGAGCTGGAACTCGAAGTTCTCCGGAATGCCGCCGCGGTGTTCGGCGCTCTGCAGCCACGGCGTGGCTTGCGGTTCGAAGCCGCCCATCAGCAGGCCGCCCACTTCTTCCTTGAAGTAGATGTAGCCATCGGGATCGCGCAGCACCGGCAGGTCGCGATGCACGCCCGGGACGCGGTCGGTGACGATGTAATAGTGTTCGCAGGAAAAAAGCGGCACCGTCACGCCGAGCCGGCGGCCGAGCGCGCGCGACCACTGGCCGCCACACAGAACGACGATATCGGCAGCGATGCGGCCGGCGTCACCGAGCTTGTTGGTCCAATCAAGATGCGTGATGCGGCGGCCCGAACCCGTCTGCGTGACCGCGCCGTCCACGCGCACGCCTTCGCAGATCTTCACGCCGCGATTGCGGGCACCTTTCGCCAGCGCGAGCGTCAGGTCGGCGGGATTGGCCTTGCCGTCGCCCGGCAGCCAGACGGCGCCCTGCAGGTCGGCCGTGGCCATGATCGGATAGAGCGCGCCCGCCTCGTTCGGCGAGATGACGTCGCACGTGACGCCGTAGGCCTGCGCAACCGCGGCGGTGCGTTTCAGTTGCACCATGCGGTCGGCGCTGCGCGCGACGGCGAGCGAGCCGCACTGCTTCCAGCCGGTCGAAAGGCCGGTTTCGCTCTCGAGGCGCGAGTACAGGTCGGTGGAATAGCGGATCAGCCGCGTCATGCTCTCGTGGTTGCGCAACTGGCCGACCAGTCCGGCGGCGTGCCAGGTGGTCCCCGACGTCAGCCGCCCCTGTTCCAGCAGCACGACATCGGTCTCGCCGAACGAACTCAGGTGATACGCGACCGAGCAGCCCATGATGCCGCCGCCGATCACCACGATCCGCGCGCGCCTGCGGCGGCCGCGCCTGCGTCGTCAGTGCCTCATCCACCACCATTGCCTCCCCGCGATCCTTGTCGTTGTTCTGCGGGCGGAGCGCCCGGCCGCTCCGAAGCGAGCCCGCTAATCAGTCATTGCGACCGCGTAGCGGTCGTGCCGCGACCGGTGCACGTGCGCCCCGAAGGGTCGCGTACACCGGGAGCGCCGGGCAAGCGGCCGTATCGTGAGCGATGCACGTGCGACCCGCAGGGTCGCGTACATCGTTCACGCACTGCGTAGATGCCACGCCTTCGGCCGCGTGAATGTTTCGATGCCGTAGGTCGACAGCGTCAGTCCGACGCCGGAATGCCCGACGCCGCTCCACGGCAGCCGCGGGCTGACCCGATCGCAGCAGTTCCAGTAGACCGAGCCCGCATGCACCTGGGCGAGGATGTGGCGCGCACGCGCTTCATCGCGCGTGTAGACACCTGCAGTCAGCCCGTATTCCGTGTCGTTCATCAGTCGCACGGCTTCCTCGTCGTCGGCCACACTCTGGATGCCGATGATCGGTCCGAAGCTCTCCTCGCGCATCAGTTCCATGGAGTGGTCGACGTCGGAGAAAACTGTCGGCGCGAACCAGTTTCCGGGCCCGGCCAGGCGCTCGCCGCCCACCAGCAGGCGCGCGCCCTTGGCGCTCGCATCGGCGACCTGGCGCTCCAGCACGTCGATCTGCGGCGCCCGCGTCAGCGGTCCGATGTAGGCGGCCTCATCGGTCGGATCGCTGACCGTGAAGCCCCGGACCTCGCGCACGAATGCCTCGACGAAGGCGTCGTGGATCGCCTCGTGCACATAGATGCGCTCGACCGAGCAGCAGCTCTGGCCGGTGTTGTACATCGCGCCATCGGCGAGCGACGCGGCTGCGGCCGGGACGTCGACGTCTTCACAGACATACGTCGGATCCTTGCCGCCGAGCTCGAGTTGCAGCTTGATCATGCCGCGGTCCGATCGCCTGCGCGATCTTCGCGCCGGTCGCATACGAGCCGGTGAAGAACACGCCGTCGACCGGCTGTGCCAGCAGGGCCGAACCCACCGCTCCGGCGCCGACCAGGACCTGAAAAGCCTCCTGCGGAACGCCGGCGACATGCAGAAGCTTGCCGATCTCGAGGCCGGTCAGCGTCGCGAACTCCGACGGCTTGTAGAGCACGGCGTTGCCTGCAATCAGCGCCGGCACGAAGACGTTGGCGCCGACGAAGTACGGATAGTTCCAGGCCGAGATGTTGGCAATGACGCCGAGCGGTTCGTGGGTGATCAGCTCGCGCATGCCGCCTTCGTCGAACACCTGGCGCGGCGCCAGCGTGCGCTCCGACTCGGCGAGAAAGAAATCGAGGCGCGCGAGCACGCCATTGATTTCGTTGCGCGCTTGCCGGATCGGCTTGCCCACCTCCGAAGTGAGTACCGCCGCAAGGCGCTCCAGGTCGCGCACGAGTTCGCCGCGGAAGCGGCGAATGCATTCGAGGCGTGCGCCGAGGGGTTGCGCCGCCCAGCGCGGCTGGACCTCCCGCGCGCGCTGGTATGCCGCGGCGACCGTCTCGGCCGTGTCGTCGGGCAACTCGGCAATGACGCGGCCATTCGCGGGGTTGATCACGGTCAGCATGCGGAAGCCGTGTCGCGGCGGGCAGAACGCACCGCCTCGAGGAAGTCGGTGAGCAGCGGATCGCCAGACAGCAGCGACGTGTTGTTCCAGTCGTGGAATTCCGGGTGCCATTGCACCGCGGCCACGTAGGACTGCACCGGGCCGCGGGCGGTGTCGTAACGGATCGCTTCGATCATGCCGTCGTTCGGACAGCGCGCCTCGACGTTGAAAAATGGCGCCAGCTCCCTGATGCCCTGGTGATGCACGCTGTTGACGACGTAGTGCGGCAGCGGCCGGTCGGGTGCCTTGAATCCGGGGTGGGGATACAGCTCGGCGAGGCGCGTGCCCGGCACGAACTCGATCGTGTGGAAGTTCTGGTCATACAGTCGCGCGTTACGGTGTTCGATCGCTGCGGGCATCTGCGTCGAGATATCCTGGTAGAGGGTGCCACCGAAGGCCACATTGATCACCTGCAGGCCCCGACAGATTCCGAGCACGGGTTTGCGCGCGTCGATGAATGCCCGCAGCAGTGCGATTTCATATTCGTCGCGGATGCGGTCGCCGCTCCACTCGGGCCGCAGCGGTTCCTCGCCGTAGCTGCCGGGCCACATGTCGGAGCCGCCCTCGAGCACGAGGCCGTCGAGCCGTTCGGCGTAGTCGCCCAGCGCGACATCGCCGCGCCTCGTCGGGCCTTCCGGCGACGGGATCACCAGAGCCAGCGCGCCGGACGACTGCACCCAGTGCACGATCGATTGCTCGACATACTGCAGGGTCTTGCCGGTAAAGACTGGTCGCGCCGGGTCGGCGTGGAAGAAGCATGCCGAAATGCCGATGGTCGGGCGTGTCGTCATGCGTAGGCCTGCTCGAAGAACCGCTCGAAGTCACCGGCTGCACACGGCCGGGGATTGGTCTGGTGGCAGACATCCTTGATCGCCAGTTCGATCAGACGCGGGAACTGCTCGCGCCTGACGCCGGCCGCTGCCAAGGACGGCGTGATGCCGATGTCCCGCTTCAGCTCAGTCAGCCACGGAATGAAGTCTTCCGCGCGTACCAGACCGGCGACATGAGCGAGCTCCGCGAACTTCGCCGGAACGGCTTCGGCGTTGAAACGCATCACCGGTTCTAGCATCAGCGCGTTGGCCAGCCCGTGGTGCAGGTCACACACAGCGCCAAGCGCGTGCGCGCAGGAGTGAACGGCGCCCAGGTCTTTCTGAAACGCAATCGCGCCCATCATCGAGGCCATCATCATGTCGGCACGCGCCTGCGCATGGTGTCCGTCGCGCACGGCGATCGGCAATGCCCGTGCCGCGATGCGCACGCCTTCGAGCGCGATGCCGTCGCACAAGGGATGGTACGCGGGGGACAGGTAGCTTTCGATGTTGTGCGTCAGCGCGTCCATTCCGGTTGCAGCGGTCACCGCCGGCGGCAAACCGAACGTCAGCTCGGGGTCGGCGAATACCTCACGCGCGAGCAGCTTCGGCGAGAAGATCACGCGCTTCACGTGCGTGTCGTCTTCGCTGACGACGCTGGAGCGACCCACTTCGGAGCCGGTTCCGCTCGTCGTCGGCAGCGCAAAGAAGGGGGGAATCACGTTGTTGAGCGGCCGGACGCCGGGGTGATCCCAGGCGTACTCGATGACGTCGCCCTCGTGCACCGCCATTGCCGCAACGACCTTCGCGATATCGAGCGCCGCGCCGCCGCCAAATCCGATCACGCAATCGGCGCGGTGGGTCTTGAACGCCGCCACGCCCTGGACGACCTGCGATGCGGTCGGATTGCCGTGGACGCCGGAATAGACGCCGGCATCGAGACCCGTTTCCAGGTGATGCATGAACTCGGTCAGCACCGGCAGCGTCGCGAGTCCGCGATCGGTCACGATGAGGGGGCGGCGCAGTCCCAGCTCGCGCAGGCGCACGCCGACCAGCTTGCGCGAGCCGGGCCCGAAGTGGATGGTCGTTGGAAAGGAAAAGCGAGTGATCGACATGCTGTTGTGGAGTACGTTGGAATCTTCAGTTGATGCGCACCCAGCGCAATTCGAGCACGTCGTTGGGCCATTGCACGACGTTTAGATTTTTTCGCATGGCCCACGCGAGCGTCCGGCGATACAGCGGGATCAGCGGCAGGTCGGCGTGCATGATGCTCAGCGCCTCGCCGACCATGCGGCGGCGGATCGCAAGGTCCGGCTCGACGCGGATCGCATCGATCAACTGGTCCAGCTTCGGATTCGAATAGCGTCCGCCGTTGAACTGTCCGGCACTGCCGCCGTCGAAGCTGCGCACCAGTGAATTCAGCGAGGCCCATGGATCGATCGCCGGCGACCAGCCGAACTCGAAGAAACTGGTCGACGCCTGCGTCAGCTTTGGAAAGAAGGTTGCGCTCGGGAAGGGCTGGAACGTAACGCGGATCTTGATTTGCGCCAGCATGGCGGCGACTGCCTGGCACACCGCTGCACGGTAAGTCACGTTGACACAGTCGAGCGTCACCGCGAATCCGTCCGGATACCCGGCCTCCTTCAGCAATGCGCGGGCTGCCGCCGGGTCGTAGGGCAGGCGTCTTTCGAGTTCGGGCACGTGACCGTCGACCAGCTTCGACAAGTGCGAGCCGGCCGGGGTCGCCTGGCCGCGCAGCACTTTTTCGATGACAAGGTTCATGTCGATCGCCTGGGCGATCGCCTGGCGCACGCGCAGATCCTTGAATGGATTGCCTTTCGCCTCGCCGAACTGCAGTCCATCGCGACTCTGGTCGAAGCCCAGGTACTGCGTGCCGATGTCTGTCGTCTCCACGATCTTCAGCGACGTGTCGCGCTTCAGCCGTGCAACATCCTGGAATGGCGGATCGATGACGAAATCGACTTGCCCCGAGGCGAGTGCTGCGAGCCGCGTGGCGTCGGACTGGATGACCACGTAGACGGCTTCCTTCAGATTGCCCGTGTCCGGTGCCGACCATCCCCACCAGTCCGGATTGCGTACCAGCACCGTGCGCTGGTCCGGGTCATAGCTTTTGAGTCGGAACGGGCCGGTGCCGTTAGTGTTGCGCACTGCGTAGGTTTCCTGCTTGCCGTTGTAGTCCTGCGGCAGCGAGACGCCGTGTTTCTCGGCCCATGCCTTGCTCATCATCGAGACCAGCCAGGTTTTCTCGGGCAGCACGGCGTCCGGTGCCGCCAGCAGTACGTCGACGGTCAGCGTGTCGACCTTGCGTGCGCCGGTCACACCGCGCAACTGGAACGTGCGCTGCGAGGTCTTGGCGAGCGCCCGGTCGATCGAGAAGACCACGTCGTCGGCGGTGAACGGTGAGCCGTCGTGGAACTTCACGTTCGGCCGCAGCTTGAAGCGCCATGTCTTCGGATCGACCGCGTGCCATGAAATCGCCAGTGCCGGCTCGAGCCTGAAGTCGCGGTCGCGGTTGACCAGGCTCTCGTAGACCTGATTGATGATCCGCGTCTGGTACACCAGCGCCAGCGCGTGCGGGTCCAGCGAGTTCGGATCGAACGCACTCGCGTAGCGCAATGTCTGCGCCTGTGCCGTCGCTAGCCCGATCGCCAGTGTGGCGGTCGCGCCCGCGAACGCCAATGGCCGCAGTACAGTCAAAGGTCCACGGAGTACGGCCATCGCTGGAATCGGACGCGGCGGGTGGGCTCGGAAGGTGCTGAATATAGGGCATGGCCGCTGGTCGGACGATTGAATCTGGCATCTCCCGTTGTAAGGACGGTTCGGTCAGGCCGACTAACGGGTTCATCCCGGCTCTATCGCATGGAGGATTTGATGACACCACGACGGCAATGGCTTTCCAAGGTTGCGCTGGGCGGCTTGGCCGCCTGGGTGGGAATCTCGTCCCGCGCCGCGAGTCCTGCGGCGCAGCGTTCCGATGTGCTCAAACTCAGTGACGACGAATGGCGCAAGCGCCTGACTCCAGAGCAGTATCGTGTGTTGCGGCGCGACGGCACCGAGGCGCCATTTTCCAGCGCGCTGAACGGCGAAAAGCGCCGTGGCACCTACAAGTGCGTTGGCTGCGGCCTGGCGCTGTTCACCAGCGCAATGAAGTTCGACAGCGGCACCGGTTGGCCCAGCTTCTTCGAGACGCTGCCCGAAGCATTCGGCTTCACGACCGATTACAAGATGATTTTTCCTCGGACTGAATACCATTGCGCGCGTTGTGGCGGTCATCATGGCCACGTGTTCGACGACGGGCCGCGACCGACCGGCAAGCGCTATTGCAACAATGGCGTGTGCCTGCGATTCGAACCCGAGGCCGCCTGATGTCACGCGGACTGTTTGTGATCGCGGCGCTGATGCTCGCCACTTCGGTGTGGGGGCAACCCAAGTCCGCGGCGCCGGCAACGCGGACCGAAACGGCGATCTTCGCCGGCGGCTGCTTCTGGTGCACGGAAGCGGACTTCGACAAGATTGACGGCGTGGTGTCCACGACGTCCGGCTACATCGGCGGCCGCAAGGCCAACCCGAGTTACCAGGAGGTATCGGCAGGTTCCACCGGGCATACCGAGGCGGTGAAGGTCGAGTTCGATCCGGCGCGTGTCAGCTACGCGCAGTTGCTCGAGAAGTTCTGGCCCACGATCGATCCGACCGTCAAAGACCAGCAATTCTGCGATGTGGGATCGCAGTACCGCAGCGGAATCTACCCGCTGAACGAGCAACAGCTGAAGGCGGCCGAGGCGTCGAAGGCGGCGCTGCAGAAGTCCAAGCCGTTCAGCCAGCCCATTGTCACGGAAGTCGTGCTTGCCGGCACTTTTTATCCAGCCGAGGACTACCACCAGGATTACTACCTGAAGAACCCGATCCGCTACAAGTTCTATCGTGGCAATTGCGGCCGCGACGCACGGCTGAAGCAGCTGTGGGGCGACAAGTCTGCCCGTTAATCCGACACTGCCCTCGTTCTACCGGGCGCCGCCGTCCGGCACCGTCAGCGCCGCGTGCTCGGGCGCGTCGGCGGGCATCGAGTTGACCGCGCGGCCGTAGCGCCGGATGCCGGGCATCGCCGTAAGGCCGTGGGCCACGATGCTGAGCAGGACGGTCGCCATCACCGCCAGGCGTATCGTGTTTTCGCCGGGCAACTTGGTCTCGTGTTCGAGGTAGACCAGTCCCAGCACGATCGACGCCAGCCCGCGGGGACCGAACCAGCCCATGAACACGACGGTCGTGCGCTGCAGTCCGGTTCCAGCCAGAGCGACCGCTACCGGAAGCATGCGCACGACGGTCAGGCTCAGCACGGCGTAAAGCACGATCGCCGGCGTGAAGTCGCCTGCGGCGCGTGCGACAAACAGTCCGAACAGGAAGAACACGAAGAAGTTGAAGAGCTGTCCCCAGTCTTCGGTGAACTCCACGCTGTGGCGCCCGATGTGCGGGAAACCGATCTGCACTGCAAGCCCGGCGACGAATGCGGCAATGAACATGCTGGCGCCGCCTTCCTCCGAGGCGATGATGCACAACAGCGGCAGAGCCACTACGCCGAGCTGGGCGAGTGCGGATGACATCCAGCGCCGGCGCTCGGCAACGCCCATCAGCGCGCCGCCGCCGAGACCGATCGCAAGGCCGATCGCAGCACCGTAACCGAGCTGCTCCAGCAGGAAGTTCGCGAGCATGCCCTGCGGTCCTGCCGATGCATCGGCGGCGGCGGCCAGCGCAATGAACAACATCAGGAACGGAACGGAGAGGCCGTCGTTGAGCCCGGCCTCGACGTTCAGCGCCCGGCGAACGCGAATGGGAACGAGCGGGCTGTTGACGATGACCTGTCCGAGACCGGCGTCGGTCGGCGCGAGAATGGCGGCCAGGATTCCTGCCTCCCACCACGTCAGGCCCGCAAGGCAGGCCATCGCGGCCAGCGCGCCGAGCACGATCGTCATCAGCATGCCAATGCTGAGCAGGCGCACGGGCAGATTGCGATCGCGCTTCAGGGACGGCCAGTCGACTCGCGCGGCGTCGGTGAAGAGCGTCATCACCAGTCCGGTTTCTGCGATCAACAGAAACGACTTGCGGTCGACGACGGTCAGGTCGATCTCCAACAGCAGCAGCAGCGCGCCTGCTGCGGTGAAGACGATCGGCGCTGTGATGACCGTGCTGGCAAGGCGCCTTGACACGAGCGCATACGCAAACACGACGACGATGAAAGTCGTTGCGATCAGCATGTCGGCATTGTGCGGTTTTTCTGCGGCATGAGCCGCAGCCCCGGGATTCGTGGTTGTCGACCGTCCACATGGCCGATGCAAAACCACCCAAGACAGGCGAGGCACGGCCCTTATCAAGCCGTGCAAACCGAATTAACTTGCCATTGCCGTCGAACGCTGTGCTCTGTACGGCCGCCGCGCCACCATCCCATACGCCTGTCCAGATCAACCAATGCTCGAACTCGGAACCTTCGAAGAAGCCCGGTCGAAGGTACTTGCCAACGCAGAGCGGCTGCTCGCCGGGGTCAGGCGCGTGGTCGCCGAGCCCATCGAGTCGATCGATTCAGGTATAGCGGTCCTGACCAGCCTGCGCCGGCAGACGCACGAGCACCTGAGCCAGATTCAACATGAGCAGATGATCGTCTGCGCTGCGGAATGGCTGGTGAACCACGGCATTGCCGGCCCGGCGCTGCACTGGCAATGGAACCCGCGCCATGCAACCGATCATGCGGGACCCGACCTGCTCGCCCTGGAGGGCGCTGCCGTCAGGCTGTGCGCCGAAGTCAATGCACTCGAGGAGCCGGTCGGGGTGATTGATGCGCAGATGCGGCGCGCATTGTCCAAGCTGGCCGCGATGCAGGGGCGCCGGTTCTACTTCGTGCGAACCGCATCGATGAAGCGACGCGCCGTCACCAAAGTGCTGAAGGCGGGCTGGGATATCGCCGTGGTGCAGATCCCGTTGCAGCCGGTGGCGCCCTCGCTTCCGCTGGCGATGCCGCTGACATCACTGGCGACCACCGCGGTGGGTGGCGGTCGCTGAAATGGGAATCCGCTGCCGTCTCGCTTCTTCGGCTGACTATGCCAGACCTCGGGCCGCAACAGCGCCGATCGCAAGCAGCGCGGCATAGCCGAGTTCAAGCTTGAAAGTACGAACCAGGATCGCGTTGTAGGCGAGTCCGGGCGCACTGGCGGCAAAATCGCGCTGCAGTCGCAGCGCCGTCGGCATCAACAGCAGCGGCGCGAGCAGTGCCGGCGAAGACTGCCATGCCATCGGCAGCAGGAGGACAAAGGCACCCAGCACACTGAGCGCGTACATCGAACGCGATGCCGCGGCCCCGAACATGACCGCGAACGTACGGCGCCCGACACTGCGGTCGTGCGCGATGTCGCGATGGTTGTTCACCGCAAGCGCCGACGCCGCGAGCGCGCCCAAGGCAACTCCGGCCAGCCACGTCGTCGTGCCGACATTGCCCGTCTGCACGTAATCCGAGCCGGCAACGGCAACCATGCCAAAGAAGACGAACACAACCAGTTCACCCAGCGGTGTGTAAGCGATCGGCCGCGGTCCGCCCATGTAGGCGAGCGCAGCCACCAGCGAGCCGAGCCCCATCGCGAGCACCGGCCAGCCATGCGCCAGAACCAGCGGCAGTCCAAGCAGCAAAGTCAGTAGGCAGCAGACGACGATCGCCATCCTCACCTGCTCGACCGCCAGCCAGCCGTTGGCTGTGGCCCGGGGAAGGCCGGTGCGGTTGCCATGGCGCTCCGCGCCCCGCGTCGTGTAGCCGACATCGTTCTGCAGGTTTGAAATCACCTGCAACATCACGGCGGCCGCGAGCGCAAGCAGCATCGTCAAGGCATCGAAGCGACCGCTGCGCTCCCACGCCAGGGCGGTGCCGACCAGCACGGGGCTGATCGCCACCAGCAGGCTGGGCAACCGACAGGCAATGCGCCAGGCCGCAAGCGATCCTGGGACAACGACAGTTGACGAAGCGGCGGATGAACTGGTCATGCTCGGACGGATTCAGCCAGGTGCAATGGCCGCATTATCCCGAACCCCAGTCGGGGGCGGGCGGCTTCGGTCAACTGCCCTGCAGAGTCTGCAACTGCAGCGAAAGTGCGCCGAACCGGCTGGCGAGGAGCCATTGCGGCGTCGTCCGACCGACTCGACGTCGGCGCGGGCAGCGCCACCGATGAGGTTCACGGTCGGTGGGTCAAGGGGCGCAGGCCCGGTCGGAGCGCTACGAGCGCGGCGCGGTCGAGCTTGCCGGCCGGCGTCAATGGCAGGCTTGAAACGACGCCGATGCGGCGCGGGCGCTTGTAGGGCGCCAGTCGCGACTCGAGATGATCGAGGAGGGCGTCATCACCGGGAGCCTGCGGACCGGTGACGAGGGCGGCCGCCACGACCTGTCCCCAGGTTTCATCAGCCAGCCCGAACACGGCTGCCGCCCGGATACCGGGACAGGCTTCGAGCACGCGCTCGACCTCGGCCGGATAGACGTTCTCGCCTCCGCTGACGATCAGGTCGGTGCGCCGCGAGTGCACATGCAGGCAACCGTTCGCGTCGAATTCACCGAGATCGCCGGTGTCGAACCACGCATACGGCTCGAGTGGTGGCTCGCCAACGTAGCCGGCCATCAGCGTCGGGCCGCGCACAAGGATGCGGCCGTCCTCGACGCGCAGTTGTGCGCCAGGTAACGCTTGGCCGACGCCGCAGGCGGCCGGTTCGAACCGGCGCGCGTAAGGCGTTGCCACGATCTGCGAGCAGGTCTCTGTGCAGCCATAGGTGAGGACGATCGGGACGCCCCGTTCAGCGGCAAGTGCCAGCAGCTTCGGCGAGGCGGCGGCGCCGCCGACCAGCACGACGCGCAGGTGGGATGGCGGTCGCCACTGTGGATTCGATTCAAGTACCTGCAACAGCATCGTCGGCACGAGTGAGAGCAGGGTGACGCGGTGCGCGTCGATCCAGCGCGGCAGCAGGGTGGCATCGAACGGCGGAGTGAGCGCGACCGCGCGTCGGGCCGCGAGGCAGCGGGTGACGATGGATAGCCCGCCGATGCGCGCCAGCGGCATCGCCAGCAGCCAGCAATCATCGTCATTCCACCCAAGGTTGGCGCCGTTCGCGCGCGCGGAAGCGAGCAGCGCGGCGCGCGTCAGGATGGCGCCGCGGGGCCGGCCCGTCGTACCCGAGGTGTGCAGGATTGCTGCGGCATCGGACGGCATCTCCGCTGCAACTTTCGACGTCGCTTCCACCTCGGCCGCACGCTCGGTGGCGGTGAGCTTCGGATGCAGAAGCAACACGGGACGGCGCGCCTCGAGCAATGCATAGAGCGTAATCAGCGTGTCGAGCGTATTGAACCCAACCAGTGGGTACGGCGCGACGTCATTGCGCGCGAGCGTGGCCAGCCGCAACGCGGTCAGTTGTGCCAGGTCGGCGAACGTATAGCTTCGATCGTCCGCGTGCAACGCGACGGCGTCGCCATAGTCGCGTGCTGCAGCCTCGATCGACAGCAGATCGTTCATTCGATCAGCGTGACGATCGGGGTGCATTGCATGATTTCACGGCAGTCGTGGGAACTTGCGGAAATCCGGCTGGCGTTTCTCGAGATAGGCGTTCTTGCCTTCCTGGCCTTCTTCCGAAAGGTAGAAGAGCAGCGTCGCATTGCCCGCCAGTTCCTGCAGCCCGGCCTGGCCGTCGCAGTCTGCGTTCAGCGCGGCCTTCAGGCAGCGCAGCGCAATCGGACTATTGGCCAGCATCTCGCGGCACCACTGTACGGTTTCGGCTTCGAGTTGCTCGTAAGGCACAACGCAGTTGACGAGGCCCATGTCGAGCGCCTGCTTCGCGTCGTATTGCCGGCACAGGAACCAGATCTCGCGCGCCTTTTTCTGGCCGACGATGCGCGCCATGTATGAGGCGCCATAGCCGCCGTCGAAGCTGCCGACACGCGGGCCGGTCTGGCCGAAGCGCGCATTGTCGGCGGCGATGGTGAGGTCGCAGATCATGTGCAGCACATGGCCGCCGCCGATCGCGTAACCGGCCACCATCGCGACCACGGGCTTGGGCAGCGTGCGGATCTGCCGCTGCAGGTCGAGCACGTTCAGCCGCGGAATCCTGTCGCCACCGACATAGCCGCCCTTGCCACGCACGCGCTGGTCGCCGCCCGAGCAGAATGCCTCCTTGCCCTGGCCCGTCAGGATGATGACGCCGATCGACTCGTCGTCGCGTGCGTCATCGAACGCGGTCTGCATCTCCTTCACGGTCTCTGGCCGGAAGGCGTTGCGCACCTCGGGCCGATTGATCGTGATCTTGGCGATGCCTTCCACCGACTTCTCGTAGATGATGTCCGTGTAGCCGGCGCTCGGTGTCCACGCTGGAATCGGCGGCAGGGCGGTGCTGTTCATCGTTCTCTCTGCAGGAGTGACTTACGCGATCCAGCCGGGGCGACGGCCAATGGCGCGCACGCAATTCAATCGATCTTGGCGCCCGAGGCCCGCACGGCGATCGCCCAACGCGCGGAACTGGCGGCGATGAAACGCACGAAGGATTCGGACGTGCCGGGCACCGGCTGCGCGCCGCGCGCGAGCAGCGCGGCGACGACTTCAGGATCCTCGAGTGCCTGGCGAATCGCCGCGTTCAGGCGCTGCACGACCAGGTCGGGTGTGCCGGCAGGAACGAAGACTCCGTCCCAGGCACTCGCCTCGAATCCGGGCAGGCCCGACTCGGCGATCGTCGGAATCTCCGGCGCTCCCGGGAACCGTCTGGCCGTCGATACCGCGAGCCCTCGCACGCGCCCTTCGCGCGCCTGCGGATAAGCGTTCGGCATCACCTCGATCATCATTTCGACCTGTCCGCTGATCACGTCGGTCAACGCCAGCGCACCGCCGCGGTACGGGATGTGCACGATATCGATGCCGGCCTGTGTCTTGAAGAGTTCTCCGGCGAGGTGCGACGTCGTGCCATTGCCCGCCGAGGCGAAGTTGAGCTTGCCGGGATTGGCGCGGGCATACCGGATCAGCTCCGCCGTCGACGTGGCCGGCACCTTGGTATTCACGATCAGGATCGCGGCGATCTCGGTCATCCGCGATACCGGAATGAAATCCTTGACCGGGTCGAAGTTCATGTTCTTGTACAGGCTGGCATTGATGGCATGCGTGCCATTGGTGCCATAGAGCAGCGAGTAGCCGTCCGGCGCAGCGCGCGCCACCAGCTCGGCGCCTACATTGCCGCCGGCGCCGGCCTTGTTCTCGATGACAATCGGCTGGCCCAGAGCCTTGGCGACAGCCGGCATGATCGTCCGCGCCAGGTTGTCCGCGCCGCCGCCGGCCGGAAACGGCACGATCAGGTGGACCGGTTTGGTCGGATAGGCCGATTCGGTCGCGCCTGCCCGTTCGGACGGCGCCAACGAGACGACAAGCGTGAGGACCATCGCCGCTGCGGCGCGCGCGTACCGGTTCGCAGACACAGGTGACGAGTGGTTCATTTGAGGTTCCCGCTCGGGGGTTGCTCCAGGGCGGTATTGCGACAGCGCATCAGTGTCATGGTCTTGACCGTCATCACAACTTCGCCGCGCTGGTTCACGACTTCGTTCGATGTCTGAACCATGCCGCGGTCGGGCTTTGTGCGCGACCGCCGTGCTTCGGTGACCGTGATGCGCAGCGACAACTGGTCGCCGGGCCGAACCGGTGCCAGCCAACGCAGTTCGTCCACACCCGGCGAAGCCAAACCGGCCCTGCGCGGCAGGAAATGGTCGACGAGCAGCCGCATCATCAGGCTGGCAGTGTGCCAGCCACTGGCAATCACGCCGCCGAACGGACCGAGCGCCGCGCGCTGCGGGTCTACATGGAACGGCTGCGGGTCGAACTGGCACCCGAAGGCGACGATGTCCGCCTCCTCGACGCCGATAGGTCCGTATTCCACAGCCAGCCCGGGCGGATAGTCCTCAAAGTGACGCGCGTCGAGGTCAGGAGGAAGTGCGTGCGGAGTCAAAGTCTTGCGCTGCCCGTGACGGAACTATCGATCGAAGCAGAGAGGCGAAGCGCGCGCGGCGGCGCGCCCCAAGGCCGTCCGATTCGGCGAGATCGCAATTTACCGCACCGGGCGCAGACCAATCCTCACGTCTCCAGCGACTGAGGCGAACAATTTCTGACGTAAGTCGATGCCGGCGACGGCAGCCCGCAGCGGCCGGTGAGCCCGCTCAGATGATCTCGAAATACCGCTTCAGCTCCCAGTCGGTCACACCGTCCTGCCATTGCCGCCACTCCCAGTCGCGCGTCGCCGCAAAGTGGTCGACGAAGAGATCACCGAACCAGTCACGCGCCAGGTCGGAGCCGCGGAAAATTGCCGTCGTTTCCTTGAGCGAGCGCGGGGCGCGCGGGATGTTCTCGGCTCCCTTGTTGGTACCGGTGATCGGCGCTGCCGTGAGCTTCAGATTCTTTTCGACACCGTGCAGCCCCGCAGCCAGCAGCGCGGCCACCGCCAGATAGGGATTGATGTCAGACCCCGGGCAGCGGGTTTCCAGTCGCGTGCTCTTCGGCGACCCCGGAATGACGCGGAAACTGGCCGTGCGATTGTCGATCGCCCAGGTCGGTTTGACCGGCGCCCAGAAGCCGTCGACCAGCCGCTTGTAGCTGTTTATGGTGGGCCAGAACATCGGCGCGAACTGCATCAGCGCCGCGACCTGGCCGGCGAGGAAGCTCTCGAAAAGCTTGCTCATGCCGGCGCGGCCTTTGGCGTCGTGAAAGAGGTTCTTGCTGCCTCGTCAGAGGCGACTGGTGCAGATGACCGCTGCAGCCGGGATACTGCGGGCTCCACTTGGCCATGAAGCTCGGCATGACTCCGTATTGCGCGCCGATTTCCTTGGCACCACTCTTGAACAGCACGCCGCGGTCCGCGCATTCGAGCGCGTCGGAGAACTGGATTGCCGCCTCGTAGACGCCCGGGCCGGTCTCCGTGTGCAGTCCTTCGATCGGCACACGGAATTCCAGCATTTGGTCGATCAGCGCATTGAAGAAGCCGCGGTTGGCGTTGGCGCGCAGCAGCGAGTAGCCGAACATGCCCGGTGTCAGCGGTGTCGGATCAACGCCTTTTTTCTGCGCCCATGAATGCGGTGTCTCGGCGAAGTTGAACCACTCGAATTCGAGTCCGCACATCGCCTGAAAGCCGAGTTGTTCGGCGCGCGCTAGAACACGCCGGAGTGTCTGGCGCGGGCACACCGGGTGCGGCTCGCCTTTCGCGGTAACGAACTCGCCGAGGAAAAATGGCACGCGGTCGTCCCATGGCACGCGCCGTCCCGTCGCCAGGTCCAATCGGACCAGTGCGTCCGGAAAGCCGTGCTGCCAGCCTGTGACGGTCGTGTTGTCGTACACCGCGTCGGTCATGTCCCAGCCCAGCACGACGTCGCAGAAGCCGAAGCCACCTTCGACCGCCGAGTCGAACTTGTCCGCGTGCAAGTACTTGCCGCGCAGCACGCCGTCGATGTCGGTCACCGCGACCTTCACCTTCGTGGCGTCGGCCGCGTCGAGCGCCTTCAGCGCGGCTTGCGGGTCGCGTGCCGGCGTGCGCCCAGACTTTTTTGTCGCCATGCCTGTCTCCTCCGAAGCCGCGGCAGTGTGCAACAGCAAGCGACAAAGTCCAAGCTTCGAGCCCTTGATCGGCCGGCATTGCACCCTAATCTCTGGGCTCGGGGCTGCGAAGCTCTCCCTTACAATTCAAGCAATTAGCTTTCGCGAGGTTGCAATGCCGATCTATGCCTACCGCTGCGCGGAGTGCGGCCACGAGGTGGAGCTGCTGCAGAAGGTTGCTGACGCCCCGTTGACGGACTGTCCCTCCTGCCAGCGCAGCAGCCTGGTGAAACAGGTCACGGCGGCAGGCTTTCAGCTGAAGGGCAGCGGCTGGTACGTGACCGACTTCCGCGGAAGCGGCAGCGGCAAGGCCAAGGACGACAAGCCCGCCGACGGCAAGCCGGCGGGGGCCGAGGCGAAGTCCGACCCCGTAAAACCAGCGGAAAGCACCGCTGCGGCGGCCAAACCCGCCGAGTCGACGACGACTGCAACGGCTTCATCCTCGTCGGGCGGCGGCACTGGCGGACCGACTCCAGCCTCCTGACAAGCCGATCGGCTATCCTCGAATGAAACCGAGCCGCGGCGGTGACGCGGCTCTTTCGTTTTCTACGCGCCGGCTGCCTGCGGCGGCAAGCGAGACCACAAATGTTTCGGAAGTATCTGATCACCGGCCTGTTGATCTGGCTGCCCCTCGGGATCACGCTGTTGATCCTCGAGACGATCATCGGCTGGATGGATCAGTCGCTGCTGCTGCTGCCACCGACGTGGCGTCCCGAAGCGATCCTCGGATTTCGCATCCCCGGCCTCGGGGCGCTGCTGGCGATCGCCGTCGTGCTGCTCACGGGGGTCCTCGCGCGCAACATCGTCGGACGGCGGCTGCTGCTGTGGTGGGAGGGCCTGCTGGGCCGCATCCCGATCGTGCGTTCGATCTACTCGAGCGTGAAGCAGGTGTCGGACACGATGCTTTCGCCGAAGGGCAACGCATTCCGCAAGGTGGTGCTGGTCGAGTTTCCGCAGGCGGAACAATGGACACTGGCTTTCATCGTCGGCGAGCCCACCGGCGTCGTGGCGGATCAACTCGGTCAAGGCTGGGTCACCGTCTACGTTCCCACCGCTCCGAACCCGACCTCCGGCTACGTGCTGATGATGCCGCCGTCGCGTGTGCGGGACGTGGAGGTCAACATTGATGACGCGCTCAAGTATCACGTATCACTCGGTGTGGTTGAGCCCGGAGGCCGGGCGGCCCGGCCGGCTGCACTGACCAGTGCGCCGCCGTCGTCGACCTGACGACCACGCGGCGACGTTGAGCGCGGCGCGGTCCCCTGCTATGGTTGTTTCATGACTGGCAGCCTTTACCCCGCCGCGTGCCCCGTCACTCGAAAGTGCGGGACGACACGCGCTCGACTTGCTGCGCTCGCGTCGCTGAATCAACGAAACCATCAGCGAAACCGATAGGGGTCGGGCAAGTAGCGCTGTCCGGCCCCAAGCCGAAAGCTGTTCAGGCGCCTTGCGGGCGCCGTTTCGGCCTCCAAGCTAAAGACGACCCTCTCGGGGATAATCACGGGTTTTGCGCGGTCGCGCCGGCACCAGGGCTGCGGCGGCCCGCCAGCAACGAAGCGGAGCATTCCATGCGTACCGAATATGCCGGCCGGGTGGACGAAAAGTTCATCGGCCAGACCGTCACCCTGTTTGGCTGGGTGCACCGTCGCCGTGATCATGGTGGCGTCATTTTCATCGACCTGCGCGACCGCGAAGGGCTGGTTCAGGTCGTATGCGATCCCGATCGCGCCGATGTCTTCGCCAGCGCCGAACGCGTGCGCAACGAGTACTGCCTGAAGATCACCGGGCTGGTGCGCAAGCGCCCGGAGGGCACGATCAACGAGGGACTCGTTTCGGGGCGCATCGAAGTGCTGTGCACCGAGCTCACGATCCTCAACGCCTCGGTCCCGGTGCCGTTCCAGCTCGACGACGACAACCTGTCGGAAACGACGCGCCTCACCCACCGCGTGCTCGACCTGCGCCGCGTGCCGATGCAGAAGAACCTGATGCTGAGGTACAAGGTTGCGATGGCGGTGCGCAGGTATCTAGATGCGCACGGCTTCGTCGACATCGAGACGCCGATGCTGACCAAGAGCACACCGGAAGGCGCACGCGATTACCTGGTGCCGTCGCGCGTGCATGCCGGCGAGTTCTTCGCGTTGCCGCAGTCACCGCAGCTCTTCAAGCAGTTGTTGATGATCGCGGGCTTCGACCGCTACTACCAGATCGTCAAGTGCTTCCGCGACGAAGACCTGCGCGCCGACCGTCAGCCCGAGTTCACGCAGATCGACATCGAGACGTCGTTCCTCGACGAGGTCGAGATTCGCGCGATCATGGAAGAGATGATACGCACGGTCTTTGCCGAGGTGATGGACGTGCAGCTGCCGCAGCCGTTCCCGGTGATCACATATGCCGAGGCGATGGCGCTTTACGGCTCCGACAAGCCCGATCTGCGCGTGATGATGCAGCTCGCCGACGTCACCGACCTGATGCACGACGTCGACTTCAAGGTGTTCAAGGCAGCGACCGAGATGAAGGACGGCAAGGTCGTGGCGCTGCGCGTGCCGCGTGGCGCCGAGATGCCGCGCTCGGAAATCGACGGTTACACCGAATTCGTGAAGATCTACGGCGCCAAGGGTCTCGCGTACATCAAGGTCAACGAGAAAGCCAAGGGTCGCGATGGCCTGCAGAGCCCAATCGTCAAAAATCTGCACGATGCCGCACTGGTGGCGATGCTCGAGCGCACGGGTGCTGCGGACGGCGACGTGGTGTTCTTCGGCGCCGACCGGGCGAAGGTCGTCTACGACTCGCTCGGCGCCCTGCGCACCAAGATCGGCCACAGCGAGTTCGGTCGCGCGCACGGTCTCTCGGCGCAGGGCTGGAAGCCGCTGTGGGTCATCGACTTTCCGATGTTCGAGTTCGACGAGGACGAGCAGCGGTATGTCGCCGCGCATCACCCTTTCACGAGCCCGAAGGAAGGTCACGAGGATTTCCTGCAGACCGATCCTTCGAAGGCGCTCGCCAAGGCGTACGACATGGCGTTAAATGGATGGGAAATCGGCGGCGGCTCGGTGCGGATTCACCGCGAGGAGGTGCAGAGCAAGGTCTTCCGCGCACTGAAGATCGGCGCCGAGGAAGCGCGCGAGAAGTTCGGCTTCCTGCTCGATGCGCTGCAGTACGGCGCACCGCCGCATGGCGGCATCGCGTTCGGACTTGATCGGATCGTCACGATGATGGCGGGCGCCGAGTCGATCCGCGACGTCATCGCGTTCCCGAAGACGCAGCGGGCCCAGTGCCTGCTGACCAAGGCTCCGTCACCGGTGGACGAGAAGCAATTGCGTGAACTGCACATCCGCCTGCGCGGCGAGGCACGTTCGGAGACGACCGCTTCGACACGGCCCTTTTCCCCCGAACGCCACGCGGGCGAGCTGAATCCGAAGTAGGGCGGGGGCAGTGAACCCGCAAGTCCACGTCCGCCGGGCTTTAGAGGCGGACCTGCCGGCAATCGCGAGGCTGGGTGACGAGGTCAACACGCTGCACCAGCAGGTGTACCCCGAGGTCTTCGCGGCGCCGGGCAACCTCGACGCCCACGTTGTCTACTGGCGCGCGCAAATGGACGAGGGCTACCGGTTCTGGCTGGCGGAGCCGGCGATGCCGGGCGATGCCAATGCCCCGGTTGTCGGCTTTGCCTCGGCGCGCGTCAGCGACGAGCCCGCCAGCGCGCTGCTGCAGGCGCTGCGGCCGTGTCGCATCGGAACCGTCGGTGTGACCGCGGGCTGGCGCGGACGGGGCGTCGGCCGGCTGCGGATGGCGCAGCTCATCGAACACGCGGCTGCCGAGCAGGCCACGGAGATGCGGCTCAACGTCTTCACCTTCAACCGCGACGCGATCGCGTTTTACGAACACCTCGGGTTCGAGGTCCGCACGCAGGTCATGGTGCGCACCGCGCGGCCGGCCCCGGAACGCTGAGGCTCGTGGCAGCATGCCCGGCTTCAAGGTCCCCGAATCGATTCTCGTGGTGATCCACACCCCGGCACTCGACGTGCTTCTGCTCGAGCGGGCAGACCATCCGGGGTTCTGGCAGTCGGTCACCGGCAGCCTCGACTTTCCCGGCGAGGACCTGCGCGCGGCGTGCGCGCGTGAAGTGACTGAGGAAACCGGGTTGCGGGTGGCGGCCGCGCGCTTTGTCGACTGGAATCTTGAGCATCGCTATGTCATCTACCCCGAATGGCTGCACCGCTACGCGCCTGGGGTTACGCATAATATGGAGCATGTCTTTGGCCTTCGTGTGGACGAGCGCTACGACGCGCGGCTCGCACCGCGCGAGCACCGGGCCAGCCAGTGGTTGCCGTGGCGCGATGCGGCAGATGCCTGCTTTTCGTGGACCAATGCCGGGGCCATCCGTGAACTGGCGCAACGCGCTCGCGGTTAGCCTCACCGCGAGCGCGCTGCTCGGCGGATGCGCGACGCCGGTCGATCCTTATGCGACGGCGCCGGCGAGCGTCCAGCTCACGCACGCGGATGCACTGGGGGACTGCATGCGCCAGCTGCAGGCCTTCGATGCACGCGTCGACGACGCGACGCGTGCGGGATGCGCAGGCGGCGCGCGTCGACGGTTACCCGTTTCTCCGTGTCGATCGCTTCACCGCGTTGAGCCGGCCGTCGGGCACGGACCCGGCCCACCGCGCGCCGGCGATGCTCGAGCGCATGGCCGCGCTGGATGCCGAAGCGCGCACGTTATGAAGCGGCCAATGCGCGTATCGGCACCGAGGAACTGGCGACTTTGGATCGTTGCCGCAATCAACTGGTCGCATCCGTCGGATCGGGGTCGCGCGGAGTTATCGAGCAGGCGCGGCCGCCGGACGCCTACGACGACGCGTTGCGCGTCGTCGGTCTGTACCCGTTGACGCAGATTCCGTTTTCCTGGGGCGTGGCCGGCTGGCAACAGTCGACGCGGGATCTTTACGCGACGCCGTTCCCCGAACTGCCGGTGCGCGGCCAGCGTATCCGCTATCTGCCTTCGGCGAGCGGCTCCGGTCCGGTCGCCGGACTGCTGCCGGTCGACGGACCGGCGATGACGGCCGCGCGCGCCTGGCAATTGCTGGAGCAGCATGCTCCGGTGCTGGTCGTCGACACCGTCGACGAAAACGATCGCATCGGCCGGCTCGCATGGCGCATGAGTGGCAAGGATCTTTTCATCGCGGTGGACGACCGCATGCCGATGGCCTACGCCCGCGTCGCGTGGACGCAGATCGGAGGCGCCGTCATGCCGCAACTCGTCTATACGTTCTGGTTCCCGGCGCGGCCGGCCAGCCATCCGCTCGACCTCGTTGCCGGACGCCTGGACGCCGTGGTCTGGCGCGTGACGCTGGATGCCGAAGGCCGGCCCCTGGTGTATGACTCGATCCACGCGTGCGGCTGCTTCCACATGTTCTTCCCGACCGAGCGCGTACGCGAGCGCCCGGGACCGCTCGACCACGAGGGTCCGCTGGACGAGACGATGTTTGCCCCCCAGGTCATGCACACGCCCGGCCCGGCGGAGCGCGTGCATCATCTACGTCGGCGCAGGCGATCACAATATCCAGCGTGTGGCGGTCGATGCGCCGAAGCCGGCACCGGGCATGCCCTATGCGCTGGAGGACGAAAACGGCCTGCGCGCGCTGGCGCTGCCGGCGGCCGCCGGCGGCGGCACGCGCAGCATCTATGGACCCGACGGGCTGGTTCCGGGCTCCGAGCGGGCAGAGCGCTTCATCTTCTGGCCCATGGGCGTGCCGTCTGCCGGCCAGATGCGGCAATGGGGGCACCATGCGACGGCGTTCATCGGCCGTCGCCATTTTGACGATCCACGCCTGATCGACCGATATTTCACGATTGCGCCGAGCGCCGACTGAGGGAAACTGGCTGCATGCACCTGCGCGTTGCAACCTATAACATTCACAAGGGCGTGATGGGGCTGCGCAAGCGGTCGCGCATCCATGATCTGCGGCTCGCGCTGCACTCGATCGACGCCGACATCTGCTTCCTGCAGGAAGTGCAGGACTGCAACGAGCGTCTGGCCCGCCGCCCCGGCCATCACAACGGCACGCAGCTCGATGTGCTGTGCACCGGCAGCTACCTGCATCGCGCCTACGGCATGAATGCGGTCTATCCGCACGGCCACCACGGCAACGCAATCGTGTCGCGGCACGCGATCGGCCAGTACCTGAATCACGACATCTCGGACCACGCGCTGGAGAAGCGCGGCATGCTGCACGCGATCTCGCACATCGAGACCTCGCGCGGCGGCATCGACATCCACCTGATCAACACGCACTTCGGCCTGATCAAGCGCAGCCGCGTGCGCCAGGCCGAGTTCCTGATCGATTTCGTGCGCGGTGAAGTTCCCGTCGACGCACCCTTGATCATCGCGGGCGACTTCAACGACTGGCAGCAGGGCGTCGACGAGGTCCTGCACCGCGACCTCGACGTCGTCGAGGCGGCTGGCGACTTCAACCGGCGCCAGCAACGGCGTCGCCGCTTCGATCGGCTGGTGCCGTGGCGCAACAGCGAGCGCCCTTTGTCGCCCGCACCTATCCGAGTGTGCTGCCCTGGCTCACGCTCGATCGCATCTACGTGCGCGGTTTCAAGGTGCGCGATGTCAGCGTACCGAAGGGCATCGAGTGGTCGCAGCGGTCGGATCACATGCCCCTGATTGCCGATCTCGAGGTGGCATGACGCGACGGCGCGCGGCCGGCACGACGGCGACCGCGCTTCGACATCACCACACGCCCCCTCATCTACGGCGGCAACCGGCTACGGCTGCTCGAAAATGGCGACGAGTTCTTTCCGCGACTGCTCGCGGCAATCGACAGCGCTGCGCGCTCGGTCCATCTCGAGACCTACATTTTCGCGGAGGACAACATCGGTTTGCGCGTCGGCGATGCGCTTGCCAGCGCAGCCAGCCGCGGCGTCGCTGTCAGGGTGGTGGTCGACGGCTTCGGCACCGGAGCCCATGCCGAGACGCTGAAAGCGCGCCTCGGGTCCGTCGGCGTGCAGGTGATCATCTTCCAGCCCGCGCGCTGGTGGCGGCTCGAGCGCCGACTGCTGCGGCGCCTGCACCGCAAGCTGGTCCTGATCGACGACCAACTGGCGTTCGTCGGCGGCATCAACATCATCGACGACCACCACCATCCCGACGCGGAGCGGGCGCAGCTCGGGCCGCGTTTCGATTTCGCTGTCATGTGCGAAGGTCCGATCGTCGCGTCGATCGCATTGGCAATCAAGCGGCTGTGGTGGACGCTGCAGTTGCTGCAAAGCGGGCGGCGCCCCGGGCCGTTGCCCGGCCTGGCGCTGGAAAATGTTCCAGCGCCATACGTTGACGGCGAACGCGCGGCGCTGCTGCTGCGGGACAACCTGCGCAACCGTCGCACGATCGAAGCCGCATACCTCGAGGCGATCGGCGCGGCCCGCAGACGGATCATCATCGCCTGCGCCTATTTCTTTCCTGGGCGATCGTTCCGCAGGGCGCTGGCGGACTGCGCCCGACGCGGCGTGCATGTCACGTTGCTGGTGCAGGGGCGCGTTGAATACGCGCTGCAGCATTACGCGCAGGAGGCGCTTTACGGGCAATTGATCGAGGCCGGCGTGCAGATCCACGAATACGGCGACGAGTTACCTGCACGCAAAGGTGGCGGTGGTCGACGAGGCCTGGGCCACGGTCGGCTCGAGCAACATCGATCCCTACAGCCTGCTGCTGGCGCGCGAAGCCAATGTCGCGGTCTTCGACGCGCGGTTCGCGCGGGCGCTGCGAGCCGCGCTCGAGCGGGCGATCGAGCATCACTCGCGACGGGTGCAGCCGCAGGAGTTTGCGGGACGCGGCTGGCTGCGCCGCGCCGTCAACTGGATTGCCTATGGCGTTGTGCGCTTTGGCGCCGTAGCGTTGGCGGGCGGTCGCGACTACTAGCAGCCGACGTGCACTTGCCCCAGGCGCGCGATCTTCGACCTTTCCTGTTTTTTATTTGTACAACCGCCCGACGAAGAAGGCCCAGAAGAACACTGCCTGGGCCCCGAGCGCTATGACGACAGCCACCGCGATCAGCGCACCACCGAGCTGGCGCAGGGGCCCGTGGATCAGCAGAAATGAGGCGACCGCGACAGTCAGCGCGACTGCAGCAGTCAGCGCACTGTGCTTGGCGATGCGGAGGTAACGACCGCGATCGGGGCTGTCTTCCATGCCTATGATTCTCGCGGCAATCGCTGCGAGCGGCAAATTGCAGATGAACTTCCACGGAGCTTCAGTCTCCGCCGCCTCCACCGCAGCCGCCTCCGTCGCCTCCACCACCGCCGTCCCCGCCGCAACCGCTGCCACTGCATCCGCTGCCGCAGCCGCCGCCGCAGCCGATGTGGCTGGCGCAGTAGCTGCCCGCGCTACCGGCGGCGACCAGAGGCGTGCAGTTCAGCGCGTAGTGAAAGCCGTCGGGAATTGCCAGACGGGCATCGATCGCAAACAGCAGTGGCACGCCGGTCGCGGCCAGCGGATTGATGCCCGCGCGCCTGCAGGCTAGCCGCCAGGTGCGCTTTATGCCTTCGCTGGCCATCGTGCGCGAGGACATCGCTTCGGTCGGCGTGTGATGCAGGAAGTGCCCCAGCGCCTTCGTGCAGAACGCCTCGTAGTTGCGCGTGAACAGGATGAATTCGTGCCAGGCGACGTCGACCACCTGCGACGGCATCGCGAGCAATCGTCGGCCGGCTTTGCGGCACAGGTGAAAGTATTCGCGCAGCGCGTCGAAGACCAGGTCGAGTTCGCCGTCGGTCAGGTGGGGGTAGCGCTCGCGCACCCGTTGACGGATGCCGCGCGGGAAGTCGTAAGCTGTCGATGAAACCTTCGCGGGCACGCCGGCTGCGCTGCTGCACAATGGCGGCCAGCACGATGGCGCCGGCGATCGCGAGTCCAACGACAATGGGTGTCACGTCCAGCCTCCTTTCTGTTCTTCTTCTTGTTGTCTTCTTGTTATCGGCCCGGCGTTGCTGCCCTGAAGCGTATGACCGTTTCGTGACTGCGCGATGACACGCGCTGACGACCTGGTTTGCCAGCGACCGGAGGGCCTGTACTGCCCGGCCGGTGACTTCCATATCGACCCGTGGCGCCCGGTCGAGCGGGCCATCATCACCCACGCGCACGGCGATCACGCGCGGGCCGGTCACGCTGAATATCTGGCGAGCGAGGCGTCGCGCGAAGTCTTGCGCGCCCGACTGGGAGATATCCGCCTGCAGACCGTGCGCTACGGCGAGCCGGTCGACATCAACGGCGTTCGAGTCTCGCTGCATCCGGCGGGCCATGTGCTCGGCTCGGCTCAGGTGAGGATCGAGCACGGCGGCGCCGTCTGGGTCGTCAGCGGCGATTACAAGACCGGACCTGACGCGACCTGCGCGGCATTCGAGCCGGTGCGTTGCGACGTATTCATCACCGAGTCGACTTTCGGGCTGCCGATATACCGGTGGGCGCCGCAGCAGCCGGTGTTCGACGAGATCAATGCGCTGGTGGGCGGCCAACGCGGCCGAGCAGCGCGCGTCGGTGCTCTTCTGTTACTCGTTCGGCAAGGCGCAGCGAATACTGAGCAGCGTCGATGACTCGATCGGCCCGATCGTCGTGCACGGCGCGATCGAACCGCTGAATCGAGCGTACCGCGCCAGCGGCGTCGTCACTGCCGCCGACGCTGACGGCTGCCGACGCGTCGCGCGCGGAGCTTGCGCGCGCGCTCGTGCTGGCGCCGCCGTCGGCCGCCGGATCGCCATGGCTGAGACGCTTCGGCGCCTACTCCGACGCCTTCGCGTCGGGCTGGATGCAGGTGCGGGGCGCACGGCGTCGCCGCGCGCTGGACCGCGGGTTCGTGCTGTCGGATCACGCCGACTGGCCCGGACTGCATTCCGCAATCGGCGCCACCGGCGCGTCTCGCGTCATCGTTACGCACGGTCAGGTCGCGACCATGGTCCGCTGGCTGTGCGAGCACGGTCTCGAGGCCGAAGCGTTTTCCACCGAGTACGGCGACGAGCAGGGCGAGGAGAGCGGCTGCCGAATTGCCAGCGAACAACCAAGAACAACGGGATGGCGAGGGGAGAGCAGGCGGATGACGATCGCGCTGAATGAACTGTGGACGGGGGTGGCGGCGCTGGCAACCATACTGTTCGGAGTGCGGATCAACCGGCGAGTGCCGCTTTTCACCCAGTACAGCATCCCGCCGGCGGTCACTGGCGGCCTGCTGATCGCCATCGTGCTTGCGGTGCTGGGTGCGGCAGTCGGATTCAAGGTCACGTTCGCCGATACCCTGCGCAACGCACTGTTGCTGATCTTCTTTGCCGCGCTTGGCCTGACCGCCAAGTTCGGTCGCCTGAAGCGCGGTGGCGCGTCGGTCATTGCGCTGTGCTTGCTGATCGCGATCCTCGCAACGGCTCAATCGGCGGTCGGCGTGGCAATCGCCACGGCGTTCGGCCGGCCTGCGGGACTCGGGGTCTTCCTCGGCAGCGTGGCTTTCCTGGGTGGTCACGGCACGACGGTGGCCTGGGCCGAGGCCGAGCAGGCGGCCCAACTTGCCGTACGCGCTCGAGATCGGCATGGTCTGTGCGACGCTGGGACTGGTGTCAGGCGCGATCGTGTCGGGCATCGTCGGCACGCAACTGGCCGAGCACGCAAAACGGACGCCCGGCGCCGCGGTCGAGGCTGCACCGCAGGAGCCTGCATGGCCGCAGGCAGCGCTCGATTCCGACCGTTGGATCACGGTGCTGCTGTGGCTCGCCTTCAGCATCGGACTCGGGCTGGCCGCGCGCCCTGTCGCCAGTGCTGCGTTCGGTGCGACCGTGCCGGCGTTTCTGGCCGTGCTTCTGACGGCGGTGGTGGTCACGAACGTGGCCGATCTCGCGCGCCTGCGTATCGACGTCGTCGGCGCGGACCTTGTCGGCACACTTGCGCTTGCGGGTATTCCTGGCGATCGCGATGCTGGGCCTGCAACTTGCGGCCGTCGGTGACTCCGTGGGCATGATCGCTGCCGCCACGCTGGCGCAGATCGTCATTGCGGTGCTGGTGGCAACGCTGTTCGTGTATCCGCTGCTCAAGGGCCGCGACGGTGCGATCGGCGCGGCCGGTTTTGTCGGCTTCGGACTCGGCGCGATGCCGGTCGGCCTGGCGGCGATGAAGCGGCTGGTATTGCACTATGGGGATGCGCCGCGCGCCTTCCTCGTCATCACGCTGGCCGCGTCGCTGTTCACGGACACCGCCAATGCGCTGATCGTGCAGGCGTTCCTGACCTGGTTCCCGAAATAGAGGTGGCATGCGGGAGTTCGTCGAGCTTTTCTACGCCCTCGATGTCTCGACCTCGACCGTCGCAAAGGTCGCCGCGCTGCGCCGGTACCTGGCGAACGCAACTGACCGTGACGCTGCATGGGCCGTGTACTTCCTGGCCGGCGGCAAGCCGCGGCAGACCGTTGGCTCGCGCGCGCTGCGCGACTTCGCGCTCGTGGCGAGCGGTATTCCGCAGTGGCTGTTCGACGAGTGCTACGACGCCGTCGGCGACCTGGCAGAAACGATTGCGCTGCTGCTGCCGCCGCCGACCCGCGAGGTGACGGGCTCGTTGGCGGAGTGGATCGAAGAGCGCCTGCTGCCGCTGCGCGGTCGTCCGCCCGCGGAAATCACCGCCGCGTTGCAGACGGCATTCGACCAGCTCTCCGCCCTGCAGCGCTTCGTTTTCGTCAAGCTGATCGGCGGGGGATTTCGCGTCGGTGTGTCAAAGCTACTGGTGCTACGCGCACTGGCCGAGCACGCGGAAATCGATGCGAAGCTGGTCGCGCAGCGCATGATCGGCTATACCGACAACACGATGCCTCCGGATGCGGCGCGCTTTCGCGCACTGATCGCCGGCGATGAATCCGGCGCACCGAGCGCGCATCCTTACCCGTTCTTCCTCGCACATCCGCTGCAGCTTGCGCCGACGGATTTCGAGCGTGAGCTCGGACCGACCTCCGACTGGCTCGTCGAATGGAAATACGACGGCATTCGCGCGCAGCTGGTCCGGCGCGGCGGCGATTGGTGGCTCTGGTCACGCGGCGAGGAACTGATCGGCGAAGGTTTTCCCGACGTGCTCGATGCAGCGGCGCGGCTAGACGACGGCACCGTACTGGATGGCGAGGTCGTCGTCTGGCGCGATGACGGACCGGCAGCGTTCGCACTGCTGCAAAGACGCATTGCGCGCAAGCGCCTCACGCCCAAGGTCCTGCAGGAGGCACCGGCACGTTTCATCGCGTTTGATCTGCTTGAACACGAAGGCCAGGACTGGCGTAGCCGACCACAGCGCGAGCGGCGTGCACGCCTCGAGGCGATCACTGCGGCACACGGACTGACGCTGTCGCCGCGCGTCGTTGCCGGAAGCTGGGACGAACTTGCGCGGCTGCGCGAGGAGTCGCGCGCCCGCGCTGTCGAAGGCCTGATGCTGAAGCACCTTGATGCAACGTACCGTGTCGGACGCACCAAGGACCCGGGCGGCGCCGACTGGTGGAAGTGGAAGATCGATCCCTATGCCGTCGATGCCGTACTCGTGTATGCGCAACCTGGTCACGGCCGTCGCGCCAACCTGTACACCGACTACACCGTTGCCGTATGGGCAGACACCGAGCACGGGCGCGAGCTGGTGCCTTTCGCGAAGGCGTATTCGGGTCTCACGGATGCGGAGATTCGCGCGGTTGACGCGATCGTTCGCAAAACCACGGTCGAGCGTTTCGGTCCGGTGCGTGCGCTGGTGCCGACACAGGTCTTCGAGATCGGCTTCGAGGGAATTCAGCGGTCGCCGCGTCACAAGAGCGGAATCGCAGTGCGCTTTCCGCGGATGCTGCGCTGGCGTACCGACAAACGGGTCGAGGACGCCGACACGCTGGCAACGCTGGCAGCGCTGCTGCAGCCGCTGGAGTAGCGGCTCCGCGGTCGACCGGGTGCGTTCAGGGCGGAAAAGCAATTTGCGCGCCAAGTGCAGCGCCACAATCGAGTTCGCCCGAGTCCGATCCGGGGGATTGCCTCAGAGGGTTCGCAGAGTAGCTTGTCCTCCCCTGTGAACAGGGCCGGCACGCCTTCCCGGCGAGCCCGGTCCAAAGGAGAACAACGATGAAGTGGTCATTGCTCCCAGTTATGAAGTGGTCATTACTTCCCGTGGCGCTGGCTGCGCTCGCGTTGGCGCCTCAAGCGGGCGCCGACGAGACATGCAATTCGCCGTACATGTCGAAGCTGATCAAGGGCCAGGAAGCGTATGTGCACGTCTGGACGCTCGGCGTCGAGGGCCTCGGCGACGGTTCCGACAAACTGGTGACGATCAATGTCGACCCCAAGTCGAAGAGCTTCGGCAAGGTGGTCAGCAGCGTTTCCGTCGGCGCGCGCGGCGAGGCGCATCACATGGGCTTCACCGACGATCGCCGCTATCTGTGGGCCGGCGGCCTCAGCAATAACCAGATCTACGTGTTCGATGTCGGCACGAATCCGGCCAAGCCGAAGCTGGTCAGGACGATCGGCGATCTCGTCGCCAAATCCGGCTACGTCGGCCCCCATACCTTCTACGCGATGCCCGGGCGCATGCTGATCGGGACCTTGTCGAACGCCAAGGACAGTGGCGGGCGCACCGGCATGGCCGTCTACAACAACAAGGGCGAGTTCGTCGCCAAGTACGACCTGCCGACCGGCGAGATCGGCGGCGTCAAGGGCGACGGCTACGGCTACGACGTGGCGATCAACCCGTCGAAGAATGCGCTGCTGACATCGAGTTTCACCGGCATCGACAACTACCGCCGCAACCTCGGCGACGTCGTGGCCGATGCCGAATCGATGAAACGCTTCGGCAACACGATGGTGCTGTGGGACCTGAAGGCGATGACGCCGCAGCAGATCTTCGCGGTGCCCGGTGCGCCGCTCGAGATCCGCTGGTCGCTCGTGCCCAAGGACAACTGGGCGATCACCGCAACCGCGCTGACCTCCAAGCTGTGGTTGGTCAAGCAAGACAGCGCCGGCAAGTGGGAGGCGAAGGAGGTCGGCACGATCGGCGATCCGGCCAAGATCCCGCTGCCGGTGGACATCTCGATCCGTGCCGATGCGAAAGGGCTGTGGGTCAATACCTTCTCCGATGGCATGACCCGCTATTTCGACCTCACGAATCCGGAGCAGCCGAAGCAGACCTATGCCAAACAGACCGGCAAGCAGGTCAACATGATTTCGCAGAGCTGGGACGGCACGCGCGTGTACATCACCTCGAGCCTGCTCGAGCGCTGGGACAAGGCCGGCGCCGACAACGAACAATTCCTGCGCGCGTTCCGTTGGGACGGCAAGGAACTCCAGCCGGTTTTCGAGGTGGACTTCACCAAGGAGAAGCTCGGCCGCGCGCACCACATGAAGTTCAGCTGAACTACGGTGGCGCAAGGACGCAGGTTGCACACGCGCGCCGTCGCGTTTGCGCTGGTCGTGGCCGCGGGCTCGGTGTGGGCGGCTGCCGATCCGATGCAGGCGCAGGCGCCCAGCATGCAGTTCGTGCCGCCTGCGCCCGGCACCTATCAGCTGCAGCGCATCCAGCGCGCTCCCGATGCGCTGTTGCGGGACGCGCGCGACCGCCAACGCCGTCTCGCGACGCTGACGCGCGGCAAGGTGACTCTGTTGACGTTCTTCTACACCTACTGCGTCGACGAATGGGGTTGCCCCTTTGCGTACCGCACGATGATCGGTCTGCGTGAGCGCCTGGTCGAGCGGGGCCATGCAGGGCGCGTGCGCTTCGTCAGCATCAGCTTTGATCCGACGCACGACACGCCCGAGGCACTGCGCCTGTACAGCGCAAGCCTAAAGCCCGCGGCCGGCCTGGCGTGGGAGTTCCTGACGGCACGCAGCATGGCCGAACTGGTGCCGCTGCTCGACGACTTCGGCCAGGACGTGCGCGTCGAGAACGATGAGCGCGGCCGGCCCATGCGCACGATCAATCACATGCTGAAGCTCTTCCTGATCGACCGCCACGGGATCGTGCGGGAAATCTATGCGCTCGACTACCTGCACCCGGCGATGATGGTCAACGACATCGAAACGCTGCTGATCGAGGACGGCGTCATCGTCGATGCGGACCGCTGAAAAGCGGCAGGCGAACTGCAGCGCAGTCGTGCTGCCGCTGGATCAGCTGCAGCCAGTGCTCGACGGCGGCCGCGACTTCGGCGCGAATTGCAGCCTGCCGCTCGGGATCCGCCCCACCGCATGCGCTGGCGCAGACCAGGTCGCCGGCGTTTTCGAAGTCACAGTGCGTCGCCGCCTCGATCAGCGTGTCGCGACTGAGGCGCGGCAGGAACGAGCCCCAGCTGTGCGAGTTGGCATAGCCGTTGCAACGGCTTGGGGCTGCCCGCAGTATCAACGCCGGTGAGCTCGCGCGCGCTGCCGCGTGCATCCCTTCGCCCGCCCGGTCAACCGGATCGAGGCCGATCCATCCGCTCACGCCCGGTGCGCGGATGGTGGCCAGCAGTGTTGACAACCCCCCGGCCGAGAAGCCGACCAGGACGGTCGCTGCCGGCGTCGGCCCGAAGCGGCCGCCGCGCGCTTCGATGACGACCTGCGCGAGCGCCTGTGCGTTGCCTACCGGGTCGACGAGGTACGGCAGGTCGGGCACGATGACAATCGCCCCGCGCCGCGCGATTTCACCGGCGAGCGCACTCATGCTCTGTCGATCGCGCATGAAGCCGTGTGCCAGCAGCACGGTGCCGCGCGGTTCGCCCGCCGGTCGATAAAGGTCGGCCTCGAAGACACGCCCGCCGAAGCTGAAGGTCACGGGCTCGACGGCCGCTGCGGCGGTCGGAAGCACGCCGACGCTCAGTACGAGCCCCGCGCAACGCCCCAAGTGGGCGAGCCAGTTCCCGCTCATTAGTGACCACA
This sequence comes from uncultured beta proteobacterium, assembly GCA_963712485.1. Lineage (GTDB taxonomy): Bacteria > Pseudomonadota > Gammaproteobacteria > Burkholderiales > Burkholderiaceae_F > JALORV01. Next base: position 186,193 of record CAVQID010000042.1, read on the forward strand.
TCCGGAATATGCACCCGGTCCGTGCGAGCGTTAGACTCATCGCTGCTTTGCTTTCTGCAAAGCCCGCCTCAACCCTCCAGGAGACGAGCCTATGAAACGCATCATCCTTGCGGTAGCCACGCTGTTCTTTTCCGCGGCAGCCTGGGCCTTCCACTGCCCGGCGGACATGAAGAAAATCGACGACGCGATGGCGAAGAACCCGAAGCTCACGGAAGCGCAGATGACCGAGGTCAAGAAGTACCGTGCCGATGGCGAAGCCCTGCACAAGGCCGGCAAGCACCAGGAATCGGTCGATACGCTCGCCAAGGCGATGAAGATCCTCGACATCAAATAATCTTCCTCCCACCCGAAGCGCCGCCCAAGGGCGGCGTTTCTGTTTCTGAGGTCGTTGCCTGCTGTCATGACTGCCCGCGGCGGGACGCTCGCCCGAAGTTCGACATGAGTCTGCGCTCGGACGGGATCCTGCGGTGACGGCGCAGCGCCGCGGCCTGCCGCCGGGTTCGAACGTCGGCACGCAGTTGCGCGCGCGTCGGGCGCGTGCTGCCCGCGAAGAAAAGGCACGTGTCGCGGCGCAGTCGGCAGAAATCGCTGCGGCGTCAGCCATGACGCAGGGGTCGCAACTTGCGCTGCCGAGCGCGGAAGGCTGGTTCGCCGCGCAGGGCTGGCAGGCCTTCGCGTTTCAGCAAGAGGTCTGGCAGCACATCGGCGCGGGGCGCTCCGGCCTGCTGCACGCGACGACGGGCAGCGGCAAGACCTATGCGGTCTGGTTTGGTCTTCTCAACCGCGCGCTCGCAGGTGAAGTGTCGGGCGGCGGACTGCGCATGCTGTGGCTGACGCCGATGCGCGCACTGGCGGCGGACACCGCCCGCGCTCTCGAACTGCCGCTGGCGCAACTCGGTCTGGACTGGTCCGTCGGCGTGCGCACCGGCGATACCGAGGCCGGCGAAAGGGCGCGCCAGGCCAGGCGACTGCCGGAGGCACTGATCACGACGCCGGAAAGTCTGAGCCTCATGCTTACGCGCGCAGACTCGCCGGACCTCCTGTCTGGCGTTGAACTGGTCGTCGTCGACGAGTGGCACGAACTGATCGGCAACAAGCGCGGTGTGCAGGTGCAGCTTGCGCTCGCGCGACTGCGTCGCCTCGCGCGCGAGCGTGCGTCGCCAGCCGCGCTTCGCGGCACCACCGCACGCGGGGACGCCGGGTCCCCCGAGCGGGACGCCGGGTCCGAGCGGGCGCAGCAGCAAACCGCCCGCCGCGCTCCTGTGGTTTGGGGACTGTCCGCCACGCTCGGCAACACCGAGCACGCGATGGACGTGCTGCTGGCCGGCAGTGACGGTGCGATGGTGCGCGGCAAAGTGCCGAAGGAAATCATTGTCGACACCTTGCTGCCCGACGAACCCGGCCGTTTCCCCTGGGGCGGGCATCTTGGCATCCAGATGCTCGAGCCGGTCGCGCGCGAGATCGAAGGCGCGTCGACGACACTCGTCTTCACGAACACCCGCTCGCAGGCGGAGATCTGGTATCAGTCGCTGCTCGAGGCGCGCCCGAAGTGGGCGGGCCTGATTGCCTTGCACCACGGGTCGCTCGACCGCGAAGTGCGCGAGTGGGTCGAGCGCGGCCTCAAGCAGGGTCGCCTGAAGGCTGTGGTCGCGACATCGAGCCTCGATCTCGGCGTCGACTTTCTTCCGGTCGAGCGCGTGCTGCAGATCGGCAGCCCGAAGGGGGTGGCGCGCCTGCTGCAGCGGGCAGGGCGCAGCGGCCATGCACCAGGCAGGCCGTCGCGCGTAACGGTCGTGCCGACGCATACGCTGGAACTGGTGGAAGCCGCGGCCGCGCGCACCGCGGTGGCAGCGGGCCGGGTCGAGGCACGGCGTGCGCCGGACAAGCCACTTGATGTTCTGGTGCAGCACGTCGTCACCCTTGCACTCGGCACCGGCTTCCGCGAAGCCGACGCACTCACCGAGATTCGCACCGCGTGGAGCTACCGCGCGCTGACCGAGGAGGAGTTCGCGTGGGTGCTGGACTTCGTCGGCCGCGGCGGCGAAGCGCTGCGCGCCTATCCCGAATATCACCGTGTCGTCCGCGACGCCGATGGCGTCTATCGCGTTGCGGATCGCCGCATCGCCCAGCGTCACCGCATGTCCGTCGGCACGATCGTCGCCGACGCGACGATGCTGGTGAAGATGATGAACGGTCGCAACGTCGGCTCGATCGAGGAATCGTTCATCACGCGGCTGCGCAAGGGCGATTCGTTCGTTTTCGGCGGGCGCCTGCTCGAACTTGTCCGGATTCACGAGATGACGGCTTATGTGCAACCTGCGAAACGTCGCAGCGGCGCGGTGCCACGCTGGTCGGGCGCCAAGATGCCGCTGTCGACCGAGATGGCCGATGCGGCGCTGGGCGAGCTGGAAAAGGCGCTGGCCGGCCGTTTCGAGGCGCCAGAACTGAATCTGGCGCGACCGTTGATCGAACTGCAGGCGCGCTGGTCTGCCGTTCCGACGCGGAGTGATCTCGTCGTCGAGTCGTTGCGATCGCGCGAGGGACGGCATCTCTTCGTCTACCCGTTCGCCGGCCGGCAGGCGCACTTGGGCCTGGCATCGCTGCTTGCCTATCGGATCGGGCAGGCAGCGCCGGCGACGTTCTCCATTGCGATCAACGACTACGGCTTCGAGCTGCTGTCGCCGGTGGACGTCGACTGGATGGGCGCTTGGCAGCGGCGCGCCGATGCGCTGCTGGGCGACGAGCACCTGCTGGACGACGTGCTGGCGAGCCTGAATGCGGGCGAACTGGCGCTGCGGCGCTTTCGCGAGGTCGCGCGCATCGCCGGGCTGGTATTCCAGGGGTTTCCGGGGGCGCCGAAGTCGATGAAGCAGCTGCAGGCGAGCTCGGGCCTGTTTTACGAGGTGTTCCGCAAGTACGACGCGGGCAATCGACTGCTGGGGCAGGCCGAACGAGAGGTTCTGGAGCAGGAGCTCGACATCGTTCGTCTGCGTGCGGCGCTCGCGCGCATGCGCGACCAGCGCGTGGTCTACCGGTTGCTCGCCCGGCCGACGCCTTTCGCTTTCCCGCTGATGGTCGAGCGGCTGCGTGAACAGGTGACGACCGAAAAGCTCTCGGCGAGGATCGAGCGGATGCTCGCCGAACTCGAGCGGGCTGCCCGCTAAGGCATACAAGATATTGTGTTTCCGAGTGCCAACGACCAAGATCTAGTACACCAATCGTGGTGCCTCTCACATTCAAGCCGTCGGTTTTCAGAGGGGAAACGGCGTTGTTCACACGCAATTTCCCTCTGAAAAATTGATTTCTCCTCTTGTAATTCGGTGCGTTTGCTCTAGGATCGCGGTCACCCAACGAGAGCGCTCTTGCATTTCACTCGAGAACGCTGTCGCTGTGGCACTCAAATCCTCAGAGGAGAACTCGATGGCAACAAAGAAGGCAAAGAAAGCGACGAAGAAGACGGCGAAGAAGGCGGCGCCGAAGAAGGCTGCGAAGAAGACGGCGAAGAAGGCCGTTAAGAAGGTCGCGAAGAAGGCGCCGGCCAAGAAGGCCGCCAAGCCGAAGGTCAAGCGCAAACCCAACGCCGCGTTCATGCGTCCGCTGATGCCGAGCGGCCCGCTCGCCGCGATCGTTGGCTCGGTGCCAATGCCGCGTACCGAGGTCACCAGCAAGATCTGGGCGTATATCAAGAAGAACAAGCTGCAGGACTCGGTCAATCGCCGCATGATCAATGCCGACGACAAGCTTAAGGCGCTGTTTGGCAAGGCGCAGGCGTCGATGTTCGAGCTGACCAAGTACGTCAGCAAGCACCTGAAGTAATCGCCGCGGGCCCACGGCCCGTCCGGCTGAAAAAAAATCGCCCGGTGCCAGTTTCTGGCCTCGGGCGATTTTCTTTGGGGTCTCCGCGGCTCAGTCGAGGGCGCCGTCAGTTCCGCGCGATCTTCGCCGTGCATCGAGTCGGACATCGACATGCTGAGCGATGCGATCCTCGGCATGGCTTGACCGCAGCCGGACGGCGACGCGGCGTTCAGTCCTGGTGTGCAGGCTCGCGGCGCGTTGCCTGCGCGGTATCAGCGCTCAAGGTTGCGTTGTCATCCTTGCCCGGTCCGAGCAAAGCGGCGGGGCGAGTCCCCGGCACGTGCGCCGACGGCGTTGGTTCCGATGCGCCGATGGGCGGACCCGCTTTGCCACGCAGGAGGAGGGCGTCCATTTCGATGACGCGCAGCGCACGGCCCTGCCGTCCGACCATTCTCAGGTACTGAGCCACGACCGCATCCCGGCGCGCGACCGCCAGCACTTCGCTCGCTTGGTGCACGCGAACTGCTGCGAAGCCATGTTCTGCGGCCGACCGCGCGCGGAGCGCACGCCGCATCAGAGCCCGACCGATCGCGTGTGAGACGACGATGATGCACGCGAGGACCACGCTTCCGATACCGAAAGCCGCGGGCAACATGCCGGCCGGCTGATCGAACACCGCAGCGACATCGGCGACCCACGCGATGAAAAGCGTCACGCTGACAAAAAGGGCAAGTCGGCCGCGGCGTTCGGTTTCCTCACTGCCTGCAAGAAGGCGTCGCCGCATATCGTCCAGGGCGGCCGTAGTCGGGGGAAAGGCCAGTACATCAATCATGGGGCCGCGCGCGTCCTCAGGCGAGTCGTTGAAAGTCGATCCGGCGGGATGGTCTGCCCGATAGGCCGGTCTTCGCCGACGCGATTCTGCCTTGCCGAGCGTCAATCCCCTTGTCGTTCACCAAGTCTTTCCATGTAAATTCGCGCCTCTTCGCGAGCTTCCAGCGAAGTTACGCGATTACGTGACCCACAAGTGAACGCGGAACGGTTGTCAGACCTCCGTCGGCGTACAGTAGGTGCGGGAGTGGAACTAATGAACGACGAGCACGACGCGGCTTGCGGGCATGCGGCCGCCAGTTCTATCGATCAGGCAGATCATTTGACCGCGCTGGCACGTGAAGCGCGGCTGCTCGAGCTTGGTCTTGAAGGCGGCGGCAGCCCTGCGGCGCGCCTGCTCGCAGCAGACCTCGAGGTCGCGCTGTCGAGCGCTATGGACGCCGATTCGCCGATTGAATTGACGCAGGCGCGCCTGCTCATCGATGCCGTGCTGGCGCGGGTGGTCAGCCAGGGCATGCGGCTGTCGGCCGAAATGACTGATATGGACGTGCAGGGCGTCCTCGGGATGTCGAAAATGGCGGTACTGACCGCGGTGTTGAGCGCCACGGACTGACAGCGCTCGCGGCGATCCGCGGCTCCGGTCCCACTGGTCACGGCCCGTCCCAGTGGCGAAGCGCCCCCGCACGAATGGCGGTGGGCAAGGTTTTACTGGGCGCGGGACCTACCGACGGTGCTCAAGAACCGGTTGTTTCCGCATCGCCGTCCTTCATCGGAGTGAAACGCTCCTGCACGGCTGCGAGTTCATCGTCCGACGTTGCGACGATCCATCGCTTCGCACTTTCCACGATGTAGCGGTTGTGATCCTTGAACGGACCCATCGCGTTGACTGTCTTCCACAGTACGGGGCCTGCACGGCTCTTCTTGCCGGACGGCGTGCCGACGAGGATGGCGTAGGGCCCCAGCGGCAGTGAAACGAACGGTTGCACCGGCCGAGCCCGGACGCGCCAGTCGATGAAGGGCGCCTCGTTGATCAGCAAGGCAGAGGGCAGTCCGTGAAAGACGGTGAAGTCGTAGAGCGCAAGCTGCGCGCGCAGGCCGACGTACTTGCTTCGAATGTCCCGGACGACCGCCGCGCGGATTTCGTCTTCGAACATCGGTTCGAGCCTGTAGGTCTCGAGAGCCCGTTGAGCATCCGGCTGGTAAGCGCAGGTAAGTCCAAGCTCCACACAGTCCTGCGCTGCCCGCTGAACATCTGCCACTGATCCCGCTTCGTCCGGCTTGCCCAACTGGGCCGCGCGCAGGAATCGGGCAAGCGCACCTTCATGTAGCGCCGGACCCGCCGCGTTCGCTGCATCGTCGGCGTCGGCACCCAGCGGAACATGGAAGATGCTCTCGGCCGCGAAGCGTGCCTTCTTGCCATCGTCGAACTTGATCTCACCATCGCTGCAGTCGAGATAGCGCGTGCCGACGCGACCATGTTCCCAGACCCAGTTCTTGAGGAGGGGTCGCAACGGATGGAGAAACTCGGGCTCAGCCATTCAACTCTCCGGACTTGCGTTGGTACCGATCCGAGTCACATTCGAACTCAAGACGACATCGGGCGTGCGAAATTTCGCCGGCCACCATCGGCCGAGGCCTGTCGCGTCATTTCCTGTCTGGAGATTTCCCCAGCAAGTCCTTTAGCCCGGCAAACGGCGAATGGGATGAAGCGGAACTCTTGCCGGAGTTACCGTCATTCCCGCCGGCCGCCTCGAGTTGCCGCTGGTGTTCATTGTCGTGGCAGTACAGGCACAGCAGTTCCCAGTTACTGCCATCGGGCGGGTTGTTGTCGTGGTTATGGTCGCGGTGATGCACGGTGAGCTCGCGCACGTTGCTGCGGGTGAATTCCCGCGCGCAACGGCCACAGATCCACGGGTAGATCTTGAGTGCCCGTTCCCGATAACCCTGCGCGCGTTCATCCGCCGCGCGACGTGCTTCGGCAATCACGCGGTCCAGCTTGCCGGGGTCGCTCGATTTCATCTTTCCGCGAGGTCCGTGGTCTGAGGTTCGCGTTGTTCCAGTGCGGCCGCGACCAGCGCGGCGGTACTGATGCGATTGCTGGCGTGTGGCACGGTGTCGGTGCTGATGAAATGACCCACCCCGGCGGAGCGCAGCAGTTGCATGGCCTCGTCGACCAGCAACGCGTGCGTGACCGCAACATCCACCCGGAGCGCGCCGGCCGCCAGCGCCTGGCGCGCAACGGCGGCAACGGTGTGCCCGGTGCTCGCAATGTCGTCGACGATGAGGACGTTCTTGCCCGCGATTGCGATCTCGGGCAGGACGACGTCGACGTCGCGATCGCCGTGGCGCTGCTTGCGGCAGATGGCCCAGTTACAGCCGGCGGCCGCCGCTGCGGCGCGTACCCAGGGTCCGGACTCCACGTCCGGTCCGAGCATCAGCAGGTCCTTGTGGCGCAATGCCACGCCGATCAACGGCGCAGCCGAAAGCGCCACGGCGGCTTCAACCGGAATCGCTTCGCGCAGCGTCCGAATTCGGTGCAGGTGTGGATCGATCGTGATGACGCCGTCGAAGAGCTCCGCAAGCCATCGTCCGATGATGCGCTGGCTCACCACTTCGCCCGGCGTGAATGCGGCGTCCTGACGCATGTAGCCGAGGTAAGGCGCCACCAGGGTCAGGTGCCTGGCGCCGAGTTCACGGGCCGCGCGCGCAGCGAGCAGCAGTTCGACCAGCTTCTCATTGGGGTGGTGCAGCGAGCGCAACAGCACGACGCGGCGGGGCAGCCGCGTCGGCAAACGCAGCCTCAGCTCGCCGTCGGGAAAGCGATGGCGCTGGACCTCGGCCGCAGCCAGACCGGCCGCAGCGGAAAGCCCCGCAGCGTAAGTCCGTTCATCATCGAAGAAGAGGAGCATCAGAATTCAGCGAAATCGCGCAGGTCAGTGTGCTCGCCGATTGTGTAGCCGTTGTCGTGCCTGGCCCAGTCGCGGGCGAACCCCGCATCCGACGCAAAGCCGGCATGGACACGGTACAGCGGCTCGCCGCGCTGCACCGGGTCGCCGAGCTTCTTGAAGAGATCGACCCCGGCACCGGATACCTTGGGCGCGCCGGTCAGTCGCGCCAGCCGTCCCAGCCGTTCATTGTCGATTCCGCTGACGACGCCGTCCTGCGCGGCCTCGATCTCGAAACTGTGCGGGGCCAAAGTGGGTCGCTCGAAGTCGAAGTCACGCCGCCCCTGTGCATCGATGATGGCGTGCATTTTGGCGAGCGCACGGCCGGAATCGAGGATGTCGCGAGCGATCGGGAAGCCTTCGCCGCCGCGCACGTCCGGGTCGAACTCGATGACGCGACCCGCCAGTCGCAGTGCCTTTTGACGCAGGTCCGAAGGCGCGCGCGGATCGCCTCCGAGCACACGCATGATGTCGCGTGCCTCGAGCGCGGGGCCGATACCGTTACCAACCGGCGCACGCCCGTCCGTGATCACTACGTCGAGCGTGAGGCGCAGCCGCTCGGCGACATACTCGAAGAGTTTGCGCAGCCTCTGCGCCTCCGGCATCGAGCGGACCTTCGCGCTCGGTCCCAGCGGCAGGTCCAGCACGAGGTGAGTCGAGCCGGCAGCGACCTTCTTCGACAGGATCGAAGCCACCATCTGTCCCGGCGAGTCCAGCGACAACGGCCTCTCCACCGCGATCAGTTCGTCATCTGCCGGCGACAGATCGGCGGTCCCGCCCCAGGCCAGGCAGCCGCGCAGCTCATGCACGATTTCCTGCATGCGCTCGAACGACAGTTCAACGTTGGCGAGGCATTCCATCGTGTCAGCCGTGCCGGCAGCCGACGTGATCGCGCGCGATGAGGTCTTGGGAATCAGCATGCCGTGAGCGGCGACGATCGGCACTACCAGCATCGATGTGCGGTTGCCGGGAATGCCGCCGATCGAATGCTTGTCGACGACCGGACGCTCGCGCCAGTCGAGCCGGCGACCCGCCGCGACCATCGCCTCGGTCAGGTACACGACTTCTTCGCGGTCCAGGTCGAAATGCCCCGTCGCGACGACAAAAGCCGCCAGTTCGAGCTTGCTGTAGCGATGCTCCGCGACGTCACGCATGATCGCGTGATAGTCGGCGCGTTCGAGCCGTTCTCCCATGATTTTGCGGTGCAGGGCGACCATCGATGCCGGTGAGGTCGCGTGTTCGATCGCCACGTCGCTTCCGGCGGCCGCTCCAAGCTGCCGATAGGCATCCTCCGAAAGGCCCAATTCGGTCTCGCCGACGATCGCGGGATCATCGACGATGTTGAGCATCGCGAGGATCGAACGGCCGTTCGCCCGGACTTCGATCTTCGCAAGCGCCTGGAAGCCCTCGGTCAGGTACAGCGGGCAGCGCCGGTGCAGGTACGCGACGTTTTCCCGGTAGGTGTCGATGCCGACGCGCCGCACGCGCAGCGCCTTGGTCTCGGTGAGGCGGACCGGCTCAGGCGTCATAGCGGGTCGCCGGCGCGGCAATCGTCGTTGTCCATTTGAGCTCGCGCGCGATGCGGGCCGAGAGCGCGTGCGCGGCTTCCGGTTCGCCGTGAACCAGATAGGTCATCCTGGGCTTGCGTCGCGCTCCTTCCAGCCACCCCATCAACGCATCCTGTCCTGCATGGGCAGACAGTCCGCCCAGCGTATGGATCGACGCGCGTACCGGGACGAGTTCGTTGAACATCCGGACCGACCGCGCGCCATCGACGATGCGCCGGCCGAGCGTGCCGGCGGCCTGGAAACCCGTAAAGAGGACGGCGCACTCGCGGCGCGGCAGATTGTGGCGCAGATGGTGGCGAATCCGGCCGGCTTCGCACATGCCGCTGGCGGCGATGATGACGGCGCCATTGCGTATCGAATTGAGGAACATCGAGTCGTCGACGTCCTCCGTATAGCGCAACGTGAACGGGAGCTTGCGCGCCCGCTGCGCCAGGTGAAACTCGTGGGCGAGTTCGTCCAGCGCCTCAAGATGACGAAACGTGACTTCGCTCGCCTGCGTGGCGAGCGGCGAATCGACGAACACCAGCGGCACACGCACCCGATCCGCCTTGGCCAGCCGGTAGAGCAGCACCAGCAACTCCTGGGTCCGCCCCAGTGCGAACGCCGGAACGATGACGTTGCCGCGTCGTGTCTGCAGCACGTCGTGCATCACCTCGATCAATTCCGACTCGGTGTCTTCCATCGTTCGGTGGTTGCGGTCGCCGTATGTCGACTCGAGCACCAGCACGTCGGACTCGCGCAGCGGGTCGCGGTCGCGGACGACGAGCGGCGAGGCTTCGCCGAGGTCGCCGGAGACAACCAGCGTGCGCTCGCGGCCCCCTTCGGTGAACCGGATTTCCGCAAACGCCGCCCCGACAATGTGACCCGCGCTGCGCAGGCACGCGGCGACTGCAGGATGCGGACGGAATTCAACGTTGTAAGGCACGCCGATCAGCCGCAGTGCCAGGCGATCGACGTCTTCGGCCGTGTATAGCGGCGCCTCGCTGGCGAGCGTGCGTCGTCCGCGTCGGTCCGTATGCACTCCACGTGTCTGCACATGCGCGCTGTCCTTGAGCATCACCGGGACAAGGTCGGCGGTCGGCTTGGTGCAATAGATCTGCGGCCCATGACGGCCAGCGGCGGCAAAGCGCGGCAGCAGGCCGCAGTGGTCGATGTGGGCGTGCGTCAGCAGCACGAAATCGAGTCGGCCGAGATCGCGCGCAAAGGCCTCCCGGTTCTTGCTCGACGCCTCGCGGCCGCCCTGGAACATGCCGCAGTCCACCAGAAATCGCGTTTCTCCCGCTTCGACGAGAAGGCAGGAACCGGTCGACTTCGCCGGCGGCGCCGAAGAATGTCAGGCGCACTGACCGTTTCTCCTGAAAATGCTGATCTGAATACTCAACCGGCTTCAGTCTAGCCACGGCAGCCGCCGCTGCGGCGCAACGCTATGCTTCTTTGCGCTATGCCAAGCATCGTGCTCGCCACGCTCAACGTCCGCTATTCCCACGCGTCGCTCGGGTTGCGCTGCCTGCGCGCCAACATGGGCGAATTGCGCGACGACACGCTGATCCGCGAGTTCGTGGTCCGAACGCCGCCCGAACAGGTTGTTGCCGAATTGCTTGCGCTCCAACCGCGCGTCGTGGGTTTGGGCGTCTACATCTGGAACGTCGTCGCGACCACGCGGGTAGTCGAACTGCTGAAGGCAGCAGCGCCCCACCTCCCCGTCGTTGTTGGCGGCCCGGAGGTCAGCCATGAAATCGAGTGCCAGGCGATTTGCCGGCGCGCCGATTACGTCATCACCGGCTGGGGCGATGTGACCTTTCCGCGGCTCGTGCGCCAGCTCTTATCCGGCTCGCGTCCGCTGACCCGCGTGCTCAACGGCGAGCAGCCGCCGCTGGATCAGCTGGCGTTGCCTTATCGCGAATACACGGAAGCGGATCTGCGGCATCGACACGTCTATGTCGAAGCCTCGCGCGGCTGTCCTTTCAAGTGCGAGTTCTGTTTGTCGGCACTCGACCGGTCGGCCTGGCCGTTTCCGCGGGAGCGGCTGCTGCAGGAACTGGAGGCGCTCTGGAACCGGGGTGCGAGGCGTTTCAAGTTCGTCGACCGCACGTTCAACCTTCGAACCGAAGACTCGCTCGCGATCCTGGACTTCTTCCTGGATCGCCTGCAGCAGGACCCCAGCGATCCGCCGTTCCTGCACTTCGAGATGATTCCGGATCGCCTGCCCGATGCGCTGCGAGCATCGCTGACGCGCTTTCCGGCCGGCACGATGCAATTGGAAATCGGCATCCAGACGTTCAATCCCTCGGTGCAGGCGCTGGTGTCGCGGCGCCAGGACAACGCGGTGGCGGAGTCCAATCTGCGCTGGCTGCGGCAGAACACATCCGCGCACCTGCATGTCGATCTGATTGCCGGCCTTCCCGGCGAGGACGTGGCTTCATTGGCAGCCGGCTTCGACCGGCTCGTGGCGCTCAAGCCGCACGAGATCCAGCTGGGCGTGCTCAAGCGCCTGCGTGGCACTCCGATCGTTCGACACACAGGCCCTTATGCGATGCGCTATGCCGAGACCGCGCCTTACGAAGTGATTGCCACAGGGTTGATCGACGAAGCGGCAATGCAGCGCATCAAGCGTTTCGCACGCTACTGGGATCTGCTCGCCAATTCCGGACGATTCCCGCGCGCGCTGCCGCGGATGCTCGGCGCCGCACCGTTCGAACGCTTCATGGCGTTCAGCGAAGCGCTGTATGCCGCCACGGGGCGGACCCACGCGATCGCGGGCGAAGCGTTGTACGGCGAGGTGTACGCATGGCTGACGCGCCACGGCACACCGGCCGCGGACGCGGCAGCGTTGCTGGCGCTCGATTACGCCGACAGCGGCGCGCGCGGCAGGCTGCCATTCGCCGCAGCTGCGCCAACCCGGCGGTCTGCAGCGGCCGATCGGAAGGCGGTTCCGGAGCGGCAACGCCGGCATCTGCGCGCGTAACTTGCTGTGTTTGCCGGGAGCAGCGCGGGCACAGCGGCCGCCGCCTGCCGCTCGACTGTCGCTCGAATTGCGCGGCAACGAGGGTGCTTTGCGTGTCGACACGGCGGCCGCACGCTGGCATCCTGACTACGCTTCCGGAGTGCACCGATGAGCTGGCAGGCGGTACACACGATTCCGATCCACGTCGACGCTGCGATAGCGCCCGAGCGCGCCGAAGCGGTGCGGGCTGCGCTGCTGACGCGCGCATTGCCGCTGGCGCGCCTGGTCGATGGACGCGCGGAACCGCTGGCGACCGCCTCGTTGGTCGAGGAAGGCGCCGGACTGGCCCTGCTGACCGCGGCGCATGTCTTCGATCACGGGGCCGTCGGCGACCTCGCAGTGCCGCTGCCGCGCGAAGGTTCCTGGGCGTACCTGCGCTCGCCGCGCCTGCGCGTCATCGTTCACCCGCAGCGCGACCTCGCGCTGATCCGCATCGGCGACGCGGTACTGGCGCGACGGCTCCGTGCAAGCTGGATACCGGTGCCGCGCTCCTCTCTGCACTTCGATGGCGTTCGCGCACGCACACCGTGCGTATATGCGGTAGCCGGCTACCCGGTATCGCAGTCGCGCCGGATGGACGGTGCCGTCTACATGAAGCCGGTGGTTCTGTTCACCAGGGCCATCGACGCGGAGCGACTAGCCTATTCGCGGACCGCTGAGCGCGTCGATGGCCTGCACATCCACACGCCCGAACTCGATGGCGTTTCGGGTGCGCTGGTCTGGGCCGTGCATGAGGACGAGTCTACGGTCGACTGCCTGCTGCGCGCGGCGGCCGTGCAGGTCGCGTTTGCACACGACCGCTACGTGCGTACCGAGCCGCTGCGGGCGGCGCCGATGCTGTTCAGCCACATCGGCTGGCCGCACTAGCAGTCAGCCGAACTGTGCTTCAGCCGTACACCTCGTAAGTGACGTGAAGGCCCGAGTCCTCATAGTGGCCCGTGGCCGGCGCGAGCACCTGAACGGATTCTTCGTACACGTCGGTCGACGGCGGAAGGATTTCGGACAGTTCGGATGACACCACCATGCTGGCCACGTCGGCAATCTGGCTGGGTGATTCAGTAACGGCCACTGCGCCGACGAGCACGACGAACGTCGCGGCCGCGCCGAGGGTGGCGCCCCAGATTGCGCGTCGCATCGGCGACGGGGTGTTGTCGGGCTTCGACCTGAAGGATGAGTACTGCATTTCGAGTCTCCGTAAGTTGGCGCGTGCCAGTGGGCAACGCGTCGACGCAAAGTTGCGTCGAACGACTCGAAGGTAAGTGACGTTGCGACCTGCGGCGACAGCGCAAGCGGCACCGCCGTGATGGATTATTCGACAGCTGCTGCCGTGCAGCGGCTCAGGGGCTCAGAAGTGCGCCCAGCGGGAGTGGCGTGGCAAGGATGTCTGCAGGAACGCCATCTGGTCGGCCAGGATGCGGCGATTGCTGAGGATGAAACCTTCGTTGCGGCACACCGCGTACGGCACGTAAAGCAGCGGCATGTGCGCCTCTTCCGGCCGGCGACTGCCCTTGCGCGTGTTGCACGAGCGGCAGGCGGTCACGACATTGGTCCATTCGTGGCGTCCGCCGCGCGAAACCGGATGGATGTGCTCGACCGTCAGATCGAGCTCGGCGTAGTGACCGCCGCAATATGCGCAGATGTGCCGGTCGCGCGCAAACAGGCGATGCTTGGTGAGGCCCACATGGGCATGACCGTAGGGTATGCGATGACGCCCACGGATCATGACGATCGAGCTCGTGATGAACTCGGAGCGCAGGCCCGTGGATTCCTGCATTCCGCCGGCCATGCCAAAGAGATTGTCGCCAAGTTCAGTGACGACTTTGCCTGACGCGTAATAACGCGCAGCGCGCTGCATCAACGCCCAACGGACCGGTTGGCCCTGGGAGTCGACGATCAGAATCTTCGGTACGTACTCCGGCGCATAAGCCATGGTGCCGCAGATTGTGCCACGGGACCGTCCTCGCGCCCTGGTGCCCCGCCTACTGCGCCGGCCGATGCCAGTCGGCCGCGCGGAACGCGATCTCGGTACCGTCGTCGAGCAGGACGACCGGCTTGGGCTCGGACCCCGAGCGCAGCACGGTCAACCGCCCAGGCGAGCCGTCCGCGCGGCGTTGCAGCCTGTCGCCGTCGTGCAGGCCCAGTCGCATCAGTTCCCGCAGCACATCGAGCACCTTGCGCTCGTGCGAAATCTGGTCGAGCTTGTCCTGGAGGGACAAAGGCGACGAGGGTCGGGGTGCTGCGGGTTCCATTGCGCTGGGTCTGCCGAACGGGAAACCATTGTCGGCGGCCGGCCCGGGCAGAGGAATTCGGTCAAACCCGCGGCGAGGGTTTACTTGCGGTCGTTCCCGTTACCGCCGATGCGCCAGGGATCCATGCCCGTTTCGGTGCGTGTCACGATCCCCGCGCGATCGAAGTAGATGAACATGGCGGCGTAAAAGCCGCCCTGAATGAAGTAGCGGTACATGAAGGCCGTCTCGTCCTTCATGGGAAACGAGAACGTCTCGGCTGGCGGACCGAAGTCGCGCAGGATGTCGGCGCGCGTGTCACGCCCGCTCCTGACGCGGGCGAAGGCCTCGTCACTCATCATCTGATCGACACGCGCAACACGACCTTGCGTGTCGAAGTCGATGTTCCATACGTACTGATTGAACGGCTGGGTGGAGTACTGCCAGCGTTTGGCGCCTGCGGCGAGCGGGATCACGGCGGTCGGCGTGCCTGCGGTCGTCCGCACCGCAGCTTCCGTATCGCCAGGCTTGACGGAACCCGGGGTGCTGCATGCTGCGAGCGCGCCCGCGACAAGCAGCGCCAGCACGATGCGACCCAGCATATGCACAACCTCCGCGCACGCGATTACGCTTGCGCACCTATCTTAGGCCAAGGAGGACCGCATGAAATGGCTCAAGCGTGTCGTGGTCGCGGTGGTGGGACTGGTCGCCCTGCTGCTCGTGATCGGGCTGCTGCTTCCATCCGGTTTCAAGGTGCAGAGGTCGATGCAGATTGCCGCACCGCCGGCCAAGGTGTACCCGCTGATCGCCGACCCGCGGCAGTGGAAGAACTGGTCGGTGTGGAATCAGCGCGACCCGGCCATGCAGATGCAGTATTCCGGTGCCGACAGCGGCGCGGGTGCCAAATGGAGCTGGCAGAGCAAGACGGAAGGCAACGGGGCGATGGAATTCACGGCGGCGGTCCCCAACGAGCGGATTGTCTATGCGCTGTCGTTCCCGGACATGGGCATGACGTCGCGCGGCGAGCTGCAGCTCGTGCCCGAGGGCACGGGGACACGAGTCACGTGGACCAACGAGGGTGACATGGGCGGAAATCCGATCAACCGCTACTTCGGCGCGATGATGGATTCGCTGGTCGGACCGGATTTCGAGGCGGGCCTCAACAATCTGAAGGCAGCAGCAGAGCGCGGTTGAATATGTCGTTGTCTGTCGACCGGCGACGTGCTTCGCGCGCGGGGCGACGTTGACCACGCTCGCCACGCGGGCGCTGGTCGCCACCACGGCGATACAGGCGGCCGCCGCCTGCGCGGCCCTGACGGTGCCGTCGATATCCCCTGTCATCGCCGAGCGACTCGGGGTGCCGGCGTCGATGATCGGGACCTACATTTCTCTGCTTTACATCGGTGCGTCGACTGCGGCGCTGGCCGGCGGCGGGGTTGTGATGCGCTACGGCGCATTACGGCTGTCACAGGTCTGCCTCGTAGGCTGCGCCGCTGGCCTGCTGCTGACCCTGGCGCTGGATCTCAGTGCAGGCGCAATGGCGCTGCTGGCAATGGCGCTGTCTGCGGTGGTGATCGGCGTGGGGTACGGCCCGATCACGCCCGCCTCGAGCCACGTCCTCGCGAAAACCACGCCGCGCGAGCGCATGGCGTTGATGTTTTCGATCAAGCAGACCGGCGTGCCGGCCGGTACCGCACTGGCCGGAGTGATCGTGCCGCCAATAACCGTAGCCTTCGGCTGGGAGGTTGCGGTCGTGCTGATCGCCTGCGGATGCCTCGCTGTAGCTTGGTTCTCGCAGCCGTTGCGGGCCCCGCTCGATGATGATCGTGACCGGTCTGCACGTCTCTCGGCTGCCGCACTCATCAGCGGGCTTGTGCTGGTGGGACGATCGCCAACGTTGCGCATGATGGCGCTGGTTTCGTTCGTCTATGCTGGCATGCAGATGTCGGTGGCTGGCTTCATCGTCGCCTATCTGCACACGGAAATCGGACTGGGACTCGTGGCTGCAGGCACCGCGCTGACCGTAGCGAGCGTCGCCGGTGTCGTTGCACGGATCAGCTGGGGTTCTGTTTCGGATCGGACCGGTGCGCCGCGCGCCACGCTCGCCATCATCGGCTTCCTGATGGCCGGAGCTTCGGTCGTTGCCGCCATGTTTACCGCCGCGTGGCCCATGCTCGCCATCCTGGCCACGGCCGCAGCCCTCGGGGCGACGGCGATCGGCTGGAACGGCGTCTACCTGTCCGAAGTCGCGCGACTCGCACCCGCGGGCGAGGCAGGACGTGCGACCGGTGGCTGTCTCTTCTTCACGTACGTCGGCGTAGTCGTCCTGCCGTTCATGTTCGGCTGGCTGCAGCGGGCGAGTGGCAGTTACGCACTGTGCTTTGTCGTGGCAGCGGCCGTGTGCGCCGCGGTGGCGGTGCTGCTGGTCTTCAGCGGAGGAAGCAGGAGCGGTGCGCGATGAGAAGTCGGGACGGCAAGGTGACGTGCGATCATCGACCAATGAAGTTCTGCATTGCTCTGATAACTGCGCTGGTGCCCGTGGCAACATTCGCTTCGGTCTCCGGCCTTGGTTCGTTCGGCCGCGATGTTCCGGCGCGTGGGTTCGAAGAAGTCTGCGTGGAGCTGAAGGCGGGCGATCGGGTGCGGTACCAGTTCCGGGCGAGCGGCGATGTCGACTTCAACATTCACTATCACCGAGGCAAGGAAGTCTTCTATCCGGTGAAGAGCGCCGCAACGCGATCCGCGGATGCGGTGTTCACTGCGCCTCACGCCGACGGCTATTGCCTGATGTGGGAACGCAAGGGCGAGGGCGCCGTTCGTGTCGACGGCGTTGTCGAGCGCGCGGTGCCGTAGCCGTCGGCCGCGGCGGTCGCAATAGTTACGAGCCGGGCCGATAGACTGCGGCGATGCCGCACGAAACCGAACTCAAGCTGCACCTTCCCCCAGGCGCAGAAGAGAATCTGCCGCAAACGCCGCTGCTCGAGGGAATTCCTGCGCGGCGCGTGCGGCTGCATGCGATCTACTACGACACGACTGATCGTCTGCTGCAACGCCACGGCATGGCGCTGGGGCTGCGTCGCAGCGGCCGGCGCTGGCTGCAGACGCTGAAGTGTGCCGACACGGCAGCACGCGGTGGACTCAGCGCCCGTCCGGAGTGGGAGTCGCCGGCGAAGCTGCTGCGTGGCCAGCCGCGAATCGATTTCGTGGCACTCCGTGAAACGCCCTTGTTCGCATTGCTCGACCAGCAACGCGCATCGCTGCGCGCGGTGTTTCATGTGCGGGTCGAGCGCACGCTGTGGAACGTTAACTTCCGCAAGAGCCTGATCGAAGTCGCGATGGACCGCGGGCGCATCGAGGTGGAGCGCGCACGCAGGCGGGTCGCTGCGCCCGTTGCTGAACTCGAGCTCGAACTCAAGCAAGGGCGCGCGGAAGATCTGGTCGCCGCCGCGCTGCGACTGACCGGACGAGGTGCGGCAGGCATGGCGTTGGTGCCGATGCTGAGCGGCAAGGCTGAGCGCGGCTATCGACTTGCCGCTGGAACCGCAGCAGCGCCGACCAAGGCTTCCGCGCGCGGTTTCGTAGAAAGTCTGCGGCGCGACATGAGCGCCGGTGCAGCGCTGCGGACCGTTTTGGGTCACGGCTTGAATGTGCTGCTCGCCAACACGGAGGCGATGCGCGAAGGCCACGATCCGGAGTACGTGCACCAGGCGCGCGTTGCGTTGCGCCGCATGCGCTCGGCCGTGCGGTTGCTCGATGGCAGGCACGCCGATTTTCCGGTCGCGCTTGCCAACGACCTGCGCTGGGCCGGTCGACTGCTGGGCGACGCCCGCGACTGGGATGTGCTCGCCTGCGAGTCTTTGCCCGCCTTCGCCGCTGCGGCGTCCCCGGAGCTTGGTCCTCAAGCTCAACGGCTGCTCGATCGTGCTCGCACCAGGCGCGATGCCGCCCGCTCGGCGGCGACTGCAGCGCTCGCGACGCACCGTTTTGCACGGCTGGCACTGCGGCTGCAGGCGTGGACGCTGACCCCGCCGCCCGCCGGCCGCACGCTCGCACGCCTCGCACCACAGGTGATCGGCAAGGCGGACGCGCGACTCTTCTCGGCGGCGCAGTTCTTCGCCGCGCTCTCGCCGGAGCGCCGCCACCGCGTTCGCATCCTCGCCAAGCGGCTGCGCTATGGTCTCGATGTGTTTTCGGTCGCGTTGCCACCGAAGCCGACCGAGTGCTACATCGCCGCGCTGTCCGGCCTGCAGGATGTACTGGGCGAACTTAACGACACCGTGGTTGCGCGCCGCGTGCTGCGAGATTTCACTGAATCCGAAGAGGTCCGTACGGCAGTGACGCAGTGGACATCGGTGCGGGAGCAGGACAGGGTGCGCGAGGCGGAAGTCCGGCTGTTGGCACTGCTGGAAGCGGAGCGGCCGTGGAAGGATTGAAGCCGTTCAGCGCGGTCGCTGCGCCGCGATGTCGACGATGACCGTCTCGCGCACCGGGACTTCGATCTCGACGCGGCCTTCGTTGACCAGCATCCACGGAAGGGGCACGTTGTCCGGCAGCACGGTAATGACATGACGACCGGACGCAACGGAAGGAAATTCGTATCGACCCTGCCCGTCGGTGCGCACCGAGTAGCGACCGTCGATGATGACGGTTGCATTGGCCGCGCCCTGCTCTCCGGCGGCAAATCGCGCGTCGTCGTTCGCGTCGAGGAAGACAACGCCGACAATCCGGCCGGCTCCGCCACCCACGAATCCGCCTAGCGGTGGTGCCATGCTGCCAGCGCGGGTCTCGTAGCGCAGGATGATGAAGGCTCCTCGGTCGTTGATCCGCTCTTCTGGTCGATTCACCAAGTTGTCGATCGGCGAGACGACCTGCAGCGGCAGCTGCGTGCGCGCCTGGCTGCGATACAGGGTGCCGATCAACTGAATGTCCGGAAGAAGTCGCCAGGTGAGAGCGAGATTTCCGTTGAGCGTCGTAGGCTGTGCTTCACCGGTACTTCGCGTCCACTGCGCGTTCACATCGACTGAAAGATTGGGTGCGATGTCGCCGCCACCGAAGACCGCCAGCCCGAACTGGTTCGAACTGACAACGCGATCCGTGTAACGACCCACCAACAGCGTCGTGTTCAGGCGGGTGCCCGCAGGCATGTTCCAGGTCTGGTTGGCAGTCAACGCGGTCTCATACTTCGGCGAATTCTGGCCCACGAAGAGCTGGGTGCGGCTGATCAGCGCCGGCAAGGTGTTCTCCACGTATCCGAAGGCCGACCACGCGTCGCTGTCGGAGAGGCGGGCGTTGGCGCCCGCTCCGACGCCCAGGTTCTGCCAGACCTGATAGCGCGCGTTGCCCGAGACGAACGTCGAGGCGGCGAAATCGTTGTCCTGAAGGGGTGCCGCGTAGTCGATGTTCGCGTCCCACAGCCACTGGCGGCTGCCGTAATTCACCCGGTAATACGCGCCCCCCACACCGTTGCCGATCGGCTGGTTGCCCCATGCCAGGCCGTTGCCCAGGTAAAACGCACCGAAGCCATGACCAAAGCGACCGTCCTGGACGTAGCCGTCGGCCCATACGCCCTGTTCGTTCCCCGCAAACGAGTTGTCGCTGGCGATGGCGTTGAGCTGATACCTCTGTGTCCGGTCCTGCCACGCAGCGGAGCCGAACCATGAGCGCGACGAGAACGACTGGGCGTCGTCTAGAGGCTGCAATGGATTTGTGACTTCGTGCGCTCCAAAATATTGGAATCCGGCAGACCAGTTGCGATTCAGCGACCATTGGCCGCCGGCAGTGGTCATAGTGCCGCCGAGACGACGAAAACCAGGCACGTAGATCCCCGTATAGACGCCGGGCTCACCCACCCCGGCGATCAGCTGCGTGCCTTGCGGACTGCGCCAATCCGTTGATGCGCCGAGCAACGGAGACGTCGGCAGGAACCACCTCGGCTGGAAGCGCGCGAGGTCGATTGACGGTGAGTTCAGGTTGCCCGCGCCGTTGGTGGCCAGCCAGCCATTGTCAAACGGCATATCGCGCTGCCACAGTGTCACCACCGAGGACTCATCTCTATTGCCGTACACGCCATCAAGACTCCATGCCCCGTGCAGTGGCGTTGCGAGAAATGCGCCGACACCTACGCCCGCATTTGACTCAGTCCGACCATTGCGAGTCAGGTGCGAATAGATGCCGTCGAGCCGCAGGCCGCGCGGCAGTCCGTTCGCATTGCGGGCCGGCGTTTCGCCGGTCCAGACGTCGGGTTCCAGTTGTCCGTCATCGATCAGTTGGTCTTCGTAAGTAGGTGCTCCGTTCGAACCATTGCTGCCAATTGCCGATTTTGTGGCCTGTCCGTTAGTCGACGTTCCATTGGTCCTTGGCACCGATCCGTTCTGTGCAGCTGCTGACAACGAGTACGCCGCGCTGGCGATCAGGAGCAGCCAGGCTGCCGCGCGGCGCCCCATTGGCGGACTACTCGAAGCGATGTTCGAATGGCACGCGCGAGCCTACCCATTCGAGTGTGCCGCTGACGGTGACCGGAAGCGCTACATCGATCCGCTCACTACGGCTGGACTGAGCGGCAAGTTCGAGCGATCGCGTTTCACCAGGCAGCACCGGAAACGTGGAAGGTGTGAACTCCAGTTCGCGACCCAATGCGTCTGTGCCGGAAAGAAATCCACCGAGGCGCCCGTGCGCATTGCCGGAGTTCCGCACTACAAGTGTCGGGACCCGCTTGCCGGCGACTGTGGCAACTTCGGCTTTGACGATTTCAAGTTTTGGCGCGGCGTCACCGACTGCGGCGTACACGATCACGCCGATCCGACCGCGCACTGGGATCCTGATCGCATCGCCTCCGGCCACCGCAGGCTCATCACCCTCGATCATCAAAGCAAAGCGACACTCTCCCGCGGGCGCGTCCACAGGTGGTGCGACTTCGAACCGAAATCGCACACGCGCCCCGCCCGGAATCAGCAGATCGCTCCGCTCGATGGCCACCCAGGGTCGGCAGCTGCCGGGCCGCAGGTCGTCGTAGAACGCGACGCTGGCATCCTGGCCAAGCGACCAGTCTGCAGTCCTGATCTTGTAGCGCGCAGGCTGGCTGCCCGCGTTGGAAATTTCGACGACATGGCGCGCACGTACTCCCGGCGTCGCAGTGACCTCGAAGCGCGGCGGAGATACGACGGCATTGAAGCCCTGGGCCGATGCGAGTACGGGCAGACCGAGCCAGGCGGCAGTCAAGAGTGCAAGCGGGCGTGTGCGCAGAAGGTTCACGATCTCAGTCGATGTCGATCTCGAAATGGAAATTCAGGCGATGAGCGCTGCCGAGTCGGGTACCGTCGGTTTCGATCTTGACGACAAGCGTCTCATCGAGCCGCGGGGTCATGATCGGGCCCGCGAGGACCAGAGCGCGCTGGCCCGATACCAGGCTTCCTGGCAGCAGTCGACCTTGTGTTGTCCAACTGGCGCGGACCTGCCCCAACGATTGCTCAGGCAGGACCAGGAAAAGACGGCCGTTGCGCTTCAGCCAAGGTGCGAGATTGAGTCGAACCTGCACTGAAGTCGCTCCTTCGACGGTGTTGTCACCGCCGCGTGAAGGTGCGAGTTGTTTCCAGCGCAAGATCGCCGAACTCTCATGCGGGATCGAAGCGCTGTCATCGACACGAAATGTTGCAGCGTTGGCGAGTGTCGAGTGCAGGAGCGAACAGCACCACGCGGCACCGATCGCAAGGAACGCACGCCGCATCACGGCGCGGTCAGCGTGTAGGTCACGCTTCCGGTAAACGTGCCCGCGGGAACAATTGCGGTGTTTAGATAGGAAAACGTGTGGCAGCTCTCGGCCCATTGATTGCGGTTGATCGTTCCTATCGTCTGAGTGCCGCCGGTGAATGCTCCGGCCGGAAATGGCTGAGCTCCGCTGTCCCCAATGCCGCTGCTTATCCACTGGATCTGCGTAAACGGAATCGAGTCTCCCGCGCCATTTGTCAACGGCGTTGAAGAGGTCGCCGTCAGCGTTGCGCCCGCGGCGTTGCTTGTGCGCCGGTAAAAGCCGCCGACGTAAAGTTGGCCGGCGCTGCAGAACGTGAAGTTGTCGTAAAAGCTGTTAGTCGCGCCCGTGTTTGATGCCATCGCCTGCGCTGTTCCACTGCCTACCACGGCGGCGGGGACATTGACAGACACGACGTTTACGGTGGGATTGGCGGCGGGTGAGCCACCCGAGTTGTAGAAACCGGAAAACGAGCCCACGCCAACCTGCAGATAGATCACCCGTGGGTTGGCGGCGGTGATATTGATCGTGAAGGCACCGGCGTCGACAGCAGCGACGCTAAGTGCACCGCCGATGGCGAGCGCTCTGATGTCAAGGCGAATGTGATGCATGCCGTACCCGCGGGTCCCCGTGAGAGCGCGCGCCGCGGCTGCGCCGGCGCGCGCGATCGCGGGAGCTTACGGCGTCGTAGCCGTATACGTGACAACTCCGGTAAAGGTGCCGGCAGGCGGCGTCACCGAGTTGTCGTACGCGTACGTCCAGGTGCCCGCGGCATCGACAATCTTGTTAGCCGTCGTATAGGTCACTGCAGCGCCGCCGATCGGCGGATGCGCCGTACTGCCAGTGACGGTCGTCAGGATCTGACTCCAGGGAATAATGTCACCGGAGCTGTCGAGGCCTGTCCCCGATCCGACAGCGCCGAGTGTCATGCTGCCGTTGTTGCCGACGACACGGACAGTCACCGCGCCACCGGTCAGGTTGCCCCCTGTGCCGGCAACGTTTGAACCATCACCGACGTTGGCAGCGGGAACCGCGAAGGACACCGTGTCCACAGTCGCATTCGGCGTCAGCAGCGGGGCCACCGGGCCGGTGCCGACCTGCACGAACACGAACTTCGGAATGACGACCGAAAAGTTCACGTGTGCCTGGGCCGTGATGTTCGCCGTATTGCCGGTCGTGAAGTTCGACTCTGCCTGTGCAGCAAATGGAACGGCCAACGCAGCAGCAACCGTGCTGGCAAGAATGGTGTTGCGATAGTGCTTCATCGGTTCTCCTGGTCGGGCTCAGCCCTGGGCAAGTGCGTTGCGTCGAGACGTTCAGCGCCACTGCCTTCAGAGGCTGACCGCTTGCAATGTCGTGGGTGTGCCCCATGAACGGACCAAAGCGTACCGGGTACATGGTATTCAGAAGGTCCGAATTGACCGTCCCGGCATCGGCATTTCCTGTCTCAAGGAGTGCGATGGTTTGAATTGAGGCAACAGATCCCCCCTTTCGCTGTAGTGGCCGGCAGCAGGATCTAAGTTGGCGATCAAGGGATCTGTTGACGCCTACATCGCGAACTCTGATGTTGGCAATTGACTTGTCGTGTGCCGCGCGTGACGCGAATTCTCTTGGGAGCGAGACAGAGAATTCACGCATACATCGCATGTGATTTTTTCCCATTTCACGAGTGAAATCGCCGCTCGTCGGACATAGCGCTTTTCGTCCTTTCATTGACTCAAGACCTGCTGCGTTGCATCCGTTAGCTCGTGTGTCTGTACACAACGAAGATTGCAATCCGATGCCAGTGCTTATCCAGTTTCCTTCTGACGCTCCTAACACAGAGCGATTGAATCATCGTGCCGTCCTGTGCATCCCGGATGCACTACGGTCGCGCGGATTCACGCTGATCGAGGTGTTGGTGGTCATGACGGTGCTCGCCATCCTCGCGACGATCGCTGTGCCGAGCTACTCGCGTTACGTCACGCGCGGGAATCTGGTCGAAGCGACCAACTCGCTGTCCGAGTATCGCGTCCGCATGGAGCAGTTCTATCAGGATGCGCGCAGCTACCAGAACGCCGCGGGCGAATGCGGAGCAATTCCGCCGGCCAACCTGCAGAACTTTGCCGTCGCCTGCGCCATTGCGGCGGGCGGACAGGCCTATACAGCCACGGCCACGGGCGCCGGCTCCACGGCAGGCTTCGTCTACTCGATCAATCAAGCCAATGCGCGGGCAACCGTGGCATTGCCAACGCACTGGGGCACGCTGCCGTCCGATGCCGGTACACGCTGGGTGACGCGATGAAGCGGCCAGTCAGCGCAAGGCAGCGCGGCGTGACCCTGGTCGAGGTCGCGGTCGTCATGACGATTGCCGCAGTCCTTTATACCCAGGCCGCTCCTCTCTTCACTAGCTGGATCGGCAACGCACAGACCCGGACCGCGGCGGAATCGGTACTCAACGGCATGCAACTGGCGCGCGCCGAGGCAATGCGCCGGAATCGCATGGTCCAGTTCGTCATCACTGATGGCGCCTCTTCGTCATGGATCGTGGGCTGTTCGAATCCCTTGGATATCGGAACTCCGGATGTCGACGATCCCGGTGACTGCCTCGGTGTGATCCAGGCTCGCGCCGCGCTGGAGGCTTCAGCCCAGCCGCAGCTGGTCATGCATCCCCTCGACCGCGACCACGGTGACGTTCGACTCGCTCGGTCGTGTCACAGGCAATGTCGACGGCTCGCCTTCCGCGATCAGCATCGATGTCTCGAATCCCCTGATTTCTTCGACCGATCGGCGCGTGCTGCGGCTGGCCCTCGGTGCCGCGGGAAACGTCCGCATGTGCGATCCGGCGCTGTCCGCCGGCGATCCGAGGTCGTGCTGACGATGCTGCGCCGTCGCCGCCTTAAGTCTTCGTACGCCCGCCCGGCCCGAGCGCGGGTTCGTGGCATGTCTCTGACAGAAGTCCTCGTCTCGATGACGATCTTCGCCATCGGCGTGCTTGGTCTGCTTAACGCGCACGGTACCGCGTTCACGTCCTACTCGGATGCGCGGAACCGAGTCGATGCTGCCCTGCTGGCCGATCGCCTGATCGGCGAGCTGTGGGTCGATCGTGCCAACGTGGCGGACTACGCGTATGACGGCCACGTCACACCTACTCGGCTGGGGCCGTGGCTGGTCCAGGTTCAGCAGGCACTTCCGGCTGCCAATGCGCTCGTGCAGGTTGCGGGAAACGAGGTTCGCGTGACGGTCACCTGGCAGCCGCGCAACGGCGACACGCGCACGCACACAGCAGTCGCAACGTTGCAGGATCCCTAGTATGCGGAGCTCTGCTCACGGCTCGCGAGGCATGACGCTCGTCGAGGTTCTGATCGCGATGGCGATCTCCCTGGTGGTGACGCTCGCGGTCTACCAGACATTTGCGGCCTCGGAGGCGTATCGACGCTCTGCAAGTTCCGGCGGTGACGCTTCGTTCAACGGCACGATCGCGATGTTCTCGTTGCAGCGAGACGCGCGCATGGCCGGCTTCGGTATCAACACCGTGACCATGCTCGGATGTCGCGTGCTGGCTTATGACGAGGGCGTGGACCCCGCCCGTGAGTTCGAGTTCGCGCTGGTCCCGGTACGCATCACCCAGGGCGCAGGCAGTGAGCCGGATTCGGTGGAGTTCATGTACAGCAACACGGACACCGTTCCGGCACCGGTCCGGCTGACGCAGGCCTTGCCGAACGCGGCAGCGAACTTTCATGTCGACAATGCCTTCGGCATCGTCGCTGGCCAGTTGCTGGTCGTCGCCGAGCCGGGCAAGGACTGCACGCTTCAGCAGGCCACCAACACGCCCAGCCTCGAGGCGCCGGGGCGACAGGACCTGCTGGTCCACGGCAGCGGCATGTACCGCACCCCGTACGGGACCATGGCCGCCGCCCGTTACAACAAACCCGGGGGCTTCGGCCCGAACTACACACTGGATGCCGTGATCTTTCCAATTGGCATCACGCCGACCGTGGCAAGGTACTTCATCCAGGACGGCACGCTGGTCGTTGACCAGGTGCTTCAGGGCAACGAGGCCCTGCCCGTAGCCGCCGGCATCGTGCAGTTGCAGGCCCAGTACGGCAAGGACACCGATGCCGACGGCGCTGTCGATGTGTGGGATGAAGTCACGCCGGCAGGCGCCAACGCCTGGTCGGGCGTCGTCGCCATTCGATTGGGCCTGGTAACGCGCAGCGCATTGCCCGAGCGGCCGGACGCTGCCACGGGGCAATGCACCGTCACCACGGAAGCGCTGCAGTGGGTCGGGGGCGCATTCGACCTGTCGGCACAGCCGAACTGGCAGTGCTTCCGATACCGCGTGTTCGAGTCCACGGTCGGTCTGCGCAACATGATCTGGAGGCCAGCTTGAACGCCCACGTCGGCGGTTCGTACTCCGGCAGCGCGGCGCCGTGCTGATGGTCGTGCTGGTTGCTCTGGTGGCCATGATGATCTCGGTGATAGCGCTTTCACGGTCCACCGATACGAATCAACTGGTGGCAGGAAACCTCGCCTTCCGCAACGCCGCCGTGCACTCGTCGGATGCCGGCATCCTGAACGCCGTGCAGTGGCTGCAGTCCACGGTCGGCACGCCGGCGCTCAACAACAGCGCCCCCAACAGCGGCTACTACGCCAGTGTCATCGAGCCCAACTGGGACGACCCGGCGCTTTGGGCAACCTGTGCAGGTTGCCAGATTGCCGGTGATGCAGGTGGCAATACCGTGCAGTGGATCGTCCATCGCATGTGCTCGGGACCCGGCAATCCGAACGATCCGGGTGTGTCGTGTTCACTGCTGACGGCGGGTTCGGCAGCCGCAGCCGGTGGCAGCTACGCGGGCGACGCCACCAATTTCACAGGCAACGCGCAGAACTACTACCGCGTCACGGTCCGGGTCGTGGGACC
>CAVQID010000043.1:0-232223 GCA_963712485.1 uncultured beta proteobacterium
TCACGCATCGCTTGGGCCTCGATGTTCGTCGCCCTGATGGTCGTGGGCGGTGCCGTCATGCTGTCGCTCGGCATCATCGCCCAGTACATCGGCGCGGCCACCAACATGTCCCTGGGCAAGCCGCTGTACGTCGTCGTGCGCGACCCGGCCGATACGTTCGGCGATGGACGACCGGCCGGCACGCCGGCTCCGTGATCACCTGGATCGTCGGCGCGGCGGCCTGCTCGGCAGTGCGGTGGAGCGCCGTCGCAGCGAGCGCCTTCACCGGCTCGCCCGTGCCGTGGGCTCGACCCGGCCGACCGGCCGAGGTCCTCGCCGCCGACGCCGCCCGTTCCGCGGGGAGGCCGGCCGACGGCTCCTGGGCGCATCGTCTGGGCCGCAGGCGCGGCGACGGTGTCCACTTCCCAGGACGCAGGCGGACGCCGAGCTCGACGCGCTCACGCGGCCTCCTGGACGCCCTTCGCGGCGACCCGCCCGGCGGGCCCGGCTGCCGTCTTCCTCACGTCGTCCGCCGGCGGCGTCTACGCGGGCTCGGCCGCGCCGCCCGTTCGACGACGGCCACCGTCCCGCGCCCCGCTCAGCGCCTACGGCGAGCTGAAGCTGGCGCAGGAGGCGCTGGCCACGAGACTGCTCGACGGGCACCTGCCCCGTGGTCGATCGGCCGGGTCAGCAACCTCTACGGGCCGGGCCAGAACCTCGCGCAAGCTGCAGGGACTGGTCTCGCGGCTCGCGCTGGCGGCGCTCACGCAGCAGCCGCATCAACATCTTCGTGCCGCTGGACACCATCCGTGACTACGTCTACGTCGACGACGCTGCCGCCGACGTCATCGCCCTGTGCGCCGAGCGCCGGCCGAGCAGGCCGACGACGCCGGCGTGCCGGTCATCGCCAGCGGGCGAGGGCGTCACGCGTCGGCCAGCTCATCCGGTCGATGCAACTGGTCACGAAGCGGCGGGTCCCGATCGCCCTGGGCACGCATCCGAGCTCGACGCGACCAGGCGATCGACCTGCGGCTGGTACCCGACCAACGACGCGGCCCGGGACGTCACTGCCCGCGGGGATGAAGCGGGTCCAGCTCGACCTGCTGGCGCGGCTGCAGCGGATGCCGGTCACGGCCTGACTGCTCTTGCGCGGCCGCGTCCTTGGCGGCCTGCACGCGGGCCTTGCTGTACTGGTCGAGCAGGCTGTCGACCGACTCCAGCCCGATCACGTTGCTGCCGTCGTCGAGCAGGATCACCGGCTTGTCCCGCACCGACTCGGGCATCGCGGCACAGGTCGTCGTAGACGTCGGTCCAGGCGGCGTGTTCGTGAGCCACTCGCGACGCAGCCAGTCGACCAGCGGCTGCGCGGTCGAGTCGGCGCCGGCGAGGCCGGCGAGGAGCCGCGTGCAGAGTAGACGCGCTGGGCGGAGACATGGGAGTCGGTCAGCGCCGACGGCGCCATGGCGCCCTGCGGCAGGTAGACGCAGGCGACCGGGTTCGCCGCGATGGTCTGCACCGCCTCGTCCCGTCACGTCGGCCGGCCACCAGTAGCTCTGCGGGTTGTTGAACGGGATCGGCGGCGACCACTGCTCCGGCCGCAGCGCCGCGATCGAGCGCGGCAGCACGGTGTCGACGATGAGCAGGAAGACCACGCACCGCCAGCGCCGGCCCAGCGGGCCAGCGTCATGCGGGTAGCCTGGCCGGGTCGAGCAGCAGCAGCCCGACCGGCAGGCAGCAGCGCCGAGCAGCGACGATCGCGGTGAGGAACGTGAACTTGAGCGCGCCGTAGTGCGGGCCCTCGCCGGTGGTCCACTGGTCGAGCACGGCGATCAGTGACGGCGAAGCCGGCGAGCGAGCCCGACCGGCGAGGAGGCGGACGTAGGCGGAGCGCTGCCGATCGCCCTGCCGGCCGGCGACGATCGCCGCCGGCCAGCACCGCGGCACGCCGCCAGGATCGCCAGGATCGGGCCGGTCTGTCTCGGTGCCGCCACCGGCGGCGAACAGCGAGGACTCGTCGATGCCGAAGCCGAGGCCGCCGAGCCCGGGAATCGCGACCCACCGACGGCCGCGACTCCGCGTGCGACTCCGCCGATGACACGACCGGACGCGCTCTCGCCGGCAGTCGCCAGCAGGTACGCCAAGCGACGAGCGCATCGGCTCCCAGATGGCCGATGGCGACCAGGACGACGCAGCACGAGGCCGACCGGGTCGGCGGCCCGCCAGCCGAGCGGACGCCGCGCGCCACGAGGTAGACGAGCCAGCCGACGATGAGCACGACGGCGATCACGTTCAGCGGCAGCCAGACCGTCATGCCGCCGCCACGACGAGCGAGGTCGAGCAGGCGCCCGCGGGGCACCCGGGACTGCGGCCAGGAAGGTCGTGCACCACAGCGTCGTGACGAGGGCCGTGAACTGGAAGGTGAGGTGGCCGTAGGCGGTGACCAGCAGGACGGCGGTGACGAGGACGAGGGCCCCGAGCCAGATCAGCGGCCACGGAATGCGCGCGCGGCGCGCCGTCCAGCCTCCGCGAGGGCCGGCGGAACCACGCCTCGGCGAGCGGCGCGAGCGCGAGCGGGGCGAGCGACGACCATGAGGAACTCGCCGAAGACCACGGTGTTGGCCGCGACCATCACCTCGTTGTAGCCACCGAGGATCAGCTGCGACACCACGCCCATCGCGTCGCCACGAAGACCAGGACCAGCTGCAGCGGTCCGCCCATCGGGACGGACTGGTCGATCGGCACGCCGGATGCGAACAGCGCCGTGAAGTCGAGCCACTTGGCGTTGTCCTCGGCGACGGCATGTCCCATGAGGAAGCTCGACCGGGGTGAGGAAGCCGGCGCCGTCGGTCCAGCGGAGCCACATGACGACGAGGAACAGCGCCGAGGGCGACGACCGGCACGCCGATGGCCAGCACCTGCCGCCGGAGCGGGGCCTCCCGATGCGGCGGCCGCAGGAAGGCGATCGGCGGGCACGAGCAGCGCCACCAGGAGGATGACCTGGAGGTCCACGCGGGACGGCGCGGCCGTGGTCGATGGGGAAGCTGACCAGCACGCCGAAGACCGACACCGAGGCGGCAACGCGATGACGGTCCAGGCAGGGACCGCGTGCGCCAGAAGGTCAGCCCGGGAAGGACGAGGTACGCGATGAGGAGGAGGCCGTCCACGCTGCGCCGACCTCCGCTTCGCCTCGGGGATGCCGAAGTACGCGCCGCCGACCATCGGTCCCGCGGCAGTCTACCTACCGGGTGGACGCCGGCCGGCCTGCCGCTCGCACTCCTGATGCTGCGTGGGTGCCCGTGCCACGCGTCCTCGACCTTGCCGAGCGGGTGGCTCATGGCTCCTCGGAATCATGATTGCCGCGCCTACGGCGCGTTGGCGTGGCGCCAGGCGACCTACGGCCTGGAGTACGACGAGTCCTACCTGCTCGGCGTAGTCGACAGCATCGCCTCGGGCACCGGTTTCGTCGATGATGGCGTGTCGTACTTCACCGCCGGGACCCCCTTCCATCCGCTGATCTCCACGGGCCCGGTGCTGCTGCTTCCCGCGGCGCTGGTCTGGAAGGTGACTGGCGGTGACCTGACATGACCCGCACGGTCCCCTGGCCTTCTTCGTCCTGCTCCTCGCCTGCCTGGCAACGCTGTTCTATCGGTGGCGCGGACGCTGGGCCATGCCGGGCGCTCGCCGGCCCCCTGCTGCCGATCCTCCTGCCCGACCTGGCTAACCGATCGCTCATGCCCGGCAGGTTCGTCTCGGGAATATCGCCGCCCTGTCGCTCGTCGCCGTCGCGGCCGTCTGGCTGACGCGGAACCGATACCTCCTGGCCGGTCTCTGCCGGTGGCCTGGCCATCCAGGTCAAGCTGAACTTCGCGATCGCCGTGATCGTCCTGTTCGCCGACCTGGACCTGGTCTACTGGCTGGCCCGCCGTGCGCCCAGCCGGCGAGACCTCCTGCTCGTGCTTCCCGGCCTCGCGCTGCCAACCCTCGCCTTCGAGGCATACAAACTTGTGGTCCTCGGCCTTGCCGGCTACTCGGCTACCTCGCGCTCGTGCGCGCCTGGAACGCGTTCAACACCGTGGCGCCGCCGCACATGCCGAACGCCACGCTGGCGAAGCTCGCTTCGCTGACCGGGCTGATGTCCGGTCCCGGCATCCTCGTATGCGCCGCGCTGGTCGCCTTGACTGTCGCCGGCTATCTGGCCGCCCCGTTCCTCGACGGCTCCCGCGAACGGAAGGAGGACTATTTCCGATGCTTAGAGCTGCCGCCCTCACGAGCCTGGGGGCGGCCGCCGGGAGCTTCTTCCTCTGGTGGCTGCTCACGTCATCTCAGCCGAGCACGAGACCGGCCATCCCGGCATTCATCCTCGGCCTGAGCACGATCACAGCGGTGCTCCTGTGCCTTCCCTTCTCACTCCGCCGGCAATCCGCGGACAGGCTCCGAGTGGCCCTTGTGGGACTGCCCATGGCGGCCATCGTGCTCGTCCTGCTCGCGACCGCCTGGCAGGGGCAGCGCATCGCTCGCAACGACTCCGGGGCGGTGCTGCTGAGCGACCAGCGAGCGGCGGCAGGGTTATTGCGGCCGAGACCGCCGCCCTTCCGATTGACGACTTCTGGACCAACCCAGAATTTGCCATCCTGACTGGCCTTCCCTACCAGCCCGGCACACGCGACAACCCGGCGCTGCTCGTCTTCACCTCCGTGCGGGCACTGACCGAGCACGGGAGGCCGGATCCCTCGATCTACCTCGATCGTTGTCAGGACGTCCTGTTCGCCAGCGCCAACGTCTTGGTCTGTACGCCGCCGGGGCGCTAGGCCCGGGGCGCCCGCGAGATCGGGGCACTTCTGGGCAGGCCACTGTCCGCCCAGAGCGCAGGGGCAACGTTCATAACGCGGGTTCGTCCCCGGTGCGGCATACCGTTGAAGCGGCACCACTCTGCCTGCGTCACGATCGCCGGAGGCCGCCATGATCACTCGCCGGAATTATCCATTTGCCGCCGTTGCGGCGACCGCGGTGGTGACCCTCAATGATCGGCCTGATCGGCGCTGGCCCTGCGCCGGGGCAAGTCCCCCCGAGCCCGTCGCGACGGCCACGCAGATCGATCCAATCGTCGGAGACTGGGAGACCCAGGGTGGCGTCATCCACGTCACCGGATCGGGTAGCGACTTCACCGGAGTGGTCACGCAGGCCACCTCGTTCAATCAGTGCACCCACCCGTCGGCCAGCAAATCTGGACCATGCACGGCGGCGGCGGCAGCGATCCGGGTACGCACATCGGCGTCGACTTCGCGAACTGCGGTGAACTGCCCATGCCAGCCACGTGGAGGCTGACGGACAACGGGGATGGGACGTACTCGTTGCGGCTGTGTGCCGAAGCGGGGTGTGCCACGCTCCATCGAGCGGCAGACACAACGCCCCCAGATCGAGCTCCGGGTTATGGATCGCCTGGTCCCGGCAGGCCAACCGTTCGAGGTTCGGCGGGAGTGCAGTCGATGACAGCGGGCAGGCCCAACTGAACATCGCCCTGTACTCGGACGGGACGCCTGTCGATGGCTTCTCTGAGTCATCCCAAGGTCTCGTCGATGCGACCGGCAAGACAATGCAGGGCACTGTTCCCGCGGTCTCAGGTCGGCGGCTTCTCCATCTGCATGTGGGCGGAGGACGCGGCAGGCAACAAGTCCGTGAACGCGCCGTACAG
Source organism: uncultured beta proteobacterium (assembly GCA_963712485.1). GTDB lineage: Bacteria > Pseudomonadota > Gammaproteobacteria > Burkholderiales > Burkholderiaceae_F > JALORV01. The sequence continues at coordinate 5,672 of CAVQID010000043.1, forward strand.
CGCTTGCGACTGGGTTGTGATCAGGTGAAGTTGGTGGAGTTCCCTGAAATCGCGAACGGCTGCGGCGGAGCCCAATGGGGGCAATGGGCGGCTGAGATCCAGAACCTGCTGCTCGACTCGCAATGGTACGGCGACTGGAGGGCGATCCGGAGCGCCTGCAACCTGCACGACGCGGATATGCAGGGATCACAGTCAAGGACCCGTTCCGCAACGGCAAGATCACCGACTTTCGCGAGCGCTCTCGTGGTCGAAGCCGCACGCCGAGTTCAGGCGTGACCTGATATTCCTGTGCCACGCGCTTCCTCGACGATCCACGCGTCACTGCGCAGGAGATGCAACAGTGCGAGCAGGGTGCCCGGATTGTCGGGCTCGTGCTCGAAGGCACGCCCGGTGCCAACACCGACTACCAAGGTGTCCGTGACTACGCCTGGGCCGCGTTCAACACGAACCCCTCGCGCCCTGGCGTTCAGACCGACCACAACTTTCAAACAAATCCGCCCGGCGGAGGTCGCAAGACCGACGACGCACACCGAAGATCGAAGCCCCGAGCCTGAGACCTGGGGAGATCCAAGAGACCACACTCCCAACGTCAACCACGTGTGTCGCCGTGCGTCCTCCACCTCAGCACGTACGACACGACGGCGGCGCGGCCCGCGCCGCCTACGCCCTGACCGGGCAATGGTCGACAGCGGTATCGAGTTCGCGCCCTCGTCGGCCGCTCGGACGGGGCGACCCGACGGTTCACCAGGTAAGCCAGCCCCGCTTCCGCGTTGCCAGCACGCAAGCTGGACCGGGCCACCTGGCGGCTGTACTGGTTGGCAAACAATGCCTGGCGATCCCCGGCCATGTTCGGAGCGCTGAGCGCCCGCGCCATCAACGCCTCGGCCGCCGACGTCGTCAACCTGCACTGGGTCACCGACGGATTCCTCTCCGTCCGGGAGATCGGCCGGATCACCAAGCCCGTCGTGTGGTCGCTCGTGGACATGTGGCCGTTCACCGGGACCGAGCACTACGGCGCCGACACCGCCGACGCCCGCTGGCGCACCGGCTACACCCAGGCCAACCGGCCACCGGACGAGCACGGGCTCGACCTCGACCGCAGCACCTGGCAGCGCAAGAGGCGCGACTGGACGCGCGCCGATGCACATCGTCGCCGCGAACGCATGGATGCGCGATCGGGTCGAGACGAGCGCGCTCTTCGGCGCATGGCCGATCCCCCAGATCCCGCACGTCATCGACTGCACGGCCTTCGCCCCGGTCGACCCGCGACAGGCGCGCGACCGGCTCGGCCTGCCGCAGGACATGCCGCTCGTCCTGTTCCTGAGCTCGGCCGGCATCGGCGACGCCCGCAAGGGCTGGGACCTGCTGCAGGCCGCCCTGCCCCGTGTCGGGCGAGCCACCCCGACGTCACGGTCGTCGTGGCCGGCCCGGCGGGGGCGGACGGCCGACGAGCCGGCCTCGGCCATCCCGGCCATCTGGCTCGGCCAGGTGCACGGCGACGCGGCCCTCGCCGGCCTGTACGGCGCGGTCGACGTCGTCGCGGTGCCCAGTCGAGAGGACAACATGCCGCTGGCGGCGATGGAGGCCCAGACGTGCGGGCGCCCCGTCGTCGCCTTCGACATCGGGGGGCTGCCCGACATCGTCGAGCACCACGCCACCGGCTACCTGGCCCAACCGTTCGACACCGACGATCTCGCGACGGGCCTCGTCCAGGCGATCGACGACTCGACGCACGAGCGCCGGTGGTCGCAGGCCGCGCGCGACCGCGCACTGCGCACGTGGTCGCCCGAGGTCGTGGTCGGCCGCTACGTCGCGCTGTACGACGAGGTGCGCGAGGTGACGGCCCCGAAGGTCCCACTGCAGCCGATCCTCGTCGTGCTCGTGTACCGCGGGGGGGCGCGCTTCGTGCGCGCCCTCGACTCGATCGACCGATCCGAGCACCTCTTCCGCCGCGTCATCATCAGCGTCACCGGCGCCAACGACGGCGAGGACATGCAGGCGGCGCAGGCCTACCTGCGCGAGCACGCGGAGTCCGGCCGCCCGAGCAAGGTCGAGCTCGATCTGCACGGGCCTCGAGCTCCAGACGATGGACCACCAGCGCTTCTGGATCAGCTACCTCGAGCGCACGGGCGCGCGTCCGCACGACTGGATCTACTGGCTCGCCTACGACGACCAGGTGCGCCTGCGCGGGATCGAGCGGCTGGTCGACGAGCACGGCAACTGGCCCCTGGAGAAGGGCACGGCCTACTTCGGGCCGTGGGCGATGCGTCACGAGCAGGCGGACCAGCTGTTCGACGGCCCCTGGGACGAGCCGCTCGAGAGCTGGACGTCGTTCCCCGTCCCCGGCCCCACCGCCTGCCGGTGGCCACGTGGATCGCCGAGCAGCTGCGCCAGCCCACCTACATGCAGATGAGCGGCTCGGTGACGAGCTTCCTGAGCCACCAGCGCCTGGCCTCGACCCGCCTGCGCAAGCGCGGCCCGATGCGCATCGAGATGGCGATCGCCGCGGACATCGCCAACGACGCTCGTCGCGGAGTTCGCCGAGCCGGTCTGCATCATCTACGGCCGGCCCAACTCCGACCGGGCCAGCTACGGCAAGTCGGCCCGCATCGAGGACGTCCACCTCGCCGCCTGGCTCGCGCGGTACTCGAGCCGGCATCCCCGGTCGATCCCCGTCATCACGCGTGGCATGGCCAGCGTCGCGGCAGGCTACCGACGCGTGATGACCGGGTCGGGCAGCCTTCCGGCCGAGCAGTGGGTGGTGCGGGGCACCGCCGATCCCTGATCGCAGCGCCGTGCGCCTACCGCGGCGATCCGTCCTGCGGGAACGGCACCCCGTTGTTGATCGAGATGAGCAGCTCCTTCAGCCAGTGGAAGGACTCCTCGGCGTCGAGGTAGTAGTAGCCCAGCGGGATGAGGGTGACGATCACCGCGGCCCACGTCAGCCACAGCACCGACCCGCCGGGCAGGTCGCGCACGAGCCGCCCGACGGTGCGGCTGCCCAGGACGGCGATGGCGATGATCGCAGGCGCGCAGATCATGACCAGGTCGCGTGTGCGGTCCTCGCCGAACAAGGTCGACACGACGAGCGGAACCGCGACGATGACGACGACGACGTACAGGGCGATCCACCAGGAGCGGAGCAGCAGCAGGCAGAGGACCAGGAGGAGGGCGGTCACGCCCAGGTAGCTCCACACCAGCGCCGGCCCCGCCTGAAGGGTGACCATCGCCTTCTCGATCGTGAAGCGCACGAACCCCTGGCTGGGGTCGTAGGCGGTCGCACCCTCGATCTTCTCGCCCGAGATGAACGGCAGCAGGATGCCGATCCGCGTCTTGTACGGGTCGCCGGCCACGGTGAACCACACCTGCACGACCACCAGCACCGCGACGGCCGAAGCGAGGAGCCGCACGGCGACCGCCCGCCACTCGGCGAAGGGCGGCGCGACGGCCATCAGGGAGCAGGATGACGGCCGCCACGACGCAACGAAAAGATCACCTATAAAATCCGCCAGCTCAGCCTGCAGAAGATTCCCTATGTCCTCGTCGTCGGGGAAAAGGAGAAGCAATCCGGGCCAGAGGAATTGCGGGTGGCCGTGCGTGCCCGCGGCGGGGCCGACCTCGGCGTGATGCCGTTGTCGGCCTTTGCGCAACGTCTGCAGGACGATGTTGCGCAGCGTCGCAACGTGGGCAGCACGGCTTGATCATTGAAACCAGGAGAAGCCAACCATCGCTCAGGAACGTGCGCACCGGATCAACGGTGAAATCAGCGCCCCGGAAGTCCGCCTAACGGGTATTGAAGGCGAAGCGCTCGGAGTCGTGAAGCTGGCCGATGCATTTCGCATGGCCGAGGAAGCCCAAGTCGATCTGGTGGAAATTGCTCCCACCGCCGTGCCACCCGTCTGCAGGTTGATGGACTACGGCAATTCAAGTACCAGGAGCAGAAGAAGGCCCACGAGGCCAAGCTCAAGCAGAAGCAGGTGGTGGTCAAGGAAGTGAAGTTCCGGCCGCAGACGGACGAGAACGACTACAAGACCAAGTTGCGCAACCTGACGCGCTTCCTCGAGGAAGGTGACAAGGCCAAGATCACGTTGCGGTTCCGTGGTCGCGAAATGGCTCACCAGGAGTTCGGATACAAGCTTCTTGAGCGAGTGCGAGACGATCTCGTGGCCCTGGCCCAGGTGGAATCGATGCCCCGCCTCGAGGGACGTCAGATGGTGATGATCATGTCACCGAAGAAGAAGAAGTAGTGCAGGATCCTGCCGCGTTCGTCGCAGGAAGATGAACCGGCCGCCTCACGGCGGCCCAACAAGTGGCAATAGGCTCAAAGTCTCGCAAGAGCGCCTGTCGCCATCAAAGAAAGGACGGCCAAGATGCCGAAGATGAAGACGAAAAAGAGCGCGTCGAAGCGCTTCGAGATCCGCGCCAGCGGCTCGATCAAGCGGGACAGGCGTTCAAGCGCCACATCCTCACCAAGAAGACCACCAAGGCAAAGCGCCACTTGCGCGGCGCAGTGCAGATCAGCGACGCCGACGTCAAATCCGTGCGTCGCATGATGCCGTACGCGTAACGGGAGACTGACATGCCTCGAGTAAAACGTGGTGTGACCGCCCGCGCGCGGCACAAGAAGGTCCTGGCTCAGGCCGCGGGATTCACCCGCCGGCGCAAGAACGTCTTTCGCGTCGCCAAAGAGGCGGTGATGAAGGCGGGGCAGTATGCCTATCGCGACCGCCGTACCAAGAAGCGCGTCTTCCGCTCGCTGTGGATCGCGCGCATCAACGCCGCAGTGCGCGAGCACGGCATCACCTACAGCGCGTTCATCAACGGACTCGGCAAGGCCGAAATCGGCATCGACCGGAAGGTGCTTGCCGACATGGCCGTGCTCGACAAGCCGGGCTTTGCGGCAATCGTCGACAAGGTCAAGGCTTCACTCGCTGCCTGAGCGCGCACCCGCCGGTCCCCTAGACCGGATGAAGCATGAACGGGGCCTGACTTTGAGGCCCCGTTTTTTGGGTTCAACACATGGAACTCGAACAACTTGTAGCTGAAGCACGAGCCGCCTTCGCTGCAGCGAGGCAGCCGGCGGCACTCGAGAACGAGAAGGCCCGCTTTCTCGGCAAGTCCGGCGCGATCACCGAACAGTTGAAGGCGCTGGGGCGGTTGCCTGCCGACGAGAAGCGCCACCAGGGTGCACAGGTCAATCGGGCGAAAGAGGCGATCGAGGCGCTGCTCGAAGCACGCCGCCGTGAACTGGCGGACGAGCAGTTGAACGAGCGGCTTGCGCAGGAGTCGATCGATGTCACCTTGCCGGGCCGGGCGCGCAGCGCGGGTGGCATCCACCCGGTCATGCGCACTTCGCTTCGGGTCGAGGAAATCTTTGCTTCCATTGGCTTCGATGTGGCCGACGGACCTGAAATCGAAACCGACTGGTACAACTTCACCGCGCTGAACAGCCCCGAGAATCACCCGGCACGCTCGATGCAGGATACGTTCTACGTCGATGCGCAGGACAGCCTCGGCCGGCCGCTCGTGCTGCGCACCCATACCAGTCCGATGCAGGTGCGCTATGCGCGCATGCATTCGCCGCCAATCAAGGTCATCGCACTGGGCCGCACCTATCGGGTCGACAGCGACGCAACGCATTCGCCGATGTTCCAGCAGGTTGAAGGCCTGTGGATCGACGAGAACGTCAGCTTCGCGGACTTGAAGGCGGTCTATTCCGACTTCCTGCGGCGCTTTTTCGAGACCGACGATCTCGTGGTGCGCTTCCGGCCGTCGTATTTTCCGTTCACCGAACCGTCGGCCGAGATCGACATGATGTTCACCAGCGGGCCGCGCAAGGGCGACTGGCTCGAGATTTCGGGCTCAGGCCAGGTCCATCCCACGGTCGTGCGCAATTTCGGCCTGGACCCCGAGCGATACATCGGCTTTGCGTTCGGCTCGGGGCTCGAGCGACTGACCATGCTTCGTTACGGCGTCGACGACCTGAGGGTCTTCTTCGAAGGCGATCTGCGCTTCCTGAAGCAATTCAACTGACACGCGATGGACATTTCCGAAACGTGGTTGCGCAGCTACGCGAATCCGTCGATTGACGGCGCGACGCTTGCTGACGAACTGACGATGGCGGGTCTCGAAGTCGAAGAGCGACGACCGGTTGCCCCGCCGTTTGAAGGCGTCGTCGTCGGTGTCGTGAAATCCGTCAAGCGCCATCCGAATGCGGACAAGCTGACGGTCTGCGAAGTCGATGCCGGTCAGGGGACGACCTTGAACATTGTCTGCGGCGCTCCGAACGTGGCGCCCGGCATTCACGTTCCGTGTGCGCTGCCCGGCGCGCTGCTGCCCGGCGGGCTCGGCATCAAGGCGACGACGATGCGCGGCGTCGAGTCACAGGGGATGCTGTGCTCGGCACGCGAACTCGGGCTTACCGAGGATCACGGCGGTCTGCTGCTGTTGCCCGACGATGCAGCGATCGGCCGCAATGTTCGTGAAGTGCTGGAACTCGAAGATCACGTGCTGACGATCAAGCTCACACCCAACCGCGCCGATTGCCTGAGCGTCGTAGGGGTCGCGCGCGAGGTGGCGGCGATCAGCGGCGCCGAATTGACGCTGCCGAGGTTCGTTCCGGTCGCGGCGACCGTCGCTGACCGGCTGCCGGTTACGGTCGAGGCGAGCGACCTCTGTGGGCGGTTTTCCGGGCGGGTCATCCGCGGTGTCGACGCGCGCGCGGTCACGCCGCAGTGGATGCAGCAGCGGCTTCTGCGCAGCGGGCAGCGTCCGATTTCGGCACTGGTCGACATTTCGAATTACGTGATGCTCGAGCTCGGCCGCCCCTCGCACGTCTTCGACTTCGACAAGGTGCACGGCGGACTGACGGTGCGCTGGGGTCACGAGGGCGAGTCGGTCGAACTGCTGAATGGACAGACGGTGACGGTCGACAGCGATGTCGGGGTCATTGCCGACGATCGGGGCGTGGAGGCGCTGGCGGGAATCATGGGCGGAGAGGCGACCGCCGTGACGCTCGATACACGCAACATCTATGTCGAGGCCGCCTTCTGGTGGCCCGATGCGATTCGCGGACGCGCGCGCCGCTTCAACTTCTCGACGGATGCGGCCCATCGATTCGAGCGCGGGGTCGATTACGCGACTACGACGGATCATGTCGAATACATCACCCGACTGATCGTCGACATCTGTGGCGGCGAGCCGGGACCGATCGACGACACGGTGGCCAACCTGCCGCGCCGTGCACCGGTGTCCATGCGTGCCGACCGCTGCCGCAGGGTTCTCGGCATTCCGCTCACGGCAGAGCAGATGGCCGACGCATTTGCGCGACTGAAGCTGGCAAGCGAGTTCAGCGATGGCGCGTTCATCGTGACGCCGCCCAGCTATCGCTTCGATCTCGAGTCCGAAGAAGACCTCATCGAGGAAGTCGCCCGTCTGCATGGATACGACCGCATTCCGGCACACGCGCCGATGGCGCCGGCCCGCATGCGATCGCGTCCGGAGTCGCTGCGTTCGCCGCACGCGATCCGCGGCCTGCTGGCCCAGCTGGGTTACCAGGAACTCGTCAACTATTCCTTCGTCGACCGGCAATGGGAGGTCGATTTTTCGGCGAACGCGGACGCCATCGCAGTGCTTAATCCGATAGCGTCGCAGATGGCGGTGATGCGCAGTTCGCTTTTTGGCGGCTTGGTCGATCGGCTCGTCTACAACCTGAACCGCAAGGCCGCACGGGCGCGACTGTTCGAGATCGGTCGCGTCTTCAGGCGCGACCCGGCGGTGATCGAGGGACCCCTGGCAGTGCAGGGCATCGCCCAACCCAACGTCGTCGCGGGGATCGCCTACGGCGCCGCGGACGACGAGCAGTGGGGGGTGGTCAGTCGAGCGGTGGACTATTTCGACGTCAAGGGCGATGTCGAGCGACTGTTCGCACCCACTGCCCTGACCTTCGAAGCTGCTGCGCATCCAGCGCTGCACCCGGGACGCAGTGCGCGCATTCTGACAGCCGGACGCGAAGTGGGGCTGATCGGCGAGCTCCATCCCCGATTGCAGCAGAAGCACGAGCTCCCGAAGAGCGTGGTGCTGTTCCAGGTGGAGCTCGACGCTCTCGTGACCCGCGAACTTCCAGTCGTTCGCGAGATTCCCAAGTTCCAGCCGCTGCAGCGCGACATCGCGTTCACCATCGATGAACGCATCGAATACGGGGCTGTGGCGGCGGCTATCGACGCTCGGTCGCGTGTGGATGACCGGTTGTCGGCCTTGACTGAAGTCCGCCTCTTCGACGTGTATCGTCCCCGGCAGGTCGCAACGGCCCCGGTAGAAGCGGGCGCTAACGCCTTGTTAAATAAAGAAAAAAGCCTTGCCATTCGGGTTGTTCTGCAAGATACTGAAAAACCACTCAGCGATACTGATGCGGATGCGGCGGTGACCGCAGTAGTCGAGGAAATCGCCCGGCGGTTTGGCGCCCGTCTACGGCAATGACGACAATGCGAGACGATTCACAAATGACGACGGGCTTCAAGTTTCCTGATCTGCCATCGACGGCGGCGGGCGGCCACGCGACCGATCGCGGGGCCAAGACAATGACCAAGGCGGAACTGGCGGAGGCGCTGTTCGATCGGCTGGGACTGAACAAGCGCGAGGCCAAGGACATGGTCGACGGCTTCTTCGACGAAATCCGCCAGGCCCTCGAGCGTGGCGAGTCGGTAAAGCTTTCGGGCTTCGGCAATTTCCAGTTGCGCGACAAGCCCACCCGGCCCGGTCGCAATCCGAAGACTGGGGAGGAGATTGCGATCACCGCGCGGCGTGTGGTGACGTTCCACGCGAGCCAGAAGCTGAAGGCTGCGGTCGCTCGCATCGCGAGCTCCCACTAGGCCGGCAGATACGGCGCGCTGATCAGCGGATCTACCGACGCGCGAGATGCAACGCCACGAGATTTCACAACTGCTGCCGCCGATCCCGGCGAAGCGCTATTTCACGATCGGCGAGGTCAGTGAGCTGTGCGGCGTCAAGCCGCATGTGCTGCGCTACTGGGAGCAGGAGTTCACGCAGCTGCGCCCGGTCAAGCGTCGCGGCAACCGTCGCTATTACCAGCATCACGAAGTCCTGCTGATCCGGCGCATTCGCGAACTCCTTTACGAACAGGGCTTCACGATCAGCGGTGCACGCAATCGGCTCGAGGAAGGCGATCGACCGTCGAGGCATGACGGCAAGGGTAATGGTGCGCCCGTGGAGATCGATGCGGCGAGCCTGCGGGAGGAACTCGCCGGAATTCGCAAGCTACTTGGCGGAAACTGAAGCGAATTCAGTAAGCGGTCTCGTCCCACGGCTATAATCGCGGCCATTCGGGGCGTAGCGCAGCCTGGTAGCGCACTTGCATGGGGTGCAAGGGGTCGCGAGTTCGAATCCCGCCGCCCCGACCAATGAATCAAGGGCTTACGCGTAATGCGTAAGCCCTTTTTCTTTGCGTATCAAGATAAAACGCCCGCATTTGTGCGGGCGTTTTACTGCGGCTTTCCATGCCTTTATGTGAACAGGATGTCCGAGGCAAGCGGTCGAACGGGTCTGTGTCAGCGCCGGAGTTCAGGCATGTTCGTATCCGTGCTGATTCAGCATCTGCGCCAGGCTGTAGGCCGCGCCGATCGTGGCGGCCGGAATCCGTTCGGACTCGAACAGCAGATCGATCAGATCGACCATATCGCCCAACGGCACTTCGGCCGCAGCACACGCCGCCATGCAGTCGGCCAGATCGCGAGCCGTTGCGCTGCCGTACCGCCGGATCAATTTCAAGCGGATCGCCGCGACTGTAAGCGCGGATCGCTGCGCGCGCGTGTAGCTGCTTGCAACATTGGCGTTCAGGACGCTGTCTGTATCCATCGTTCCCACCGTCGGCACACCGAACCCTATTTCAATGCAACGATCGTGCCCGGCGCGCCTGCCGCCGCTTCGAGGCCCCGTATTGGCGTTAGGGCTAACTTCGGGTCGGCGCAAGCATCCTGGCAGCGGGCTACCTCGGTCATTTTGCGAGCAATTCCATTCCAGGCCTCCCAACGCAGTGGTGCGCTCGGTGTACGACTCGGTCCGGTATAGATCTGCGGAACCTTTGACCGAGGCGGTGCGCGATCGTGTTTGTGCGGGCGCGGCGCCAATCTCGATCGCGTAAAAGCGGGCGTCCTTCCGCGCAGAGCGGGCGGCGAAAAACCCGATCGGCAATTCCGCCTGCACATTCTTCGCCGGCCGAGGATTTTTGGTGTCGACGCGTCTCGTCTTGCCTTCAACCTCGAAGCGATCAACGAAGGTTTAGCGACTGCTCGGATAAACTCGCAAGAATTGACGATGTGCGCCGCGCACGAAGTTGGCGCGGCCCACGTGGTTGGCACTTCGAGCCCGTGAACGTGGGCGACGGGCGGTTGCCAGCCTGATCGGAAACGGAACGGCGCCACGGTGGCATGCCGGTGCGAGGTCGCAGGAAGCTAATTCACACTGAAAGAGAAGGCAAAGCAGTTACCGCCTGCTACCACGCGCAGCGGCTTTAAACGACATGGGTTGCAGGGGTCGCGAATTCCAATCCCGCCGCACCGACCGTTGCCGGACAGGCTAGCCGGCGCGTCATCGCAACCGGCTATTTCCTTATGCGCATCCTCGTTTCGAACGACGACGGTTATCTCGCTCCTGGCCTGGCCGCGCTGGCTCAGGCGATGCGGCCCTTTGGCGAGGTGACGGTTGTCGCGCCCGAGCAGAACAGCAGCGGAGCCAGCAACTCGCTGACGCTTGCGCGACCGCTCACCGTGAGCACGACTCCCGATGGCGTGATCTTCATCAACGGAACGCCCAGCGACTGTGTGCACATCGCGCTGACCGGACTGCTCGACGAGAGCCCCGACCTGATCGTCTCCGGCATCAACAACGGCCAGAACATGGGAGATGACACGATCTACTCCGGGACGGTTGCGGCGGCGATGGAAGGCTATCTCTTTGGCATCCCGGCGATGGCGTTTTCGCTGGTGGACAAGGGCTACGCCCATCTCGACGCGGCTGCCGCGATGGCGGCGAAAGTCGTGCGCCGTCACCTTGATCGGCCGCTCCCCGCGCCATTCCTGCTCAACGTCAACCTGCCGAACCGACCGATCAGCGAGATACGGGGCATCGTCGCCACACGACTTGGCAAGCGCCATCCATCCGAGCCCGTCGTGTCGACGGTGAATCCGCGCGGGGAACCCATTTACTGGATCGGACCGGCAGGCGGCGCGAAAGAAGGTGGCCCCGGCACCGACTTTCACGCCACCGCCGCCGGTTTCGTGTCGGTGACGCCGCTGCAGATCGACCTTACCCATACGGAGCAACTCGACGGGGTGCGCAAGTGGCTCGAGGGCAACGCATGAATCGTCCGTCAGCACCCGCACATGACGGGAAACCGGTCCATGCGGGTCTTGCATCAGCGAAAGTGCGTGACCGCATGGTCGACCGCGTGCGGGAACTCGGTGTCAAAGACAGCCGCGTGCTGGATGCGATGAGACTCGTGCCGCGGCATCTTTTCGTCGACGAGGCGCTGGCCAGCCGCGCTTATGAGGACACCGCGCTGCCCATTGGCCACGGCCAGACGATTTCGCAACCGTACATCGTTGCGCGCACCGTCGAGCTTGCACTGGAAGGTCTGGAGGATCCGAAGCAGGCGCGCGTGCTCGAAGTCGGCACCGGCTGTGGTTACGCCGCGGCGGTCCTGGCGCAGCTGGTCGGCGAGGTCGTCAGCATCGAGCGTGTTCGCGCACTGCATGAGCGCGCGCGCGATAACCTGCGCGCATTGCGTCTTCCCAACCTCCGACTGGTGTTCGGCGATGGTTCGCGCGGTGTCGCACAGGCGGCGCCGTACGACGCCATCGTGGCCGCTGCCGCCGGCGATGCGATACCGTCCGCCTGGGTCGACCAACTGAAAGTCGGCGGACGTATCGTCGCGCCGGTCGGCACCGGCGTGCAGCAGCTGGTCGTTGCACAGAAGGACGAATCGGGGAAACTGGTTCGCAGTCGCAAGGAAGCCGTCCGCTTCGTGCCGTTGCGTGGTGGGGTTGCCTAGGAGGACAGGAATGAAGGGTTGGGCCGAATGGACGGGGGTCGTGGCCGTTGCGGTGGCGCTCGCGGCATGTGGGACCCAACGTCCGGCGCCCGTCGTGGACCGTTCGGGATCAACGCCTGCGCGCGCGGAGAAGCCCGTGCCGTCGACGGCGCCGGGCGCGCGTACCGCAAAGGACGGCGTATACACGGTCCAGCGGGGTGACACGCTGTACAGCATCGCGACGGCATTCGGGGTCGACATGGGCGAGCTGGCGCGATGGAACAATCTTGGTGACGGCGCTGCGCTGGCGGTCGGCCAGCAACTGCGCATCACGCCACCCACGTCAAGCGCCGCCACCGTCACGCCGGTTGCACCGAGCGGAGTTGCTGAAGTCAGGCCGCTACCGCTTCCCGGTGCGGAGGCGGGCGGCACCGCGGCAGCGCCGCCGCAGACGGGTCCGGCCCCCGCTCTGCCTGCCGACAAAGTCGAGCCTGCGAAACCGGCCACTGCCGAGAGCACGGTCCCGTGGCAGTGGCCCGCACCCGGCAAGGTCATCGAGAACTTTGACGAAACGCGCAACAAGGGCATCGACATCGCCGGCAACGACGGCGACCCAGTGATCGCCGCGGCCGACGGCGAGGTGGTCTACGTCGGCAGCGCGTTGCGCGGGTACGGCAACCTCGTGATCGTCAAGCACACCGAGGAATTCATCTCCGCCTACGCACACAACCGGCAGGTACTGGTAAAGCAGGGTCAGGCTGTGAAACGCGGGCAGAGGATCGCTGAGTTCGGTCGCAGCGACGCCGACCGGGTGAAACTCCACTTCGAAATCAGGCGACAGGGCAAGCCGGTCGATCCGCTGCGCTACCTGCCCGCGCGTCGAGAACAGCCATGATGGCCCCTGCGAAAGTGCCGCAGCCTCCGACTCACGGTCCGGAGGGAACACCGCTGCTGCCTGCTGGTGTCCCGGACGACGCCAATATCGAGGGCCTTGACGCGGCGGCGCGGCTGCTGGCGGGAGCCGACATCGCGCCTGACGAAGACTACGAGCCGGATAACGTGCAGCGTTACCTTTCCGAAATCGGCATGCACCCGCTGATGAGTGCCGACGAAGAACGGCTGACGGCGACACGCGCGCGCGGCGGCGAATTCGCCGCGCGGCAGGAGATGATCGAGCGCAATTTGCGACTGGTGGTTTCGATCGCCAAACGTTACGCGCACCGGGGCCTGCCACTGCTCGATCTGATCGAGGAAGGCAACCTGGGCCTGATCCACGCGCTGGAGAAGTTCGAGCCCGAGCGCGGATTCCGTTTCTCGACCTACGCAACCTGGTGGATCCGGCAGGCGGTCGAGCGTGCGGTAATGAATCAGGCGCGCACGATCCGGCTGCCCATCCACGTCTTGCGCGAACTGCGGCAGGTGACGCATGCCAGGCGCCATCTCGAAGCCGGCTCGGACTCGGGCGCCGAAATCCGTGTCGATGACATCGCGCACCTGACCGGCAAGCCGGTGGAAGTCGTCCACGACGTGCTGCAGGTCGGTGCCTTGCCGGCGTCGCTGGATGCCCCACTGGACGCTGATCCCGGTTCGACACTCGCCGATCTGCTCACCGACAACGCATCGGAGGTTCCCGAGACCACGGCGACGCGGCACGAGCTCGAGCGGCGCGTCCACGTCTGGCTGGCTCGGCTCGATGAGCGCCATCGGCACGTCATCGAACGCCGGTTTGCACTCGACAACCAGCCGTATGCGACGCTCGACGAACTGGCCGACGAACTGCAGTTGACGCGGGAGCGCGTCCGACAGATGCAGCTCGAGGCACTCAAGCAGCTGCGACAGGCGCTTGCGGCCGACCACGTCGGCCGCGATGCCGTGCTGTAGCAGGCACCTGACCCAGTGCCAGGCTGGCGATGACGCCGATCCTCGTGTTTGACACTGAAACGGTGCCCGACGTCCGCGGCGTTCGCCGCTTGAGGCCGGAGTTGTCCCATCTGCCGGACGCCGAACTGACGCAGCAGCTTTTCGACGAGCGGCGCGAGAAGACGGGCAGCGAATTCCTGCCGTTGCATCTGCACCGCGTCGTTGCGATTTCGTGCGTATTTCGCGATGACTCGGGTTTCCGCGTGAAGTCGATCGGCCAGCCGGACGATGATGAAGGCAAGCTGATCCAGGCGTTTTTTGCCACCATCGACCGCTACACACCGCAACTCGTCAGCTGGAACGGTGGCGGATTCGACCTGCCCGTGTTGCACTACCGCGGCCTGGTCAACGGCGTGCACGCGCCGCGCTACTGGGAGCTCGGCGACGAAGATCGCGAGTTCCGCTACAACAACTACATCAGTCGCTATCACACGCGCCACACCGACCTGATGGACCTGCTCGCGATGTACCAGCCCCGCGCCTGCGCGCCGCTGGATGACCTCGCAAAGCTGTGCGGATTTGCCGGCAAGCTCGGCATGGACGGCAGCAAGGTCTGGGAGGTGTATCAAGCAGGTGGCATCGAGCAGATCCGGCGCTACTGCGAGACCGACGTGGTCAACACCTACCTGATGTACACGCGCTTCCAACGCATGCGCGGTCTGTTGACCGATGTCGCGTATGCCGACGAAGAAGAGCTCGTCCGGGGCGCACTCGCCGCCATCGACGAGGCGCACTGGCGCGAATATCTGACGGCCTGGGGCCGTCGCTGAGATGAAGTCCGGCGAGGTGTTCCAGGTCGAGATTGACTCGCTCGACCAGGAGGGGCGCGGCGTCGGGCGTCGCGACGGCAAGGCGGTCTTTGTCGAGGGCGCACTGCCGGGCGAACTGGCGTCTTACGAGCGCCGACGCAACAAGGCGAGCTATGAAGTCGGGCGCGCGACCGAGATCCGACGTTCGTCGGTTCTGCGGACCTCACCGCGCTGTCCCCACTTCGGCCTTGGCGCCGGTGCATGCGGCGGCTGCTCGATGCAACACCTGGATGCACGTGCGCAGGTCGCAATCAAGCAGCGCGTACTCGAAGACAGCCTCTGGCACATCGGCCGCCTGCGGCCTGCGCAGATGCTCAGGCCGATTGCAGGGCCGACCTGGCATTACCGCTTTCGTGCCCGGCTGTCGGTGCGCCACGTGCCGAAGAAGGGCGGAGTGCTGGTCGGATTTCACGAACGGGCAAGCAGCTACGTTGCTGAGATGTCGAGCTGCCAGATCCTTCCGGATCGGGTCAGCAAACTGATCGTGCCGCTGCGGACGCTCGTCGGCGATCTGACGCTGCGCGATCGCCTGCCACAGATCGAGCTTGCAGCCGCGCAGCGCGGCGAGCACCTGCAGATCGTCCTGGTGCTGCGGGTCCTGCAGGATCCGACGACGGAGGACCTTGCCAGATTGAGCGAGTTCGCACGCGCGCACCAGGTCGAGTTTTGGCTGCAGTCCGGTGGACCGCATACCGCGGTTCCGCTGTCGCCGGAACAGCCCACCGCGCTCGAACTGCATTTGCCGGAATTCGGTGTGACGCTTCCGTTTACCCCGACGGATTTCACCCAGGTGAACCACCGTGTCAACGAGGTTCTCGTCAGCCGCGCGGTGCGCCTGCTGGAGCCCGCGGCGCCAGAGCGAGTCGTCGACTTTTTCTGCGGCCTCGGTAATTTCACGCTGCCGCTTGCAGCACATGCCGCAAAGGTGTTCGGCTTCGAGGGCTCCGCCTCGCTCGTCGAACGAGCCCGCGCCGCGGCGCAGGACAACGGTCTTGCCGCCCGGACTGTGTTCGAGGTGCGCAACCTCTTCGAGTGGACGCTTGACGACTGGACGGACGCCGTGGGTCGCCTCGGTGGTGTCGACAAGGTTCTGGTCGATCCGCCACGGGAGGGCGCGCTGGCGATCGCGCGAGCATTGACCACGGCGACGGCACTCCCGCGCCGGCTGGTTTACGTCTCCTGCAACCCGGCAACTCTGGCGCGGGATTGCGCGATCCTGGTCCACGAGGGCGCCTGGACATTGCAAGCCGCCGGAATCGTCAACATGTTTCCGCACACGTCGCACGTCGAGTCGATCGCCGTGCTCGAGCCGGGTGCAGCTCAATCGCGCGCGTAAAACGCCACAAGCTGAACGCCAACGCGGTCTTCCGCGGCTCGCGCGGCGCTCGCATGCTAAAATTTTCGGCTGACCTCGCTGGTTGCAAGTTGTTCATTTGTCGAGGTTTTCGGTTCGGTCGCAGGTCGACCGGCGGATTGTTCGCCTCGACGACCGGAATTGTCCCTTGAGGAAAAGAAAAGGCTGAAGTCATGGCGGTGGAACGCACCCTGTCGATCATCAAACCCGATGCCGTCGCAAAGAACGTCATCGGGAAAATCTATTCTCGCTTCGAGACGAACGGACTGAAGATCGTCGCCGCTCGCATGGCCTGGTTGTCGCGCCCGGAAGCGGAAGGCTTTTACGCGGTTCACCACGAACGCCCCTTCTTCAAGGACCTTGTCGATTTCATGATCTCCGGTCCTGTGATGATCCAGGTGCTGGAGGGCGACAGCGCTATCGCGAAGAACCGCGAACTGATGGGGGCGACGGATCCGAAGAAGGCGACGGCGGGCACGATCCGGGCTGACTTCGCCGAGAGCATCGACGCGAACGCCGTGCACGGCTCGGATGGTCCGGATACCGCGCGTGTCGAGATCGCCTATTTCTTTCCGCAAATGGCCGTCTTTACGCGCTGAACCCGACTGGGCATGGAACGCGTCAACCTTCTTGGCCTCGACGTTGCAGCGCTGACGGACTACACCGAGTCAATCGGTGAAAAGCCGTTCCGCGCGCGCCAGCTCGCCCGCTGGATCCACCGACGTGGCGCGGCGGATTTCGACGCCATGACGGACCTGGCCAAGTCACTGCGCACCAAGCTCGCCGAACGCGCCGAAGTCAGCGCCCCTGCGGTCGTGCGTGATTCGGCGTCTGACGATGGCACGCGCAAGTGGCTGCTCAACGTCGGCGCTGGCAACGCGATCGAGACGGTTTTCATCCCGGAGTCGGATCGCGGGACGCTGTGCGTTTCATCGCAGGCCGGTTGCGCGGTGAACTGTGTCTTCTGCTCGACCGGGCGCCAGGGCTTCAGCCGCAACCTGACAACTGCAGAGATCATCGGGCAACTCTGGTGGGCCGAACACGCGCTGAGGCGTTCGCTGGTTCTCGATGCGGAAGGCGAACGCGTCATCAGCAACGTCGTGATGATGGGGATGGGCGAGCCGCTGCAGAACTATGACGCGCTGCTGCCGGCGCTGCGCCTGATGCTGGACGACAACGCCTATGGGCTGTCGCGCCGGCGCGTCACCGTTTCGACCTCGGGCATGGTGCCGCAGATCGACCGTCTGGGTGCCGATTGCCCCGTCGCGCTGGCCGTATCGCTGCACGCTCCCGACGATGCGTTGCGCGACGAGCTTGTGCCGCTCAACCGCAAGTATCCGCTGAGGGAACTCATGGCGGCGTGCCGGCGCTATCTGCGCGTCGCGCCGCGCGACTTCATCACGTTCGAATACGTGATGCTCGATGGCGTCAACGACTCGGACCAGCATGCCGGCTCGCTGGCCGCCCTGGTGCGGGATGTCCCGTGCAAGTTCAACCTGATTCCCTTCAATCCCTTCCCTGGTGCCGGGCTGCAGCGCTCGCCCATCGAGCGGATCCGCGCATTTGCGCAGCGGCTCGCCGACGAAGGCATCGTGACTACGGTGCGCCGGACCCGTGGTGATGACATCGATGCAGCGTGTGGGCAGCTGGCGGGAGAAGTTCAGGACCGGACGCGGCGAACATCACGCGCCGGCGGCAGCGCGATCGACATCCCGGTCGCGGTGGTTCGCTAGCATGTTCAAGGAGAGCGCGACATGCGGGTCGAGTTGATGGCCAGACTGGCAATCGTGCTTGTTGTCGCCGCGCTCGCGGCCTGTAAGACGACGACAACCACTCGCACCGGCGGTGAGGTCGTGTCCTCCACGCAGAAGACCGAAACCGGACCGGCCTCGGCGAGGGCGCGGGCGCAGGCGCGCCTGGAACTTGCGGCCGGCTATTACCGCAACGGCCAGTTGGCGGTCGCGCTCGAAGAGGGGCGACGTGCAGTGCAGATCGATCCGACGCTGGCCGAAGCCTATGGCTTGCTCGGTCTCATCTACATGGATCTCAACGAGCGCCGCTCTGCCGAAGAAAGTTTCCAGAGGGCCCTGCAACTTGACGCGTCCAACCCGGACCTCAACAACAATTACGCATGGTTCCTGTGCCAGACCGGACGCGAGCGCGAATCACTCGGTTACTTCCAGCGCGCTTTGCGTGATCCGCTCTATGCCACGCCGGCCCGAGCGAATCTGAGTGCTGGCGTCTGCATGATGAGAGTGAAGGATTACGCGGTCGCCGAACCGTTGCTCCGGCGATCCTTCGAAATTGACGCGGCGAACGTGACGACGAAATACGAACTCGCTCGCCTTTATCTGGCGACCGGGCAAACGGATCGCGCCGCCTTTTATTACGGACTGCTCGCCAAGTCCACGGACGGGTCGCCTGAGACGCTGTGGATCGGCCTGAAGATCGCACGGGCCCAGGGTGATCTGCGCACCGAGTCGCGCCTTGCCACTGAGTTGCGCACGCGCTTTCCCGGGTCGAAGGAGGCCGCCCTGCTAGCCCGTGGTGCTTTCGATGAGTGATCCAACCGAAATGACCGAGTCCGGATCGTCGGGGCTCGCAACCGAGGCGGAAGAGCAGCCGCCGATGGCCTTTGGCGCTCGCTTGAGGTGGGAGCGGGAACGTGCCGGCCTTACCGTGACCGACGTGGCCGCGCGGCTGCGGTTGCATCTGAATCAGGTGCGGGCGCTCGAACAGGAATCGTTGGCTGCACTTCCCGAGGCGGCTTATGTCCGC
This sequence comes from uncultured beta proteobacterium, assembly GCA_963712485.1. Taxonomy (GTDB): domain Bacteria; phylum Pseudomonadota; class Gammaproteobacteria; order Burkholderiales; family Burkholderiaceae_F; genus JALORV01. The sequence continues at coordinate 24,579 of CAVQID010000043.1, forward strand.
GGTTTCGTGCGCAGTTATGCGCGCATTCTGAACCTGGACCCAACGCCGTTGCTGGATGACCTGGCGACGAAGCTCGGCCCCGCAACTGCGTCCGTCGTCGACGGCATGGCGCGGCAGCGCGACTACTCGCCGGTTCGCGAAGCCGCGCGCGAGCAGGCCTCGCGCCGCTTCGTTGTGCTTGGCGCGGTCCTTCTGCTGATAGCCCTGGGAGCGCTCGGCTGGTATGCGACGCGCGAGGGCCCGGCGCCGGTAAGCACGGTTCCCGCGTCGCCGCAGCCGGCGGCTCCCGCAGCGATTCCCGCGGCGTTGACGCCCGCCACGACAGAGACGCCGGCGCCATCGTCCGCGCCAGCGCCAGCGCCGGATACAGCGCCAGCTGCGGGAGACACGACCGTCATCATGGAACCGGTACCCGTGGCACCGCTGCTGAAGCTTCGTTTCACCGGCTCATCGTGGGCCGAGGTGAAGGACGCAGAGGGCAAGGTCCTGCACTCGCAACACAACAGCGCCGGCGCCGAGCATGTCGTCGAGGGCACTCCGCCGTTTTATGTCGTGATCGGCGATGCAGGCAAGGCGGTGGTCGAGGTTCGGGGCGAACCCTATGACCTGGCACCCCATACGCGCCAGAACGTCGCCCGTTTCACGATTGACTGAAGTCGCGCGATGAACCAGCCGATCGAACCGCTCGATTGCCTGCCGGCCGCCGCTCTGCCGGCACGTCGTCGACAGACCCGGCAGGTCGAGCTGCGCTGGGGTGCGCGTGTCGTCAGGATCGGCGGCGCTGCGCCTGTGGTGGTCCAGTCGATGACCAACACCGACACGGCTGACGCCGTCGCGACCGCCATCCAGGTCAAGGAACTGGCGCAGGCCGGATCGGAAGCTGTCCGCATCACCGTGAAATTCTCCGCAGGCGGCGGCGGAAGTCACCGCGGTTCGGCAGCAGCTCGATCGCATGGGCGTCGACGTGCCGCTGATCGGCGACTTTCATTACAACGGGCACAAGCTGCTTACGCAGCATCCGGGTTGTGCGCAGGCGCTCTCAAAGTACCGCATCAATCCGGGCAATGTCGGCAAGGGCTCGCGTCGTGAAGACAATTTCGCGCAGATGATCGAAGTGGCCTGTCGGTTCGACAAACCGGTGCGCATTGGCGTCAACTGGGGTTCGCTTGACCAGGAACTGCTGGCGCGCATGATGGATGAGAACGCTGCGCGCAGAGAACCGTGGGAGGCCGGCGCCGTGCTTCGCGACGCGTTGGTGCGCTCGGCGATCGACAACGCGCAGCGCGCCGAGCAGTTGGGCCTGCCCGGGGACCGCATCTGCCTGTCGGCCAAGGTGAGCGGCGTGCAGGACCTTATCGCGGTTTATCGCGCGCTCGCACAGCGCTGCGACTATCCGTTGCACCTGGGTTTGACCGAAGCGGGCATGGGCAGCAAGGGCATCGTCGCATCGACGGCTGCGCTGTCGGTGCTGCTGCAGGAAGGGATCGGCGACACGATACGGGTGTCGTTGACTCCCGCGCCGGGTGAATCGCGCACCCGCGAGGTCCAGGTCGCGCAGGAGATCCTGCAGACGATGGGGCTCAGGGCCTTCACGCCGATGGTCGTGGCCTGCCCCGGTTGCGGCCGGACCACCAGCACCTTCTTTCAGGAACTGGCGGATTCGATCCAGACCTGGCTGCGCGAGCAGATGCCGGTGTGGCGGCAGGATCGTCCCGGCGTCGAATCGATGAGCGTCGCCGTCATGGGTTGCGTCGTCAACGGTCCTGGCGAGAGCAAGCACGCCAATATCGGTATCAGTCTGCCGGGCTCCGGCGAAGCGCCGGTGGCGCCGGTGTTTGTCGATGGCGAGCGCACGGTGACGCTGAAGGGCGAGCGAATTGCCGAGGAGTTCCAGGCAATCGTCGACGACTACGTCCGGCGCAAGTACACGCGCGCCACTGAAACCGCCTGATCACGATGGCTACCCGCAAGCTTGCCGGGGTCCGCGGCATGAACGACCTGTTGCCTGCGGATGCGCCGCTCTGGGAGTGGTTCGAGGCGCGCGCTGCCGACTGGCTGCGCAGCTACGGCTATCAGCAGATCCGCACGCCGATTGTCGAGTACACCGAGCTCTTCGTGAAGGGCATCGGCGAGGTCACCGACATCGTCGAAAAGGAGATGTACTCGCTTCGAGGACCGCTCAACGGTGAGAACCTGACGCTGCGTCCGGAGTTCACCGCCGGTGTGGTGCGGGCGATCATCGAGCACAACCTCACTTACGACGCGCCGCGCCGGCTGTGGTCCATGGGGCCCGTGTTTCGCCACGAACGGCCGCAGCGCGGCCGCTATCGGCAGTTCCACCAGGTCAACGTCGAGGCGGTGGGCTTTGCCGGCCCGGACATCGACGCCGAGCAGATCGTCATGCTGTCCACGCCTGTGGAAGATCCTGGGCATCGACCGCGTGGGCCGCGTGCGCCTGGAACTCAACTGCCTCGGCCAGGCCGACGAGCGCGCGCGGCACCGCGCCGACCTGATCGCTTATCTGTCGGGACACGAAGGCGCACTGGATGGCGACGCGAAGCGCCGATTGCACACGAACCCGCTGCGGATCCTCGACACCAAGAATCCCGCGCTATGCACCGATCGTCGCCGGAGCGCCGCGCATCACCGAGTACCTCGGCGAAGCGTCGCTGCGCCACTTCGAGGGGCTGCAGGCGCTGCTGCAGGCAGCCGGCATCGGCTTCACGATCAATCCGCGCATGGTGCGCGGCCTCGACTACTACAACCTCACGGTGTTCGAGTGGATCACCGATGCACTGGGCGCCCAGGGCACGCTCTGCGGCGGCGGGCGCTATGACCCCTTGATCGAGCGCATGGGTGGCAAGCCGACGCCCGGTATCGGCTTTGGCCTCGGCATCGAGCGTGTGATCGACCTCGTTCGCGACGCAAAGTCGGCCGCAACAGCGTCCTCGATCGACGTCTATGTGCTGCACCAGGGCGGCGATACCGCGCAGCGCGCGTTCCTGCTCGCCGAGGCGATCCGAGACTGCGGCCTCGACGTCATCTGCCATGCCGGCGACAGCAGCATGAAGTCCCAGATGAAAAAAGCCGATGCCAGCGGGGCGGAGTACGCCGTCATCGTCGGCGCGGCAGAAGTGGCGGGCAACGCTGCCGCCATCAAGGCGCTGCGCGCTACGGACGCTGCCGCACCTTATGCCGAGCAGCGTATCGTCCCGCTCGAGCAGATCCCCGAGGCGCTGGTGGACGCATTGACACGCAACGACAACCCGTAGGAAGACGATGGCTTACGACCTCGAAGAACAGGAACAACTTGCGCAGATGAAGGCCTGGTGGCAGAAGTACGGCAACCTGCTGCTGACTGCCGTCACCACGGTGCTGCTGGCCTTTGCGGCCTACAACGGCTGGCGCTGGTACGACCGCGAGCAGTCAAAGTCCGCGGCGGGCGTCTATGGGCAGCTCGAGCAGGCGATCGAGGCGCGCGACGCGGCCAAGGTGCAGACGCTGGCCGCGTCGATTCAGGAGCATTACGGGCGGACGATATACGCGGCCATCGGCGCGCTGCAGGCGGCCAAGCTCAATGCCGAGGCAGGCGACCTGCCGAAAGCGGCCGAACAGCTGCGCTGGGTCATCGAGAAGTCGGGCCGCGACGAGCTGACGATGATCGCTCGGGTGCGGCTGGCCGGCGTACTGCTCGACGAGAAGAAGCATGACGAGGCGCTGCAGGTGCTCAACTTCGATGCGCCGCGCGCCTATCTGCCGACGGTGCTGGACCGGCGCGGCGACGTTCTGTTCGCCCAGAGCAAGACGGAGGAGGCGCGCGCCGCCTACACGGATGCACTGGCCAAGGCGGATGCGCAGCATCCGCTGCGCGCGATCATTCAACTCAAGCTTGACGCGCTGCCGCCGGTGGCAGCGTCGTGATCGGTATGTCGCCCAGTGCCCGGCGGGCCGGCGCAGCGCGCGCGCTGGCTGCGGCCATCGCCTGCGCCACGCTCGCGGGCTGCTCCACGATGCAGTCCTGGGTGCCGCGGTGGATGCCCTCGTGGCTCGGTGGCTCTTCCAGCAAGTCGGCGGAGCCGGCACCGCTGGTCGAGTTCTCGCCGTCGCTGCGCCCGCAGGTCGCGTGGCGCACCTCTGTCGGATCGTCGCGCGGCGCGCTTCTGCAACCGGCCGTGCTCGAAAACGCCATTTACGCGGCGAGCGCAAGCGGATCCGTCGTGCGCATTGGGCCGGACGGGCAGCTCATCTGGCGTACCGAAACCAATGTCCCGATTTCGGGAGGCGTCGGCAGCGACGGGTTCATCGTCGCTGTCGGCAGTGCACGTGGCGATGTCATAGCGCTCGGTGCCGACGGCAAGGAACTGTGGCGCGCACAGGTCAGTGCGGCGATCCAGTCACCTCCGCTCGTCGGGCGCGGCCTGGTGGTGATACGAGGGTCCGATTACCGGATCGTGGCGTTTGATGCCAACACCGGCAAACGGCGCTGGAACTATCAGCGCACGACACCGCCGTTGACCCTGAAATCGCTCACGCAGCTTGCCTATGCCGGGGACCTGGTCGCTGCCGGGTTTCCGAGCGGTCGCCTGGTTATGCTGACATCGGCCAATGGAACGGTGCGCTGGGACGTGCCGGTTGCCGAACCCCGCGGCGCGAGCGAGGTGGAACGCCTGGCAGACGTGCTCGGCGCTCCGCTGGTGATCGGCGGTGAAGTGTGCGCGGCGGCCTACCAGGGCCGGGTCGCCTGCTTCGAGGCAAGCAATGGCAATCTGCGCTGGGCGAAGGAACTATCCGCCGGCGCGGGAGTGGGCGGCGATGCCCGGAGGATCTTTGCGGTCGACGCCAAGTCGCACGTCGTGGCGTTCTCTGCTGCGACGGGCGCGAATGCCTGGCGCCAGGAAAAGCTGCTAAACCGTGATCTGACCGCCGCGCTTGCTCTGCGCCGGGCGGTCGTTGTTGGCGACTTTGAGGGTTACCTGCACTTCCTTTCACCGGAAGACGGGGCATTCCTCGCGCGCATTGCGCTCGGCAGCGAGATCAGCGCAACACCCCGCGCCTTCGGCGGCGGTGCTGTCGTGCAGACCCAGGACGGAACCGTTGCCCTGGTGACGGTCGAGTAGCGCCTCGACGCGTCCGATGAAACCGGTCATCGCCATCGTCGGCCGCCCGAACGTCGGCAAGTCGACGCTCTTCAATCGGCTGACCCGCTCGCGCGCCGCTCTCGTGGCCGACTTTCCGGGCCTGACGCGTGACCGGCATTACGGCAACGGCAGGATCGGGCCGCGCGATTACATCGTCATCGACACCGGCGGCTTCGAGCCCCTGAATGCCGAAGGCATCTCGCGCGAGATGGCGGCGCAGGCCGAACAGGCGATCGCCGAAAGCGATGCGATCATCTTCGTGCTCGATGCACGCGAGGGCGTCACCGCGCAGGACCGTCGCATCGGCGATCGCCTGCGTGTGACCGGCCGGCCGGTGCTGCTCGCGGTCAACAAGGCCGAGGGGTTGCCGACCGAGGCGACGGCCGAGTTTCATGAGCTCGGATTGGGTGCACCGCACGCGATTTCGGCGGCCCACGGCGAGGGCGTACGCGATCTGATGGATCTTGCGTTGACGCCGTTCGTCGAACCCGAGGCCCAGCCGGAGGACGACGCTGCCGTCGCGGCTGTCGCCAAGCGGGTCCGCGTGGCGGTGGTGGGCCGCCCAAACGTCGGCAAGTCGACGCTGATCAACGCGCTGCTGGGCGAGGAGAGACTGATTGCGTTCGACCAGCCCGGTACGACGCGCGATGCCATCGAGGTCGAGTTCGAATACGACGGACGGCCGTACACGCTGATCGACACGGCCGGTCTGCGCCGCCGCGGCAAGGTCTTCGAGGCCGTAGAGAAGTTCTCGGTGGTGAAAACCCTGCAGGCAATTGCCGATGCCAATGTCGTGGTGCTGCTGCTTGACGCATCGGCCGAGGTTTCCGATCAGGATGCGCACATCGCCGGTTACGTACTCGAAAGCGGTCGCGCGCTCGTCGTCGCCGTGAATAAGTGGGACGGACTCGACGACTATCAGCGCGACCGGATCAAGCGCGAGATCGACCGCAAGCTGCACTTCCTGCGCTGGGCACGCGTGCACACGATCTCGGCACTCAGGCGCACCGGTCTTTCGGCCGTCATGCGTTCTGTTTCCGAGGCGCACGCGGCCGCGTTCGCGAAACTGCCGACGCCGCGCCTGACCCGGGCGCTGCAGGCGGCGGTCGCCCGTCAGATGCCACCGCGCGCCGGTCAGTCGCGGCCGAAAATGCGCTACGCCCACCAGGGTGGCATGAATCCGCCGGTCATCGTCATTCACGGCAACTCGCTCAGCCACGTATCCGACAGCTACAGGCGTTACCTCGAAGGCCACTTTCGCTCGGAGTTCGACCTGGCCGGAACGCCGCTGCGCGTTGAATTCCGTACCGGGCGTAATCCCTACGTTGACTGAGGGCGGTTGTTGGCCAAGGCCCGGGTTTTGCTTTACATTGAATTGCGTGACCCCGTCCCCATGTGCAGTCACGCGACGGTCGGTTCCCCTCCTCCGTGAACCGAATACAACAAGCGGCGTCAAACCGCTGGAGTCAACACAATGAGCAACAAAGGGCAACTACTACAAGACCCGTTTCTTAACGCGCTGCGCAAGGAACACATTCCGGTCTCGATCTACCTCGTCAACGGCATCAAGCTGCAGGGGCAGATCGAGTCGTTCGACCAGTATGTCGTATTGCTGCGTAACACCGTCACACAGATGGTCTACAAGCACGCAATCTCGACGGTCGTGCCGGCGCGCCCGGTCAATCTCACTGCGGAGTCCGACTCCTGACCGTCTTCCAGGTTGAAAGCGAGCGCGCCGATCGTCCCGAGCGCGCTCTGATGGTCAGTGTCGCCCACGGGCGGCGCGATGATCCGGACGCGATCGAGGAACTCACACAGCTCGTGGCGTCGGCGGGACTGACTCCGGCCGGACATGTCGCCGTGCGCCGCGACCGGCCCGATCCTGCTCATTACGTGGGAGGCGGCAAGGTCGACGAGATCAAGGCGCTCGCGACCGCCACCGATGCAGGCATCGTCGTCTTCGACGTCGCCCTGTCGCCCGCGCAGCAACGCAATCTCGAGCGGACCCTGGGGATCTGGGTGCTGGACCGCACTGCGCTGATACTCGACATCTTTTCGCAGCGCGCGCGCAGCCGCGAAGGCAAGCTGCAGGTCGAACTTGCGCAGCTGCAACACCTGTCGACTCGGCTGGTCCGCGGATGGTCGCACCTCGAGCGTCAGCGTGGCGGCCTCGGCAAGACCGGCGGACCGGGCGAAAAGCAGATCGAGCTCGACCGCCGCATGATTGGAGTGCGCGTCAAGCAACTGCGCGAGCGCCTCAAGCAGCTCGAGCGCCAGCGCCGCACCCGTCGGCGGGCACGCGCGCGAGGCGACGTCCTGTCGATCTCACTGGTGGGCTATACGAACGCCGGCAAATCGACGCTTTTCAATGCGCTGACGCGTGCCGGCGCCTACGCCGCGGACCAGCTGTTCGCGACGCTCGATACCACCGCGCGTCGCCTTTATCTCGGGGCGGGGCAGAGCGCCGTGGTATCCGACACCGTCGGGTTTATCCGCGGTCTGCCGCACCAGTTGGTGGAGGCCTTCAAGTCGACTCTCGACGAAACCGCCGAGGCCGATCTGCTGCTTCACGTGGTTGACAGCGCCTCGCCGGCACGCGCCGAGCAGATGGCGGAAGTCGACAACGTGCTCAACGAAATCGGTGCCGAATCGGTCCCTCGCCTGCTGGTCTTCAACAAGATAGATGTCTCGGGCCGCGAGCCGGGTATCGAGCGTGACCCCTGTGGTAGCATCATTTCCGTTTCGGTCAGCGCAAAGACCGGCCGGGGCCTAGATCTGCTGCGTGATGCGATTGCCGAGTTCGCGCAGCACTCGCGCGAGGCCGCCCATCCCGAACGCAAACCAGCCTGGTCCGGTGCGGCCGTGGTCTAGCATCACGTCCGCGCCATTGACTCTGGCTATGCTTCGACACTCTACTTGCTAGGACACGCATGTCGCTCAACGACCCCCAATGGGGCCGCGGTGGCGGTTCAGGTGGATCGAACAACGACGGCGAGCGCGAGCCGCCGCGACGTCCGCAGCGCCCCAATAACGACGGTCCTCCGGATCTCGAGGAGCTCTGGCGCGACTTCAACCGCCGCCTCAACGGACTCTTTGGCAAGAAGGGATCCGGCGGACGCGGCAGTGGCGGCTTTGGCGGCCTCGGCAGCAGCCCGCGCGGTACCGGCATCGGCTTCGCGGCCCTGCTCGGGGTGCTTGGTCTGATCTGGGTCGCAAGCGGCTTCTACATCGTTCCGGAAGGACAACTCGGCGTGGTCACGACCTTCGGTCGGTACACCGAGACCACGCGGCCCGGTTTTCGCTGGCGTCTGCCGTGGCCGGTACAGTCGAGCGAACTTGTCGACATCCTTTCGCTGCGCAAGGTCGAGGTCGGCACGCGCGGGCGTCCTGAGCGCCTCAAGGAAGCATTGATGCTTTCGGACGACGAGAACATCGTTGATCTGCAGTTCGAAGTGCAATTCCGCATCAAGGACGACGGCGAGCGCGACTACCTTTTCAACAGTCGGAATCCGATGGCGTCGGTGATCCAGACCGCTGAATCGGCGATGCGTGAAGTCGTGGGTCGCACGAAGATGGACTCGGTGCTCTACGAGAATCGCCAGCAAATCGCCGACGAAGTGCGCCGCCGCATGCAGGAAATGCTCGATCGTTACGGCACCGGCATCCTGGTCTCGGCGGTCGCGATCCAGAACGCGCAGCCGCCCGAGCAGGTCCAGGCGGCATTCGACGATGCGGTCAAGGCGGGGCAGGACCGCGAACGCCAGATCAATGAAGGCCAGGCCTACGCCAACGACGTGGTGCCGAAGGCAAGCGGTGGCGCATCCCGGCTGATGCAGGAAGCGGAGGGCTACCGCACCCGGATCGTGCAGACCGCCGAGGGCGATGCATCGCGGTTCCGGCAGATCCTCGCCGAATATCAGAAGGCCCCTGCCGTGACGCGCGACCGGATGTACGTGGATGCGATGCAACAGGTATTCACGAATACAACCAAGGTGATGGTCGACTCACGCAACAGCAACCAGCTGCTTTACCTGCCGTTCGACAAGTTGATGCAGCAGGTGACGCAGGATGGCGCGGCGACGCGTCCGACCCAGGTGACCCCGCTTCCGGACTCGGCAGCCGCCGCCGGCGACCCTCGCACCCGTGATTCGTCGCTGCGCAGCCGTGAGCGCGAAGCGCGTTAGGGACGACGTCATGAACCGCATTCTTTTCGTCATCATCGGGCTTGTCATCGCCGCCTTCATCGTGCGGGCCAGCACATTCATTGTCGACCAGCGCCAGTCGGCGATCGTCTACCAGCTCGGCCAGATCACCCGCGTCGTCACCGATCCGGGTCTTTACTTCCGCATGCCACTGCTGCAGAACGTCGAGTACCAGGACAAGCGCATCCTGACGCTCGACACCCCGGTCACGGATCGCGTACAGACGTCGGAAAAGAAGAACCTGCTGGTCGATTCGTTCGTCAAGTGGCGCATCGTCGATCCGCGTCTGTTCCGCGTCAGTTTCCCGGCGGGCGAGCGCTCGGCCGAGGATCGCATCGGCACGCTGGTGCGTGACGCACTCAACCAGGCGGTGAACAAGCGCACCGTCAACGAGATCACGTCGCGCGAGCGGGACAGGGCGATGGAGGAAATCCGCGCTTCGGTGCAGGAGCGGACCAAGAGCTTCGGCGTCGAGATCGTCGACGTGCGGCTCAAACGCGTCGACTTCGTGCCCGAGATCAGCGAGTCCGTCTACCGGCGCATGGAGGCCGAACGCAAGCGCGTGGCCAACGAGCAGCGCTCGATCGGTGCGGCCGAAGGCGAGAAGATCCGCGCCGATGCCGACCGGCAGAAGGAAGTGCTGCTGTCCGAGGCCTATCGCGACGCTCAGAAAATCCGTGGCGACGGCGATGCCAAGGCGTCTGCGCTCTACGCACAGTCCTTCGGCCAGAATCCCGAGTTCGCGCGCTTTTACCGCAGTCTCGAGGCCTACCGGGCGAGCTTCCGTAACCGCAACGATGTGCTGGTTGTCGATCCGTCCTCGGAGTTCTTCAAGTACATGAGGTCGCCCGACGCCGCTCCAGCAGCCGCTCCAGCTCCGCGTCGCTGATGCTCGAAACGCTCGCTCTGGCTTTCGGGCTGATGCTGGTGTTCGAAGGTCTTCTCCCGCTCCTGGCACCGGCGGCGTGGCGGCAGATGTTCCAGCGTGTGACCGAGCTCAATGATGGCCAGATCCGGTTCTTCGGATTGCTGGCTGTCGTCGGCGGCGCGCTATTGTTCTGGTTTCTGATCTGATCCAGACCGTCCCGTCCGCGGCGCTGCCGCAGAGCCGCCACGCCCTCGTCCTCCGTCTCCGCCATGCCGCGCTGGCTGCTTCCTGAGAACATCTCCGACGTCCTGCCGCGCGAGGCGCGGCGCGTCGAGGAGGCCCGCCGTGCGCTGCTTGATCTTTACGCCGGTTACGGCTACGAACTCGTCATACCGCCGCTAATCGAGTACATCGACTCGTTGCTTATCGGCACCGGCAGCGAACTCGATCTGCGGACCTTCAAGCTGGTGGATCAGTCGAGCGGTCGCCTGCTCGGCCTGCGCGCCGACACGACGCCGCAGGTTGCGCGGATCGATGCCCACATCCTCAATCGTCCCGGCGTCGTGCGCCTGTGTTATGCGGGCAGCGTGCTGCACGCACGTCCGCAGCATCCGCTCGCGGTCAGGGAACCGCTGCAGATTGGCGCAGAGCTTTATGGTGCGGCCGGACCGGCGGCCGACCTCGAAATCCTCGAACTTGCGGTGGCCTCGCTCCGGGTCGCCGGCCTCGGCCGCGTCGGCATCGACCTTGGTCATACCGGTGTGGTTCGCGCACTGCTCGACTTGGCAAGACTGTCTTCGTCCGCGGAGGACGAAATCCTGGCGGCGCTCAGCTCCAAGGACACGCCGGCGCTGCAACAGGCCGTGGCTGAACTGCCGCAGCGTGTCCGCGAAGGACTGGTCGCCCTCGGACGTCTCAGCGGCGACGCCGATGTACTGGCGCGGGCGCGGCAGATCCTGCCTGACGACCCGTCGATCGGCGCAGCGCTCGACAGCCTCGACTATCTGGCGACGCGCTGCGGCGCTGATGCCGTGAGCGTCGATCTGGCCGACCTGCATGGTTATCGCTATCACTCGGGCGTGACCTTCGCGGTGCATGCGCCGGAGTTGCCCAGCGCGGTGCTGCGGGGAGGTCGTTACGACGATATCGGCAAAGCCTTCGGCCGTGCCCGGCCTGCCGTGGGATTCTCGATCTATCTGCGCGAACTCGTCGGACTGCTGGGCGTGACGGCGCCGCGCGCCATTGTCGCGCCCGCCGGCGACGACGCCGGCCTGCGCGAGGCGATACGCAGCCTGCGGCGCGATGGCCATGTGGTGGTCCAGCGACTGCCGGACGAGGTCGGCAGCGCAGAGCCCGGTGACTTCATCTTCGATCGCGAGTTGCAACACGTGAAATCGACGTGGCAGGTGGTCGCGCGCGACGCTGCTTCCCTCGTCAAACAGGAACAAGAATGGCAGAAAACGTAGTTGTCGTCGGCACGCAGTGGGGCGACGAGGGCAAGGGCAAGATCGTCGACTGGCTCACCGAGGATGTCGATGGGGTGGTTCGCTTCCAGGGCGGTCACAACGCGGGCCATACGCTGGTGATCGCCGGCAAGAAGACCATTTTGCGGCTGATTCCGTCGGGCATTCTGCGACCGAAGACCGCCTGCTACATCGGTAACGGCGTCGTGCTGTCGCCGACCGCGCTGCTCGCTGAGCTCGACGAGCTGCAGGGCGCCGGTGTCGATGTCGCATCGCGTCTGCTGATCAGCGGCAATTGCCCTCTGATCCTCGACTATCACGTTGCGCTCGACAAGGCACGTGAGACGCGCCGCGGCGACTCCAAGATCGGAACGACCGGCCGCGGCATCGGTCCGGCGTACGAGGACAAGGTTGCACGCCGCGCCGTCCGGGCCCAGGATCTCTTTGACGCGAAGCGTTTCGGCGACGGCGTCCGCGAGGCGCTCGACTTCCACAACTTCGTTCTCGAACACTACTTCGGCGCGGCGACCGTCGACGCGTCCAGGGTCATCGATGAGACGCTCGCGCTGGCGGCGCGCCTGAAGCCCCTCATCACGGACGTGTCGTACCGGCTCAACACCGTCATGGCAAGCGGCCATCGCCTGCTCTTTGAAGGCGCGCAGGGCACGTTGCTGGATGTGGATCATGGAACCTATCCGTATGTGACCTCGAGTAACACCGTCGCTGGCGCTGCCTCGGCCGGTGCCGGCGTCGCGCCGCAGCGGCTCGACTACGTGCTCGGCATCACCAAGGCGTATTCGACGCGCGTGGGGTCCGGCCCGTTTCCCACCGAATTGGTCGATGCCACCGGCGAGCGCCTGCGCGACCGCGGTCAGGAGTTCGGCTCAGTGACCGGCCGGCCGAGGCGTTGCGGCTGGTTCGATGCCGCCGGCCTGCGTCGCGCAGTGCAGCTCAACGGTACGTCGGGCCTTTGCATCACCAAGCTTGACGTGCTCGACGGACTTCCGGTCGTGCGGCTGGGCGTCGGCTATCGCTTTGAAGGCCGCGAAGTCGACATCCTGCCCTACGGCGCCGACGCGGTCGGGCGATGCGAGCCTATTTACCAGGAGTTTGCCGGCTGGTCGGAGTCGACCTTCGGCATACGCACATGGGACGATCTTCCGGCCAATGCCCGGCGTTACCTCGAGCGGCTTGCCGAAGTGCTGGGGGTGCCGATCGATCTCGTCTCCACGGGCCCGGACCGCGAGCAGACGATCGTGCTGCGGCATCCGTTCCATTGAGCGTCGTGAAGGATCTCTACGTCACTTGGGACGAGTACCACCGGCTGATCGAACGGCTGGCCCTTTCGATCTATGAGTCGGACTGGCACTTCGATTCACTGCTGTGCCTCGCGCGCGGCGGTCTGCGCGTCGGCGACATCATTTCGCGGATCTACGATATGCCGCTGGCGATCCTGGCCGCGAGTTCGTATCGTGAGGCGGCGGGACGATCGCAGGGTGCGCTGGACATCGGTGAATACATCACGATGACCAAGGGGACACTGGACGGCAACCTGCTGCTCGTCGACGATCTGGTCGATTCGGGCGTCACACTCGGACGCGTCATCGAACACCTGAAGCAGCGGTTCCCCGCGGTCGCCGAAATCCGCACCGGTGTCGTCTGGTACAAGGCCTGTTCGGCATTCGTGCCTGACTACTACGTCGAGTACCTGCCGACGAACCCATGGATCCACCAGCCGTTCGAGGTCTACGACGCGATGGGCCCGCAGAAACTGGCGGCCCGGCTGAGAAGCGGGGCGACGGGCTGACCGGACTTTCATTCGCGATTCGTCGGGAATTTCGATTCCGGTGCGAAGAAATGCAAAAGGCCGGCAGTGCCGGCCTTTCGAATACGTTGTTGCCCAGGAGAGGACTCGGTCACGTACCGCGACCCCGGCGCCGCTTTGCATGCGGCGCCCTTCTCGTCCTCACGCGAAGCACGCAGGTGCTTCGCTTCCCGGGCGCGAAAATGCAAAAGGCCGGCGGTGCCGGCCTTTCGAATACTTTGGTGCCCAGGAGAGGACTCGAACCTCCACACCTTGCGGCGCTAGTACCTGAAACTAGTGCGTCTACCAATTCCGCCACCTGGGCACAGGTGAGCCCGAGATTTTAGCGACGGCGCCTGCCATGTCAAATGCGTTACGCTGGCCGCTTGCTACGCGGCGGCGTCCTTTTCAACCTTCATGAAGCTGCTGATTGACTCCAAAAACCACACTCACTGAAAGCGACTCCGTACTGCGGGCGCTTACGGACGCTCGCGCGCCGCTGACCCCACAGGAACTGGCCGAGCGCCTTGGCGTCACCGACGAAGCGCGTGCGGCGTTCAATTCCGAAGTCGAGGAACTCGAGCGCGCCGGGCGGATCGTGCGCAACCGGGCGGGACTGCTGCTCGTCGCTGCGCGAGCCAATCTGCTGTCCGGGCAGGTGCAGGGCCACCGTGATGGCTTCGGTTTCCTGATCCGCGACGACGCCGGCCCGGATCTCGTGCTCTCCGAACACGAGATGAGCAAGGTACTGCACGGCGACCGCGTGCTGGCGCGCGTTTCCGGGACCGATCGCCGCGGCCGACCCGAAGGCGAGATCGTCGAGGTCATCGAGAGCCGCACCAACAAGCTGGTCGGGCGACTGCTCAATGAGCGCGGCGTCACCATCGTGGTTCCCGAGGATCAGCGTATTCAGCACGACATCCTGGTGCCGCCCGGCGCGACGCTTTCGGCGGAGCCGGGCCAGGTTGTCGTGGCGGAGATCCTGCAGCAGCCGCAACGATATGTGCAGCCGGTCGGGCGGGTCATCGAAGTGCTCGGTGCGATCGATGATCCGGGCATGGAGATCGAGATCGCTGTACGGAAGTTCTCGGTGCCGCACGAATTTCCGGCCTCGGTCCTGGAACTCGCCAGCAGCCTGCCCGATTCGGTCCAGCCGCGTGACCTGCGCGGTCGAGTCGACCTGCGTGACGTCCCACTCGTGACGATCGACGGCGAAGACGCGCGCGATTTCGATGATGCGGTGTACTGCGAGCCGATGGGCGGGCGCAAGAAAGGCTGGCGCCTGCTCGTTGCGATCGCCGACGTCAGCCACTACGTCAAGTCGGGCGACGCGCTCGATGCCGAGGCACAGGGCCGCTCCACGTCGGTGTATTTCCCTCGCCGTGTCATCCCGATGCTTCCGGAAAAGTTGTCCAATGGCCTGTGCTCGCTCAATCCCGACGTCGACCGGCTGGTCATGGTCTGCGACTGCGTGATCGGCGCTAAGGGCACGCTCGATGCGTACCAGTTTTATCCGGCGGTAATGCATTCGCACGCACGCCTGACCTACGACGAGGTTTGGGAAGCGCTCTCGGTGCCCGGCAGCCGTGCCGCGCACCGGCGGGTCGATGTTCTGCCGCATCTGCAAAACCTCTACGCACTGTACGAGACCCTCGCGGGGGCGCGTGAGACGCGCGGCGCCATCGACCTCGACACCACCGAGACTTACATCATCTGCGATGCCAACGGCCGGATCGAGAAGATCGTTCCGCGGGTGAGAAACGACGCACATAAACTGATCGAGGAGTGCATGCTGGCCGCCAACGTCTGCGCCGCGGACTTCGTGACGCGCAGCAAGCATGCGGCGCTGTACCGCGTGCACGAGGGTCCGACGCCGGAGCGGCTGGCCAACGTGCGCGCGATGCTCAAGACCCTCGGACTGCACCTCGAGGGCGGAGACGATCCGCAGCCCGCCGACTATGCGCTGCTGTTGAAGAAGATCCGGCCGCGGCCGGATGCCCAGTTGCTGCAGACGGTGCTGCTGCGTTCGATGCAGCAGGCAATCTACAGCCCGCACAACTCGGGTCACTTCGGCCTCGCCTACGAGGCGTATGCCCATTTCACCTCGCCGATCAGGCGCTATCCGGACCTGCTCGTGCATCGCGCGATCAAGGCGTGTCTCGGCAAGAAGCCGTATCTGCCGGTACTGAGCGGTTCTCCCGAACTGGCGGTGGCTCCGCTTGCGGCTCGAAGCGCGCTGCGGCACACGCGCGAGCGGCGGCCCGCGGGCGGCGCGGAGATGACGGTCTGGGAGAAACTCGGATTGATGTGCTCCGCGAACGAACGCCGGGCGGACGACGCATCGCGGGATGTGGAAGCGTGGCTCAAGAGCTACTACATGCGCGAGCGCGTGGGCGAGACCTTCAGCGGCACGGTGAGCTCCGTGGTGCCCTTTGGGGTGTTCATCGTCCTCGATGATCTTTACGTCGAGGGACTGGTGCACGTGTCCGAGCTCGGCTCGGAGTACTTCCTCTTCAACGAAGCGCTCCACGAATTGCGCGGCGAACGCACCGGGCTGCGTTACCGGCTCGGTGATCGCGTGACGGTCCAGGTCGCGCGCGTCGACCTTGAAGCGCGTCGCATCGAGTTCCGCCTGGTGCGCGGCGACACGCGCAAGGCGATCCTGACGGCGAATGCGCCCGAGCCGAAGGAAAAGGAGCGAAAGCGCGGTGAGTCGGTCGAGCAGCGGCGCGAACGCCAGGCCAAGGTCGGCGCGCGGCGACAGGCTCGACGTGGTCAGTTGCACAAGATCGGCAAGAAGGGTGTCGGCGGAGCGCGCGACAGCAAGGCGCGCAAGCGCGGTCGATAGGGCGGCGGCACACGCGCATGACATCGACCGCATTGGCTCCAATCGAGTCCTCCTGCTGTCGCGGGAAGCGGAGGTGACCGCACCGCGCGTCCTCGCCGGTTTCCACGCGGTGCTCGCGCGGCTCGAGACCGCGCCCGATTCGATCGAGGCGATCTACATCGACGGCCGGCGTCGCGACGGTCGCATGCAGCGCCTGCAACAAAAGGCGCGCGAGTCCGGTGTCCAGATCGTCGCGTCAGATCCGGAGCAACTTCGGGCACTTTGCGCCGACGCGCCACACCAGGGTGTCGTCGCTTTGGCCGCTGCTATCGCGCAGGCGCTAACGCTTGAGGATCTCCTCGACACGGTGCAGGCCCACACGCTGCTGCTCGTGCTCGACGGCGTTACCGATCCGCGCAATCTGGGCGCCTGCCTTCGCGTTGCAGACGCGGCCGGCGCCAACGCCGTCGTCGTCCCGCGGGATCGATCGGCTGCGCTGACGCCTGCTGCACTCAAGGCGGCTGCGGGAGCTGCCGAGTCGGTGCCGTTGATTCAGGTGACCAACCTGGCGCGCGCACTGGACGCGATCAGCGAGGCCGGCATCCGCGCCATAGGCGCTGCCGGCGATGCGGCGCTATCGGTGTTCGAGCTCGACCTGAACGGGCCGATCGCCTGGGTCCTCGGAGCCGAGGGCACCGGCCTGCGGCGCCTCACACGCGAGCGCTGTGCCACTGTCGCGCAGATTCCGCTGAAGGGCTCGGTCGAAAGCCTGAATGTTTCGGTCGCGACCGGCATTTGCCTGTTCGAAACCGTCCGACAGCGACTGGCGAGCGAGCCATCGGGTCTCGGTGCGGCTTGAAAAGCGCGCCTCATGGGCGCAGCATCGCGACGTGATTGCAGCACTCTTCGGCACTCTGCTTCTCGTCTTCTTCGCACTGAGCCCCATTTGGTGGGTCGAGCTCGGCATGCCCTGGCTGACGCTCGCCATCAGTTTCGTGATCATCCCGCTGCTTGACGTGGTTGTCGGTCGACCGCGGCCGGAGGCGCAGCGTGCGCCGCTCGCGTTCGCGCGCTGGATTCCGCGGCTACAGCTGCCGCTGCAGGCAATCCTGTTGCTGGAAGCCATGCGTATCGCGCCGAGCCTGGAGGCTTGGCAATTTGGCGTGTTTGCACTGGCGATCGGAACGGTCACGGGTGGCCTGGGGATCACGATCGCTCACGAGCTCGGACATCGCTCATCAGCCCTCGATCGGATCATCGCGAAGGCGTTGCTCGTCAGCGTCTGCTACGGACATTTCTTCGTCGAGCACGTTCGTGGCCATCACGTCCGCGTGGCGACGCCGGACGATCCGGCGACCGCACCGCGTGGCATGAACGTCTATCGTTTCATCGTGCGCTCGGTGATCGGCAGTTTCATGCACGCCTGGAAACTCGAAGGTCTGCGAATGGCGCGGCGCGGACGCAGCGTCTGGCATCCGTCCAATTGGGTGCTGAGCGGGAGTGTGATTTCGGTCGTCATCGTCGGTGCGACGGCAGCGATCGGCGGGCGCGAGGCTGCGCTGCTGTTCGTGCTACAGGCCGTCGTTGCCGTGGCGCTGCTGGAGATCATCAATTACATCGAGCACTATGGCCTGCAGCGCCGACGCTTCGGCGGACGTTACGAGCCGGTGCGCGAAGAGCATTCCTGGAACGCCGATTTTGTCGTCAGCAACTGGATCCTGTTCAATCTGCAGTTGCACCCCGATCACCATGCGCAGATGCAGCGGCCCTACGAGGATCTGCAGTCGATGCCGCAGGCGCCGCAGCTTCCGGCCGGTTATCCGACCATGATTTTGCTGGCGCTGATTCCGCCGCTGTGGTTCGTTACGATGGATCGTCGCATTCCGGCGGGGCCTGAGTTGCCGCAGGGCGTGGGTGAAGCCTGAGCCGATAGAGCAGGCGTGCGAACTGGCGCGCCGCTCGAATCGTATTGCGGTCCTGACCGGGGCCGGCATGTCCGCTGAGAGCGGGGTGCCGACGTTCCGGGATGCGCAGACGGGACTGTGGGCGCGCTTTGACCCAGCCCAGTTGGCCTCCGAGGAAGGGTTCCGTGCCGACCCGCCGCTGGTGTGGCGCTGGTACGCATGGCGCCGGGAAGCGGTCGGCCAGGCCGAGCCCAATGCCGGACATGTCGCGCTCGCAGCGGCAGCCGGCCGTTACGCGCGGTTTACCGTCATCACACAGAACGTCGATGGCCTGCATCGGCGAGCCGGTTCGCGCGACGTCATCGAAATCCACGGGTCGATCGCGCAGACCCTATGCCTTTCGAAATGTGGCTACGTCGAAGATGACCCCACGCGCGTGCCGAAAGGCGAACCGCCGCGTTGCCCCGGCTGCGGCGACTGGCTGCGCCCCGGCGTCGTGTGGTTCGGGGAAATGCTCGATCCGGACCGTCTTGCCGCCGCCGAAGTCGCTGCGCGGGACTGCGACCTGATGCTGGTGATCGGAACCTCAGGGCTTGTGTACCCAGCGGCCGGGCTGCCAGGAATCGCGCGACGCGCCGGCGCAGACGTCGTGGTCGTCAATCCGGCCGAAAGCGAGCTTGACGCGCTCGCCAGCGTCGTCGTTCGCGCAACGGCCGCCACGGCGCTTCCGCGCCTGCTGGCGCGAAGACGGGGTTGAGCTTGTGCGGTGCGGCGCAAATCCGCTAGAATCGCAAGCTTTTCAAGCCCTTGCGGGCTTCCTTGCTGCACCGGAATGACGCTTCCGGGCAGCTCGCCCCCCGGCGACGCAATTGGCGCCGGTTCATCCATAAGGAGCCACGATGCGTCACTATGAAATCTGTTTCATTGTCCATCCGGACCAGAGCGAGCAGGTGCCGGCGATGATCGATCGCTACAAGGCGATGATCGCCACCGGCAACGGCAAGCTGCACCGGATCGAAGACTGGGGCCGCCGCCAGCTGGCCTACCCCATCGAGAAGCTGGTCAAAGCGCATTACGTGCTGATGAACATCGAGTGCGACGGCAAGACACTCGACGAACTCGAGCATGCGTTCCGCTACAACGACGCGGTGCTGCGTCACCTGACCATCAAGATGAAGAAGGCCGAGACCACCGCCTCGCCGATGATGAAGGTCGTCGAGCGTGAAGAAGCGCGCAAGGCCGCGGCCGAGCAGGCGGCGGTCGCCTGACAGGGACGTGGTCGGAGCCAGGGCGCGAAGTTCGCGACAGTGGTGACGCGAAGCAGTGAACCAACTTCGCATCTCTGCAGTCCCGATGGCACGCAGCGCGTTGCGCTACACGCCGGCGGGAATTGCAGTCGCTGAAGGAAGCTTCCGCTTTGAAGGTGCGGTGACGGAAGCAGGGGCGGCGCGGGAACTTGACTTCGAGTTTTCTGCGATCGCGGTCGGACCGGTGGCACTGGGCCTCGAGCGCGAGCCGCTGGGGCAGCCACTGACGATCACCGGCTTTCTGGCCCCGCGAACCCGCCGCTCCAACCGCTTGATCGTGCACATCACTGAATACGCAAGACAGTAGACACAGTTACCAGGAATACAGGAGCACACGATGGCAACCTCGATGCGAGGCAAGGGCAAAGGCAAAGGCAAGGGCAAAGGCACCCGCCGGCCGGATCAGAAGAACGCGCTGTTCAAGCGCAAGAAGTTCTGCCGCTTCACGGTGGAGAAGGTCGAGCAGATCGACTACAAGGACGTCGACACGCTGCGCGACTTCGTTGGCGAAAACGGCAAGATCACGCCTGCGCGTCTCACCGGCACCAAGGCGCACTACCAGCGCCAGCTCGATACCGCAATCAAGCGCGCTCGCTTTCTTGCGCTGCTGCCGTACACCGACACCCACTAAGCAAGGACGGCGAAGATGCAAGTCATACTGCTGGAGAAGATCGTCAACCTTGGGCAGCTCGGTGATGTCGTCAAGGTCAAGGAGGGCTACGCCCGCAACTTCCTGATTCCGCAGGGCAAGGCGCGCCGCGCCACCGACGTTGCGATCAAGGAGTTTGAGGCGCGACGTGCCGATCTCGAAAAGGTGCAGGCCGACAAGCTTGCCGCGGCGCAGGCGATCCACGCGCGGCTCGAGGGCGCCAAGGTCCAGGTTTCGGCGAAGGCGGGCGTCGATGGTCGGCTGTTTGGCTCGATTACCAATTACGACATCGCCGAGGCGCTGGCCAAGCAGGGCTTTGAAGTCAACAAGGCGCAGGTCCGCATGCCGCAAGGCCCGCTAAAGGTGGTCGGGGATCACACGATCACCGTCGCGCTGCACTCGGACGTGACCGCCGACATCATCGTGGTCGTGGTCGGCGAGCAGGCCTGATCCCGGGGCCAGGGAGAAGGGGCGGCCCTGGGGCCGCCCTTTTTTTGCGCTGCGGACGACGCCGGCTGCACTACGGCGGTTGGTATAGTCACCGTTCTGCGCGGGCAACCGTCCGCCAGCATCTCACTACGCGATTCGCGTTCCGTGAACCAGCCCGTTTCGATCCCCAGCTTGCCGCGGTTCGCACTCCGCCGCACTCCATCGAGGCCGAGCAGTCCGTGCTGGGTGGGCTGCTGCTCGACAACGTGGCGTGGGACCGTATCGCCGATCTGGTGGGTACCGACGACTTCTACCGCAATGATCACCGGCTCATCTTCGCGGCGATCAGTCGGCTGATCGACGCCGGCAAGCCGGCCGATGCGGTCACCGTCTTCGAAGCGCTGCGCAGTTCGAACAAGGTGGACGACGCCGGCGGACTCACCTATCTCAATTCGCTCGCGCAAAACACACCGTCGGCAGCCAACATTCGCCGCTATGCCGAGATCGTGCGCGAGCGCTCGGTGCTGCGCCGTCTGGTCACGGCAGGCGACGAGATCGCCACCAGCGCGCTGAATCCCGCAGGGCGTGACACCAAGCAGATCCTTGACGACGCGGAAAGTCGTGTTTTCAGGATCGCCGAGGAGGGCGCGCGCGGCCGGCAGGGTTTCATCGAGATCCAGCCTCTGCTGACCAAGGTGGTGGAGCGGATCCAGGAACTTTTCGAGCGTGCGAATCCCTCGGATGTCACCGGCGCGCCGACCGGATTCACGGATCTCGACTCGAAGACTTCGGGCTTCCAACCGGGCGATCTGATCATCATCGCGGGCCGTCCTTCGATGGGCAAGACGGCACTTGCACTCAATATCGGCGAGCACGTCGCGCTTGATCAGGGCATGCCGGTGGCCGTGTTCTCGATGGAAATGGGTGCGTCTCAACTGGCGTTGCGCATGTTGTCTTCCGTCGGGCGGCTCGACCAGCAGCGGCTGCGTACCGGCCGGCTGCTCGACGACGACTGGCCGCGACTGACGACCGCGATACAGAAGATGCACGAGGCGCCGCTGTACATCGACGAGACACCGGCCCTGACCGCCATCGACCTGCGCGCGCGTGCGCGCAGGTTGTCGCGCACCTGCGGCAAGCTGGGAATGATCATCGTCGACTACCTGCAGCTGATGAGCGCCAGCGGGCAGGGCGAAAACCGCGCGACCGAGATTTCCGAGATTTCGCGCGGCCTGAAGGCACTTGCCAAGGAACTGTCGGTGCCGGTGGTCGCGCTTTCGCAGTTGAACCGGACGGTGGAACAGCGTACCGACAAGCGCCCCGTCATGTCGGATCTGCGCGAATCAGGCGCGATCGAGCAGGATGCCGACGTCATCCTGTTCATCTACCGCGACGAGGTCTACAACCCGGATACCAACGACAAGAACGTCGCCGAGATCATCATCGGCAAGCAGCGCAACGGTCCGATCGGGCGCGTCAATCTCCGCTTCGACGGTCAGTACACCAAGTTCGAGAACCTCGCTCGCTCCTCACAGTTCGCATGATCTCGAAGTTCGTGCAGGAGCCGAATGAGCGCCGAACGCCGCTGGCCAGTGTCTGGCGCCGTCTGGTCCGGCGCGATCGTCGCTACTACCCGCTGTTCAATCGCCACGCACAGTTGTGTGTCGAGGGACTGAGGGCCCTGGCCGAACTGATCGCCGACGTCGGTGATCCGCACGGACGCGTCCGTGACATCGAGGAGATCGAGAAGCGGGCCGATGGAGTCGTCGCTGAGACCCTTGCGCTGCTTTCGCGCTCCTGGTTCCCGCCGTTTCCTCACATGGCGATACACGGTCTGATCAATCGCCTGGACGACATCCTCGATCTCGCCGAAGACGTCGCGCAATCGCTTCATCTCTACCACGTCACCGCGACGACCGCAGAGGCGCGCCGGCTCGCGGAACTCGGCGTGCACAGTGCCGAAGAGTTGCAGCGCGCAGTCGCCGGCCTTGAAGGAACGGGCGATGTGCGCGCGGTGCTGACGCATTGCGAGCAGGTGGATGCGCTCGAGGCCCAGGCCGACCACGTTTATCGCTCGGCAATGGCGAAGCTCTTCCGCGAGGAGCCTGACACGCGCCAGCTGGTGAAGCTCAAGGCGATCTACGAACTGCTCGAAGAGCTGACCGACAAATGCAAGACGGCCGCTGCCGAAGTGCAGGCGCTGGCACTGCGCTGACGTAAGCGATGACAGTTGCGCTCTGGATCGCCGCCGGGCTGCTCGTGCTCGCAGGACTGGCGGGTACCGTCCTGCCCGCGCTGCCCGGCATTCCCCTGATCTTCGGCGGCGTGCTGCTGGCCGCGTGGATCGAGGACTTTCAGCGCATCAGCGGCTGGACGATTGCGGTGCTGGCGGTGCTTGCCGCGGTCGGGCTAGCGATCGACTATCTTGCCGCGGCCGCGTCGGCCAGGCGGGCAGGGGCCAGCAAGCAGGGTGTGATTGGAGCCGCCATCGGTACTATTGCCGGCATCTTCACCGGGCTCTGGGGACTTCTATTCATGCCGCTCTTAGGCGCCGCCGTCGGCGAGTACATCGCGCAGCGCGATGCGCTGCGCGCAGGCAAGATTGGTGTGGCGACCTGGGTCGGGCTCCTGATCGGCACGGCGGCCAAGGTCGCGATCGCGTTCACGATGATTGGTGTGTTTGCGGCGGCACTAATGTTTTGACGTCACTCGTGTACGCAATGACCCGACGGCGTCGGGTCATCGCACGTGCACTCGCTCCGAATAGTAAGGCGCGCGCCCTTCGGGCGGCCGGGCGGCCGCGCGCAGTTCAAATGCGGACACTCCACCCCGCGATGCACCTCGCAAACGCCAGAATTTCCCTTCCCTCCTCGCCGGGCGAGAAGGGCGAAGGGAGGAGTGTGAACCCCTCCCGCATGGCGGGAGGGCAGGGTGGGTGCCGTGCAGTTGTCTCTCGGCGTAGCGCGCGGCCGCTCCGGAGCGCAGCCGACTGATCAATGTTGAGCGCGCACGAAGTGCGCGTGACCGGAGCGAGTGCACGTGCATCGGCGTAGCCGATGCGTACACTCGCGACGCCTACAACACCTCCGCCGCGTGGTCCGCCAGTCGCGAACGTTCGCCGCGCTGCAGGGTGACGTGGCCGGAGTGCAGCCACCCCTTGAAGCGGTCAACGACGTAGGTCAGCCCGGACGACCCTTCGGTCAGGTACGGGGTATCGATCTGGGCGATGTTGCCGAGGCAGACAACCTTGGTGCCGGGACCGGCACGGGTCACGAGAGTCTTCATCTGCTTCGGCGTCAGGTTCTGCGCCTCGTCGATGATCAGGTACTTGTTGATAAATGTGCGTCCGCGCATGAAGTTCAGCGACTTGATGCGGATGCGGGTGCGGATCAGGTCATTGGTCGCCGCGCGGCCCCACTCGCCCGCCGCGTCGTCGGTCTTGTTAAGGACCTCGAGATTGTCTTCAAGCGCGCCCATCCAGGGCGCCATCTTTTCTTCTTCGGTGCCCGGCAGGAAGCCGATGTCCTCGCCGACCGGGACCGTGGCGCGCGTGACGATGATTTCGCCGAAGCGCTTGGTCTCCAGCGTCTGCGAAAGCCCGGCTGCCAGCGCGAGCAGCGTCTTGCCGGTGCCGGCCTGGCCGATCAGCGTGACGAAGTCGCACTCCGGATCCATCAGCAGGTTCAGCGCGAAGCTCTGCTCGCGGTTGCGCGCCGTCACGCCCCACACCGCGTTCTTTGCGTGCGTGTAATCGCGTAGCACGCGCAACACGGCCGACTTGCCGCGAATCTCGCGAACCTGCGCGTAGAAATTCGTGCCATTTTCGAGGTAGACGAACTGGTTCACGAGCAGGTCGCCGACGACCGGACCGGAAATCCGGTAGTAGGTGAAGCCGCCCGACTGCCACGACTCCATGCCCTTGCCGTTCTTGTCCCAGAAGTTCGAGGGCAACTGGAACACGCCGGTATAAAGGATGTCGGTGTCCTCGAGCACCTTGTCGTTGTAGTAATCCTCCGCAGGCAGACCCAGCGCGCGCGCCTTGACACGCATGTTGATGTCCTTGGACACCAGGACGACGTCGCGCTCCGCATAGCGGTTCTTCAGCGTACGCACGAC
This sequence comes from uncultured beta proteobacterium, assembly GCA_963712485.1. Taxonomy (GTDB): domain Bacteria; phylum Pseudomonadota; class Gammaproteobacteria; order Burkholderiales; family Burkholderiaceae_F; genus JALORV01. Next base: position 49,286 of record CAVQID010000043.1, read on the forward strand.
GCCGAGGATCTGGTTGTCGGCCTTGCCGGCGGGCAGGTTGGCCGGCAAGGCCGAGTCCACCGCTTCGGTCTGGAAGTAAAGCCGGCCTGACGCATCCTTGTTGCCCAGCGCATTGAGCGGTATGCCGTCCTCGATCGGTGTCTTGCATGCTGCGACCAGCGAGTCGAGCGTGCGCGACACCTGCCTGGCGCTGCGCGCCACTTCCGACATGCCTTTCTTGTGCGAGTCCAGTTCCTCCAGCGTCATCATCGGCAGGAAGACGTCGTGCTCTTCGAACCGGAACAGGCTGGTCGAGTCATGCATCAGCACGTTCGTGTCGAGCACGAAAAGTTTCGGGCGCTCGTCGGTCCGCGGTTTCCTGTTGCTGCTGCGCGGCTTGGTCTCGACGACCGCGAGGCGCGTCGCCGGCGGCATTCGGACGGCGGGTGTCGGCTCAGGGCCGCGGGCAACCGGCGTCGGGACGGCAGGTGGCCGTTCATGGCGGGCCGGTTCGGAGGGGATGGCAACGAGCAGGGTGGCGGGCTTGGTCGGCGCTTTCGGCAGAGGCATCAGGAGGGCGGCGTGGCCGTGAGGAGAAATCGGAGTGTCGGGCGGCTGCGCGGTTTCAGCCGAGTGACTTCACACATTCGAGGACGTCGACAACGTGGTTCGGCACCTTGACGCCGCGCCATTCGCGGCGCAGAACGCCGCCGGCATCGACGACGAAGGTGCTGCGCTCGATCCCGCGGACCTGCTTGCCGTACATGTTCTTCATCTTGATGACGCCGAACACTTGACAGAGCACTTCGTCAGGGTCGGAGATCAGTTCGAACGGGAAGCCCAGCTTGGTCTTGAAGCCCTCGTGTGACTTCATCGAGTCGCGCGACACGCCGAAGATGACGGCGCCCGCACGCTTGAATCGGGAATGGTTGGCAGCAAAGTCCATGCCCTCGGTGGTGCAGCCGGGGGTGTTGTCCTTCGGGTAGAAGTACAGCACGACGGCGGTGCCTTTCAGCGCCGACAAGCGCACCTCACCGCCGGTGGACGCTGCAGTGAAGTCCGGCACCTTCCTGTCGAGCGCAACTGTCATCGGTACCTCACGCGTCGAGCAATATGGCGGCAAGGACCTTGCGGCCTTCGCCCATCAGGATGTTGTAGGTGCGGCAGGCCGCCTGTGAGGTCATCGTCTCGCAGCCGATGCGTGCGTCCGTCAGCGGCTTCACCAGGCGCGGGTGCGGAAAGCGCTGTCGATCGCCGGTGCCGAGCAGGACCAGTTCGGGGGAGCGGTCACGCAGACGTTCGAAGTCGCCACTGGTGAGTGCCTCGAAGCCGGCCACGTTCCATGGCTCGACCGGCTGGTCAGGCGTGACTAAGACGGGGCGAAGATGTCGAACCTGGTTGACTTCGATGAAGCCGGAGCCGTAGGCGGTGACCGTGTTGAGCGCTGTCGGCGAGTCCGCGTGCAGTTTCAATTCGCTCCGGGCTTCCTTGCGATCGTCCGAGGAGGGATCGATGCATGACTACTTCGGGTACATTATAGGCACACGTTGCGCCGCACAAGCGAGCGTTGATTGAGGTGAAAACGCAACCACGACCGCACTTTGCGGCGTGCATGCAACAAAGTGCCTGAGGTCCGGGGAGATGGTCGAGTTTCCGCGCATCAAGCGGCTGCCGCCGTATGTGTTCAACATCACGGGTGAGTTGAAGATGGCCGCGCGGCGCCGCGGTGAAGACATCATCGACATGAGCATGGGCAATCCCGACGGGCCCACGCCGAAGCACATCGTCGACAAGCTGGTCGAGGCCGCGCAGCGCCAGGACACCCACGGCTACTCCGTGTCCAAAGGCATTCCGCGGCTGCGCAAGGCAATCACCAACTGGTACCAGACCCGTTACGGCGTCGAGTTCGATCCTGATTCGGAGGCCATCGTCACGATCGGCTCTAAGGAGGGCCTCGCGCACCTGATGCTGGCAACGCTCGATCGCGGCGACACGGTGCTGGTGCCCAACCCCAGCTACCCGATCCACATCTACGGCGCAATCATCGCGGGCGCCGACATCCGCTCGGTGCGCATGGACGGCGGCGTCGACTTCTTCGCCGAACTCGAGCGGGCGATCCGCGAGTCATTCCCCAAGCCGAAGATGATGATTTTGGGCTTCCCGAGCAATCCGACAGCCCAGTGCGTGGACCTGGATTTCTTCCACCGCGTCGTCGACCTCGGGCGCCAGCACGGCATCTATGTCGTGCACGACCTGGCCTACGCGGACATCACCTTCGACGGCACGTATCCCAATAACCGCGCACCGTCGATCATGCAGGTGCCCGGGGCACGTGAAGTCGCGGTCGAGTTCTTCACGATGAGCAAGAGCTACAACATGGCCGGCTGGCGCATCGGCTTCATGGTCGGGAACAAGGATCTGGTTTCCGCGCTTGGTCGCATGAAGAGTTACCACGACTACGGAACCTTCACGCCGATCCAGGTGGCGTCGATCGCCGCGCTCGAAGGGCCGCAGGCGTGCGTCGAGGAGATCCGGTGCGAGTATCAGCGCCGGCGCGACGTGCTGGTGCGGGGTCTGCATGAAGCCGGCTGGATGGTCGACGTGCCGAAGGCGTCTATGTATATCTGGGCGACGATTCCGGAGCCCTACCGGGCGATGGGTTCGCTGGAATTTGCGAAGAAGGTACTGGCCGAGGCCAAGGTCGCGGTGTCCCCCGGCATCGGCTTCGGCGACTACGGCGACAACCATGTGCGCTTCGCGCTGATCGAGAACGAGCACCGGATCAAACAGGCCATCCGCGGCATCAAGGAAATGCTCCGCAAGGACGGCCTGCTGGTGCCTCGCCCGCCCGAAAAGGCCGCCGCCTAAGCGAGTTCCTGGAGAAACCGGAGGCCGAGCGGTCGCCGGGTCACGACATGATGAATCCGATCAAGATCGGTCTGCTCGGGCTGGGCACTGTCGGTCGCGGCACCTACAGCGTGCTCCGCCGCAACCAGCACGAAATCAAGCGGCGCGCAGGTCGCGGCATCGAGATCGCGGCGGTTGCGGTGCGCGATGCGCCGAAGGCGCGGGGCTTTCTCGGTGACGAACTGCCGATCTCCACCCGTCCGCACGATGTCGTCAGAAATCCGGACATCGACATCGTTGTCGAACTTATCGGTGGCCATGAGCCCGCACGCGCGCTCGTCCTCGAGGCGATCAGCCTGGGTAAGCACGTCGTCACCGCCAACAAGGCCTTGCTCGCCCGGCACGGCAATGAAATCTTCGAGGCTGCGCGGGCGAAGGGCGTGATGGTGGCGTTCGAGGCAGCGGTGGCGGGCGGCATCCCGATCATCAAGGCACTGCGTGAGGGCCTTACGGCGAACCGCATCGAATGGCTCGCCGGGATCATCAACGGCACGAGCAATTTCATCCTTTCGGAAATGCGCGCGCGCGGACTGCCGTTCGAGACCGTCCTTGCCGAAGCGCAGCGCTTGGGTTACGCGGAAGCGGATGCGACATTTGACATCGAAGGCATCGACGCCGCCCACAAGCTCACCCTGCTGGCGGCAATCGCCTTCGGCGTTCCGATCAATTACGAGGCCGCGTATACGGAAGGCATTGGACGGCTGGCGGCTGCCGATATCAAGTACGCCGAGCAACTCGGCTACCGCATCAAGCTGCTCGGCATTGCCAAACGGACCGCCAAGGGCATCGAACTGCGCGTGCATCCAACGCTGGTGCCGATGCAGCGCCTGATCGCCAGCGTCGAGGGCGCAATGAACGCGATCCTGGTCAAGGGCGATGCAGTCGGCACGACGCTTTACTACGGCCCGGGCGCCGGCTCGGAGCCGACGGCGTCGGCGGTGATCGCCGATCTTGTCGACGTGACCCGCATGCACACCGCGGATCCGGAGAACCACGTGCCACACCTGGCTTTCCAGGCGGACGCGATGGCGGCCGTGCCCTGGTTGTCGATCGAAGATACGGTGACCTCGTATTACTTCCGCATGCGCGTGGCCGACCAGCCCGGCGTGCTGGCTGACATCACGCGCATCCTCGCCGACTGCCGCATTTCCATAGATGCGCTGTTCCAGCGCGAACCGTCCGAAGGCGAAAACCAGACGGACATCATCATGCTGACTCACGATGCGGTCGAGCGCGATGTCAACGCCGCGATCCGCCGCATCGAGGCCTTGCCGACCGTTCTGGCGCCGGTGATCCGCATCCGCCAGGAAGAACTGCAGTAGATGCGCTACCTCTCGACGCGCGGCCGCGCACCCGAGCTCGGCTTCACCGACATTCTGCTGTCGGGCCTCGCGGATGACGGCGGACTTTACGTCCCGTCGCACTACCCGCGCGTGTCATTGGACGAGCTTGAGGCCTTCCGGTCCCTGTCGTATGCCGACCTCGCGACCGAGATCATTGCTCGCTATGCCACCGATATCCCGCGTGCCCGTCTCCAGGAACTGTGCCGCGCGACTTACACGCCGGCCGTCTACAGCAATGCGCGCGACGGCAGTGCGCCGGGCGACATCACGCCGCTGCGCTGGCTCGAGCCCGGGCTGGCGCTGCTGGAACTCTCGAACGGTCCCACGCTCGCCTTCAAGGACATGGCGATGCAGCTGCTCGGGGCGCTGTTCGAGCATGTGCTGCACGAGCGCGGCCGGCGGCTGAACATCCTGGGCGCGACATCCGGGGACACCGGATCTGCGGCCGAATACGCGCTGCGCGGCCGGCCGGGCATCAACGTCTTCATGCTGTCGCCGCAGGGGCGCATGAGTGCGTTCCAGCGTGCACAGATGTATTCGCTGCAGGACCCCAATATCCACAATCTGGCGGTGGCCGGAACGTTCGACGACTGCCAGGACCTCGTCAAGGCCGTCTCCGGTGACCTCGAGTTCAAGGGCCGATGGCAGGTCGGCAGCGTCAATTCGATCAACTGGGGCCGCATCGTCGCGCAGGTGGTCTATTACTTCCGCGGCTATCTGGCGGCGACGCGACACTCGGGCGAACGCGTGTCGTTCGCCGTGCCGTCAGGCAACTTCGGCAACATCCTGTCCGGCTGGATCGCGCGCAACATGGGCCTGCCGATCGAAAAGCTGGTGCTCGCGACCAACGAGAACGACGTCCTCGACGAATTGTTCCGCACCGGCCGCTACCGCGTACGCAGCGGCACCGAAACCCACGCCACCAGCAGTCCATCGATGGACATCAGCAAGGCGTCGAATTTCGAGCGCTACATCTTCGACATCGTCGGACGCGACCCGACGATCGTCCGCGAGCTGTGGTGGGAAATCGATACGCGCGGCGAGTTTCACCTGGCCGGCACGCCATTCTTCGATGTCATACGGGCCGGCTGCATGGTCTCCGGCCGGAGCAACCATCTCGACCGACTGCGCACGATCCGCACCGTGGAGCAGCGCTACGGCGTTGTCATCGACCCGCACACGGCCGATGGGATCAAGGTCGCTCTCGAGCATCGCGATGCAGCCGTGCCGATGATCTGTCTCGAGACAGCGCTGCCGGCGAAGTTTTCAGAAACGATCGTCGAGGCGCTCGGACGCGCACCCGAGCGCCCGTCGCGCTTCATCGACATCGAGTCGCTGCCGCAGCGCTATCAGCGCATCGCCGCCGACGTGGACGCCGTCAAGGCATGCATTGCGCAGCACGGCGGATGACGCGTCGGTGAAGGCCATCGGCATCATCGGATATTCGAACAGCGGCAAGACCACGCTGATCGAAAAGCTGATTCCCGAGTTCCGGTCGCGCGGGCTCTCGGTCTCGGCGATCAAAAATGCACATCACGGCTTCGACATGGATCGGCCAGGGAAGGATTCGTTCCGCTATCGGGAGGCGGGGGCCGGTCAGGTGCTGATTGCCACGGCACTGCGCTGGGCCATGCTGACCGAGACGCCGGCACGCCCCGCAACGCTCGAGGAACTGCTGGCCCGGCTTGAGCCGTGTGACCTCGTCATCATCGAAGGATTCAAGAGCGAGGGCCACGTTCCGCGCATCGAGGTCCTGCGCACCGGGCAGTCAGAACAACCGATCTTTCCGCATGACGCCAATGTCATCGCGGTGGCAAGCGACCAGGCGATCGAAGCAACGCTGCCGGTGCTGGACCTCAACGCCCCGGCTAAAATTGCAGACTTCATAGCGCAGCGCCTGGGGCTCCCCTGATGCTGACGGTCGAAGACGCGCTCGCGCGCATTCTGAGCCGCGCGGACCCGGTCGAGGTCCACTCCGTGCCGACGATCGAGGCGCACGGGCGCATCCTTGCGGCCGACGTTATCGCCTCACTGGCGGTGCCGCCGCTCGACAACTCGCAGATGGACGGTTACGCGGTGCGCAGCATCGACGTGCCAGCGGCCGGCACCACGCTGCCGGTAAGCCAGCGGATTGCGGCGGGCCATGTCGGCGCAGCGCTCGAGCCGAGGTCGGCCGCGCGCATTTTCACCGGCGCTCCGGTGCCCGCGGGTGCGGACGCGATCGTCATGCAGGAAGCCTGCACGGTGATTAATGGGCGGGTGACCATCAACGAAGTGCCGCAGCGTGGCGCGTGGATCCGGCCGGCCGGCATGGATATCGCTGCAGGAGACGTCGTGGTCGCTGCCGGTGCGCGGCTGCGTCCGCAGGACGTGGGCCTGATTGCGGCGGTCGGCGCCGCGCGCGTGACCGTCCATCGGCGTCTGCGCGTTGCCGTCTTCTTCACCGGCGATGAATTGTCGATGCCCGGTGAACCCCTGGCTCCCGGCTGTATCTACAACTCCAACAGGTTCGTCCTGCGGGCGCTGCTGCAGCGACTGGGGTGCGAGGTGATCGATCTGGGCATCGTTCCCGATGACCGGGCGCGGACGCGAGCGGCTTTCGTCGAGGCCGCCGGCAGCGCCGACGTCATCGTCTCGTCGGGCGGTGTATCCGTCGGCGACGAGGATCATGTCAAGCCTGCCGTCGAAGCGGAGGGTGCACTCGACTTGTGGCAGATCGCGATGAAGCCGGGCAAGCCACTGGCTTTCGGCCATGTGCGCAATGTGCCGTTCATCGGGCTGCCGGGCAATCCGGTCTCCAGCTTTGTGACCTTCCTGCTCTTTGCGCGGCCTTTCATCCTGAGGCGCCAGGGTGCTCGTTCGACTGACGTGCAGGCTTACAGGCTGCGGGCCGAGTTCGATTGGCCGCGGCCCGACAAGCGCCGGGAGTTTCTGCGCGTTCGACGTACCGGCGAGGGCGGCGTCGCGTTGTTCGCGACACAGAATTCCGCGGTACTCAATTCCACCGCATGGGCCGATGGTCTTGTTGATCATCCGGCCGGCGCGACCATCGCCCGTGGTGATACGGTGCGCTATCTGTCCTTTGCGGATCTGCTTTTCTGAGATGAAGCTCAGCATTCTCTACTTCGCGGCACTTCGGGAGGCCGTGGGCCGGGGGCGCGAAGAGTGCGAGGTGCCCGCCGGCGTGAACAGCGTCGATACCTTGCGTGAGTGGATGATTGGCCGAGGTGCGCCGTGGTCCGAGGCGTTTCGCAACATGCCGCGAGTGCGTGCCGCGGTCGATCAGGCGATGGCCCGGCCGGAGACACCGCTGCACGACGGCGCTGAAGTGGCCTTCTTTCCGCCTGTGACCGGCGGGTAGGGGCACCTGTGGTTCGCGTCCAGCACGAGGAGTTCGATGTCAACACGGAGATCGCGCGACTGCGAGCGGGCAACCCGCGCATCGGCGCAATCGCCTGCTTCATCGGTGTCGTGCGCGATCTGAACGACGGGACCACTGTCGCGTCGATGACGCTCGAGCACTATCCCGGCATGACCGAGAGGGCGCTGGACGATATCGAATCGCAGGCGCGCCAGCGCTGGGATCTGTACGACATCGTCGTCGTCCATCGCGTCGGCGAATTGCGCCCGACCGATCCCATCGTGCTCGTGCTGGTGACAAGCGCGCACCGCGGCGAGGCATTCGCCGCCTGTGAATTCGTCATGGACTACCTGAAGACGGACGCGCCGTTCTGGAAGAAGGAGACCACGCCGACGGGTCAGCGCTGGGTTGACGCGCGCGACAGCGACGAGACTGCGCGAGAACGCTGGGGTCCGGACGCGAGCGAGACATGACCCGGGACGGCCCGCTCGGTTCGGTTTTAATGGCTGTCGCGATTGGCGCGGTTCTCGGTGCCTGGCTGCGCTGGGCACTGTCGTACTGGCTCAATCCACGCATTGCGCAGCTGCCGCTGGGTACCCTGGCCGCGAATCTGATCGGGGGTTACCTGATCGGTGTCGCCGTGGCCGCGTTCGCGGTGCATCCTTCGGTGTCCCCATTTTGGCGGCTGCTTCTCATCACGGGATTCCTCGGCGGGCTGACGACGTTCTCCACATTCTCGGCGGAGAACGTCGTGCTCCTGCAGGGCGAGCAGTGGGCGGCCGCCTCGCTTCATGTCCTTGCGCACCTCGGGGGCTCGCTCGTGGCGACCATGGCCGGGATCGTCACCTACCGCGCGTTGGTCTGAAACGGCGTCGCGAGTGGGGGAGAGAGAGTGACGGCCCGTCAGCAGCCGCCGCTCACACACCCACCGGTCGCTGATTTCGTTCCGGGCCGGCATCCGGGCGCGCTACCGATTGACCGGGGCGACTTGCCGTATCCGCCAGTCGGTCCCGATCAGTCGAATGCGATCGAGTAGACGAGGTCGAGCGCATTGGTGCTGCCGGCGCGCGCTACCAGCGACAACTGCCGGGTCAGGCGGTAATTCAGCGCGACGAAATACTCCGCGCCTGTGAGCGCCTGCTCAAATGACAGCGAGAGATCGTCGTTGATGCGTTTGCCCACCGCAAGGAAGTCGCCAGCCGCCGAGCCGGATGACGCGCCGCTGCTGCGCAGTCGGCCGGCGACCGTCTCGCGCGGCAGCAGCGAACCGCTGCTCTGGCCCGGCTGCAGCGTGATCTGATCGATACCGAGGCTGCGCATCAGATTGGCGCTGGCGCTGTCCGCCTGCCCCGCGAACAGCGCCGAGGCGGCTGCAGACAGCAGTGCGCGGTCGCTGCCGTCGCTGGCACCGGGCGGACGTCCCAGAACGAGCCAGTTGAGCTTCTCGGTGTCGGACATCGACGGATCGGAGTGAAGCCGAACGAACGGCCGTTGCGCCGTTCCGCTGATCGCGACGCCGACCTCGACCGGCAATCCGGAGCGGACGGCGAGTACGTTGAGTGCCGGGTTGTCGACCGGGCCCTGGAACGTGACGATGCCGCGTTCGATCTTCAGTCGCTGGCCGTATCCCGCATAGACGCCGTCGACGGTGCGGACGCTGCCTTCGCCGCGCAGTTGCGAGGGCCGACCGCTGACGTTGAGTACGCCCGCAAGCCGCGCCTCGAGCCCCGCGCCTTCGATATAGAAGCGTTGGCCGAGGTCGCCCTGTACGTCCAGCGTCACCTCGACCGGCGCAGCGGCAGCGGTCTTCTTCGCGGTGCCGGGGCGCGTGACAACGACATCAGCGGGCAGGCTGCGAGCGCCGCGAGCGCCGGCGAAGTTGATGTAGGCGCCGTCGACCGTGAGCTTCGCGTAAAGCTCGGCGCGCGCGGGTGACAGCGTGATGCCGGCATCGCCGGAAACGACCATCCAGCGGTCGGCGCGCTGCAGCACGGGAAGCTGGGTCGCCTGCAATCCGATGCTGCCGGTCAGCGACCGCAAGGCGATGCGTCCGACGGCCCGCACTTCAAAAGGACGGCTCGAGTTGAGGCCTTCGAGTGCGCGCAGGTCGCCCGGCGCCACCCGCGGCGTGCCGGCGAAAACCAGTTCGTGGATGACCAGCACGCCGTCTTCGAGCGCCGCGTCGAGCCTGCCATTTTCCAGCCGGACCGCCTGTTCGACCCAGGCCAGGCGCAACGTCTCACCGCGCAGGGTCCCGGTCGAGGTCGGATCTGCCGGCGTACCGCCGATGATGGCCTTGACCGTCGCACGACCACCGAACTGCAAGTCGTCGCCGATCAACGGACCGACCCAGCTCAGGTCCGGCAGGTCGGAATCGACGACGACGCGGAAGGGCTGGTTCTGCGCCAGTAGGCGCCCGCCCGGCAGCATCGGGTCAATATAGGCATCGATTTCCGCATCGATCTTGCCGAGCGCGCGCCCTCGCACATAGATGTTGCCGGTCACGCGATTGTCGACAATGTTCAGTGCAGCGCCGACGTCGCTGACGCCGATCGGGTTGAGTCCGTCGATGCCGCTGTAGATGTCTCCTCCAGTGCGCTCGATCACGGCGATTCCACTGACGCTTTCGGCATACGCGAGTTCCCAGCGTCCGGCGAGCGTCAGTGGCACACGGTCGCCGGTGCCGCTTCTCACTGCACGACGCGGCGCGCGCGCCTGCGCATCGAGTGCCTGCGGTTGCAGGTCTTCGAAGCGGCCCGAGCTGCGCCAACGTCCGTCGGTGCGCGCGACCTCGAACGCGAGGAACCGCATTCCCCGCAACTCGAAGTTCGCTGGGCCAAGCGCTATCTCGCTGAGCGAAATCACGAGGGGTGCGGGTTCGCGCATCAGCAGTTCGAGCGGCGCGCCGACTTCGGCGGCGGCGATCGCGCCGCGCCAGGCCTGGTCGCGGATCCCACCGTTCGCGACCAATCGCACGGGCTGGTTCGCGCCAGTGGCGCCATTGAGTTCGAAGGTGGCGTCCGACGTGGTGCCGCGAGCAATCAGCCGCGCGCCTGCCAGTGATTGCTCGGCGCCGCCAGGTGCGGTGTGCCCACTGAGTTCCAGCGACAGCGCGAGCGGCTCATCAGCCTTCAGGCCGCCACGGAATGAAGTCATCACATTTGCGACTCGGTGATTGCCGGGCAGGCGCAAGTCGGTGGCCGACGCGTTGCCTTCGACTCGGGCGACGTCGAGTTCACCGGTCAGCGTGAACTCGGCTCTGACCGATCCGCCATAGCCCGGAACGAGCAGTGCGAGCTCGGGCGCAGCGAGTTCCACGTGCAGCTGGCGTCCGGCACCCATGCCGCCGCGCGCGGCCAGGCGGGCGTCACCGGACCGCAGCTCGATGTCTGCATCGAGCCGCTGGTTCTCCAGTTGCAGTGAACCCTGCCCGGTAATCGGGCGGCCGGCAATGCGACTGTCGGAGAGCGCAAAGCGGGCGCGGCCGTTCACCGGCTCGCCCAGGCGACCATCAAGGGCGAGTGTGCCGTTGAGTTGCGTGTCGATGCCGCGCACCAGTCGCGATAGATCCAGGCGTGCGAATGAGCCTTCGAGTCGAACAGCCCGGTTGCCGGTCAACTCGATGCGTCCACGGACGTCGGCGCGTCCGTCGCCCAGACGGAGGCGCGCTTTGTCCAGATCGAGCACCTGGTCGCGGATGCGCGCTTCAAAGTCGGCGTCGAGCGGCAGGCCGCGCGCGTTGCGGGCGCTGCCGCTGAAGCGCTGTTCGCCGTCCCGGAAACTGTAGGCGAGCTGGCCGGAGATCTCGGTCACCGTCGCGCGCGTGTGCAGCGTCGACCCATCGATGCCGGAAAACGCCGCGTTCGCGCGCACTCCTTCGGCATTGGACCAACTCATGGTTCCGCTTGCGGACCCGCGCAGGCCCTCGGCGCGCTCGATGTCGAGCAGCAGGGTCGCAGCGTTCCATTCGAGCCGTCCGCGCACAGACCGTACCGGGAGGCGATCACCATCGATCGGTCCGGCGGTGGCGTTGACCGCCGAAAACGGACCGGCGACTGACCATGTATCGCCCGCGCCGGGGCGGGAAGTGAGGTCAGCGCGCGCCTGCAATTGCATCGACGGGACATCGTCGAGCCACAGGGCAGGGTCGAACGAATCGACCTCCGCAATCAGGCGTTCGAGCGGAACGGCGGCGAAGGGGGTCAGTGCGGCACTGGCACGCGCACGCGTCGCACTGTCGTCGGCGACAAGTTCAAGCAGCAGCTGCTGCAGCGATCCGCTCGCCACGACATCGGCCTGGATGGCGCGGTCCTGGACGGTGCTGCCGAGCTGAGCGCGACCTTCGATCGGAAACGGAGGCAGTGCGCCGACGCGCGCCTGACCTCGAATCCGGGTGCGCTCGAATTCGCCGTCGAGTTGCTCGAGGTCGATCGCCTGCGTGTCCATCCGACCGCTGAGTTCGATCCGCCGGAATACCAGGGGCGTGCCGTTACGCTCGCCCAGCTGTAGCTCAAGGATGGTGGCATGGCGCACGATCAGTTCGAACGGCAATGCCAGGGAAGCGGGCGGACTTGCCGGGCCGTCGCCTGCCACCCAGTCGATGCGTATGCGGCGGGCGGAAAGCCTTTCGATGTCCGCCACTTTCGACCACACGTCCCAGCGACGCGGTTCGACAGCAAGGTCGTCGACATGAATCGACCATGACGCGCGCGCAAACGCGAACTCGCTGACGCGAAGGCCGCCGGTAATCGAACCGTCGATGCCGCTCACCGTGATGCCCGGCACGATGAGGCTGACGAGCTTCGCCGCAACGCGCAACCCGGACGTCGTTGTCGTCATCCACCAGCCGCTCGCCACGACCAGCAGGAGTGTGAGCAGCGCTGCGCCGATCGCCAGCGCGATCTTTACGGGCAGAGTTCGGCGGTTCGGCGCGACGGAGTGCGGGTCGGAGCTCATGCGCGCTCAGAACGCGATCGCGACCGAAAAGTGCACACGGACCTGCTCGAACCGTTCGCCCCAGGCGACGTCGACGGCAAGCGGTCCGGCCGGCGTACGCCAGCGAACTCCTACGCCATATCCGAGCGCCGGGTCGAGGTCGCTAAAGCGTGCAGCAGCATCGCCCGCGTCGACGAAAGCCGCCACGCCCCAATTGCCGCCCCATCGTTCGAGCCACTTCACGTATTCGACCGAACCGACCGCGAGGGCCCGGCCGCCAACGATCGCGCCACCCTGTTCGACACCGAGGCTTTCGTAGTCGTAACCGCGCACGGTGAGCGCGCCACCCGTGCGGAACAGGAACTTGCTGGGAACGACATCCGTGGATTCGGCCTGGACCGCGCCGAGCTGGGCCCGCAGTATCAGCGAGTCGCGGGTAGCCACGGGAAAGTACTGGACAATGCTGCCAAAGCCGCGCAAAAAGCCTTCATCGACGGCGAATCCGCCGAGGCCGACCGAGCCCTGCAACTGGATCAGGTTGCCGCGTCGCGGGTTCGTGATGTCGTCGACATCGCGACGGGTCCACGTGTAGGTGGTCGACAGCACATCGAGCGTGATCGGCGGATCCAGCGGAGTCTGGCGACGCTCGTGCTCGAAGTTCACGGTCCACTGCGTTTCGATATTTCGACCGTCGCGCGGGCCGTTGAGTTTCGACCGTGCTGCGCCAACGCTCCAGCGGTTGATCTGCAGATTTTCGATGTCGGAGTTTTCGACCAGAGCGCCGATGCTGTCGCGTGCGCCGCCGCGCTGCGGTGGAAAGATCATGTCGGCGTAGGCGAACTGCCCGGTCTGGTCGAGGCGGAACCCCGTCTGCACCAGGTAAGGCCGCCCGAACGTGATCGACTGCCGATAGACTGCTTCGATATGCGCGCCCGTATTCGTGGCGAAGCCCACGCCGGCCGAGAAACGTCGGGTCAGCGCCTCGCGCAACTGCACCTTCAGCGGTGCGTCGCTCGCTGTCGCCGGATTGAGATCCAGCGTCACGACCACGCTGTTGAAATAGGGCGTTTCCTGCAGGGACTGCTGGAACTGCACCATCAGCGAGCGGTCGTAGGCCTCGCCGGGCTTGAAGGGGTTGAATCGCTCCACGAGTGCCGCGTCGTGGCGTTCGAGTCCCTCAATATTCAGCGGACCCACGCGGTATGCCGGCCCGCTGTCGACCTCAAGCTTCAGGACCGCCGAGGCCATCTCGGCATCGACCATCGCGCTTGATTCCGCCACGGTTGCCGCGGCGAAATCGCGCGCCGTCACGGCAAGCAGCAGGCGATTCTTCGCCGCCTCCCAGTCGGCACTGCGGAACGGTGCACCGACCGGCAGGCTCCAGTCACGGCGCAATGCGGCCGCGCGCTCGGCGAGTGCCGGGCCGGCCAGTTCGCCGGCAAAACTGATTTCGACGGCCGTGACCGTCGTCAGGCGACCTGGTTCGACGAGAAGGCGATAACGCGGCACCTTGGCCGGGTTGGGCTCGAAACGAACGCTCGGCGCAAAGTAGCCCTCGGTGGCGAGGACTTCGATGGCAGCGCGCTCGGCGCGCCTCAGCTCTCGCTCTTCGTCGGCTTCGTCCGCCTGCGGAGCAAGCCGGAAGCGCGCCAGGGCCTCGTTGAGTGCATCGGCGAGACGGCCACTGACACCCGCCGCAGTAACCAGGCGCACGCTGTCATCCTCCGCGGTCGGCTGCTGGGCCGGTGCGCCGAGGGGAAGGCCAAGCAGGAGGACGAGCGTTGCCAGCAGTCGGGGGCGCACAGTGCAGACCTGGTTTTGGAGCGGCAGCCTAGCCTCACGGTCCAAGTCCGCGACCGCACCGCAGCCATTCGCGATCGATCCTAGCAAAGCGAGAACCCAGGCCCGACGCGCTTGAAAACGGGCCGGATCGCCTCACTTCCGATGAGGAGATTGCACCGGGGATGGACAAGTCCATGCGCATCGACAAACTGACGACCAAATTCCAGGAGGCCCTCGGCGACGCCCAGTCGATCGCCGCCGGGCACGACAACGCTTACATCGAACCGGCTCACGTTCTGCTCGCGATGCTGCGCCAGAGTGACGCCGGCGCGCGCTCGTTGCTGCAGCGGGCGGGGGCCAACGTCAATGCACTGACGTCGGCTCTTGACGCGGCGGTGAAGCGGATGCCGCAGGTCAAGGGTGGCGACGGGCAGATCCAGGTGGGCCGGGATCTCAACAGCCTGCTTAACGCCACCGACAAGGAGGCGCAGAAGCGTGGCGACTCGTACATCGCCAGCGAGATGTTTCTTCTGGCAGTGGCCGACGACAAAGGCGAAGCCGGCAGGATCGCCCGCGAACACGGGGTCAGCCGCAAGGCGCTCGAGGCCGCGATCGATGCGGTGCGCGGCGGCGCGCCGGTCGAAAGCGCGGAAGCCGAGGGCCAGCGCGAGGCGCTCAAGAAGTACACGATCGACCTGACGGAGCGTGCCCAGCAGGGCAAGCTCGATCCCGTCATCGGCCGCGACGACGAGATCCGTCGCACGATCCAGATCCTGCAGCGCCGTACCAAGAACAATCCGGTGCTGATCGGCGAGCCCGGCGTCGGCAAGACGGCGATCGTCGAGGGACTGGCGCAGCGCATCGTCAACGAGGAAGTGCCGGAGACCCTGAAGGGCAAGCGTGTGCTGGTGCTCGACATGGCGGGGATGCTGGCGGGCGCCAAATACCGCGGCGAATTCGAGGAGCGGCTGAAGGCGGTGCTGAAGGAGGTCTCCGCTGAGGCCGGCCGCATCATTCTTTTCATCGACGAAATGCATACGATGGTCGGCGCCGGCAAGGCCGAAGGCGCGATCGACGCCGGCAACATGTTGAAACCGGCATTGGCGCGCGGCGAGTTGCACTGCATCGGCGCCACGACGCTCAACGAATACCGCAAGTACATCGAGAAGGACGCCGCGCTCGAGCGGCGTTTCCAGAAGGTGCTGGTCGACGAGCCGAGCGTCGAGGCGACGATCGCGATCCTGCGCGGCCTGCAGGAACGTTACGAACTACACCACGGTGTCGACATCACCGACCCGGCGATCGTCGCCGCGGCCGAGCTCTCGCATCGCTACATCACCGACCGCTTCCTACCCGACAAGGCGATCGACCTGATGGACGAGGCGGCCGCGCGCATCAAAATGGAGATCGACTCCAAGCCGGAATCGATGGACCGGCTCGACCGCCGCATGATCCAGCTGAAGATCGAGCGAGAGGCGGTGAAGAAGGAAAAGGATGAGGCGTCGAAGAAGCGGCTCGAACTGATTGAGGACGAAATCGCGAAGCTCGAGCGCGAGTACTCCGACCTGGAAGAGGTCTGGAAGTCCGAGAAGGCCGCGGTCCAGGGGACTCAGCACATCAAGGAAGAGATCGACAAATTGCGCCTGCAGATGGAAGACCTGAAGCGCAAAGGGCAGTACGACAAGCTCGCCGAGATCCAGTACGGCAAGCTACCGCAGCTCGAAGCGCAGCTGAAGCAGGCCGAGAAGGTCGAGACGCCGACGGGCAAGCCGAAACTGCTGCGCACGCAGGTCGGCGCTGAAGAAATCGCCGAAGTCGTGTCGCGGGCGACCGGCATCCCCGTCAGCAAGATGATGCAAGGCGAGCGCGAAAAGCTGCTGAAAATGGAGGAGTTTTTGCACCGACGCGTCGTCGGCCAGGATGAAGCCGTGAGACTGGTCTCCGATGCGATCCGTCGTTCACGTGCGGGACTCGCCGATCCAAACCGTCCTTACGGCTCGTTCCTGTTCCTCGGTCCGACCGGAGTCGGCAAGACCGAACTGACCAAGGCACTCGCCGAATTCCTGTTCGATACCGAAGATGCGCTGATCCGCATCGACATGAGCGAGTACATGGAGAAGCACTCGGTGGCGCGCATGATCGGCGCGCCGCCCGGCTACATCGGCTATGACGAAGGCGGCGCACTGACCGAAGCGGTGCGACGCAAGCCGTATGCGGTGATCCTGTTCGACGAAGTCGAGAAGGCGCATCCCGATGTCTTTAACGTGCTGCTGCAGGTGCTCGACGACGGTCGCATGACCGATGGACAGGGACGCACGGTCGACTTCAAGAACACGGTCATCGTGATGACCTCGAACCTCGGTTCACACGACATCCAGCGCATGGCGGGGCAGGACCCGGACCTCATCAAGGACACCGTGATGGGTGAAGTGCGCAAGCACTTCCGGCCGGAGTTCGTCAACCGTATCGACGAGATTGTCGTATTCCAGGCGCTCGACAGCACGCAGATTCGGGCGATCGCGAAGATCCAGCTGCGTCGTCTCGAGCAGCGGCTGGCGGCCCAGGACATGAAGCTCGATGTCAGCGACGCGGCGCTCGCCGAGATAGCCAAGGTCGGCTTCGACCCGCTGTATGGCGCGCGTCCACTGAAGCGCGCGATCCAGCAGGAGATCGAGAATCCTGTCGCGAAGCTCGTGCTCGAAGGCCGCTTCGGTCCGAACGACGTCATCCCGGTCGACGTCAAAGGCGGCACGTTCGTATTCGATCGCATCGTGCACTGAACAATTCGGGCGACTGTGAAGGAGGGGGCGGCGCCGGCTGGGCCTATGGGCCCGGGCGTTCGGGCCGTCGCCCCGTGCGCTCGACGGCGTAGTTGATGGGGCCGATGGTGGCCCTCTGGCGTCGTATTTCTTTACAAATCAAAGACATCCGATCGGATTACCGCATCGCAACAGCCTGACAGCATGGGATTTTTTCCCATTGGCATGGCCCGTGCTTTGTTGAACGTGGGGACCGACGCTTGTCTTATGAGGTCGGAAAAATGAAGTTACGAATGGCTTTGACCGGGGTGCTGGCAGCTGTCGGCATTCGTGGCGCTGGACAGGCTTCGGCCAGCAAATTTCTTCTAGGAGCGACAGCGCTTTTTTGTGGCTTGGTTGGACACGCCCAGGCGACCCTCATTTTGGAGAAGGGGATAGTCGGCGGCAACGTTGGTACGGACAATGTCATATTCAATGCCTGCAACCTCCCAGACGGGCCTGCGCTGACCGTGCAGGGCTGTCTCAATACGAACCATGCAACTCTCGTGGACTTCACGGGGACTGAAAATCTCGTGATCTCGGGGGGTGGACAGGCAAGGATCGGAGCTGCAGATGGCGCGTTCGACGCGGTCACCATCGACCTTGCCGATCCGCTGCTCGGGTTCTCCAAGTTGATTTTCAACCTTCATGCAGACGAAGACGGAACCGCAACATTCCAGGCGATAGATCAGTTCGGTGCCGCGTTCAACTTTAGCTTCGACTTGGACGGACAGGGGCAGAACTTCTTCACGCTGTATTCCTTGGATAATCAAGTGGCGCGGAGTTTTTCGCTCCTTTCCACAGTTCAAATCCAGAACATCGACGAACTGCAGCAGGTGCGCTTGGGACCTGCGGAAATCACCCCGGTTGTGCCGGTTCCCGAGCCTGGCTCGCTGGCGCTGCTCGGCGTCGGCCTGCTCGGCATCGCCGGACTGGCGCGTCGCCGCAAGCCGTCGGCTTGACGCGGTAGCTCGTCAATCCCCCCGGGCCCGCTGTGCGGGCCCTTCTACTTTGTGCTCCGCGTATTTATAGCGCTCGCGCCGGATCGACGAGCGGCGCGGCATTCTGGCCTTCAACAGTTTCTTTGACTGCAGTGCACCAGGGTGGCGACACGCCCTCGGCGCAGTTTCGGGCCGCACGCAGAGCCAAAATCGTGCCCAAATGCCACGAGTCTTTGCATGGCCTTTGTCGTCGATTTCCTTTACAAATCATAGTGATCCGCCCGCAGTACCGCAGCGCAACAGACTGAATAAATGGGATTTATTCCCGCTGGCACGGCCCGTGCTTTGTTTGGGTTACCAAGGCAATGATGCGGCAGGGAGATAAATGATGAGGATCCATGGCTTGAAACTTGCGCTAGGAGCGACAGCGCTTTTTTGCGGTTTGATTGGACACGCCCAGGCGACCCTCATCTTGGTCGAGGGTATTTCGGGCGGCAACACGGGTACCGACAACGTCGTAATCAATCCCTGCGACAACGTCAACGAAGGACCCGCGCTGACCGTGCAGGGCTGTCTCAATACGGACCATGCAATGAATGTGAATTTCACGGGAACCGAAAATCTGTTGGCGAACGGGGGACAAGCACGGTTTGACCCAGCGGATGGGGTTGCTTTCGACGCCGTCACCATCAACTTTGCCGATCCGTCGTTCGGGTTCACCAAGTTGATTTTCAACCTTGATGCAATAGAGGACGGAACCGCTGACTTCCAGGCGGTGGATCAGTTCGGCAACGTGTTCAACTTCGACGACATTGCCTTGGACGGACAGGGTGAGAACTTCTTCACGCTGCTTGCCTCGGACGACCAAATCGCGGTGAGTTTTTCGCTCCTTTCCACAGATGGTCCTCAGAACATCAGCAATCTGCAGCAAGTGCGCTTGGGAGCCGTGGAGATTCCTCAGCAGATTCCCGAGCCGGGCTCGCTGGCGCTGATCGGGGTCGGTCTGCTGAGCATCGCGGGCTTGGCGCGTCGTCGCAAGTCCGAAGTCTGATCGTTTCCTCCCAGCAACAAAGGCCCGCGTAGCGGGCCTTTGTTTTTTGTGCGCGGGGCCTTGGCTGAAGCGTGACATGGGTCCACTTCGGTGGGCCCTTTACTTTTGCCGAATGCCCTCGGTATGGCAGGGTGAGCCTAAAGTATTGCGCGAACTGCCGCTTGTAAGCGCTAATACCGATGGAATTAATTATCCGGGATGTTCACATTACGAAAGGCGCGGTTACAATCGCGGCGGCCAGCGGCTGTCGGGCAATCCGGTTTCAACCCAACGCTGGTTTGGCCGGGTTAGTCGCTACGGGTTAGCAGCTCCGGAGAGTGTTCGATCGACATCTCGTCACAATGGGATGCTGAAGCGGACCGGGAGGCGAGAAGAGCGGGGTCTACGCCGATTTACGACGGATCAAGTCGGCGCGAAGTCTGTTGAAGTTGCGCCTGAGACGTTCGCATTGCGGCGGCGGGTGAGTGAAGCGAAGCGCGGAGGATGAATTGCGACGAGTGATTGCAGTGGTTTGTGCCAGCGGGCTCGCGATGGTCTCGATGGCCGGCGTGCCAATCACCGCGCACGCGGTCGGCGCAAGCGCTGCAAAGTCCGAAGCCGCCGTCACGAAGCGCGTTCGCGGCAGTGTCCCGACCGGCAAGGCGCGCATCAAGTCGACCCGATCGAAGAAATTCATCGTGCGCATCCCGGCGCGGCCGTCCGAAGGACAGCTCGCCGGCCTTCATCGCGCCGATGACCCGCTTGACCTGAAGTCCTCGGTGGCGTTGGTCGTCAACCAGGACACCGATGAAGTCCTGTTCGAAAAGAACACGCATGCGGTGCTACCGATCGCGTCGATCACGAAGCTGATGACGGCGCTGGTGACCGTCGAGGCCAACCTTGCCCTCGACGAGGAACTCACGGTCTCGCAGTCCGAAGTCGTCCATGCCAACGTTCGCTCCAATCTGCGTCCCGGCATGACGATGACGCGCGACACCGCGTTGCATCTGGCATTGATGTCATCGGAGAACCGTGCCGCGCAGTTGCTCGGTCGCACCTATCCGGGCGGCCTCGACTCCTTCGTCGAGGCGATGAATGCCAAGGCACGCCTGCTGGGCATGAGCGATTCCCACTTTAGCGACCCGACCGGGCTGTCGCCGGAGAACCGGTCGAGCGCCAACGACCTGGTGCGGCTGGTCAAGGCGGCGTACGAGCACGACGTCATTCGCGACCACTCGACAAGCGGCGAACTGGCGTTGCCGGTGGGCAGGCGCATGGTCCGCTACGGCAACACCAATCGTCTGACGGGCAATCCCGAATGGGATATCGGGCTGCAGAAGACCGGGTACATCTCCGCGGCCGGGCGCTGCCTGGTGATGCAGGCGGTTGTCGAAGGGCAGCGCGTGGTAATGGTGCTGCTCGACTCGGTCGGAAAGTATTCCCGTCTCGGCGACGCCCAGCGCATCCGCGACTGGCTGGCGTCGAAGAGCGTTGGTGGCGGCAACGCGTCCGTCAACAAGCCCGTGGCCAACGCCAGCGCGGCCGCCAAACCCATCTAAGAATCTGGGCCAGGTCCTTTACCGCGCTTATTGCGCGGCGGACGGGTGCCCGAGGGCGGAAGAAATTCGCCCGGCGGTGGATCGCACCTCCTCCAGCCATTCATCTTGCATGCGCTCGGCCGGCGCGGACACCGACAGACCGGCCACCAACCGACCCGTGTCGTCGCGTATGCCGGCGGCAATGCATCGAACGCCGAGCTCGAGTTCCTCGTTGTCACGCGCGTAACCGCGTGCGCGAACCTGCGACAGTTCTTTTTCGAGCTTGGCGAGTTCGGTGAGACTGTTGCGGGTGTGCCCCGCCAGGCCAGTGCGCGTTGCGTACGCGCGCACCAGTCGAGGATCGTCGGAAGCGAGGAACAGCTTGCCGCTCGAGGTCAGATGCAGCGGCGCGCGGCCGCCGATGGCCCGCACGACCTGCATGCCCGAGCGCTCGCTGTATGAGCGGTCGATATAGACGATCTCGTCGCCCTGGCGGACCGAAAGGTTGACGGTCTGGCCGGTCTTGCGATGGAGCTCCCGCATCGGTTCCAGCGCCGCCTCGCGCACCGACAGCCGCGCCTTCACGAGGTTGCCCAGTTCAAGCAGCCGCATGCCCAGTCGATACGATCCCGCCGTTTCCGCGCGATCGACGAAGCGACCGATGACCATGTCATTTAGAATCCGGTGCGCGGTAGACGGATGCAGCCCGGTTGATCCCGCAAGTTCTTTGAGGCTGACCGGATCTGAACGCGATGCGAGCGTGTCGAGCAGTTTCATCATTCGCTCGATAACCTGGATGGCCGTCTTTTCGCGCGTGGTGGTGGACATGGTGCAGAGCAATATTGTGTTTGACGGCATTACACCACCATACGAAACGACGGCCAAGCCCCTTGCATGGCGCGGCTTTGCGGGCGCGCAAGGCATTGCCAGGTTGAGGCAGTTTGCTGTTGCCCTGCAGCAAGGCGGGGGCGGAGGGTGGTCCTCATGCGCGTAGCGCTCTTCGTGACCTGCCTGGTCGACGCGGTTCGGCCGGAGATCGGCTTCTCCGTCCTGAAGCTGCTGGAGTCCGCTGGCTGCGAGGTCGTCGTTCCGGAGAGCCAGACGTGCTGCGGCCAGCCCGCCTATAGCTCGGGGGACAGAGCGACGGCGCGCGTGCTCGCCGAAAAGGTCTTGCGCGAGTTCGAGGATTTTGACTACGTCGTCATTCCGAGCGGGTCCTGCGGTGGTCACATCAAGGTTCATTACCTCGACCTGTTCGGTGATCACCCCGACCTGAAAGCGCTTGCAGAACGGCTCGCGAGTCGGATGTTCGAACTCACGGACTTCCTGGTCACCGTGCTGAAGGTCACCAGCGTGCCGTCGCAGTTCACCGGTCACGTGACCTACCATGACTCGTGCTGCGGGCTGCGCGAATTGGGCGTCAAACAGCAGCCGCGGTCGCTGCTCGCCATGCTGCCCGGCGCACGCCTGACCGAATTGACGGGCTGCGAGCAGTGCTGCGGATTCGGCGGGACGTTTTCCATCAAGTTCGGCGAGATCTCCGGCGCCATCGTCGATGAGAAGTGCCGCAACGTGCGCGCCAGTGGCGCCGATGCGGTGGTCCTGGGTGACCTCGGCTGCATGCTGAACATCGAAGGCCGGTTGCGTCGGACCGGCGACACGACCACTCGCGTGTTGCACATCGCGCAGGTGCTTGCCGGGGACGCCTGATGCAGACGCAGTCGATGCACTTCAAGGCGCGCGCCGGCCAGAAACTGGCCGATGCGCGGCTGCAAACGAACCTCAAGAAGCTTGCGGAAAAGTTCGTGACCGCGCGTGCGGCCGCGATTACCGAGATTGAGGACTTCGAGGGAACGCGCAACGCGGCGGTCGAGCGGCGCAATCGCGCGCTGGACCGGCTTGACCTGTGGCTGGAAACCTTCGAGCGCAACGCCCGCGCGCACGGCGCTCATGTGCTTTACGCGCAGACGCCGGAGGAGGCGACCGGCCTGATTGTCGAGATCGCCCGCAAGCACGGCGTGCGCAAGGTCACGAAGTCGAAGTCGATGGTCTCCGAAGAGGTCCAGCTCAATGCCGCGTTCTCGGCCGCCGGCGTCCAGCCGATCGAGACCGACCTGGGCGAATATATCCTGCAGATCAATGACAACGAACCGCCATCGCACATCATTGCGCCGGTGATTCACAAGGACAAGGAAGAGATCTCCGCGCTGTTTGCCAAGACCCACGCCACTGAGCGCAAGACCGAGATCACCCAACTTACGCGCGAAGCGCGCGAGGTGCTGCGCAGCCATTTCATGTCGGCCGACATGGGGGTCACCGGCGCGAACTTCCTGGTCGCCGAAACCGGGTCGGTCGCCATTGTCACCAACGAAGGCAACGAAGGCATGTGCACGATCATGCCGCCGAAGGTGCACGTGGTGCTCACCGGTATCGAGAAGGTGCTGCCGACCCTCGAAGACCTCGCTACGCTGATGCGCCTGCTGCCGCGCTCAGCGACGGGTCAGCCGATTTCGAACTATCTCTCGGTCCTGACCGGCCCCCGGCGGGCCGGGGACACGGACGGCCCGGAGCACATGTATTACGTGCTCGTCGACGCCGGTCGTACGGGGCTGCTCGGAAGCGAGTTCCAGGAAATGCTTCGGTGCATCCGCTGCGGCGCCTGCATGAACCACTGTCCGGTGTATCAGAAGATCGGCGGACATGCGTATGGATGGGTCTACCCAGGTCCGATGGGCTCGGTGCTGACGCCGAGCTACGTCGGCCTCGAAAATGCACTCGACCTGCCGCACGCGGCGACGCTGTGCGGGCAGTGCAGTGTCGTCTGTCCGGTGAAGATTCCGCTGCCGGACCTGCTGCGCAAGCTGCGCGAGAAGCAGTGGGAGCGCGGGCTGCGACCGTGGTACGAACGCGTCGCCGTCGACATCTGGGCGTTCGCGGCAACCCGGCCTGCCCTGTATGCGCTCGGCGCGCGCATCGCGGCGCGTGCGCTGAACTGGATCGGTGGCAGCGACGGCCGCATTCGACAGTTGCCGCTGGCCGCGGGCTGGACCGGAAATCGCGACTTCCCCGCACCCAGCGGTCGGACGTTCCGCGACATGTATCGCGACCGGCGCGCCAGCGAGCGGCGCCCCTAGCGCGTCGCCTCGATCCGGCGGTAGAGCGGTCCGCGCTCGTCGCGGGCAGCGGTGAAAAGCGCGATCTTCACCGTCCGCCAGGGCACCGGCTCGGCCAGCGGGCCACTGCAGTCGAACTGGCGTACGTCGCGAAACAGGGTCACGTGAGGGACGAACGGCCTGTGTTCGTATGAGGTGCCGAGCTCGTCGAGGCGTGCGCGCACGCGCGCGACTTCGATCGCGAGAGTCTCGGTGACGAGGCCTCCTGCCCAGGCGACGCGTGCGTGCGGAAACCACCCCAGACAGTCGACCGACCAGTCGAGCGCGTCGCCTTCGAGGTCGAGGCAGTTACGTGCGAGTTCGGTCGCCTCAGCGGCGTCGATTTCTCCGATGAACGCCAGCGTCAGGTGCAGATTGCGCGGCTGCATCACGCGGGCGCGCGGTACGCGTGGCTCAAGGGCCTCGACCATGCGCTGCAACGCTACCCGGGTTGGCTCATCGGGCCATGCAGCAATGAAGCATCGCATCAGGCGGCGCGCGCCGAGCGCTTGCTTCGTCCGGTCGTGACGCCGGCGGCCCGGATGGCTTCGACGCACTCGGCGGTCAGGTCCGGGCCCGAATAGATGAAGCCGGTGTAGATCTGCACCAGCGCTGCGCCGGCCTGTATCTTTTCGACCGCGTCGGCGCCGGTCATGATGCCGCCGACGCCGATGATGGGCAGCCGACCCTGAAAGTGCTGCGCCAGTCGGTAGATCACCTCGGTCGCGCGCTCCCGCAGCGGGCGCCCCGACAGCCCGCCGGTCTCTTCGGCATGGGCGAGGCCGCGGACCTGGTCCCGCGCGATCGTCGTGTTGGTGGCGATGACGCCGTCGATGCCATGGGCGACCAGCACGTCGGCCAGCGGTGCGATCAAGGCATTGTCGAGGTCGGGCGCAATCTTCACTGCGAGCGGTACGCGGCGCCCGTGCTGGTCTTCGAGACGGAGGCGCTCGGTGGCGAGGCCCTTGAGGAGTCCGATGAGTTCACGCTCGCCCTGCAGGGCGCGCAAGTCCTTGGTGTTGGGCGACGAGATGTTGACCGCGACATAGTCTGCATGCGCATAGACCGCTCGCAGGCCCGCGACGTAATCATCAACGGCCCGCTCGATGGGTGTGGTGGCGTTCTTGCCGATATTGAGGCCGAGGATGCCGCCGGCGGCGCGAAACCGGTATTGTCGCTGCACGTTAGCCACGAAGCGCTCGACGCCGTCGTTGTTGAAACCCATGCGGTTGATGAGGCCCTGCGCCGGCACAAGTCGGAACAGTCGCGGTTTTGGGTTGCCGGGCTGGGGCAGTGGCGTTGCCGTGCCGGCTTCGATGTGGCCGAAGCCGAAAGTGCCGAGCGCATCGACGTGCTCGGCATTCTTGTCCATGCCGGCGGCGAGCCCCACCGGGTTGCGGAAGGTGAGGCCCATCGCCTGCACCGGCAGGTCGGGGATGCGTCGCGCAACCAGTCGCGTCAGCCCGAAGGCCGCCGCATGTTCGAGCTTCGCCAGTGTCAGCTCGTGCGCGACTTCGGGGTCAAGCGCAAACAGGAATGAACGGGCAAGCGAGTAGAGCACGCCGCCATCTTACCGGCGGCAAGTGGGGCTACGAGCGTGACGGCGGCTCGCGCAGCCGCTCCCAGCGGCCGCCACGAAGAATCTCGACCGGGCGGAAACGTGCCTTGTAAGCCATCTTCGGACTCTCGGCGATCCAGTAGCCGAGGTACAGATACGGCAGCTTCAATGCACGGCACTGCTCGATCTGCCAGAGGATGTTGAAGGTGCCATAACTCGCCGTCGTCACTTCGGGATCAAAGAACGTGTAGACCGACGACAGCCCGTCGTTCAGCATGTCGATGATCGAGACCATGCGCAGCGGCCCGGGCTCTGTGGCGCCCGCCGGCGTCGGATCACGGAATTCGACAAGGCGCGTATTGACCTTGCTCTGCAATAGGAACTGCGAGTACTGCTCGCGGCTGTCGTTGTCCATGCCGCCGCCGGCGTGGCGCGTGGCCTGGTAACGCAGATACAGATCGTAGTGTTCGGCGTCGAACGCAAGGGTGGCGACACGCGAGACCAGATCCGCATGCCGCTGGGCGGCGCGCCGCTGCGTGCGGTTGGAACGGTACTCGGCCACCGGGACACGGACCGGTACGCAGGCGCGGCAGCCGTCACAGTAGGGGCGGTAAGTGAAGATTCCGCTGCGCCGAAAGCCCATCTTCACGAGCTCGCTATAGACGTCGGCATTGATCAGATGCGCGGGGGTCGCCACCTGCGAGCGCGCCTGGCGGTCGTCGAGATAGCTGCAGGGATACGGCGCCGTGGCGTAGAACTGAAGCGCCGAAAACGGCAGTTCCTTGAGGTTTGCCACGTCAGTTCACCGTTCGCTCGAACGCAAGCAGCTCGTCGTTCAGGCGATGGCGATACCGCGCCCATTCGATGGGCTGCTGCTGCACCGCCTGCCGCACATGCGCCGTGAACTCGTCCCGAGCGATCTCACGTCCTCCGAGCGAGGCGAGGTGCCTCGTGTTCTGCTGGCAGTCTATCATCGGCACCCCCTCGGAGAGCAGCACTCGTACCAGCGCGGCGAGCGCGATCTTCGATGCGTCCGGGGTGCGGGCGAACATCGATTCGCCGAAGAACATCCGACCGAGGCTGACGCCATAAAGGCCGCCCACGAGCTGCCCGTCGAACCAGGTCTCGACCGAGTGCGCCAGGCCGCGCGCATGCAGCGCAGCATAGGCGTGCATCACATCGTCGGTGATCCAGGTGCCGACCACGTCGTCTGACCGCGGCGCCGCACACGCGCGAATCACCTCGGTAAAGGCGCGGTCGATGCAGACATCCAGTGCCGGATCGCGCGCGCATCGGCGCAGGGTCTTCTGCAGCGAGCGTGATACACGGAACTCGGCGCAGTACAGCACCATGCGCGGATCGGGCGCCCACCACAGTACCGGCTCGCCCTCCGAATACCACGGGAAAATGCCCTGTGAGTATGCGGCGATCAGGCGCTCGACTGTCAGTTCCGAACTGGCGGCGAGCAGGCCATTAGGCGCACGCAGTGCTGCGTTGACGCCCGGAAACGGCTGCCCGGTGGCGAGCCACGGAATCATGCGGCCGGAGTGTGCGGCGCGGTGCTGCCGGGGGCGATGGCCTCGGTGTGCACGCCGAAGCTGCCGCGCGCGCGATCGGCGAAGTAGTGCCTGAGGGTGGCAGCGACAGTACGGAAAGCCAGTTCGGACCACGGCACCGCGTGCTCATGGAACAGTTGTACCTCCAGGCTTTCCTCGCCCGGCGCGAAGCTGAGATCGAGCAGGCGCGCCTGGAAGAAAATGTGAACCTGCTCGACGTGTGGTACGTCGATGACCGAAAACAGCGGCCCGAGCTCGACCCGCGCCCCCGCCTCTTCCAGCGTTTCGCGCAGCGCGCCTGCTCCGGTCGTTTCGCCGACTTCCATGAAGCCTGCCGGCAACGTCCACTTGCCGTAGCGCGGCTCGATCGCGCGGCGGCACAGCAGGACTTCGTCACCCCAGATCGGAATCGTGCCGACGACCGGGCGCGGATTGACGTAATGCACTGCACCGCACTCGTCGCAGCAGGCGCGCGGCCGTGTGTCGCCACCGGGCACGCGCACGGTGATCGGGTTGCCGCACATCGAGCAGTACCGCATGGCGCCGGATCCTCTGCCGTGCAGTCTATCCCAGCGTCGCGCGGCGATTAACACCTGCAGCGCCGCGGCTTGCAGCGCATAATTCTCACGGCCTCAAGCCTGATGACGCAGGGCGCACACGAATAATTCGCGTCGAGGGAGGTTGCATGAAGTCGATCCTCGTTCCGGTCGATGGATCGGACACTTCGCTGCGCGCCGTTCGTTACGTGATCGGTGCGTGTGGGGACGGCCCGCGTCCGAAAATCCACCTGGTGAACGTGCAACTCGGCATGACAGGCGACGTCAGTCAGTTCGTATCCCGCTCCGAAATCAAGGATTACCGCAGCGAGCAGAGCGAAGCGGCGCTGCGCCCCGCGCGCGAACTGCTCGACAAAGCCGACATTTCCTACGATGCGCACGTCGAGGTCGGCCATCCGGCGGACTGCATCACCCGCCTGGCGGAGAAGCTGCAATGCGATCACATCGTGATGGGGATGCGGGGACGCAGCGCGCTCGCGGATCTGCTGGCCGCGTCTACGCCGCTCAAGGTCCTGCACCAGACGCGATTGCCCGTCGTGCTGGTGAAATGATGCACGCCCACCTGCGTGCGGGCAGGTATCGGCGCGACTGCACGGCGGCCGAATGACCGGCCTCGCGTGGTTTGCGCTCGTCGTCTTCGCGATCGCGATCATCGTGGTCATTTCCAATGTCATCGACGGCACCGTCGCTGCATTGCTCGGCGTCGCGATGATGATCTGGTTCGGTGTCATGACGGAGGTCGATGCATTCCAGCTGGTCGACTGGAATGTCATGGCGATCCTAGTGAGCGTCTGGGTCATTGCCGGATATTTCGGCAAGACCGGGGTTCCGAGCTGGCTTTCTGTGCAGGCATTGCGCCTGTCGGGGGGACGGCCGGGTCTCCTGGTGATGATCCTCTCGGTCCTTGCCGGCGTGATCTCGATGTTCGTCGACAACGTCGTGGTGATCCTAATGATGGCGCCGGTGGCGTTGCCGCTGGCGCGGGCCCTCAAGTTGCCGGTGACTCCGGTCGTGCTGATGATCGGTTTCAGCGCGAACTTCATGGGTACCGCGCTGCTCCTCGGTGATCTGCCGCCGCAGATGATGCACAGCGTCTCCGGGGCCGAGTTCATGGACTTCATCTGGCAGCATGGCCGACCTAGCTCGTTCCCGATACTGATGGTCACCTTTGTGATCACGCTCGGCGCGATGTACGCGTACGGCTTCCGTGCGCACGGTCGGCAGGCCGTCAACATCGAAAAGCTGGGAATCGAGACCCACATTCCGAACCGTCTTTTCGCCGCGGTCGTTGTCGGCTGGTTCCTGCTCACGGTCGTCGGCATGGCGTTCCGCCAGGTGCTCGGCGTGAAGCTGGGATTCATCGCGATGACCGGAGCCGTCACGCTGGTGCTGGCGCTCGAGCTGCTGGGGGACCGCGTGAAAGCACCGAGCTTCGAGGACATCCTGCAGGAACTGGACTGGCGCGCAGTGTTCTTCTACATCGGACTGTTCGCGCTGGTAGGCGCGCTCGAGAAGATGCACATCCTCGATCAGCTGGCGACCGCGTTGCGACCGCTGTTCCTGGAGAACCTGGTGCTGGGCGCGACGCTGCTCTATTGGATCACCGTGCCGATTGTCGGCATCGTCGAGCACGATGCCTACATCCTGACGTTTCTCTACACGATCAAGGAACTGCAGGCGGATGGGGTTGCTGCCTGGCCGCTGTGGTGGATGCTGCTGTGGGCAGGCACGCTCGGCAGTAACCTGACGGTGGCGGGTGCACCGGCGCTCTTTGCTGCCCTCAACATCTGCGAGCGCGAGGAGAAGCGGAAGATTTCGCTGCGCGAGTTCCTTTCGTGGAGCGTACCGTTCACGCTGATCGCGGCAAGTATCTGCTACGTGCTGGGCCTGCTGATCTGGGTGCTGCCGTACGCCCGCTAGATGCCAGGACAAACGACATGTTCAAGCACATTCTCATTCCCACCGACGGCTCGGCGCTTTCCGAGGCGGCGATCCGTGCAGGGGTTGAACTGGCGCGGACAGTCGGTGCACGAGTCACCGGGTTCTTCGCTGCGCCGGCACCCACGCCGCTTGTCTACGGTGATCTGATGCCGGTGGGCTACATGCCACCCGACCAGCATGAGGCGCTGCTCAAGAAGGCGGCCGAGCATCATCTCGGTGTCATTGAAGCCGCGGCGCGCGCCGCCGGCGTCCCGGTAAGCTGTATTTCGGTGACCAGCGAATACCCCGCTGACTCCATCGTCAAGATCGCGACGAAACGTGGATGTGACCTCATCTTCATGGCGTCCCACGGCCGGCGCGGGCTGGCGGGGATTCTTCTCGGCAGCGAAACACAGAAGGTTCTGACCCACTCGAGTGTGCCCGTGCTCGTGTTCCGCTGACGCCTCGTTTCGTCAGGTGATGCGCTTGGGATTCTGGATCCGCGGGAAGCTGGACCAACGGTGTCTGCTGCTGCTGACGAGCTGGATCGCGCTCGGGCTGCTGCACCCGGTGCATGCCTTCGACCTGCAGGGGCATCGCGGCGCTCGCGGCCTGGCGCCGGAAAACACGCTGGCCGGGTTTCGCGCTGCGCTCGAGATCGGAGTGACCACCCTGGAGACCGATCTGGGCATCACCGCCGACGGCGTGCTCGTGCTCGCTCACGACCCGCGTCTGTCGGCGGCGCTGACACGCGGGCCGGACGACAAGTGGCTGCAGGTAGACGGCACACCATTCATCCATCTCCGCTACAGCGAAGTCGAGCGCTACGACGTCGGCCGCCTCAACCCGGACCACCGCTACGCGACCCAGTGGCCGGATCAGCGACCGGCCGACGGCGAGCGCATTCCGACGTTAGCGGCGCTCTTTGATCTCGGGCGCGATCGACGGACCCCAGGCGGCAGGCCCGTGCGCTTCAACCTCGAAACCAAGCGCACGCCCGGCGGCGAGGTGCCCACCGCCGACGCGGCTGCCTTCGCGCAAGCCGTCGTTGCTGCCGTCCAGCAAGCCGGCATGGCAAGCCGCGTGACCGTGCAGTCCTTCGACTGGAGCACGCTGGTCGAATCGCGGCGGATCGCCCCCGACATAGCGACGTCCTGCCTGACGATCGAATCGAGCGGCACGAACACCGTGCGCCCGGGACCTGACGGCGCCTCGCCGTGGCACGCAGGCCTCAGAGCGGCGGATCATGGCAATTCGATCGTGCGACTGGCCCGCGCGGCAGGGTGTGCCGTCTGGTCGCCGTTCTGGCGCAACGTCACTGCCGAGCTCGTGGCTGAAGCCCACGCGCTGAATCTCAAGGTGATTCCGTGGACGATCAACGATCCAGCGGAGATGGAGAGGCTCGCCGGGCTCGGCGTCGACGGCCTCATCACCGATTACCCGGACCGTGCGCGCGCGGTGCTGGCAGCGCGTGGGATCGTGATCGACTGAGCCGACTGGCGGCATCGTCCGCTGCGCGACAAGTGCGGTGGACGGACGTCGGGTCGGTATACTGCCGCTTTACCGGTATCGCCTGAACCCCTGACGACTCGGGGCAGTGCGCAGACGATGACGAAATACGTGTTCGTTACCGGTGGCGTGGTCTCCTCCCTCGGCAAGGGGATCGCCGCCGCCTCGCTCGCCGCGATCCTCGAATCGCGCGGCCTCAAAGTCACCCTCATCAAGCTTGATCCCTACATCAACGTCGATCCCGGCACGATGTCGCCGTTCCAGCACGGCGAGGTGTTCGTGACCGAGGACGGCGCCGAGACCGACCTCGACCTCGGGCACTACGAGCGCTTCATCTCCGCGAAGATGCGGAAGGTGAACAACTTCACGACCGGGCAGATCTACGAGTCGGTGATCAAGAAGGAGCGGCGCGGCGAGTACCTCGGCAAGACGGTGCAGGTAATCCCGCACGTCACCAACGAGATCCAGGAGTTCATCGAGCGCGGTGCGCGCGCGGCCTGGGAAGGCAAGACCGATGTCGCGATCGTCGAGATCGGCGGCACCGTGGGCGACATCGAATCGCTGCCGTTCGTCGAGGCGGCGCGCCAGATGAGTCTGCGCCTGGGCCGTGGCACCTGCTGTTTCGTGCACCTGACGCTGGTGCCGTTCATTCCGATGGCCGGGGAACTGAAGACCAAGCCAACGCAGCACAGCGTGCAGAAGCTGCGCGAAATCGGCATTTCTCCCGACGTGCTGCTGTGCCGCGCCGACCGTCCGATTCCGGACGAAGAGCGCGCGAAGATCTCGCTCTTTTCCAACGTGCCGAACAATGCGGTGATTTCGGTGTGGGACGCCGATTCGATCTACAAGGTGCCCTCGATGCTGCACAAGCAGGGCCTCGACGAGATCGTCTGCTTCACGCTTGGCATGCCGTCGCGGCCGGCCGACCTGACGGCGTGGGACAAGCTGGTTTATGCGCTCGAGCATCCGGAGCACGAGGTGAAAATCGGCATGGTCGGCAAGTACGTCGACCTGTCGGATTCCTACAAATCGCTGAATGAAGCCCTGCGGCACGCCGGCATACACACGCGCACGAAAGTCGAAATCGAGTACGTCGACTCCGAGGCGCTCGAGTCCGGTGCCAAGATCGACTTCTCTCGCCTCGACGCAATCCTGGTGCCCGGCGGCTTCGGCAAGCGCGGCACCGAAGGCAAGATGAAAGCGATCCAGTATGCGCGCGAAAACGGCGTGCCTTACCTCGGCATCTGCCTCGGCATGCAGCTGGCGACGATCGAGTTCGCGCGTAACGTGTGCGGGCTTGCCGGTGCCAATTCGACCGAGTTCGATCCCGACACGCCGCATCCGGTCGTGGCACTGATCACCGAATGGCTCGATCGCACCGGCCGCATCGAGCGGCGCGATGCGACTTCAGATCTGGGCGGAACGATGCGGCTGGGAGCTCAGGCCTGCCCGGTCGTGCCGGGCTCGCTGGCTGCGCGGATCTACGGTCCGGAGGTCAACGAGCGCCACCGCCACCGCTACGAAGTGAACAACATCTACGTTCCACAGCTCGAGGAGCGCGGCTACAAGGTCTCGGCGCGCACGCCCACGGAAAACCTGCCGGAGATCATGGAGCTGCCCGCGCATCCATTTTTCATCGGCGTGCAGTTCCATCCCGAGTTCACGTCGACGCCGCGCAGCGGGCATCCGCTGTTCAAGGCGTTCGTTCAAGCGGCGCTCGAGCGCGGGCGTTTGCAGCTTCCGGAGCGGGTGCAGAAGGTTGCGTAGTCTCCCAGAATGTTAGTCGAAAGGACGAACGGTGCGAAACGCGATCCTTGCTTTGAGCGGTCTACTTTTCGGCCTTTTCCTTTGTGGCGTCGTCGTGGCGCAGGATTCGGCGAAGGCCGAGCGACCTGAGTTGCGCGTCGGCGATTCATGGTTGTTCGAGCGCACTGAGCGCGGTTCGGGAGCCAAGTCGGAGGTCACGCGCAAGGTGCTGGCGGTAGGAGCGGAGGAACTGACAATCGCTTCGACCGAAGGTGCCGCGGCCACCGAACAAAAATGGACGCCGGAACTCAACTACGTCAGCGGCGACGGCAAGCGAGTATGGAGACCTAGCAGCCAGTCGACTTCCTTTCCTTTGTCGGTGGGTCGACAGTGGAAAGTGGATGCAAAGGGAATCAATGCGACAGGGCGCGAAATTACCCTCGAAGGCGCGTGCAAGGTTACGGGTCTAGAGAAGGTCACCGTCAAGGCGGGAGCATTCGATGCGTTCAAGGTCGAGTGCGACATGGAGTTTTACGTTTACGGTTCCGGTACGCGCGGTACCAGCCGCTATGTTTACTGGTACAGCCCGACTGCCAAGTTTCCGGTGCGCTCGGAGTTGCTGAGCCGCGACCGGCTGTCGGTGTTCTCGGATTGGACGCAGGAACTCGTTTCCACCAACGTCAAGTGACCATGAGGTTGTGCAATTTCGGCGTTGGCCTCGATCGTCCGCTGTTCCTCATCGCGGGTCCCTGCGTCATCGAGTCTGAGATGATGGCGCTGGATACTGCGGGGCGCCTGCGGGACATCGCGCGCGAGGTCGGTATTCCGTTCATCTACAAGTCGAGCTTCGACAAGGCCAACCGCAGTTCGGGAAGGAGCTTCCGCGGTCTGGGCATCGACGAAGGTCTGCGCATCCTCGCCGAGGTGAAAAAGGATGTCGGAGTTCCGGTGCTCACCGATGTGCACGACGAGGGCGATATCGCCCCGGCCGCGGCGGTTGTGGACGTACTGCAGACGCCGGCGTTCCTGTGCCGCCAGACCGACTTCATCCGCGCGTGTGCCGTCGCGGGGCCGCCGGTGAACATCAAGAAGGGCCAGTTTCTTGCGCCGGGTGACATGAAGAACGTCATCGACAAGGCGCGTGAGGCATCGCGCGAGGCCGGCCTGCCGGAAGATCGCTTCCTCGCCTGCGAGCGTGGCGTGTCCTTCGGCTACAACAACCTCGTGTCCGACATGCGCTCTCTCGCGATCATGCGCGACACCGGGGCCCCGGTGGTTTTCGATGCCACCCATTCGGTCCAGTTGCCGGGGGGGCAGGGGACGACCAGCGGCGGCCAGCGCGAGTTTGTTCCCGTGCTGGCCCGCGCCGCTGTTGCCGTCGGCGTTGCCGGTCTCTTTATGGAAACGCACCCGGATCCCGCCAAGGCAATGAGCGACGGCCCGAACGCCGTGCCGCTCGACCGCATGCGCGAGCTGCTCGAGACGCTGGTCGAGATCGATCGCGTCGCCAAGCGGCGCCGATTCCTCGAAGCCGACTTCGCCTGAACCGAGGGAGAACGACATGCCAGTCGCCTACGTCATCGTCGAGATGAACATCACCGATGCGGAGCAGTACAAGCAGTACATGGCCGCGGCGCCGGCGACGGTCGCTGCGCACGGCGGCGAGTACATCGTTCGCGGCGGTCGCCACGAGTCGCTCGAAGGCGACTGGAAGCCGGCTCGGGTGGCCGTGCTCAGGTTTCCCGGCTACGAGCAGGCGAAGGCCTGGTACGACGGCGAGCAGTACCGGGGTGTGCGTACCAAGCGCGGGGGTGCGACCGAGTACTTCAACATGATCGTCGTCGAGGGCGTGCCCGCGACCTAACTTCAACTCCAAGAGAGCCCATGTCCTCCATCGTTGACATCATCGGCCGCGAGATCCTCGACTCGCGCGGCAATCCCACTGTCGAATGCGACGTGCTGCTGGAGTCCGGCGTCATGGGCCGGGCCGCGGTGCCGTCGGGCGCATCCACCGGCTCGCGCGAAGCGATCGAACTGCGCGACGGCGACAAGGGACGCTACCTCGGACGCGGCGTGCTGAGGGCGGTCGAGAACATCAATACGGAAATCTCGGAGGCCGTGATGGGTCTCGAGGCCAACGAACAGGCATTTCTTGACCGCACGCTCATCGAACTCGACGGCACCGAGAACAAGGCGCGCCTCGGCGCCAACGCGATGCTCGCGGTGTCGATGGCCGTCGCCAAAGCCGCGGCGGAAGAAGCGGGGCTGCCGCTCTATCGTTACTTCGGCGGCAGCGGCCCGATGTCGATGCCGGTTCCGATGATGAACGTCATCAACGGTGGCGCCCACGCCAACAACACCCTCGACCTGCAGGAGTTCATGATCGTGCCGGTCGGTGCGCCGAGCTTCTCGGAGGCCGTGCGCTATGGCGCGGAAGTGTTCCACGCACTGAAGAAGCTGATTCACGACAGCGGCATGAGCACGGCAGTCGGCGACGAGGGTGGATTCGCGCCCAGCGTTGCCAGCCACGAGGCCGCGATCCAGCTGATCCTGAAGGCGATCGACGCGGCCGGTTATACCGCCGGCTCGCAGATCGCGATTGCCCTCGACTGCGCCGCCAGCGAATTCCATGAGGACGGCGTCTATCACCTCGAAGGCGATGGCTTGCGTCTGTCGGCGGCCGACTGGACCAATATGCTCGCCACGTGGTGCGACAAGTACCCGATCATCTCGATCGAGGACGGCATGGCCGAAGACGACTGGGACGGCTGGGCCACGCTCACGGAGCGGCTGGGTACGCGCGTGCAGCTCGTCGGCGACGATCTGTTCGTCACCAACACGGCGATCCTGCGCGAGGGCATCCGCAGGCGGATCGCCAATTCTATCCTCATCAAGATCAACCAGATCGGCACGCTCACCGAGACCTTCGCCGCGATCGAGATGGCCAAATGCGCCGGCTACACCTCGGTCGTCAGCCATCGTTCGGGCGAGACCGAGGATTCGACGATCGCCGACATCGCCGTAGGCATCAACGCGATGCAGATCAAGACCGGCTCGATGAGCCGCTCCGACCGCGTCGCGAAATACAACCAGTTGCTGCGCATCGAGGAAGACCTCGGGGACATCGCCACTTATCCCGGACGCGGCGCGTACTACAACCTGCGCTGAGACATGCGGCTACTTGGCATCGTGCTGGCCGTCCTGCTGGTCGCGATCCAGTATCCGCTGTGGTTCGGCAAGGGAGGGTGGTTGCGCGCGTGGGAACTGGAACGCCAGCTTGCCGCGCAGCGCACGACCAACGAGGCATTGTCCGCGCGCAACGCGGAGTCCGCCGCGGAAGTGTCCAGCCTGCGCGAAGGAAACGAGGCCATTGCCGAACGCGCACGACATCAACTGAACATGGTGCGCGAGGGCGAGGTCTTCTTCCAGTTCGTCGGCCGTTCGGATACTGCGCCGACCGAACCGCCGCGCTGAGCATTCGCATCGCCGGGACCGGCAGCAAAGGGAGGGAAGGCAGTGAACCTTCATCGTCTGCTGAAGCAGCGCGAGGAACGCGGGACGCCCTTGCGCGTGGGCCTGATCGGTGCCGGCAAGTTCGGCTCGATGTACCTGTCGCAGGTGCGACACACCCCCGGCGTGCGCATCGTGGCCATCGCCGACCTGAGCCCGCAACGCGCGCGCGAAGCCTTGAGAACCGTCGGCTGGAGCGATTCGTCGATCGCAATGCTGCGCTTCTTCGATGATGCCCGCCGCATGATCGACGAGCCCGACATCGATATCGTCATCGATGCCACCGGTTCACCTGCGGCCGGCATCGCGCACGTGCTGGCGTGCTGCGAGCAGCGCAAGCACATCATCATGGTGAACGTCGAGGCCGATGCGCTGGCCGGGCCGCTTCTGGCGCAGCGTGCGCACGAGGCCGGTATCGTGTATTCGCTCGCCTATGGTGACCAGCCCGCATTGATCTGCGAACTGGTCGACTGGGCGCGTGCGAGCGGTTTCGAGGTGATCGCGGCCGGCAAGGGAACGAAGTACCTTCCCGAGTATCACGCGTCGACGCCGTCGACGGTCTGGAAGTACTACGGCCTCAGCGAAGACGACGCACGCTCCGGCGGCCTCAACGCCCAGATGTTCAATTCGTTCCTCGATGGAACGAAAAGCGCGATAGAAATGTGCGCGGTGTCGAACGCCACCGGGCTGCACGCGCCCGAGGGACTTGCCTTTCCGCCCTGCGGCGTCGATGAACTGGCGACCGTGCTGCGGCCTCACAGCGAAGGCGGCGTGCTGCATCAGCGCGGCCAGGTCGAGGTGATCTCGAGCCTCCACCGCGACGGCAGCCCCGTGTTTCGCGACCTGCGGTGGGGCGTTTTTGTGGTGTTCTCCGGCGGCAGCGAGTACGTCGAGCGCTGTTTCAAGGAATACGGGCTCGTCACCGATCCCAGTGGCCAGTATTCAGCGCTCTACAAGCCGTTTCACCTTATCGGCCTGGAGCTCGGCATCAGCGTCGCAAGCGTCGGGTTGCGCGGCGAGCCGACCGGAGCGCCGATCGGCTTCAACGCAGATGTCGTCGCAACAGCCAAGCGCGATCTGGCGCCGGGCGACATGCTGGACGGTGAAGGCGGCGCTACCGTCTATGGACGCGTGCTTCCAGCGCAGGAATCCCTGCGGCTGCAAGGGCTGCCACTCGGACTGGCCCATCACTTGCGCTTGCAACGCGCGGTGGCCGCCGGACAGCCGGTGCGCTGGGATGACGTTGAAATCGATGAGTCGATGCCCGCGGTGGCGTTCCGTCGGACGATGGAGCGGACCGAGTTCGTCGCGCCGGCCTGACGCCGGGGCGGCCACCGTTGCCGCCCACGTTTCAGTGCAGCTGACCGTCGTCCGGCGCCACGGCCGGGCCGCGTGCGAAGAGCTGCGCCACATCCACCGCGTCAAACGTGTACCGACGACTGCAGAAGTCGCAGGTCACCGTCACGGTGCTCCAGTTCTTCGATGATCGAGTCGACCTCGTCACGCCCCAGCGAGACCAGCATCCGACCGATGCGTTCGCGCGAACAGGTGCAGGCAAGTGCGGGGCGTCAGCGACGCGCTGCTGGTCGAGTGGCTCCTGCCGTACAGCCGTCGTGCGAGTGTCTCCGGAGGCAGCGTCAGCAGCTCCTGGCGGCCGAGAGTGTGCGCCGAGCGTCGTCGCCCGGTCCCAGGCGTCCGCATCGACATTCACCACCGATCCCGCCGTGATCGGGCAGGCGCTGCAGCAGCAGGCCGGCGCTGACCTTGTCATCGGCGGCCAGCCACGAGCCGGGTCTCGAGCTGCTCGGACTGCCGCATGTACGACTGCAGCACTTCGGCCATTGTCTCGCCGTCCAGCGGGACGATGCCCTGATACGGTTGCTGGCCCGGCAGTGCGATCGCGTGGATCGAGCGTTATCGCGCAGCGGCCGCGGCCGTGCGATTGATGAGGTCTGCGCATCGAGGCAGCGTCGTCGACCGCCTCGTCGCCGCGTTTCGCCGTTGCGCGAACGCAAGGTCGGGCAGGCACTCGACGACGAGCAGCTTGACCGGGCCGTCGCCATGTACCTGCATCACGAGCGCGCCATTGAACTTGATGCTGGTGGCGAGCAGCGCGCCGGCGGCGACCATCTCGCCGAGCAGGCGCGTGACCACCGGGGGAAAGTCGTGCAACGCCACCATCTGTCGCCAGGCCTCTTCGATGCGGACCAGTCCGCCGCGCACCGGCGCCGCGGCGAACAGGAACTTGATCAGCTGGTCGCTCACCGCGCGGCGGCTGTCGCTCTGCACACGCGCCAGCTCTTCCGCGTACGCGCAGTAGGTGCACGATCGTCTCGGCGATCAGCGCACGCTTGCGTTCGTCGAGCGCGCCGAGGATGCGGGCCGGCTGCCCGCCCCACAACTGTCCGGCTGTCAGTCGCTGACCGGGCAGCGTGGTTGCACCGGCCGCCAGGAAGACATCGTCCTCGACGATCGTGCCCGGAGCGACGACGCTGCCGATGCCGATCAGGCAGCGGTCGCCGATCGTGCAATCGGCCATCGTCACGTTGTGTCCGATCGTGGCGTCGCGCCCGATCGTCAGTCGGGCACCCGGCGTGCAGCGGAGCACCGAGTTGTCCTGCACGTTGCGAACGATCGCCGATGATGATCTCGCCGCCGGCAGCGTCCAGTTCGCAGGCGTACCAGATGCTGGTGTGCGGGACCGGCGACAACCTGTCCGGCGAGCGAAGCCGTGTTCGCGACGAAGGCGGTCCGGTCGATCCTGGGCGCGCTGTCCCTGGCCGGCGCGCGTTCGACCGGATCGCTCGCCAGCGTTGCGCGCAGTCCGGCCCGGCGCGAGTCGAGTTCACCTTCGAGCAGCGCGCGCTGCGGCTTCGCCGGGCGCCCGGAGTAGACGTGGCCCGCAGGCAGGCGCGTGCGCGGATACACGATGGCGCCCGCCTCGATGATGCTGCCGGCCTCGATCACGCAGCCGTCGAGGACCACGGCGCCGTCTTCGACGATGCAGCCGTCATGGACCTCGCAGGCATGGATTACGGCGTTGCGTCCAACGGTCACCGTGTTGCCGACGAGCGTCGGATAGACCTCGTGAGCGATGTGGATCGTGGCGCCATGGCCGAGTGTCAGGTCATCGCCGGCGCGCACATAGTGGCCGTCGGCACGAATGACGCTCGCGGCACCGAGCCAGGCGTCGCGTCCCAGCGTCACGCGACCCACGACGGCGCTGTTCGCCCCGACATGGCGAGGCGTGCCGGTGAGTTGCGGGTGCGTGCCGAGATAGGGCAGAAGGTTCAGACGGGTTTCGGTCAGGGTGGCGGTCATGGGGGACAGCAGCAGCCGGTCGCCCGGGCAGAGGGTGGGAGTGGCAATTCTGGCACGCGGCGGCGCCGACGACCGGAAGCAGCGCGCGGGCCGCCAGGTCGGCAGGGACTTGCGCAGACGTCGCTCGCCTTCGTGCCAGGCTGCAAGGGGCTCCGCGCTCGTGGCCGTTGGTGTGATCCGGCGTACCGTGGCTACGTACGCGAGGGGCACGCCGTTAATGACCCACGGCGTTCGTCGACCTCCCGGCCACGCGACTTCCTAGAACACCGGCGTTTCGCGGTACGTGCCCCAGACGGCCTTCAGCTTTTCGACGATGTCGCCCATCGTCGCGCCGGCCTTCACCAGCTCGATCGTGATCGGCATGATGTTCTGCGACTCGTCCTTCGCGACGGCGACC
The DNA here is from genome assembly GCA_963712485.1 of uncultured beta proteobacterium. Lineage (GTDB taxonomy): Bacteria > Pseudomonadota > Gammaproteobacteria > Burkholderiales > Burkholderiaceae_F > JALORV01. The sequence continues at coordinate 89,126 of CAVQID010000043.1, forward strand.
AGCTGGTCGAGCAATCGCGTCGATCAGCGCGTTGTCGCGCTCGCGCGCGGACGCGCTGCGTGCGGCGACCTGTCGCTCGGCGGTCGACGGGTCGTACGGATGGATCTCGATGTCGTGCTGCTCCTCGGCTTCGACGAAGCGGTTGACGCCGATCACCGGCTTCTCGCCCGACTGCTTGCGCAGCGCCGTCTCGTAGGCGAAGTCGGCGATGTGCTTCTGGAACCAGCCCTGCTCGATCAGCTTGATCGTGCCGCCGCGCTCGTCGACTTCCTTCAGGATGTCGAAGATGCGCTTCTCGTAGTCGGTGGTCAGCGCCTCGACGTAGTAGCTGCCGCCGAGCGGGTCGATCACGTTGGTGACGTTGGTCTCCTCGGCGATGATCTGCTGCGTGCGCAGCGCCATCTTCATCGCGTCCTCGGTCGGGATCGCGAACGCCTCGTCGTAGCCGTTGGTGTGCAGCGACTGCGCGCCGCCGAGCACGGCCGACAGCGCCTGCATCGCGGTGCGGACGATGTTGATCTTGTACTGCGGCGCTGGTCAGCGTCGCCGCCGCCGTCTGGCAGTGGAAGCGCAGGCGCATCGATGTCCGGGTTCTTCGCGCCGAAGCGCTCCTTCATGATCTTGGCGTAGCAGCGGCGCAGCGCGCGGAACTTGGCGACCTCCTCGAAGAAGTCGCGCCTGCGACACGAAGAAGAACGCGAGCCGCGGCGCGAACTCGTCGACCGGCATGCCGGTCTTCAGCACCTCCTCGACGTAGACGATCAGGTTGGCCAGCGTGAAGGCCGCTTCCTGCAGCGGCGACGAGCCGGCCTCGGAGATGTGATAGCCGGAGATGTTGATCGGGTTGTAGCGCTGCAGGTGCTTCGCGCGAGTAGGTGATGATGTCGCGGCAGATGCGCACCGACGGCGCGATCGGATAGATGTACTCCTTCTGCGCCATGTACTCCTTCAGGATGTCCGCCTGCACCGTGCCCGAGATCTTGTTCAGGTCGTAGCCGCGCTTCTCGGCGAGCGCGACGTACATCGCCAGCAGGATCCACGCGGTCGGGTTGATCGTCAGCGACACCGAGATCTTCTCGAGGTCGATGTCGTCGAGCAGCGCTTCCATGTCGGCGAGCGTGTCGATCGCCACGCCTTCGCGCCCGACCTCGCCCTCGCTCATCGGATGGTCGCGAGTCGTAGCCCATCAGGGTCGGCATGTCGAAGTCGGTCGAGATGCCCGGTCTGGCCCTGCGCGATCAGGTACTTGAAGCGCTTGTTGGTGTCCTCGCCGGTGCCGAAGCCGGCGATCTGCCGCATCGTCCAGGTGCGGCTGCGGTACATCGTCGGATACGGGCCGCGCGTGAACGGATAGCGGCCGGGCAGGCCGATGTCCTCGATCGGCGTGTCCGCGACGTCGGCCGCGGTGTAGACGCGCTTGACCGGAAAGTCGCCGATGGTGAAGAACTGCTCCTTGCGCTCGGCCTGCTTCTTCAGGAAGGCCGCGACTTCGCGCTCCTCCCACTCCTGCGCTTCCTTGCCGACGCGCTGCGGCGATCTCGGCATCAAGCCAGTTCATCGGAGTACTCCTTGCGTAATGCGGTGATGACGAGCTGCTGCGCCATCGTGTACGGATCGCTGCGCGCGCTCGGCGAGTTCGGCGGCGAGGTCCGGGCGGACGCCGTCGCTGGCGCGCGTGGAATCGTTCCAGCAGGACGGTCTCGGCCGTCTTGCTGCAGGCGGAAGTCGGCGATGCGGCGCCGGCGCTGTCGGCCGAGCTTCGCTGTCGATGCGATAGCTGCCGATGCCGCGTCGATCGCGTCGACCAGTTCGTCGAGGCCCGCGCCCGTCGAGCGCGCTGACGCCGATCACCGGCGTCTGCCATGTCGGTCTTCGGCCTGCGTCAGTGCGCCGAGCGTCAGCATCTGCTTCAGGTCGGTCAGCGTGCGGTTGGCGTCGTCGCGGTCGCACTTGCGACACCACGTGGATGTCGGCGATCTCGAGCATGCCGGCCTTGATCGCCTGGATCTCGTCGCCGAGGCCCGGCGCGGAGACGACGACGGTGGTGTCGCGAGGCCTTGCACGATCTCGACCTCGTCCTGGCCGACGCCGACGGTCTCGATGATGATCGTGTCGATAGCCGGCGACGTCGAGGATGTCGACGGCGTCGAGCGCGGCGCGCGCCATGCCGCCGGTCGCGCCGCGCGTCGCCATGCTGCGGATGATAGACGCCCGGGATCGTTCGCCAGGTCGGTCATGCGGATGCGGTCGCCGAGGATCGCGCCGCCGGAGTACGGGCTCGACGGATCGACGGCGACGATGCCGACCCTGCTCGCCGCGGTCGCGCAGCATTGCGCGCGAGCTTGCCGACCAGCGTCGACTTGCCGCTGCCCGGCACGCCGGTGATGCCGATGACGTGCGCCTGGCCGGCGCGGTGGTAGATCTCGCGCAAGCGCGGCGCGCGCTTCCGTCGACGCCGCTCTCGGCGCGCGAGATCAGCCGCGCCGGCGGCGCGCGTGTCGCCGTCGGCCAGCGCGCGCGAGCAGCGTCGGAGCGATGGGACGTAGGCCATCAGCGCCCTTCGCGCTGCGCAGCTGCTCGTTCAGTCCGCGGAACACTTCGCGGTCGTCGATCACGCGGCGCGCCTTGAAGTCGGTGCGCGGGATCGAGTGCGGCGCGACGATCTCGACCGCGTGCGAATGCCCAGCACCGTCTGCAGCTTGTGCGCGACCTCGGCGCGGAACGCCTCGACGCTGTCGGCGCCGGCGCGATGCGTCGGCCTCGTCGGCCTCGACCCGCAGCAGCAGTTCGTCCATCGCGGCGTCGCGCGTGATGACGATGCGGTGCTCGCCGCCGTAGTTCGGCAGCTGGTTGAGCGCCGCGTCGATCTCGCTCGGATAGATGTTCTCGCCGCGGATCGTGAACATGTCGTCGATGCGGCCGAAGATGCCCTGCGGCAGGCGCGGGTAGGTGCGGCCGCACGGGATTGGGCTCGTTCGACCCACAGCGTGAGATCGCCGGACACCAGCCGGATCATCGGCTGGCTGGTGCGCTCGAGGTGCGTGTAGACCGGCGTGCCGCGCTGGCCGTACGGCACGCGCTGCATGCGTCGCCGGATCGCACACCTCGGTGTAGACGACGTCCTGCCAGCACAGCATGCCCTGGTGCGACTGCTCGGTGCCGGCGACGTTCATCCACGGCGACATCTCGGCCATCGAGCCGGAGTCGTAGACCTTGCGCGCCGTAGGCGTCCTCGATCCGGTCCTTGCACGCCCGGCACCGAGGCGCCGGGTTCGCCGGAGAAGAACAGGCACTTCAGGCCGAAGTCGCGCGGGTTCAGCTTCTCCTCGCGCGCGACCTCGCGCCAGGTGGATCGCGTAGCTCGGCGTGCCGTAGAACGCCGGTCGGGCTTCATCATGTCGCAGCCACTGCACGCAGGCGGGCGCTCATGCCCGGCGCGCCGGCGCCGAACGGAAACGCCTTCGCGCCCAGCCGCTCCGCGCCCGCGAGCGCGCCCCAGCTCCCCATGTACAGGCTGAAGATCGCGGCGACGCAGATCATGTCGCCGGGCCGCATGCCCATGCCCCACATGATGCGGGCGTGCGCGTTGGCGATCGTGCGCCAGTCGTTGCGGCCGATCGCGAACGCGGTCGGACGCCCGGTCGTGCCGCTGGTGCCGTGGATGTGGAAGATTTCGTCGTCCGGCACGCAGACGTAGTCGCCGAACGGCGGCGTACGCGCGCCTGCGATTCGCGCAGGTCCTTCTTCGTGACGACCGGGCACGCGCGATTCGAAGTCCTCGAGCGACTTCAGCTGGCAGGGATGAAATCCGGCCTCGTCCCATTTGCGGCGGTAGAACGGCGCGTGTTCGTACGCGTAGGCGCAGACCTCCTGCAGCCGCTCGAGGATCGCGCGTTCGCGCTCGCCCGCCGGCATCGTTTCGCGCACCGGGAACCAGTAGCGGCTGTCGCGCGGCGGGAAGGTAGTTTTCGTCATAGATGGCCGGGAACGACCACTGTTCCATCTGCATGGCGATTCCTTCGGCGGCTCCGGCGCGCTGCGGGAGGCGTTCAGCGCGGGCCGCGCTCGGCGACCAGGCGCGTCAGCGTGTCGACGATGGCCTGCGGCGGCGTGTCCTGCAGCATCACTTCGCGCACGCCCATCTTCTTGATCGCGACCACGTCCTCGTCGGGCATGACGCCGCCGGCGATGACGATGATGTCGTCGGCGCCCTGCTCGTTCGAGCAGCTTGAAGATCTTCGGAAACACGGTCAGCTGCACGCCCGAGAGCAGGCTGACGCCGAGCACGTCGACGTCCTCCTGGATCGCCGTGTTGACGACTTCCTCCGGCGTGCGGTGCAGGCCGGAGTAGATCACGTCCATGCCGGCATCGCGCAGCGTGCGGGCGACGACCTTGACGCCACGGTCGTGGCCGTCGAGACCGACCTTGGCGAGCAGCACGCGGATGGGTGTGTTCATCGAGCGCGATCCGGTGGTCAGTGTGGTCGACGGCCTGGCGGCTTGTAGAATACGGAATACCGTATACGATATTCGAGAGTGTCTGACGGATCCTGTCGAGCTGTCAACCTGCGCGCATCATTGGTCTTTGCAGCAACCTGGAGGAGCCATGGAGTCGCTGAAGCCGCAGAAGACGCTGGTCGAGCAGGTTTACGAACGCATCCTCGATGCCATCTGCGAGGGCGCTCTGCCGGCGGGAGCACGCGTGACGCAGGATGAACTGGCGGCCCAGCTGCAGGTGTCCCGCCAGCCGGTGATGACGGCGCTCGGTCTGCTGCGCCAGCAGGGCTTCCTCGTCGAGCACGGCCGTCGCGGGCTGCAGGTCGCGCCGCCGACCGTGCGCACTTCGATGCGATCTACGAGTTCCGCTCGGCGCTCGAGCCGCTGGCGGCTGCGCTCGCGGCGCGGCGCGATGACGCCCGAGCAGCTCGCGCGCGGGCGAGCGCTGGTTGACCAGGGCCGGCGCGTCGCCGCCGCCGGCGACGCCCATGCGACGCTGCAGGCGGACATCGACTTCCACAGCTTGATCTACGAGGCGAGCGGCAATCCGCTGGTGCGTCGAGATCCGATGCAGCTGCACTGGCAGCATCTGCGACGCTCGATGGGCGAGGTGCTGCGGCGGCCGCGTTTCACGCAGAAGGTCTGGCGTGAGCACGCGGCGATCCTCGACGCCATCGCCGCCGGCGACAGCCAAGGCCGCGGCGCGGCTGATCGCCGACGCACGTCCGCGAGGCCCACGAGCGCGTCGGCGCCGAACTCGCCGCGGTCGCCGCGCAAGGCCGCCTAGGGCCGCGCGGCAGACGATACCTCGCACCGATGCCGGTTTCAACGTTTCGTCAATGGCTGATGTGACGCCCCGGGAGCTGCGGCCGCGCGTTGTGCCGCACTCGCGTCGCCGACCCCGACGAAAAGGTGCGCCTCGTGCGTGGCGCTTGCGCGCGCCGCGCCGGCAGCCCGATCCGAAGTCGTCCTCGCCGCAGCCGCCGGACTGCCGGGCCGTCCGGCACGGCCACCCCTCGTGCGACCCGCGCCAACTGCCGCGGCGACCGGCGGCACCCGTGAGGGTCGGGCGGCGTTGCTCCACTCGATCGCCCACATCGAGTTCAACGCGATCAACCTGGCACTCGACGCGGTCTGGCGCTTCCCGGGACTGCCGGAAGCCTTCTATCGCGACTGGCTGCACGTCGCCGACGAGGAAGCGACGCACTTCACCCTGGTGTGCGATCGCCTGAAAGCGCCCACGACACGGCCTACGGCGACTTCGCGGCCCACGATGGCCTGTGGGAGATGGCGGAGAAGACCGCGGATGACGTGCTCGCGCGCATGGCGCTCGTTCCGCGGACGCTCGAGGCGCGTGGACTCGATGCGTCGCCGGTCGTCCGTGCCAAGCTGGCGGCGTCGGCGACGAAGCGTCCGCGCGGGTGCATCGATCTGATCCTGCGCGACGAGATCGGCCATGTGGCGATCGGCAATCGCTGGTTCCGGTTCCTCTGCAAGCGACAGGGCCTCGACCCGCTCCAGGCCTACGCGGAACTGGCGCGGCGACCATGCGCACCGCGGCTGCGCGGACCGTTCAATACTGGCCGCTCGCCGCGCTGCGGGATTCGACGACCGGGAAATCGCGGCGCTGGGCACTTGAACCCTGACCCGCGCCACGGCGGGCGTCAACACCCGCACGACTTGATGCTAAGCGTTGGCCGCACCGGCCAAGTGCCTGACTTGTCAAGACAAATCGGTCGCAAACACCCTCTCCGGATTAGCCATCAGCCGCGATCGCTCGCACGTGGTATCGAATCCCCACGGAAGCGCTCGATACAGTCGCCTCATGTAGCCGGGAGGTCAAATGAATTGGTCGACGCAATTCTCAACACGCCGCTCAGTGAGCTGCTCGGTCGCAAAAAGGCGCCACCGCGGATCAAGGTCGCCGCCCCCAAGCCGCGCATGGGCGCGACGCTTTGTTGCGCCGGACTACGCATGACGGTGCAGGCCGGCCTCACGGACGAGCTGTGGGAATGGCTGGGGGCACTGGGCTGGCGCGAATTGCAGAAGCGGCGAAAACCGCTTGCACTTCAGCCGCTGTCGACCTCCCTGGTCAACCGCCTCTTCGACTCGACCGGATGATCGACAGAAGGTGTTGCTGCTCGCCATTCGCAGGCCACCCGTGCGCGCCGCGCGCGGCTCGTTCGCGCCGAGCGGAGTCCGACCACCGAGTTGCGCCTATTCGGGGATACGAGTCCGCAGGGTCGTCGATACAGTTCGTTGCCGGAGGAAGTCGAAGTACCGTGGATCTAGTCGGACCAGTGCGTGATCGGGTGCGGACGCTGCTCCGAGATTCGGCGTAGCGCGCGACGCCGTCGGCTCGGGCCAAGCCGGGCGTCGGCGCCAGGATCCGCGGATGACGTGCGGATGACGATGCAGGCCGGAATGACGGACTCGCTGTGGAACTGGCTGTGAAGCAAGGGTGGCGCGAGATACCTGTCCGTCCCGACCGCCGCCGCTATCGCGATATCCCGACCGCGTACGTCACGCAACTGATCGATGCCCACCCGAGCATCGCGAGCGCGTCCTTTCGCTGCCATTGCCAACGCACGTTCCGCCCGCGCGCCTCGCGCGCGCGGACCTTCGGGCCGCTCCGCTCCCGGTGATCGACTCGGCTGGCGGCCGCGCCAGCCGCGACCGTATAGCGGCCGCACGTTCACGCCAGTTCTCCGTTGGCGATCGTTCGGTCAACACGTGGCGATCACGGCAGCGCACCTGGCCAGGGCGCGACCTGATCGGCGACTTCAATCCGCTGCATGTCGACGAGGATTTTGCGAAGGCGTCCCGCTTCGGCGGCCGGATCCTGCACGGTGTGCTCGACCTCGGCGCTGATGAGCGCGCCGTTCGGCAATCTGGTCGCCGGCACCGCGCTCGGTTATCTCGAGCACAACACCCGCTTCATGGCGCCCGTGCGGCCCGGCGATACGTTGACGATCCGCTGGTCGGTCGTCGACTCGATACCCAAGCCGCGGCACGGCGGCGGCGTCGTGGTCGCCGAGTGCAAGGCGCACAATCAGCAGGGCACTGTTGTGGCCGACGGCAAAGGGCACGATGCTCGTCAGCAACTGAGGTCGAGCCCGGGCCGTCACGCGGTCTTTGCCGCCGCCTCGACGGCGCGTGAGGACTCCAGCTCGCGCAGCACCCGACGCTGAACCTTTCCTGTCGTCGTCATCGGCAAGGCGTCGATGAACTCGATTTCCTTCGGGTATTCGTACGGCGCCAGCTTGCCGCGTACGTGCTGCTGCAGTTCGGCGATCAGGTCCGGGCTTGCGCGATGTCCTGCCGCCAGCACGACGAACGCCTTGACCACCGCGCCGCGTTCGGAGTCCGGCTTCGGAACGACGGCGACATTGGCCACGGCGGGGTGCTTGATCAGGCAGTTCTCGATCTCGCTCGGCCCGATGCGGTAGCCCGCGGCCTTGAACACGTCGTCGGCACGGCCCTGGTACCAGAGGTAGCCGCGTTCGTCGCTGCTGGCGAGATCGCCGGTGCGGCACCAGTCACCGGTGAACTTGCTCCGGGTGGCCGCGGGATTGCGCCAGTACTCGAGGAAGAAGATCGGGTCCGGGTCATCGTGAATGTCCCGGCGATGCATCGCGACTTCGCCGATCGCGCCGGGCGGCACGACGTTACCGGCGTCGTCGATCACCGCCACCCGGTGTCCGGGATACGGACGGCCCATGCTGCCGGCCCGGGCCGGCCACTTCATGGTGCGAGTTGCCGACGATGTAGTTCATCTCGGTCTGGCCGAACATCTCGTTGACGGTCACGCCGAGCGCTGCGCGACACCAGCCGAAGACGGTCGCGCCGACCGGACTCGCCTGCGCTCATGATCGACCGCAGGTGCAGCTTGTAGCGCGCGCGCGGCTCGACACGCTCTTCATCATCATCTTCAGCGCGGTCGGAAAGAGGAATGTGCTGGTGACGCCGGTAGTGCTGCATCAGTTCGAACGCCCGATCGGGCGAGAACCGGCCGCGCGCGCCGACGATCGGAAAGCCGAAGTACATCGTCGGCAGCAGCGCGTCCATCAGGCCGCCGGTCCAGGCCCAGTCGGCCGGCGACCAGAACACGTCGCCGGCTTCTGCGGAAACCAGTTTTGCGATGCGACGAATCCCGGCAGGTTGCCGATCAGCGCGCAGTGCGGCATCAGCGCGCCCTTCGGCGGACCGGTCGTTCCGCTCGTGTAGATCAGCACCGCCGGATCGTCGGCTTTCGTCGCGACACACTCGAAGCGATCGACGCGGCTCGACAGGGCTTCGCTCCACTCCAGCGCGTTGGCGGCGCGTTCGCCGACGACGATGAGGTGCGAGATCGGGACAGTGCGCGCGGACGGCGTCGACCGCGGCGAGCGCCGCCGGCGTCGATGATCGCGACGACAGTGTCGCTGTCGTGCAGGCGGTATTCGAGCGCGTCCGGTCCGAACAGCAGCGACAGCGGCATCGCCACCGCGCCCATCTGGTAGATCGCGACGTGCGCGACCGTCGTCTCCGGACTCTGCGGCAGCACGATCGCGACCCGGTCGCCCCGCCGGATGCCGAGCGACTGCAGCGCGTTCGACAGGCGGTTGGCGTCGGATTGCAGCGCGGCATAGGTGTACGAGGCGCCGTTGCCGTGCTCGTCCTCGTAGTGCAGGGCGATGCGCGAGGTTTCCTGCGACCAGCGCCGGCAGCAGACTTCCGCGATGTTGAACTCGCGCGGAACGTGCCACCGGAAGTCGTCGTACAGCGAGCGGTACTGGTCGCGCATCGTTCTCGTGTTCGTACCTGCGGTTCGTCCTGCGGTTCGTTCCGAAACTGCGGCGCTTAATCGCCGAAGGCATCTACCCGCGCAAACGTGACTCGCACCGGCCATTCTCTCCCGCTACCTCGACGTACGCGGCCTGCGCACGCACCTGCGGGAGTGGGGCCCCGCGGACGCGGGCCGGAGCGCCGCCTGTTCATGCTGCACGGCTGGATGGACGTGTCGGCGTCGTTCCAGTTCGTCGCCGATGCCCTCGGCCCCGAGTGGCATGTGATCGCACCGGACTGGCGGGGCTTCGGATTGAGCCACGCTCGGACGGCGACTGCTACTGGTTTCCCGACTACGTGGCCGATCTCGATCATCTGCTTGACGGCGTCGCTCCCGGACCGATGTCATCGGCCACAGCATGGGAGGCAATATCGCGTTGCTGTACGCCGGCGCGCGGCCGCAGCGTGTGCGCTCCGTCGTGAATCTCGAAGGTCTCGGCTGTACGCGAGCCATCCGGAGCAGGCGCCGGCCCGCTATGCGCAGTGGCTCGATGAGCTGAAGGCGGGCGGCTCGATGCGCGACTACGCGACCGTGACTGAGGTGGCCGCACGGCTGCGACGCAACAATCCGCGGCTCACGGCGGCTCGGGCGAAGTATCTGGCTGCGCACTGGGCGCAACCGTGCGCGGATGGTCGCTGGGCCGTCGCGGGCGATCCGGCGCACAAGATCATCAATCCGACGCTGTACCGGCTGGACGAGGTGCTGGCGTGCTGGAAGCAGATCGCCTGTCCGGTCCTGTGGGTCCGCGCGGCACAGACCGATGTGTTGCGCTACGTGCGCGGAAACCGGCCGCGGCGATCGAGGAGGTCGAGGCGACGCGGTTTCATCGCCGTCCCGGGAGCTCGTCATCGGCGATGCCGGCCACATGGTGCATCACGACCAGCCGGAGGAAGTTGCACGTGCGATCGAGGATTTCCTGTCGCCGACGCGGCGATGGCAATCGGCCCCGGTAAAATGCATCAATGGAACACTCGATCCACGGGACGTGCTGCGGCCGATCTCCATTCGCACTCGATCATTTCGGATGGCACGCTGACGCCGGCGAAGTTGGTCGCGCGCGCCCGACCACGGCGTCGAACTGTATTCGCTGACCGATCACGACGAATGTCGCGGTCTCGCCGAGGCGGTCGCGACGGCGCGCGAAGTCGGCCTGCCTTTCGTGCACGGAGTTGAAGTCTCGGTGACCTGGGCGGGTACGACGGTGCACGTCGTCGGGCTCGGCATCGATCCGGACCATCGACCGTTGCAGCAGGCGCTGGCGGGCGTGCGCAGCGGCCGAACCGCGCGTGCCCGGCAGATGGCCGAAGGCCTCGCCGCGCCGGCATTGAGGACGCGTACGACGGCGCGTTGCGGTTCGTGCGCAATCCCGAACTGATCTCGCGCACCCACTTCGCGCGGCACCTCGTGGAATCGGGAATCTGTCGCGATGTGCGCGACGTCTTCCGGCGCTACCTGGTCGCCGGCAAGCCGGGCTACGTACCCCACGAGTGGGCCTATCTGGACGAGGCGGTGCAGTGGATCGGTGCCGCCGGCGGCGTCGCCGTGCTCGCCCATCCGGGGCGCTATCGCGTCGGTGAGCTGAAGCTGCATCGTGCTCGTCCGGAGTTCAAGGAAGCTGGCGGCATCGCGCTCGAAGTCGTGACCAGCAATCACACACCCGATCAGATACGCCACTTTGCGCGCATGGCTGGAGACATGGAACTCGAGGCCTCGCGTGGCAGCGATTTCCACGGGCCGGGCGAGTCTGAGAACGTGGAGCTCGGCGAGGTGCCGCCTCTGCCGGCGGGGCTGATTCCGGTCTGGCATCGCTTCACGTGAGGCAATCGTCCTGTTACGCGACGGCCCCGACCGCGGCGGCGAGGGCATAGCGCATGGCTCAGCTCTTCGTCGTCCACCCGGTCGATCCGCAGGTGCGCCTGCTGCGGCAGGCCGCCCAGATCCTCGACCATGGCGGCGTCGGCGCGATTCCGACCGATTCCTGTTATGCGCTGGTCTGCCATCTCGACGACAAGGCCGCGGTGGACCGCATCCGCGCGATTCGTCGCATCGACGACCGCCACCTGCTGACGATGATGTGCCGTGATCTTTCCGATCTGGCGCTGTACGCCAAGGTCGACAACGCAACCTATCGGCTGCTGCGCGATGTCACCCCGGGGCCGTACACGCTGATCCTGGACGCGACCCGCGAAGTGCCCAGGCGACTGTCGCATCCGTCGCGTCGCACGATCGGCCTGCGCATTCCTGATAACCCGGTCGCGCTTGGACTGCTCGACGTCCTGGGGCAGCCGCTGATCAGCACGACGCTGCAGTTGCCGGGCGACGAGCTGCCGCTGAACGACGTCGACGATATCCGCTCGCGCCTCGATCATTCGATCGACTTCGTGCTCGATGCCGGCCCTTGTGGTGTCGAGCCGACGACTGTCGTCGATCTGACCGGACCGCAGGCCGTCGTCGTGCGCGCCGGTAAGGGCAATCTGGCCGCGATCGGCTTCTGAACGGCCTCTCGCGGGCCGGCTGATAGACTGCTTCGCCATGGACGGCATCATTCAGGCGATCACCGTCTACGCGATCCCGGTGTTGCTGGCTATCACCCTGCATGAGGCGGCGCATGGCTATGTCGCCCGCATGTTCGGCGACTCGACGGCCTACATGCTCGGGCGCGTGACGCTGAATCCGATCAAGCATATCGACCCGGTCGGCACGATTCTCGTGCCGCTCGCGATCGTGCTCCTTTCGAAATTCGCCGGCGGGCCGGGATTTCTGTTCGGGTGGGCCAAGCCGGTGCCGGTGAACTTCGGCAACCTGCGGCATCCGAAGCGCGACATGATCTGGGTCGCTGCCGCGGGGCCGGGAATCAACCTGCTGATGGCCATCGGCTGGGCGCTGGCGCTGAGATTGATGGGCGCCTCGGGCGTCGAGGAAACCTTCTTTGTTGAGATGGCGCGCGCAGGGGTCTTCGTCAACATCGGTCTGATGGCGCTCAATTTGCTGCCGCTGCCGCCACTCGATGGCGGGCGCATCCTCGTCGGGCTGTTGCCGCACCGTCTCGCACTCGCGCTGTCGCGGGTGGAGCCGTACGGTTTCTTCATCCTGATCTTCCTGCTGGCGACCAACACGATCGGCTTCTTCCTGAAGCCGTTCTACGAGTTCGGCGTCGCCATCGTCCGCTTGTTCGTCTGACTCATCGATCCATGTTTCCAGATCGCGTGCTTTCCGGAATGCGCCCCACTGGCGCACTGCACATCGGCCACTATCACGGGGCGCTGAAGAACTGGGTGAAGCTCCAGGAGGAGTACCCGTGCTTCTTTTTCGTCGCCGACTGGCACGCGCTGACCACGCATTACGAGACACCCGAGGTGCTCGCGGCGAGCGTGTGGGACATGGTGATCGACTGGTTCGCCGCAGGACTCGACCCGAAGAAAGCGACGGTGTTCATCCAGTCGCGAGTGCCGGAGCACGCTGAGCTCTTCCTGCTGCTCACGATGTCAACGCCGCTCGGCTGGCTCGAGCGCGTGCCGACGTACAAGGACCAGATGGAGAAGATCAGGGACCGTGATCTTTCGACCTACGGTTTCCTGGGCTACCCGCTGATGCAGGCGGCTGACATCCTGATCTACCGCGCGACCATGGTGCCGGTCGGCGAGGACCAGGTGCCGCACATCGAAATGACGCGCGAGATTGCGCGACGCTTCAACAACCTGTTCGGCCGCGAGCCCGGCTTCGAAGACAAGGCGAGGTCGGCGATCAAGAAGCTTGGCAGCCGCAACGCCAGATTATTTGACGAGCTGCGCACGCGCTTCCAGGAGCGCGGCGATACCGACGCGCTGGAGCCGGCGCGCGCACTCCTCGCGCAGGCGCAGAGCCTTTCGGCCGAAGATCGGGAGCGCGCCCTCGGCTACCTGGAAGGCTCCGGCCGCGTCGTTCTGGTCGAGCCCCACGCGAAGCTCACCGAGACGCCCAAGCTTCCCGGCCTCGATGGCCAGAAGATGTCGAAGAGTTACGGCAACGTGATCCTGATGCGCGAGGAGCCCAAGGCGCTGACGGAGAAGATCCGCAGGATGATGACCGATCCGGCGCGCGTGCGTCGCACCGACCCGGGCGAGCCGGAACGCTGTCCGGTATGGCAACTGCACAAGATCTATTCGAGCGCCGACACCCAGGCCTGGGCCGCGAACGGCTGCCGCACGGCGGGCATCGGCTGCCTTGACTGCAAGCAGCCTGTCATCGACGCGATGATCAGGGAGCAGCAACCGTGGCGCGAGCGAGCGCAGCCGTTCCTCGACGACCCTGCGCTTCTGCGGGCGATCGTCGACGAGGGTTGCGATCGTGCGCGCGCGACTGCGCGCGAAACCATGCGCGAGGTGCGCGACGCGATGGGCCTTGTCTACGACTGACAACACCGCGCCGACGCCGTGTGAGCCGCAGCCGCGTCCGGCCTCCAACCCGCAGGCGCGCGCGCCAGCGCCGTGGGTCGTCCGGTTCGCCGCCCGGCTGGCGCCGGGCGCAAGGGTCCTCGACGTGGCCAGCGGCCACGGGCGCAACGCGCGTCATCTGGCAAGCCTCGGCTGTCGGGTGACGGCAGTGGACGTCGATGCTGAGTGTGGCGCCTCGCTGGCCGGTATCGAGGGCGTGGAGTTCCGGCAACACGACATTGAAGCGGCGCCCTGGCCTTTCGCCGAGCGTGCGTTCGACGCCGTCGTGGTCGTTCATTACCTGTACCGCCCGCTGCTGCCGCGACTGGCGGCATCGCTGGTGGCGGGCGGAATGCTGATCTACGAGACCTTCGCGCGCGGCAACGAAGCGTTCGGACGGCCGCGCAACCCCGATTTCCTGTTGCAGCCGCGTGAGCTGCTCGAGGCTTTCGCCGATCTGCGCGTGCTCGCCTTCGAAGACGGGTATGTCGCCGGGCCGCCGCCGGCGATGGTTCAACGGCTCGCGGCTGTGCGGCTCGATCCGCGCGCAATCGAGCCGGTCGAACGCCTGCGGCTTTAGCGCGCGGTGCGGGCTGTCGCCGCGGCGCTCCACTGTAGAATTCCGCGCTTGGCCGGGGAGATACTCAGATCATGATTAAGGGAAGCATCGTCGCCATCGTTTCGCCGATGCGGGAAGACGGAGCGCTCGACTTCGACGCCTACCGAAGGCTCATCGAGTGGCACGTGGCCGAAGGCACGAATGCGATCGTCGCAGTGGGCACGACCGGTGAATCGCCGACCGTGGACCCGGAAGAGCACGGCGAGCTGATCCGCGTGGCGGTCGAAGCGGTCAAGGGACACATTCCGGTGATCGCGGGTACCGGAGGCAACTCCACCAGCGAGGCGATCGAGCTGACACGGCATGCCAAGACCGTCGGGGCCACGGCGACGTTGCAGGTCGTGCCCTACTACAACAAGCCGACTCAGGAAGGCCTGTACCGGCACTTCCGCAAGATCGCGGAGACCGTCGACCTGCCGGTGATCCTTTACAACGTGCCCGGTCGCACGGTTGCGGATCTCGCCAATGACACGACGGTTCGCCTGGCTGACGTGCCGGGCATCGTCGGGATCAAGGACGCGACCGGCGACCTCGCCCGCGCGACCGATCTGCTCAAGCGCCTGCCTTCGCACTTCGCGGTCTACAGCGGCAACGATGACACGGGGCTGCCGCTGATGCTGCTCGGTGGTCATGGAGTGATCTCGGTCACGGCCAATGTCGCTCCGCGCCTGATGAGCGAACTGTGCAAGGCCGCACTCGCCGGTGACCTCGCACGTGCCCGCCAGATCAACAACCAGCTGCTGCCGCTGCACTTCAAGCTCTTCGTCGAACCCAACCCGATTCCGGTCAAGTGGGCACTCGCGAAAATGGGCCGCATTGCCGGCGGCATCCGCCTGCCGCTGACGCCGCTATCGGCTCCGGCCGAGCCGGTGGTGCTGGCCGCAATGAAAGACGCGGGCCTGCACTAGGCGCCTGCAGGAGTCCTGATGATGTTTCGAACGTTTGCATCCACGCTGCTGCTCAGCGCTGCCGCCGTGCTGATCGCCGGCTGCAGCTGGAGCGGCAACCTGTTTTCGGACAAGATCGATTACCAGGCAGCTCGCACGCGGACCACACCGCTCGAGATCCCTCCGGATCTTTCACAGCTGCCGCGCGACGAGCGCTTCACGGTGCCCGAGCGTCCGGGCACCGTGACGGCGTCGGCCGCTGCAGCAGCGCGCCCGGGTAGCCCGACCGCGACGGTCGCCGGCCCCGCCGCGGCCACGGTGGCGCCTTCCGGATCGATCGCCCGATTGGAGCGCGACGGCAGCCAGCGTTGGCTCGCGGTCAACATGCCGCCCGACAAGGCCTGGCCGATCCTGCTCGAGTTCTGGCCGAGCGTCGGTCTGGCAGTCGAAAAATCGGACGCGGCCACTGGCGTGATGGAAACCGTGTGGGCTGAGAACCGCGCCAAGCTCAACCTCGGCCTCCTGCGGCAGGGACTCGGACGTCTGCTGGGCTCGGTGTATGAAACCGGCGAACAGGACAAGTACCGCGCGCGGATCGAACGCACCGACAAGAACACGTCGGAGATCTTCATCAGTCATCGCGGCATGGTCGAGGTATTCACATCCTCCGCGCAGGACCGCACGGCATGGCAGCCGCGCCCGCCGGATCCCGAGATGGAAGCTGAAATGCTGCAGCGATTGCTGGTTCGCTTCGACAAAGGCGCCGCCAGCCCCGCCACGACGGCTGCGACAGGTCCGGGTGCGCCTGCAGCGGTCGCCGGCGGCGCCGGTGCGACGCGTGCTGCGATGCCCAGCGCCCCGCCGGATACCACGCACATTGTCAAGGGCGCAGACGGCCGTAGCGAACGACTCGACATCGATGACCCGTTTGACCGTGCCTGGCGCCGTATCGGCCTGGCACTCGACCGCGGCGGTTTCACGGTCGAGGATCGTGATCGCGCCAAGGGCATTTATTTCGTCCGCTACCTCGATCCGGACTACGAAGCCAAGATGAAGGAGCAGGAAGGCCTTTTTACCAAGCTGCTCGGGAAGGAGAAGGCCGTGCAGGCGCCACAATTCCGGGTGCAACTCACGGCTGCCGGCGATGCGGGCACCCGCGTTGAAGTGTTCAGCGCCGAGGGCAAGCCGGAGCGTTCACCGGCAGGAGATCGAATACTCGCGCTGCTGAAGGACCAGCTGCGCTGAATCCGCACCGTGCTGCGCGTCTGCAGTCTGGGATCGGGCAGCGCCGGCAACGGTCTTGTCGTCGAGGCAAGCAACGGGTCGCGCGCCAGTCGGGTGCTGGTCGACGACGGGTTCAACCTGCGTCAGCTGCGACGCCGGCTGCAGCGCGCTGGTCTCGAGGTCGAGGAAATCGATGCGGTATTCATTACGCATGAACACTCCGACCACTCGGCGGGCGTCGTCGCACTGGCCCGACGCCATCGCATTCCGGTTTACTGCACAGACGGCACCGCTCAAGCCTGTTCATTTGACGATCACGGCATTCGCTGGAACCGCATCGAAGTCGGATGCGCCGTCGACATCGGCGCGCTGCGCATTGAAGCCTTCGAGGTGCCACACGACGCGAGCGAGCCAGTGCAGTTCACGTTCACCGATGGGATGCGTCGCGCCGGACTGCTGACCGATGCGGGTGAATGTTCGGCTGCGATCGTGCGTGCGTTGTCGGGCCTGCATGCGCTGGTACTCGAATGCAACCATGATTCCCAGATGCTGCAGCAGGGTTCCTACCCGGCGTTCCTGAAGTCACGCATCGCGGGTGGGCGTGGGCATCTGTCGAATGTGCAGGCCGCCGGAATCCTGGAGCTCATCGACCGGACCAGGCTCGAGTGGGTCGCGGCTGCACATCTTTCATCCAGCAACAATCGTCCTGAACTGGCGCAGCTCGCACTTGCAGGCGTGCTCTGTTGCGCCGCCGCCGAGATCACCGTAGCCGACCAGCTCGACGGCCTGACCTGGCGCGTGGTCTGACGGCGTGCAAATGACAAGGGCCGGCAGTGCCGGCCCTTGTCCTCACGAAGCGGACTACTTCTTCGCGGCTTCCTTGGACTTCTCGACTGCCATACCGGCCTGCGCTTTGGCAGCATCCTGGCCGGCTGTGGCAGACGACGCGCTCGCCTCACCAACGCCGACGGCGGGAGTCGAAGGCGCAGTGGCCGGAGCGCCACCGCTCATCGCGCCGCCCGCAGCAGGAGCAGCCGCGTCAGCCGGTTTGGCTGCATCAGCGGGGGCCGCCGGGGCAGGAGCCGGCGCAGGCGCCGGAGCCGGAGCCGGAGCCGCCGCCGGAGCAGGTGCCGGAGCGGGAGCGGGCTCCTCTTTCTTGCCGCACGCGGCAAGTGCGACAACCATCACGGAGGCAAGCAATAGTGACTTCTTCATGTCTTCCCTTTCTGGGGTTCAGGTGATTACTTCTTGACAGCAGTTTCTTTGGCCATTTCCGCGGCGGCGTCGGCGGCGGCCTTACAGGATCGGCGGCACTTTCGCGCAGCGTTGAATTATAAGTGCAATGCAGCAGGGCCACCCAGCGTAAGTTGCGTTCAGAGTCCGAGGGGCATCGCGGCGACGTTGTACCCACCGGCGTTCCAGCGCCTTTCGAACGAGGCCGCGAGCGGCTGCAGGTGCGGCTTGTTATGCAGCCAGATATCGCCGCGCGCGACTAAACTGGGCTTCAGTTCGATAACCGCGTGATCATCGACCAGCAGGAAGGCGTCATCGCCGACCGGGTCGTCTGCCGATGCGATCCTGATTTCCAGCGAATGGGAGAACGTCCGTTGCAGTGCGCGCAGGCGCGGCGCGCGCGTTTCGAGCCAGCGCGCATCATCGACCAGCAATTGCACGCGTGCTGAACGGTGCGACAGCAGCAGGCGGTGGAGGCTGCCTTCCGCGCTGACGCTGCCGAGATCAAACACCGTGAGGTCGCGATGCAGGCACCGGACACTGCGATGCGCCAGGCCGAGTGCAATCGCGACGGCCTCGTGCGTTTCGGCGCGCGACGTGATGAGCGCACGCTCGGGCGCGCCGTTCGATAGTGTCAGCTCCGAGGGCTTCATCGGCGGGCGGGCGCTGCGGCGAGGTGCAGCCAGCCGGCGCAGTACCAGGCGTACAAATGGTCGAGCAGATCAGCTCGAAGCGGCGTCGGCGGCAGCGCGCGCCGGTCTGCCAGGTGCCGCACCCTCGCGCGCACACCCGCTTGCGGCGTCGCGAACTCGCCGTTGATGCCGATGGAAACGCCGTGATAAAGCAGCCGCGTGCGGCGATCGAGCACGACACCGCGCTTGCGTGCCCGCGCCGCGAAGTCCGCGGGGCGAAGCGCTGACGCCGGCCGGTCGAACACGACCTGGGCCTTGGGCTCGGACAGATAGCTGAGCAGGAAGCGAGCGGTGTCGGCCGATCGCGGCCGCTGCGCGCTCAACACGGCATGCAGACGACTGACCATTGTCATCGGCAGCGCTCCCGGATGGGACGTGGCTGCCAGCCCGGGGTCTGCATAGCGACCGCGAAGGCGTGCATGCGCGGCGACGTCCGCAAGAAACGGCTCGAGCAACTCCTGGTGCGACGGTGCCCGAAAACCAATCGAATACGTGATGCATTCGCCCAGCGCCGTGCCCTCATGGGCAACGCCCGGCGGCAGGTACAGCATGTCGCCGGGTTCGAGCACGAACTCCCGGGTCGGTCGGAAGTCGGCAAGGATCTGCAGCGGTGCGCCGTCGATGCAGCGTTGGTCACGCTGGCGGCTGATACGCCAGCGACGGCGTCCATGTGCCTGCAACAGGAAGACGTCATAGGAATCGACGTGCGGACCGACGCCGCCGCCGTCGGTGGCATAGCTGATCATCAGGTCGTCGAGCCGTGCATCGGGGATGAAGCGGAATCGCTGCAACAGCGAATAAGCACCGTCATCGAGCAAATCAACGCCCTGGACCAGCACAGCCCATCCCGGCCGTCTCAGTGCAGGCAGGCGAGCGAGCGGGCTGTAGCGCACACGCCAGACGCCTTCGGCCTGCTCGATCAGGCGCGCTTCCGCTTCCGGGTGCGTGGCGAGTTCGAACAGACGGGCGCGATCGACCGGAGGACGGAACCCCTTCATGGCCGAACGGAACAGCATCGGCCTGCGTTGCCATGTCTCGCGCATGAAGCGTCCCACCGGAACGGTTCCCAATCGGCGCAGCACGTCACTCATGCGATCGATTATAGGAAGCCGGCCAGCGCATAATTGTCCGATCCCGGAGACGATGATGAAGATCAGCGACGGCGCCCTGGTCAGCCTCGATGTGACGATGTACGACGCACAGGGCGAACTGCTCGACAAATCAGAGACGCCGCTGCAGTACCTGCATGGGCACGAGGACATCTTTCCGCGCATCGAGGCCGAACTGGCCGGCAAGGAGCCCGGCGCCCACGTGATGCTGCAGCTCGAACCCGAGGAAGCGTTCGGCGACTACGACCCGGACCTGGTGATGCTGTCCCCGGTCGAAGACCTCGGCGACGAAATCACGGTCGGACTGCGCGTCGAAGCGGCAGGGCCGGATGGCGAGGACCGCTGTCTGTTCACGATCACCGATATCGCCGATGGCATGGCGGTGCTGGACGGCAATCATCCGCTGGCCGGCATGGCACTGCGCTTCGACATTACCGTGGTCGACGTGCGCCAGGCCACCGAGCAAGAACTCAGCGACGCCGAAGCGCTGCAGTTGCCGGACTTCATCACGGTCAAGGACATGTCACCGACGCGGCACTAGCTGCTGTACGCAGCTAGTTGAGATCGGGGTCGCCGGACAGCAACTGCAGTTCTGCCAGCAGCGCGTGCGCTTCTCGCGGCGACAGCGCATCCAGATCAATGCTGCGAAGCCGGGCGCGCAACGGCGCGTCGAGGTCGGGCAATGGCGCGCTGGTCTCGCTTGCGGCGGCAAACATGTCGAGCTGGGGCCGGGTGCCGAGCGCGCGCTCCTCGAGCTGGGTCAGCAGCGCGCGCGCACGGCGCACGACGGCCGCCGGCACGCCCGCCAGTTGCGCGACGGCCAGTCCGTAGCTCTGGCTCGCCGGACCCGCACGGACCTCGTGCAGGAATACGACGCGCCCGCCGGATTCGGCTGCCGCGACATGGACGTTGGCCACTTCGGAATGCTGTTCGGCCAGCTGCGTCAGTTCGAAGTAATGCGTCGCGAACAACGTGAGGCAACGATTTCTCTCGACCAGTTCGCGAGCAATCGAACCCGCGAGTGCCATGCCGTCGAACGTGGATGTGCCGCGGCCGATTTCATCCATCAGCACCAGGCTGGTATCAGTGGCGCCGTTCATTATCGCCGCGGCTTCGGTCATCTCGACCATGAACGTCGAGCGGCCGCGTGCCAGGTCGTCGGCCGCGCCGATGCGTGTGAGGATCCGGTCAATCGGGCCGAGTCGCGCGCTTGCAGCTGGGACGAAGCTGCCGGAATACGCCAGCAGCACGATCAGGGCCATCGAGCGCATATAGGTCGACTTGCCGCCCATGTTCGGTCCGGTGATGACGAGCAGCCGACGTCCGGGATGGAGCACGCAGTCGTTCGGCACGTAGGTTTCCAGCTCGCGCTCGACAACGGCATGGCGGCCGCCCCGGACCTCTATTCCCGCCCGGTCGACCAGCTCGGGTTCGATCCATCGTGCGCTGCGCGCATGGTGCGCGAGAGCGCCCAGGACGTCGAGCTCGGCGACCGCGTCGGCCGTGGCCTGCAACTGCGGCACCTGCGCTGCCAGTTCCTCCACCAGCTCGTCATAGAGCGTCTTCTCACGCGCGAGTGCGCGCTCCCGCGCCGACAGTGCCCGATCCTCGAAGGCTTTGAGCTCGGGTGTGATGTAGCGCTCCGCATTCTTCAGCGTCTGCCGCCGACGGTAATCGTCCGGGACCTTGGCCGCCTGTCCGTGAGTGACCTCGATGTAGAAGCCGTGCACGCGGTTGTACTCGGCACGCAGGTTGGCAATCCCGGTGCGGGCGCGCTCGCGCTGTTCCAGGTCGACCAGGAACTTCCCGGTGTTGTCGCGCATCGCGCGCAATTCATCGAGCTCGACGTCGTGTCCGGCCGCGATGACGTCACCATCACGGACCGCGTACGCCGGTTCGACCTGCAGCGCGCTGGCGAGGCGTGTCGCCAGGCCAGCCGGGATGCGGCACTGCTCACGATGTTCCGCGAGCAGCGGTGCGGCCGGGTTGTCGAGCAGATCGACGATACGCGCGATGGAGGGCAGGGCATCGCGCAGCGACGCGAGTTCACGCGGCCGCACCGTGCGCAGGCTGATGCGGGTGCCGATGCGTTCGAGATCTGGAAGTCCGCGCAGCGCGTTGCGCAACGCTTCGTGCAGCGCCGTTGCCTCGAGCAGCGCGGCGATCGCGCGTTGCCGAGCCCGCGGGACCGTCGCGTCGCGCATCGGGTGATGCAGCCAGTGCCGCAAACGCCGGCTGCCCATCGGCGTTGCGCAGTGATCGAGCAACCGGAACAGCGTCGGCCCGTCGTCGCCGCGCAAAGTCCCCGTGATCTCCAGGTTGCGTCGGGTGACCGGGTCGAGCAGCAGATAGTCCGACATCGCTTCGCGCCGCAGCGCTGCGATGTGCGGCAGCCGGCCACCCTGTGTCGATCGCGCGTAATCCAGCAGTGCGCTGGCTGCAGCCAAGATCTCGGGCGCGTCGGCGATGCCGAACGCGTCGAGTGTGGCGACCTGCAGTGCTTCGCGCAGGGCATCGGCGCCGCGCGCCGCATCGAAGTGCCAGTCCGGACGTGCCTGCACTGTTGCGCCCACAGTCCGCACCGCGGCGCCCAGAGTGTCCGTCCAGGCCTCGGCCAGCAGAACCTCGGATGGCGCAATGCGTGCGAGCTCCGACGCCAACGCCTCTTTTGCGACCGATGCGGCGCGCAGTTCGCCCGATGACAGTACCAGCCATGCAAGCCCGAACGGCGCGCCGCGCTGCAGCGGCGGCGCAATCGCCATCAGCGGCGCGTCGGTCTTGTCGTTCAGAAGCCCGGTGTCGGTCAGCGTTCCCGGTGTGACGACCCGCACGACCTTGCGTTCGACCGGGCCCTTGCTGGCAGCGGGATCGCCGATCTGTTCGCAGATCGCCACGCTCTCGCCGAGCTTGACGAGGCGCGCGAGGTACTGCTCGACCGAAACGACGGGAACTCCGGCCATTTTTATCGGCGTTCCGGCCGAGGCGCCACGCGATGTCAGCGTGATGTTCAGCAGGCGGGCGGCGCGTTCGGCGTCGTCATGGAACAGCTCGTAGAAGTCGCCCATCCTGTAGAAGAGCAGGACATCCGGGTGATCGGCCTTGATGCGCAGGTACTGCGCCATCATCGGCGTGTGCCGGCCGGGTTGTTCGCCCGTCGTCATGACCGCTGGCTGCTCGCGGGATGCACGCAGACGCTCGACCTTTCCGGGCGTATCGGTCTAGCTGGTGGGGCCGCGATGCACCTGCTGCACGAGCTGCAGCAGTGCCGTGAAGACCTTGGGTGCGCCGCAGACAATGCGGCCATCCTCAAGATAGCCCGGCTCGCCGTTGAAGTTGGCCACGAGTCCCCCAGCTTCCAGGATCAGCAGGCTTCCGGCGGCCATGTCCCACGGCGACAGCCCGATCTCCCAGAACCCATCGAGGCGGCCGGCTGCGACATAGGCCAGGTCCAGCGCCGCGGCACCGGGCCGTCGGATACCGGCCGTGTGCTCGGTGATGCTCTTGAACATGCGTACGTATTCGTCCAGATGCTCGAGGCTGCGGAACGGAAAGCCGGTGCCGATCAGGCTGTCGGTCAATCGGTCGCGCCGCGACACCCGGATGCGTCGCTCGTTCAGGAAGGCGCCGCGGCCGCGCGTCGCCGTGTAGAGCTCGTTGCGAGTCGGGTCGTAGACCACGGCCTGCGTGATGAGGTCGCGGTGTCTCAGC
Source organism: uncultured beta proteobacterium (assembly GCA_963712485.1). Taxonomy (GTDB): domain Bacteria; phylum Pseudomonadota; class Gammaproteobacteria; order Burkholderiales; family Burkholderiaceae_F; genus JALORV01. The sequence goes on from CAVQID010000043.1 coordinate 112,335, forward strand.
GCAATCGACACGGCGTACTGCGGAAACCCATGGATGAAGTTCGTGGTGCCGTCGAGCGGGTCGATGATCCACGTGTACTCGGAACGACCGCTCGCGCCCGACTCCTCGGCGAGCACCGCATGGTCCGGATAGGCTTTCAGCAGAATGTCGAGAATTGCGCGCTCGGCCGCATGATCCACTTCGGTCACGAAGTCCGAGCGGCCCTTGGTGCCGACACGGACGCTGTCGAGGTCGACGCTAGCCCGATTGATGATCGAACCGGCCTTGCGTGCGGCCTTTACGGCCGTGTTAAGCATCGGATGCATGATTGCGCGGACGGCTGAACGCCGTCGCGTTTAGACTGAACCGCGCAGTTTAGTCGATTGCATGTGTTCACCGACCTGGCAGATCCCTTCTTGCTGACATTCGACCGTGTGCGGTTCGTGCTCGTCGAGCCGACGTTGGCAGCCAACATCGGCGCGGCCGCGCGGGCCATCAAGACGATGGGTTTCCAGCGCCTGGTCGTGGTCAGACCACGCGACCCGGCCTATCGCGCGGACCGCGATGCGGTGGCACTCGCTACAGGGGCGGCCGACGTGCTGGCTGCTAGCGGCAGCGCCGACAGCCTGACCGAGGCGCTCGCTGGCGCCGGTCTTGCCGTCGCAATGACCGGCTATGACCGCGAGTTCGGCCCGCCGCTCAACGATCTGCGCAGCGTTGCGGCCGAGGCGGCATTGCATCTGCTGCAACCGCAATCGGGTGACGTCGCGTTCGTATTCGGCACCGAGCGCAGCGGGCTGGCCAATGCCGACGTCCTGCGCTGCCAGATGTGTTGCGCGATTCCGGCGAACCCGCAGTTTGCGTCGCTCAACCTGGCGCAGTCGGTGCAGGTGACTGCTTATGAGGCGCAGCTCGCGCTGCGCAGCACTGCCGCGATCCAGGCGGGGCAAGTGCGCTTCAGTCCGGATGATCTGCCGGCCGGAGTCGATGCCCTTGAAAAGTTCTACGACCACTTCGAGCAGGCCGCCACGGCGGTCGGCTTTCATGATCCCGCAGAGCCGAAGACCCTGATGGTGCGGGTACGCCGGCTGTTCAACCGGGCGCGCCCGACCCAGACCGAAGTCGACCTGCTGCGCGGTGTGCTGGCGGCCGTCATCGAGGCACGCGCTGAACGCGCGGGACGCAAGCGCAGACCGTGAGTTCGGTGCCGCAACCGTACAATCGGTGCGCCGACAACGACAACACAATCCATGTTCACGCACCTGCGCGAAGACATCGACTGCATCCTGGAGCGTGACCCCGCGGCGCGATCGCGCTGGGAAGTGCTGACCTGCTATCCGGGCCTGCACGCGCTGACGCTGCATCGCCTTGCGCATGCGGTTTGGAAGGCCGACCTTCGGTGGCTGGGACGATTCGTATCGCACCTTTCGCGCTGGCTGACCGGCATCGAGATCCACCCGGGTGCGACGATCGGTCGCTACGTCTTCATCGATCACGGCATGGGCATCGTCATCGGCGAGACCGCCGAGATCGGCGATGGCACGACGATCTACCAGGGTGTGACCCTCGGCGGAACCTCGCTTGCCAAGGGCGCGAAGCGCCATCCCACGCTGGGGCGCAACGTCATCGTCGGCGCCGGCGCGAAGGTGCTGGGCGGGTTCATCGTCGGCGACGGCGCGCGCATCGGCTCCAACGCGGTCGTGGTCAAGGAAGTCCCCGCTGGTGCGACGGCGGTCGGCAATCCGGCGCGCATCCTGCATCGGGAACTCGACGCGCAGCGCGAGCAGACCGCGAACCAGCTCGGCTTCTCCGCCTATGGCATCACGCCCGACGCGGACGACCCGCTTTCGAAGGCGCTGCACGGCCTGATCGACCATGCCAGGGCACAGCAGCGCGAGATCGATCGCCTCGTTGCAGCACTCGAGCGCAACGGCATCGCGCTCGACGACGCCAAGCGCGAGGCGCCGACGGTCGATCCCGAGCAGCTCAATCGCTTGGTCGACGAGTAGGCGAGGGCGCTGCGCCGGCGGCAGGCTGGCCGGCGATCAGTCGTCGAAGAAGACGAGGCGCGGTTTGCCGTCGGCAAAGTCAAGAAATCCGCCGCGCGGATCGGCGCAGTCGAGATCCCAGTCCGGCAACACCCAGCGCTCGGCCGGCTTGCCGTCCACCTCGAGCGCATGCGCTCCCGGACGATGGGTATGGCCGTGAATCACGCGCGCAACACCCGCGCCCGCCATCGCACCGGCGACGGCCTCAGTCGTGACGTCCATGATGTCCATCGCCTTGACGGCTTTCTCGGTCTCGCTCTGCAGGCGCGCGCTGCGCGCAATCGCGATGCGCTCGGGAACCGGTTTGGCCAGGAAAGCACGCTGGAAGTCCGGCTGTCGAACCATCGCGCGGAACTGCTGATAGGCGGTGTCGCGCGTGCACCAGGCGTCTCCGTGCGCAAGCAGTGTCCGCGCGCCGGCAACTTCGGTCGCGATGGGATCGGCGAGCAGCGACGCGCCGCAGGCGCGCGCGAAGTCGCGCCCGAGCAGCGGGTCACGGTTGCCGTGCATGATCAGAACGCGCTGGCCGGCGCGCGCTGCCGCCGCGAGCGCGCCGATGACCGGTGCCGCGGCGCTGCCCGCATCGTCGCCGATCCAGAACTCGAAGAGATCACCCAGGATGACCAGTTCCGGATGCGCGGGCGCGTCCTCGTGCATGAACCGCAGGAAGCGCGCGAGCGTGCGCGGACGCTCGGCCGTCAGATGCAGGTCCGAGATGAAGATCGGGTCGATCAGCGGTGCGACCGTCTTCTCGACGGCGAGCGCGGGCGGTGTCGCCTCGTCGGGACCCGTCACTGGATGATTTCAGCGCGCTCGATCAGCACGTCGACTTCGGGCACATCGGCGTGCGCGCCGCGTCGCCCGGTACGCACCGCCTTGATCTTGTCGACGACGGCGAAGCCCTCGGTCACCTTGCCGAACACGCAGTAACCCCAGCCGTCCGGCGTGCTGGCCGTGTGATTGAGGAAATCATTGTCAGCTACGTTGATGAAGAACTGCGCGGTGGCCGAGTGCGGGTCGCCGGTGCGCGCCATGGCGACCGTGTACTTGGCGTTGCGCAGCCCGTTGCGCGCTTCGTTCTGGATCGGATCCTCGGTCGTCTTCTGCCTCATGCCGGTCTCGAAGCCGCCGCCCTGGATCATGAAGCCGTTGATGACGCGATGAAACAGCGTGCCGTCGTAGAAGCCGTTGCGGACGTAATTCTCGAAATTCTCGGCCGTCTTGGGGGCCCGTTGATGGTCGAGCTCGATCGTCATCGGACCGAGCGTGGTGTATAGCCGAATCATGCGGACTCCTGTAGCTATTTGACGATGCGGGCGGCCTTGATGACCACCGGGGTCGTCGGCACGCTCTGATGTGAACCGCTCGGGCCCGTGGGTACCGCACGGATCTTGTCGACAACATCCATGCCTTCGACGACCTTGCCGAACACGGCATAGCCGTGGCCGTCGGGACTGGGATAGTCAAGCCGCGGATTGTCGACGACGTTGATGAAGAACTGGGATGTCGCGGAATTGGGGTCTCCCCGACGCGCCATCGACACCGCGCCGCGGTCGTTCTTCAACCCGTTCTGGCTTTCGAGCGGAATCGGCGCACGAGTCGGTTTCTCGGCGAGGTCGGCGGTGTAGCCACCCCCCTGGATCATGAAGTTGCCCATGACCCGATGGAACACCGTGTTGTTGTAGTGGCCGCTTTTCACGTACTCGAGAAAATTGGCGACCGTCTTGGGCGCCTCCTTCGGTGCGAGCTCGATAACGATGGGGCCCATCGTCGTGTCGAGAGCGACACGTTGTGCCCAGGCCACGCCGGGCAGGGACATCACAAGGCAAAAGAGCAGGGTCAGGCGTTTCATGCGGGATCCTCGGGGCTCGTGTTCAACGGACGGTGCGGGCCTTGGAAATCAATTCACGTGACAGCGTGAGTTTTGCACTGGCCTGCCGGTTCGCCGGATCGATCTTGGCGGCGCGCTGGTAGGCATCGGCGGCCATCTGCAGGTAGATGTCACCGAGATTCTCGTAGGCGGTGCCGTAATTGGGCGCGGCGACAAGCGCCATTTCGAGCGCCGCCTTGGCGTTGTCGAGCCGACCCTCGCTGGCGTAGATGACCGCGAGGTTGTTGTAGGGCTCGGGCAACTCGGGAAATTCCTCGGTCAGGCGCTGGAACACCTCGCGCGCCTGCTCCGGCTGTTTCATCTCGGTCAGGATCACGCCACGCACGAAGCGCATCTGTGCATCGCGCGGGTTCTTGGCAAGGTGCGCGTCGGCGCGCGCCAGCGCCTGCGGCGCGCGGTCGGCCGCCATCAATCGCTGGACCTGCTGCAGTTCGGTCAGCGGTTCGCGGTCGGTCGCCAGGTCGCCGACCGTCTGCGGAGGCAGCGCTGTCGACACCTGGCCCGCTGCGGTTGTCGCCGCGACGGCAAGCGCAACGAATCCGGCGAGGGCAGGGAGTCGGACCATCAGAACGAGTGGCGGGCGCAGTCGTGCGGTGAAGAAGGGATGGCGGGAGGGCGTTGATATACTGGCCCGATTCTACAACCGCTCATCCTCGTGAAATGAAGCTGCGGCGCTGTTGACGAGATCGCTAACGCCTTGTCCATCGCCACACCCGTCCGGCGCCTGCCGGATGACCACGAGGGTTCCCGCATGACGATCGAGATCTACAACACACTGGCGCGGCGCGTCGAACCCCTGGTGCCGATCGAGCCCGGACACGTGCGCATGTATGTCTGCGGCATGACCGTCTACGACCTGTGCCATCTGGGTCACGCACGCACCTTCATCGCCTTCGATCTGGCGGTACGCTGGTTGCGCGCCCGGGGCCTGCGCGTGACCTACGTCCGCAACATCACGGACGTGGAAGACAAGATCATCCGCCGCGCCGCCGAGAGGGGAGTGACTCCCGCGGAACTCACGGAAACCAACATCCGCGCGATGCACGAGGATTTCGCTGCGCTTGGCTTGCTGCCTCCTGACCTGGAGCCGCGTGCGACCCAGTACGTGCCGCAGATGCTGGACCTGATCAGCCTGCTGCAGGAAAAGGACCTCGCGTACCAGTCGGAGTCCGATGGCGACGTCGTGTTCGCCGTGCGCAAGTTTCCGGGCTACGGCAAGCTCTCCGGCAAGTCGCTCGACGATCTGCGCGCGGGCGAGCGCGTGGCCGTCGATGCGAGCAAGCGCGATCCGCTCGACTTCGCGCTGTGGAAACACGCGAAGCCCGGCGAGCCGCAGTGGCCGTCGCGCTGGGGTCCCGGCCGGCCGGGATGGCACATCGAATGCTCGGCGATGGCGAGCGAAACGCTGGGCCGCACATTCGACATCCATGGCGGCGGACCGGACCTCGTCTTCCCGCACCACGAGAACGAGATCGCGCAGAGCGAGGGTGCGTACGACCAGCCCTTCGCCAGGCTCTGGATGCACAGCGGCGCGCTGCGGGTCGGCGAAGAGAAAATGTCGAAGTCGCTCGGCAACTTCCTGACGATTCGCGCCGCGCTGGCGAAATACGACGCCGAAGTGCTGCGGTTCTTCCTGGTGCGCTCGCATTACCGCAGCCAGATCGCGTTCACCGAATCGCTGATCGACGATGCCAAGGCCGGCCTGACGCGACTCTATACCGCCTTGCGTGGCCTCGAGGTTCCGGACGTCGACGTCGACTGGAACGAGTCGCACGCGCAGCGCTTTGGCGCGGCGATGGACCAGGACCTCAACACCGCACTGGCCGTTTCCGTGCTGTTCGAACTGGCCGGCGAGGTCAATCGCAGCAGGTCAGAGCCAGCGGCCGCGCAGCTGAAGGCCCTGGGCCGGGTCCTCGGCTTGCTCCAGCGCGCGCCGGACGAGTTCCTGCGCGGTTCGGCGGGCGACGACGACGCCAGGATCGATGCGCTGATTGCCGCGCGCGCCGCTGCCAAGAAGGCGCGCGACTTTGCGACGGCCGATCGCATCCGCACCGAACTGACCGCTGAAGGCATCGTGCTCGAGGACAGCGCGGCCGGCACGACCTGGCGCCGACAGTAGATGGCCGCGCATGCCCGGCCGCCGTACTGGGCTCGTGCGAAACGGGCACTGGGGCAGCAGGACGCGACGCTGGCGCGCATCATTGCCGCGCATCCTCGCGTTGCGCTGGCGTCGCGCGGCGATGCGTTCTCGACACTGGCACGATCTATCGTGGGTCAGCAGATCTCGGTCAAGGCGGCCGAAGCGGTATGGGGCCGCTTTGCAAGCTGCTGTGGCGAACTGACGCCGAACGGCCGTTCTGCGTCGTCGAGCGCCGACGCTGCGCGCCTGTGGACTTTCGGATCGCAAGGTCGAGTACATCCGCGATCTGGCGCAGCATTTTGTCAGCGGCCGAGTTGATCCGGCGGATTTTTCCGAGAAGAGCGATGAAGAGATCATTGCCGACCTGGTGGATATCCGCGGCATCGGCCGATGGACCGCGGAGATGTTCTTGATCTTCAACCTGCTCCGGCCTAATGTCCTGCCGCTGGACGACCTGGGGCTGGTCAAGGCGGTGAGCGTCAACTACTTCGACGGCGCGCCGATGGTCGGCAAGGAAGGGCGCGCAGGTATCCTTGCGCTCGCGACGTCATGGGAGCCGTGGCGCAGCGTCGCCACGTGGTACCTGTGGCGCAGTCTCGATCCCGTGCCCGTGGAGTATTGAAGACGATGGCGAAGACGACATTCCTCGATTTCGAGCAGCCGATCGCCGAGCTGGAAGCAAAGATCGACGAGCTGCGGTTCGTGCAGGACGACTCGGCCGTCGATATTTCCGAGGAAATCGAGCGGCTGCAGAAGAAGAGCCAGTCGCTGATGAAGGACATCTACGCCAAGCTCTCGCCCTGGCAGGTGTCGCAGATCGCGCGGCATCCGCAGCGGCCTTACACGCTCGACTACGTCCAGGACATCTTCACCGACTTCCACGAGCTGCACGGCGACCGGTCGTTTTCCGACGACCTGTCCATCGTTGGCGGGCTGGCGCGGTTCAACGGTCAGGCGGTGTTCGTGCTCGGCCACCAGAAGGGTCGCGATACCAAGGAGCGCGGGCTGCGCAACTTCGGCATGAGCCGGCCGGAGGGCTATCGCAAGGCATTGAGGCTGATGAAGCTCGCCGAAAAATTCGGCCTTCCGGTGTTCACCTTCGTTGACACGCCGGGTGCCTATCCGGGCATTGACGCCGAAGAGCGCGGGCAATCCGAAGCGATCGGTCACAACCTCTACGAAATGTCGCAGCTCAAGGTGCCAATCATCACGACGATCATCGGCGAAGGAGGCTCCGGTGGGGCGCTGGCGATCGCCGTCGCGGATCAGGTCCTGATGCTGCAGTACGCGACCTACTCGGTCATTTCGCCGGAAGGGCTGCGCCTCGATCCTCTGGAAGAGCGCCGACAAGGCGCCCGAGGCCGCGGAGGCGCTGGGTCTCACCGCGCACCGGCTCAAGGCGCTCGGCCTGATCGACAAGATCGTCACCGAGCCCCTCGGCGGCGCGCATCGCGACAGCAAGCAGATGTCGGCCCTGCTCAAGCGTGCACTGGCGGACTGCCTGCGGCAGTTCACCGGCATGAAGCCGCGCGAACTCCTCGCGGCGCGCCATGCGCGACTCCTTGCTTATGGCCGCTTCAAGAACACGACCGAAGAAACCTGATCCGCTTGATGAGTTGCTGCTGAATGCGGTCAGCGCAGCGTTGCAGCGCGCGCAGGCCGGACTCGAAGCGCTCAGCCGACGCGACGACGAGGCACTGCGCCGGCGCTCGCCACGGCGCACGGCGCTCACCGCCGTGGTGGGCTATAGCGGCGGCCGCGATTCGACGGCGCTGCTCAGCGTGATGGCGCAACTGGCGCGCCAGCGCGGCTCTCCGGTGCGCGAGGTGATTGCCGTGCACGTGCATCACGGTCTCAGCAAGCAGGCCGATGCCTGGTACGCGCACTGCGAAGCGGAAGCGGCGGCGCTTGGAGTGCGCTTCATCGGGCGGCAGGTATTGGTGCAGCGAGCCGGAAGGGGCCTCGAGGCCGCAGCGCGCATTGCGCGCTACGACGCCCTGGCCGACATCGCGGAAGAGGTCCACGCCCCGGTCGTCTGCTGCGCCCATCACCGCGATGACCGCATCGAGACCTTCGTGATCCAGTGGATGCGCGGCTCCGGGCTCGAGGGGCTCGCCGCGTTCCCGCCGGTGCGCCGCTTTGACCGCGATGGCCCGCTGTTGCTGCGTCCGTTCATCGACATCGCACGCGCGGACATCGAGCGCTACGTCGAGCAGCACGGTCTTCGGTTTGTCGAGGACGACAGCAACGACGACCGCCGCCTGCTGCGCAATGCCGTCCGGCTCGACGTGCTGCCACGCCTGGAAGCATTGCGTGCCGGGTTTCGCGTCGCGGCCGCGCGATCGATCGATCTCGTGGCCGAAGCGGCCGAGGCTTTGCGCAGCGTGGCGGAGGATGATCTCGCGGCCTGCCAGGACGGGGCCCCGGCGGGCATGCTGCGGCTCGATGCATTGTCAACACTGCCGGCAGCCCGCCAGACGTGGGTGCTGCGGGCGTGGCTGGCGAGTCATGGGCTCGAGGCTCTTTCGCGCGCGAGACTGCTCGAGGTGCTCGAGCAGGCCCGCGAAGCGCGCAGCGATGCGCGACTGCTCGTTCGCATCGGCGATCGCGAAGTCCGGCGCTATCGCGGCCTGCTGCTGCTGAAGGAAAGCGACGCCAGTGCCGGCGCGGCGGAGGCTTTCCGCTGGTCCGGGGAAGACGAAATTGCGCTGCCCGGCTGGGGCGGCGTGCTGCGCTTCAATCGCACCCACGATGGCGAGGGCTTCGATCCGGCCTGGTTGTCAGCACGGCCGCTCGAAGCGCGTCCGCGCGCCGGGGGCGAACGCTTCAAACCGTATCCGGCCCGCCCCTCGAGGACACTGAAGCGGCTCTACCAGGACGCCGGCATTGCCGAATTCGAGCGTGTGCGGCTGCCGCTGATCTGGCGAGACGCCGAACTGATTTACGTTGCCGGGCTCGGGGCCGACGTCCGGCTCACGGACCGCGACGGCGAGCGTATCTGTATCGAGTGGCGGCCCGATGCCACGCTGATCAGCGACTGAACCGATTCAACGGTCGTGCCGTTGCTGTGCGGCACCGCCCGGCGGCGTCCCGCATGACCGACTGACGCGGATCAGCAGGGCGCGACAGCGCCGACACCTATAATCGCCAGTTGCTCCTTTTACGCAGCAGCAGAGGCTGCGCGGCCATGTCCCTCATTGTTCACAAATACGGCGGCACGTCGGTCGGCTCGGTCGACCGCATCAAGAACGTCGCGCGGCGTCTCGAAAAATGGCACAAAGCCGGCCATCAGCTCGTCGTCGTGGTCTCGGCGATGAGCGGCGAAACCAACCGCCTCCTGGGTCTCGCGAAGGAAATCCAGGGCAATCCGGATCCGCGCGAACTCGATGTGGTGGCCTCGACCGGCGAGCAGGTCACGATCGGCCTGCTGGCGATGGCGCTGAAGGACCGCGGCCTGAAGGCCAAGAGCTATACCGGGCCGCAGGTCCACGTGCTGACGGATAGCGCGTTCACCAAGGCCCGCATTCTCGAGATCGATGAGAAGAACATTCGTCGGGACCTCGAACAGGGCGCCATCATTGTCGTGGCCGGATTCCAGGGCGCGGATGAGCACGGCAACCTCACGACGCTGGGTCGCGGAGGCTCGGATACCTCGGCGGTCGCTCTCGCCGCGGCGCTGAAGGCCGACGAGTGCCTCATTTACACCGATGTGGACGGCGTCTACACCACCGACCCGCGCATCGTTCCGGAGGCGCGCCGACTGGACAAAGTCACCTTCGAGGAGATGCTCGAAATGGCGAGCCTCGGGTCCAAGGTGCTGCAGATTCGCTCCGTGGAGTTCGCAGGCAAGTACAAGGTGCCGTTACGCGTGCTTTCCAGCCTCACCGAACCCGATCTGCCACTGGCCGACGAGGCCTCGTCCGGCACGCTGATTACCTTCGAGGAAGCTTCGATGATGGAAAAGGCAGTCATTTCCGGCGTCGCGTTCTCGCGCGACGAAGCCAAGATCACGCTGACCCGTGTGCCCGACCGGCCCGGCATCGCCTACCAGATCCTGGGCGCGATCGCCGACGCCAACATCGACGTCGACATGATCGTGCAGAACATCAGCGTCGAGGGCACGACCGACTTCTCGTTCACGGTTCACCGCAACGAGTACCAGAAGGCGCTTGACGTGCTGAACAGCAAGGTCAAGGACCATGTCGGCGCCCGCCAGATCGTCGGCGACCCGAAGATCGCCAAGGTTTCGGTCGTCGGCATCGGCATGCGCTCGCACGTCGGCATCGCCAGCCTGATGTTCCGCACGCTGTCGGAGGAGGGCATCAACATCCAGATGATCTCCACCAGCGAGATCAAGATCTCGGTCGTCGTCGAAGACAAGTACATGGAACTCGCGGTGCGCGCTCTGCACAAGGCGTTCGGACTCGAGCAGGCGCCAGCCTGAGAATTGCTCGAGTGCGCAGCAACGACTAAACTTGCGCGCTGCGTGGGCCAGTTCCCGCGCAGTTTTTCTCCGGTTTTGGAGACGTGGCCGAGAGGTAGCCGGCACTCCCGAGCAAGGAGATCGCGCGCAAAAACGTGCATCGACGGTTCGACGAGGCCGCGTAGCGGCCGAAGGACATCGGAGGCGCAGCCGACGGTGATCCCGGAGCGAAGCGCAGGGACGAGGCGGAGCCGAGCAATCCGTCCGTCGATGGTGGTAGTGAGATAGTCGAGTTTTGGAGACGTGGCCGAGAGGTCGAAGGCACTCCCCTGCTAAGGGAGCATGCGCGCAAAAACGTGCATCGACGGTTCGAATCCGTCCGTCTCCGCCATTCCCCCTGTAAGTCGCCAGACATCGTCCGCCATCGGGCGAGTCTGGTTTGTGTTTCTCCGTGGCTTGAACCAGCGCGTGGGCCGGTTGGTTCATTGGCACGTCTCGCGGGCCAGACCGACGTGATCCCGCATCGCTGCTAGAACGTCTGCAGCCTCGCTCGCACGAGTGCGCTGTTGAATAATCCTGCGTCCTCGTCCTGACTGGAGAATCACGTGCAGTGGTGCGACTTCTATTTACCCTCGCTGCGCTGCTCGGTGCGGGCAGCAGTTCAGCGGCCGGCGTCGGCATCCGCGCGGGTACCACCGGCATCGGTGGCGATGTCGCCTTCGATCTGGTGCCGACATTGTCGGCACGCTTCGGCTACTCCTGGCTCAATTTCAATACGTCGGTGGACTCGAGTGACACCAATTACGACGCCAAGGCGAAGCTCTCCAATGGCAACCTGTTTCTCGACTGGGCGCCGCTGGGTCCGTTTTTTCGCGTAACCGGAGGACTGGTCCTGAATGCCAACAAGGTCGACGTCACCGCGCAGGCGACCGGAGGTACGTATACGCTCGGCGGCACCACGTATCCGGCTGCGGCGATCGGCAACCTGACGGGTACCGTGAAGTCCGGAAGCTCCGCAGCGCCTTACCTCGGAATCGGCTACGGTCGCGTAGCGGGCGCCGGCGTGAATTTCTACGCTGACCTCGGCGTGATGTTCCAGGGTACGCCGAAGGCAACGCTGACCGCCACCTGCAGCCCAGCCACCCCCGCCGTGCTCTGCAGCCAGATTCAGGCCAGTACCGTGCTGGAAGCGATCGACCTGCAGGACAGCATCAAGAACTTCAAGTATTTCCCGGTCGCGAGCATCGGCGTCACGATCGGCTTCTAGCGGGCCGCGGGCGAAGAGGCGCGGGGCTGCATGGTAAACTCGCGACCTCGCGCCCGTAGCTCAGTTGGATAGAGTACTTGGCTACGAACCAAGGGGTCGTGGGTTCGAATCCTGCCGGGCGCGCCACACCACGAAGGGCCTGCAATAGCTGCAGGCCCTTTTCTTTTGCGGCGTTGCTGTCGTGAGGTCGACGTGCGGTGACGGGGTGCCCTCGTCCGCCGCGAATCCGAGGCGAGCGTCAATCACGCTCGTTCGCTGGTGTCTTCGCACGCGCCGGCGGCTCAATCGTTGTCATCGCTCAGAACATTGCGCCACCCGGCGGGCAGACTTCAAAGTCGAGGGATGGCTGCCCCACAGCGAGATAGCGAGGACCACATGCTCAAGCCCTGGCTCGCTCAATACCCGGCCGGCGTGCCGGCCGAGATCGACGTCGACAAGTTCGGCTCCCTGAAAGAGGTGCTGACGGTTAGTTGCGAGCGCTTTGCTGACCTGGCGGCTTTCAACTCGATGGGCACGGTGATGACGTTCCGGCAACTCGACGAGGCCAGCCGCGCCTTTGCGGCTTGGCTGCAGAAGGTTGCCAAACTGAAGCGCGGCGATCGTGTCGCTTTGATGATGCCCAACCTGTTGCAGTACCCGGTTGCAATGTTCGGGGTGCTACGGGCGGGAATGGTGGTGGTCAATGTCAACCCGCTCTACACACCGCGCGAACTCGAGCATCAGTTGACCGACTCAGGCGCGGTGGCCATCGTGGTGCTGGAGAGCTTCGCGCACACGGTGCAGCAGGTGCTCAAGTCGACGCCAGTGCGCACGGTCATCACGACGCAGGTCGGCGATCTGCTGCCGCCGCTCAAGCGGCTGCTGACCAACGCCGTGGTCAAGCATGTGAAGAAGATGGTGCCGCCATGGCAGTTGGCCGGTTCGATGGACTTCAACCAGGTGCTGGTCGCTGGCCGTGCCCGGTCGCTCGACGATGTGACGCTCACCCATGATGACCTTGCGTTCCTGCAGTACACCGGCGGCACCACGGGCGTAGCGAAGGGTGCGATGCTGACCCACGGAAACATGGTGGCCAATGTGCTCCAGGTTGCTGCATGGATGTCACCCAATCTGAAGGACGGCGTTGAAACGTTGGTCATCCCGCTGCCGCTGTATCACGTGTTCGCATTGACCGGCTGTCTGTCGTTCTTCGGCATCGGCACGCAGACCGTGCTGATCGCCAACCCGCGCGATCTGCCGGCGTTCTTCAAGTCGCTCAGGCAGACACGGTTTAGCGCAATTATCGGTGTCAACACACTGTTCCGCGCCTTGCTCGACGCGCCGGAGTCCGCCAAGGTCGACTGGAGGCATCTGAAACTCGCAGTCGCCGGCGGCATGGCCGTACAAAAGGTTGTTGCGCATCGCTGGAGGCAGATGACCGGCGTGCCGCTGGTGGAAGGCTACGGCCTCACCGAGAGCGCACCGGTCGCGATCGCCAACCCGGTCACCATCGAGGAGTGGAGCGGTCAGATCGGCGTTCCGCTTCCCAGCACGGACGCCGCGATCCTCGACGACGAAGGCAAGCCGGTCGCGCTAGGTGAAGTGGGCGAGATCTGCCTGCGCGGACCGCAGGTGATGAAGGGCTACTGGAACCGCGCTGAGGAAACCGCCCATGTCTTTACCGCGGACGGCTGGCTGCGCACCGGCGACATGGGCGTAATGGATGCGCTGGGAAACATCCGCATCACCGACCGCAAGAAAGACATGATCGTCGTGTCCGGGTTCAAGGTTTTTCCCAACGAGATCGAGGATGTGCTGACGGCTCACCCCGGCGTGCTGGAAGCCGCGGCAATCGGTGTGCACGATGAGCGCTCTGGCGAGGCGGTCAAGGTGTTCGTCGTGCGTAAGGACGCGGCACTGACGGAGGGCGAACTGCTCTCGCACTGCAAGCAGCATCTGACGGGGTACAAGATGCCGCGCCTTGTCGAGTTCCGCAGCGCGCCGTTGCCGAAGACAAATATCGGCAAGATCCTGCGGCGTGAACTGCGCGACGGCAGCGCGATGGCCCCGGCCGCGGCAGTGACGCACGCGCCGGCCACTCAAGCCTAGTGCGCGTGGTGATGCTGCCCGCACGATATCGTCCCCGGCGCCTCAGGCTGCGCGACGGCCGCGAAGTGTCGCTACGCGCAATCGCCGCGACCGACGCAGTGGAGATCGGCCACGCCTTCGAGCGGCTGTCAGCCGATTCGCGTTACTACCGCTTCATGCAGCACAAGAGGGAACTCGATCCCGCGGCGCTGGAACGAGGCGTTAACCCGCGACCGGGGCGTGACTTCGCGTTCGTGGCCACGAGTCCGACGGCGGACGGCTTCGACATCGTGGGTGCCGCGCAATACGTGCGCGCGACTGACAGGCGCGCCAAGACCTGCGAGTTCGCGATCACCGTGGCTGAAGACTGGCGTGGTACCGGACTCGGCGCCCAGTTGCTCGCCAGTCTTGTGCGAAGGGCGCGGCGCGATGGTTACAGGAGGATGGAAGGTGCGGTGATCGCCGATAACGTGCCGATGCTCACGTTGGCGCGGAAGCTCAAATTTACGGTGCACGCGGTGCCCGAGGACACCACTGTGGTCCGGGTGCAGCGCACGTTGTAACTGAAAGATCGCTTCCCGAAGTGCGTCCTCATCACTGGCCACGCAGGATTTCTTCGCGAGCGACGGGCACACAGGCCAGCGATGCTCGCTGACAGCGCTTTGGGGCATACTTTCCAGCATCCGCGGGTCGAATTTTCTTGCTCCGCATCCGACGACTCATTCTCGGGGCGAGGCGAGTTGCTGAGGGTGGATTGCCGCGAAAGTTCCGTGATTGATGCTCGAACTCGAAGACGGTTGCTGCAAGTCATTGAAGGACGATCGTCCGTAGAAGCCTTCGAAGGTCTTCCAGCCGGGGGTCGCGGGCTCAGAGGGTTCGGCCCACGCAAATTTTCAGTCGCTGCCAACGATGTGGGCCCCTTTTTCCGGTACCGATGTGGCATAAGAGGTGCCGTCATTGGGTTTTGCGGGAGTGGCTGGTGCGTTCCGCAATGCTCGGTGTCCGGGGTTTACGTCCGCCCCGGGAAACGGCATTGCAATCCCCGACTCCACGTGGATGATCTCGGGGCGGAGTCTCCCGGAACAAAACCGTCACCGGCAGACCCTCGCCGTGGCCTCTGCTCGATATTGACCGCTTTCGCAAGGTAACCGCTGAACCTCTACCGATATCTATCCAACTGGTTTGATGCGCTGTCGCGGCCGCAGCGATGGGGCGCGCGCGACGAGCCGCTATGGGCGGAAGTGTTCAGCCCAGAGCGGCTCGAGCAACACGCCGAAAGTCTTGCGGAAGCACAGACGACCGGGGAGCTGCGCCTTCCGTGGTTCGGTTTTGCCCGACGCAGCGCCGACAACGCGCGCGTCCTGAATGGCGCCTACGAAGCGATTGCCGACGCCGTCGATAAGCAGAGCTCGATCACTCCGGCCGCCGAGTGGCTGCTGAACAACTTTCATATTGTCGAAGAGCAGATCCGCGACATCCGCCTGCTGTTGCCGTCTGGCTTCTTTCGTGAACTGCCGGCGCTCGACAGCGGTCCGCTCTTCGGTATGCCCCGAATCTACGGCATTGCGTGGGCGTTCACCGCGCACACCGACAGCCATTTCGACGCCGCCCTGCTGCAGCGTTTTGTCGCGGCCTACCAGCGCGTCCAGCCGCTGACGCTGGCCGAGCTCTGGGCGCTGCCGATCATGCTGCGCATCGTGATGATCGAGAACCTGCGGCGCCTGGCCGCCCGCATCGTCGAATCCATCGATGGTCGCGAACTGGCCGATCGCTTTGCCGATGAATTGCTCGGTCTCGGCCCCAGCGGTACCTCGAACGAGCCCAGCTGGCCGTTCGAAGAGGATTTGCCACTGCCGCGCGCTTCGGCAGCACAGCTTTACCAACGACTGCGGTACGCCGATGTCGTGGCCGCTCCGGTGCTCGCGACACTGGCCGAACGCCTGGCGCGGGAGGGCACCCACCCGGAGGAAGTCGTACGGCTCGAGGTGGATCGGCAGACGGCGGCCGACCTGTCGGTGCGCAACCTGATCACCAGCCTGCGGCTGATTTCCTCTTTCGAATGGCAGAAGTTCGTCGAGGCGGTGAGCCTGGTGCACGACGCGCTGAGCAAGGCGCCGCTCTTCGCCACCATGGATTTCACGACCCGCGACCGCTATCGGCACGCTGTCGAGCAACTGGCACGCCGAGCGCCGTTGACGGAACTCGAAGTGGCCAAGGTTGCCGTCGCGCGCGCTGCACAGGCAGGCCCCACGTCGGAACCGCACCTGCAGGACCCCGGCTACTACCTGATCGACGACGGTCGGGAGGATTTCGAGCGCGAGGTCGGATATCGCGTCCCGATCGTGCAGAAGATGTCCCGCGCGGCGCTGCGGATCGCGCTTCCACTGTACCTCGCGGCAGTCTTGTTCCTGACCGTCAGCATGCTGGCGATCACAATGTTTTCGAGCGTGGATGCCGGCGCTGCCGCGGTCGTCTTGCTGCTCGGCGCACTGGGAGTCTTTCCGGCCTCCGACATCGCGGTCACGCTTGTCAATCGTCTCGCCGGCGCGGTGGCTGCGCCACGGCACGTCCCACGTCTGGAACTCTCCGGCGGCATACCCGCATCGATGCGCACGTTTGTCGTCGTGCCCTTCCTGCTCGGCAGCGACGAGGCTACGGCAGAGCAGGTCCATCAGCTGGAAACGCGGTACCTGTCGAGCGGGCCTGGAGAGGTCTACTTCGCGCTGCTCACCGACTGGCCCGACGCTGAAAGCGAGCAGATGCCCGAGGACCGCGCCCAATATGACTACGCGGTGGCGGCCATAGCCATGCTCAACAGCCGTTACCGGTTGATATTCGATAGGGCGTCACCAGCCCAGCGCTTCTATCTATTCCACCGACGTCGCCTCTGGAATCCGGCGCAGTCGCGCTGGATGGGATGGGAACGCAAGCGCGGAAAGTTGCAGGAATTCAATCGGCTGTTGCGAGGCGCGGAGGACACATCGTTCGTCGTCGATGCGAATTACGTGCCGCCGCCTGCCGATGTGCGCTTTGTTCTGACGCTCGACGCCGACACGATCCTGCCGATCGGTGCGGTAGCGGAACTGGTCGGGACCCTGATGCACCCGCTGAACCGGCCGCAGTTCGACAACACGGGCCGGGTCGTCAAAGGCTACGGCATCCTGCAACCGCGGATTACGCCGGCGCTGCCCACACGCGTCGGCGGGACACGCTTCCAGCAACTGTTTTCCGGCAATGCCGGTGTCGATCCGTACACGTTCCAGGTGTCGGACATCAATCAGGATCTTTTCGGCGAGGGCACTTTCACGGGCAAAGGCCTGTACGACGTCGACGCCTTCGAAGCGGCGCTTGCCGGGCGAACACCCGAGAACGCGATCCTCAGTCATGACCTTTTCGAAGGCAGTTTCGCGCGCTGCGGATTCGTCAGCGACGTCGAGCTGTTCGAGGAATTTCCGTCGCATACCGGCGTTGCGGACATGCGGTCGCACCGCTGGGCGCGCGGGGACTGGCAACTGCTTCCGTGGATCTGCGGCCGCTATTCCCGCGGCGTTCCCGCGCTGGCGCGCTGGAAGATGATCGAGAACCTGCGCCGCTCGCTGTCGGCTCTGGCGATGTTTCTGGTTCTGGTCGCAACTTGGCTGCTTCCGAGCGTTGATCCCGTGCCTTGGGTTGTCCTGGTGCTGGTCACGCTGCTGCTACCGCAGGCGCTGCCGCTCTTTGAACGTCTGGTGCCGCAGCCGAATCTTGACCGCGGCCACTGGCTACACAGCTTGAGGGCGGACTTCGTCGCGGCGGTAGAGCGGGCCGCCGTGAACCTGGCGCTGCTCGCACACCACGCTTGGCTCACGTGCGATGCGATCGTGCGCACTCTCGCGCGACTGGTAACTCACCGCAATCTGCTCGAGTGGAACACCAGCGCGCAGGTGCAGACGGCGGCTCGGCTGTCCGCCGCGAGCTTCGTGAAGAGCATGCTGCCTGCCGTCGTGATCGCCGCGGCGGTGGCGGCGGCGGTGTACTGGACCCAGCCCGAACGTCTCCCCGTGGTGGTGCCGTTTGTCGTGCTGTGGCTGCTGGCGCCGGTGGTCGCCTGGCGCATCAGCACGCCGCCCAGGCGCGGGGCCGCCGGTTCCATCGACGCGGCCGACGTCGCTGCACTGCGCCTGGTCGCTCGCCGCACCTGGCTTTACTTCGCGACCTTCGTCAACAAAGATAATCACTTCCTTCCGCCCGACAATTTTCAGGAGGAACCCGAACCCGTCATCGCCCATCGCAGCTCGCCGACCAATTTCGGCCTGTACCTGCTCGCCGTCGTCGCCGCGCGGGACGTGGGCTGGATCAGCCTGCATGAAATGATCAGCCGGCTCGAAGCGACGCTTGATGGCATGGATGCCTTGCCGCGCCATCGTGGCCACTTTCTCAACTGGATCGACACGCTGACGCTGCGTCCGCTCGAGCCGCGATACGTGTCGACTGTTGATAGCGGCAACCTGGCCGCGATGTTGCTGGTGCTGGCGCAGGCATGCAATGAGGCGATCATCCGGCCGCTTCCTGAGGCTCGTGTGCTGGCGGGGATCAGCGACGATGTCGCGTTGCTGCGACGCTCGCTGCTGCATGCCGACCAAAGTCGCAGCGCCGTCGGCGTTGGCTTCGATGAGTTGCATGAGGCGTTGCTGCGGGTCGAGCGCCTGCTCGAGTCGCTGCCGCTTGCCTCGCAAGACCGCGATCGCCATTTCGAAGAACTCGAGGCGGCGGCGGCGGACCTGCATGACATCGTCAAGACCCTGGCCACCGAAGGCAAAGCCGGAGAGCTTGACGAGGCTGTGCTCTGGGCGGAGGCCGTGTACCTGAACGTTCGCGGGCACCGGCACGATCGCCTCGAGTTGGTGCCCTGGCGTGAGGCGATGGAGCGCGAAGACAACGTGAGGGAACTCAACGACAGCGTTGCAACTGGCGAGGGCCACGGTGCCGACCCGGATTCCATCGGCAGGATCGTTCACTCCCAGCATGCCGTTGAAGCACTGGCTGATCGCCTGCGAGCGCTGTCGCGCAGGGCGCGCCAGCTGTTCGACGAAATGGACTTCAGCTTTCTGTACGACGACACACGCGACCTGTTCTCGATCGGCTATCTGGTTGAAGACGGCAAGCTCGACCTGGGCTGTTACGACCTGCTCGCCTCGGAGGCGAGGCTCACCAGTTTCATCGCGATTGCAAAGCGCGACGTGCCCGCCGACCACTGGTTCCGGCTCGGCCGCACGCTCGTTCCGGTCGACGGTGGCGCTGCACTGGTTTCATGGTCGGGATCGATGTTCGAGTACCTGATGCCATCGCTGCTGATGGATACGCCTCACGGCAGCCTGCTCGAGGCGACCGTGCGCCGCGTCATCGCGCGACACATCAGTTTCGGTCAGGAGCGCAACGTTCCTTGGGGCATCTCCGAATCGGCCTACAACTCACGCGACATCCATCTCACTTACCAGTATTCCAACTTCGGCGTGCCGGGTCTCGGCCTGAAGCGCGGCCTGGGGAAGGACACCGTCGTCGCCCCTTACGCCACCGCGCTTGCGGCGATGTACGACGCGAAGAGCGCCGTGGCGAACTTCGAACGGCTGGCTTCGGTCGGCGCACTCGGGCGCTACGGTTTCTATGAGGCGCTCGATTTCACTGCCAGCCGCCTGCCGAAATCGAAGGACGTGGCCATCGTGCGCGCTTACATGGCCCACCACCAGGGAATGACTCTGGTTGCGCTGGCCAATGTGATTCTCGAAGGCGAGATGCGCCACCGCTTCCATCGCATACCGATGGTGCAGGCGACCGAACTGTTGCTGCAGGAAACCGCGCAGCGCGACGTCACGCTTGCGCTGCCGCGATCCGACCGGGCCACGCCGGCGGTTGCCAGTTCACTGGCCGGACCGCTCGACCGTCGCGTCAATTCACCGCATGCCGTGCCGCCGTCGACGCAGCTGTTATCGAACGGCCGCTACAGCGTGATGGTCACGGCGGCGGGTGCCGGCTACAGCCACTGGCGCGAGCTGGCGGTCACGCGCTGGCGCGAGGACGCGACGCGTGACTGCTGGGGCACTTTTCTTTACCTGCGCGATCGGGCGAGCGGATATCTGTGGTCTGCCGGTTATCAGCCGGTATGCGTCGAGCCGGTGCATTACGAAGCGGAGTTCGCCGAGGACCGCGTGCGCATCATGCGCGCTGACGCCGGTATCGAGTCGTCGCTGGAGATCATGGTTACGGCTGACGATGATGCCGAGATCCGGCGTCTGACGCTGAGGAACACCGGCTCGAGGCGGCGCGAGATCGAAATCACCTCGTATGCCGAAATCGTGCTCGCCACACCTGCGGCCGACGAGGCCCATCCCGCCTTCTCCAATCTCTTCGTTCAGACCGAATATGTGGCCCAGGTCAACGCACTTCTCGCCACCCGCCGGCCGCGTTCCACGCACGAAGAACCGTTGTGGGCAGCCCACGCGGTCGCCTACGACAGCAGGAACGAAGGCGGCACCGGCATCGAGTTCGAGACCGACCGCGTCAAGTTTCTTCGGCCGCGGTCGCACCGTTCGCGCGCCCCTGGCATTGATGGAGGGCAGACGCCTGTCGAACACCGTCGGCGCGGTTCTTGACCCCATCGCCAGCCTGCGTATCAACGTGGCCATTGCGCCGGGGGCGACGGTGCACGTGTCGTTTGCCACGATGACCGCCACCAGCCGCGAGGCGATCATCAACCTGGCCGACAAGTACCACGATCCAGGCGCATTCGACCGTGCCTCGACGCTGGCGTGGACGCATGCACAGGTGAAGCTGCATTACCTGGGCATCACCGGGGGCGAAGCACAGACGTTTCAGCAGTTGGCGAGCCGACTGCTGTACGCGAACGCGTTGCTGCGCGGCCCGCGCGAGTCCCTGCAAGGCAATCGCCTGCCGGCATCGGCGCTGTGGCAGTTCGGCATTTCGGGAGACCGGCCGATTTTGCTCGCGCGCATCGGGGACAACACGGACATCGTCGTGATCCGTCAGCTGCTGACCGCCCACGAGTATCTGCATGTCAAGCGGCTCGGAATCGACTTGGTGATCCTGAACGAACAATCGACCTCGTACGCAGAGGGCCTGCAACAAGATCTCGAGATGCGCGTTCAAGAAAGCAATGCACGCAAGGGAACAGACGACCTCGGGGCGCGTGGCGCCATCTACGTACTGCGAAGCGATCTGCTGAACGACGAAGAGCAGGCGCTGTTGCTGACGGCGGCCCGCGTCGTCATTGTCTGCCAGCAGGGCAATCTGGCTGCCCATCTCGCGACGCGGCAGCGTGAGTCCGCTGCGCGTGTGATTCCGCGCGCGCGTGTGTCGCCGGGCACCACAAAGCTCCTTCCCGCACCCGCCCTGCGGTTTCCGAATGGCCTCGGAGGATTCACTGACGACGGACGCGAGTACACGGTTGTGCTGAATCGCGGGCAGCGAACGCCGCTGCCCTGGATCAACATCGTCGCCAACGATGGCTTCGGCTTCCAGGCGTCCGAGTCCGGCGCGGGATTTACCTGGGCCGGCAACAGCCGCGAGAACCAGCTGACCCCGTGGTCCAACGACCCGGTGTCCGATGCGGCCGGCGAGGCGTTCTATCTGCTCGATCGGGACTCCGGCGTGCTGTGGACGCCGACCGCATTGCCGATCCGTGTCGAAGAAGCGAGCTATATCTCGCACTTCGGTCACGGCTATGTGCGCTTCCAGCACCGATCCAACGGCATCGAAAGCGAACTGGTGCAGTTCGTCGCCTCCGAAGATCCGGTCAAGATGTCGCGTCTGCGGCTCAGCAATCACTCGAGTCACGCACGTCGAATTTCAGTCATCGGCTACGTCGAGTGGGTGCTCGGATTCTCGCGTACCGTCAACGCTCCCTTCGTCGTTACCGAAGTCGATTCCGAGACGGGAGGCGTATTCGCGTTCAATCCCTGGAGCCGGGAGTTCGGCAGCCGGATCGCCTTCGTTGCATGGGATGACACGGCGGATGGTCTGACCTGCGATCGGCAGGAGTTCGTCGGGCGCAACGGCCATCTTGAAGCGCCCATTGCCCTCGCTGCGAACGTGCCGCTGTCTGGCCGACACGGCGCGGGACTCGATCCGTGCGTGGCGCTACAGCGCGAATTGACGCTCGAGCCGAATGGCGAGATCGATCTCACCTTCGTGCTCGGCCAGGCAGCCAGTGGCGCGGACGCGCGTGAACTGATCCGGCGCTACCGCGCGGTGCACGATGCCGACGCCGAGCTCGACCGCGTGAAGCGGCAATGGCGTGACGTCCTTGAACGGGTGCAGGTCGAGACGCCGGACCCGCAGATGAACGTCATCCTCAACCACTGGCTGCTGTACCAGACGATCGTCTGCCGGCTGTACGCGCGCAGTGCGTTTTACCAGGCCGGCGGCGCGTACGGATTCCGCGATCAGTTGCAGGATGTCATGGCGTTGACGATCGCGCGTCCGGATCTGACCCGCAGGCAGATCGTCACCGCCGCCGCGCACCAGTTCCGCGAGGGCGACGTGCTGCACTGGTGGCATCCGCCACTGGGACGCGGCGTGAGAACGCATTTTTCCGACGACCGGGTGTGGCTGCCGTATTGCGTCAGCCACTACCTGTCGGTCACCGGCGACGCCGGCGTGCTGGATGAACTGGTCCCCTTCGTCGAGGGTGCGGCACTGCCGCCGGATCGCGAAGCGGTGTACTTCGAACCGGCGGTATCTGACGAGAAGGTCACGGTGTACGAGCATTGCGCCCGTGCGCTCGAGGTCAGCATGGCAGTGGGGCGGCACGGCCTGCCGTTGATGGGCGGCGGCGACTGGAACGACGGCATGAACCGCGTGGGCGCCGAAGGTCGCGGTGAAAGCATCTGGCTGGCGTGGTTCCTGTGCGCAACGCTGCGCGAGATGGCGCCGGTCGCTGCGCAGCGCGGCGATTTCGTGCGCGCGCACGCCTGGTCCGCGCACGCCGATGCACTTCAGGCTGCCGTCGAGCGCGAAGCCTGGGATGGCGCGTGGTATCGCCGTGCCTACTTCGACGACGGCACGCCGCTGGGCGCTGCCGGCAACGCCGAGTGCCGTATCGACTCGATCGCGCAAAGCTGGGCGCTGATCTCCGGCGCCGGTGAACCGTCACGTGCGCGGCGAGCGATGGAGTCGGTCGGAGAACACCTCGTCAAGCCCGGCGACGACATGGTGCTGCTGTTCGCGCCGCCGTTTGACCGCTCGATGCAGGAGCCCGGCTACATCAAGGGGTACCTGCCGGGCGTGCGCGAAAACGGGGCGCAGTACACGCAGGCGGCGGTCTGGTGCGTGATCGCCCACGCGCTGCAGGGTGATGGCGAGCGCGCCACCGAACTGTTCGAAATGCTGAACCCGATCAACCACGGCTCCACACGTGCCGGGATTCATCGCTACAAGGCTGAACCGTACGTCATCGCTGCCGACGTCTACAGCGAACCGCCCCATACCGGTCGAGGGGGCTGGAGCTGGTACACCGGCGCGGCCGGGTGGCTCTATCGCGCCGGCATCGAGTTCATCCTCGGATTCAAGCTGCGCGGCACCGAGATCGTGATCGATCCCTGCATCCCGGGACAATGGCGCGACTTCCGCATTCGTTATCGGGCGAAGCGCGCTACGTACGACTTCTTCATCGAGAACCCGCAGGGCGTCGCGCGCGGTGTCCAGCAGGTCGAACTCGATGGCGAAGAACTCCCCGGACTGACCGTTCCGCTACTGGACGATGACGCGGTCCACCGCGTGCGCGTGACGCTCGGGCCGCCGATCGACCCTGCCGGACATGCGGTGTCCGTAACGCCTCAAGCGACTGTGTCCTCCAGCGACGCGGTGTAAGTGCCTTCGCGCGCGGCCCCGTTCAGCCGGGCCCGTTTTAGAAGCGCATGCTGCGTCACCTGCGCGTTGGCAGCGAGCCCTTTCCAGGCCTTCAGCGCAGGGTCCTGCAAGGCCCGTCCGTAAGAAAAACTCAGTTGCCAGGGCTGCGGACCGTGCCGGTTCATCGCATCGAGATTGGCGGTCGCCTGAGCCGGCGTCTGGCCACCGGAGAGGAAGAAGATTCCGGGCACCGCAGCTGGAACCGTGCGCTTGAGGATCCGGAGTGTGCCGGCCGCCACCTGCTCCGGCGTTGCCTGCTGCGTGTTGTCCTTTCCGGGAACGACCATGCTGGGTTTCAGCAGCGTGTGCTCCAACACGACACGATGCCGATGCAGCGCGTGAAACACCGCGTGCAGGACAGCTTCCGTGACCTCGGCACAGCGGTCGATGCTGTGGCCGCCATCCATCAGCACTTCGGGTTCGACGATCGGAACCACACCCTGTTCCTGGCAGATCGCGGCATAGCGGGCGAGCGCCTCGGCATTGGCTTCGATCGCGAGCCAGCTCGGAAGGGCATCGGAGACGTTGTAGACGGCGCGCCACTTGGCAAAGCGCGCACCGGCCTGCTTGTACCCGTCCAGTCGCTTTGCAAGGCCGTCCAGGCCCTGCGTGATTTCGTCACCGGGTGCGTGGGCCAGCGGGATCTTGCCCGCGTCGACCTTGATCCCCGGCACGATGCCTTGGCGTTCTGCCAGCCGGGGCAGCGGCGTTCCGCCGTCGGCCTTCTGGCCGAGCGTTTCCTCATAAAGGATGACGCCGCTGATGAAGTCGCCGAGCCCGGGCGTGGCGAGCAGCACATGGCGATACGCGCGCCGGTTGTCCTCAGTGGACTCGACACCGATCGCCTTGAACCGCTTGGCGATCGTCGGGCTGCTTTCGTCGGCCGCGAGTATTCCCTTGCCGTGCTGAACCAGTGCCCGTACCGTTGCTTCGAGTTCGGCTTGATTGCCCATGGAGTGGTCCTCCTTGCGAGTGCTCTTCTCCAGAGAAGAATAGGCCGGACGGTGGCCGGCGTCTTGATGTTCATCGCGACGATCGCGTTTGCGGGCGTCCGACGAAAGTCGGGCACGTGGGTTGCCGCCGACCGGAAAACGCTGAAGCCGTCGGGCCGGCGTCGGTACCGCACAATATTCGTCGATTCCGTCCCTGTACCGCTCCCGCGCCGCTAAGCTGCGGCTGAGTTTCTTCCCATGAGCCCGCACCCGCATCTCGCGATCGTCGTCGGTGGAGGTCCCGCCCCGGGGATCAACAGCGTCATCGCGTCGGCCACGATCCGCGCCGTCCTTGAAGGCGTCGATGTCATCGGCGTGCGCGATGGCTTCGAATGGATCATGCAGGGCGATACGGACCACATCACGCCGCTCACGACCGACGAAGTCTCGCGCATCCATTTCCGCGGCGGCTCGCACATCGGCATCTCGCGCGCCAATCCCACGAAAGACCCGAAGCATCTCGACAATGCGGTCGAGTCGCTGTTGCGGCTCAATGTCAACCGGCTGATCACGATCGGCGGTGATGACACGGCGTACACCGCCATGAGGCTCGAGGAGACCGCCGCGGGCCGATTGCAGATCGTGCACGTTCCGAAGACGATCGACAACGATCTCGATTTGCCGGCCTACGTCGACACATTCGGCTTCCAGACCGCGCGCCACTATGGCGTGGAGATCGTCAAGAACCTGATGGTCGACGCCGAGACAACTTCGCGCTGGTACTTCGTCATTGCGATGGGCCGCACAGCCGGGCACCTGGCCCTGGGCATCGGCAAGGCTGCCGGAGCAACGCTGACGCTGATCCGCGAGGAGTTCCCGGCGCCACGAATTCCTTTCGAGACGATCGTTGACACGCTCGCGTGCGCGATCATCAAGCGTCTCGCCGAGGGGCGCCGGGATGGAGTTGCCGTGATTGCCGAGGGCCTCGTCCTTGGCCTCGACCCGGAGCACCTGGGCGGCGTCGCCAACATCGAACGCGACGCGCACGGCAATGTCCGCCTGGCCGAGATCGACCTCGGTGATCTGCTCAAGGATGCTGTCCGGACTCGCCTGAAGCGGCTCGGCATCGACATGACGATCGTCTCGAAGGACATCGGCTACGAACTTCGATGTGCCGACCCAATTCCATTCGATCTCGAGTACACGCGCGACCTCGGCTACTGCGCGACGAAGTACCTTTTGTCCGGCGGGAATGCCGCGATGATCTCGATGCAGGCCGGCAATTTCGTCCCGGTACCGTTCCGCGAGCTGATCGACCCCGCGACCGGCCGCGCGAGGATACGGATGGTCGACATTCGATCAACGCGCTATGCGATCGCGCGCCGCTACATGATCCGATTGCGGCGTGACGACTTCGAGGACCCACCGAGGCTGGCGGCGATTGCCGCGGCGGCCCGGATGTCAGTCGACGATTTCCGCAAGGAGTTCAAGTACCTGATCGATAGCGAGCTACCCCCGCTCGTGTTCGGTGTTGAGGTCTAGGGGAAGCCGACCGCGCAATGCCTGAGCTGGGCGCAGCCTGCAGTGGCAGCGGCAGAGACGTGCGCCGGTTCGGCGGGCGAGGCGTGAGGGTCACGACGGGCTCGCACTGGGCAAGCCTATCTATACCGCCAGCAGGCGGACTCGCCTTCGGCTACTGCGGCAGTTCTGCGGTTCGGCGGGTTGTTCCCGGCGCACCGGGGAAGTCTTCAAATGCCGCCTTCATCAGTTCCGCAACCGCGCTTTCCACCGATCCGGAACTGCCCGAGGATCGCAGTGTCCTGTCGAAAACAGGCACCATTTTCATGTCGCGCATGAAGGCCTTGGTCTCGAACATTTCGATGCGCAGGGTCCGTTCGGTCGCGGGACCATTTGCCACTGCCGTGTGCATCGGCTCGATCGACGTTGAAGCACCGGTGTACGCCACGGGCACGGCACCTGCGACCCTGCCGCGCGGGCTTGCCACGTCGCCCTGGCTCGCCGCGGCCGGATTGGCTGAGGGGTTCTGGCTCGACTTGCTGTCGGCGGTCGCGTGGTACTGCACGAAGATCGCGACGTCGGCCGCCTTGAACTCGGTTGCCTTCCAGCCACGGGCCGTGAGCTGTTCGCGGACCCTATCGCCGAGATCTTGCTGCTGTCTCGGGTCATGGCCCTTGGCGGCAATGATCACGAACTTCTTCGCGCCGTTGTCCAGCTTGTGGGTCGTGCTGATGTCCAGGCCTTCGGCGGACGCAGGTCCTGCCAGCACAGCTGCAACAAGGGCAAGCAGTACGGCAAAGGTTTTCACGGAACTCTCCCTCCAGGCGATCCCCTCGGAAGAGTGTTCCAGTGTCAGCGACGCCGGAGCGCGCGAATAAGCAGCGATTCGACACCCATTAACTCGCCTGGGCGGGCCGCCGCCGGCGGGAGGGCGAGGGGTCCGGCCGCAGCAACGCGGATCCTGCGGACTGCGCCGGATGCACGATCGTGATGGGCTCAAGCAAGGCGTGCCAGAGCACGCGCCATGCGCTGGATGCGGCGATCCTTGGTTTCCTTCTGGTTCACTGTGAACTCGGGGTGTTCGATCGCGCAGGCCAGCAGTTCAAAGAATGCCTTGTCGAGCGCCTTGCGGCTGGCCGAGAGTTGCTGGGCGACCGGCTCGCAATCCTCGCCGGACTCGATCATTCGCTGGATACCGCGCAGTTGCCCCTCGACCCGCTTCAGACGCAACACGAGTTCGCGGCGAGCGCGCGCGGCGCTGTCGTCAATGGTGATGCTCATGGGTGCCTTACGCGCGGCCAAGTCGGGTCTCCGGCACGCCCAGCTTCTTCAGGATCCAGCCGAGCGGGCAAAAATTGGTGAAGCCGTATTGGAGCAGATTCGCTCCGACGAAGGCGGTAAAGGCGAGCCACCAGGTCGACACGAACAATGGACTGCCGGCAACCCCGAGGAGCAGGGACACCAGGATGAAGGTTCCGGCAAAGACGTGAACCCAACGGTCGACGGTCATGTTGTCCTCCTCAGGCGGAAGCAGTTGTGGGCGCGGCGCCGGCGGGTGCCTGCACTGCGCGGTAATTGACGGCGTAATACAGCACCGGAATCAGCACCAGCGTCAGGACCGTGGAGACAAAGATGCCAAACAGCAACGAGATCGCCAGTCCGTTGAAAATCGGATCATCGAGTATGAAGAGGGCGCCCAGCATGGCGGCAACGGCGGTAAGCACGATCGGCTTGGCGCGCGTCGCGGCGGCTTCGATGGTCGCCTGTTCGAAGTCGACGCCATCGGCCAGGCGCTGGTGTATGAAATCCACCAGCAGGATCGAGTTGCGGACGATGATGCCCGCCAGCGCGATCATGCCGATCATCGATGTCGCGGTGAACTGCGCGCCCAGCAAGGCGTGTCCGGGAAGCACGCCGATGATCGTCAGCGGGATCGGCGCCATGATGACAAGCGGCGTCAGGTACGAGTGGAACTGCGCCACGACCAGCAGGTAGATCAGCACGAGGCCGACCGCGTAAGCGATCCCCATGTCGCGAAACGTCTCGTACGTGATCTGCCACTCGCCATCCCATTTGATTCCGAAAGATGCGTAGCGGTCCGACGGCGCCGCGATCCAGTGTTCCGACAACGGCTGGCCGTCCGGTGCAGTGATGCCGGCGATCGCCTTGCGCATCGCGAACATGCCATAGAGCGGCGAGTCGGTCTTTCCGGATCCCCCGGCCACATCGCCGGTGACGTAGACCACCGGCTGCAGGTCCTTGCGGTGAAGCACGCGCTCGCGCGGCAGCGTGATCGGGCGCACCAGTTCGGAGAGTGCGATTTCGTACGGCAGCCCGGTCTGCTCGTCGCGAACGCTGTCCGGACCGCGCACCCTCAGCTTCAACAGAGTGTCGATGGAACCCTTGGCGGAGTCGGCGAGCCCGAGACGGACGGGTACCGCATACTTGCTGGCGCCATCGTGCAGCGGAGTCACGTCCTCGCCGGCCAGCGCCATTTTCGCCACGCGTGCGACCTCGGCGGCTGGAATGCCGTATTGGGCCGCCTTGGCGGTATCAACGCGCAGGACGATGCGTTCCGCGGGATCGAGGACGGTATCGTCGACGGCCGTGATATCGCGTGTACGTTCGAACACGCCGCGCACCTGCTTGGCGAGCCTCATCTGCCCGGCGACATCCGGGCCGTAGATCTCGGCCACGATCGGCGAAAGCACCGGTGGGCCCGGCGGCACTTCGACCACCTTGAGGTCGGCCCCATGGCGCTTGGCGATTGCCTCGAGGGCCGGACGAACGGCCTGCGCGATCTCGTGGCTCTTTCGATTCCGGTCGCCCTTGGCGACGAGGTTCACCTGCAGGTCGCCGACCTCACCGCCGCTGCGCAGGTAGTACTGACGCACCAGGCCGTTGAAATTGATCGGAGCCGAAAGTCCTGCGTATGCCTGATAGTCCAGCACTTCCGGGACCTTGGCAACCTCGACGGCCAGCTCTCTCAGCACGGCTGCCGTCGTTTCCACCGGCGCCCCCGTCGGCATGTCGACGATGATCTGGAACTCCGACTTGTTGTCGAAGGGCAGCATCTTCAGCACAACAAGGTTGAGCGGCACGAGCAGGATCGACAGCGCAATCGCTCCGGCGATACCGAGGCCGAGCCAGCGGCGCGAGCGGCGACCTGCGTCACCGCGCAGGAACGGACGCATGACGCGCTCGAAGAAGCCCGCGAGCCTGGCGCCGAGCTTGTCGCTTCCGGTGGGCACACCGTGCGCGGCGGGCAAAAGGCGCAGCGCCATCCACGGCGTGATGACGAAGGCGATTGCGAGCGACAGCAGCATGCCCATCGACGAGTTGATCGGGATGGGCGCCATGTACGGTCCCATGAGACCGGTGACGAAGGCCATCGGCAGCAGCGCCGCAATCACCGTAAAGGTCGCGAGGATCGTTGGCCCGCCGACCTCATCGACGGCGCGCGGGATGACCTGCGCCAGTGGCAGGTGATCGATAAGTGCGCGGCGATGGATGTTTTCCACGACGACGATCGCGTCGTCGACCAGGATGCCGATCGAGAAGATCAGCGCGAAGAGCGAGACCCGGTTGAGCGTGAATCCCCATGCCCACGATGCAAAGAGCGTACTGGCGAGCGTCAGCACGACCGCAGCGCCGACAATCACGGCTTCGCGCTTGCCGAGCGTGGCCCAGACCAGCGCGACGACCGACAGCGTCGCGAAGATCAGCTTCTTGATCAGCTGGTTCGCCTTGTCGTTGGCAGTGGCGCCGTAGTTGCGCGTTTCCTTCACGACGACGTCAGCCGGAATCAGCTGTCCCTTCAGGCGCTCGACCCGCTCGATCACGGCAGCGGCGACGGAGGCCGCGTTCTCGCCGGCCTTCTTCGAAACCTGGATCGTCACGGCGGGCCACTCCCTGAACTCGCGTGCGCCGCCGGCAGTGGCTGCGCCGCCATGCCAGACATAGGTGCTCGGGGTATCGGGTCCGTCGGTCACGCGCGCGATGTCTGCGAGCAGTATCGGCCGGCGCTCGCGTGTCGGGCCGCCAAGGCCGACGACCAGCTGGCCGACGTCCGACGCGCTGCGCAGGAATTGTCCGGTACGGACCTCGACGGTGCGGTTTCCCGACGTCAGCTGACCGGACGGCAGCGATGTGTTGGCGGCGCGCAAAGCGCGTTCGATGTCGGTGACCGTGACGTGATGCGCATTCATCGCTTCGGGGTCGAGCGTCACGCGCACAACGTTTCCGGGTCCGCCGAGCGTCGACACTTCGCGGGTGCCCGCGACGCGCTTGATCTCCGTTTCCAGTTCGTGCGCGACGCGTTGCAGGTCGGCGGCCGTGACTTCGTCCCGCGTCGAATGCAGCGTCAGCGCCACGATCGGCACGTCGTCGATACCCTTCGGCTTCACCACGGGTTCGAGCGCGCCAAGGTGCATCGGCAGCCAATCGCGATTCGACATCAGCGTGTCGTACAGCTTCACGAGTGAATCGATGCGAGGCTCGCCGACCTTGTACTGGACAGTCAACACCGCCAAGCCGGGCTGCGTCACGGAATAGAGGTGTTCGATCCCGGTGATCTGCGACAGCACCTGTTCGGCCGGGACCGTCACCAGGTTATGAACGTCCTCGCTCGAGGCGCCCGGAAACGGAATGAAGACGTTCGCCATCGTCACGTTGATCTGCGGCTCCTCCTCCTTCGGCGTCACAGCGACCGCGAAGGCGCCGAGCAGCAACAGGACGATCGCGATCAGCGGCGTGAGCTGCGCATGAAGAAAGGCACGGGCAATGCGCCCGGAGATGCCAAGGGGTGCCGAAACGTCGTTCATGGCAGCGTTCAGCGCACCGCGAGCGGATTGACGAGCACGCGCTCGCCGTCGCTGAGCCCGGCCAGGATCTCGACGCCACCGCCCTCTACGGTCGTTCCGACGCGTACCTGGCGCAACTGCGGTCGACCGTCGGCGCCCACGACGTTGACGGCGGTGAGCTCGCCGCGGCGGATCAGCGTCGCTTCGGGAACCACGAGCTTCTTCGAGCGGCCGATGGGTAGCAGGATCTTCGCGGCGGCGCCGGGCGTGAGGCCGGGTGTGTCACCTGCCGGCAGGTCCGCGCGGACTTGCGTGGACAGCAGCCTTGCGTCCGCAGCAGGCAGGATCGTCACGCGTGTCGCCGCGATGGTCCGGCCCAACTGCGGCAGCTCGACTGCGGCCCGCGTTATGCCAGCCGTTTTCGGCAGGATCAACTGGGGCAGGTTGCCGACCGCGCGCAGTGCGGAGGGGTCATGCACCGCCACAACACCCCGTCCGGGGCTGGCGACCTCGCCCGGCTCCATCAGGCGGCGGGTAACAACGCCGTCGATCGGCGAACGCAGTTCCGCATAGCTGCGGGCAGTATCGGCCTGCGTGCGACCCGCGCGGGCCGCATCGGCCGTTGCCTGGGCCGCCTTGTAATCCGCTTCGGCCTTGTCCAGTGCGGCCCTACTCACGAAATTCTTCTCGAGCAGGCTGTGTGTCCGTTCGAGGTTGAGCCGAGCCTGCGCCAGCTGGGCGTCGGCCTGGGCCACGCCGGCGCGGCCCGCCGCGACCTGGGCGTCGGTGTCGCGCGTGTCGATGCGTGCGAGCACCTGACCCTTTTTTACCCTGTCGCCGGCGTCGACCAGGATTTCCACGACCGCTCCGGAAAGCTGCGCCGCCACCGTTGCCTGGCGTATGGCCTCAATCACAGCGTCGGCCGCATAAACGTCGTCCACCGGACGCAGGCTCGCCTCGAAGACTGCAGGGGAACCGCCCGGCTTGCCGGCAATGCCGTTGTCTGCCATGGCGGAGGCGGCAACCATCAAAGCGACAAGACCGAACCCGACTGGCCGAAGTGCACGGTGCAGGGCACCTTTGGCGTACGGACGTGGCTGCGACATCACGGTTCCCTCCTGCCGGAACGGCCAACCTACTTCTTCATCCCGCAGGTGTCGACGCCGAGCAGCGAGTACGCAGGGCAGGTGCGCAGCAGACCCGTCGCCAGCGGCAGGACACCGATATAGCCCCAGAGGCCGATCGTTCCGGTGGCGGCCAGGGCAATCAGGGCGATTCCTGCGACGATGCGCAGGGTTCGATCGACATTTCCGACATTCACGGTCATGGCAGGGCCTTTGTCTCGGGTTGTGGGCGCAGCGGAACGGGGCTGGGAAAGCGGATGCACCAACACATACTATAACTCGATTATGCTATACCCCCTAGGGTATATGGGGAGGTGTTGACCCATCTCAAGCCCCGGCGGAGCGCGGCGGTGCAGACTTGTCGAAGGCCGACTTCGGCGGTGGCGGCGTGGGGACGCGAAGGCGAGTTCGCAGTCGCGGGGCTAACTGCGGCTTGACAACGGAATATGCGTCGTGGAACATATGCGTCCTTACGCATATGGACATGGCTCCGTGGAACCCGAGCTGGAACGGCTGTTCGAGGTGGTGTCGGGGTATTTCGGTCTGCTGGCCGAGCCGACCCGGCTGAAGATCCTGAACGCCATCTGTGACGAGGAGCGAAGCGTCTCGGACGTCGTTGAGCGGGTCGGTTCGAGCCAGACGAACGTGTCGCGTCATTTGAACCTGATGTATGGACGCGGCGTTCTGAAGCGCCGCCGCGACGGCGCGACCGTGTACTACTCGGTCAGCGACCCCAACCTCGTGACGCTGTGTCGTACCGCCTGCGTTCACATCGCGAGCCAGCACGACGAGCCGGCGGTCACAAGCCGGACGCTGAAGCGGTTCATGCCGTCGAAGCAGACACGGAAGTAGAAGGGGAGAGAGGATGAGCAAGGCAGGAAAGGTCATCGAGCGAGGCCGCATCACTGCGGCGCCGGAGAATCATCTCTCGGCCGAGACGCTGCGCGCAGCGCAGCGGTCGCGTCGCGGTTTCCTCGGCTCAAGCGCCGCCATAGCGGGCGCGCTGGCGGCGGCTAGCGGTCGGGCGCTGGCACAGGCGCCCTACGAGCCGCCGAACGTGCCGCCGTGGACGCGCACCCTCGGCGCACCGGTGACGCTGCGTCCATACGGCACCCCGTCCGAGTTCGAGGCGAACGTCGTTCGCCGGCAGAGCCCGGGCCTGACGCCACAGCCGCAGTCGTCAGTGAGCTTCACGCCGCTGCAGAACCTGTTCGGGATCATCACACCGAGCGGCGTGCATTTCGAACGACATCATTCGGGTATGCCGATCATCGATCCTGCGCAGCACCGCCTGATGATCCACGGCATGGTCAAGCGTCCGCTGGTGCTGACGATGGACGACCTCCTGCGCTACCCCTCCGTGTCGCGCATCCACTTCATCGAGTGCGGGGCCAATTCCGGCATGGAGTGGGCCAACGTCGCGGTGCCGACGGTGCAGTACTCGCACGGCATGCTGGCGTGCAGCGAGTTCACCGGAGTGCTGCTGTCGACGCTGCTCGATGAGGTCGGCTACGACAGGAAGAACGCCAGGTTCATTCTCGCCGAGGGCTCGGATGGATCGGCGCTGACGCGCACGATTCCGCTGGAGTTCGCGTTGAACGACGTCATGGTCGTGTACGGGCAAAACGGCGAAATGCTGCGTCCCGAGAACGGCTATCCGTTGCGTCTTCTGGTCCCGGGCGTGCAGGGCGTCTCCAGCGTCAAGTGGCTGCGCCGCCTCGAAGTCGGCGACAAGCCGTGGAACTCGCGTGAGGAGTCGCTTCACTACGTCGACCTGATGCCCGACGGCACACATCGCCAGTATTCGATGGTGCAGGAGGTGAAGTCGGTCATCACGAGTCCGTCCGGCGGGCAGAAGCTGGTGGGCAAGGGCTACTACGAGGTCTCGGGCCTCGCGTGGAGCGGCCGCGGCAAGATCAGGCGTGTCGACGTCTCGACAGATGGTGGCAAGAACTGGGCGGCGGCACAACTGCAGGAGCCGGTACTGACCAAGGCGCTGACGCGCTTCCGTTACGACTGGAACTGGAACGGTGGGCCGGCGCTACTGCAGAGCCGGGCGGTCGACGAGTCCGGGCACATCCAGCCGATGATCGGCGCGCTGCGCGCCGTGCGCGGTACGCGTTCGATCTATCACAACAACGGGATCAAGACCTGGCAGGTCAATCCGAACGGGGAGGTCTGGAATGTTCAGATTGGCTGATGCCTTGACGGGCATGATCCTCGCCGCCGGACTGGCGACGACGGCGGCGCAGGGCCAGGCGCCCTCCACGACCGATACGGCGAAGTACGGCTTCGGTCGCGCCCCGACGTCCGACGAGATCGACGGCTGGGACATCGACGTGCGTCCCGACGGCCACGGCGTGAAGAAGGGCAAGGGCACTGTCGCGCAGGGCCAGAACGTGTTCGATTCCAAGTGTTCGAGTTGCCATGGCACATTCGGCGAGAGCAACCGCTACCTGGCTATCGCCGGGGGCGTGAAGAAGGAAGACCTCGCCACCGGCCGCGCCAGCGCGCTGAAGCAGTCCGATGGCATACGCACGGTCGGGACGAAGCTCAATTCGGCCGCCACGCTGTGGGATTACATCTTCCGGGCGATGCCGTGGACCTTCCCACAGTCGTTGTCCGCCGACGAGACCTACGCGGTTACCGCCTACGTGCTGCACCTCAACGAGATCGTGCCGGCGGACTTCGAGCTGAACGACGGCAATCTCATCAAGGTGCCGATGCCGAACCGCAACGGGATGACGACCAACCACGGCATGTCGTCGGTGAAGGGCAAGCCCGACGTGCAGGGATCGAACTGCATGAAGGACTGCGTGCCGGAGGTGAAGGTGACCTCCTCGCTGCCCGAGTTCGCGCGCAATCAGCACGGCAACCTGGCCGAGCAGATGCGGCCTCTCGGGCCACAGCGCGGAATCGACACCACGAGGTACGATCCGGGCGCGACGAAAGTGGCGACCGCCGCTCCGGTCCCGGCGGCCCCCGCAGGTGCGAACGTGCAGCAGTTGTTGGCGAGCAATGCCTGCACCGCTTGCCATGCGGTCGACAGCAAGGTTGTCGGCCCGGGGTTCCGCGAGATCGGTGCCAAGCACAAGGCGCGCACCGATGCGGAAGCCTACCTCGCGAAGAAGATGAAGGAAGGCGGCCAGGGCGTGTGGGGCACGGTGCCGATGCCGCCGCAGCCGAATCTTAAGGAGGCCGACGCCAGGACGATCGCGCGCTGGATCCTCGGTGGCGCCAAGTAGTAGTAGTTATCCCTATAGTTGTGCAATACGGTGTGCCTTTGCAGTACCCGCTCCGGTAAATTCGCAACAAACGCTTATCGAAAGGCAGGAGGACGACATGAATCGCAATCGCAGGGAGTTCGTCAAGGCAGGCAGCGTTCTGGGCCTGATGGTGGCGGCGGGACTCATTACCGCCGAACAAGCGCAGGCTCAAGCGCAGGCATGGAACAAGGCGGCGTTCGATGCCAAGTCGCTGAACGACACGGTCAAGGCGCTGGGTGGCTCGAGCGCTGCGCAGAGCGCCGACATCGCAATCACGGCACCGGACATCGCCGAAAATGGCGCGGTCGTACCGGTCGGCGTGACGAGCAAGATCCCGAACACGCAGGGTGTCTACATCCTGGTCGAGAAGAACCCGAACGCGCTGGCTGCCGGCTTCACGATTCCGGCGGGCACGGAAGCCAACGTCGCGACGCGTATCAAGATGGGACAGACGTCGAACGTCCACGCCGTGGTGAAGGCGGACAACAAGTTCTACGTCGCCACCAAGGAAGTCAAGGTCACGCTCGGCGGCTGCGGCGGCTAGCGATTCAAGAATCCGGGAATCACAGAGTTCAGGAGAACTACATGGCAGATCCGATGCGTATCCGCGCCACCGAAACGCCCGAAGGCGTCGACGTGCGAGTACTGATGAGCCACGAGATGGAAACCGGTCAGCGCCGCGACTCCGCGGGCAACCTCGTACCGGCCCACTTCATCCAGACCGTTGTCGTCAGCTATGCCGGCAAGCCGGTACTGAATGCCGAATGGGGTCCGGCAGTGGCGAAAAATCCTTACCTGCAGTTCAAGTTCAAGGGCGGCAAGAAGGGCGAGAAGCTCACGGTCACCTGGGTCGACAACAAGGGCGAGACCCGCACCGACGAAGCGACGATCGGCTAGTCACGACTGGTCGCTGCCCTCGGAGGGGATCAGCGGGCTGGTTGCGTTTTAACCGCAGTGCACCTTCGCGCGCGCAAGATCCGTCCCTCCAGGGTGATGCCGGACGCGCCCATCGCTTGTCGGGCGTTGCCGAAGCCGCGCGGTTGCAGGCGCTCGAGGGATATGTTTATCTTCGGCCGTACGGCACGAGTAGTCAGGTATCAACTTCAGAAATTCAGAGCTCCCGCAGAGGAGCAAATCGGCAGCCACTCACGCCAGGAGGCAGAGCAATCATGAGAAAGTTGACGTTGGCCACAACCGTGGCCGCGATTGGCCTGGGCATCGCGAGCGCCAGCGCGTTCGCCCAGGGGAGCGCAGCAGAGGGAATTGCGCGGTATCGCGAGATGCTGCAGGATGGCAATCCCGCGGAGCTCACGGTCGCACGTGGCGAAGAGATCTGGAAGGCCAAGCGCGGCCCGAAGAACGTCTCGCTCGAGCAGTGCGACCTTGGTATCGGGCCGGGCGTCATCAAGGGGGCCTACGCGCAACTGCCGCGATACTTCGCCGATGCCGACCAGGTGATGGATTTCGAAGCCCGCGTGGTCTGGTGCATGGTCAACCTGCAAGGAATGGATCGGGCAGCGATCACCAAGAGCCCATATTCCGGTGCCGGCCAGCGGCAGACGGACATCGAGGCACTGGCCGCGTTCGGTGCAGAGATGTCGCGCGGCATGCCGGTCAACGTTTCGCAAAGTCATCCCAAGGAAAGGGCGTCGTTCGATCGCGGCAAGCAGGCTTTCTACATGCGCGGTGGACCGTACGACTTTTCCTGCGCGACCTGTCACGGTGTGACGGGCCAGCGCATCCGCTTGCAGGATCTGCCGAACATCTCCAGCAACAAGCCTGACGCCGATCGCGCATTCACGACCTGGCCCGCCTACCGGGTGTCGCAGGGGGCTCTGCGCTCGATGCAATGGCGCCTGTATGACTGCTTTCGGCAGCAGCGCTGGCCGGAGCTCGTGTTCCTGTCACCAACGTCGATCGACCTGATCACCTTCCTTGGCGTCAACGCCAACGGCGCGAAGATGGACGCGCCGGCCATCAAGCGCTGAGGAGATGACGATGAAGAACAAAGCCATTCTCGGAGTCGCCGGTCTTGCCGTGCTTGCCGGGTGCGCCACGTACGTCGCGCCGACGAAGGAAGAGTCGGTCCAGGCGGTCAAGTCCTCGTTCAAGGAACGCGGGCCGGCAAAGCTCGATCGGCTGGACCAGACCGAGATCCAGGCCGTCTGCTCGGATGCCCAGCTCATCGGCAAGCAGGTGCCGAAGGCGGAGGCCGACGCATTGCAGAAGAAGGTACTGGCAACAATCAAGTACCCGTCCGACGGCAATTACCTGGGCGACTTCAAGCAGGGCGAGCGCATTGCGCAGTCCGGCGTCGGCATGCAGTGGAGCGACGGACCGAAGACGGTCAACGGCGGCAACTGCTACGCCTGCCATCAGATCAGCGAGGCCGAAGTCTCGTTCGGGAACATCGGTCCTTCGCTCAAGGGCTACGGCAAGCTGCGCGGATACAACGAGGCGACCCTGAAGTACACGTGGGGCAAGATCTGGAATACGCACGCGTTCAACCTCTGCTCGCAGATGCCGCGCTATGGCGATGCCGGCATCCTGTCGGAAGCGCAGATCAAGGATGTGATGGCGCTGCTGCTCGATCCGAACTCTCCCGTCAACAAGTAACCCGGAGTCCAGGGCGGCCGCAAAGCGGCCGCCCTTTTTTTCGCCCGCATGTTCCCGATTCACCCCAATCACCCGCTCGACCATGCACGCCGCGCACTGCTCGCAGGGGCGCTTGCGCTTCCGTTCGCTTCGTTGGCGGCAGGGGCGAGGGTGCAATGGTCGGACATCGAACTGATTGATGGCCGGCGTCTGCCGGCGCCTGAACTGCAGGCCAATGCAGTCATTGCGCAGATCTGGGCGTCGTGGTGTCCTTTCTGTGGTGCACAGAACCCGCATGTGCAGAAGCTCTACGACGCTTACGCGGCGCGCGGCCTGCGCGTGATTGCGTTTTCGATCGACAAGACGGTTGAGGCGGCGCGCAACTACGTGGCCAAACGCGGCTACACGTTCCCGGTGGCGATGATCACACCCCAAGTCGAGACATGGTTCGGCAAGCGTCGGACGCTGCCCGAGACCTACGTCGTGAACCGGGCGGGAGAAGTGGTGTTTACGCACCGTGGCGAGATGTTTCCGGAAGATATTGCCGCTCTGGCCAGGTTTGCCGACGATTAGAAAACACTGAGGGGAAAAGAGATGTCGATGGATCGCCGAGAGTTTCTGCAGGTACTGGCGGTAGCCGCCGCGGCCGGCATGCCG
This sequence comes from uncultured beta proteobacterium, assembly GCA_963712485.1. Classification (GTDB taxonomy): domain Bacteria; phylum Pseudomonadota; class Gammaproteobacteria; order Burkholderiales; family Burkholderiaceae_F; genus JALORV01. The sequence goes on from CAVQID010000043.1 coordinate 150,947, forward strand.
ATCGCGGCGCGCGATGCGCTGGCTGCCGCGCCCGCCAGCGCGAAGATGTATGACGTTCCGCGCTTCGGCAACGTCCATTTTCTGCACTTCACCGACTGCCATGCGCAGCTGATGCCGGTGTACTTCCGCGAACCCAGCGTCAACCTGGGTATCGGTGCGGCCAGCGGCCAACCGCCGCACCTTGTCGGCGAGCATCTGCTGAAGCACTTCAAGATCGCTCCCGGGACGGCGGAAGCGCACGCTTTCACGTACCTCGACTTTGTCGAGGCTGCAAAGGTCTACGGCAAGATCGGCGGCTTCGCGCACCTCTCGACGCTGGTCAAGCGACTCCGGGCCGGACGGCCCGGGTCGTTGCTGCTCGATGGCGGTGACACATGGCAGGGCTCGGCCACCGCGCTGTGGACCAATGCGCAGGACATGGTCGATGCCTGCAAGCTGATGGGCGTCGACGTGATGACGGCGCACTGGGAAATGACCTACGGCCAGAAGCGCGTGCAGGAGATCATCGGCAAGGACTTCAAGGGCAAGATCGACTTCGTCGCGCAGAACGTCAAGACGACGGATTTCGGCGATCAGGTGTTCCCGCCGTACACGCTGCGCGACATGAATGGCGTGAAGGTGGCGATCATCGGCCAGGCGTTCCCGTACACGCCGATCGCGAATCCGCGCTATTTCGTTCCGGAGTGGAGCTTCGGCATCCAGGACGACAACATGCAGAAGATGGTCGACGAGGTTCGCGCCAAGGGCGCGCAGGTCGTCGTCGTCCTCTCGCACAACGGTATGGACGTCGATCTCAAGATGGCCTCGCGGGTGCGCGGCATCGATGCAATCCTCGGCGGTCACACCCACGACGGCGTGCCGCAGCCCACCCTCATCAAGAACGCCGGCGGCACCACGCTGGTCACCAATGCCGGCAGCAACGGCAAGTTCCTGGCGGTGCTCGACTTCGACGTCAAGGACGGCAAGATCTCCGGCTATCGCTACAAGCTGCTGCCGGTCTTCTCCAACCTGCTGCCGGGCGATCCGGAGATGACCGCTTTCATCCAGCGCGTGCGTGCGCCGTACGAGGCCAAGCTGACCGAAAGGCTCGCAACCACCGAGGGTCTGCTGTATCGCCGCGGCAATTTCAACGGTACCTTCGACCAGCTGATTCTCGACGCGATGCTGGCAGTCAAGGGTGCGGAGATCGGCTTCTCCCCGGGTTTCCGCTGGGGTACGAGCCTGCTGCCCGGCCAGGCCATCACCATGGAGCATCTGATGGACCAGACCGCCATCACCTATCCCTACACGACGGTCAATGACATGACCGGCGAAACGATCAAGACGGTGCTCGAGGACGTCGCCGACAACCTTTTCAACCCCGATCCGTACCTGCAGCAGGGCGGTGACATGGTTCGTGTTGGGGGTCTGCAGTACGCGATCGATCCGGCGGCGGCCATGGGTGGTCGGATCAGCGACATGCGCCTCAACGGCAGGCCGATCGAGGCAGGCAAGAGCTACAAGGTCGCAGGGTGGGCGCCGGTGGCCGAAGGGGCGAAGGGCGAACCGATCTGGGACGTGGTCGCCAAGTACCTGCGTGACCACAAGGTGGTGAAGCCGGTGCAGCTCAACCAGCCGTCGATCAAGGGCGTCACCGGCAATCCCGGCATCGCCTGAAGCGGCGTCTGTGCATCGGCGCGCGCTGCTCGTCGCTGGCCTGCTGCTGCCGTGGGCATCAGCGCAGGCCACGGGTGACGAGTCACTGCCGCCGGCGACAGATCTCAGGGAGCTCGCTGCGCAAAGTGGCCGGCTCAAGGCTCCCATCATCGTTCTGTTCAGCACACCCGGCTGTCCGTACTGCCGGGAAGTGCGGCGCAACTACCTGGCGCCGCGCCTGGCGGCGCAAGCCGGCGGCGCGGTGGTGCTGATACGCGAGATCGACATCACCAGTCGTGATCCGCTTACGGCGTTCGACGGCAGGGTTACTATCCACGCCGAATTCGCGACGCGTCTCGGCGTTCGCATGGTGCCGGTCGTCATGGCCTTCGACGTATACGGTCAACCGATCGGCGACCCGCTCGTTGGTCTTGATCGTTCCGGCTTCTACGACGGCTACCTGCAGTCCCTCGTCGCGCAGGCGCAGCGGCAGTTCGACCGTTAGCCCAGCCGGCACCACCCGCCGTCGGGCGGCTCGTTGCACACCGGTTGAGCAGACGCGGCCGCACGTGCGTTACCGTAGCGGAGTTGTTGCAAGGAGGTCGCCATGATGTACTGCCGCACGCTGCTTTCCCTCTTGACCCTTCTGACCATGGCATCGGTATCCGCCCAGACCGCTAGCCCGGAGGCGACTCCGACGGCATCGACATCGCAGTTCGTGATGGGTACGCGCCTCGGCTACATCACCTGCAGCGAGAAGTACCGGACCTATCTCGAGAAATGGGAGTTGTACGCGCTGATGAACGAAGGCCAGCGTGAGCCGCGCGGTGCGCCACCCTCGGACGCCGATGTCTCCGATTGCGTGCACCAGACCGCGCTGCGCGGTAGTGCGCTCTACAAGGATGCGCTGAAGCGCGCCACCACTCCGAAAGCCAGGGCGGCCTACAGCGAATACATGGTGGCGTGGGAAGCGGCGCTGAAAGGAATACGCCGGCCCGAGCGGGAAACGGTGCAGCAGTACAGAGCGCGCCAGAAGCAGGTCGAGGACAAGCTCAACGCGCTGCAGTCCAAGCTCGAGGCGACGACGCCGGCGGCGTAGTCCGCTGGAGTGGCCCGGCACTGGTCTCGCTGCGTGCTTCGCAGGAGGTCGCAGACCAGGCCGACGAGATTCGTCGTCGGGACGCGGATCCGAGCAGAAAGGTGCCGCGACAATGCGGCGCGTGAGCGTCGCGTTGCGTTGGAGGCTAACCTGCGCAGCAGGTTAAGCGTGCCTTGCACGCGGCCGCAAACAAAACCGGCAAAATCCGCCTTTGGGAAGCGTGGCCGAGCGGTTTAAGGCACCGGTCTTGAAAACCGGCAAGGGTTCACGCCCTTCGTGAGTTCGAATCTCACCGCTTCCGCCAGAACCCGGCTCGCAGGCGGGTTCGGCGCTCGCGCTGCAGTGGATTCCGCCTTCGTCAAGTTGACGGGCATGACGACCCGCGCATCGTGCCCACGCCGCCGATGGCGACTGTGTTCCGAGCGTTGGAATTCAGCCCGAACGCTGCGCCGTCAATTTCATGGCCGAATCAGCTGGAGTTTCAACGGGGTCCATCTGGCTGCTGCAACTATCGGCGATGGAATAGATCACCACCTGGTCAAAACTCCGCGTGGTGCATATGCATATAACGGGAATCACAAGTTTCGTCCGCAACCGCTCGTTAAGCTACGCGCTCCGACGCTGTGAAATCGATCAACACTGCAGATGACGACCCTGACCCCGCCGAAGACTCACGATTCCGATGCGAAGCTGGCGAGCCTGACGGCCGACGCGATCTTCGATCTTGCGCACCTGCGCAAGATCGAGCTTGAGCTGCCGTACGCCGGGGCCGTCACGCCGAGCGAGGCCTGGACGCTTTTCACGCAAGGCAAGGCGAAGCTTGTCGATGTCCGGACACTTCCGGAGTTCAAGTTCGTCGGTTCGGTTCCAGGTTCAGTCAACGTTGAGTGGCACGGCTACGATCGTCAACCGCTCGCCGTGTTCCTCGAATCACTCGGCCGCGTCGCGTCACCGTCCGAACCCGTATTGCTGATTTGCCGGAGCGCGGTGCGCTCCGACGCCGCGGCCGATGCCGCCACGGAATCGGGCTACACCCGCGTCTACAACGTGCTTGAGGGGTTTGAAGGCCAACGCAACCATGCGGGGCATCGCGGCGAGGTCGACGGCTGGCGCCGCCAGGGCTTGCCGTGGACGCAGGACTGACCGCGGTTACGCCTGCGGCGCCCGCGCAGCGCTAACAGTCGTGTCCGCCACAGCGACCGGTTCGTAGAAGCGTCCGCGCAGGATCAGCCGGCGGTGTGCCGCCGAATCGGTGAACGCGGCCCGGTCGTGCAGCACGTTATTGCAGACAATGCCCATTCCTGGTTCGAGCCGGACTTGCAGTACGCGCGGATCCGACGCCAGTACCTGCAGCAGGGCAGACGTCGCAGCGATTACGACGGGGTCGTCCTTCCAGGCGATGCTGCGCGTTCGCGCGGTGTAGCGCATGTGCAGCCGGCCATCGGCCGTGATGCTGAATACGGGACCCGTCTGGTCGCCGCGTGCGACTTCGCCTTCCTCCGAGCGCGCGGGAATGGTCATGGCATCGTCCTGCATCAATGCAGCCACGTACCGCGGGTCGGCGTCACGCAGCGCGATGTAGGCGAGCTCGTGGTCGAGGACGCGGTTTTCCCCGCCCTGCTCGGCGCGCTCGACGCAATGCAGGATCATCGCGCGGATGCGACGTTCCGGCGGGTTGTAGTAACCGTCGGTGTGCCAGCGGATGGCGCGGTTGGTGTACGGAATGAAGCCGCTGCGCGGACCCGATTCGGTCGCGGCCAACGGCGTAATGCCGTCGTCGTCGGCGAGATAGTTGACATCCAGCGTACGAAGTCCGAGCTGGGCGCCGATCTGCTTCGGCACGTCGGACACGCCGCTGTTGCCGGGCGGTGCCGCGTACACCGCCATGTTGGCGCGCGCGCAGCGTTCGACGAGCGCGCGACGTTCGGCAGCGGACAGCGCCGCTGGCTGCGAGACTTCGACGAGCAACTCGTCCACCCGTGACGGCGCTGTCGCGAGTTTGCGATCGCGCCAGGCCCGATAGGTGCCTTCGTCGGCGAGATCAAAGGGACTGGGTGGGCGCACGCCTACTCCGGCGGTATCGGGTCGTCCACCGGCGCGTCGACCTGCGGCATCTCGGGGAACGGCCCCTCCATCGGTTCGGTCTCGTCCGCCGGCGCGGCGATGATCGACCCGGCCGTGCCGACGACGTTGTCCATCACGCGGCGCAGCGTCGTGACGGCGTCCGGGGCTTCGATGGTCATGACCTGGTCAGTCACCCATGCACGGTCCCGCTCCGCCACGATGCCGAGCAGCGAGTGACCGGCGTAGCGCAGGAAGGCGAAGTCCGGCCCGTTCGTTTCGTCGAATCCGAAACTTGCGTAGTCGTCGGCGCGCGCATTGAAGCGGTCGATGAAGCCGCACCGGATGGCATCGGCCTCGGTGCCCAGCAGACGCGACTCATTTTCCGCCAGCAATTCGGCGAGGCGCCGGACCATCGAGATGGTGAAAACGCGCCGTTCGGGCAACGGCAGCCGCGCGAACGCGAAGCGGTCGGCGACGTGAATGAGAAACACCAGGTACTCGCCAAGGACGTCGAAATACTGCGGACTCGCCTCGATCTCGAAATCCGCGTCGCGCATCCGCTTGATGGTCTGCAGACCGAGTCGCCACGTCGTGAACGCCGCAACGCTCGCGAGCGTCGCTGGATCGCGCGCCTTGTCCTTGGCGAAGAAGCGGCTCTTGGTCCGTCGCAGCAGCGTGCTCACCGGCGCCTCGTGGCTCGTTCGCGTCAATAGCCGCCCTTGCCGAACGGCTTGGGCAGGCCCGCGACGCGCACGCCTTGCTTGGCCGGACCGCCCGGGAACAGGTCATACAGCGTCTTGCTGTCGTGGTGCGGCAGCAGGTCGGTGATGTCCTTCAGCATGTTGCGGAAGTTTGGCGTCTGGCCATGTTCCCGGTACTGGTCGCGCAGATAGTTGATCACGGCCCAATGGTCGTCGGTGAGCATCAGCCCTTCGGCTTCGGCAATGGCGCGCGGAACCTCGTCGCGATAGTTCGCTTCAAGCAGGTAGCCCTCCTCGTCGCACTCGATGGACTCGCCGTCGATCTCATAGGCCATGTCGCTGTTCCCTCAGTCCCTGCATAGGTAGAACTCGAATTCCCCCGGAGACGTCTCGTAGCGATCCACGAGGCGCACGCTGCTGGCGCGGGTCCACGCGTCCACATCGTCGGTCACGCCGGGGCAGTTGCTGATCAGCACCAGCACCTCGCCGGCCCGCATACCGTCGAGCAGGCGCCGCGCTTCGGCAATCGGCCCGGGGCAGGTGACACCGCGCAAATCAAGGACGACGTTGCCCGGCGACGGCTCGGAAGCACTACAGCGGCGGATCGTGAACGTGACGCGATGTCCGTTCAGCGGCTCCGTGGCGATCACCTCATGTCCGGTCAGTTCGGCCCAGGCGCGCAAGTCGTCACCGGTACCGGGGCAGTCGGAAATCAGCAACAGCATCTGTCCATCCGGAAGATCGTCCAGGATCCTCTTGGCCCCGAGCAGCGGCAACGGGCACGACAGGCCCGTCATGTCGAGCCGCACGACCGATGACGTGCTCTGCATCGCGATGCTCCAACGGGCCGCAGGAAGGCGCACAGTCGTCACGACCGGCTGCCGACGGCGGCAATCGACTTGTGCGGCACGAACAGTCCGCATCCCAGTTTGCGCAGAAGTCCAACGCCCCGCTCCTGGGCGAGCAGCGAGTCCGCCGGCGACAGGCCGTGCAGCATCAGGCTGTAGCCGACCCGAATCTTGCCGGGATCCAGCTTCAGTTCACCGCGGCGCCCAACGATCGTGTCGCAGTCGATTCCCAGCGCCGTCAGTTCGTTGGTGACATCGTCTACGAACGTCATTTCGTCCTCCGCGCCAGTCACGACCAGGCGCGCGTGCAGTACCGGGTACGGCAGAAGTGCGCGCCGGCTCGCGCGACCGAGGTGCAGTTGAACCGGAACTTCCAGGTCGGTGTCCTCCAGCAAGGCGCACGCAGCGGCGCGATGCTCCGGCACGCGCAGCACGATACGCGTGCGTCCACCGATGATCATGCCGTCAGCGCACGGCGTCAGCCCGCGCATCGGATGAACTCCGGCAAGCGGCTCTTCGTCGAGCCACGGCAGGCGTTCTGCCAGCGCGCGGTACAGCGCGACCGGGTAGTCAGGATCGATGAGGTGACCGGCGACCGCGAACGCGAAATCCAGTGATGTCGTCATGGCTATCCACGGTCTGGCGATCGGGACTTGCCCCAGCGCAGCATGGCCTCGCCCCAGGTGGCTGCGGTATCCGCGTCGATGTCGAACACGGTGAAGCGCCGGCCCTCACGGATTCTGATGCGCAGCAGACTCAATCCGCCGTGCCGATAATCGAGCTGCTGCAACTCGATGTCCTGGCCGCCCAGCGGGGCGCGCAGCCTCGTGATCGGCGTCAGGCTGAACTTGTCGTCCGGATCGGTCGGTTCCATTTTTTGCGGCGATAACGACTTGGCACAAGTATGCCGCGTGGCACCGAACCTATAGTCTGACGTGTCGATTTGCTCTGCCATTACTCCGGCCGGCAGCCTACCCCTCCCATTGGGGTTATACGGCCAAATCACCGCGGGTGATGGCTGGGCAGCGCCGTGCACTTTAGGATCGGCGGGCGACAGTTTGGAGGCCGTGTCCGTGCGCGGCCGCGGTCGTCCTTTGGCGGCACGCCGTGACACCGCGGGTACCACGTAGCGACCCCTTTTATCCGACCACCGACCGGGAGGCCGAAACCATGGCAAAGCCGATGCATGAAACGCCGATGCTCGACGAGCTCGAAAGCGGACCGTGGCCCAGTTTCGTCAGCGGGCTCAAGCGCCTCGCCAAGGACAAGGACTACATGGTCGATGTCCTCGGCCAGCTCGAAACTTCCTACGAGACGCGCAAGGGCTACTGGAAGGGTGGCACGGTCAGTGTCTTCGGCTATGGCGGCGGTGTAATCCCGCGCTTCACCGAGCTGAAGGATGAAAACGGCAAGCCGAAGTTTCCGGACGCGGCCGAGTTCCACACGCTGCGCGTGATGCCGCCTCCAGGCATGCACTATTCGACCGACATCCTGCGCAAGCTGTGCGACATCTGGGAAGAACATGGCTCCGGGCTGATCGCGTTCCACGGCCAGAGCGGCGACATCATGTTCCAGGGGGTCAAGTCGGACAAGGTGCAGGACGCGTTCGACGCCATCAACGAGGCCGGCTTCGACCTCGGAGGTGCCGGGCCCGCGGTGCGCACGTCGATGTCGTGCATCGGCGCCGCGCGCTGCGAGCAGTCGTGCTACGACGAGGCCAAGACGCACCGCACGGTGCTCAACAGCTTCCTCGACGACATTCATCGGCCGGCGCTGCCGTACAAGTTCAAGTTCAAGTTCTCCGGCTGTCCGAACGATTGCATGAACTCGGTGCAGCGCGCGGACCTGGCGGTCATCGGCACCTGGCGCGACAACATCCGCACCGACGAGCAACTGGCGAAGAAGTGGTTCGCCAAGCACGGCATGAACGAGCTGGTCAACGACGTCGTGGCGCGCTGCCCGACCAAGGCGATCCAGATCAAGGACATCAAGGACGTCCGCAAGGACCCGACGATTTCCGCGGTGGCGCTCAACGACACGCAGGCGCTCGAGATCGACAACCGCGACTGCGTGCGCTGCATGCACTGCATCAACGTGATGACCGGGGCGCTGGCGCACGGCGAAGACACCGGCGCCACGATCCTGTGCGGCGGCAAGCGCACGCTGAAGATTGGCGACCTGATGGGCACGGTGATCGTGCCGTTCATGAAGCTCGCCACCGACGAGGACCGCGCAAATCTGGTTGATCTGGGCAAGCGCATCGTCGACTTCTTCGCCGACAACGCGCTCGAGCACGAGCGCATCGGCGAGACGATCGAGCGCATCGGACTGGTCAACTTCCTCGAAGGCGTCGGGCTGGAGGTCGATCCGAACATGATCTCGGCGCCGCGGACGAACCCGTACGTGCGCATGGACGACTGGGATGAGGAAGTGGCCAAAGCGAAGGCCCGCCAGAAAGCTGCCTGAGGGGATCGAACATGACGCAAGTGGAAGCTCCGACCAAGGCACCGGCGAAGGCGCCGACCCCCCGCCGCGCAATCGAGAGCGGCGTGCCGGACAACACGCAGTTCCTGCATCCGCTGATGCTGAAGAACTACGGCAAGTGGAAGTACCACGATCGTCCGCGTCCCGGGGTGCTGCATCACGTGGCGCACTCGGGCGACGAGTTGTGGACCGTCAAAGCCGGCACTCAGCGGCAGATGGACGTGTGGACGATCCGCAAGCTGTGCGACATCATCGACAAGTTCGGCGAGAAGCAGGTCCGCTTCACGATCCGCAGCAACGTCGAGATCGGTGTCTCGAAGTGGGAAAAGGTCGAGCCGCTGATCAAGGCGCTCGAAAGCGCCGGCTTCCCGGTCGGCGGCACCGGCAACTCGGTATCGATGATCGCGCACACGCAGGGCTGGCTGCACTGCGACATCCCGGGCACCGATGCCTCTGGCGCGGTCAAGGCGCTGATGGACGACCTGATCGTCGAGTTCAAGCGCGAGGAGATGCCCAACCGCGTGCACCTGTCGACCTCCTGCTGCGAGATCAACTGCGGCGGCCAGGCCGACATCGCTATCATCGTCCAGCACACCAAGCCGCCGAAGATCAACCATGACCTGGTGGCCAACGTCTGCGAACGCCCGGCGGTGGTCGCGCGCTGCCCGGTGGCGGCGATCCGCCCGGCACTGGTCAACGGCAAGCCGTCGCTCGAGATCGACGAGAAGAAATGCATGTGCTGCGGCGCCTGCTACCCGCCGTGCCCGCCGATGCAGATCAACGATCCGGAGCACACCAAGCTGGCGATCTGGGTTGGCGGCAAGAACTCCAACGCGCGCGGCAAACCGACCTTCATGAAGATGGTCGCGTCCGGGCTGCCCAACAACCCGCCGCGCTGGCCCGAGGTCAGCGAAGTGGTTCTGCGCATCCTGCGTGTCTACAAGGATGACGCACGCTCGTGGGAGCGCATGTCGGACTGGATTGAACGGATCGGCTGGCCGCGCTTCTTCGAGAAGACGGGGCTGACGTTCACCAAGCACCTGATCGACGACTGGCGTGGGTCGCGGTCGAACCTGAACGCGTCAACGCACATCAGGTTCTGATGCGGATCGATACGAAAGGAAGGACTTGAACTTCTCCGTACTCGTCAACGAGGGGCCGTATCAGCACCAGGCCAGCGACTCGGCCTACCTGTTCTGCGCCGCGGCGATCACCAAGGGTCACGAAGTCCGGCGCGTGTTCTTCTATCACGACGGCGTCAACAACGGCACCAAGTTCACCGAACCGCCGCAGGATGACCGCAATATCGTCGCACGCTGGAGCAAGATGGCCGACGATCACAAGGTCGATCTCGTCATCTGCGTCGCCGCGGGGCTCCGACGCGGATTGAAAGCGGACGTGCTGGCGCCGGGTTTCCGCATTTCCGGACTGGGACAGCTGATTGATGCCGGCATCAAGTCCGAGCGCCTCGTTGTCTTCGGCGATTGAACGGAACCGAGGCCATGACACCGAAGAAGTTCATGTTGGTCAATCGCAAGGCACCGTACGGCACGATCTACGCGCTTGAGAGCCTGGAAGTGGTGCTGATCACGTCGGCCTTCCAGCAGGAAGTGTCGGTGGTGTTCGTTGACGACGGGGTTTACCAGCTGAAGAAGGGCATGCAGACCAAGGCCATCGCGACGAAGAATTTTTCGCCCACCTATCGCGCGCTCGAGGACTACGACATCGACCAGCTGTATGTCGAGGCCGAATCGCTGACGGCACGGGGGCTCACCGCCGACGATCTGGTGGCGCCGGTCAAGGTGGTGGACTCTGCGACATTGGCCGGTCTGATGGAGCAGCAGGACGTGGTGCTGAGTTTCTGAGGTCGAAGATGCTGCATATCCTGAACAAGTCGCCGCTGGAAAAGTCGTCCCTGGACACCGTGCTGCGGCTGGCGAAGTCCGGCGCGCTGCTGCTGATCGAGGATGCCGTCTACGCGGCCACCCGAAACAATGCGGCGGAGCCGAAGCTGCGACAAGCCATGGACCGGATGAAGGTGTACGCGCTGATGCCCGACCTGCAGGCGCGCGGGGTGGCCGATCGCCTGATCGACGGCGTCGTGACGGTCGATTACGAGGGGTTCGTCGATCTCGTGGCCGAGCATCCGACCTGCCAGTCGTGGCTCTAGTGTGCCGAGTCAATAGTTCGCTGATGAAAACGTCCGAGAATCGACGCCATGCCGCGTTGCAAAGCCTCGCGAGGGGTTCAACCTCGCGCCGGCTTACGCCTTGGCTGACGCTGATCTCGACCGTTTTCGCGACCGCGCGCCCCAGGGCGAGCAATGCTTCAGCGAATCACTAGGTCGGCACACCAGATCGCGCGGTCTGGCCGACGATCAACACAGATTTGCGGATGCCGGAGGAGGCACTGATGGCGACAATTGAAGTGGGTGGAAAGGCATACGAGACCGACGAGGAGGGTTACCTCGTCAACCTGACCGACTGGAATGAGGATCTGGCCAACGAGATCGCCAAGCAGGAAAGCATCGAGATGTCGGAGAACCACTGGGAAGTGGTCAACTTCCTGCGCAAGTACTACGAGGAGTACCAGATCGCTCCCGCAGTGCGCGTGCTGACCAAGGCGATCGGCAAGACGCTGGGACCGGACAAGGGCAACAGCCAATACCTTTACGAGCTGTTCCCGTACGGGCCGGCCAAGCAGGCGTGCAAGATCGCCGGCCTGCCCAAGCCGACCGGCTGCGTTTGACGTCCTTCCGGTGACCGGCGCCGCGGGCAAGCGACGCGCGCCGACCGCTAAAGGAAATTGTGTCTGTGTCGGCTGCGACCATCCTGTTCGCACTGGTGTTCTACGCGGCCACCGCGGTGCTGGCCGGCGGCCTCGCGTGGCGCATTGCCGACTACGCGCGCACGCCAGCGCCGCTGAAAATCCCCACCACGCCGGCGCCGATCACGCGCGGTGGCGTCGCGGTGCGGATGGCTCGCGAGGTCATCTTCTTCGAGAGCCTGTTCAAGGGCAGTCTGTGGACGTGGCTGTTCGGCTGGCTGTTCCACGCCTGCCTGGCGCTGGTGCTGGCGCGCCATCTGCGTTACTTCACCGAGCCGGTCTGGGGCTGGGTCGTGCTGCTGCAACCGCTCGGCATCCTCGCGGGATTCGGCATGCTGGCCGGGCTTGCGGGGCTGTTCGCGCGCCGGATCCTGGTCGACCGCGTTCGCTATATCTCGACGCCGTCGGATTACCTGATGCTGGTGCTGCTCGGACTGATCGCCGCCTCCGGTCTGGCGATGAAGTACGTGTTCCATACCGACGTCGTGCACGTCAAGGCGTTCTTCCTCGGTCTGATGCGGTTCGACTGGCAGCCTTTGCCGCCCGATCCGATGCTGTATGTGCACCTCGGGCTGGTTGCCGCGCTGATGATCATCTTTCCGTTCTCGAAACTGCTGCATGCGCCTGGCGTGTTCTTCTCGCCGTCGCGCAACCAGGCCGACGATCCGCGCGAGGCGCGCCATCTGGCGCCGTGGGCGGCTCGTCTGGACCGGAGCTGAGCAATGGCAGCTGAAGTCAAGGCGCCGCCGCTGCGCGAGTTTCCGTCGCCGCCGCCGATCCTGCGCGGGTCGATGGAAAAGACGCGGCCGTACGTGGCCAACGACAAGATCCAGCAGGCGATCGGTTTCCCGGGCGAGCTGACCGAGGGCTGGGAACAGCGCGCCATCGCGCACATGGGCGAGTTGCTCGGCAAGTACCGCTCGCTGAAGGTCTTCATGGACTCGTGCGTCCATTGCGGCGCGTGCTCGGACAAGTGCCATTACTACATCGGCACGCAGGATCCGAAGAACATGCCGGTGGCGCGCCAGGACCTGATGCGCAGTGTCTACCGCCGCTACTTCACGCTGCCGGGGAAGCTCTTCCCGAAGCTGGTGGGCGCACGCGACCTGACGAAGGACGTGCTCGACGACTGGTACACCTACTACAACCAGTGCTCCGAGTGCCGTCGCTGCTCGGTGTTCTGCCCCTACGGCATCGACACCGCCGAGGTGACGATGGCCGGCCGCGAGATCCTCGATGCGGTCGGCTACGGACAGAAGTACAGCAACGAGATCATCGGCAAGGTGCATCGCGTCGGCAACAACCTCGGCCTGCCGGGTCCGGCGCTCGCCGACACGCTGACCGGGCTCGAGGAAGACGTCAAGGAAGAGACCGGCGCCGACGTGCGCTTCCCGCTCGACGAAAAGGGCGCCGAGGTGCTGCTGGTCACGCCGTCGGCGGACTTCTTTGCCGAGCCGCATGTCGACAGCCTGATCGGCTATGCCAAGGTGTTTCACGCCGCCGGCGTCCGCTGGACACTGTCGTCGAAGGCCTCCGAGGCGGGCAACTTCGGGCTTTTCATCGGCAACTACGAACAGCTGCGCGCGATCGCTTTGCGCATCCGCGAGGCCGCGCTCGATCTCGGCGTCAAGCGCATCGTCGTGGGCGAGTGCGGCCATGCCTGGCGGGTCGCGTACAGCTTCTGGAACACGCTGGTCGGCATCGGCGCCGGCGGCAAGGACCCGTTCGCGGTGCAACTGCAGAGCCAGCTCGACTTGCGCTATCGGCAGCCGATGCACATCTGCGAGTTCACCTGGGACCTGATCGAACGTGGCGCGCTCAAGTTCGACAAGGAAGCCAACGACCATCGCGTGGTCACGTTCCACGACTCGTGCAACGTGGCGCGCGGATCGCGTATGGGCGGCCACCCGGGCGGCCAGTTCGAGATCCCGCGCGCGATCATCCGCGCGGTCGCCAACAAGTACGTTGAGATGGCGCCGGACACGACGCGCGAGAAGACCTTCTGCTGCGGCGGCGGCGGGGGACTGCTGACCGACGAGCTGCTCGACCTGCGCGTCAAGGGCGCGCTGCCGCGCATGGAATCGCTGCGCGCGGTCGCCGACGAACATGGCGTGAACTTCATGGCGACGATCTGCGCGATCTGCAAAGCGCAGTTCACCAAGGTCCTGCCGTATTACGGTTTCAAGATGAACATGGTCGGCGGCGTGCACCAGCTGGTCAGCACGGCGATCCGGCTGGATGCCGCCCCGCACTGAACCGATTAGACGTACTGGAGGATCACGATGTCGACGACCGTTTCCCCCGAAGCCAGCGAGGCCCGGCCGCTGACGTTTCGCCGCTTCAAGGACGGCGACCACAGCTGGAACGATCTGCACCAGAAGATCTTCAGCGCCGACCACTCGCACAAGTGCCCGACCTACATCCAGTCGACGCCGCCGTGCCAAGGCAGCTGTCCGTCGGGCGAAGATATCCGCGGCTATCTGAACATCGTGCGCGGCATGGAGAAGCCGCCGCCTGGCAAGGACGGGAAGCCGACGATGACCTGGCAGGAGTACGCGTGGCGGCGGCTGACCGAGGCCAACCCGTTCCCCTCGATCATGGGACGCGTCTGCCCGGCGCCGTGCGAAACCGGTTGCAACCGCAACGAGGTCGAGGACCATGTCGGCATCAACTCGGTCGAGCACTATCTCGGCGAGTGGGCGATCCAGAACAACCTGAAGTTCGTCGCGCCGGAGAAGCGCAGCGGCAAGAGCGTCGCAGTGATCGGCGGCGGGCCGGCGGGGCTGTCGTGCGCTTATCAGCTGGCGCTGAAGGGTCACGACGTCACGGTCTTCGACGAGCGCGAATACCTGGGCGGCATGATGCGCTACGGCATCCCCGGCTTCCGTACGCCGCGCGAGGTGCTCGATGCCGAGGTCCAGCGCATTGTCGATCTGGGCGTGAAGGTGCGGCTGAAGTGCCGCGTCGGTACCGACATCACGCTCGATGAGCTGCGGCTGAACTTCGATGCGCTGTTTCTCGGCATGGGTGCGCAGGCCGGCCGCGCGCTGCCGATCGCGGACTCGGCGGCGCCGAATGTCGTCACGGCAACCTCGTTCCTGCGCGCCTTCAACGATGGCCGGCTGCGCCATGTCGGCAAGCGCGTCGTCGTCGTCGGCGGCGGTGACACGTCGATCGACGTCGCGACCGTCGCCCGGCGGCTTGGCCACATCGAGAACTCCAAGCCGACCGATTTCGAGGCCGCGATCGCCGGCCATATGGCACACGACGTCGCTGAGATTTCGGTCAAGCAGGGCGCGGAGGTGACGCTGACGACCGTGTTCGCGGTCGATCGGATGCAGGCCAACCGGCACGAAGTCGAGCAGGCGCAGGCCGAGGGCATCGACATCCGCGGCAGCCTGGCCCCGGTGGGCATCGTCCGCGGCCCCGACGGACGCGCCACCGCGCTGCGCCTGGCCGAGTGCGAAGCGAAGATGGTCGGCCCGCGCCTGGAGATCAAGGTCAAGGAAGGCACCGAGATAGACATCCCGGCCGACCTGATCGTCTCGGCGATCGGCCAGGCCGTCGACTTCACCGGGCTGGAGGAATTTGACAGCGGCAAGGGCGCGGTCGGCGCCGACCGCAACTACCAGGTCAGCGGCAAGCCGGGCGTATTCGCCGGCGGCGACGTGCTGCGTCCGCACCTGCTGACCACCGCGATCGGCCACGGCGCGATCGCGGCCGAGGGTATCGACCGCTTCCTCTCTGAAGAGGAACTGGAGAAGCGGCCGAAGATCGACGTTCACCAGTTCGACCTGCTGCGCAAGTATGTGGAGAAAGGCGTCACGCTGCCGGCGGTCAAGGAGCCGCTGCGCGGCACCGACAGCGCGACCGGCGCGATCCACAACTTCGACAACCGCTCGGAGCGCTACGTGATCCCGCACGGCGCGCTGTTCCTCGGGCACTTCGGCTTTGCGGCGCGCAACAAGCGCAAGTTCATCACGCTGACGCGGGAAACGGCGCTCGGCAACTTCGAGGAACGGCTCGACGCGCTGGGCGAAGCGGAGGCGGTGGCCGAAGCCAAGCGCTGCATGAGCTGCGGCCTGTGCTTCGAGTGCGACAACTGCGTCGTCTATTGCCCGCAGCTCGCGGTCAAGAAGGTGCCGAAGAAGGAAGCGACGACCGGCCGCTACGTCTTCACCGACTACGAACGCTGCGTCGGCTGTCACATCTGCGCCGATGTCTGCCCGACCGGCTACATCCAGATGGGGCTCGGGGAGTAGCGGGCAGATGCCGCGTGGCGTTCTCTTTCGACGCACGGCGACGATCGCGGTCGCGATCGTCGCGCTGCTCGCTGGCGTAGCGCCGGCGCTCGTGCGTGCGGAAGGTTCGCGTGTGCCGCTGCCGAGCTACAGCGTCGACCGCAGCACGAACTGCGTGGCACCCCCGGAGGTGATGCGTCGTACGCACATGGAGATGCTGAAGCACCGCCGCGACAGGACCGTGCATCAGGGGGTGCGCGGCGGCGACGAGAGTCTGAACCGCTGCCTGTCGTGCCACGCCGACAAGACGTCCGGCAAGGCGATCGGTGAACCCGATGCCTTCTGCCAGTCGTGTCACGACTACGCGGGCGTGACCCTCGATTGCTTCGAATGCCACCAGGGACGTCCCGGCGTGCAGTCCAGGCTCGGCGCAGGATCGCGATGAGCGAGCACGACAAGACCTCGCACCGGGCTGCACGCCGCGCGCTGCTCGCCGGGGCGGCGGCCGCACTGGCAGGCGTGACACTGGCGCCGGGCATCCGGCTGGTCGAGGTCGCCCAGGCGGCTCCTGAGCCCGGCAAGCCGGTGTCCTCCAAGGTACGCTGGGGTCTGCTGGTCGACGTCGGTCGCTGCGTCGAAGGCTGCAACAAGTGCGTGCTTGCCTGCAACCGCGAGAACGGACTCGAGGGAGGCACAAGGCCGACCGACGCGCAGTGGATCCGCATCGTCGAACTGAAGGAGCGCCGCACCGGACGCAAGGCCAGCGCGCCGGTGATGTGCCAGCACTGCGCCAATCCGCCGTGCGTCGACGTCTGTCCTACCGGCGCCAGCTTCAAGCGTGCCGACGGCATCGTGCTGGTGGATCGGCACACCTGTATCGGCTGCCGCTACTGCATGATGGCCTGCCCGTACAAGGCGCGCAGCTTCGTGCACGAGCCATTGACGCAGCAGAAGCCCGAGGTGCCGCGCGGTAAGGGCTGCGTCGAATCCTGCACCCTGTGCGTGCACAAGATCGACCGTGGCGACGGCACCACCGCGTGCGCCGAGGCCTGCCCGACCCAGGCGATCCTGTTCGGTGATCTCAACGATCCGCAATCCGCGATCGCGCGCCGCGTCGCCGAGGTCCGCACCACGCAGTTGCGCGCGGATCTCGGTCTCGACACCGGCGTGCGCTACACGGGGCTCACATGACCCATCCCACGATCGCGATCGACCGTCGCGAGCAGCGCTTCTGGCTGCTGGCGGCCGCGGGCCTGCTCGTGCTGGCGGCCGGACTCGGTGCGGCCTACTTCATGGAACACCATGGGCATGTCGTCACCGGCATGTCGAACGAGATCGTCTGGGGTACGCCGCACGTGTTCGCGATCTTCATGATCGTTGCCGCCTCGGGGGTGCTGAACGTCGCCTCGATCGGCAGCGTGTTCGGGCAGTCGCCGTACAAGCCGTACGCGCGGCTCTCGGGCCTGCTGTGCCTGGCGCTGCTGGCCGGCGGCCTGATGGTGCTGATGCTCGATCTCGGCCGCCCGGAGCGGATCGTGGTGGCGGCCACGCACTACAACCTGACGTCCGTCTTTGCGTGGAACGTGTTCCTGTATTCGGGCATGTTCGCGGTCGTCGTCGTGTACCTGTGGATGCTGATGGAAAAGCGCATGAACCGCTGGTCGCGCCCCGCGGGCATCGCGGTCCTGGTGTGGCGCTTCGTGCTGACGACCGGTACCGGCATGATCTTCGCCTTCCTCGTGGCGCGCCAGGCGTATGCATCGGCGTTGTTGCCGCCGCTTTTCATCGCGATGTCGCTGGCGTGGGGCATGGCGGTCTTCCTGCTGGCGCAGGCGGCGGTCGATGCCTGGCGCAACAACGTGTCGCTGGGCCAGGCAGCGCCTGAACTGCTGCGCCGCATGGGCAACCTGCTCGGCGTGCTCATCGCCCTCGTGCTGTATCTGACTGTCGTGTATCACCTGACCAACCTGTACTTCGCACGACAGGTCGCGTTCGAACGTTTCATCCTGCTCGATGGCGGGATCTATCCGTGGCTGTTCTGGCTCGGCGTCGTGCTGATTGGAAGCGTCGTGCCGATGCTCCTGCTCTGGCGGCCCGGCGGCGGCACGCCGCGCGCAGTGCTCGTCGCATCTGTCTGCGTGGTCGTCGGGGCGTTCGCACATCTGGTCGTGTTCATCATCGGCGGGCAGGCCTTTCCGCTGGAGATCTTTCCCGGTTACGAGGTGACGAGCAGCTTCCGGGACGGCGCGATCGCCTCCTATGCGCCGAGCGCTCCTGAAGTGCTGCTCGGCCTGGGCGGCGTGGCGGCCGCATTCCTCATCACGGTGATCGGGGTGCAGGTGTTCGACGTGACGCCGGATCGCGCGGCCCCGGCCGTTGCCGGGGCCGAGTAGAGGCAGCAGCGCATGGTCCGCCTGCTGATCTCGGCCGCACACAAGTCGTCGGGCAAGACGACGATCGCCATCGGGCTGGCGGCGGCGCTGCGCGAACGTGGCCTTGCGGTACAGCCGTTCAAGAAGGGCCCGGACTACATCGATCCGCTGTGGCTCGGTGCCGCTGCGGGCCGCGACTGCCGCAACCTGGACATGTACCTGTCGTCGCCGGACGAGATCGAAGCATCGTTCCGTGGGGCGTGCGCCGGTGCAGATGTGGCGCTGGTCGAGGGCAACAAGGGCCTGTACGACGGGGTTGCGCTCGATGGCAGCAACAGCAATGCGGCGCTGGCCGCCCGCCTCGATCTGTCGGTCGTGCTGGTGCTCGACACGCGCGGCATGACGCGCGGCATCGCGCCGCTGCTGCTGGGCTACCAGTCGTTCGATCCGGCGATCCGTATCGTCGGCGTGGTCCTCAACCGCGTCGGCGGCAAGCGCCATGAATCGAAATTGCGGGCGGCCATCGAGCATTACACCGATGTCCCGGTGCTCGGTGCCGTGCACGAAGATCGCTCGCTGAACATTGAGGAGCGCCATCTTGGACTTATTCCGGCGACCGAAAGTGCGCGGGCCGACGAGCAGGTTCGGCGCCTGTCGCAGGTGGTAGCTGCGGCCGTCGACCTCGACGCACTGCTTGCGCGCTGTAACGTTTCCGGTGTGCCGCTGCGGTCGGATCCGGCGGGTGGCGCGGCAACCACGTCGACACGCGCTTCTTCGGGCGCTCGCCTGCGCATCGGCATCGCGCGCGATCGCGCGTTCGGTTTCTACTACGCGGACGATCTGGATGCGCTGCGGAGCGCCGGGGCCGAGCTGGTCTTCTTCGATGCCCTGACGGACACGCGGCTGCCTGCCGTCGATGCGCTCTTCATCGGCGGTGGCTTTCCCGAGGTGCTGGCGGCGGAACTGGCGGCCAATCGCGCGATGCTGGCGTCGATCCGCACGGCGGTTGATCGCGGACTGCCGACTTATGCTGAGTGCGGCGGCCTGATGCTGCTGGCACGGTCGATCGTCTGGAACAATGTGTCGTATCCGATGGCCGGAGCAATCGCGGCCGACGTCGTCATGTGCGAGCGCCCCGTCGGGCGGGGCTATGTTCATCTGGCCGAGACCGCCGAGATGCCGTGGCCACGGCGCGCGGCATCGGTCATCAGGGCACACGAGTTTCATCACTCCAGGCTGGTCAACGCCGACCCGGCGCTGCGCTTTGCGTACCGCGTCGAGCGCGGACATGGCGTGGACGGCCATCACGACGGCATCGTCTATCGCAATACGCTCGCGTCCTATGCGCACCTGCGCGGCACCGGCGGCAACGACTGGCCCGCGCGTTTCGTCGACTTCGCGCGCACGGTGCGGGCTGCGGCGGCGCCGGAGGAGATGATCAGAGCCGAGGGCGGTACCCGATGATTGAGATCACGCCGGCGGCGGCCGAACGCATCCGGCTCGCGCTGAGCGGAACGACAGAGCAACGCCTCGCGCTGCGCGTGGCGGCCCGCCGCGACGGCAACGGACAGGTCGAATACGGCATGGGGCTTGACGAGCGTCGTGAGCAGGACGAGGAAGTGGTCACCGCAACTGGCATTACGCTGCTGGTATCGCCGCCATCGCTCGAAGCCATCAGCGAGACGGTCATCGACTTCGTCGAGATCGAACCAGGGGAGCACCGGTTTGTCTTCTACCGGCGCGGAGACATTCCGCTGGAACCGGACGGCACGGCGTGAATCCCGCGGCGCAGACGCGGCTTCGACTAGAACGCAAGAGGGGGGGAAGCGAGCAATGGAGACATCGGTGAACCCGGCGACGATCGTCGTCATCGGCGGCTTTGCGCTGGCGTTCGTGTTTGGCTTTCTTGCCAATCGCGCGAACTTCTGCACGATGGGAGCAATTTCCGACGTGTTCAACATGGGTCACTGGGGCCGCATGCGCATGTGGCTGCTCGCAATCGCGGTGGCTATCGTCGGCGCGAGCCTGTTGCACGGTCTTGGCCTGGTCGACATCGGCAAGTCGATCTACCCGCGGCCGCGCCTGGCATGGCTGTCGGCGATCGTCGGCGGGCTGCTGTTCGGCGTCGGCATGACGCTCGCCGGCGGCTGTGCCAACAAGAACCTGTTGCGGATCGGCGCCGGCAGTATCCGGTCCGTCGTCGTATTCGTCTTTCTCGGCGTCGCCGCCTACATGACGATCAAGGGCCTGTTCGGACAGTGGCGCGCGAGCTACATCGATCGCTTCACGATTGACCTGGCGGCCTACGGTCTCACCGGACAGGACCTGCCGACCCTGGTTGCAAAGGCGACCGGCATCTCAGCCAAGGCCGCGCTCGGTGTGGTCGCAACGCTGATTGCGGGCGGATTGGCGGTGTTCGTCTTCATGGATGCCCGCTTTCGCGCCAACCGGACACAGGTCGTGACCGGTGTGATGATCGGACTCGTTGTCACCGCCGGCTGGTACCTCAGTGGCCACCTGGGGTACGTCGAGAGCCCGGAACTGGAGATGGTGTTCGTTGGCACCAATACGCGAGCAGCGGAGTCGCTGAGCTTCGTGGCGCCGATCGCCTACACGATCGAGCTGCTGATGCTATGGACCGACAAGTCGTTGCATCTCACGTTCGGGATCGCGTCTGCGCTCGGGGTTATCTTCGGGTCGATGGCCTGGGCACTCGCGACCCGGCAGTTCCGTCTCGAAGGTTTCGCCTCGGCGACGGACACGCGCAATCACATCGTGGGCTCCATCCTGATGGGCTTCGGCGGGGTGACGGCACTGGGTTGCACGATCGGCCAGGGCATCACCGGTGTTTCGACGCTTGCCCTCGGCTCGCTGCTGGCGATTGCGTCGATCGTCGCCGGATCTGTGGCGACGATGAAGTACATGGTATGGCGCGAGGATCGCGCTGAGCCCGGCCCCAAGGCGGTCGACCCGGGCTTCGGGGCCGCAACTCAAGGCTCGGCTCACTTTGAACATAGGGAGGTCAACTGATCATGAAACGTCTATTCGCGTTCCTTGCAGCACTGGCATTCGGCGCCCTCGTCAACGGCCAGGCAGCCGCTCAAGCGGCATCGGCCGGCAAGGAGCGAGTGATAGTCCAGGTCAGCACGCCCGAGCAGCGGATCTGGAACCAGGCGATGAACTATGTCGAGAATCTGCAGGACCTCTACGGCAAGGACAACGTCGAAATCGAGATCGTCGCCCTCGGCTGGGGTATCGGCATGCTGAAGTTCGACTCGCCGCTGGCGACGCGCGTCGCTGATGCGATGAAGCGCGGCGCGAAACTGGAGGCCTGCGAAGTGACAATGGGCCGGCAGAAGCTCACCAGGCAGGACATGCTTCCCGACATCGGCTACGTGAAGGCCGGCCTCGGACAGATCATCAAGCGCCAGAAGGAGGGCTGGTCGTACATCAGCGGTTGAGGCGCCGGCCCGCGTCAGGGCTCCGGCATCCCGAGCGCCTTGCGGTTCTGCACCGCGAACACCGCGGCCTCGACGCGCGAGCTCAGACCCAGCTTGGCGAGAATATGGCGAACATGCAGCTTGACGGTGTCATTGCTGATACCGACGGTCCGCGCGATCGCCTTGTTACTCAGGCCGGCGGCCACGTAACTGAGGATCTGGCGCTCGCGGCCGGTCAATTGTTTGGCCAGGCTGGCGGCGCTGCCCGGTTCTTCACCGGATTGCAGGATAGTCGCCAGCTTGCCTGAAATGGCCGGCGCAACCACCAGTTCGCCGCGCGCGGTGCGACGGATCGCGTCGATCACTTCGGCCGGCTCCATGTCCTTCAACAGGTAGCCGCGCACGCCGAGGCGAAGAGCCGCAGCAAGGTCCTCGGCGGCCTCGCTCATTGTCAGCACGACCACCGGCGTATCGGTGCCCTGATCGCGCAGCTGCTTCAGCAGAGTGATGCCGTCGGTGGGGCCCATCCGCAAGTCGAGTATCAGCAGGTCGGGATGGTGCTCCTGCAACAGCCCCAGCGCCTCGTCGGCGCGCCCGGTGGTCGCCATGACCTGCATCCCGGCGCCGCGCGACAGAAGATCGGCGAGCCCCTGCCGGACCAGCGCATGGTCGTCGACGAGGACCAACTTGATCGGCGGCACGCTCAAGGAGAACCCCCTCTGACGGATTGTCGATCGTCAGCGTGATGCGCGTGCCACCCTCGGCCCGGGCGCTGATTTGCAGGCGGCCGCCAGCACGTCCCGCGCGCTCTCTCATGATCTGCAGTCCGTGATGGCCCGCTTCGGTCAGCCGCCCGGCACAGCGGGGGTCCAGCGCTTCGTCGCTCGGCCCGCAGCCGTCGTCCTCCACGATCAGGCGCAGGTCGTCACCGGCTCGATCGATCAGGATCCGGGCGCTGTGCGCTCCGGAGTGGTGGCCAATGTTCGCCAGCGCTTCCTGCACGATGTAGAACACCTGCAGCTGCCGCTCCGCGCTCAGGCCGACGTCCTCAACCCGGCACTCGAACGCCAGATCGATCGCGGTCCGGCTGCGGAACGCCACCGCGAGTTCGGAAAGAGAAGTTACGAGACCGCGGGAATCCATGCCGGCGCGGTACATCGAGATCATCTCGCGCAGTCTCCCGTGGGCGCTGCGCAGTTCGTCGCTCGCGTCGGTCCAGTAGTTGAGGGCGGCACCAGTCTGGTTAAGCTGCATCGCATCGTGCAGCAACGACATCCGCATCCGGACGAACGTCAGTGACTGCGCCAGCGCGTCGTGAATGTCGGCGGCCATCGACTGGCGCTCGGCGGCGACGCGGGCCTGCAGGTTTTCACGGGCCAGCCGTTCGTTTTCCAGCGCGAGTCCGAGCAATTGGCCGAACGGCCGCAGCAGGTGGGTGATGCCCGCCGGCGGATCGCGTCCCTCAGAAAAGAACAGGTTGAGCACGCCGATCGGCCGATCGCGGTGATCCAGCGGCACGGCAACCGCGCGTCCTTTCTCCGCTCCGAACGGATCTCCGGAATGAAGAATCTCGCAGCCAAGGTGCGGCGTCGCCTGCCGTGTCAGCGCGCTCTGCAGCGCGGCGCCGCACATGCCGCAGTCGGCGGGCATGATCGCGTCGCGCTGGCAGACTTCGCTGGGCAGGCCGACCGAGGCGACGAGGCGGAGCTTCTGGCTGTCTGCCGTCGGCGCGCGGATCGCCCCCGCGCGTGCGCCCGTCAGCCGCACGACGAGACCGAGGAAGTCGCCGAGTACCGAGTCTCGCGGCACGTCGACATACGAACTGGTCGGCTCGCGGCGATCGGAAGGTCTCTCGGTCAGGCCGTGCGCGTCGGTTTTCACAGGGCTGGACCACGGGGACGTGTCTGCAACTCACCCATACTATTCGAATTGCCCCGACCGCGCGCTCAGGCCACGGCCTGGTAATACAGGTTCTGCGGATGATTCGCCTGGGCGAAGAAGAACCAGCGCTCCGCCAGGAGTCCGACGTACTGAAACCCGAAGGCCGCCGCGAGCCACGCCGGCGACATCGATGCGAGCCCGGCCGCGACCAGTACAGCCGGGACCGGGAACACCAGCAGCAGGAACAACCATTTCACGGACCGCAGGAAGGTGCGCGTGCGTCCGTGGAAGAACTCGCGCGTGTTGAACGCGCCGCCCATCATGCCCTGCGCCTTCTGGACGATGCGCGGATGCTTGATGCCGATCGCCGTCTGCAGCGTCGAGCGCGGCTTCAGGCGCGCGTTGCGGACCAGCGAAGCCACGCGCCCCACCAGCGCGGCGGCGGTCAGCGCCAGCGCAAAGGTTCCGAAGAAGAGCGTCAATCCCGGCTCGACCGCGGCGGCATACGCTGTCGCCAGCGTGAAGCCGGAGGCGCAGCCGAGCAGGAAATAATTGACGACGGTCAGCGGGCTGGCCCACTCCTGCAGGAACTTCAGGCAGGCATAGATCATCCCGGTGCAGACGAAGAGTGCGAGGGACAGCACCGAGGTCGCGGCGCCGATCGCAAGCGTCGAGAGCGGCAGTTCCATTGAGAGCACACCGGTCAGCCAGTGCGCGGCGCCGTAGGCGACCACGCCGGTGACGAAGGCCGGCAGTACGATGATCTCGCGTGACAGCCAGGATGTGCGCCAGCGTGACGCTGCACGCCAGCCGCGCTCCGGGCGACCGAGGTGGAAGATCGACGCGATCAGTCCAAGCACCATCAGCACACAGACGATCACGGCACCGCCGACATAAAAGGCCGCGCCGGGGCGATCGAGCCAGCCGAAGCGCGCTCCGACCTCGACGCAGTAAAGCGCAAGAAACAGTCCCTGGCCGGCGCCGATCAATGTCGTCAGGAAGATCACGGAAAAGGCCGGGTGCATCGTCAGGTCGTGCTTCGAAGTTTTCGCATTGCAATTACCACGACGTCACATCGTCCAGTGCCGGGTCCTTCAGCGGCGGCTTCGGCAGCCGGCCGTCGATCTTCAGCGGGTTGTCGGCGCGGATCAGTTCGTCCTCCTCGATCGTCATTTCAGTTCGGCGTCGCGGCAGGTAGTGGTTGGCCGGCTGCGTACCCCACTCCGGCATCAGCGGGTAGCCGCCGCGTTCGCGGATCGCCTGCGAAGCCTCGGACTCCGGATCGTGGATGTCGCCGAACAGGCGCGCGCTGGTGGGGCAGGCCAGCACGCACGCTGGGCGACGCTCGGCCAGCGGCAGCGCGGTGTCGTAGATGCGGTCGACGCACAGCGTGCACTTCTTCATCACCTTCTGGCGCTCGTCGATCTCGCGCGCGCCGTAGGGACAGGCCCACGAGCAGTACTTGCAGCCGATGCACTTGTCGTAGTCGACCAGCACGATGCCGTCTTCCGGCCGCTTGTAGCTGGCCCCGGTAGGACAGACCGGCACGCACGGCGGTTCTTCGCAATGCAGGCAGGACTTCGGGAAGTGCACGGTCTGCGTATTCGGAAACTCGCCGACCTCGAAGGTCTGCACCCGGTTGAAGAAGGTGCCAGTCGGGTCGGCGTCGTACGGCCGCTGGTCGGAGAGCGTTCCGGCGTTGCCCGAGGTGTTCCATTCCTTGCAGCTCGTCACGCAGGCATGGCAGCCGACGCAGACGTTCAGGTCGATGACCAGCGCAAGCTGCGTCATCGCGAGCGCTCCAGGGACCCGGGCCGTGTCATCGCGCGGAGCCGTTGGCGCGAGACGTGTACGCGAGCCAGAGTCGGCGTGCCGTGTCCATGCCCGGGAATGTCTTCAACGGCGCGAACTGCGGCCAGGTGGCGCGCTCCTCGTCCGGATCGGCCTTGCGGATGCGCACGCGCACGTCGTACCAGCCGGCCTGGCCGGTGATCGGGTCGGAATTCGAGACGCGGCGGCCGTCGGCGGCAGGCAACTCCTCGCTGATCAGGTGATTGAGCAAAAAGCCCTTGCGCGATTCGTTGGCGTCCGGCGCCAGCGCCCAGGCACCGGAGGCCTTGCCGATCGCGTTCCAGGTCCAGACCGTGCCGGGCTCGACCGCCTCCGAATGACGGCACATGCAGCGGACCTTGCCCCACTGCGACTCGACCCAGATCCAGTCGCCGTCGTCGATGCCCGACTGGCGCGCGGTGCGCGGATTGACGAACAGGTAGTTGTGCGCGTGGATCTGCCGCAGCCAGGCATTCTGCGAGTCCCACGAGTGGTACATCGCCATCGGCCGCTGCGTGATCGCGGCCAGCGGATAGGCCGTCGTGTCGGTCGCCTGCACTTCGAGCGGCGGGTAGTAGAAGGGCAGCGGATCGAAGTAGGTGGCGATGCGGCTCCGCAGGTGCTCGGGCGGCTTGCGCGTGATGCCCTTGCCCTGCGCGGCGGAGCGGAACTTCTGCAGCACCTCGGAATAGAGGTGGATCAGGATCGGCTCGTCGTAGCGGGTGATGCGGTTGCGGCGCGACCACTCGAGATAGCCCTTGTTCCAGTTGCGCATGTACTGGTACGACGGCGGCAGCTTGTACTGGAACACGCAGTTGTTCTTTTCGTACAGTTCCCACTGCTGCGGATTGGGCTCGCCCTTCATGAACTTCTCGCCGCTGCGTCCGCGCCAGCCGGACAGGAAGCCGATGCCCGAGCCCGGATCGGTCTCGTAATTGACGATGAAATCCGGATAGCTCTTGAACTTGCGACTGCCATCGGCACGCGTGAATGCCGGCAGCTTTAGCCGCGCGGCCAGCTCGATCAGCACTTCCTGGAACGGTTTGCACTCGCCGGTCGGCGGCAGGATCGGCAGCCGCACCGAATCCACCGGGCCGTCGAACTCCGAGATCGGCCGGTCGAGCATCGACATCACGTCGTGCCGCTCGAGGTAGGTGGTATCGGGTAGCACGAGGTCGGCGAAAGCGGTCGTCTCCGACTGGAATGCATCGCAGACGACGAGGAACGGGATCTTGTAGTCGCCATTGTCGTCGCGGTCGTTCAGCATCTTGCGGACCTCGGACGTGTTCATCGTCGAGTTCCACGCCATGTTGGCCATGAAGATCAGCAGCGTGTCGATGCGGTACGGGTCGCCGCGCCAGGCGTTGGTGATCACGTTGTGCATCATGCCGTGCACCGCCAACGGGTACTCCCACGAGAATGCCTTGTCGATGCGGACCGGGCTGCCGTCGTCGTTGACGAAGAGGTCGTCCGGATCCGACGGCCAGCCCAGCGCCATGCCGTCGAGCGGGCTGTTCGGCTTGATCGCCAGCGGTGTGTTCGGCGTGCGCGCGCACGGCGGGATTGGCCGCGGGAACGGGGCCTTGTGGCGGAAACCGCCGGGCCGATCGATGGTCCCGAGCAGCGTCATCAGGATCGCCAGCGCACGGATCGACTGGAAGCCGTTCGAATGCGCGGCCAGTCCGCGCATCGCGTGGAAGGCGACCGGGTTGCCGGTGACGGACTCGTGCTCGTTGCCCCACGAATCCGTCCAGGGGATCGGCAGCTCGATCGTTTCGTCGCGCGCGGTGATGCCGAGCTCGTGCGCGAGGCGCTGGATCGTCGCGGCGGGAATGCCGGTGATCTGGCTGGCCCATTCCGGCGTGCAGTCGCGCACGCGCTCCTGCAGCAGCTGGAACGACGGCTTGACTGCCGTGCCGTCGGCGAGCCTGAACGAGCCGAACAGGAACGGATCGGCGCCCTTGCTGTGGGTCAGCACTGGCGCGTTGGTCACCCGGTCCCACCACAGCTTGTTCTGCGGGTCGTAGCAGGCTTCTTCCTGCGGCACCTCGGTGCGCACGAACATGCCGAACTCGTCGTGGGCGTCGTCGACGTTCACGAGTTGCCCCGCGTTGGTGTAGCGCACCAGAAACTCGCGGTCGTACAGGCCGCTTTCGATGATCTCGTGGATCAGCGCCATCAGCAGCGCGCCGTCAGTACCTGGCTTGATCGGCACCCATTCGTCGGCGATCGCCGAGTAGCCGGTGCGCACCGGATTGATCGACACGAAGCGCCCGCCGCGCCGCTTGAACTTCGAAATCGCGATCTTCAGCGGATTGGAGTGATGGTCCTCCGCCGTGCCGAACATGAAGAAGAGCTTCGCGCGGCCGAGGTCGGGCCCACCGAACTCCCAGAACGACCCGCCGATCGTGTAGATCATTCCGGCCGCCATGTTGACCGAGCAGAAACCCCCGTGCGCCGCGTAATTCGGCGTGCCGAACTGGCGCGCGAAGAGCCCCGTCAGCGCCTGCATCTGGTCGCGCCCGGTAAAAAGGGCGAACTTCTTCGGGTCGGTCGCGCGGATCTTCGCGAGCCGCTCGGTCAGTATCTCGAACGCGCGCTCCCAGCTGATCGGCTCGAACTCACCGGCGCCGCGCTCGGCGCCGGACTTGCGCAGCAGCGGTCGGGTCAGGCGTGCCGGCGAGTACTGCTTCATGATCCCCGACGACCCCTTGGCGCAGATGACGCCGTGGTTCAGCGGGTGCTCCGGATTGCCTTCGATGTAGCGGATCTTGCCGTCGTCCAGATGCACACGAATGCCGCAGCGGCACGCGCACATGTAGCAGGTCGTCGTCCGGACGCTGGTCGCGCGCGCTCCGCTCGCGGGTTGATCTGGCATCGGTGAACGCTCGGTGCGCGTCGAATGAGAATCGGTCGAATGGCGGTCGCTGTGGAGACAACCGCGCGCAATGGCGCCCCGCGGGTCGCAGACGAATCGGATGAATTAGGCGGCGGCCACCCGCGCGGCGTCTACTCCCAAAGTAGGGGGCCGCGACTTTACCCACCTTGGTAGGACGTCGTGCCGAATGCTCGGCTACTGTTCGCATCTGCGACCGCGGCCCTGCGACAAAGAATGACCGGCTGCGTCCCTTTCGAGTTGATCCAGCGCATGACCGAGCCCGATCTGCCGCAAGTCAGGATGCTGTCGTGAAGATCGGTGTCGTCTCCGACAGTCACGATCATGGTGCGTTGCTGGCTTCCGCGGTCGAACGCGCTCGCGCCTGGGGCGCGCAGGCGATCCTGCACTGCGGCGACATCATCGGTCCGAACTCGCTGCGCGCGGCACTCGCGGTCGGCCTGCCCCTGCATGTCGTCCATGGCAACAACCTCGGTGACCTGCTGTCCATGCAACGCATGGCGCAGGGCTCGAACGGAGCGTTGGTCTATTACGGAGGCGATGCCTCGTTCGAACTGTCCGGCCGTCGCCTTTTCATGACGCACTATCCGCACCTCGCACGCGGCATGGCCTGCACGGGAGACTTCGATGCGGTGTTCTGCGGTCATAGTCACATTGCGCAGATAGAGAGCGTAGCGGGCGCGCGCGGTTGCACGCCGCTGATCAACCCGGGCACCGTCGCGGGGATCGGCGCCGAAGCGACGATGGTGCTCGGCGATCTCGACGCGTTGTCTTTCCAGATCATTGGGCTGGACAACGCGGCGAAAGGGACCTGACGGCTGCCGGATCACGGGATCGGCGACCCGTAGCGACAGCGGATAGCATGAGCGCAGCGGGTGCCCGTATTGATGCCCGCCAATTGGCTCATCGCGGCGAGACTTCGTATCGACAGGAGATGCCATGACGCAGTCGACCGACTTGATCCAGGGGCGCGAGTTTGTCCCTGACCCGAATTTCCGGCACGCGCCCCCGCACTGGACGCCAGCGGAGGCCGAGCGGATCGCGCGCGAGGAGAAGCTCGCTCTCGGCGACGACCACTGGGAACTCGTGCGTGGGCTGCAGGAGTTCTTTGCGCGCCACGAGGAAGGCGAAGTCAAATTGCGCGACCTGCACGACGCCCTCGATGAGAAGTTCCATTACAAGGGTGGCGTGAAGTACCTGTACACGCTGCTTCCTGGGGGCCCGATCGCTCAGGGCTGCCGCCTGGCCGGGCTGAAGGCGCCGGCAAGCGCGACCGATCTCAGCTTCGGCAGCGTGTCCTGACGGGTCCCGACGTCCCGTCAGGCTGCAGGGCGCATTGCTCGCCAATGCGGTGCGCCGTGCGGCGCGATGACCGCTTGGTGTGAGACGAGGCTGCGTTCAGCGTCGGAAAATCCTCGGCCATTTCAGCCAAAGGTTTGCGCGATCGCATCCGCAGCCTTTGCGAGGGTCGGCACGAACTCTATCGCCCGCGTCAGCGGCAGCCGCGCCGTCGCTGCATGCACCGCCACTGCGGCGATGACCTCGCCGCCGGCGATCCGTACCGGCACTGCGACGCAGGCGACGCCGACGACATACTCCTCGTTGTCGACCGCGTAACCTGTGGCCGCGATGCGGTCGAGTTCGCTCGCGAGCAACTGCCGGTCGGTGATCGTCCTCTCGGTGAACCGCTGCAGCGGCAGGTCGCTCACCAGCTGCGCGCGCTCGGCGGGCTCCTTGAACGCCAGCAGCAGCTTGCCGCTGGCGCAGCAGTGCGGCGGCAGCGTGCTGCCCACCGGCAGATGCAGCCGCAGCGGCCAGTCTGCTTCGACGCGATCGAGATAGACGACCTCCCCCTTGCGCAGCATCGACAAATTGCAGGTCTCGCCGACGTCGGCAACCAGCCGCCGCAGCACGACGTGCCGCTCGGCGGCGACGTGATCGTGCGTCAGCACATCGAGTGCAAAGCGCTCGAGCCTTGGCCCCACGGCGTAGGCGCGGCCGGTGGGCTCGCGCATCACCAGCCCCGCGTCCTCGAACAACGCGAGCGTCCGATGCAGCGATGGCTTGGGCAGGCCGGTGGCGACCATCAGCTCCGAAAGAGTGACTGGCGCACCGGCGCGCACCAGGGTTTCGAGCACCGCGAACGCCTTGAGCGTCGACGAATTCGAACCGACCGCGTCGCGCGCACCCAATTCAATGACATTCGACATGGAGGCTATCGTAGCTAGCTCGTTTCAGTCATGCAACCAGAATATTCATTTGAACGGAACGTTGAGTTGCATTTTGGCGCGCATTGTCCTACCGTTGCGTGAAATCGAACGAAACATCTCGTTGAACGGTATGAGCGCACGGTGATTTCTGGTGCCGCTGCGACGCTTCCCTTTTCTGTGGAGACCCCGATGACCGACATGAAGCAGCCCAACCGCGCCGTGGTGCAAGGCCGGACCCGGATGACGCCTTCCGAAGCGTTCGTCGAATCGCTCGTTGCGCAGGGCGTGACCGACGTGTTCGGCATCGTCGGGTCCGCCTACATGGATGCGCTCGACATCTTTCCCGGCGCCGGCATTCGCTTCGTTCCGACTGCGCACGAGCAGGGCGCGGTGCACATGGCCGATGGATACTCGCGTGTATCTGGCCGTCATGGTGTATGCATCGGGCAGAACGGACCGGGAATCACGAACTTCGTCACCGGCGTCGCAGCCGCGTACTGGGCGCACTCGCCGGTGGTCGTCATCACGCCCGAGACGGGCTCGATGACGATGGGGCTGGGCGGATTCCAGGAGACCGAGCAGCTGCCGATCTTCTCGAAGATCACGAAGTACCAGGGGCACGTGAACAACCCGAAACGCATGGCTGAGATCACGAGCCGCTGTTTCGATCGGGCGCTGCTTGAGTTGGGTCCGACGCAGCTCAACATCCCGCGCGACTACTTCTACGGCGACATCGAGTGCGAGATCCCGCAGCCGATCCGCATCGGCCGTGGCGCCGGCGACGTAGCGGCGCTCGACGAGGCCGCGAAGCTGCTGGCGGGCGCGAAGTTTCCGGTCATCCTGTCCGGCGGCGGCGTGATCATGGGCGAGGCGACGGCCGAGGCGGTGAAGCTCGCCGAACTGCTGCACGCGCCGGTTGCGTGCGGCTATTTGCACAACGATTCGTTCCCCGCCTCGCATCCGCTGTGGTGCGGCCCGCTCGGCTATCAGGGCAGCAAGGCGGCGATGAAGCTGATCGCGCAGGCCGACGTCGTGCTCGCGCTTGGTTCGCGGCTTGGCCCCTTCGGCACGCTCGCGCAGTACGGGCTGGACTACTGGCCGAAGAACGCGAAGATCATCCAGATCGACGCGGACGCGAAGATGCTGGGGCTGGTCAAACCGATCTCGGTCGGCATCTGCGGCGATGCCCGGTCAGCGGCCGCGGCGCTGTTCGAACGCCTGCAGGGGAGGGCGCTCGCATGCCAGCAGAACAAGGCGGAGCGGGATGCCAGGCTGAAGGCCGAGCGCGCTGCGTGGGAGAAGGAGCTCGACGGCTGGACGCAGGAGACCGATGCCTACTCGGTCGAGATCTCCAACCGGTCGAGCTACATGCACCCGCGGCAGATGCTGCGCGAGCTGGAGCGCGCAATGCCGAAGAACGCGATGGTCTCGACTGACATCGGCAACATCTGCTCGGTGTCCAACTCCTACCTGCGCTTCGACGCGCCGCGCTCGATGCTCGCGGCGATGAGCTTCGGCAACTGCGGCTATGCGTTCCCGGTGATCTGCGGCGCCAAGATCGCGGCGCCGGACCGTCCGGCGATCGCCTACGTCGGCGACGGCGCCTGGGGCATCAGCCTCAACGAGCTGCTGACCTGCGCGCGCGAGAAGATCGGCGTCACCGTGGTGCTGTTCAATAACGGCCAGTGGGGCGCGGAGAAAAAGAACCACGTGGACTTCTATTCCCAGCGCTATCTGGGAGTCGAGCTCGACAACCCGAGCTGGGCCGTTCTCGCGAAGGCATTCGGCTGCGACGGCATCATGGTCGACAAGCTCGCAGACGTCGGGCCGGCGCTGCAGCAGGCGGTGAAAAATCAGGCCGACGGCCGAACGACGGTGCTCGAGATGATGGTCACGAAGGAACTCGGTGACCCGTTCCGGCGCGACGCGCTGAGCAAGCCGGTGCGGCACCTGGACAAGTACAAGACATACGTCTGAGCACTCGCGCGCCGTCGGTTGCCGAGTGTCACGGTCGGGCCCTCGCGAAACCGACGCCAGGTTATGAGCGAAGACACTGAGAAGATCGACATCCATCGAGGGCTCAGAGGGGTCTACTTCGAGCGCTCGCGCGTCTGCTACATCGATGGGCGCGCCGGCGAGCTGCGCTACCGCGGGTATTCGATTCACGACCTCGCCGAGCGCTCGACTTTCGAGGAGACCTGCTACCTGCTGCTCAAGGGGGAGTTGCCCGACAAGGAGCAGCTCGCTCGCTTTGACGCCGAGCTGAAAGCTGCGCGCAAGCTGCCTCCCGAGATCAACCAACTCATTGAAGTTACGAAGAATGCGCATCCGATGGATGTGCTGCGCACCGCCGTGTCGGCGCTCGCTGCCTTCGATCCCGACGTGGCGGACAACTCGCCGCAGGCGATCGTGCGCAAGGGCGTGCGGCTCGCTTCGCAGGTGCCGATGATCGTGGCAGCGCACGAGCACATCCGCAACGGCCGCTCGCCGGTGGCGCCCGATCCGACGCTCGGGCATGCCGCGAACTTCCTCTACATGCTGAAGGGCGTGGCGCCGAGCGCGGACGCCGCGCGGCTGATGGACACCGACATGATCCTGCATGCAGAGCACGGCTCGAACGCGTCGTCGTTCACCGCTCGAGTCGTAGCGGGCACCGAAGCGAACCTGCACGCCGCGATCACAGCGGCGATCGCCGCGCTGTCGGGCCCCGCGCACGGCGGCGCGGCGGAGAACGTCATGAACATGGCGCAGGAGATCGGTGAGGCAGCGAACGCGGCCGAGTACGTCAGGCATAAACGCTCCAACCGGGAGCCGGTGATGGGCTTTGGGCACCGCGTCTACCGCGCTGAGGATCCACGCGCGCGCCACATGCGCGCGGGCGTCGAGAAGCTGTCGCGCGAGATGGGCCAGCCAAAGTGGTACCAGATCCTGGAGGCGCTGGTGGAAGCGATGAAGCCGTACGCGCGCCACGGTGTGAACGTCAATGTCGACTTCTATGCCGGCGTCGTCTACTACCTGAACGGGATTGCCTCCGACCTCTTCGTGCCGATCTTCGCCATCGGCCGAGTGCCCGGCTGGACGGTGCAGGTGCTCGAGCAGATGGAGAACAACATCCTCATCCGCCCGCTGACGCTGTACAACGGACCGCAGCCGCGGGAGTACGTCCCCTTAGACCTGCGCTGAAAGAATCGCCGCGGCGGCGACGATGTCGTCGACGCTCGCACCGCGCGAGAGGTCGCTGACGGGACGCGCGAAACCCTGCAGGATCGGGCCGATGGCGCGCGCGCCGGCAAGGTGCTGGGTGAGCTTGTAGGCGATGTTGCCGGAGTCAAGATCCGGGAATATCAGCACGTTGGCGCGCCCCGCGACGGCGCTTTCGGTCTTCAGCTTCTTCTTTGCAATTGAGTCGACGAGCGCTGCGTCGGCCTGCAGCTCGCCGTCGATCGCGAGTCGCGGGTCGCGTGCTCGAGCAATCTCGAGCGCGCGCACGACCTTCTCCGTACGGGCGTGGTGTGCGCTGCCCTTGGTCGAAAAGGAAAGCAGCGCGACGCGCGGCTCTTCGTCGAGCAGCGCGCGGCAGCTCGCCGCCGAAGCAAGCGCGATGTCGGCGAGCTGGGAGGCATCCGGCTCGGCGTTGACCGCGCAATCGGCATAGATCAGAACCCTTTCCTGCAGGATCATCAGGAAGAAGCTCGAAGGCGTGCGGATGCCCTCTGCGAGCCCGATCGTCATGAGCCCGGCCTCGATCACGCGGGCCGTCGGATGCGCGACTCCGGCGAGCATCGCGTCGGCATCGCCCGCCTTGACCATCATGCCGGCATGCAGCAGTGGTTTGCGCACTGCGCGCTGGGCAATCTTCGGATTGCCATAGAGCTCGGCATACACGGCGAGCCGTGGGCTCGACTGCGGATCGAGCGGCAGGATCGGCTCGGCGAGCC
This sequence comes from uncultured beta proteobacterium, assembly GCA_963712485.1. GTDB lineage: Bacteria > Pseudomonadota > Gammaproteobacteria > Burkholderiales > Burkholderiaceae_F > JALORV01. The sequence continues at coordinate 185,412 of CAVQID010000043.1, forward strand.
CCTCGTCTTTCAGCCTGCGCGCAGCCTCGATGATGCGCTCGTCGCCGACCTCCGGCAGCACGATGCGCCGAGGCCGGCGGCGAGCCCGCTGGAATAGCTTTTCAAGTACATCCACGCGCAGAATCGCCGGTAGCTGTTTACGGCACGGAAGCAATGGGATGGTGCGGAGCGACCACCCCGGAGATTACGGCTGTTGGGGTCGACCTGGCAAAGAACCTGTTTCAGGTTCACGCAGGGGATGAGCGCCGGTCCGGCTGCGGACCTCGAACACTTCTGCCGGCGGACACTTCATCGTCAAACAGAGCTCGCGACCCTTCGGATCCTGCAGCGACGGTGCCGATCAACCACCCATGGTGGCGGCAATGCGATCCGCCGCGGCGCGCATGCGGGGCACGTACTCGAGAAGTTCCTCGAGGGTCATCCGGCCGACCGGCGCCTGCACTGCGACAGCGGCACAGGCGCGCTGGCGATCGAGCATGACCGGAACCGCGACTGCGATCAGGCCGCTCAGGTGTTCGTTGCGGTTGATGCCGATGCGGCGCCGGCGCGTTTCCTCGATTTCCCTGCGCAGCGCGCGGACGTCGACGATCGTCGCCGGCGTCAGCGCGCGCAGCGGAAGCACGCGCAGCAGCCGCTCGCGCTGCACCTTCGGCAACAGCGCAAGCAGCAGCTTGCCCGTGGCGGTCGCATGCAGCGGCACGTGCGAGCCGGGTGCGAGCATCACACGCAACGGCCAGGCGGTCTCGACGCGATCGATGTAGACGATGTGCGTGCCTGCGAGCGCTGTCAGGTTGCAGGTCTCGCCGATGTCGTCGACCAGTGACTGCAGGATTGCATGCCGCTCGCGGCTGGCATGGCCGTGCATCAGGATGTTCTCGGCGAACCGCGTCAGACGCGCGCCGAGCTGAACGCGCTGCGATCCCGGCTCGCGCAGCAGCAGACCGGCGAGCTTGAGCTGGGCGATGATGCGATGCACGGTCTGCTTCGGCAGCCCGAGCGCGGCGACGACCTGGGTTGGGGTGCAGCCGTCCGGCTGTTCGGCCACGTAGTCGAGAACGCGGAATGCGCGCAGGGCGGCGGCGTTTGACTGGTTGCTTTCCATTGCAGCTGAAATTGCAGATTTCGGGACAATGATGCACTGCAATCGGCACTATCTTCCCCTGCGCTGCACTTGTCACGCTTCGAAATCGCGGAGGAGACCCCATGAACCGCTTGCCCGAACAATTCCCGCCGCGTCGCCGGCTGATACTGGCGACGTGTGCGGCCGTCTGCACACTGGCCTGGCTGCCGCCAACTGCGTGGTCGCAGGACCGCTTCCCGTCGCGGCCGGTCGAGATCGTCGTGCCCTGGGGAGCGGGCGGCGGCGCCGACCAGCTGGCGCGGCGGCTGTCCAAGCTGATGGAGCCGGACCTCAAGGTCGCGATTCCGGTGGTCAACGTTCCGGGCGCGACCGGCAACACCGGCATGACGAAGATGCTGACTGCTGCGCCCGATGGCCACACGACGGCGATACTCATCGGCGACACGCTGGCGACCATCGCCGGCGGCAGCGGACGCTGGAAGCTCGCCGACGTGATACCGCTCGGCATCATGATCCGCCAGCCGACCGGGATGTACGTGAAGATGGACAGCAAGTACAAGACCTTCGCCGACCTGCTCGCGGACGCGAAGACCAACGAAGTGAAGGTCGCGATCCTCGGTTTCGGCAGTGCCGACGAGATCCTGCTCAACCAGATCAACGCGAAGGGGGCGAAGCTGCGCCTGGTTCCGTTCGCGTCCCCGGGCGAGCGCTATTCGTCAATCCTCGGCGGGCATGCCGATGTCCTGGTCGAGCAGGCCGGCGACATCCGCTCGTTCCTCGACAGCAAGCAGATGCGGCCGCTCGTGTTCTTCGCCGATGCGCCGGCGCCGGGCTTTCCGGATGTCCCGCTGGCGAAGGACAGCGGCTTTCCGATCGTGATCAACCAGTTCCGCTCGATCGTCGTCAGGGCCGGGACGGACCCGAAGCACGTGGACGTACTGGCGGGCGCGCTGGAGAAGGCCGCGCGCTCGGCTGACTTCGTCAAGTACCTGGAGGATGAACTCGCCTACTCCGGCAGCTTCATCCCGGCGAAGGGTGCGGCTGCGTTCATCGAGAAGGAACTGAAGCTGATCGAGTCGAACGCGCAGAAGAAGTAGCGAACCGGTGAGGCAGGGAGCGCGCGGCCCATGCAGGCCGCAGCGCCCCTGCGCCGGTCGCCGCGCCGAAGCCGATGCACCCACGTCTCGCAGCCGTCGTTCCGCACTCGCTGATGCTCGCCGTGTCGGGACTGCTGTACTTCGCCGCCACGCGCATCGAGGTCGGGGCACTTTCGGGTCGGATCGGCCCCGACGGATGGCCGAAGTTCGTCATCGGCGCGATGGCGGCGCTGTGCGTGTACGAGATTGCCAAGCGGCTGCTGATCGGAACCTCGTTCACGGCCACCGGCCTGACTCAGGGCCTCAACCGTCCGCCCGACGATGCCGACCGCGAACTCGCGACGCGCGAACCCGAGCGGCACAACGGCAAGCTTGCCGCCGGCATCGGGCTGGTCCTGGCTTTCGTGTTCGGCGTCACCTACGTCGGCTTCTTCGCCGGCACCGCGCTCTTCATCGCGCTGTTCTCCTGGATCGGCGGATACCGCCGGCCCGTGTCGGTGGCGATCATCGGTCTCGTCGGCGCATTCGTGCTGCTCGTGATCTTCATGCGGGTGGCCTATGTGTCGCTGCCGCTCGGCGTCGGGCCGTTCAAGACGCTGTCGCTGGCCCTGCTGCGGCTGATCGGCGTCTGAGTCCCGCGGGCGGCGCACGATGGAGGTCCTGCTCAACCTGCTGCACGGCCTGGCCAACATCGCAACGCCGGTGAATCTCGCGGCGATGGTGATCGGCCTGGTCCTCGGGATGCTGGTCGCGGTGCTGCCGGGTCTGACGCTGGTGATGGGCGTCGTGCTGGCGCTGCCGTTCACCTACAAGATGGGCGTGGAGCCGGCGCTGATCCTGCTGACCGCGATGTACGTGTCCGGCACCTATGGCGGCGCGATCACGGCGATCCTGTTCCGCATTCCGGGCGAGCCGATGGACGTGCCGCTGCTGTGGGACGGCTATGCGATGACGCGGCGCGGCGATGCCGCGCTCGCGCTCGGCTATTCGCTGGTCGCCGCTCTCGTTGGCGGCCTGGCCTCGGCCGTCGTGATGGTCGCGTTGTCGAAGCCGGTGGCGAGCATCGCGCTGAGCTTTTCGTCGCCGGAGTTTTTCGCGGTCACTGCGTTCGGCCTGGTCAGTGTCGTGACGCTCAGCGGCGGTTCGCTGGTCAATGCGCTGATCAGCCTTTGTGTCGGCCTGCTGATCGCGACGGTCGGCGTCGACGCGATGTACGGCGCCGAGCGGTTTGCGTTCGGGTTGCCGTTCCTGCAGGACGGGATCGAGTTCCTGCTGGTCATGGTCGGCGCCTACGGCATCGGCGAGGTCCTGTCGCGGCTGCAACTCGGGTTCGCGGCCGAGGCGACGGCTGACGGCAGCGCGGGGGCGCGCTTCCGGACGGCGTTCCCGAAGCTTTCCGAACTGCTGGCGATCAAGGGGTCGTTCCTGCGTGGCACCGCGACGGGGATCGTGGTGGGAATCGTGCCCGGGGCCGGCGCGACGGTGTCCGCCTTCGTCGCCTACGGCATCGAGGGCCAGTACGGAAAGGACGCACGACAGCTGGGCAGCGGCGCGCCGGCCGGCATCGTCGCTGCCAAGTCCGCGGCCACGGCGTCGGTCGGCGGTGCAATGGTGCCGCTGCTGACGATGGGCATTCCCGGCAGCGGCGCCACCGCGATCATCCTGGCCGCTTTCCTGCTGCACGGCATCCAGCCGGGGCCGCAGGTGTTCGTCTCCAGCACGGAGCTGATCTACACGGTGTTCGCGTCCGTCTTCGTCGCGGTGGTCGGAATGTGCATCCTCGGCTACTTCGCGATCCGTCCGCTGTGCAAGGTGCTCGATGCGCCCGAGGCCATCGTGTCGGCGTTCGTCGTCGTGTTCTGCTTCATCGGAGCGTTCGCGGCGCGCAGCAACCTGTCCGACCTCTACGTGATCGCCGTGTTCGGTCTCGTCGGGTTCCTGTTCGAGCGATTCAGGTTCCCGATCGCGCCGCTGGTGCTCGGGACGATTCTCGGCCCGCTGACCGAGAACAACTTCATGACGACGATGGTGAGCTTCAACAACGACTGGACCGTGTTCTTCACGCGCCCGATCAGCGGCTCGATCCTGCTGCTCGCCATCGTCGGCCTGTTCTATCCGGTGCTGCGCGAGGCGCTGCGCCGCCGGCGCGCGCGTAAGCCGGTCGCGTTCAATCTGCGGACGCCGGCTTCCACGGACCGGAAGTGAGGCGACGATGAACGCAGCCCATCATGCCCAGGACAGTCCGGCGAGCGCGGCGGTCCGCGTGCTGATCGAGCGGGCACGCGCTGCGCAGGCAGTGGCGAACGACTACGACCAGCAGCGCGTCGACGATCTGGTCGCGGCCGCCGGCTGGGCCATCCTCGAACCGACGCGCAATCGCGAACTCGCGGAGCTGGCAGTGGCCGACACCGGCATCGGTAACGTCGCACGACAAGATCCGCAAGAATCATCGCAAGACGCTCGGCCTGCTGCGCGACCTGAAGGGTGCGCGTTCGGTCGGCGTGATCGCCGAGTATCCGGAACTTGGTCTGATCGAGATCGCGCGGCCGGCCGGCGTCGTGGCCGCGATCACGCCGTCGACGAATCCCGGAGCCACGCCTGCGAACAAGATCATCAACGCGCTGAAGGGGCGCAACGCGGTCATCGTTGCGCCGTCGCCGAAGGGCTGGTCGACCTGCGCGCGGCTGCTCGAGTTCGTACATGCCGAGTTCGACCGCATCGGGGCGCCGCGCGACCTCGTGCAGTTGCTGTCCGCGCCGGTGACGAAGATCGCGACCGCCGAGCTGATGCGGCAGGCCGACCTGGTCGTGGCGACCGGCTCGCAGGCCAACGTGCGCGCGGCCTACGCGAGCGGGACGCCGGCCTTCGGCGTCGGCGCCGGCAACGTCGCGTCGATCGTCGACGAGACTGCGGACCTCGCGGCGGCCGCGGCGCGGATCCTGCAGTCGAAGACCTTCGACAACGCGACCAGCTGCTCGTCCGAGAACAGCGTCGTGCTGCTCGACGCGATCCACGATGCGGCGCTGGCGGAGCTGCAGCGCGCTGGGGCGGTGATGCTCGATGCGGCGGACCGCGCGCGGCTGCAGCAGTTCATGTGGCCGGACGGCAGGCTTGCCGCGGCGGTGACCGGCCAGGCGGTGGTCGCGATCGCGGCCCAGCGCGCGGCTCGCGGCGCCGCAGGCGCAGTCGGCGCGGGCGCTGCTTGTCGAGGAGAATGGGTTCGGCCCCGAGCACCCGTTCTCGGGCGAGAAGCTGAGCCCGGTGCTTGCCGTCTACCGCGCGCGCGATTTCGACGATGCGCTCGGCGTGGTCGAACGCATCTACGCCTACATGGGCGCCGGCCATTCCGTCGGCCTGCATACCGAGCGAAGCGAACGAGCGGTCGCGGCCGGGCTGCGGCTGCCGGTGTCGCGCGTGATCGTCAACCAGGCGCACTGCATCGCCACCGGCGGCAGTTTCGACAACGGCCTGCCGTTTTCGCTGTCGATGGGATGCGGCACCTGGGGCCGCAACAATTTCTCCGACAACCTGAACTATCGCCACTACCTGAACATCACGCGTGTGTCGATGACGATCCCGGAGATGGAGCCGACCGAAGAGGACCTGCTCGGCGAATTCTTCGCGCGACATGGACGCGGGTGAACGATCGATGAAGTCGGTTCGGGACCTGGTCGATGCCTGCGCAGCGCGCGCGCCCGATGCCGTATACCTCGTCGCGCCGGAGAGCGGCCGGCGTATCAGCTTCGGCGAGCTCGCGGATTCGTGCCGCGCAGTGCAGGGCTGGCTCGAGCTGCGCGGACTCGCACCGGGTTCGCACGTATCGGTCGTGATGGCCAACGGCCCGCAGACGGTGCGCCTGCTGCTCGGCGCGATGTACGGCGGGTACTGCGTCAATCCGATCAACCTGCTGTCGCAGCCCGAGCAGATGCGATTCGTGCTCGATCATGCCGACGCGACGCTGGTCTTCGTCGCGCCGGAGTGGGCCGAGCGCGTGCGCGCGATGGCGACGTCGATTGCGCGACCGCTGGACGTCGTCGTCGTCGATCCGGACGATGATGCGCTGACCGGCGCTGCAGTCCGCAGCGCTGCGCCCGCTCCAGACCAGCCGGCGCTGCTGATGTACACGTCGGGAACGACCGGAAAGCCGAAAGGCGTGCTGCTGACGCAGGCAAACCTCGCGGCCAACGCTCTGGCGATCAGCAGCGAACACCGGCTCGGACCTGCCGACCGCGTGACGGCGGTGCTGCCGCTGTACCACATCAACGGGTTCGCCGTGACCATGCTGGCGCCGCTCGCGCACGGCGGCAGCCTCGTGATGCCGCCGAAGTTCTCGGCAACGGGATTCTGGCCGATGGTGATCGAGCACGGCTGCACCTGGCTAAACGTGGTTCCGACGATGATCTCCTACCTGCTCGAGGGCGACGCGCCGTCACGCGAGCAGCTGGCAGCGGTGCGCTTCTGCCGCTCGGCTTCGGCGGCACTGCCGCCCGAGCACCACCGCGCCTTCGAGGCGAAGTTCGGCATCGGCATCGTCGAGACGATGGGACTGACCGAGACTGTGGCGCCGTGCTTCTCCAACCCGATCGAATCCGCGCTGCGCAAGATCGGTTCGGTGGGTCGCGCCTCCGGCTGCGAGGCGAGGGTGGTCGATGCCGTGGGCCAGCCGCTGCCGGATGGGACCGTGGGCGAGATCGTGATGCGCGGCCCGCAGGTCACGGGCGGCTATTACAGGAACCCCGAGGCGAGCGCCGCTGCGTTCTTCGACGGTGGCTGGCTGCGCAGCGGCGATCTCGGGTATCGCGACAGCGACGGCTTCTACTTCGTCACCGGCCGCATCAAGGAGCTGATCATCAAGGGCGGAGAGAACATCGCGCCGCGCGAGATCGACGAAGTGCTGCTGAGGCATCCTGCCGTTCTCGATGCAGCCGCGGTCGGCATCCCGGACCGGCACTACGGCCAGGAGATCATGGCGTGCGTCATCGTGCGCCAGGGATGCCAGTGCACGGCCGACGAACTGCGCGCCTTCTGCGACCGCGAACTCGGGCGGTACAAGGCGCCGAAGGTGGTCCGCTTCGTCGAAGAGCTGCCGCGCGGGCCCTCGGGCAAAGTGCAGCGGTTGAAGCTCGCCGAACTGGCGGACGCTCCTCAGGTCATCGCAAGATAGGCGATCAGCGCCGCGCCGAGGCCAGCGATCAGCACATTGAGCCAAATACCGACCGACGTGCGGTAACCGGGCGGGATTTCCGATGGCTTCAACGATGCCAACGCGACACGGTACTGTGCGACCGATCCCAGCGCCGCTGCTACGCCGAGCGCGATGAATCCGATGCCGATCCAGAATGACACGCGGTCCTGTGGTGCCACGATCCCCGCGCCGGGCGCCAGCGCGACGAATCGAAGAAACAGGCCGAAGCGCTCGATGACGAAACCGAACGCCATCAGGCTCAGAACCGTGCGGTTCCATGCGAGCAGCGTGCGCTCGGCGGCGAACAGTACTCGTGGATCGTTCAGGTCGGACATGATCTGCCTACAAGAGTTCTCGCATGCGCCGCGCCGCGGCCGCCAGGCGCGGCAGGCGCGTCAGCGCGTTTTCGAGCGGCAGGCGCGCGGTCGGTGCGTGCATCGCGATCGCGGCGCGCAGCGCATTATCGCCGTCGTAAACCGGAACGGCCACCGCGATCAGCCCGGCGATGAACTCCTCGCGATCGGTCGAATAGCCGGCGGCGCGGATCGCATCACACTCGCTCCGCAGCTGAGCCGGGCTGGCAATGGTGTTGGCCGTGAATGCCTGCAGCCGCGCGCGTCCGACGAGTTCGTCGAACTGCGGGGGCGGGAGGTGCGCGAGAAACAGCTTGCCGCTCGCGGTGCAATGCAGCGGCACGTGCGCGCCGACGTCGAGCGTCAGGCGCAGCGGCCAGCGGGCTTCAACGCGGTCGAGGTAGAGCACCTCGGCGCCGTCGAGCGTCGTGAAATTGCACGTTTCCTGCACACTGGCGACGAGCTCTGCAAGGACGCGGTGCCTGAGCGCACGGACGTGGCCGTGATTCAACGTGATGAAAGCCAGCTTGTGCAGTGCGGGACCGACCACGAAGCGGAGCGGATCAACGTCGCGCGCAAGATAGCCCTGCGCCAGCAGACCGGCGCATTGCCGATGCAGCGTCGCCTTCGGCAGGCCGAGGCGCGCACTCAGGTCGGCCAGCGACAGCCCGACGCCCGCCTCTGCGATCTCGGTGACGATGCGCAGCGCGCGTTCTGCCGCTGAGCCGCCGGCCGTTGCTTCCGCGACGACGTGCGCAGGGTCGATCCGCGACCCTATCCGCTTTCCTGCCGGAACATTGCGTTCCGCTTTTCTGTGCCTTAGCATGGCTTCAAGAAACGGAACGATACGTTCCGGAAGTTCGACGCATTATGGACCGCAGCCGCGAAGGCGTGTGCATGCGGCGCTGGTTCGATGCAGCGTTGAACGAAGACAACGCCCGGCGCGGGCGGACGAGGAGATATCCCGGGTGCAGCACCCGCAGTACGACTACATTGTCGTCGGCGCCGGTTCGGCGGGTTGCGTGCTCGCGGCGCGCCTGACCGAAGACCCGACGAAGCGCGTGCTGCTGCTCGAAGCGGGGCCGCCCGACAGATCGCCGTGGATCCACTTGCCGATCGGATACGGCAAGACGATGTGGAGCGCGCGCTACAACTGGTGCTTCCACACCGACCCCGAACCGAACATGAACGGCCGGCGCGTCTACTGGCCGCGTGGCCGAACGCTTGGCGGCTCCAGTTCCATCAACGGACTGATCTACATCCGAGGCCAACGCGAGGACTACGATGACTGGCGTGCCCTTGGAAATCTCGGATGGGGCTACGACGATGTGCTGCCGTATTTCATCCGCAGCGAACGCAATCAGCGCGGAGCCGATGCCTATCACGGTGACGCCGGTCCGCTCGGAGTCAGCGACATCGGGGCACCGCACGAACTGATCGAGGCGTTCATCGCGGCCGCGGGGCAGCTGGGCGTTCCGCGCACCGGGGACTTCAACGGCGCGCGCCAGGAGGGGGCCGGCTACTACCAGCTCACCACGTGGAACGGGCTGCGCAGCAGTACCGCGACCGCTTACCTCAAGCCTGCTCGCGGCCGCGCCAACCTGCGCATCGAGACCGAAGCGTTCGCGACACGCGTGCTGTTCGAAGGCGCGCGCGCGGTCGGTGTCAGCTACATCCGGGGCGGTGTCGAACAGCAGGCGCGCTGCGACGCCGAGGTCCTGCTGGCCGCCGGCGCGCTGCAGTCGCCTCAGCTGCTGCAGTTGTCGGGGATCGGACCGGCTACGCTGCTGCGCGAGCACGGCATCGCCGTCGTGCGCGACGCGACGGGCGTCGGCGCGAACCTGCAGGATCACCTGCAGATCCGGCTGATCTTCGAGTGCAGCAAGCCGATCACGACGAATGACGACCTGCGTTCGCCGTGGGGGCGCCTGCGCATCGGCCTGCAGTGGCTGCTGGCGCGCAGCGGCCCGCTGGCGGTGGGCATCAACCAGGGCGGATGCTTCATGCGTGCGCTCGGCGGGGACGGCGCCACCGGGAGGTCGGCGCGCCCGGACATCCAGTTTCACGTCGCGACGCTTTCGGCCGACATGGCGGGCGGCCAGGTGCACCCTTACTCCGGCTTCACGGTGTCGGTCTGCCAGCTGCGTCCGGAGTCGCGTGGCCGCGTCGCGATCCGGTCGGCCGACCCGCTGCAGCCACCATCGATGCAGGCCAACTACCTCTCGACCGAACTGGATCGCCGAATGGCGGTGGCGGGCGTGCGCACCGCGCGCGCGATCGCCGGCGCGGCTGCGATGCGGCCTTACGTCCGGCGCGAACACATGCCCGGCCCGCAGGCGGAGGACGACAATGCGCTGCTGGAGTTCGCACGCAGCAACGGGGCGACGATCTTTCACCCGTCGGGCACGTGCAAGATGGGCAGGGACACGCTTGCAGTGGTCGACGAGCGGTTGCGCGTGCACGGCGTGACGGGGCTGCGCGTGGTCGACTGCTCGGTGATGCCAACGCTGGTCTCCGGCAACACGAACGCGCCCGTGGTGATGATCGCGGAGAGAGCATCGGACATGATCAAAAGGGATGCGCGGCACTGAAGGCTGTAGAAGCAGCGCAAGGGTGGAGGCCTCGCGGCCTTCGGAAGTCAACGACGACAACAAGGAGACAGCATGAGCAAATTGACCAATCCGAACCGACGGCGAGCGTTCGGCGCCGGAGCCGCCGTATTGGCGTCGGCCGCGACGCTCGCACCGCAGGTGCACGCGCAGCAGGTGACGCGGCTCAAGATCCAGACCGCAGTGCCGAGTTCGAGCATCTATTTCGACCTGCTGAAACGCATGGGCGACCGCATCGACCGGATGTCCAGCGGCCGGCTCAAATTCGAGATGCTGCCCGATGGGGCGGTGGTCCCGGCCTTCGAGATCTTCGATGCGGTCGACAAAGGCGTCGTCGACGGCGGTTATGCCTGGACGCACTACTGGTCGGGCAAGAACACGGCCGCGGGCCTGTTCTCCAATCCTGCGGCGGGCGGCGGCACGGGGATGGACCAGTTGTCGCATGTGGCGTGGCTGTACCAGGGCGACGGCAACGCGCTCTACAAGAAGTTCTTCAGCGAGGTGCTGAAGGTGAACATCGAGCCCTTCATGGTGCAGCCGATGGGGCCTGATCCGCTCGGCTGGTTCAAGAACCCGATCGCCTCGCTCGACGACTTCAGGAAGGTGAAGTACCGCAGCCCGCCGGGACTGGTCGGAGAGATCTTCAAGGAGATGGGCATCTCCGCGGTCGCTATGCCCGGCGGCGAAATCGTGCCGGCGGCACAACGCGGCGTTATTGACGCGGCCGAATGGATCGGGCCGGCGGACGACATTGCGCTCGGCTTTCAAACGGTGTTCAAGCATTACTACCTGCAGGGTCTGCACCAGTCGACTGACGTCGGCGAGGTCCTGATCAACAAGGCGGTCTGGAACAAGCTACCGGCCGACCTGAAGGCGATAGTGGAGACCGCGGCGATGGCCTCGATGACCGACACTTACACCTACAACGTCTTCCGCAACGCGCAGGCCGTGCAGCGGCTGAAGACCGAGTTCAAGGTCACCGTGCACGACACGCCCAAGGACATCTTCCCGGCGTTCATCAAGGCCACGAACACGATCTACGACCGCGAAGCCTCGAAGAACGCGTTCTTCAAGGAGGTGCTCGACTCGCAGCGCGCATTCGCGAAGATCGTCGTGCCGTACTGGACCAAGATCAATTGGCTCTATACAAACCTCGGCGCAACCTCGCCCTACGCGACCTGATGGAGTCGTCCGACTCCGGGCTCGCCAGGCTCGCGCGCCGGCTCGACCAGGTTGCAATCTGGTCGGGCCGGCTCGCCTGCCTGCTGCTGCTGCCGCTCGTGCTCGGACTTACCTACGAGGTCGTAGCGCGCTACCTGTTCAACGCCCCAACGAGCTGGGCCTATGACATGACTTTCATGGCCTACGGCAGCTTCTTCATGCTCGGAGCCGCGTTCACGCTGCAACGCCTGGGACACGTGCGCACCGACCTCTTGTACGAGCGGTGGACGCCGCGGCGTCAGGCGACGATCGATCTCGTGTGCTACCTGCTCTTCTTCATGCCCTTCGTCTACGTGCTCGTGGTGACCGGATCCGGCTACTTCTGGAAGGCGTTTGTGACACGCGAGACTTTCGTCAGCAGTTCCTGGCAGCCCATCACCTGGCCGTTCAAGCTGACGGTTCCACTTACCGGCGTGCTGCTGTTCATACAGGGCGTGGCCGAGCTGCTCCGTTGTGTACACGCGATCCGCACCGGCCGCTGGCCCGAGCGTGGGCGCGCAAGCGCGGTGCAGACATGAGCAACGAAGTTCTCGGCATCGCAGCGCTGGGTGTCCTGTTCGCCGTCATCTTCATTGGATTTCCGATCGCATTCACGCTCGGCGCGCTGGCGCTGGCAACGGGTTTCATCGCGCTGGGGCCGGTCGTGTTCGACCTGGCGGTGCTGCAGATTTCGTCGGTCATGAAGGACACCGTGCTGGCTTCGGTGCCGTTTTTCCTGTTGATGGGATTCCTGCTCGAACAGTCGGCGCTGGTGGACCGGCTGTTCACCGGCATACAGCAGCTGCTGGCAGGCGTACGCGGGTCGTTGTACCTGGCGGTGCTGATCACGGCGACGATATTTGCGGCCGCCACCGGGATCGTCGGCTCCGCGGTCACGCTGCTCGGCGTGATGGCAGGCCCGTCGATGATCAAGAATGGCTACGACGCCAAGATGAGTGCCGGCGCAATCACCGCCGGCGGCACGCTCGGCATCCTGATCCCGCCGAGCGTCATGCTGATCGTCATGGGACCGGTGGTGGGCGTGCCAGCGACCGATCTGTTCGCCGCCGCGGTGCTGCCAGGTTTGCTGCTGTCGGTGATCTTCACGGTCTGGTGCCTGGCGCGCTGCTGGATCAACCCGTCGCTCGGACCTCCGTTGCCGCCGGAGATGCGGCCCGCGTCGCTCGGGCCGGTGTTGCGCGACCTGGCGCTCGGCGTGGCGCCGGTCGTCGTCGTCATCCTGTCGACGCTCGGAGTCATCCTCGCCGGCATCGCCACCCCGACCGATGCCGGCGCGGTCGGCTGTTTCGCCACTTTCCTGCTCACTGTCGGCTCCGGCCGGATGAACTGGTCGAAGCTGAAGCGCGCTGCGTACCAGACGATCGAGGTGTCGAGCATGATCCTGCTGCTGGTGGCGGCATCGAACCTGTTCGGCTCGGTGTTTTCGCGCCTGGGAAGCGCAGAATTCCTGGCGCAGATGCTCACTGGGCTTCAGCTGCCACCGATCCTGATGCTGGTGCTGATCCTGGCGCTGATCTTCGTGCTCGGCTGGCCGCTGGAGTGGGTGCCGATCGTGCTGATCGTCGTGCCGATCGTGTTGCCGATCGTGCAGGCAGCGAACATCGACCTGATCTGGTTCTGCACTCTGGTCGCGGTCACGCTGCAGACGGCGTGGCTGTCGCCGCCCGTGGCGCTATCGGCGTACTTCCTGAAAGGCGTCGTGCCTCAGTGGGACCTGAAACAGATCTATGCCGGCATGCTGCAGTTCATGATCCTGCAGCTCGCAGGCGTGGGCCTCATCCTGCTGTTCCCGAAGCTGGCCACCTGGCTTCCGAGCATCAACTGACGCGTCGCCGCGGCGTCCGGCTGCTGCGGGCTGATGTCTGACGACGCTGGCTCAGCGCAGTCCGACCGCTTGGCGCGCGATCGAGTCGAGCAACTTGTCCACATCGTTCAACGCGGCCTTGGATGCCGCCGAACCGTCCGGGCGCCAGGGACGCCGATACGCGACGTGCACCTTGCCGGGTTCCTTCGCGGTTGCGTAGACAACCATCGCGTAGGGGCACATCGCCACGTTGGCCGGGTCTGCCTCCATCATCTTGCGCGACAGGCTGGCGCTGCAGAACACGAAAGCCTGCGCGTCGACGAAGAGCTTCTGCGCCGAGCCCACATCCTTGCCCGTGCGTTCGAGCATGCTGTTCAGGTGCGACTGGTAATCGATGACGAGGCCCTTGCCCTCGATCGCCATCTTCAGGTCGTCACGCACATCCTCGAACTTGGCCTGTTTCGTATAGGTCACTACCGGATTCGGATCGGCGGCCAACGGGCGGAACGACCGCCGCCAGTAAAGCGATCAACAGTGCGCGCAGCATCGCTGCCTCCCCTCGGATTCGGTGTGACGATCCAGACCATGCCAGAGTGACGGATCCAACTGTTGAGCTAGCGCAGCCGGTGCGCTCCGGCGAAGCCGGCGATTGCAGCGCTTTGATCTGGCGCGGGGTCGCGGCCGCGCCTGAGGGCATGCTCGCGGGGCAAGGCGTCCGATCGCCGCGGGTCGGGCGTGCTCTTTCCCGCTGGAGTCCGCGATGACGACGAATGTTCTGATACTTGGCGACGGGACCGGCGGTCTGGTCACCGCCAATCTCCTGGCGAAGGAGGCGCGCGGCCGAACGCTGCCGCTGCGCATCACGCTGATCGGCAATTCGCCGGTGCACACCTACCAGCCGGGCATGCTGTTCCTCCCGTTCCAGACGCCCGGATACAGGACGCTGGCCGACATCCAGCGCCCGAATGCGGACTTTGTCGGGCCAGGCGTCGAATACCGGAGCGAACGCACCACGGCGATCGACCGACCGCCGCAGCGATGGTGACGGAGAAGGGCAGTCACGCGTACGACTGGCTGGTGCTGGCCCTGGGATCGCGCACTCTGCCCGAGGTGATCGACGGCCTTGTCGAGCGCTGGGGCCGGCAGGCGCACGGCTTCTACACGCCCGACAGCGCGCTGCGGCTGGCCGGTGCGCTGGATCGCTTCCAGGGGGGCGACCTGGTGATCGACATCGCCGAGATGCCGATCAAGTGCCCGGTGGCGCCGCTCGAGTTCGCGTGCCTGGTGGACGACTACCTGACACGGCGCGGTATGCGCAGCAAGACCGAACTGACGCTGGTCACCCCACTTACCGGTGCGTTTACCAAGCCGATCTGCAACGAGGTGCTGACCGACATGCTGGTCGAGAAGGGCGTGAAGGTCATCCCCAACGCTTCGCTCGCCGCTGTTACCGACAAGACCATCGTTTGCCCGGACGGCAAGGCGGTTCCCTATGACCTGCTGGTGACGATCCCGCCGCACGAGGGCTCGGACCTGATCGACGACGCCGGACTTGGCGACGGCATCGGATTCGGCCTGACCGACAGCAGACGCTCAAGTCGATCAAGGCCGAGCGCATCTTCCTGGTCGGCGACAACACCAATGTCCCGACCTCGAAGGCCGGCTCGGTCGCGCATTTCCAGGCCGAGGTGGTGGTGCACAACCTGCTGCGCGAGATCGACGGCAAGGCGGCGTTGCCGCTGGCCGACGGCCATGCCAACTGCTTCATCGAAACCGGTTATGGCAAGGCGATACTGATCGACTTCAACTACGACATCCAACCGGTACCGGGCCGCTTCCCGCTGCCCATCGTCGGTCCCATGTCATTGCTGAAGGAAACGCGGCTGAATCATCTCGGCAAGCTCGCCTTCAGGCCGATCTACTGGAACATGCTGCTGCCGGGCCGGCACATTCCGCTGGTCGGGTCGCGCATGAGCACGACGGGCAAACAGATGGCGGTGCTTGACCGCAGCACTGAGCGGGCGGCGTACCTAGCCGGTGCTCCAGGCGCGCGGTCGCCGCATGCCGGCGATCTTGCACGCCTGCCTGACGTAGCCGTACGGAAAGAGTTCGAACAGCCGCTGGCGCGCGGCGTCGCCCAGGCCCACCTCGCTCCGCAAGGAATCGGATCACGAAGCGGGCATCGGGGATCAGCTGGTGCTCGTCGAGGAATTCGCGCATGAAGCGGAGCACGCGCCAGTGATCGTCGGTGAGCACGATGTCCTCGCGGCGCGCGAGTGCCTCAGCGACGGACTCGTCCCAGTCCGACGGGTCGATGAGGTAGCCTTCCTCGTCGGTCGGTACGGAAATCTCCCTGGCCAGGCTGGAACGGGTATCGGTCATGGCTGCACCTTCACCGAGTCGTACAGGTCGTCCGCGGCAACCTCTGCCAGCTTCTCCGGTGACATTTCGTCGGTTCGACCGGCGATGACGGCACTGGGTTGTGGATCGAGTCGCTCATCCGCTGGGCAGGCGGACATGCCGCGCAGTTGGTCCTACGAACGGCTCCGGACCGCCTTGCGGGCTGCCGGCTTCGCGCGCTTGGCGGCCTTCTTCGGCGCCCGACGCACAGTCTTCGCGGCGGATTTTCGAACCACCGGACGGGCACGCAGCATTCCCGCAGCGATCTTGAAAATGTCGGTCTCGGTGATGATGCCGACCAGCGCCTTCTTGGAATCGAGCACCGGCAGGCTTCCGATGTGCCGCACGACGAGCAGGCGTGCGGCTTCCTTCAGGAGGGCGCTCTCGCCAACGCAGACCGCGGGGCTGCGCATGATCTCGCCGATCGGAACCTCCGACGATCCGAAATTGGCCGCCGCGAGCAGCAGGTCGCGCTCGGCGACTATGCCGACGACCCGCCCTCCGTCGACCACCGGCAGGTGGTGGATGTTGCGGCTGCGCATCAGGTCGAACGCACGGTGAAACTCGGTCTGCGGCGTCACCGTGACCACCGACCGGCTCATGTACTGGCTGATTTTCATAAAGGTTCTCGTCGCTGGAATGGAAAGGGGGCGGGCTGCAGTCTGCCCCTCAGTCCATGATGTGATGCAGGGTGCTGCGAGGCTCACACCACATCCGATCGGAGGCCGTGAACCAAGCAGTCGCCGCCGAGGCAATCCGTCTTAGGGTCGCATCTCGTGCCGCGATCCGGCTGAACGATGCTGCGGCTATGACGCCTACGGCTTTTTCGGCGTCTTGTATTCGGCTTCCTTCTGGAACGGTTTCCAGATGGTTTCGTAACCGACGAAGCCCTTTTCGTTGGGCGGCATCTGACGCGTAGTCACATAAGGCGTGACGCCGTCAGGAACCTTGGCGGGGGGAGGCTTGTGGTCGCTCATAAGTCACCTTTCTTGCCGTGTAGTGAGGGTTGCCGCTCAAACAGGTCTCAGGAGCGACGGGTCGATATTGGCGCCCGCATTGATCGCCCCGCCCGCTCTTGTCTCTTCATCGGTTGCGTCGCGCACGGTCAGTATCTCGAGCGTGAAGACGACCTCCCTGCCGCAAAGCGGATTGTTGCCATCGACCGTCAGTGTCTCGTCGTCCATATGCGTCACGAGAAAGCTGCGGGTCTGACCCCTGTCGTTCTCCATGAGGATGGAGGTGCCGACTTGCCGATACTCCTCGGGGACGTTCTCGATGTGATCGGAAAAAACCAGCGACTCGTCTCTGGGGCCGAAGATCTGATTGCCATCGATCGCCACTTCGATGACGTCGCCGGCGGACTTGCCCTCGAGCTCCCTATGGACCGAAGGGGCCAGAATTTCATTGTGTCCGTGAACATAGCCCAACGGGAACTCGACCCTGGTGAGGACATGCCCCAACTTCCTGTCGGTCACCTTGTAGGTCAGCTCGACATACTTGCCGTCCGGATGACTTCGCTCACGTCAAATCCGGACGAAATGTTCAGAAGATGGATGCACCGAAAATCCTGACCTTTCCATCCTCATAGCCGAGGACAAGTCTGCCCAGCCATTCGCCTGGCTTCTTGGTGCTGCGCTGCCGGTAAAGAACCGTCACATGCTCGCCCCGGCGGATGATGCCGAGCGAGTCGACTTCTTCGGACAGGCTCCTCGCCAGTTCGCTGTTGGCGAACTGGTGGCCCGCGACAACCTGGTCGATGGCACGCGCCAGCGAACTGGAGAAGTTCCTCGCGAATTCTCCGTACTTGCCTTCGTTCGAGTACTTGACGAGGTCGAGCCACAGGGGCTTGGCCAGGGCCAGGATCTCCTCATCGGTCTTTTCGACGATGTTCACGCGCGGGCCTGGGGTTCCTGCTGCTTCTCATCCCCAACCAGGTGATAACAAGGCGCCTTCTCCATGGTGTATTCGCCGGTCTTCGGATCGCGGCGCGACACCGTCAGCACGTGCCAGTTCTTGTCGTCCACCTTCATGGCGTCGCCGCGGTAGTAGTAGCCCGGCCAGCGGGTCTCCTTGCGGAACAGCGTGTGCTGCGTGACGCACTCGGCGGCGCGATGACGGTGCTTCAATTCCCACGCGCGCAGCAATTCGTGAATGTCCTTCGCGGCCAGGCTCTCGAGGTCTTCCTCCATGATCTTGAGCTTCTTGAGACCGATGTTCAGGAGCTTCTCGTTGGTCATGTAGTTGACGGTCACGCCGCCGCAATACTCGTCCATCAGCTTCTGCAGGCGGTCCAGGCCCTGCTTGGGATTGATGTAGTGCGGGTTGACATCGCCCGCCACGATCTCGTTGCGGTAGACCTTGTAGTGCTCCAGCGGCTTGTAGATCTCCTCCTTGCGGCGCTTGATCTGCTCATCGGATACGACGATGCCTTCGCCCTTGCCGTCGTCGATGTACTTGCAGGCCGCCTTCGCGGCGAGACGGCCTTCGGTGAACGACCCCGACGAGAAGGCGTGCGGCGTGCCGCCGACCGCGTCGCCGGCGCCGAACAGGCCTTCGATCGTCGTCATGCGGTTGTAGCCCCAGAAATACTCGGGAGGGGAAATGTCCTCGGGGCCGGAGCACCAGGCACCCGAACCGGTCGCGTGGGAGCCCATGACGTAGGGCTCGGAGGTGGTCAGCTCGGGATTCTCGTTCTTGGGATCCACATCGGTAGCGGCCCACAGGACCGCCTGGCCGACGGTCATGCCGAGGAAGTTTTCCCAGCCGACCTCTTCCAGATGCGGATCCTGGAAGGCGCGCATGGTCACCATGTGAATGGGGCCGCGGCCGGCATTGACTTCGTTGATCAACGCGTGGTTGCGCAGACAGGTCGGGATGGGCCGATGCGTCAGGTGCGACGCTTCCGGATCGAGATATTCCTTGCCGACCATTTTCTGCAGTTCGGGGAACCACTTGGACTCGTACTCTTCGCCCAGGCCGTTTTGCGTATAGGTCTTCAGGTGCAGGAAGTAGGCGCCGACCGGGCCATAGCCGTCCTTGAAACGCGCCAGCACGATGCGATTCTCCATCTGCGTCATCTTGGCGCCGGCATTGATCATCAGGCCGTAGGCCGACGCGGACGACCAGGGCGCATACCAGGTCCGGCCGGAACCTTCGCCCACCGAGCGCGGCTTGAAGATGTTGGAGGCACCGCCCGCGCCGCAGATCACGGTCTTGGACTTGAAGACGTGGTAGTTGCCGGTGCGGACGTTGAACCCGACGGCACCGGCGACCCGGTTCTCCTTGCTGTCGTCCATCAGCAGGTGGGTGACGCAGATGCGGTTGAAGACCTTGTCCGCCGATTTCTTGGCGGCCTCGGCCACGATGGGCTTGTAGGACTCGCCGTGAATCATGATCTGCCATCGCCCTTCACGCAGATAGCGCCCGGTCTTCGGGTCCTTCATGATGGGCAGGCCCCACTCCTCGAACTGATGCACCGTGGAGTCGACGTGACGGGCCATGTCGAACAGCAGGTCTTCCCGCACCATACCCATCAGGTCGATGCGCGCGTAGCGGACATGGTCCTCCGGGTTGTTCTCGCCCCAGCGCGTGCCCATGTAGCAGTTGATCGCGTACAGACCCTGGGCGACCGCACCCGAGCGATCGATATTGGCCTTCTCGGCAATGACGATCTTCTTGTTCTGGCCCCAGAATCTCGCCTCCCAGGCGGCACCGGTGCCGCCAAGGCCTGCACCGACGACCAGAATGTCGATGCCGTCTTCGATGATCGTTTCGTAGGCCATTAGTAGTAGACCCCCATCTTCATCTTGAGACCTGCGGACTCGAGCGTACGCAGACCGCCGTCATCCATGCGGATGTACTTCGGTTCGTTGTACAGCAGCTCGCCGTCGCGCATTTCCTTGCTGGGTGCGGGAACTTCCGCGAGCTTGGGGATCGCCTGTCCCCAGGGCTTGGTGGTGATGGGCGACAGGAAGTTCTTTTCCGTGCCGTTGCGGAACTTGATCCTCCAGGCGATCGTGCCTTTCTGTTCGTCGCGGTGGACGCGAACGCTGTGGCCCAGCGGGGCGAAGTCGGCATATCCGCGCACATCGATCGCATGCTGCGGGCAAGCCTTCACGCAGGAGTAGCACTCCCAGCACATGTTCGGCTCGATGTTGTAGGCGCGGCGATAGGTCTTGTCGATGTGCATGATGTCCGACGGGCAGATGTCGACGCAATGTCCGCATCCGTCGCACCTTGTCATGTAGACGAAGGTTGGCATTAGTCCGGCTCCTTATCTGTTCCAACAGAACTTGCAGGCTGCTTCTTAATAGTGGCGGGGCGCTTCGCGCTTGATGCCAAGCCCCATGTCCATCGGAGCGTCTCGCAACAGTTCCATGGAGTGTCTTTTCTGTTGCTCGGGATCGTCACGGGTCTGCGTCGGCAGGTTCTGCGGCGGTGCCGTTGGCCTTGGATACTCTCTTCTCGAAGGCCGCCGCGGGCTTGAAGAACATGTGCGCGAACTTGGACCAGGGCACACCGGCGAACAGCACCGTGGTGGCGAGGATGTACAGGCCGAAGAGCACGCCGGCCCCGCCGCCGGCCGCCGCCCAGACGAGGCCGAGCGTGGCGCTCGCCAGCAGCGACAGGATGAACAGGTCTGCCTTGATGAGGCGGAACGGCGAGTTGCCCTCGGCGGCGACATCGACGCGGATGAAGAACCAGAACCAGTAGCCGCCGACGCAGATCATCAGGCCGCCGAGCCACCAGAGCTGCGTCCAGATCGGCGCTTGCCGAGGCGTTGAAGACCAGCACCACGGTGGCGAGCACGTAGAGCACGAAGCCGTACATGCCCAGCAGGTGCGCGATGCGCCGGCGCGGGTTGCAGAACTCGCCGGAGGCCAGCACGTCCACCACGGCGGTCTGCACGGCGATCGACACGAGCTCGCCGCCGCCGACCGGCTGCGCCGCCTTCGCCTTCGACCTGCGCAAGTTCTCGAAGAAGTACCTGGCGCTTCCCTTGTGCACGACGTCGAACAGCGTTCCTGCGACGACCAGTATGAACATGACGACGACGTACGCCTGCATGACCGCAGGCGAAAGCGACGCCGAAAGCCCGGCAAACGGATTGCTGGTGAACATCGTGAATCTCCTCCCCGAACGAATCCTGGTGTCGTCTCTTGTGTTCAGAGCCTCAGCGGGCCGAATGCCCGGTCAGTTTCACTTCCACGCGCTCGCTCGCGGCGAGCCCTTCGTAGTATTCGCGCAGGATCTTCAGCACTTCCGGCCGGCTGAACTCGGCGGGCACGTCGGCGCCCTCCGACAGCCACTTGCGCAGCTTGGTGCCGGACACCAGCAGGCGTTCGTTGTCGTCGTGCGGGCAGGTGCGGGCCGAGGCCATGCCGCCGCAGCTGTAGCACCAGAATGTCCAGTCGATCTTCAGCGGCCGCGTCTCGAGCGAACCGTCGGGGATCTCGTCGAAGATGTGGTGCGCGTCGAACGGGCCGTAGTAGCTGCCGACGCCGGCGTGGTCGCGCCCGACGATCAGGTGCGAGCAGCCGTAGTTCTGGCGGAACAGCGCGTGCAGCAGCGCCTCGCGCGGGCCGGCGTAGCGCATGTCGAGCGGATAGCCGGCCTGCACGACCGTCTCTGCCACGAAGTAGCCGTCGATCAGCGCGGCGATCGCGCGCGTGCGCACGTCGGCCGGAATGTCGCCGGGCTTCAGCGCGCCGAGCAGCGAGTGCACCAGCACGCCGTCGCAGACCTCGATCGCCACCTTGGCCAGGTACTCGTGCGAGCGGTGCATCGGGTTGCGCGTCTGGAAGGCGGCGATGCGCGACCAGCCCAGCGTTTCGAACATCGAACGCGTCTGCGCCGGCGTCATGTAGAGCGCGCCGTGCTTTTCCGGAAAGCCGCCGCTCGACAGCACCTGCACCGGTCCGGCGAGGTTCACCTCGCCCTGTTCCATCACCATCTTGACGCCCGGATGCTCGGCGTCCGTGGTGCGGAACACCATCGCGCACTCGTGCGCCTTGTCGATCGCGTACTTCTCGGTGACGCGCATCGTCGCCAGGATTTCGTCCGACTCCGGATCGACGAGCGCGATCTCGGCGCCGGTCCCGATCGCGTCGGCGACTGCGCCGGTCGGTCGACAGCGTGATCGGGATCGGCCAGAACAGGCCGTTGGCCAGCTTCATGCCGTCGCAGACGCGCTCCCAGTCGCCGTGCGTCATGAAGCCGTCGAGCGGCGTGAAGCCGCCGATGCCGAGCATCATCAGGTCGCCCTTTTCGCGCGAACTGACACGCACCCGCGGCAGCGCCTGCGCGCGGGCCAGCGCGCCGTCGCGCGCCGCGCCTTCGAGCAGCAGCGGCTTCAGCGGGCCGCCGCCGTGCGGGTTGACCAGTGCAGGCACGGTGTCTCCTCTGACCATCTTCCGTGCATCCCGGCCGTGCGCCAGGTGCATTGTTGTCTTTCCGGGTGACGAGCACCGTCGTTCGCTTCGGCTCCCGCAGCCGTCATACGGACGCGCGCCTTATGCGATCGCACTGGCCGTCCGTGCTCCCCAGAGCGAACGGTTTAACGATCGCCGATCCCGATCACGATCAGCGTGCGATTGGACAACGTTTCGACCATCGCAGACCATTCGCCGCTTTGGCAACGGCCGGGGCCCCCCACATGGGTGGGTCGCGCTTGCCCGATCAGGTAGGCCGGCTCCACAGAGGCGGTAGACGCCGGTCGCCGCAGGTCAGGCATGGCACTATCCGCGCGTCGGCTCGGCGCGCGTCGCGAGTTCCGACCGATCCGGTGGCAGCCGGTTACCGGCCCGCCGCCGTACCCGCGGTACGGCAGCATCAGAGTCGAGGCGACTCGTTTCATGGCCGACGACAATTCCATCCTGCAATGGTTGATCCGACGCTCTCGTCGCAGCGGCTTGTTGCGCCGCGCCGGCATGGCCGCAACCGTGGCGTTATCGATCGCATGCGATCTGGCCCGGGCTTGCCGCTGCAGCGGGCATCGAGGGCGACATCGCGGGCTTGACCGCCTGGTGGATATGGCCTCTCGCGCTTTTCGTCGTCTGCTTCTTCCTCGGCATCATCGCGGTGCCGGCGGGTGTCGGCGGCGGGGTGCTTTTCGTTCCGCTGGTCAGCGGCTTCTTTCCGTTTCACCTCGACTACGTGCGCGGCGCCGGGCTGCTGGTGGCACTGTCGAGCGCGCTCGCGGCCGGACCGTCGCTGCTGCGGTCCGGGCTCGCCAACATGCGTGTCGCGTTGCCGCTGGCGCTGATTGCATCGTTCAGTTCGATGCTCGGCGCGCTGCTGGGACTCGCGCTGCCGGCGTCGGTCGTGCGCATCGCGCTGGGTATTGCGATCCTCGGCATCGTCGCGGTGATGCTGCTGGCGCGCAAGTCGGAGCATCCGGAGGTTGCCGCGAGCGATCGACTGGCGACGCTGCTCGGGATGAACGGCATCTTCGTCGACGGCGCCTCGGGCCAGAAGGTGGAGTGGCGCATGCATCGCACGCCGCAGGGACTGGCGCTGTTCTTCTTCATCGGCGTGCTGGCGGGCATGTTCGGGCTCGGTGCAGGCTGGGCGAATGTGCCGGCGCTGAACCTGGTGATGGGCGCTCCGCTCAAGGTCGCCGCCGGCTCGTCGAGCTTCATCCTGTCGCTGGTCGATTCGTCGGCCGCGTGGATCTACCTGAACAACGGCGCGGTGCTGCCGGTCATCGCGGCGCCCTCGGTGATCGGCATGATGCTGGGGGCCAAGATCGGCGCGCGGCTGCTGACCGTGCTGAAGGCTTCGATCATCCGGCGTCTGGTCATCGTGCATGCTGCTGTTTGCCGGCGGACGCGCGTTGATGGTCGGCCTGGGCATCGGACCGTGACGCAGCGAATTGCAGCGCCTACGATGAGCACCGACAACATTCCCCCGGAGCAGATCCGCTATGCGGAGTGGCTGCGCTGGAGCGGCTGGCTCGGCCTGGCGGTGCTCGTCGCGGCATTCTTCGTCTACGTGACAGGTCTGGTGCCGCCGGCGATCCCGGTCGACCAGCTGGCGCAGCTGTGGCGGTTGCCGTCGGCGGGAACTGATGGTCCTGCACAACCTCGAAGGGGGATGGAACTGGGCCCTCGCGCTGAACCGCAGCGACATGCTGAACGTGCTCGGCATCGCGATCCTGTCCGGCTGTTCCGCGTTGCCGCTGCTGGCCGTGACCGGAATCTATCTGCGCCGTGGTGACCGCCTGTTCGCCGCACTTTGCCTGCTGCGAGGTGGCGGTGCTGGTGCTGGCCGCCTCAGGCCTGATCAGTGCGGGGCACTGAGCCGATGACTCCGTTGCGTCGCATCGCGCTGATGACACAGTGGACCGAGTTCGACTCGGGAGCAGAACGGGTCGCGCTCGAACTCGCGCAGCGGGTGAAGCTGCCACTGACGGTCGTGGTGCCGCTGCTGAGCAATCCGGAATTCGAAGTCGTCGCGCACGACCTGGTGGCCGAGGAAGAAGCCGCGACCGCGACGCGCCGTGGCCAGCTTCAGCGCGCGCGCACGCGACGCGGGCGTGACGGCCGAGATTCGCGTGCGCCGCGGCGACGAACTGTGGCGCGAGGTCGTCGACGAGGCGCGCGCGGCACGGGTCGACCTGATCGTGACGCGTCGTCGTGGTCATCGCGGCTTTCTCGGCAAGCTGCGGGTCGGAGAGATGGTGCGGCAGATTGCAGCGCGTGCCCCGTGTCCGGTCATGATGGTCCCGCGCGCGGCAGGGACGCCGAGGCGGGCATCCTGGTGGTCGTCGAATCGGGTGACCGTGGTCGAGCCCGCAAGACCGAGCGCTGCCGCGCTCGCTCGTTGCTCGGGAATTGCGCTCGGCGTGCTCGTGTCGTGCCGCCGGGAACGTCGCGGCACCGCGGCGAAGCGCTGCTACAGCGGGCCGCGGACGTCGCGCGGCAGGCGCACCTGAGCATCGACGGCGCGTATCGGGACGGATCGTCTTAGCGGCTGCCGCTACATCCCGGATGCGCGCAGCGGCCGGTAGATTTGCTGGTGATTGGCATTGCGACAGCAGCCGATGGGCGCCATGGCCGGCTCGGCGCTACGGTCGAGGCCATCGTCGGCGAGGTCATGCCTGCGCCACGCTGCTGGTTGGTACGCCGGCGCCGGCTCTCCTGAGATGACGGAACGCGAGCCGCAGTCGGGAACCGATGATGTCGCAGATGCTCAATCTGGCGCGCGCCGCACACCTGGTCGGAGTGCCGCGCGGCGTGCTGCAGCGGATGATCAGTGCCGGCGAGATCGAGGCCCTGGATGGGCTGATCGAGGTCGCGGAACTGCAGCGCGTGTTTCCCGGCGGCGACGATCGACGACAGTGGTGCATTCGAACGGGTGCGCATGATCCGCGAGGAAGCGTTCGGCCGGCGGCTGCGCGAGCGCCTGCTGCCTTCGTCGGAAGTCCTGTCGCAGCGACTGTTCGCGCAGAGCCAGGAGCTGGCGGACCTGCGGCGCTATCTGCAGGCGTACCACGATCTGGTTGTCGGAACGTCGGAACGGATCGGCGCGCTCGCGGCCAGCGACGCACGGCTGGAGTCGCTGCACGAGTTTGTGCACTCCGGACTGAAGCGGGTACTGGGTGGTGAGCCGGCCGAGCCCCTGGATGCGATCGCAACACTCATGCATTTGATCACCGCGCACGTGACGGTACGGCCGAGCGGCCATCAGTTCCTGGTCGAGGGCAACGACTCGATCCTGCAGGCCGGGCTGAAGTCCGGGCTGCGGCTGGGCTATGGCTGCGGCAGCGGCAACTGCGGGCTCTGCAAGGCGCGGGTCGTCAGCGGCGAGGTGCGTCAGATTCAGCACAGCGACCTGCGGCTGACCGAGGCGGAACGGCAGCAGGGCTACCTGCTGTTGTGCTCCCACACAGCAGTGACGGACCTGGTGATCGAGTCGCTCGAGGCAACCGGCCCCGCGGACATTCCACAGCAGGACCTGGTTGCGACGGTGCGCGCGGTGACCGAACTCGGCCAACACACGCGGCTGCTGCACCTGCAGACTCCGCGCAGCAACCGATTGCGGTTCCTGGCAGGCCAGCTGGTGACGCTTGGCGTTGCTGGTCTTGGTGACGATATCGAACAGACCGTGGCGCTGGCGAGCTGTCCGTGCGACGAGCGCAATCTGCACTTCCACGTATCGCGCGACGACGAGGGACCCCTCACGATGCCACTGTTCGCGGGCCGCATTCGCGCCGGCCAGTCCGTCAACGTGCGAGGACCGGTCGGCGACTTTGTACTCGACGCGGAGCTCATGCGTCCGCTGGTGTTTCGCCGCCTGCGACACCGGCTTCGGCCCGATCAAGAGCTCTGATCGAACATGCGATGGCGAGCGAGCAGGTTGAATCGTTTGCACTGCACTGGCTCGCTACCCGCACCGATGGCCACTACCTGGACAACCAGTGCCGGGCTTGGGCTGCCGCGTACGACAACTTCGCCTACGAGCGCTATGCCGACGCAAGTCCTGAGACCGGCGCGCGCGGACTTGTCGAGCGCGCTGCGACCCGCCCCGGGCTGCACTGAAAGTGATGTGTTCGTCGCCGGCCCGTCGGCCTTCGTCTTCGAAGCGGCCTCGGCGTTTCATCGCGGCCGGCACCGCCACCGAGCGTACGCACACGCTCGCGATCTGAGCCTGCAGTCCGCAACGCCTCCATCGATACCGCACGACTCGACGACATGAGTGACGCACTGAACTACCTGGTCAAGGCCCGGCCCGATGCGATGGGCCACTACTTCAAGTTCCTGAAGGAGGCCGGCAGGCACCTCGACCCGAAGACGCGCGATCTGATCTCGGTCATCACCAAGGTTCACGCGCAGACCGATCGCGGCTTCCGGCAATACCTGTCGCGGGCGCTGCGCGAAGGCTGCGCGCCGGTCGAAATCCTCGATGCACTGCTGATGGCGTTTCCGGCGCTGGGCCTGGCGAAGATCGTCTGGGCCGTCGATATCCTGATCGACATGAACCTGCCGGAGTTCCAGCCCGACGCGATGGGATTTCCCGGCGAGTGGCACGACGTGATGGCCGCCGGCGACATCGAGCGTCGGGGTCACGCACCGGCTCGACTGCGACGGTCGCGGACTGTTCGTCCATCGCACTGCCGACGAATACCGCGTGTACGACAGCCGTTGTCCGCACCAGACCACCAACATCCCGCACCTCGCGCTCGAAGGGACGAAGCTCACCTGTCCCAAGCACGAGTGGGCCTTCGACATCACGACCGGCGCCTGCATCGAAAAGGGAGACACGCCGCTGAAACGCTGGAAGTCGAAGGTCGACGGGGTCGGCTGCTGGCCTATTGGTGACGTGCTCCGCGGCAGAACGCGATGGACTACCTCCCGATCTTCCTCAAGCTCTCAGGCCAGCCGTGCGCGGTGATCGGCGGCGGCGAGATCGCCGCGCGCAAGGTCGGCCTGCTGCTCGACGCCGGCGCTCGTGTCACCGTGACAGCGCCTGAACTGGCCGAGCCGCTGGTCGAAATGCTTCGCCAGGGGAAGATCGTTCATCGCGCGGAGACCTTCACGCCGGCGGCGCTGCAGGACGTGGTGCTGGTGATCGCCGCCACCGACGATCGCGCGGTGAATGCCGAAGTCTCGCGACTGGCGCAGTCGCAGAGGCTGCCGGTCAACGTCGTCGACGATCCGGAACTGTGCTCGTTCATCCTGCCGGCGATCGTCGATCGCTCGCCGGTCGTGGTCGCGGTGTCGACGCGGAGGCGCCTCGCCCGTGCTGGCGCGCCTGCTGCGGGCGCGACTCGAATCGTTGATACCGGCGACCTACGGACAGCTCGCCGCGCTTTCCGCGCGCTTTCGCGAGCGAGTCCAGGCGCGAACTGCCGCAGGCCGGCGCGCCGGCCGTTCTGGGAGCGCGTGCTGCAGGGACCGGTGGCCGAACTCGTGCTTTCGGGTCGCGTCGACGAGGCCGAGCAGGCGCTGGTACGCGCGATCGATGACGCCGGGCACCGCGGACCGGAAGCGGGCGAGGTCTACCTGGTCGGTGCCGGACCGGGCAACCCCGACCTGTTGACCTTTGCCGCGCTGCGACTGATGCAGCAGGCCGACGTCGTGCTGTACGACAACCTGGTGTCGGCGCCGATCCTTGAACTGACTCGACGCGATGCCGAACGCATCTATGTCGGCAAGCAGCGCGCGCTGCACACGATGCGGCAGGAAGAGATCAACGCGCTGATGGTGAAACTGGCTCGCGCCGGGCGGCGCGTGCTGCGTCTGAAAGGCGGCGACCCGTATGTGTTCGGCCGGGGTGGCGAGGAGATCGAGTCGCTCGCCGCCAGCGGCGTGCGGTTCCAGGTCGTGCCGGGCGTCACGGCGGCCTGCGGGGTCGCGGCCTACGCCGGCATCCCGCTGACCCATCGTGACTATGCGCAGTCGTGTGTGCTGGTGACCGGCCACCTGAAGGACGGCAGCATGAACCTGGACTGGCACGGTCTGGCGCGGCCGCGCCAGACGGTCGTCATCTACATGGGCCTGCAGGGCCTCGAGTCGGCGTGCGAGCAGTTGATCGCGCACGGCATGCCGCGCGACATGCCGGCCGCGGTCGTGCAGCAGGCCACGATGCCGCAGCAGCGCGTGGTGACCGCGCCGCTCGAGGACCTGCCGCGTCGGGTCGCCGAAGCCGGCCTGCGACCGCCTACGCTGGTGATCGTCGGCGACGTGGTGAAGTTGCGCGAGCAGCTTGCGTGGTACGAGCCAGACACGGCGATGGGTGCATCGACCATCCGCGCGACAGCGAAGAACCCGGGCGCCGCGCAGACGTGATCAGCGCGCGAGGCATGTCGGGCTGCCGATTCAGTGAGTAACGGCCAGCCGCCCCGATTCGCGACAGACGGCCTCGGCGCCGCCTCCTCGCCAGGCGTTCAGCAAGTCGAAGGCGAGGTCGAGCCATTGCTGCTGACCGTCGGCCGCGGCGCGTGCGAGCGCGGTGAGGTCGATGCGGTCGGAATCCGCCTTGCACGAATTGGCCAATTCCGGAGCCAGCGCGCGCCGCATCCCGTCGAAGTTTGCGATCCAGAAGAGCAGCGAGCGGGTCGCCCCACGGGCAGCCAGGTCGGGCAGCGTCACGAGGCAGTCGGCGAGCAGGTCGCGCACGGCACGCAGGACGACCTCGGTGCGGCGGTCGTCCACCGCAAGCAGCATGTCTTCCCACTCGGTACCCAGCAGTTTCCCGGCGCGTAGCTCGCCGAGTTCGTGCAACACCAGGGTCTCGGCCTCGTCGCGAGCCATGCAATCGACCGCGTCCGCCACGTCGGCGCCGTACGCGTGCAGCGCACGTGCAAACGCCGTGTCTGGCGTACCCCGCCGAGTGGTCTCCGCACGCGTCCACAGCCAACGACGCAATGCATCCGTCCGAATGACGATGGTGCCGCCGCGGCTGACCGCTGGCGCAGCGGTGATGCCGCGCGCCAGTTCCGCACCGGCGACGATCACGCGCACGCCGTCGCGCAGCTGCTCCGACTGCCGTCGCGCAAGAAAGAACATCGGTGCCCCGAACAGGCCGAGACCGGCGCCGTAGACGAGTCCCTGCGCGTGCAACTCGCGGTTGGCGGCATCCTCGTCGAACGGATCGATGCCCCCGGCCAACGGCAGCTCGGCGTAGGCGGCGGCGGAACGCTCGTGCAGTGAGTCCCATTCACCTTCGCGACGCGCGATCCATTCGCTCAGGCGGCCGCGATCGGGAGTGGCGCCGAGGGGCAGGTCCGAGGCCCACCGGAAGTACTCGCGCATCCCGAGCAGGTAAATGCAGAGTGACTTGTCGCGAGCGTGCAAGGCGTCGGCCAGATCGCAGTTGGCCTGCACGCTTGCGACCACGGAGGAGTCAAGGGCGCGCGCAGGCGCGCCGCGGGAACGGAAGATGCGCGTCGTCGTCACTCGACGTAACGACGCGTCTCGCGACGCCGCCCTGGCCGGCTCTTCTGGATGATTACTCCGCGAACGGTGCTCAGATCCGCCATCTCGATCACCGGATGACCCGCCTGCAGCGCGTGCAGGCTCCAACCAGAATCGAGCTGATGCAGGCGGCGGAAGATGAATTCGCCGCCGACGTCGGCCAGCACATAGGATCCGTCGCCGGCGAGCCCCTCGGGTTCGATGATCACGATGTCGCCTTCGGTGAACTCGGGCGCCATCGAATCGCCGAGCACCATCAGCGCGAACGCCTCGCCGGATCCACAGAGCGCGTCTGTTTCGGCAGTGTCCGTCGCGGCAGCGATCGGTATCGTGCGCTGCGGTCTCGAGGTGCGATCGGAACTGCTCATGCGGAAAGACCCTGCCGGTTGCGTATCCGCCGGCGGGAAGGCGCAGGCAGCGCCGGGTCCGCCCTGCGCGACGGCCGTTGGCAGTGATTCTGCAAGCCGTACGGGACTCGCAGAATCACCCATACGGGTAGCCGCAGCCACGCCAATTAAGCAATGTACGGTCAAGCACGAATCGCGGCTAATACTGACCGTTCGCAAGCGACGGACCAGACGGTTGCGGTACAAAAGCGCAGAGCCAAACAAGGGGGATGCAGGTGAATTACGACAAAGAGCTCGACGCGCGTGGCTTGGCATGCCCGCTGCCGATCGTGAAGACAAACAAGACACTCAGCCAGATGGCGAGTGGCCAGGTGTTGCGGGTGATGGCAACCGATTCGGGTTCAGTCGCGGATATGCAGGCCTATGCCGAGCAGACTGGGCACGCATTGCTGTCGTCGACGCAGGAGAGCGGTGTCTACGTGTTCTATCTCAAGCGGTCCTAGCCACCGCCTCCCCGAGATCACCCCGACGGCGTTCTCGCGACACGCCACCCGCTCGCCTCAACCTCCACTCGAAACGACCCAATGACCGCAAAGAAGATGGCGTTGATCGCCACCAAGGGAACGCTGGACTGGGCCTACCCACCTCTCATCCTGGCCTCGACCGCGGCCTCGCTCGGATACGAGGTCCAGATATTCTTCACGTTCTACGGCCTGCAACTGCTGCGCAAGGACCTTTCGCACATCAAGATCAGTCCCCTGGCCAATCCCGCGATGCCGATGCCGGTGCCGATGCCGGTGCTGGTGCAGAGTCTGCCGGGAATGGAGTCGATGGCGACAATGATGATGCGCAACAAGATGAAGTCCAAGGGCGTGGCTTCATTGGAGGAATTGCGCAATATCTGCATCGAGGCCGACGTGAAACTGATCGGCTGCCAGATGACCGTCGATCTTTTCGACTTCAAGAAGAGTGACTTCATCGAGCAGACCCAATTCGGCGGTGCGGCGATGTTCCTTGGATTTGCCGGCGGAGCCGACATCAGCCTGTTCATCTAAGCGGTCGAGGTCCTGCAGGCCCGGGAGTTGCGCCGGCTGCGAGCGGCCGGGCACCTGCGCGAACCAGACAGCGAAACGGCCACCCTCGGCGAGGTGGCCGTTTCGCTTTGCGAGCAGCGGCGCTATCAGGCGCTAGAAGCGCTTGCCCCACGCGATGCCGAGGCTGTTCTCGTACATCGAGATGGTCTCCGTGCCGCCCGCTCCCGGACCGAGGATCGAATTGAACATCGACGATCCCGTCACCGAGTTCTCGAACGCGTGCATGTAGGCGACCGTGATGCTGGACTTGTCCGGCATGTTGTAGCAGAAGCCCAGCGTGAGGTGTTCCTGCACGACGCCCGGCGCGATGATGTTGAACGTGACGTTGGCCGAGTCGATCGGGTTCTGCGAGTAGTTGTAGCCCGCACGCAGGGTCCAGGCCGGGTCGAGCTGCATACTCGACGCCGATCTTGTAGACGTTGACGGACTGCCAGCCGAAGCCCGGGCCGTTGTTGGCACCGAGCGGGGCGCCCGTCATGCCCTGGTTCGCGATCGACGGCACATCGCCGTAGTCTATGTAGAGCCAGTCGAACGCGAAGGTCCAGTCCTTGAGCCCCGTATAGGCCACGCCGAGGCTCCATAGCTCGCCGGAATGTCAAAGCCGCCCTGCTCGGCGAACAGGCCCTTGTACTTGTCGAAATTGCCCATCTGCATCTTCGACGAGTACACGGCGCCGATGCGGAAGCCATCGAACTCGCCCTGATAGCCGATCCGCACCCCCCAGCCGCTCGGAGCTGTCGTAGCCGTTGTTCGTCACGTAGCCCGGCGCCGATGTGAACGGCGGGAAGCCCGGTGCGTTGTCGAAGGCCTGCAGACCTTCAGCCTTGAAACGCTGGTAGCCAAAGAGTGGCGCGATGCCGATCGCCTGCGTCGGGGCGAATTTCCACGCCAACGTCGGCGCCACGATCAGCTGCGACAAGTCCTGGCCCAGGCTTGCCGTCGCCGCACAGCAGTTGGCCGTGTTCGGCCCCATGCCGCAATTGAGCTGGTCGCCCGGATAGTCGGTGTTCATGCCCGCCGTTGCCGTACAAGGTGACGCCGAGCGCGAGGTCCGAGCTGAGCATGTGGTTGTAGCCGAACTCCGGAATGAAGAAGTTCGTGCTGTCGCTGTCGACGGACCCGTTGAGGCCAGGCGCGGCGCCGTGCGACTGGCGCTGCGCTGCGGACTGAACCAGTCGATGCCAACGTCGATTCGTGTACCCACGAAGGCCATGCTGGCCGGATTGTTGGCCCCGCCCATCGCGTCCAGCGCCAGGCCGTAGCTCGCGCCGCCCATGCCCTTGGCACGCATGCCGTAGCCGTGCGCGAAGTAACCGTCCGTCGCCGACGCCGGCAACGGCAACAGCGCCGCCGCGCAGATCGCCGCGGCGAGCGGACGTACCGCGAATGAAGCTTTCATCAGTTTCTCCCTCCTCCAATCAATCGAGCCGACATCGACAGCAGTTCAACTTTCCCCGGAATGAAGCGCGCGAGCTGTCTGCAGTGCCTCGCGCCGCCCTTCCTTTGCCATTCTTGGCGCTTGGGCATTGCCCCGCTGCCGTACGCGTCCATGGCAGCAGACGCGTTGCGCCGTTTGCCGAAAGAGTCCGCCGTTGGGGTTTGTATTTCCTCTAGAAGGCGCAGCGGACATGGGCGGCGAGCTTCATACCGGGGAGGGTCTTTGTCCATTACCCACTTGGGCGGCAGAGATGCTCCCCGAGTGGACAAAGCCAGGGACGCATCGCTTGGCATCTCAAGTGTTGCGATCGCCAAGCTCTTGGACAAAGGGAACAACGGGATGGTGATGAAGCGTGGCATCTATTTATCAGAAGGCATTCGTCTGTCTCCCTGTTGAGAGTGCCACTCTATTAGCGGTTCGGGTTTCGATGACCCGGTTGAACGTCACCGTGTCGGCCGCGCCGGAGCGCGCGCGCCCTTCACCGCAACGCCGGCAGGAGTGGCCACACCGATCGTCCACGCATGAATCTGGTTGATCGCCGGCGCAGGCTGCGGCGGGTGCAGGGTCAGACGACGAATCGGCCGGCATCCGTGGGCCGCCTGAGTTGCGGGCAAACGACGGAATGGGTGCGTTCGTCCGCTGGGCAAGTCGCGACGCTGTTAACGCTAGTTGCGTTCTTCGTTTTCGTCGCCTGAAAGGTGAAATAAGCCGCTGAAGGCGAGTTCATCCACACTGTCAACCCAACAGCCATGACGGGAAGCGTTCGCGGGAAGGCCGGAGCTGCCTACGAAGATCGAGGAAGTGAGGGTGGCGACGAGTCGGCCCAATTGCCGACATCGAGCTCGCGCCGCACAATCGCCCAATTGCAGACGAACTGGGCGATGGTATGCGCTGGACTCACTTCACACTCCCGGTTAGCGACCTGAGTGCCTCGGTTCGATTCTTCACAGAAGAGTGCGGCCTGAGCGTTGTTCGTGATCGCCGCAACGAAGGAGGTACAACCGTCTGGCTCGGTCCACAGCCCGCCGAAGGAGTCGATCCGGAGTTTGTTTTGGTCGCCTTCCAGGGCGAGGTCAAGGCACCGCTAGATCACTTTGGGTTTCAGTGCGACGAGCGCGATGGCGTAACCGCGATTGCCGGCCGCGCAGAGAGCCCGCGGCACTCTTGTCGAGGGGCCGACAGACCATGGCGGCAGCGTCGGGTACTTCGTGGTGGTCCGTGAGCCGAGTGGTCATCTGGTCGAATTCACCTTCGGCCAACCGTTGCGAGGCCTGCAGGGGTAATGGTCGACCTTCGGCAGTCGGCGAGAAGCGGCCTTTGTCCCTTCCATGTTCATGTCGAGCAGTTGGTTTCAGCGCAACCAAGTGAGGACGGCGTGAGGCACGGAACTTCGGCGACTTTCGGGACTGCTGTAAAGCTGGTCGGGAGTCTTTTCCTCGCTTACGTGCTGTGCGGCTGTGCGTCCTACACGAAGCGCTATTACGAGCCTATCGGCGCAGGACGGCTCATATCGCCAAAGTATGCCGACCCTGGACCAAAGACCGAACTCCAGCTCGATGTGAAGTGGCTGCGGTCGTTTGGTATACGCGGGATTGCGCTTGAGCGAGGCGCCAGAGTGTGTCTGCTCATAGTTCCTGAACAAAGCGTAGCTGTTGCCATGGGAGTTTCCGTTGTACAGCGACCGAGACTTCCGACCGGCGAACCACTGTTGGCCGTTCCAAACCGGGTGCAAGTCGTGTTTACACCGCAAGAGTGGAATTACCCGGGTTCTATGCCGAGGTCTGAATCTTTGCCTTTAGAAATCGTTGGCGAGCGAATTGCTGCAGATGGGTTCGTTTGGCAGCGCGGAGCGATTCCGAGGCGTCAACGTCTGTTATGACGTTCGGACTGAGGCGGACGAGTTCTATGTCGACGTCGCAGACATAATGGTCAACGGCGCGCGTGTGCCAGCAACGCCCCTCCTTTTTAGAGCAAAGGTTGGAGAATTCACGCGTCTTCCCACGGCTTGGTAATTTCCGGCCAGTAGCGGAAGTTTTGCGGCCAAGTCAGAATTGCCCCAGAGCGGCCGTGCTCGGCTTGCCGAGGAGATATGTCGTTGCGGGTCGATCGATACACGGACGCTGGCGCCTTCTTGAAGGCTGCAGGATCCTGGTTGGCCTCGGCCGAAGTTGAAAACAACGTCATGCTGACCATCGCGAGTTCCATCGCAGACGGAACTCGGACCCTGAAGGAACCGGCGCACTTCGCCGCGGTAGTCGATGGCGAGCAGATCGTCTGCTGCGGCAGTCGGACCTCGCCCCACCGCATGCTGATCACCCGTGGCACGGCAGGCGGATCGGCTGCGCTCGCGGCCGATGCCTTCGCAGCGCTGGGGCGATTGCCCGGTGTCACGGGGCCTTGCGAGGCGGCCGCCGGCTTTGTCGAGGCCTGGTTGGCGCTAGCTGGCGGGCGGGCTGACATCAGCATGCGGCAGCGCCTGCACAAGCTTGATCGCCTGAACGCTGATTTGCCGATAGTCCGTGGGACGTTGCGCGTCGTTGACCTAAGCGAGCGGGATCTTGCCGTCGAGAGGGTCTTGGCCTTCGCGCGCGAGGCGCTGCCGGACGCGCCGACCGGTGACATAGCCGAGGGGGTGGATCGCCACTTGAGTCGCGGGACGCTGTACTTCTGGGACGACGGTGCACCCGTCACGATGTGTGCCGATGCAGGCAGCTCAGGGAGCATCGCCCGGATCAACTCCGTTTACACCCCGCCTGAACGACGAAGGCGCGGCTACGCGACCGCCGCCGTGGCCGTCCTCACGCGACGTTTGCTTGACGGCGGCCGCCGGTACTGCTGCCTTTACACTGATCTTGCAAACCCGACCTCAAACAGCGTCTACCGGCGAATCGGCTATCGGCCGGTATGCGACATCGACCAGTACACGTTCTCCGAATCGTGATGCAGAAGGCCTGAGCCGGCCCAATTGCGGTCTTGGTAGGGCCGCCGCACAATCGCCTAAAAGCGGCCCACTCCACTTGGTCAAGTTCTTGAACTAGACATGACACTGCTTGAGTTCTTTGGGTCGGTCCTCGCCCTCGGCGCAGCACTTGTCGCCTGGGGCGTTTTTTTGATCTTCGTGAGCAGGATATTGGTCAGCCAGAGCGACGCTTTCCGTCGTGACCGGGCACTGTTTTCTATTGAGACTTGGGCCGAAGCCGCGATTAGTCCGCAAGGTCGGATAGCGGCTGCGCTTGTCATTGCGGGAGCAGCGTCCATTGCAGGAGGAGTGCTCGCGCTGATCTACGGTGTTGCGAGCACATGGCTGACTGCGTAGCCGCACCTAGCCACTTCCGGATTAACGAACGGGTTTCAAGTGGATCTCAGAAGGAGACACATTTCGGATATGGGCGCGCGAAACGGGAATTTCTGTGATCGACGCGCTCAAGCGAAACTGGAGCTACTTCGCGTGGAGTTGGGCGTTTGTTGCTTGGGCTGTTTTGGTCGGGATGACTGTTGACGCACTTGGTTTCGGACGTGCCTTCTTCTGGATGTCGACCCCGCTGTTCTTCTACTGCTTCTTCCGCGGAACACGGCCCTGGTTCCGCGGAAGCGCGACTTACATTCAGACCGTGGTCTGGGCAATGCTGGCTCCCTTTCTTCTTGCTATGCCGCTGGCCGCACTCTGGCACGCTTTCGCTTTCCTCCTGCGTCGGGCAACCAGTAGCTTTTGACCGACCGGCATGTGCGATGCAAAGCTCTCGGCCACGAGAGGCCGTCTCCGCTGTGCCCCCAATCTCACTAGAAGCGGACCTCGGGCAGCGGCAAAATGCGGCCGAGATAGTGCGCGGCGCGTTCGGACTTCGCCGGCCAGCCGATTGAGAGCCCAACGATGAGTCTCACTTCTTGCTTTCGGAAGAAGGCCGCCGTTGCGCTGTTGGCAGCACTCGCGATATGTGCACAGAGCGAGGCCCGAGCCCATGAAGCCGGCCTGACGACCACCTCACCGCTGTGGAGTGCGCAATCGAGCACGATGGTCGATGTCCAGGAGCGGACGTTTCAGAATGCCGCGGTGACACTCAGCGGGACTCTCTATGTGCCGAAGGCTGGAGGTCACATTCCAGCAGTGATCGTGTTCCACGCCGCATCGTCACCGACGCGCGATAACCCGCTGTATGCGCACCTGGCCGAGATGCTGCCAGCGCTTGGAATCGCAGTCTTCGTTTTCGATCGGCGCGGCAGTGGCAAGTCCGGAGGGACGATCGAGAACAGTGACTACACGTTGCTGGCCGATGACGGAATTAGCGCCCAGCGCATGCTCGCGCAGGACCGCAGGATCGATCCGCGACGGATCGGCTTCTGGGGCCTCAGTCAAGGAGGTTGGCTCTCACTTCTGGCGGCTTCGCGAAGTCCACAGGCCGCATTTGCGATCTCGATTTCCGCACCCATGACGACGCCCGATGTGCAGATGAACTTTGCCGTCGCCAACATTCTGCGAATCAAGGGGTTTTCTCAGTCCGACATCGACCAGGCAATTGCGACGCGGACCGCAGTCGATGACTTCCAGCGTGGCAAACGCGACCGCACAAGTGCGCAGAGCCTTCTTGATGCGGCCACGACGAAGCCGTGGTTCGTGCATACCTACCTGGAAAAGACCTTCAAGGATCCGGATCAGTCAGGTTGGGCGAAGGAGATGCGCCACGACCCGATGGCGACGTTGGACGCCGTCAAGCAGCCGGCGTTGGTGATCTATGGATCAGCGGACCCGTGGGTGCCTGTGCAGACTTCCATCGAACGCTTGCGCGCGAGTTCGGCACGGCATCCCAATGTCGAAGTCGTCGAGATTGCCGGCGCCGATCATGCAATGGCGACTTCCGTCTCCGCTGCCGACCAGATTGATCCCGTGCTTTCAGCGAGAGAAGCGCCGCAGTCCGCAGCGTATTTTGGACTGCTCGGCGCCTGGCTGGCCAAGCAGGGGCTCGCGCGAATCCCGTAAGTGGCGAAGTGGGCGCTGTGGCGATTCATCTGGTGACTTCTCTCGGCGAACGCTCGCAGCGGCAATGGCTCGCATTGGGCGCGCCGCCCAATGGACTCAACTCGGCCAGTTGCAGACGCCCGCGCTTAGCCGAGAAGCGCCTGGAAGCGGACAAGAGCCAAGCGTGAAGTATTTGCTCCGGTGCAGTGCGACGCACTTGTGAACGTCAACCGCTGCGCGCTCCGCCGCGGCGCCATGACACGCCGGCAAGGGCCGCGAGCAGTAGCACCAGCGTCCCCGGCTCGGGAATGACAAAGAGGCCACGATCGCAGTAGGAGCCAAGACCGGCCTGCGCGTCGGGACACGCGGCGACGAAGATGGGCATACCTTGCGAATCAAACCCTGCCGGCGCAATCACGACATCTCCCATTGATGTGCCGAAGCCGGACAGACCGGCGAAAATGCCAGTTCCACCGGTCACGATCCACTGAAATATCGAGTGGGCGAGCCCAGAAGGATCGGGTGGGAAGAGCACATTGGTCCAAGTGCCAAAGAAGTCGTTGTCACTGGGCGATACGTCGTCGAACAAGAAGGTTCCGCTTCCTTCGAAGAACAATACCTGGCCATGAAGCGTTACCGACCACACACCCGGAATGACATCGGGGACGTCATTCGCAATTCCGGTAGCGTCGATGATGTTGCACAAGGGCGGCGCCGGGAATTGCGGCGGGCAATCACTCGGGATGGTCGAACCGAATTGCTCGTAGTTGAACACCATACCGGCCGCAGCCGGCGATGCGATCAGCGCAACAGCAAGGGCGATCGTTAGGAAGCGCGTCATAAGCTCTCCCGAGGGGGTACCCGCGGTGACCGCGGAACTCCGCAACGTTGCTCCATCGACCATCAATGCATAAGACGTACCAGCGAGGCAATACTTTGAATTGATGAGATGTGGAGGAACCGGCTTTCGATCTGTGTAAGGGGCACCGACACTGCCAAGCTCGGAGTTGGTCGAGATCGGCTTCGTACCCGGGAACTGATCCAGCGACATATCCCGACGCCTCCGGCGACCGTTCTCGACATCGGCGGAGCTGCTGGCGCGTATGCATTCTGGCTCGCCGACCTCGGCTACACCGTTCATCTCGTCGATCTGACACCTTGTTTAGTAGGCCAACAAAACAACTGAACGATGGCAGAGTACCGGCGCTTTCCTCCTGCGCGGTGGGCGATGCTGGGTTCCTGCCCTTTAGCGACAACTCAGTCGACGCCGTATTGCTCCTCGGGCCGCTCTACCATCTCACTGAGGCTCCAGAGCGGCTGAGGGCGCTGCGCGAGGCACTGCGAGTACTGCGGCCTGGCGGATGGCTTTTCGCATCAGCGATTTCCCGCTGGGCATCGTTAATGGCGGCTATGTCGCTGAATCTGTTTGGTCACCCGGTCTTTGCTGCGATTGTCGAACGCGACGTGCGGGGAAGGCCAGCACCGCAATCCGAGCGACCGACTGGCGCTCTTCACGACGGCGTACTTCCACAAGCCAGAGCAATTGAGAGACGAGATCAGCTCAGCAGGCTTCGAGCGTCAGGGCCGGCGCAGCGAGGCAGGCAGGATATCGGAAGGGTGTCGAGCATTCGGTCATCGTGCGCACTCCTTGCTGCTGAGGAACTGCCTCTCTTCTGCGGTTATCCGGCCGGTCTGTTGAAATCGCTCCGTGATCTCGATGCAGCGGGTGGAAGACGCGTACGGCCGGGTTTTGGCAGTGGTCGTCTTCACTGTAGGCGCGGGCGGGCCCGCAGGAGCCGTTGTCGTTACTGGTGCGGCAGCCGGAGCCGCCGGTGGATTCGGCGCTGGAAGCTCGGTGACGACGTTTGGTTTGATACATCCTTGAGGGTCGCCTCATCGGGTCCGACGCCGTCGCTGGCGATCCAGACGCCGGCAATCGCCACGACTGCAACGGCTAGCCCCCACGACATGCGCCTAAGAAGTGGACCTTTCGTGGTCGCATGCGACAGGTTATCGACGCTGGCGGATTGCGATGCTCCGTCAGTCCCCTGCTGCGCGTCGGAAGCTGTTGTGCTGGATTGCATCGCCGGGCTCGTCGGGCTCGGCGTCTGGGCGAGGGGCAACGTCCCCGGTGGGAGCGACATTGCGGCCCGGTGCAGCGGCTCTTGTTCGTGCGAGGCAAGGGTGGATGCCGCGAGTTCGACCGCGCTATAGGGCGCAGCATGACGTCCGCTGAGGTCGGGTGCGCCGGTCAGCGTAATCGGGACCTGCCAGCTAGTTGCCCCCAAAGTCGTGGGCGCCAGCGTCCGCACGGCATTCAAGGTGGCCGGTCCGGCCTTTCCTTTCCTCGGCGTGAGTTTCCGAGGATGCACAGGTCGGCAATCAGGTGATCCAGTCGTGGATCGTCGCGCTCACCGGTCCAGCCCAAGAGATCGAACGTCTGTGTCTGTCTGAACTCCATCGGCGGCTTGACGTTCTCGAGCCGCACCGGCGACAGCTTGTCTCCCTGCAGCGCCTCGTAGGCCTCGATGCGAACCCAGCGACTCAGCACCGAATTGGCGGTCCACAGCACCAGCAGGCAGCGGGCGAGGCCGAGTTCGTCTTCAAGGACCTTGGGCCAGAGTGTCCCGGCGCGCGTCTCCTGGTCCCAGAAGACATCCCAGCCGCAATCCTCAAGTAGGTGGACAAACTGAGCCGCACGCTCCTTGTCTTGGCGAGAGTAGCTAACAAAGATGTCGGCCAACGCCACCTCCGAAAGCTTGCCGCTCCGAAGTTACCTAGGTTGACGGGCTCCTTCAGCGGCTCGGCAAGTCTATGTCCGAACCCATGCCAGCGGCTACCGCATATTCATGCTCTCGCCCTTGGTGTCGCGGTTTGCTGCCGTTGCGCGTGAGCGTGCTCGCCCGTGTGTGGTCTGCAAGATCACAGGCGACCGAATCCGACGACCATCCCGTGCCCTCCGCGAGCGGAACAATCTACTTGCAGCTCGAGTCGTGACTTCGCTCCGACGTAGAATCCTGCCGCCGGCCAGATCCGCACGTAGTTGCGGCCGCGGAACTGCACGAATGGGCACAAGCTGGATGTTCGCGCAGCAATGACCGGGATCAGAATCACGCAGGACCTGACAGTCATCGCCTCCATCACGTCCGCCAACTCCGCGCGTGCCCAGCTCGCTTCGCTCGACGCTTTTCTCACCGATCGCCGTCGATGACTCCACGCCTTAGCCTGGAGCACATCACCAAGCGCTTTGGCGACACGATCGCCAATGAGGCGATCTCTCTCGAAGTGATGCCCGGCGAGATCGTCGCGATCCTTGGCGAGAACGGCGCGGGCAAGAGCACGCTGATGAAGGTGGTCTACGGCGTCGTGCGGCCCGATGAGGGCCGCATCGCTATCGACGGCCACGACGTTGTCATCGACAGCCCGGCGCGGGCCCGGGCGCTGGGCATCTCGATGGTGTTCCAGCACTTCGTGCTGTTCGATTCGCTGACCATCGCCGAGAACGTTGCACTCGGCCTGCCACCCGAATCGCTCGCCGTGCTTTCGGCGCGGATGCTCGAGCTGGCGAAGCGTTACGACCTCGACGTCGATCCCGCGAAGCGCGTGCATGACCTCTCCGTCGGCGAACGACAGCGCGTTGAGATCCTGCGCGCGCTGATGACCACGCCGCGCATCCTGATCCTCGATGAACCGACGTCGGTGCTGAAGCCCCAGGCGATCGATCGGCTGTTCGGCACACTCGAGCAGCTCGCCTCCGACGGCGTCAGTATTCTCTTCATCAGTCACAAGCTGGACGAAATCCGACGCCTCACACAGCGCTGCGCAGTACTTCGCAGTGGCAGGTTGGTCGCGACCGTCGATCCGCGCCGCGAGAGCGAGGCCAGTCTGGCGCGACTGATGATTGGCGCCGAGCCCCCGGCGATCGCGGCGCATGACTCGCCGCCCGGCGCGGTCGCGTTATCGGTGACCGGTCTCGACACGACGCATTTGGCCGAACGGCAGCACTGGCTGCACGGCCTCGAATTCGACCTGCATTGTGGCGAGATTCTCGGTGTGGCGGGCGTATCCGGCAATGGCCAGGCCGCGCTGATGGCGGTGCTTGCGGGCGAATGGCTGGATGCGAAAGGCTCGGTCCGTCTGTTCGGCACCGATGTCACTCATCTGCCGACGATCCGGCGACGTGCGCTGGAGCTGCGCTACATCCCGGAAGAACGCCTCGGCCACGGCGCAGTGACCGCGTTGTCGCTGCAGGACAACGTCGTGCTCACGCGCGACACATTGCGGGCAGGCGGCTTTGTTCACACTGGCGAAGCGCGCCGGCTCGCCCAATCTCTGATCGCGCGCTTCGCGGTAAAGACGACCGGGCCTGGTGCCGCCGCAGGAAGCCTGTCGGGAGGCAATCTGCAGAAGTTCATCGTCGGCCGCGAAATCGAAGCGCAGCCGCGCGTGCTGCTCGTGAACCAGCCGACCTGGGGCGTCGACGTGGGCGCAGCGGCGGCGATACGCAACGAACTGATCGCCTTGCGCAAAGCAGGTTGCGCGATTTTCGTCGTGTCGGAGGATCTCGATGAGCTGTTCGAACTCAGTGATCGGCTGTTCGTGATGTCCAAGGGACGCCTTTCACCGAGCGTGCGACCGGGCGAGATCAGCGTTCAGGACATCGGTCGATGGATGTCCGGCCTGTGGCCGCGCGCCACCGAGGCAACGACGTGACGCTGCCCTTTGCGCTCGTGCCGCGCGCTCAACGCTCGGGCCGGTGGCTTTGGGCCTCGCCGTTGCTCGCGATCGCGCTGACGGTGCTGGCCGGTGCGATGCTGTTCGCGCTGATGGGCCAGGACCCGGTGCAGGGCCTGAAGGTTTTCCTGTGGGACCCGCTGGCGACGCGCCGCGGGTGGTCGGAACTGGGACTCAAGGCGACGCCACTGATTCTCTGCGCCGTCGGACTGGCCGTCTGCTTTCGCGCCAACGTCTGGAACATTGGTGCGGAAGGACAGCTGATTGCCGGTGCGATCGCGGGCGGAGGGATCGCGTTGCTCGCTACGCGCGACAGCACGCGCCTGATGGTGCCGGCGATCATCGCCGCGTCGGCCCTCGGCGGCGCCGCGTGGGCAGGGATCACCGCCTGGCTGCGAGATCGCTTCAATGCGAACGAGATCCTGGTAAGCCTGATGCTGGTCTATGTAGCGCAGCTGCTGCTCGGGTGGCTGGTGCATGGAGTCTGGAAGGACCCCGAGGGTTTCGGCTTCCCGCAGTCGAAGCTCTTCGAGGCCGCGGCGCGCATGCCGATTGTGCTGCCCGGCACACGCCTCAATGTCGGCATCTTGCTGGCGCTTGCCGCGGTCGGCGCGCTCTGGCTGATGTTGTCGCGCATGGTGATCGGCTTTCAGCTGAAGGTGGCCGGCCTCGCGCCGCTCGCCGCGCGCTATGCCGGCTTCTCGGAGCGCCGGCTGCTCTGGTTCGCATTGCTGCTGAGCGGAGCGCTCGCGGGTGTGGCGGGCGGCATCGAGGCCACGGGACCGGTCGGGCAACTCACGCCGACGATTTCCCCCGGATATGGCTTCGCCGCCATCATCGTCGCGTTCGTGGGGCGATTGCATCCGATTGGAATCCTCTTCGCATCGGTCGTGATGGCGCTGTTCTACATCGGCGGCGAGCTGGCGCAGTCACGGCTCGGTCTGCCGTCGGCGCTGACTGGCGTGTACCAGGGACTGTTGCTTTTCTTCCTGCTCGCATGCGACACCCTGATCATGAATCGGGTGGTGCGGCGTGCACCGGTGCTCGCGGCCTCATGAACGAGCTCGCGGCACTGATCGCCGCCACGCTGAGCGCAGGAACGCCGCTGCTGCTGGCGGCGATCGGCATCGTCATCAGCGAGAAGAGCGGCGTGGTCAACCTGGGGATCGAGGGCATCATGCTGGTGGCCGCCGTTGCAGGGTTCGGAGCGGCCCACGCCACCGGTGTGGCGGAGGTGGGCTTCGTCGC
Organism: uncultured beta proteobacterium; assembly: GCA_963712485.1. Lineage (GTDB taxonomy): Bacteria > Pseudomonadota > Gammaproteobacteria > Burkholderiales > Burkholderiaceae_F > JALORV01. Next base: position 228,896 of record CAVQID010000043.1, read on the forward strand.
CGGCGCGATCGCCGGAGCGGCGCTGGCGCTGCTGTTCGCAGCGCTGACACTCGGCTTGCTGACCAACCAGTACGCGACCGGCCTCGCGCTCGCGCTGTTCGGAGCGGGCCTGTCGGCGTTTCTCGGCCAGGCGCTGCAGGGGGAGAGCCTGGCTGCGCGCGCCGCGGATGGCATTCCCGGATTGCGCGATATCGCACTGATCGGGCCGGCGCTTTTCAACCAGCACTGGCTGGTTTATCTGGCGCTTGGCATGGTGGTGGCCGTCGCATGGTTCCTTCGTCGCACGCGCGCCGGCCTGGTCCTGCGCGCCGTCGGTGAATCGCCGGAAGCCGCCCACGCGCTGGGCGTGCCGGTGCGCCGCATCCGCGTTGCGGCGCTGGTATTCGGCGGCGTCTGCGCCGGACTCGCCGGCGCATTCCTGTCGATCATCTACACGCCGCTGTGGTCCGAAGGGATGGTGGCCGGACGCGGCTGGATTGCACTGGCCCTGGTGACCTTCGCGACGTGGCGGCCGGGCCGGGTGCTGTTGGGCGCCTATCTTTTCGGCGGTGTCACGATGCTGCAGTTCTTCATGCAGGGCAAAGGCGTCGAAATCCCGTCGCAACTGCTCGCGATGACCCCGTATCTCGCGACGATCGTCGTTCTCGCGCTGATCTCGCGCAATCCGCGCTGGATCCGCCTCAACATGCCGGCATCGCTCGGCAAGCCGTTCAATCCCAACGCCTAGCGCACCGGTCCGGACTTCACGCTTTCTTCGCGTTACCCGGCCGCGAGACGTCTATTTGGCGGGAGGCCCGGACTTGGTCTTCGCCGAGCCGAACGGCACCGCCGGACCCACCGGCTTCTTCGATTGTTTCGGTTTCTTCTTTTCCTTGTTGCTTCGAAGTTGGCCTTTAGCCATTTGATGCTCCTCAAGTGTTCAAAATCGACCAGCAACTATCCAACGTTGTGAGCGAAAACGCAACCAACTCGGCGCGAAGGCCGCGAGTACTTCTTGAACATTGTCGTCTCGATGGACCAAGCCTAGCGCAAGGTAAGAACGCTCGGGTACCGGCGCGAACGCCGGGCAATTCGCTTCGTTATGAGACGTTCTCCTTTGCTGTCGTCGCGCAGATTGCGCGCCATCATCGGTGCGACAGGCACGCAGCGCGTAGCGGCCATCGACAGGACGGCCCGCCAGAAGCAGAATCGCGTGATGATGGTGGCGCGTCAGAGCATCCGGTTTTGCACATCACGTGACGGCACGCGCATCGCGATCGCGTCGATTGGCGCCGGTCCGCCATTGGTGCGCGCGGCCCACTGGCTCAGTCACGTCGAATTCGACCTGGAAAGTCCCGTGTGGCGGCCCTGGCTGACGCAGATGTCGCGCGATCACTGCTACATCCGCTATGACCAACGAGGGTGCGGCTTGTCCGACCGCCAGGTGGCAGATCTTTCGCTCGATGCGTGGGTCAGTGATCTCGAAGCAGTGGTCGACTCGCTCGGGCTGAAGCGCTTTCCCCTATTCGGCATGTCGCAAGGTGGAGCCGTGGCCATCACCTACGCGGCGCGCCACCCGGAGCGGGTCACGCATCTGATCTTTGCCGGGGCGTATGCCCGCGGCTCCCTTCGTCGCGGCGGGACCGAAGTCGACCATCTTGAAGCAGACACCCTGGTCAATCTCATCCGCGTCGGCTGGGGGCGGAGCCATCCCGCGTTCCGCCAGGTGTTTCCGTACCGGTTCATTCCGCGCGGCACGCCGGAGCAGTTGCGATGGTGGGGTGACCTCGAGCAGGTGTCGGCGAGCGCGGAGGTTGCGGCGCGAACATTGCAGGCGTTTCAACGCGTGGACGTGTCCGACCTGGCTGGCAGCCTGTCGGTCCCGACCCTCATTCTTCACGCTCGTGGTGATGTCGCCGTGCCGTTCGATGAAGGGCGTCACCTCGCCGCGCTGATTCCGAATGCCCGCTTCGTACCGCTCGAGAGCGACAATCATGTGCTGCTCGAGTCGGAACCGGCCTGGCCCGTGTTTCTGTCCGAAGTGCGGGCGTTCCTGCGGCCGTCGGCCGAACAGCACGTCGACGACGTTTCCGAGAAGGTCGCACTGACGCCGGCAGAGCGCGAGGTGCTTGTTCTCTTGACGCAAGGTTTGGACAACCGCGCGATCGCTGATCGGCTCGCAAAGAGCGAAAAGACCGTGCGCAACCAGGTCACGACCATCTTCAGCAAGCTCGGAGTGCGTACGCGCGCTGAAGCGATCGTGATGAGCGGCCGGCAGCGCGACGAGAACTGACGCAGTGGGACAGATGTCCTACGGACCGGCTGTTCAGATCGATGTTCGACTGTTCAGCTGGGACAAGCGCCTCATGCTCGATGCAGGCGCCTTCGACACACTGGCGGTACCGCCTCGGCTCATGCCAACCGGCTTCGAGCGCGCGGCAAATCCCCTGAAGGAGGACCGCCATGTCCAACGTTGCAGAATTCGTGACCGATACGCGCCGCTATGCCAAGTGCATCGAGGTCTCCAAGCGCGTCCGCTGGGATACTGACCGGGATCTGATCCGCGGGCGAGCGTTCGACTTCAGCAAGAAGTTCCTGCCCGACGGACTGTCGAAGGTGGAACAACTGCCGTTCCTCAGCGCGGACGAGAAGCGTCTCTACTCGCAGGTGCAGGGGCGGACCTACGCCAACATGTTTGCGCTGGTCGAACGCTTCATCGGCGCCAAGGTGCTCGAACTCGGCCGCGACCATGCGCTGGGCGATCAGGTGGCCTTCGAAGCGATGGTGCGGCTGACCGACGAGGAGCTGAAGCACCAGGAACTGTTCCGTCGGCTCGAAGGGATGATCGGCACCCACATGCCCGCCGGCTACACGTTCATGCCGGAGCCGAATCACGTGGCGACGGCAGTGCTCTCGGCATCGACCTGGGCGGTACTTGCGCTGACCTGCGACATCGAGCTGTTCTCGCAGGCCCACTATCGCAGCAGCATCGAGCCCGACGGGGACCTCGACCCGCTGTGGAAGGACGTCTTCCTTTTCCACTGGCGCGAGGAGTCGCAGCACGCGATCCTGGACGAACTCGAGTGGCAAAGGGAGGATGCGCGCATCGACGAGCAGCAGCGCGACCGGGCGGTTGATGATCTGATCGGACTCGTCGGCGCCGTCGACGGCATCGTGCAGATGCAGGCCAAAGCTGACGCCGCCTACTTCGCACGGTCCGTCGGCCGCCAACTGAGCGATGCCGAAGTCGAAGCGACCCACCGCACCACGCTCGCCGCCTACCGTTGGCAGTACATCACCAGCGGCGTGCAGGATGAACGCTATCTCGGAATTCTCGGACCGATGATCA
>CAVQID010000044.1:0-42494 GCA_963712485.1 uncultured beta proteobacterium
GATTGAAGGCACTACCGATGTTCATCCCGAGGCTGTTGAAGAGCCTCAGGTCCGGATCTGACCTGGTCGCAGCGTGCAGCTCCACCAGATTGGGCAATCGTTTGCGGCAGCTCGTCGGAGCACTGACAAATGGCCGCTCTCGTGAAACCTGAGGGACGGTCAGCCATGTCCGGTCCTGGCCGAGGCCGTGCCCTATACAGCTTCCGGTGGGTAAATCACTTCATCGCCTTCAATACGCTCGCCCACCATGATGTATCGGAAGGGCTCGGTGCAACCTACGCCCGGGCCCGCGACACCAACGACCTGGTGCGCCTCATCGCGAGCAAGCAACTCGAAGTCGCGCTGCTGCGCGAGGGCGATGCCCATGCGGTCTTCACGGGCGCCGAGCCCTTCGCCGACAACGGCCGCGTCGCGCTGCGAACGCTCGGAGCGCTCGGGGAACACCTGTTCGTTTGTCTTGAGGAGGTGCCGAAGGCCGCCGCCTACATGCTGGTCGAAGCGCTGGCCGAACGTTGGCGCGACCTCGACGCGGCGCTGGTCCGACAGGCAAGTGGTCCCAAGCCGCCGCAGGCGCTGCGCGTGCCGTTGCACCCGGGTGCTCTCGAGTTCTACCGGGATCACACCTGATCCGATTTCGGCGTCCTCGGGCTACAGAGACAGCGCTGTTCTCGGCACCAACGGCGACGCGAGACGAAACCGGTTTCACGTTCGGACTCACCCTCGAGCTAGCGGCTAAGTACGTAACTTCACCCGCGAGCCAGAGATTCGCCTCAGAAGGACATCCCCCCTGCCTGCAGTGGAAACCCCACCTGAATTCGGCTAATGGCTGTTCGAGGCTGCGGTGCCGAGCGCTCCAATGTCCGGTCTGAAGCGAGTTTGGTGCACGTCGCGACCGGCAGGTTGTGGCCGCGTCAGATCTCTCGAGAGGCGGGCCCAGCGCGCCTCGTTCGTGGATGTCGCGCAATCCAGATAGCGGACTTGCGAAGCCTTCCTGAAGCAGCCGATTAACGTTGAAGCCAGGCCGCGCCCTTAATGTGTCGTCGGTCGAACGGCATATCTGGGATCGGCCCTTGACGCCTGGCCAGCCTGCCTCATAAAGCGCATGAACACGAATCGCCTTGTCCTGCGCAAGGAGAGCGGGATCGCCAACATCAGTCAGCCCTACGGGAAACATGTGACTTTCGCCCCGGGCGCCTCCAATCTTGCCACTGACAAGCAACTCTTGGCCTTCGCTAGTCGGTCCGGCGCCAGACGCGCGAAAGCGCCATCGTAACGAGCGGCAATCCCACGCCGATAGCCAATGCGGACGGCCACGCCGCGAGCAGCCATCCGCGGTCCAGGCGGTACAGGATGATCACTAGGCCGATCGCCGAAAGACCGCCAGCGCCCGCGGCAATCGCCAGAGTGACTGCGCGGTCCGGGGCCACGGCGACCAATGCAACTGCAGTACCGAGGATTAGCACTGTCCAAGCAGTGAGGTAGGGCGAGAGCGGCAACTCCGACCGCCACGACGTCAGAGCGGTCACCAGACCGTCCCCGAACCACGGCAAAGTCACGCCGAGCAGAAACGCGACTACGTATCGCCAGCGGGTACTCACCCGTCTCACAGTTTGGCCTTGAGGCGCCCCACAGCGGCGGCACAGAACAGCAGTGCCGCGACTCCTTGCGCTCCAAGCGCGATCCAGGTCTGCCACGGTACCTCTGCTGCCACCCCCGCTGTCATCCAAGATTCCAGCGTGGGAGAACTCAAAGTTAAGGGAAACGCATGTGCAATGGCCACCACGGCCGGCGCGGACTGCTCAAGCGGATGGATCATGCCCGTCAATAGGATCAGCGCCACCAGATATGCGGCGCAAGCGGCATACGCCTCTTGCGCCGACTCTATCAGCGCGCTCACCACCATGCCAAACAATGCCGACACCGTTGCAGCCAAGGACTGCACCAGCAACAACCTGACAAGGCCGGGCTTGATGCCAAATCCAAAGACTAGGCTCGCAACCACCAGCAATGAGCTCAACACCAATAGCCCGGCCAGGACCGGCAGCAGCAGTTTGCCGGCGATCAGAAGCGGCCAGCGTCTCCTCACGGCAACGAGTAAGCCTTGCAGGGTGCTGGCCTCGCGTTCACGCACCAGTGCAGAGGAGGCAAGTACGAAGGGCACGAAGACGACAATGAGTCCGATGTAACTCGGCACCAGCGTATGGTCCTCGGCCGACCCCGGTGCCCAAAGGCGCTCCAGCTGCGACGTCAGCCAAGCGCCTTCGAGCGAAGTTGGCAGCGCCGCCATACGTCGTGTGTGCTCCTGCAACTCGCGGGCAGTTTCATAAGCGGTCGTTGGAATCTCTACGCGAGCCGCTGCGCTGACCAAGTCGCGCAGCGAGGTGACCAATTCGACTTGCGCGTTCTGGGGCTCACGTGCACCTGAGTGTTGAGCGAGCGCCTCTAGCGCTTTGGCATTCTGAGTAGCACTAAGTTTCGCGCTGAGTTTCTTGAGTGCCCCGAGTTCTACTGTTAAGGCATTTAGCCGTTCAACCAGTTTGTCCAACTCCTTGAGTTGGCGCTCGGCCTGCTTCTCCCGTTGTAATGCGACTGCTAGCAAGCCTGCCACCTCCTGCGCCGGTCCGACACGGGCGACTCGCGTGACTGCGCTGTAGGCACGCCACTCATTGTTCGCGTGGATGATCACAATGTCGATGCGTTCGCGGACAGCGCGAGCAGGGATGTCCCCAGCGTCGACGTATCCGCGAAAAGGGCTCGCGTCCTCAGAGCCGGTTGTCCACTCTACCCACTCGATGCTGCTGATCTCGCGCAGCTTCTCCCGCAGCCCCTCCCGCGCCTGTTCCGCTTCCTCCGCCGGACTCGCTTCGGTAACTATGGCCAGTCGGGTGAGCGGCGAGCGAACATTGAGCTGCCCGATTAAAAGCAGCAGCAACATCGGAACCGCCAGTATCAAGATCAGAAGTGGAGCACTGCCTGCAAGCTCCGCCCAGTCGCGCCGCAGGAGACGCCAGAGCATTCTCAAGTTATCTCTCCGGCAGTCAGTTCTAGGACGCGTCCGACCGCCGGAAAATCACGGGCGGCATGGCCTGTTAGCACCAGCAGATCGAGTTGGCTCATCGCTGCCGCAAGGCCCTCCGCGAGACTGCGCGCATGGCGTTCGTCAAGTCCGCTGAAGGGCTCGTCGAGGAATAGTGCGCCGGGCTCGGTTGCTAGTGCGCAGGCTACAGCCGCGAGGCGCTGAAATCCGCCGGATAGGTCACGAAAACGGACCTTCATGTGACTGTTTAGGCCGAGCCCGTCGATGTACCAGCGCTCATGCAGTCGATCCGGCTCGCGTCGTCCACGCAGGCATACTGCCTGGTGCAGGCCCTCAGCCAGGCTCAGGTTCGGTTGCAGACCGCCCACTTGTGGCACATATGCGATATCCAGAGCATTGAAGCCCGGGGTGTGCTCTACATGACCACTACTCACGGTGCTGATGCCGGCCAAAACGCGCAGCAATGTCGACTTACCGCTGCCGTTTGCGCCAACGATTAACAAGGCCTGCCCACGATGGAGCTCCAAGTGCTCCAAATGCAGCACGGTGCGCCGGCCGTATCGCTTCGTTGCCCGTTCCAGGATAACGAGCGGAGGATTAGCGGCGCCGGAAAGTAGCCCAGACATTCAACTCCTGCTCGTTGGCAGCGGCCTCCATGCCGATGAGGACAGCGCCATAGGGGCTCAGGTCCGAGAAGTCTTGGCGTGCCAGCTGGTTGACGTCGTTATCCGGGTAGAGTTGCGCCGCCTCGAGCAGGCGTGCCGGCTGCGCCAGGGCGAGCGCCTTCGCCCGAACGACGCCGGGAGTGAAGCTCGTGACTTCGGTATAGGTGCTCGACGGCGGCTCCTTGGACACTCGCGTTATCCAGTCGATCAGCATTGGCGCGTCGTTGCCGATCCAGAGCGTCTCTTCGTAGTAGGCACTGCACAGTCGATACCGGTCGGCCAAGAGATCCTCAACTTGCAGTTCTTCGCGTTCCGCAGCGAAGCGGTGCTTGAGGTCATTGGCTGTGAAGGGCGGCATCAGATAGCGCAGCGCGAGACCGTCGGCCGTCGTGCGCGCGTAAGTGTCTCCCGAAAAATCCTGCGCCGCGAAAGGCGGATTGGCAACTACCGTATCGCCCTTCCACCGATATCGAAGCCACAATGCTTCGCGTTCGAGCTCGATCTCGCCGGATTGCAGCAGTGCCGCGATGTCGGGCGTCGCCTCGCCCGCCTGTTGCTGGCGATGGTTCGAAGCTACGCTGCGCAGAATCTGGTTGTCGCGGGTGGCACGCAAAGAACTCTGTAGGCGCAAGATGAATGCATCGGCGTCACGGGCGGAGATTTGCACCCCCAGCATTACGCCGGGAACGCGCTGCCGCGTGTCACTCACGGCGATGGAAACGCGACGCACGCCCTCACCGCGTTGGAGTTCCTGGAGCACCGGCGCAAACGGCCCGCCGAAAGGAGCAGTGCTGGTACTTTCTAACAGCGTTAACAGAGTGCGCAACAGCCGGGGAAGCGCCACGCTGGCCACGCTCAAGGCCAGGTCAGAACGCGCCAACGTTCCGTCCGGCGACCCCTCGGCCTCCGCACGCAGCAGGTCGGTCAGGAACTGCGAACGAGCGCGCGGCAGCAAGGTTCGACCATTGAAGGCGAACGTCACGTTGTCGATTGCCGCCGCGAAGTGCACGTCGCTCACAGGCGTGCGCACCTTTCCGTGCAGCGTCGCCAGCGGCGGGCCCGCGGTGGGTGGAAGCGGCGCGGCAAAGGCCTGGACGATCCGATCGTTGCTTCGCCAGTCGTCGAGTCGATACTCGCCGCCCAAGACCGAGCGCCACACCAGGTTCTCGTCGTTCGACAGAACCGCCCACCCGTCGTCCGTAAACGCCACCCAGGTCTGGGCGATGCGACGCACGGTGCGCTCCGCGAATAAGACCTCTATTGAAGTCTCCCCCAGGAACCGCTCGAGCGAAGAGGTCAGGCGGGCGCCGTCGAAGAGTGGCAGGACCACGAGCCAATGCTTGCCAAATTCCGAGCGCACCCACGCAGCAGCAGCGGGTCGCCCGGCATCCACCCCGACGCCAGCCAAGTGCTCAGCCTTGCTAAGGAGGATCCCTTTTTTTTCAAGATCGCTCTTAAGCGCGCGTGCACTTTGAGCTAGTTGGCCTCCGTCGCTATTCGAATCGTCGGCAGGCATATCATCAGCTGGCACTTCAAAGTAGGGGGTCAGGTGCGGCTCTGCCGCCCGCCATAATTCATCCAGCCGGCCGCTTACGATATAAGCCTCGCTCCCTGTTGGCACATAACGCAGGGGTTCCGGGATCGCTTGTAGTCGCAGACAGGAGGCTGCGACCAACGCCAAAACGATAGAGGCGGCGAGGCCGAGTAGCCAACGTTCAGGAGGCATGCGCACGTCGTGTCACTGCCCCAGCGCCCGGCCATACAGCGTGGCCGCGGTCTTGATCGATAGGTCTGGGGTTGCCTTGTCTCTTGGGCATTCGGTGTTCAGCAATTTGCGGGTCTTATCGGCGTCCGCGGCATTTGCGTCGGTGCTGGTCGTTCCACCGAGCACTTCCAATAGAGCGCGCTCCGCGTCGCACGAAGGCGCGGTCGTTAACAGCATCCCCCGGAAGTCGTCCAGCAACGTTGCGCGAGCGATGCGGATCTCTTCGGCCTGCAAGTGCAGGACACCCTTTGCGACAAGGAACTCGATCAGTTCAAACCCGACCTTTATCGCCACCCGCCGCGACGCTTGTCCGTCGTAGGCACGTAGAGGCCAGCCCTCGACCGGCTTCCACGTGCCCTCGCCACGACCGGTAGGCCGCAGATAAGGCGTTACCAAGACTCGCCGGATTCCAGTGGCTTGGTCGACGCTGTAGCGAGTATGTATGAAGGTACGCGGGTACCCGTGTTTGCCCTTGTATTCAAGCAGTGCGATCTTCTCCTCTTGGCGATACCGGTCGAGCTCTTCCGCATTGACGCTGGCCGGCGGGGCAACTTCAACGCGTGACTCGGGCAGCGCCAGCTTGAGCACACCACGCAGGTCCTTGAATACCTGAACCTCATCCAGCGCATCAGAGTTGAGGCTGTGGGGCCGCATCAGGAACGCAATGTCGGCGTGCTCTCCGGCACCATTTTCGCGGCTCAGATGGACGCCTATCCCTACAGCGACGACAACGGCAATAGCCGCTGAAACTGCAGCCGTGCGCCGCGACACCAGATTAGCGCCAAGTTGTCGCAAGCCCAGCCAAAGCCCTAAATATCGCTTAAACGGATCTGCAGCCACTTGGCCTGTGCGTTTCTCGAGCAACGTCAGCAGGTCCTGCATGTCGTGGCGCCATGACCGGTCGTCCAGCTGGTGAGCCTGAAGGCGTGCGAGCGGCTGCAACGATGCGGGCAGATCCTTCTCCTCGGGAAGACTAGCAGCCATAACAAGCACGGGAATGATGTCAATCGGCCGGGCAAACGCCCGCTCAATCTCTCGCAACACGTAATCGATCGAGTCAGTGCGCTCGCTACGCATCTTCAGCTGATTAACCCATTCCGGCCCTATGACCGCCAGCAGAACACCACAGTCGGCAAGCCTTGCGTCGAGTTCCTCGACGAAATTCGTCCCCGGAGCAATGTCGTAGATGTCTCGGAAGACGGCGGTGTCGCCAAGCGCACGCTTAAGGGCGTCGGACAACCTGCCTACAACAAGCTGGCTGTCGACACGGCGGTAACTGATGAAGATTCCCTTGGCAAAGGACATCAGGCGCCTCTCGGGCGGCGCGCAACATCACCGCCAGCGACCAAGGCAAATACGATGGCCAGTCTCCAAGTAATACATCCCTTTGAGCTGTCAAAAGCGACCATATCGATTGGATACCCGAGCAGTGTACGAGGGTAAATTCAGTCTACTTTCCGGCAATTTTGATCTTACTCAGCGACGGCTGCTACTGGCCGGCCTAAGCCTCATCGCTCGGGCGGCGCCGCGCTTCCTCATGAAAAGCGCATCGCGGCCCGTCTCGCACAAGCAGCAACCTACCGTCCATTAGCCACCTGCGTTGTCACTCGCTTCGTAGATGAGCGGGTCAGGAACGCCGTCAGCATTGACCTTCCTCGTGACAGTAATGCCGCCTGGCAGCGCGGCTCCCGGAACTTCCACCACGTAGTCATAGGCAAATTCCACCAACGCGAACTCTCGCGACGCTCAATTGATTCGAATCCGTTGCCCTACCTTCAAGAGGATTGTGTACGAGACGAATCGGTTGCGCGCTCCTGGCGAAGGCATCAACGAAACACTCAAGATCTTGGTCTTATCAGGGAAATCGTTCCACGCCATCGCAGTTACGTGACCCCTCACGCGATACTCGCGGCCAACAAAGTCAGCGAAGGGCTTCTCGTTCGTGACGTCAGTGCTGTGTAACAAGAAGGGAAGGCGCACCCCGCCAATCCCAAGCAGTATCAGTCCCGCGAGTAGACCGAAGGTGGCAAACGCAGCCCACTTCAATGCGGAGATCACCATCCTGAGGCCTTGCCTGTTCACGGTTGGCGTGCACAGTCTGGAAGAGCTACGTCCCAAGTGTGGCTGCTTTAGGGCGATCTGGCACGCCCAGGGCCATGGCCGGTAGTGGCCGAGTATGGTCAACCGATGTTGAACTGGCCGTGTCAACGTACCTCATCAAGGCATTCCGAGTTCCCGCAGGCTAGCCACGAGCCGATCGCGGCCCTCGACAAAACGTGCGTCCGTTCCCGGTAGTCGCTGCATGATTCGATTAGCGTCGTAGCCCTCATTGCGCTTCAGAAAGTCGTCGAGCACCTGCTTTGCTTCGGCCTGCTGGCCCAGCCGCGACATGGCGGCCGCGTGAATCGGTGGCCACGGCCAGCCTGGATTGGAGGCCTGCGCCGTCTGCCCCCACTCGCGTGCCTGCTCATACTGCGCCAACATGAAGTGCGCCATTGCGAGGCGATATTGCCATTCGGCTCGGTAGACATCGCGCGGGCTGAGCCGCAATGATCGTTCGAGTTGAGCAATTCCCTCGTCGGGACGGCCATTGAAAACCAGTGCCATGCCGTAGCCGCCGATCGCGGAGGGATTGCGATGGTTTTTCGCCCACGGCTCACTCAAGCGCAGCATCCCGGGAAAGTCCTTCCTGAAGAAGGCCTGAACGACTTTAGCCTGGTAGCCGAAGAAGCTGTCCGGGTCGAGGCGATCCAGCTGCACGGCAGCCTCGTCGATCCGCCGCAGAGCGGCGGCGCGGTCCGGCAACCACCCGTTGGAAACTCCCGTGAGATTCATAAAGACCAAACCGCCCCAGGCACGCGTCGAGTTCGGGTTCTTGGCAACGGCTTGCTCGAGCAGGGCCAGAGCCTGGACCAGGTTCTCCCGAGTGACGCCGCGGAACCACAAACCGTAAGCGCGCATCGCCAGGTCATCGGCCGATACCTCGTCGGGTGAAAGCGCGATCGAGCGATCGCCCGCCGATCTCTGCACCTCGATGGAAAGATTCCGACCGAGCGCAGTGACGAACTCGTCCAGTGCCTGGCTTAGCTGGGCTCGTTCCACCGTGAACTTCTCGGCCCACCGCTGCCTGCCACTCTCGCCGTCGATCAGCGTCAGGCTCAGCCGAACCACCGTGCCTTCACGGCGCAGACTGCCGCGAACGACGTAGCGCACGTGAAGTTCGCGTGCCACGTCGCGCGGATCCACAGTCCTGTCCCTGAACGTACTCGCCGTATCACGCGCGATCACGAAGCTGCCAGGCAGTGTCGCCACCTCGCTGACCAGGTCGCCGTGCAGCGCATCGGCAAACCATTCGATATCGGTGGCGTCACCTTCGACGGTCAGGGGCAGCACGACGATCGACAGCGGTTCCGCCTGCCCGAGAAGGGGCGTCGTCGGCGGCCTTGCGTCGTCGCCACGGTGAAACGTCAGCTCGTACGCGTGCCACCAGCCAATCATGCCGCCGATGAAGTGGCCGACTGCGGCGATCGTCCCGATGACTACGGCGACGAGCGCTATCTGACGCGCAAAACGGGATCGGAGCTTCGACCAGAGGCGCCGCCAGAGAGGCTGAACTGGCACAACCGGCAAAGCTTCAACCGTACTCGCGCCCGAACGCTCGCCCTCAAGCACTACTCTTGGCTTTCCCGACACCGGGCCATTGGCCATTCGCTTCTGCTTCCACCCAGGTTTCGGATACCACGGAAGACTAATCGTTCGTCGTTCGACCGAAAAGGGGGTTCGTCAGGACGTACAACGGCTCAGATCCCGAGAAGGTCGCCTCCTGTTACGTCCGAAATTGGCCGTACTCGGCAGGCCTCGGTTAACTGTACGTCAAACACCAACCGGGTCCCTTTAGCCAACACTCGGCAGCCGGCACGTCGTCGCGTCGCACGAGCCGCGTTACTCGCTCCCATCCTCCGCCTTGGAATGCCGCTGCCAGCGCGCGCTCGGACACCGGATCGCGCATCCCTTCGCATGGGTAGATCGCAACTCCCGAGATCCAGCGAGCGAGAAAGCCGTCATTGGTGCGAATGATGCGAAAGACTCCACCGCGTCGCACATCGGCCGGTTCGCACGGGTGCAAAGCCTTCTTTGGTCGTCAGTGGAAGGATGAGCCGACCTCCGACATTGAGCCTATCCAACCAGTTGTCCGCCGGGTGGGTGGCGCCGGCATTGACGTAGATGACGTCGGCATCGTCAAAGAGAACGACCGAGCCGTCGCCATGGATCACGGTCACGTTCGGGCGGTCAGACAGGTTCTTCGTGGCTCTCGCCGCCAAATCCGCGGCGAACTCGATAGCCGTAACGCGCCCGTCGTTGCCGGCAAGCTCGGCCATGATGGCTGAGTAGTAGCCGGCGCCGGCGCCAATGTGGACGACGTGCTCACCCGCCCGAATGGCGGCAAAGTGAAGCAACTCGGCATGCAATCGCGGTTGGCCGTTGTTGATGCCGCGTTCGGGAGCGATGCCGATGAGGTCGTCGGTGTACAGATGCGCCGGATCGCGTCTGGCGTGTTGCGATAGGTGCCGTCTCGCAGCTGCAGTATCGGCCAGGGGCCGGGTGGAAGAAAGGCTTCGCGCCGAACGCTGGCGAAAGCGTTCTGTAGCCTTTCATCGACCACTTTCGCGCCTGCCAGCGTCTGCTGCGCATAGGCGTGACGGACGGTCTGCAAATCCTTTTCAGCCGTAGACATTGGTGGCCCTGACTACTGCAATGGCTGGTTTCACGAACGCTATCGCGTCCGCTATGGGGCGATTCTGTCGGTGCTGTCGAACACCGCAATTGGCCGTCCCATGACGGTTACTTCGTTGTGGCGGTCACAGCAGGCCGCTCGGAGCGAACCGCAGCCACTTTCGGCCTGGTGTGCGTTCTGCTTCAAAGCTATCGCGCACGACATTTAGTCGATAGGTGAGAAATGTCCGATCCCGCACATTCGAAAGCCGCTCCGGCTTGAACACGGCTCCATTGACTCCGTCGTGTCGAGCCGACTGGACAAGCAGGCCATTCAGGTCTTGCTCGTGCAAGTACCGCCCAACTTGATGCGTGAACTCATAGCCGGTGCGTCGAATCAGGTCAGGGTACTCATGATGCTTGCCGCGCAGGTCAATCAACAACGCATCACACCTCACATCGAACACGCGGCGGTCAGTCGCGATCTCGCGATCCTCGTTGGCATAGCTATCCAGTACGAAGCGGTACCAGTGGCATGCCGTCTCGTACACCGTGGTTTCGATATCGAGTGATCCGTACCAGACGCCATACATAGACCCGTCCGAAAAGCGCGTCGACTGCCAGTGCGCAGAGTCGAATGAGTAGCTGATGACGGAGCCGTAGTCGAAGGGTCGCGTAATGAGAGCAGCGCTCGTTGGAATGCGATCGACGCCTTCGGACGCGATCGCGATGGCCCAGTCTGCGCGGTCGTCAGATAGGTCGTCAAAGAGGTTCTGCGATTGCCGAATCCCGGGGATGTTGCGGATGAGGTCCCGATGAAAGTCGATGTTGGAAGCGAAGAGGTCCGATCGCACAGGCCACCGGGCGATCTACCGACCGCGCTGAAAGTCCAGGTAGCGACGCACGGCGAGCAGCCCCTCGAAGCCGCGTTCGATGATGACGTCAACGGGCCGACCACCGAAGCGCTGGTTAGGCTGCGTCATCCAGCGATGGGCTAGATCGAGGTCGTGCGGAAAGAGCAATCGCAGCGACTTGTGGATCCCGAGCAGGTGACCTACTCGGTCGAGCAAATCGCGACTATCCGCGAGAGGCTCGCCGCCGCGGTACCGAGCCAAGCTCGATCGACTTGCCGCAGAGAGACCCAATAGCTCCGCCTGCTCGGGCGGCGTCAAGGCCCAGTGGTCCAGGAGCTGGGTCACCATAACCGCGAGCCTGCCGCGCGACTCCCGACTGCTGAGGTCCACGGTCGAGGACCTTTGAACTGTGGCTGCCATCCTTGAGCTCCGATTAACTGGTACGGATTATGTACCAATTGAATCAACGAGTCAATGGCCGCTCCGGCCTTGGCCGGACTCGGCCATGCTGGCTGAGCATCGTGATCGCGACACATCACTAAGCGCCACCGCGGCGGTGGAAACATTGCTTTGCAGTCCGCGCATTGGAACCATAACTTTGCAGTAACTGCAAAAGTTCGGTTCCAGACACAGCACGCGGATCCTAAATGCTATCAAGGTTGATACCGTGAATATTCGACTCGACGGCGCCAAAAAAAAGGGCCCGCTCGCGGCGGGCCTGAGAAGTCGACGTTACTTCTTTCTGGGTGCGAGGGTCACTCTCGGGATCAACGCAGCAGGTCAGCTGCGGTTCACTGGGACCAGTGATGCGATGCAGGGCCTGCGACTCCCTTCTCGCCGTTGAAAGCGCTCAGGGCTCAGCGAGGAAGCGGCCGTTAACCGCGGCGCGCGAAGCTCGCGCCTCCATCTACGGCGCCCCTTCGAGCGCCAAGGGCACCCTCAGCTACGCACCCTCTTGCACGTCCTCGTACTTGCGTTTGTAAGCAGCGTTGAGGGCGTTCTGGACAGCCCGCGTCTTGACCACCTTGTTTGCGCACTCGTATACGGCGGTCATGACTGCCGCCAGCTCAGGCGTGTTGTCGCTGCCAAACACGTTGAACACCGCCTCCACCCTCGACGGAAGCAGCTTCTCGAAGGACGGGCGTTGCTGCTCTGCCGTTGCGGTGAATGCAGCCAGCGCCTCAATCAGCGTCGGCCCGTCGACGACAGCTTCGATCCTCGCGCGCAGTTGCTGCAAGGGGTCGGTCGATTCCGCGGCGTCAGTGGCAGCGCCCGGCGCAGGTTGCGCACCCTTGACGTCCCCGATCTCACCGCTGGTTTCGTCGACAGTCATCGCAGCCTGCGCGCGGATCTGCGCGGCCAGATCGACCGCAGGACGCACGGCGCCGGCCTGTGGCGCTCCATCGGCGACCACTTCCCGCACTTCGTCATCCGTCAGCAGACCCAGCGTGATCTCCGGCGCATGCAGGCGGCCAAAGAACGCGGCAGAGCGGTAGGCGAGCATGACGTCGCCCATCGTTCGCCACTTGGAGCCGTTGCGGAAGTACCAGCCCTCCATCACGGCCATCTCGATGGACACCCACGGTCCCTCGTAGCGTCGGCCCTGCGTGTCGTAGGCGATGGCACGGCAGGCGCGGTCCTTCATCGGATCCGTGTTGCGCTCCTGCGGACGCTTGCGCTGATCCTGTGGCGACCAGACGTACTCGACGTAGTTGATGCGCTTGTCGCCGCGATCCTCGTACTCGAACTGCAGCGGCGAGAACCTTCGCGTCGCGTTGATGGCACCGATGATGAAGCTCGCGCTCCAGCCGGGCTTGCCCTCGATGACCTGAAGGTTCTGCACGACCTGGAGCAACGACATCTTCATCACGCGGGAGGCCTCCATCGCAATGAGCACGTTGGCGGGCTTGCCGTGATAGTTTTTCGGCAGCAGGTCGCACTCGGCGAGGGACGTTGCCATGCTCCAGACACGCGGGAATGTCTGGGGGTTGAGCAGCTCGAATGTCTCGAGCTGCGGTACGGCGACGGCGAGCGCCGTGCCGGTTTCTTCGGGCTTGATCACGCCCATAGATCTCCTTTGCAGAAGGTACTGCTTGGGTACTACTCAGCCGCCAGCGCCCACTTGGGGGCAGCGAGTGGCTCGATGGAGCGGCCGTCCTGATAGGCAGGCCACTGACTGGATTCAATGCAGGCAGCGAGCGTATTGACCGCGCGCCGGTAACGCTTCTCGCCCAACGCAGAGAGCTCGGCGTCCGGCTGGTACAGACAGATCACGCCGTTCGCCTCGATAACGAGCCAGGCGAACACACGCTTCTGCCCATAGGCGAACTTGAGCCCCTCCGCGTACATCGCTGCAGAGAGGTGGTAGTCGAGGTCGATCACCTGGCGCGCGAATGCGAGGCGGCTGGCGTCGCGTGCTGTCTTGACGTCGACGACGGCCATCCGGTCGTCCAGTCCAACACGGAGGTCCGGACGGACCTTCTGCCGGACACCTGTGACCGGATCACGCCAGAAAATCGACTCCTCGACGACGCGGCTCGGCAACTCGAGCAGCGCACGTGCCGTCGCGTGCTTCGAAACGTTGGAGCGGATGCGGTCGATCGCAGCGAGGTCGTCAGCAGCGATCCTGATCTTGCCGGGATTGGCGGTATCAAAGGCATCCGCGCTGGCACGGCCGTCCTTCGTCCTACGGTCAAACCCGGGGTCTTCAACGTAGGTCGCGGCGAATCGATCGGGCTCCAGCAAGGCGCAGTGAACCGCGGTGCCGAACCTCATGCTCGGTGACGGCTCGCTGTGCACGTGCTGCGCGATCCGGAAGTGCGCCGGGCTCTTGAGGATCGCCTTCAGGCGCGTGGAAGACACATGGTCTGCCTCCGCGTGGTACTGCTCGTTAGACAACTGATCGGCGCTGAAGACCTGTACGGCCAGCGGATCGTCGTCCAGCGGAATAGGTAGCTCTGAGGTGGGCTCTATCGGGCCTCCAGGAAAAGGAGGCGGAGCCCTCGCGCAGCCGCGGAAGGACTCCGCGCTGCGGACGAAAAATATGTGTAGGCCGAATCCGGCCGAAGCAGGAAATGCAATTCGACCTTATCACTCCGGTTGCACACTGGGAAGGGCCACCGGGGGCCTGAAGTGGTCTCAGGAGGGCTTCTCGCCCCGTTCTCGTCGGCGCCAATCCTCCCTGCAAAGCTACGGATTCCGCGGCATCTACATCCGGGCGGAAAGCGGGTGACAGTGCACCGGCAGCAAAAAAAGAGCCCCGCACGAATGCGGGGCCTCAGTAGGTTGGTTCCGAAGGCTTAGCAGCCATTGCCCGGGCTCGCGCCGCGAGCTGGGTCTGCAGCAAGTCGTTCAGGTCGCCGATAAGTGGCGGACACAGCGATACGGCAAGGCCAGCATCCGTGCAAGCCTGCACGAGCTTCTGCGCGGCGATCTGGCCGTGGTTCACATCGGAATCCGCGTCGTTGTCGAAGGCAACCTGGAACGACCGGATGCCGTGCCGTCGAGCCGCATGCTGGAACCACTCGATGCGCCAGTTTGCGACGCCTGCGACGCCGATAACGCAGCCTTCGAAGCCGAGTACCAGCGCGCTCATGAGGTCGATCATTCCTTCCACGACCAGGCAGCGGTCGGACGCCCTGCTCCACCAGTACGGCGCTTCGTGACGGCCGACGCTGATGGACTTGGTTTCGGACATCCGGTCCGGCCGGCCGCGGGGTATGACGCGGAACTCCGCGGACGTTAGTCCCGGAGTAAAGAACACCAGCGGGCGATACGCCACCCAGGGGCGCGGCCTGCCCCGCTTCCAAAGCCCGGAGCCTTCGAGCAGCTCGGGGCCGACCACTTTCAGCAGCCAGTCGGTGGCCGTGTCGGGATCCGACGGCAGCGCACCCAGCAGTCCGCGCTGCCCTGCTTCCACGATCACGTCGCGGCTGATGCCGCGGCCAAGCAGGTAGTGCTCGACACTCAGATCCCACGAACGACGGGTCGCATCGAAGATCACCTGCAGCGCCTTGCGCAGAGCCTGCTGGCGCTCGTCATCCTGGGCGCGCCACCGTTCGACCTTGCGGTCATCGCGTCGCACGGACGGCTCAGTGTGCCGGTGCGTAAGCCGACGCGCGGCTTCCAGAGGTTCGACATCCCACAGCAAGGCGGCAGCATCGACGATCGTGCCGCCAGCGCCGCACGCAAAGCAGTGCCACTTCGAGTCCTCCCGCACGCTGACGCGATCCCTCGCCTTCTGGCGGGCGGGTCCACAGCCGGGGCAGGTATCGAACATTGCCTGCGACCCGTTGATGCGGGTCGGCGGCGCGACGTTCTGTTCGAAGAACGCCACCAGCGACAGCCGCTTGGCGTCCGCAAACACATCGCGTTCCATCATGGTCTAGGTCTAGGCCCAGGGAACGGATGGCATGCCGAGATCGCCTGCCGCACCGGGTATCGCGGCGCGCGGTCGCAGCTCGTTGACCGCACGAGACGGTGCTGGTGGGTTGGCGGGCGGTTTCGCCAGCGGCGCCGGCAACGGTGCCGATGCCGACCGCGCGACCGGCGCTCGCGCCGGGGCGGAGACCTGCGGCGCGGGCGTGGCTGCCATGTCGCTCAGGGTGGTGAACGCGTTGACAACGACTTCGGTCCGGCGCAGGGGATGGCCGGTACGTGGATGCAGGATCGGCTGCTGCTGCCCGTCCAGTTCGCGCGACAGCATGAGTCGGCCCGCAACTGCCACCGTGGCGCCGTCTGCGAGGGCGCCGACGCGCGCGGCAAAGCCGTTCGAGTCCTCGTCCTTCGCGGCGAAGATGAGGATGGGCACGTACTCCGTGTACTGCCCGGCCGTCGCCAGGATCGCCCAGAAACGACGATCCGAAAGCGCCGCGTTGCGCAGCGTGCCGATCAGGCGGACTTCATTGGCAAGATTGTTCATGACTGCTCCTTATCGAATAAGCCGCGTTGCCGCAGCGCCTCGCGCAGTGCGTCGGCGCAGGCCTGGATCTGTCGTCACCTCCAGACAGTTGCCCCGGCGCGTCGCGTAGGCCACACCGATCGAATCGAGGAATCTCCACGCCGCAGGTTCGACCAGCACCGGCGTGCTCGAGCGTGCGAATGGCGCGGTCCTCCAGGACAACCTCCTGGCCACGCAGAACGCAAAAGCGTCTCGCGTTCATTCAGGTCCTCCTAAAAAAAAGGCCCTTCGTGGAAGGGCCGGATCGGGAGTGTTGGTATCAGTAGATCAACCGGGCATGGTTCGATTGAATCCAAGCGCGGCGTGCTTCCGCCTGTAGGCGGGTTCCTTGCTGAGGCGTTCCCAATCGGGCTCCGGCTTTGGAGGCGCAGAGACGGACGGGGTCGGCGCTTCTTCAGTGGGCGGTTCGGCGACGGGCGTGGGCTCCGGTTCTGTGGCCGGGACCGGACCTTTGTGGGTCAGAGTCTCAGCCAGGTCGTCCCGCATCCGTCCTTCCTGTGCTCCTGCGATCCACTGTCCGATGTTCTGGAACAGCGCCTCGTAGGCGTGCGCGACAAGTAAGACCAGGAACGCCACCACAGACAGCTTTGTCTGCAGCAGGTTTGCCGCGTCGATGCTGGCAACGGTCACGAGGACTGCAGCCATGCTTGCCCTGCCTATGCCGGGAGCGACTCTCATGACACACCTCCGACAACGAAGTGCACATCGGACGTCAGCAGACCCGATTTCTCGGCAGCCTTGCGAAACGCCTTGTAGAGCCTCCAGCCGCCAGGCTCACGTTGGAGCGCAGCTCTCTTCAGATCCCGCGCGATCTTGCGTGCGGTGATCCGATCGGTACTGAACTGCGGATCCAACTGTTGAACCGTGCTGTCGATTGCCTCCAACTGAACTGCAACTTTCATGGTCCAGCCTCCGTGCGCCCGACGCGGTCCTCTCGCTGGGCAAACATTGACAACCCGCGGGAGGAACAGTCCCTCCCCCATGCGGGCAAAAGGACCCGCGAGGGAAGAAGTAAGACGCGACCGAGCGCGAAGCTGCTCAGTGCAGAGTTGAAGACGTGAGGTGAACGTCCGCAGGCCGAAGGACGTGGTCACGCCACATGAGTGACGCTCGCACACCGTCCGAATGGACAGAGTTACTTCGGCGCGAAGGACGAAAGGGATCCAGCCGTTTCGCGGGCGCAGCTTCCCCGTGATCAGGCGCTCAAGGGAACCGCGAAGCGGCCCCGTTCAGAGTGCAATGCACTCGTTGGGCGATATGTGTAGCTGCAAGAAGCAGCAAAGCTGTCGCAGAGCGACTAACTTGAGTGGAGTTTTAGCGTCAATGTGGGCATCTCGCAAGCCCTCCGGAGGGGACTGGAGGGCTTGAATGCGGCCGGCTCCATGTGCGTCGCGCGAACGAAGAAAGGGCCGCGCGGCCTGGTGCCCCCGGGTGAAGGTGCTGGGTCAGGTTTTCTCCGCGGGTCCGGCGGCAAGCGCCACGGGCCCGACGAAGATAGGTCGATCGAAGTTGTCGGACAGGGCGACGGCCGCCCATCCCTCCTCCACGCGCTGCTTCAGAGGAAGCAGCCCCCTGCCCCGCCCTTGGGCACGCAGCACGTGACCGGACGCCAGTAAACCCAGCCGTACACGCCGTTGGGCGACAGCATGGCGGGCTTTCCGGTCACCTGCGGCAGCGGCTCCCCTGGATGAAAACATTGCGACACGGTCGGATAGACCTGCTGCATCTTGCCTTCGATGCCGAGTGGAAACGCCATCGTCCCGAAACTGGTGCGTGCGAGCGACATCGCACGGTAGGCGGTCTTTGCAGACGCGGCGACGGGATTCAGTCCGCGCTCGCGCATCTGACGCGGAAACAACGGGCCCCACGAGCCGATGCAAGAGTCCATGCCGATGATCGAGCCGAAGCCCGAGCCGAGCGCCATGAAGTCGGCGGCCGTCTGCGTCGCGCACGTGACGCCGTTCGACTCCATCAGCTTGGCGATCGACTCGTCGCCACATCCGGTGCGCCAGTTGGGCAGGTCGACTTCGCTGAGGTAGACCGGCTTCGGCGTGCACAGCGCTTCCGAGGCGAACCCGTCGAATGCACCCAGCACGGCCTTGCTCATCTCGCCGGCGACATAGCTCATCGCGTTGCTGCAGGTGGCGCGCGTCAGCAGCGAGGCGGTCTCCGCGGGGCCGCGGCGGTCGATCAGCGCCGCGTCACCTGGCGTGCACACCATGTTGATCGGACCGAGGCCCGCCGACAGCACGAGCCGCTCGGGGATGGTGTAGACGTGCGCTTCCGCGGTGTTGTCCACCAGGGAGCGGGACTGCCCGATCGAGGAACCGTAGCCCGTTGGGCTCGCGAGGAGACTCAGCAGCGCGGGCGCGACCACGGTCGTTTCGCCGGGAGTACGCGTCGTCTCGACATAGGCGACCGGCACCCACATCGTGACCCGCAGCCTGACCCGCGGCCAGGTCGGGCAGATGCCCGAGATGCGCCATTGCGCGCAGGTCCGATCGAACTTCGCCGCGAGCTTCATCGGCGTCATCTTCGTGACCGTCGTAGACGCCGGCAGCGGCGCCTGCGCCTGGACGCGCGGCGCCATCACCAGCACCAGCAGGGCCGCGAGCGCGGCGGCGATCAGCGCCTGCGCGAGGGCGCGGGCGGGTTGAACAAGACCGACTGACGAATGAAACGGGTGCATGGCAGCAACTCCGGCAGGGGATCTGGCGTGTATTTCTCTTGAGGAACCAGGTGCGGCAACCAGCGTTTGTAGTCGGCGAAGGCAAGCGGACCCGTCGTCTCGGGGGAATACCGTTGTGAGAAGTCCAGGCAGTGCGGACCATCGCGCAGGGGTCGACCGTGGCGGTCGACCTCGCAGTCCATGCCCGGCTGCGCGAAGGCAATGCGCGAGCCGTCCTCGAAGGTCCAGCAGAACTCGAACTCTGCCGTCGTGAACCACTGCTCCGCTTTCCTGGAGTCGCAGCGCACGGCGTTGATGAAGGAGCGGTCGCGATAGCCCTTGTGCACCACGCGATCGAGACACAGGTTGGCCATCGTGCGACGGGGCTCCTTGTACTTCGGCGAATGCACGGTGGCCTCGCGCGCCCAGCGCGCGAAGTCAGCCGAGCTTGACCCGCGCGACCGTGATGCCCCGGGTCACGCGCTCGCAGCGTGCGAGCGCCGCCGCGGTCGGCCGCGGCGCCAGTCGGTTGCGGCTGGCCGTGAGCGCATAGCGCTCCCACGTGTAGTTCACGTTAATGACGGGGTACGTCACGCCGGCGTCGCGCAGGCTGCCGCCCGGAGCGGGCTCGATGGCCAGCACCTCGTGGAAGAGGCGGCGCGCAGGGTCGTTGCAGACCCCGCCGGCGCGGATCGCGGTCAGTTCCAAAGTTGAAAGGCTCCGAAAAGGCTGCGTTGCACCGGACCCGCCGGCGGGATCAACGCAGAACCGGCACGGGGCCGGTCTCCCGCCGACATCACTGCCCTCGGCGGCTTCGCGCGCCCTGCCCCGACGGGATGCCGGGTGGCGGCGGTGGATGGAGAAGGAGGCCTGCAGCCTCTGGTCAATCGTTACACGGCAGATTTGGCGGCGTCAAGCCACGCCGGACGGGCTGGAAGGCTTGCGGGCACGGTCGTTTACCGCGCAGACGAATGGCCCGTCACCCGTCGGTCACCCCCAACACTTAGCGGGCAACCCACTTCGGGCCACAAGATGTTCTTGCGTTACATGAAGTTTTCGTCGTATCGTCGCGCCATTTATTGATCTACGGACCGGTTAATGGCCCCGTTTCCATCTGATGAACATCGCTGACCCCGTCCCATTACCCGTCCGCGAGGTGATCACCGGCGCGCGCCGCCGCGTGAGCCTCGACGACCTGGCGCTCGTGGCGGCACGTGGCGCGAAAGCGTTGATCGAGGCCCGCGCGGAAATGTTGGAGCCTCAGCCGCGCAAACGTGCGCCGATGTTCACCGGCCGGCGAGTTGCCGAATTGTGTGGCATCGACCGCAAACAACTCAACAAGCTCTGTGCCCAGCCGGACTGTCCGTTGCCCCGCGGGCGAATCGTCGAGGGCCGCGGGGTCGGCTCGCGGGAGTTCACGCTCAAGGAAGCGCGGGAGTGGATCCGCGCCAATCATCCCCAGCGACCGTCGGGCACGCGCGGGAAGATCGTTGCGGTGACCGGCTTCAAGGGTGGTGGCGGCAAGACCAGTACGGCACTGCACCTGGCCCAGGGCCTCAGCCTGCTGCACGGCCAGAACGTGCTCCTGGTCGACCTCGACAGCCAGTCGTCGGCCACCGTGCTCTGCGACCTGCTGCCCGAAAAGGACGTCTCCCGGCCGCAAACGCTGATCCCCTTCCTCGCCGGCGATCACGACGATCTGGCCTACGCAGTGCAGCCGACGTACTGGGACGGACTGTCAATCATTCCGTCGACGTTCGAGCTCTACGAGATGGAGGTGTCGCTGCCTCTGTACGCCTTCGACGATGCGGAGTTCGACTTCTGGGCCCCGCTTAACGAAGGTCTGGAGCCGCTGCGGGACCGTTTCGACTTCATCATCATCGACTGCCCGCCTTCGCTCAGCTACCTGACGTTCAACGCGGTCTACGCGGCTGACGCGCTGGTCATCCCGACGCCCCCGGAGGGCCTCGACTTCGCCAGTACGGTGATGTTCTGGCGCCTGTTCAACGACCTTGTCCGCGTGGCCAACGGGCGGCTCAAGGCGCGCGGCCTGTCGCTGCAGAAGGAGTACGACTTCGTCACGATCGTTCTGTCGAAGGCCGTCGAGACCAGCGCGTCGTACTCGCTCGTCAAAGGCTGGATTCAGGACACCTACGGCCAGTGGGTCAATCCGATCGAGATCCCCTTCTCCGAGCAGGCGAAGAACAAGGGCGTCGAGTTCGGATCGGTCTACGACATCACCGAGAGCGAACAGGACATGCGCTCGGTGCGCCGTTTGCGCGACAAGACCGACGATCTCGTGAACTGGGTGTACCAGCGCATCGTCGAGCGCTGGAACGCGGAGGTGGCCAAATGAGCAGCATCCGCGAACGCCTCGCCGCGAAGGCCAAGAAGTTCGAGAACCTCGGCGACAAGTTGAAGGACGTCCAGGTCGTCCAGGACGCGACCGTGCGCACGGGCGCTCTGGGCCCGATCGCCTACGTCGACGACCTCAAGACGAAGCTCGCGGAGTCCGGCCGTCGCGTCCAGGAACTGGAGGGCGAGCTCGCCCGCGCGGGCGGCTCCTCGGCGGAAGTTTCCTTGTTGCGCGGGGAGCTGGAATCGGCCCGCGCCAGGGCGGTCGAACTGGACGGCAAGTTCAGGGCGCTGCAGGCCCAGGGCACGGTGATCGAGGTCGCGCTCGCCGAGATCTTCGACAGCCCCTTCCAGCCCCGCCTCAAGTACGACACCGACGAGCTGGAACGGCTGGCCGAGTCGCTGGCCCAGCAAGGGCAAAAAACCGCCATCGCGGTTCGGCGGCGGGCGGACGGAAAGCTGGAACTGCTGGAGGGCCACCGGCGCAAACGCGCGGCAGCCCGGGCCGGCCTGCAAACGCTGCGGGCGGTGGTGGTGGAATGCTCGGACAACGACGCCTTCATGACCGTGACCACAGCCGCCAACGTGGTTGCGACCACCACGGAATACGAGAAGGGTCGGACCTTCAGGGCCGCCAAGGAGCGGAACCCCGGACTGACCCAGGCCCAGATCGCCAGCCTCTATGCGTCGTGCCGTCGCGCGTTTCGCAGTGCCTGTCGCTGCTCGAGCTCCCGAAAGGTGTACTGGAGCTGCTGGACCAGGAGCCGGGCCTAGTCGGGGCCGATCGCGTCAAGGAGATCCGCGACCTACTCAAGGGCTACCCGGAGGCACTGGTCGTCGAGGCGGTTGCAGCGCCTCGCCACCGACGCCGAAGCTGTCGCTGACGAGCTACGTGAAGCAGCGACGCCAGCCGGACACGGGCCGCAGAAGGTCGCGCGAGGCCGGACGCTGAAGGACCGCTCGGGTCGAACGATTGGCACGCTACTCGTGAAGGATCGCGTCGCGACCGTCAGGCTGGAGAAGGAAGTCAACGAGAAGGCGTTTTCCGACGCGTTGGTCGAGGCGCTCGGCAAACTGGAACTAAGGACGACGTAAGTTATTGATTTTATTGATTTTCAAGGCTTTAATTCTTGCGAGGAACGGCAGTAGACAAAGCGCATTAGAGGAAAGTAAGCCCCGGAAAAACAAACGCCAGATGTTGGAAGCATCTGGCGTTTGCCCAGAGTTCCCGAAATTCGGCAGCCCCAGACAGCGCCGATAGTAGGGCCCACCTGGCCGGGTGTCAAGCACCACCCAACACCGGCCGGAGGACCTTATGGTCAGCTCTGTGGGAGACGTTATTCGAAACGTTTACCCTCCTTGATTCGGGTCGCACAACATCGCGCCCAGGAAGTCCCGGAAGTTCACGCCGTCAAGCAGGGTCCGCTCCTCGTGAGCGCCCTGCTCTCGTTCACCAACCTCGACCGGATTGACGAGCCGCTTCGGTTCGGTCGCCAGAAGCTGGCGGGCATCCTCGGCGTCACGACCCGCACGTCGATCGTCGTCTCGTCGAGCTCGAGCTGGCTGGTCTTGCCGAGCGCGTCACGCCGCGGCGCAAGGTTGCGAGGGCGCTGGCCGGTTTGCCGGCTGCGATGGTCGGCATCCGCCCTCTTCGCCTTTTGGCCCGATGGACTCCCCCTGCCCCGCATCGCTCCGCCGACTGCGCACCGGAGCGCCGATCCGGGACTGAGCCTGGCCGGGCGCCCCAATGGGTCGGCCAGCAGCGAAATCCCGGTGCCCGATTGACTGCTGTTGGCGAGACAGGTTTGTCGCACAGATCTTCCGGGGAAGAACTTGGAAACAAGGAAAGCGGCGAGCCGGGCTTTGCCAGCACAAGAACCCCCCAAGGCCCTCCCCCCTCCCCAGCCCTGCGTCGGATTCCGGGAGATCTTCGGACGCTGGCCACCGACCACGAACTGCGGCCGGAGCAGATCTGCACGCTGATGGCCCGGTGCAAGCAGCGCCGCCAGCGACTGCAGGATGTGCTCGCGGTGGCCGGAACTGCCCTCGCCGGACGACGCGGGGACGAGGCAATGGGATTCCTGCTGCACCTGGTCAGCCTGGACCGGGACTATGCCGCCAGCCGTCTTCGGCACGACGAGCGGCAGTCCCGCAGTACGCGTCAGGCGCGCCGCGCGCGGCGCGAGCGTGCCCTGCTGGCGGGGGTTGCCGTTGGCGCGGTGATCCCCGGGTTGGGGCACGTGGTCGACCGCGGCTCCGATCACCTGGTCGTCGAGCAGGCGGGCGTGCGGTGTGTCGCCGACCCGGCTGCCGTTGCCAGAGCGGTCGGGCGGGGCACCGGCTGGCGGGGTCTGTTGAGGGTCCGTCGGGGACAACTCGAGCATCGACACGGCTCGGCGGAGCTCAAGACCGGGGACATGCCGCGGCCGGAGCCGGCTGCGGCGGGGGTGGGGCGGGGGAGGGCGGCGGCGGACCAGCTTGCTGCGCTAGTGCGGGCGCTGCGCGCCGGGGCACGCTCAGGGACGAAACGAAATGCGCAGCCGTCCCGACTGCAGATCCCGCCGGACTTCCTCGTCGGTGCCTGCGCGGTAGCGGTGCAGGCCCGGTACTAGGAGGCGACCAGTGAGGTGCAAGGTTTGTGTGAACAGCTGCGCTGGAGCCCAGAAGACCCAGCCGGTCTCGAACAGGATGCGAACCCTGGGCGGCGTGGCGTCTTCGATCTCAAGCACGACCCCCCGCATCCCCTCGGTAGCGTCCACGCCGAGTTCTTTCTCCACGACAACTTCGCCGCCGACCTCCAGCGTCTCTCGCATCCACTCGCCCTTCGGCAGCGTGCGGCGGCGCCGAGGAGCCTGGCGCGGCTTGCGCACGGTGCGAAATTGCTGCTCCACCGGTAGCGTGTCGCGGACGGGCAGGCCAGATAGCGCGTCGTTCCAGTGCGGGTCGCGCAGAGGATCGTTGATCTGTTTCGAGACCCATATGCGGCTCAGGCGCCAGCGCGCCGCAAGGGAGGTCACCGTCCAGCCACGCGCCGTGATCAGTGCTCTGGCCTGATGGGGACTCATACGCGAAGTATAGTTTGCAAAACAACTAATTACGATAAGCCCTGTTGTCGGAATTAATCCCCTGTCAGGATCATTGGTAACGCGACGCACACTCGCTGGGGTCAGGGCTTCGCGGGAGCAGGACCCTGGCCGTCGGGACGTCAGGGGCCAGCTTGACGGACTCTCTGAAAATTCGATAGTGGTGCGCCCTGCAGGTCCCGGGCCGACCGCAGCTCTCCGAAAGTCGAGGGCAGGGCGATCGACCCTCTCTGGAAAGATCGATAGCTTTCGGCAAGGGCATCGCTGGCGCGCTGGACCGCCCCGGCGGGGGGCGATTCGGGGCGGATCTGCGGCAACGCGGCCGCCCAGCTCGTTCGCGGCGCGTCGCTATCGTTCGCTGGGAGAGCAGTGCGGTTACGCATCGACATTCAGAGAGACTGGCGGGGGGTCGCCAAATGATTCAGAGAGACCGCGAGCTCCAGCAGTGGGCGACTGCGCCGACCGGGAGCAGTGAAGTGAGTGCAACGAAAGACGTTGGCCCGGGCGATCGAACGAAGGGCGACGGGAAGAGCGGAGCCAGGGCCCCCGCATTCGCTCGACGCCGAGCAGGCGGTGCTGGGCAGTCTGATGCTCGATAACGAAGCGCTGTTCCGGCTGCCCGACAACTTCTCGCCGACGACTACTACGTCTATGACCACCGGTTGATTCACGAAGCCATCGCGGCGGTTATCGGCACCGGCGAGTGGGCCGATGCCGTCTCGGTGCTCAACGTGCTGAAGCGGGCAGGGCACTCGGATCGCGTGAGCCTCACGTATCTCAATGCGCTCGCGACCAACACGCCGAGTGCGGCCAACGTCGCCGGATACGCGCGAATCGTCCGGCGGCACGCCGTGCTGCGGCGGGCGGCAGTCGCCGTCGACGAGATCCGGACGATGCTCGACCAACCGGCGACCGACGACCCCGACCGGGTGTTCGATCAGATCGAGTCGCGCCTCAACGCATTGGCGGATCGCGAGGGGATGGGGGCCGGGGACCTCGTCGACATGCAGGCGGCGGTGGCGAAGGCCGCGCGGCGCATCGAGCAGATCGCGTCGGGGAGGCGGTCGGGGTGCCGACCGGCCTGACGGATCTCGACGCCCTGTTTGGCAACGGCATGGAACCCGGCTCGCTCGTGATCGTTGGCGGGCGGCCGAGCTCCGGCAAGACGACGCTGGCCCTCAACATCGCCGAGCGGGTGGCGGGGGAGGGGAGGGCGACCCTGGTCTTCTCGATGGAGATGTCCGAGGAAGAGCTGACGCTGAAGCTTGCAGCCTCCGCGGGGCGGCTGGACCACGAGCGCATACGCACCGGCGCGCTCGCAGACGACGAGTACCCGCGGTTGACCAACACGCTCGAGCGGGTGGCGCAGCTGCCGATCTACATCGACCCGCGTTCGGCACTGTCGATCGACCAGCTGCGGACGCGCGCGCGCAGCGTCGCGCGCAAGAAGCACGGCCTCGGGATCATTCTCGTCGACTACCTCCAGCTGATGGCCGTTGACGACCGCTCGGAGAACCGCGCCACAGCGCTGGGTGACATCACGCGCGGGCTCAAGGCACTGGCGAAGGAACTCCGCGTGCCGGTCGTGTGCCTGTCGCAGCTGAATCGCAAGCTGGAGGAGCGCCTCGACAAGCGTCCCATCCTGTCCGACCTGCGCGAGTCCGGCGCGATCGAGCAGGACGCCGACGCGATCGTGTTCGTGCACCGCGAGGAGATGTACAACCCGAACACGGTCGACAAGGGGATTGCGGAACTGATCCTCGCGAAGAACCGCACAGGTCGCACCGGGACCGCGCGGGTGGCCTTTCTCGGGAAGAACTCCCGCTTCGACAATCTGGCGCGCTGAGGGCGCTGCGGCTCGTTTCGAAGCCTTATGTCGGAGATCAAGGGAGCAGAGGTCGGGCTTCCTAGCTTGGAATCAGGTCCATGAAATGGAGGTTGATCATGGGTAAGCCTGAACTCCTGAGTTTCAAGCCGCAAGAGCCTGGGTCGGAGCAAGAGCAGGCGAAGGCTCAGCAGCAGAAGGTGTCGGTCTTCACGATCAAGCTACTGGACGAAGCCGCGGCTCCCATTCCGCCTGCGGCGAGCGGCTGTTACAAACCCGAGCATCCGCAGGCGCGGCGGCTGTTGTTCAGCATCGCTCCCACGGACGCCGAACCGACAGCGGAGCAGATGGAGCTTTGCCGCGGTCTGGCGGACTACGAGCATGCCATCCGGGAAATCTACCTGGAGGGAGCGGAACGCAACGAAGCGAAGTTCAAGGACCGGTTTATCGGGGTGTTCGGCCTGTCTCAACTGATCCTCGAGGGCCACGTTACCGAAATCGACTTCAACGGAAAGAAGCAGAAAAACGTGGGCAAGACGCTTCCGCTCGAAGTGGCCAAGAAGGAGATCGAGCTTTTGCACCAGGACCTCATCGACGACGAGGCGCCGAGGCGTGAAGAACAACACTCTTCAAGAGCCTGAGGGACGAGGCACTGAGGTTGTTGCCGTTCTTCCTCGTCGCTTATGTAGTGCTCAGAGCTGGTTCCGACGCATTCGGAACCACGCTATCGGATCAATTTTCGATTCAACCGCTCACGGCATCGAACTTCATGTTGCTGTGGGTCGGGGTCTTCTTCGGCGTGTGCCTGTCGTATGCGGTCCGCACGCAGCAGTTCACATTGAGCGACCTGACGCGGCCGAGCGCCGACTACTTCTCGCCGCGGAACCGGTTGCTGCTGGCCGGTGCGTTCGTGATGCTGCTCGCCTACCTTTCGATGGTCGGACTGGGCGACATCAAGATCGGCGAGCTCTCGTTGCAGGCCATCGCAAGCAACCCGATGGTCGCCTTGACCGCGGGCGCGATCCTGGGGCTCTTCGAATACAAACTGACCGGCGTCGTGGCAGGTCGAACGGGGGCGTTACTTCCCGGCCGACAAGAAGTAGTCTCGATGTGCGGACGGGCGCGGTGTTACGCCCGGATAGTTCAAGGCTTGCCGAGGGTCGCCGGGCCGGAGCCGTCACGGGCAGGGGCGAAACCGTGATGGCGCCGAGGCTGCGCAGCGCGACTCTTCTTGGCCGCCCCTAGACTCGGGGGCCGGATCCTCCGGCAGGTCGAAGCGCTCCCAAGGTCGTCCACGGCGACGCATGAACGGCGCCTCGCTCTGGCGCAGACGCGATTGCTCGCGCGCCGGGACCAGCCCACGACGAGAGCGGGTCCCCGAAGGGACCCGCGCACGTAACCAGCAACGTCAGAACACGAATGTCGCGCGGGCGGTTCCGAGGCGACGCTCGGTGCTCGGGGTGCTACGGCGCGTTTCTGGTCCGAGACGCGTTGGCCACACCGTCGAACGCCGGGGACGACCGCCCGTCCTGATGCGGCGTGGAAGCCCCCAGCCAACCGACCGCGGAGGACCCTGAACGTAAGGTACCGCGCTCGCGCCGGCACGCAAGCCCTTTGCGGCCGGCTGGAGGGCTTGACGGCACTACCGCCGTTCGCAAAAACTGGTGCCGCAGTAACCGGAAGCCTCTGGCCTCCATCGGGGTCTTGCCCCTCACACATATCTCCATTCTGGTGCTTGCCGAGTGAAGTCATCGGCGCCAGCGCCAAGAGGGCGGCTTTCGCACGCCCATTGAACGTCGACGCCTGGCGCGCGACGGGTTTCTTCAACCCGCCGTGCGCCGAACGCGCGCGGCTCACCATGAGGCGCGAGCGTTTTGCCCGCGATGAACCATGCATCGAACCAGCGGGATGATCCTCGAGGTCGTCCAGTCGATGCCGCTCGACCACCGTTCTGCCGATCGCCTTCATGCGGTCGCGCTTGCCGGCCAGGTTGAACGGCTGTTCCATCCTTCCGCCTGCGGCGCCCGCGTCGAGATCCATCTGAGCTCGCCGCGCACTGGCACACGCTGGTGGGACGTCGCCGTGCTGGCCCCGGATACCTCCGCGGGCAGGGCAGTGATTGAACGGCTGCGTCTTGCGCAACCCCTGCGGCTTGACTTCGAAGCCGTGCGCGAACTCACGCGCCTCGTCATCGAAGAAGCCTCACGACAGGACCGGTATGCGCTGCGTGCTTTCGTGCGCGCGGCGTAGCCGGCCTTGAGCCATCTCTGGTGTGGTTCTCTGTAACCACGGAACGGATCAAGCAAATGAAGATTATCGAGACGCAGCCGGTGGTACTCGTGCGCCTGGCTTCGAATTTTTTCAGGAAGACCCATCACTCGATGCCCGTCGTCGAGCGGGTCTGGGACGGCCGCATCGGGGACTACGTCCTCCATGCGCGTCGGATCTTCGCCACGGCGGGTCGGACTCCCGATTCGGTTGCGGCGGTTGTCAGTGCGCCGTTGTGCCGTGCTGCAGAAGAAGGCCGGGTGTACCTGGACAGCGGGATCTATCAGCTGGCCACGGACATCCACCCCGTGACGCGTCCCGGGAAGGTCGCGAAGCCGCGGGTCATCGTGCCACCGGCTCCGCGTCGTCGTCCGTTTGCGCTCGCCACGCGCGTGCGCCTGTCGGCGTAGCCGTTCGTTTTCTTCCACCCGCGGGGCTTCCGTCCCGCGTGGGTCGGCCTCCGCTCATCGCAGTACAGGAGGCCCCCGATGCAACACGGCATGCAATACCTGCGCGAGTACGACGCGTGGGTCAAGCTGAAGGGATTGCGCTGAAGTCAGCAGGCGCCGAAATTTGAAGAAACGCGCGGTGGTGGTCGCGCGGTCACCAGCGGGCCCTCGCGCCGTGTGGCTTGAGCACTGCTCGAAGTCGGATCGCCGACTCCGGGAAATCCGCGGAAGGCCCAGCACGAACGCGACCGTCGCGGCGGCTGTCCTTTCGCATCAACCAACCCGCCGGGGTCACTGCTGACCCGGGCGGGGCGGCATTCCCGGCAACCAGGGGCAGCGCATGACCACGAATGCTGCACTGCTGTCTCCCATTCCCAGTTCGCTGGAGTTCGTCGCGCCGGCCGAAGATCTCGACGTGTCGAGCTGGCCGTCTCTGCGAGGCCGCTATCGAGCCCGTGCTTCTTGCCGCGCCTCGCGTCGTGCGCGTCGGTATGCAGAGCGACCGGTCCGAGCGGGGAGCTCGTCGTCGGAAGAAGATCAGCATGGAGTGCGGTGACATCTGGGCCACTGTCGCAAGCGCCTCGACAACGGTACCGAAAGCGAAATGCCGCTATCCAGCCTGCACTAACGATTTCACCCGCTGAAGTTTTGGCCCGCCATGTGCGGGCCCTTTTTTTGTACCTTCGGTGGCGGTGCGACGACGGTGAGACAGACTCAGTGCGGCCAATTGCTGTCTCGCGGCTCCAGCGGCAGAATCGCCTAAGAGCGGACCTCGCGACGCATCTCAACACAGCCCCCAGTGGACAACATTGAATACCGCCAAAGCTGTGAAAGCAGTTTGCGGCGTTCATTGCGCGAGGTGTCAGCATGAGCATTCAAACTGTGGACGTTGTTGCTAGACGTGAACTGGAGTTCAGCGGACCAGATGGCTCCAAGCACGCTGTCGAGCTCGTTCTTGGCAGGCCAACGGAGGAGCCGGGCGGCCCGTGGTACTGCGCATATGTCATCGAGGCACAACCGTTTCAACGGCAGATGCGCATAGCGGGCGAGGATTCAATGCAAGCGATTCTGTTGGCTCTGAAGACCATCGTCGTCGAGTTGGAAGTGCTGGGACGCGAGCATCGGGGCACGTTCACCTGGTTTGGTGAGCCTGATCTTGGCTTTGCGTGACGTTGCTCGGAGCAGGCGAATGGCGCCAATTGCGGACGAGAGACACATAGGTATAAACCAGCCGCCAAGCGGACGTTGCCAACTCTTTCGACGCGGCGTACGTTCGCCGTGGTCCAAGAGAACAACGGAGCAGGGGCGCCCCAGGGCGTTGCGCCCCAAACAAGACGGCTAAATGACGCCAGCCGAGTCCGTCGCCTCGCTTCACGTTGTCGAAGCGTTTGTGAGCCCCTGGGACGCGCACATTTGCCGCGGTCTGTTGGAGAGCGAAGGCATCTCGGCAAGTTTGCTCAATCAGCACCACATCTCAGTGCAGTGGCCAATGGCACTCGCGCTGGGCGGCGTCCGCGTCTGTGTTGATCCGAACTCTGCGGAGCGCGCCAAAGCCGTTCTCGCCGCTCGTGACGCCGGTGAGTATGAGGTCGCACTATGTGAGGAGTACGGGCTCGTGCCACTTACCTGCGGTGTCTGTGGCTCGAACCGGACCACTTATCGAAGAGATCTGGCGGAGAGCGCTTTACTCTTGGCCATGATGTTCGCTTTCGGCGTCAGCGCGACCCCCAGCATCGCCTCCGTGCGTTGTCGCGAGTGCGGAACCTTGCTCGCGGAGCCGCCGATCCCGAGAGCCGCGGCTTGACCTGGCCAGGAGCGGCCGGCCGCGATGCGGTGACGAATTCTTGAAGCGGACACGACGATTGCTTCCAAGCGGGCGCGATGACAACCCAAGTTCAACTCCGACGCCTCGCAAAGCCATGGTTTACGCCTGCGTTGTTGGAGCGGGGCTTTTCACTGGGACCGAGCAGACTTGCTTACACGCGCAGGCTTGGTGATGTCTACCACCTCCTGTCCGCGCAGATCTTCGGCGGAGGAGACGCAATGTGCCTCTGGACGTTTCCATGGATGCCCGAAGGACAAGCGCCCTACGATATGAGCGCCTTTCCAAAGGGCGTCGGGGTATTTGCCGGCGGAAGACTGGGGCAAAACGCAGTCGGGATTGGCGGCAAGTCGTGGTGCATTGCGACGGACGCCGATGTACACGAATCCTTTCGCGACATACTTCAAGTTTTAGACCGCGTTGGGATACCGTTTCTCGATCGCATCGCCACTCGCGAAGCACTGGCCTTGGCGGTCAATCCAGGCGAGCGTTATGCAGCTGGCGGAATACTGAGAGCCGACCTAATCACTGGAAAGGTTGCTGCTCCAGTTACGCCGGTTCAGAGCCCGACGTAATTCGGCCACTAGCGGACACGAGCCTTCCGGGCCAGAATCGCCCGAGAGCAGACGCTCCTTGGACGACGCAGGATCGTGATGTACAAGCGACCGCGCCGGGAGGGGGAAGCCATGAATGAAGACGACCTACGTGGCCTGATCGACGCTGTCAGGCGCAGAAAGCTCTCGCGGCGCCGCTTCAACGGGATCATGGCCAGTGTCGGCGTGACTGCCCCGCTGGCGGGCCAACTGCTTGCGTGGTCGGGCGTCGCCACCGCACAGGCCGGCTCCGACTACAAGCCATCAAAGCGCGGTGGCGGTGGCGTGTTGAGGCTATTGTGGTGGCAGGCCCCGACGATGCTCAACCCGCATTTTGCGGTCGGCGATAAGGATCTGGACGCCGCGCGAATTTTCTACGAACCCCTGGCGGCGCTCGATCCAGACGGCCAACCGGTTCCAATCCTCGCGGCCGAGCTACCGAGCCTGAAGAACGGCGACGTCGCGGCCGACGGGCGGTCGGTGACGTGGCGGCTCAAGCGCAATGTCACCTGGCATGACGGCAAGCCGTTTACCGCGGACGACGTGGTGTTCACCTGGGAGTATGTGAGCGACCCGGCGGCGGCAAGCGTATCCCTCGGCTACTACCGGGAGGTGAAGCGAGTCGCAAAGATCGATGCCCATACGGTGCTACTCGTCTTCCACGAGGCGACCCCCCTCTGGGCCCGTCCCTTCGTCTCCAGCTTCGGGATGGTTCTTCCCAAGCATCAGTTCGACGCCTTTCGCGGGGCCAAGTCGCGCGACGCACCGGCGAATTTGAAGCCGGTGGGAACGGGACCTTACCGCTTCGTCGACTTCAAGCCAGGCGACCTGGTGCGCGGCGAGATCAATCTGCACTACCACGAGCCGAACCGTCCGCACTTCGATGCCATCGAGATGAAAGGGGGCGGCGATGCAATCTCAGCGGCCCGGGCGGTGCTGCAGACTGGCGAGTTCGACTACGCATGGAACATGCAGGTCGAGGACGATGTGCTCAAGCGCCTTGAACAGGGCGGCAAGGGTCGCGCGATATTCGCCGCCGGTAGCGAGGTTGAACACATCCTGTGCAATTTCTCCGATCCGTGGACCGAAGTCGATGGCGAGCGCTCCAGTGCCAAGACGAAACACCCGAGCCTGACCGATCCGGCGGTGCGCGAGGCGCTCAATCTGCTGGTCGACCGCGGCTCGATCCAGGAGTTCGTCTATGGCCGCGGGGGAGTGGCGACGCGCAACTACCTGAACAACCCGGCGCGCTTTCGTTCGCCCAGCACGAAGTGGGAGTTCAACGTCGACAAGGCGAATCAGCTGCTCGAGGCCGCAGGATGGAGGCGCGGCAAGGATGGCGTGCGCGCCAAGGACGGCCGTCAGCTCAAGTTCGTGTTTCAAACCACAATTAACGCGCCGCGGCAGAAATGCCAGCAGATCATCAAGGGTGCCTGCCAGAAGGCGGGCATCGATCTCGAACTGAAGTCGGTGACGCCAGCCGTATTCTTTTCCTCCGACGTCGCCAACCCGGACACGGCCAGCAAGTTCTACGCCGACCTCGAGATGTTCAGTATCGGCGGATTCCCCGACCCGTGGTTCTTCATGAACCAGTTCTGCTCCTGGGAGATCGCTTCCAAAGACAACAAGTGGCAGGGTCGCAACCGCTCGCGCTGGCGCAACGCGGAGTATGACGAGATCTACCGCTCGCTCAGCGGCGAATTCGACCCGATAAGACGAGCAGCGAAGTTCATTCGCTTGAACGAACTGATCATCGAAAACCGCGTCGCCATTCCGTTGGTGAATCGCTCGGACGTCGGCGCTGCCGCACATGGATTGCGCATGACGCTGAGTGCCTGGGACAGCAATCTATGGCAACTCAAGGACTGGTACCGCGAGGGTTGAACTCGGCCACGAGCCGACGTTGGCGAGGCGCGTCTACATCGCCCGAAAGCAGTCACAATCTCAACGCTGAATCTTGTCGAAGCCAAGCCAAGTCCAGCCCGCGGATCCTCCGCCGACCTCTCCTTATTCGCAGGAGCCGATTTTTGAACATCACGAGACATGACCAGAGCGCCATTCTTTCGCAAGCGGTAGAGCACGGTGAGACCGTCTACTTGGCCGGGATTGTCGCCAAAGACTTGAGCAAAGACGTTAAGGGTCAGACGAGGGAGGTCCTCGGCGAGATTGATCGACTTCTCGCGAATTGCGGATCTAGCAAATCCAAGGTCCTGCAGTGCCACATTTGGGTCACCGACATCCGCAACCGCGCGCCAATGAATGAGGTGTGGACCGAGTGGGTCGACAAGAACAACTTGCCGGCACGCGCGTGCGTCGAGGCCAAGCTTGCCGATCCGAACGCGCTGGTCGAGATCATGGTGATCGCAGCCAAGTAGGAATATCGGCCATGAGCTGCCATCAAGACAAGAGGCGAAAATCGCCCGCTAGCAGACGTCCTGTCGAGAGCATTGCGTGGTCCACCGCCGGTGTTTCGTGGCCTAGTTGAGGCTGCTGGCGGTCGATGTCCTAACGGCGCGCTGCGCGTCGCGACCTACGGCAAGACCATGAGCGAGCTCGCTGCTTATCAGCTTTCGATACTGAGATTGGAGCCGCAGCGCTCGGGGTTGGCAATCTGGTTCTTTGTCCACACATGGCCACCCTCATCGAATCGTGAAGCGCTGGCAATGGGCTGGTCTAGGAGAGGGGTCAAGTGAAAGACAAGGAAGAGATCGTCGACGACTGGCTGCCGCGCTACACCGGCGTGCCGCTGGAGGAGTTCGGCAAGTACATCCTGCTGACCAACTTCGGCGACTACGTGCAGCACGTTCGCCGCGCCTGATCAGCGTGCCGAGTTCGTCGGCCGCGACCGGCCGATGCCCAGCGCGACCGCCGACGGCATCACCATCATCAACTTCGGCATGGGCAGCGCCAACGCGGCGACGATCATGGACCTGCTCAGCGCCGATCAAGCCCAAGGCCGTGCTGTTCCTGGGCAAGTGCGGCGGGCTGAAGAAGAAGAACCAGCTCGGCGACCTGATCCTGCCGATCGCGGCGATCCGCGGCGAGGGCACCAGCAACGACTACTTGCCGCCCGAGGTGCCGGCGCTGCCGGCGTTCGCGCTGCAGAAGGCGGTCTCGACCACGATCCGCAACCACGGCCACGACTACTGGACCGGCACCGTCTACACCACCAACCGCCGCGTCTGGGAGCACGACGACGAGTTCAAGGAGCTACCTGCGCACGATCCGCTGCATGGCGATCGACATGGAGACGGCGACGATCTTCATCGCCGGCTTCGCCAACCAGATCCCCACCGGCGCGCTGCTGCTGGTCTCCGACCAGCCGATGACCCCCGAGGGCGTCAAGACCGAGGCTTCCGATGCGCGAATCAGCGCCGAGCACGTCGACAAGCACATCGACATCGGCATCGAGGCGCTGCGGCTGATCCGCCGCAACGGCAAGTCGGTGCGCCACCTGCGCTTCGACGAATGACTCGGCCGGTAAGGGACGGTCGCCACGATTGATGCCTGGTGTCGCGCGCGCGATAGACCTCCCCGACGCCGTCGCCTGACTGACCATGCCGCTCGTCAATTGCACACCCCGTATCAAGGACGTGCGAGCAGTGCGCGCAGCCGCCTTCCTCCCCTACGTCACCGGCCTCACCTTGCTCATTGTCGCCGTGCCGCTCGCGTGGCTGGTCGATCACGATGCGCGCGAAGCGATGGCATTTCTGGCCGCTTCTCTGGCACTGCTCCTGACTGCGGCGTTGATGAAGCGCGGCGTGTTCCTCGCCGCGCTCGTACTCGCCGCCGGCCTCGTTGTGATCCTGATCACGATGTTCGCGTCGATCGGGCCAGAGGCCCGCCGGCAGGACGCGCTGAGCATCGTCTCGACGATCCTCGGCATGGGCGTCCTGAGCTGGTTTGCCCTAAGAGGGGTCGCTGCGAGCTGGCGGCTCCGGCGTGTGCCCTGGCGGAGCCGGAACGCGGCGACGATCCGCAGCACTCTCGCGCAGTTGCCAAGAGACCGTCGGCTCAGCGCGGCGCTCGAACCGCTGGTGTCGGCGCTCGCAATGTACGTCTTCGGCATTCTCGCGGCGTTGTTCGTCGCCATTGCGACCGGAATAGGATTGCTCGCCGGCCTCGCGTTCTTACCGTTCGCACTGGCGGGCAGCCGGCTCATGCAACGCGCGCGACGGACGCTCGCGCTGCGATCGGCGGAAGTGCGCGATCGGGATTTGCGTCCGCCAGTGCTATTCGTGCGGTCGTTCGAGGACGACCTGCTGGAGCTCGCGCCGAAGGTCGAGTATTTCAGCCGGCTGTTTCGCAAGCGACTCACGCTGGAAGAGTTCGTGGTCGGACGCCTGATGACCCTTGGGCCTGTCGTCGCGATCGGGAAACCGGGGGAGGCACTGAGCCCGCTGGGCGCCGCGCGGGAGTACGTGCACGGGCCGGGCTGGCAAGACCGCGTGAGAGGCCTCTTGGGAGAATCTTCGTGGGTGGTCGCGATTCTCGGCGGCGGCGAGGGTCTCAAATGGGAATACGAACAGATCCTGCAGCGCGATCTGACAGGACGCTTCATCTTGGTGGTGCCGCCGGCGACGCCGGAGGTATTCCGCGAGCGCTGGAACATCTTCCAGCAGGCATTTCCCCCCGCGAGCCGAGCCGACTTGACGCGCGCGGCACAATTCGGAGGACCGCTCTGCGCCACGTTCCCTGATGGACAAGAGCCTCTGCTCTTCTGCAGCAAGTACCAGAACGAGACGGCGTACGACGTCGTGCTTGCCATGCTCTTCGCCGCGCTGCCACCTTAGGCTTCTACATGGGGCCCGGAGGACGATGACCGGTGCTCGCCACGACAACGATCAGGAGGTTCTCAAAATAGTTGCAAACATTCTCACGTAGCTGCAAATTTCACAGCTGGTGGGAAGGCAGGCAGGTCGGGGTTGGCGCGTCGTCGCTCAACCCCTTTTTGTTGTAATCCGGCTGTCATGGGGGCTTGGTTCAGTCCGGACAGCAGCCGGGTGCTGTCCGCAAGCAGTGACGGGACCGCACGAATTTTTGACATGTCGCTCACGGGGTCGGCCGAGAGCCTGCTCGACCTAGCGGCGAGGCGGCAGACACGGCAACTCACCGCGCAGGAGCGCGAGCGCTTCCTGCACTGAGCGGACCCGGCGGGCCTAAGACGATGGGTCCAAAGGAATTTGCATGTTGACAGCAGTACACCGCCCCGTTCGGTGAACGTCTACTTCCGTGAGCCATTTCATGTCCGCTTCCGAACGCGGCGCACGTCTGCAAAGGGTCGGCCTCGGTCGAGCCAAACGTCAGCTTCCCGGCGGTCAATGATTGCCGGCCGGCGAGGTCAATCCGATCGGCACGCGCACACTTTGCGACGGGCCGTCTCAGAACGGCAAGAGCACGCGCGTGTAGCGACGGTAACGTTCAATTTGCTCGACGTCCCGCAAGCGCAGCGTCTTGCGGACGTCCTCGACTGGCTTGTTGGCCTGGAGCAACTGCACGGCCAGCGTCGCTCGCAGGATGCGCTGAGCGCCCACGCGGTGATTGAGTCCGGCCGCGTCCAGTGCCATCACCACATGGCGGTGCAGGCTCTGATGGGAAATCGGTTGCGTGCCCTCGGTGGTGGCCGGAAACAGCAGCGGGCCCCTGACTGCCGCCTGCCGGCGCAGCGCCAGGTAGTCGTTGAGGATCGGCACGGCGAACGACCCGAGATGCATCTTCCCGCCGGTGTGGATCTCATTCGGCGGTAGGACGATGCAAAGGCCGTTGTCCTGCTGCACGCAGGTTTCCTCGAGTGCGCGCAGTTCATTGCCGGTAATGCCGCAGCTCACCATGACTCCAAGCATCGCGGCACGCCGGGCCTCCGCGAACGTGCCGCGCGGCAAGTCCGCGACGTAGGCCAGCAGTGCGCCGAACTGTTCCGCGCCCAGTACGGTGGTCTCGGCACGCTTGCTGGGCGGTCGCGCATAGATCGGAAACAGCGGCTTGGTAGGGTTGGTCTTTACGAGGCCGAGCCGGCCCAGTTCCCCGTAGACGCGGTCGAGCATCGACAGCGCGCGGCGCTTGGTTTCGTGGCTAGCCAGTCCTTCCTGACGCCCCGTCAATGCCTTGAGGAAGGCATCGATGTGCCGTGGCGTGGCTCGCAGCAGGGTCGTCTCCTGCTTCCTCAGGTGCGCGAGAAAGCGCGCGAACATGGAGAAGTAGCTGCTCTGTGCCGAGCGGCTGTAGGCGCGCGGGGGTTTGACCGGGCCACGCTTCTTGCTCAGCGGTATGTAAACCGTCGAGCGAATCCACTGCTGAAATGCGTGCAGCGGATCGTCGCGCCAGGCCCCCGCGCGCGGGCCGAACGGCACGATCACATCGTCGTCGACAATGAGGCTTGGTTGGTCCATGTGGGATACTGTACGGACCTTCAGTAGTGTACGCAATGCCAGTAAACAGGTCGGAGCGCCGCCCGATGGGCCTGCGCCTCGCGATGCCGCCGCATGGGGGAATGGTGCGAGCGGGTGTTGTCGTCGACGAAGCGCGCCCTTACCGGGAGTGCGACTGCTGGATGTTGGCGTCCTGTCATGCGCTGTGCCGTGCTTGCAACCCGAGCACAGGTGCTGTGCACCAGCCATATGGGCCGCAGCGCCGGACACCGAGCACTGGCGAGCTGGTTGCGGCCGGGACAAAGGAAGAGATCGCGGAGAACAGGGTCTGGATGAAGCTCTGCGCCACGCCATCCTGCGTCGACAACCTGGTTCACCGTCGACGGCAGCTACTGGATGTACTGGAGTCTCGTCAAACGAGCGGCTCTGGAAATGCGTGACGCCAATTTCTACGCGTCGCTCTCGCTTTACTGGCTCTGCGGAGTGATCTGGCTGCCGCGCTACAGCCTTCTGGGACTGTTGTCCGAGACCAAACGGGCGCTGCGCGTCGCTTTGTAATCCTCGGCGAGCCAGTCCGGTGACCACACCCGTCGGCCGCGGATGCGCTACGGCCTGGACCGGAATACGAGGAAGTATTGATTCGGAAGGAACGTGTGCTGCGCGACCTGCAAATAGCCGGCGAGCGCCATTTCCTCGGCGACTTTTCGCGCGGAAATGCGTTCACTCTTCGGGGGGCCGATCGGTGATTCCGCGGTGAAATCGATGATCGCGACTTCGCCGTTAGGCTCGAGGCTACCCTGAAGTTGCTGGAAATAGACGACCCGATCACTGATGTGGTGGTACGTGTCGACGACAAGGACTCGATCCACCTTCTCCGGGAGTGCCGCGCTATCGCGCTTGGCCTGCACCGCCACCAGGTTGTTCAACCCCTCACGCTTGGCGCGCTCCGCCAGGTACTTGACCATGTCAGGCTCGATATCCGCCGCGTAGACGCGTCCCTTCGGCATCATGTGCGCAAGACGTGACGCAAAATAGCCGGTGCCGGCGCCGATATCCGCCACCTTTGCATCGGGCGTCAGTTTGAGCGCTCCGATCACCTCATGTGGCTTCTGCCAGCGGTCGCGCTTTGGGTCGTCGAGCACCCTGGCCCAGCTGTCTGCATCCGAAAAGCTGTGCTGGTGCGTATGCGGCGTTTGGGCCAATGCGTTGCCAAAACTGAGCATAGAGAGCAGGCAAAGACCGAAGCCGAACAACGAGCGCATCGTGGAGTTCCTCAAACACCTCGACGCGAGTTTAGACGCTGCTGCCGCCGAGATCGCTTCGACTCGCGGCCAGAAGTCGACGTCACTGGCCGCGACAATCGGCGCCCTGAAGCGGACTTGTTTTCGGCGCCGATTGACTTCCCGAGGTTGCGAACTACGATGCACCGCTGATCGGGAGAGAGCATGGCGAGCAGCGTGCAGCCGTTGCCATTGCAGTCGATCACTCAACGGATTCTGGTCATCAGAGAACAGAAGGTCCTGCTCGACTCCGATCTGGCGATCCTCTATGGCGTGGAGACCCGACGTCTGAATGAGCAGGTGCGCAGGAATCGAGCACGATTCCCCGCGGACTTCATCTTCGAGCTCAGCGTCACAGAGTTCGCAGACTTGAAGTCGCAATTTGCGACAAGCAATTCGGGTCTTCACATCGTTGAGTTCTGCGAACTCTGCCTCTCGTGAACAGCGTGATTGACGGCTTGAACACGCCGCTCGCTGATCACGATCATCACCACCAACGTAGGGTCGAGCATTTATCCACGGGCGGCCGGCGTGGAGTTGTGTATGTCGAACACGACGCCGGCCGGCGGTGGGTAACCGCGGGCAGGGACGAAGACGTCAGGACTGCGCCTACGCTTCTGGTTCAAGTAGGCCGGCTGAAGTGCACAAACGAGCGTGATCAATTTCTGGGGCTAGAGACGGAAGTCGACCCCGTTGCTGCCCTTCGGCCCTGTGCTGTGAAGGTCAGCAATGCAGCGGGTCCGGTCGTTCGTGGTCGGCGACTGGATTCACGGTCGCGGCTACTTTCCGGTCATACAAGCGCTAGGCGATTGCGGCAACAACGACCGGTCTCAAGGTACTGCTGACCTTGCCAGCGCGCGAGGACGTTGCAGTCGCTCGAACGTCTGCTCACCGAGAGCGTCAACGGAGATCTGTCGACCCGCTGCGGACGTCGATTGGACCCGATTGCGGACGTTCATGGACTACTCGAAAGCGGACCGCGTTCTTCAGACTTTGGCTGGCAAGCGGATCCCGGGAAAGATCTTGATGACGGCCGAGTCGTCCTCTCGCCCATGCCCGGCCGACGAGGCCTGCATGAACATTTGATGCGCAGTCGCCGACAGCGGCAGCGGGAACTTGGAGGCCCGCGCCGTATCGAGTACGAGGCCCAAGTCCTTGACGAAGATGTCGACGGCGGACAACGGCGCGTAGTCGCCCGTCAGAACGTGCACCATCCGGTTTTCGAACATCCAGCTGTTTCCCGCGCTATGCGTGATGACCTCGTAAAGCGCCTTCGGATCGACTCCCACGCGCAAGCCCAGCGCCATCGCCTCGGCCGCGGCCGCGATATGCACTCCGGCCAACAACTGGTTGATGATCTTCACCTTACTTCCGTTGCCGGCGCAGTCGCCCAGCCGGTAAACGTTTGCGGCCATCGCGTCGAGCACACGCCCGGCCTTCGCATAGGCCTCAGGCCGGCCAGCCGTCATCATGGTCATCGTGCCAGCCGCAGCCTTCGCCGCCCCGCCAGAAATCGGCGCATCCAGGTACAGAAGTCCGAGGTCCGCCAGTCGCTGTTCGAGTGCGATCGACCAGTTCGGATCGACCGTCGAGCACATCACAAAGAGACTGCCCTTGCTCATCCCCCGGGCCGCACCACTTTCGCCAAAGAGCAGGCCCTCGGTCTGCGAAGCGTTTACGACCACGCTCACGACGATGTCCGCAGCGGCCGCCGCCTCGGCTGGAGTTGCGCATGCCGTGCCGCCTTCCGCCGCGAACTTCTGGGCGACCTCAGCGCGAACGTCGCAGGCGCGAACATGGAAGCCGGCGCGGCGCAGCGACTGGGCCATACCTAGACCCATCGCCCCCAAGCCAATCACAGCAACAGAGTCGTTCATCTGCGTCTCACTTGAATCCGGGCGCATGTGGCACCCTGCACGGTCGCGCGCGTACAAGCGCAGTGATTGCGAAAGTCACTTGGTCTTTCGGGAAAACGGCTTGAGCTCACGCGTCCTTGTTGCGAGAGGAACGTTCGAATCGTTTACGTGAAGAAGCCGGTCCTGATCAAGGCGCCCTCCCGAAGAGCGAACCGACCGCTGTCGACTGCGATCCGCCGATTTTCAGTCTTCGTGTGGGGTCCGCAACTGGCCCGCTAGGAGGCTCGACGGAGTTTTCCAAGACGGCCTATGCCAACAGTTGCTTGAAGTTCGTTACTTCGAGCGACTGAGGCCAGCTCGAAACCATATCTAGCGAGCGGCCTGAATAATCGCGCGCGAAGCCGGTTAGAACACGAACCTAACGCTGTCCTGCAGTAATTTAGGAATGAAGCCCAAGTGTCCCGGGCCGGTTCCTGTCCCATGAGTTCACGAAAACTGCGAGTTCGACATCGCCGGGCAATATGAAGATCCCCGAATCATGCACCTTGGGAGCGGCACCCCAGCGGCCGCCCTTCGTGGTACCGCTCCCGCGCTTGTCGAGATCGGTGAAGTCCAGCCCATACATCTTCGACATCATGTTCCTCGCGCGCCATGCGGCCATTATCGAGCCGCCGCGACGCAGTTCCCCGAGCACCCACATGAGATCGCCGACGCTTAAAAACCATCCACTCGCCCCAGCACTGAACGACTGGTCGCCGTCGCTCCAGCCGGGCGCCGCGGGTGGGGTGGCGTAGGACTTAGCGCCACTGGCGGGAAAAGTGAAGC
The DNA here is from genome assembly GCA_963712485.1 of uncultured beta proteobacterium. Taxonomy (GTDB): domain Bacteria; phylum Pseudomonadota; class Gammaproteobacteria; order Burkholderiales; family Burkholderiaceae_F; genus JALORV01. The sequence continues at coordinate 41,387 of CAVQID010000044.1, forward strand.
CGCGACTGTCGGTGATTGACGGCCATAAGACACCGTCGTTCACGTAGTTCGAGTAGGCGCTGATCGATGAGAAATCCCAGAAAGTATCGGCAGTAATTCCAAGAAAGTTGGGCCATTGGAATTGCGCGGGCACAGCTCCCGTCAGTGTCGCGAACAGGATCCGCAGCAGCGTGAAGTTGCAGTTCATGTAGTTGTAAGTGCCGGCCCCCGAACTGCCGAGAGCGACCTGCGCCTTTGCGGTCGCAAAGTCGGCGGGACCAGGAGAGCTAAGGCCGCCGCCGAGCCCCGCTTCGTGCCGAAGGAGATTTTCAAAGGTGATCGAGCCCGCTCCTGCTCCGACGGACCAATACTGCGGCAGGTAAGCGCCGATGGATCGTGTCACCGGGATGCTGAGGTCCCGCAGCAGGCGGATGAGCGCGATCGCCGTGACGAACTTGCTGACACTCGCGACGTTCATGGGTATGTGGAACAACCACGGAACGTCACCGTCGGCGGGAAGCTGCGCCCATCCCGCTGACGCGAAATGCACGAGCTTGCCCTGCCGCTTCAGCATGTAGCAGTAGCCCGCACCGGTCGCGTCCAGGCCGGTCCGTAGGCCGCGGTTCAAGGCATCGAGATCGATCCGCCAGAAGTAAGAAAACGGCCACAGCCAGGCGCGGCGGCGGGCGACTGTCCACTCGATTTCCGTGAGGGGAGAGAACAGTTCGTGGGTCAGGCCCCTCTCATAATTCAAGAAATGCTGCGGCGTGACCCGTAACCGGTCGAAGATCCGGCCGACTTGTGCATCAAGGCGAGTAATGGAGTTCTGATCTGCCAGCATGATTTCTCGATCCCGAAGGCCTGCGCTTCCAGGGCACCGTACTCTTGGTTACACCCTAAGTCAGTCGACTATTCACGCGGGTGAGATTACAACCGCCAAACGGCGCGGCGCTTGGCGACATATCGCACGATTCGGCGCGCGGCGAACGGCGATGTCCTTCGTGAGTCACTCAGAGCATCGATTTGGACCTCTGGTGCCGGCCGCTGGCAGCTGATGTTTCACCAAGGAACGCTGGTAATACCCGCAAGTGAATGACGTCCGCTCTTGGCTTCTCGTCGCAGCTATCCA
>CAVQID010000045.1:0-20427 GCA_963712485.1 uncultured beta proteobacterium
CGTCCGCTTTTGATGCTACCCACGTTTCATGGACAGTTCCGGATCGGCACAATGGCTCTGGGAGGGCTGTGTCATGGAACGACGGGAACGCAGACACCACACGCGGGAGTTCAAGCTGGAGGCGGTGCGGCTCGCCGGCCTGGGCGATAAGACCAAGGCCAAGGTGGCGCGGGAGCTGGGCATCCGGGTGAACCAGCTACGTCAATGGCGGTTGGATTTTGAGGAAGAGCAACGCAACGGCGTTCCGAAGCAGGAACTGGCCACTGCCGAGCAGGATGTCGGGAAGCTGCGGCGCGAGATCGCCAGTCTCCGTGAGGAGAACGACCTCTTAAAAAAAGCGGCCATCTACTTCGCCAAGGCATCGCGGTGAAGTACGCCTTCATCGACGCGCAGCGAAGTGGCCACGCCGTGCGCACGCTTTGCAGGGCGCTGCAGGTGTCAGCCAGCGGGTACTACGCAGCCAGGAGCCGGCCGCCCAGCGCCCGGGCTGTTCGCCAGTCGGCCCTGGCCACCAAGATCCGCGAAGTGCACAGGACCAGCCGCCAGACGTACGGAGCGCCGCGGGTGCACGCCGAGCTCTCGGCCCTGGGAGTGGCCTGCTGCCGCAACACGGTGGCCAAGCTCATGCGCCGTGAGCAGATCGTGCCCAGAGCCATCCAGGCGTTCCGGTTGACGACCGATTCGCGCAACACCAAGGACGTCTCACCGAACCTGGTCAAACGGCGCTTCAAGGCCAAGCGCCCGAACGCCTGCTGGCTCAGCGACGTAACTTACATCCCGACGCGCGAGGGCTGGCTGTACCTGGCGGCGGTGTTGGATGTTTACTCACGAGCGATCGTGGGCTGGGGCATGAGCCACACGCTGGACGGGAAGCTGGCCGCTGATGCGCTCGAGATGGCCATCAACCGGCGCGGTGAGCCGCAGATCGTGCACTCGGATCGGGGTTCGACCTATGCGACCTGGATCTACCGCGATCTCATACGCAAACACCGGATCCGCCAGAGCATGAGCCGCAAGGGCGATTGCTGGGACAACGCCCCGATGGAAAGCTTCTTCCACTCGCTGAAGACCGAGCTCGTCATGCACTGCGACTACAAGACTCGCGACGAGGCGCGAGCCAGCTTGTTCGATTACATGGAAGTGTTCTACAACCGCCAGCGACGCCACTCGACCATCAAGTACGTGGCTCCGCTGGTCTTCGAAGCTTCAACAACTGCCTAAACGGACTGTCCACTGAACGTGGGTAACTTCACAGCAGCTTTCATGCAACGAGCACCAGACCGACGATGCGACACTTGTTCGCAATTCGATCAGATCATCATCAGACCGTACCGCTGGACTGCATCGCGGTAGCCTGCCACCCTGTTGATGAAACCGACAATTCCTGTGTCACCGTCAATCCGGATGTCCGAGTCCGAACCGAGAAGAACGGATTGGCTGCCGTCAGTCGCTGCCGCATCTGTCACGCCGTGCCTAATCAGTGCGGCCGTATGCGCCGCAGTCCAAGCCGTGGTACCGACCACGAGGACCACCCCATCGCGCGGGGCGCTTCCCTGATAGTGATACTCCTGGATCGCCAACGCTTCGGTTATCCAAGGGTCGCTTTGTTCATTTAACGGTAGCAGCGCCCACACGACGAGCGGACGGGGATCACCAACCAAATCGGCGTAGATCTGCGCCACTTGCCAGTCGTAACCTGTGCTGCCGGAGCGCCCGCCACGACGATCGGGGTGAGACCTCCGCAGGCCGGCACGTTTACCGGCGTGTCTCCGACCTTCAGGAAGTAGGCCGAGAAACCCGTTCCGCGCCTGCCAATGTGAGCCGTGTTGGTGTTGCCCGGAGAAATGACCTCACTGAAACTTGCCTCGTAGACCGAATTGAACGGAGTCGCAAACCACCCGATGACGAACAAAAATATCGCGACGGCGTTCGCGCCGGACAGCGCGCCGATCCCAGCTCCAAATATGGCGCCAACCCCGGCTGCTTTGAACCCTAGGAGGGCACCCAAGAGTGTTGCCGCAATTGCCAGGAACGCAACAATGTACCGAACGGTTTCGAACTGCATGTCGCCTGGCGAGCGCATCTGAGGCCCGTTCGATACGACCGGTGCAGCGAGACTTTGCGCGGTCAACTTGTAATGGCGAATGAGTAGCAACGGCACGATTGCGGTTTCAAAGAGAACCAGCAAGCCGGTGACCGGAGTTCCGACAATGCCGACGACGATACTCACCGCACCCCAAAGCACGAATGCGGCGGTCACGAGCCGTTTCTTCCATACGTGAAGCGAACGGCGGTTGGGGTTTAGGAAGCAGTAATATGTGTTGCCATCAATGCCCCATAGGTACCCATTTCTCGCAAATTCAGGATGCGAGAGAACCAGGCCGACCAGCGCTGGCGCCAAACGGTGTGCTGATGGGCGGTTGAATCGGCATGGCAACACTCCCCGGAACGGCACGAACGTGAAGCCGATTGAACGCGTCACGGAGAACTTCTTCGTGGATCGCGTGAACGTCCGCTTCAATTCAAGTGTGAAGCCAACTATGAATGGCAGCAATTGGCCGGCAGCGTGAGTACGCAACCGTGCCAGGAAGCGGCCTTTCAGTGAGGGAGCCTGGCCCGCCATGACCTCGTGGCCCGGCCAGGGCCGCCCGATTGGCTGGTTCGGTGTCACCGATCGGGCGGCCTGCACTTCGCTTCGATCAGATCTCAGTCTGTTCGGAGATCTCCAAGGCGTCGTCCACCTCGATGCCGAGGTACCGCACGGTCGACTCGAGTTTGGAGTGCCCAAGCAGCAACTGCACGGCACGCAGGTTCTTTGTGCGCCGATAGATCAAGCGTCGCCTTGGTTCGCCGCATCGAGTGCGTGCCGTAGTCGGCGGGATCAAGCCCGAGTTCCTCGACCCAGCCCTCGAGGATTCGGGCGTACTGCCGCGTCCCCAGATGTGGCGAGTCGTGAATGCGACTCGGGAACACGAAGTCGTCGGACTTCAGCCCCGCCTGCTTGATCCACTTCTGCACAGCGTCGCGGGTCGCCGGCGTGATCTCGAACTGCACCGGCCGCTGGGTCTTGTGCTGCATCACCACCGCGCGCGATGCCACCTGGTCGCCGTGGCAGATGTCCCGGACCTTGAGGCTGACGAGGTCACAGCCGCGCAGCTTGCTGTCGATTCCCAGGTTGAAGAGCGCAAGTTCGCGCACCCGGCTTTCCATTTGGAGGCGGACTCGAAGCGCCCAGATGTCCTTGAGCTTGAACGGCGCCTTCTGGCCGACGATCTTGCCCTTGTTCCATGGCTCGCGATGAACAGCGTTGGCAACGGATCCCATGATGGACTCCCATCAAGTTGAGGGCCAACGAAGATGCACCCATGAGAAGTCGATGCACTTGCCGTGAGTCAAGACGGCAGGCCGCCGGTGTCAGCCTGCACCGCCGTGTCGGCCGCAGTGCTAATCACGCTGCTTGCCGGCGTCCGAGCGTGGGAGCAGGTGTAAAGTGAGATTACGTACTCAGGTAATGGGAGGCGCCGTGGGAACCCGCGAACTCATTGAGCAAGCCCGAAGCTGGATCTGCTGCGGACCGGCTGCGGCTGGTCGATCAAGTCCTGAACAGCCTCGATGGCGCCGATCCGAAGGTCGAGCAGGTTTGGATTGAAGAAGCCGAAAGGCACCTAGCCGTATCGCGCGGGCAATGCTCGACGCGTTCCGGCTAGATGTGGTTGGCCCGCTCTGATGCGGGTGCTGGTTTTCCGGAGGCCGCGTGTGAGTTTCATCGAGGCCGAGCGCTACTACGAAGAGCAGTTGCCTGGCTTGGCGCTCGCTTTCGAGCGAAGTGCGAGTGAGAACTGCGGCGAACAGAGCTCGCATGTGGCCGTTCTCCAGTCCCATCGAGCGAGGGGACTCCGCCGGCTTCGTTGACGAGGTTCCCGTACAAGTTGCTTTACTCGATCGAGACGGATCACTTGTACGTGCTTGCGGTGGCGCACCAGCATCGGCGGCCAAGCTACTGGGGGGGCAGATCCCGGTCGGGCGACCAGGTGTAACCCGGGGCGGTTCACATTGTTGCGGAGGCGACGCCCTGTGAGCACGTCTCAATCGAGACAGAGGCGTCCGCTTTCAGCATTAAGTTCACGTCCGCTCTTCGGCTGCTCGCACTTCTGCTGTGGGTCGGGTGCGTGAGTTCGGCGCCGTGAGCAGCAGACATTCGATCGGCCATCTGCGCCGGTTGCGTCGGCATTGCTAGAGCTGCCGCACTCAAGCTTGCGTTGCACCGCGCCGGCGACGCGCTACGTCTGCAGTACCTTGAGACCGGTCGTCGGTGTCGAGATTTCCCCGGCGCCTGAATGACCGGAAAGTGGCCGCGACCGTGAGTCCAGCGGCCGGCCACGAACGGCCGGACCCGCTGCGTTGCTGCCGTTGGCAGCGCGAAGCTCAACGGCAGCAAGCGGTCGGAAGCGCCCTTCAATGCCTCGGTCGTTATAGGCTCGCGGCAATGGTGGAGCGATCGGGGGATAGAGCGTAGTACCCCCGGGAGACCAAGTAACGGCGCGGACTTGACAAGAGGCAGCCTCCGCCGTCGGCCGCGAAATGCTCCTAACGGCGATTGTCAATCCTTTGCTGCCGCTGAGCTGCGTGCCGCCAACGGCAGCAATGCAGCGGGTCCGGCCGTTCGTGGTCGGCCGCTGGACTCACGGTCGTGGCCACTTTCCGATCATTCAGGCGCCGGAGAAATCTCCACGCCGACGACCGGTCTCAAGGTACTGCAGACGTAGCGCGTCGCCGGCGCGGTGCAACGCACGCTTGAGTGCGGCAGTTCTATCAATGCCGACGCAACCGGCGCAGATGGCCGATCGAATGTCTGCTGCTCACGGCGCCGAACTCACGCACCCGACCCACAGCGGTCATTCCACCCGCTTCGAGTCAAGCGCAGTTCAACGGCCTGCACCGTCGCCCCTTCGCACGCACTCGGTCACGCGCCTTTCATCGGGCTAGCCCCAAGTGGTCGACCCCGCGGTGTACTGGCAATGTGCGACGCTGAGAGCCCGCAATTGTTCGAGTATTCATTTCACTCCGAAAGCATCGCCCCTCATGCGCTGGATCGCCGTTGCCGTTCCGGTCGTCGTCGCGTGCATCGCCGCGTTGTTGCTCAGCCAGCAGAAGATATTGTGGCACGTTACGGAGCCCGGGATGTCGCTAGCTGAAGTGCGTGCCGTTCTGCCCGACGCCGAGCCACCTGCGCAACCCAGGCGGCTCGGCAACGGGCTGTCGCTGGGTCTTGTGGCTCCGAACGTCTCGAATCTTGACCGAGCGTTCGACGCCGAGTTGTACTTCGACGACGATGGCCTGAAGCAGGTGCTGCTGCTCCCGACGCGCCTGCTCGCCGTGCCCGCCGCGATGAGGGAGTTCGACGAACTGAGGCAGGCCGCGTCTCGCCGTTATGGCCGAGGAGCTTGCCGGGATCTCGACGCCATCGGCCGACGTTGTGGCCGCGGCTCGCTGGAGAGCAGGCCCGGTGACCATCATGCTTCGCGTCGAGAAGCGCGGGGCCTTTGCGGCCGTCACGATGACGTACGAATCGGCTAACGATCTCTCCTAGGAGTTATGAAGGTGAACCTACCTGTCCTCGAGTGAGGACTGCCAACCTATGGGGCAAGACGCCAACTGCGCTTTGCCCCATAAAGTGGCCAATCGAGCTGGCTCTTGCGCTCGCGCCGTGTTCTTCTTGCTCGATGCTGGCCCCCAACTAATGGCCACGGCATCGGTCCGTGCACCATAACTTGTGGCCATCGCTACTCACGCAGGGTGTCCGCGCGGGCCCCGCCGGACGGGCCGTTGCCAGTTTGGTCATACGGCCATTTCGACCTACCCCGGCCCCGGCGGCACTGAGAGGCGGAGTTCCACGCCGACGTCGGCGCGATCACGTCTGCGCGGGCTCGCTAGCGGATCGCCGTTGCGGTAGTGTCAGGTTCAGCACCTGGCAAGTGAAACGGTGCAGTGTTAGTCGTCACGACTCCAGCAGCCTTCGATCTCCGTGGCCAGATGCGTCCCTTCGTACCGACGTTGGAGACCGCGATGACAAAGAGCTTTGCCCTACTGGTCGCCCTGCCGACCATGGTCCTGAGCCTGGTGACAAGTGCTGCGGTTGCCGCTGAGTGGCGCAACCACGCGGCGCCTTTCAGTTTCCTGTTCGGAAATGAAATCGACAGCCACCAGCAGACTCGGCAGGCGCGCGACGGGAGCCTATTCGGATTCTTCTACGTACGGCTCACGGGTGTAGTCACGCGCGACAAATATGAAGTGGCCACGCACGTTGACTGTAACGCGTATCCCGACTGCACGACCGGTTGGACGCTGAGCGGCAAGCCGGCGCACGGGACGTATCTATATCAGGTCGGGCACGACCACCGGGTCTTTCTCGTCGCACGGCCCGACATTCCGCAGCCCGGCGCACACGCACACTTTCACTGGCTCAACCAGCTCGCATACAACCAGGCTGTGCGCGGCTATCTGCTGGAACTAAAGGCTGTCGACCGTTTCTGCTTCATCCATCACGGAGCCGAGGGCGCTACGCCCGACCGCACGTGCCGCGAGAACGGAGGAGTCAACGTAGATCAGGGTATCGACATCGCGACGCACCTGAACATCGTGACAAGTCCGCCGCCGGGATTCTGAGCCAATCGGCGTCTCAGCCTCGCAGCCGCTTCGTCCCGCAAGGTCCGCATCGACTTGATCACGGCATGATCGGCGGTGAGCAGCTTTAGTGCGCCGCACAGCAACCGAGACCGCACGGTCCGGAATGAGACCTCGGGTTTGCGCAGTGCTTCGAGGCCGCTTCGAGTAGCCTGCCGCCAACTGGAGCGTCCGCTAGTAGGCGAGTCAGATGGTGGCAGGATGGGACCGCTTCTGGGCCGGTCGAGTCTCCAGGTGCGCATGGCAAGCGCGACAGGAAGTCGACGACCCTGGCGAGCCTTGCGGGACCGAAATTTGCTTTGACGGGCTTGCTTCGGCGACCGGAACTCGGACCATTGGATTGTGTCCCGGTCGCTGTTTTCCGGATAAGCAGTCAGGACCAGAGTCGAGAACAGGCATGGATCAGCAACATCGCGGCATGCGCATGAGTTGGGGCAAGTTCGCGGCGATGATCGCGGTCTCGGTCGTCGTCATGTTCTTATTGATGTATCAGCTGATCTACTCAGTTGATCATGCGCTCTTTAGCGTGAACCGGCTGGTTGCATCCTTGGTGATGGGATGCGTGATGACCATCGTTATGTTGGGTTTCATGTGGTCAATGTACGAGGGGAAAGGAACCAAAGTTGCCGTTCTTCTCGTGGCTGCAGTCGTCGGGGTCGGCCTCTTTGCCACGAACAGGAGCCAGGCGCTGATCGAGGACGTCAGCTTCATGAAGTCCATGATTCCCCATCACTCGATTGCCATCAACAACGCGCGCAAGGCGAGCATCAGCGACCCGCGAGTCCGCAAACTCGCCGACGAGATAATCGAGTCGCAGGTCCGCGAGATTGCCGAGATGAAAGTGCTCATCGATGACATTTCCCAAAGGGGCGAACGGGGCACGACTGAGCTTCCGGCTCGTTCCGCGGAATTGACTCCCGAGATGGAACGAAGGATCAGGGAGGTTGTGCGTCGATGAGGCAACGGATTGACGGACGGAATTTCGTCAATCCTTGTTGGTGGCTCTCAGCGGTCATTCAGGCTCATCGCGCAAGCGGCGCCGACGGCCGGTCCTGGTGGGACCGTTGGCCACTAATCAAGCATCACATGGGCGTCCATGTACGGACGTACCTGAGTGACCTGCAAGCGGACATCGTCGCAGCGCTCGCTAGGGTGCCTCGAGTATCGACAGCACTGCACATGACGGTGCCGTGTCGCCGGTGCAGTGAGCGACCGTTTCGGCAAGAGCGGCTTCGAGCCTCTGCAGTTCGGCCAGCCTCGCGCGGACATCGTCCAGATGCACCAGCGCCAGCTTGCGAACCGACGCGCAGGAACGCCGACCGGGCGCGGCAAGCGACAGCAGCGACCCGATCGCGTCCAGACTAAAACCCAGCGCGCGAGCACGACGAATGAAAAGCAGGCGCTGGACATGCGATGGGCCAAAGTACCGATGGCGACCAGCGCTGCGTGGCGCGCGCGGCATCAAGCCCAAGCGTTCGTAGTACCGGATCGTGTCCGGCGCAGTAGCCGTCCGTGCCGCCAGGCGGCCAATGGATAGCCCTAAGGTGTGCGCGGCATTGTCATTGGGGGCTTGCATCTGGAGCGGCTCCAACTTCTACGATGGCGATAGTTTCCCACTAGCGTGAGGTCAGGGTGTCCACAGCCTCTCAAGTGCAGAACCCGAACGGCAAGGGCACTGGCGCAGTGACCGGCGCGGGCCTGGCGGCCGGCTTGGCGGCCATCGTTGCCTCGTCGTGCTGTGTGCTGCCGATTGTCTTCGTCGGCCTTGGCCTGGGCAGCGTCGCGGCGGTCCTGATCCCGACACTCGCCGTGTTGCGCCCCTACCTGCTCGGCGCGGCCGTGCTGGCCGTCGTGGCCGCTTGGGTCATCTACGCCCGTCGCCGCCAGGCGTGCGCGAGCGATGCGGCATGCGGCACCGTGGGCCCAGCCCGTCGTGCGCCGATCTGGCTGGTTCTTGCCAGCGCCATCGTGCTCCTGGCATTGATCTGGCAGCCCTGGATCGAGCCGCTTCTACTTCCTTTGATACGGTGAGTCGACCGATGCAGCTCGAATCGACGATTACCTGCCCACTTTGCGGCGCGACATCGACCGAGATGATGCCGACGGATGCGTGCCAATGGTTCTATGAGTGTCCGTCATGCCAGGCGTTGCTGCGCCCGCGGTCGGGAGATTGCTGCGTGTTTTGTTCCTACGGCACAGTGCAATGCCCACCCAAGCAAGTAGGCGGACGATCGTGCTGCGCGTAGCTTCGCGTTCGCCAAGCTGCTGAACTTTGCGAAGGGCTCGACGTCCGCTTTGCGGCGCGATCGGCAACACGAGCGAAGACCGCTTCTGGCCGACTTGGGCCGATTGCCGAAATCATCATGGACGGCGTTCCCTCCTCGCTTGCTCCGGACCCGCCCCGAAAAATGTGGCCAGCGGCAGTTATGCTGTGGAGCGGTCATCAATGCTCGCCGGCAGCCGACCGCCAACTGACACTACCGGCAAGGGAGCGAGCAAGTGAAGGTGGCATATGTTTTCCGCAACGACATGGCTTCAACGTTTCAACTCAGCACCATGATCCTTCCACAACTGGAAGGCGGATACCATGGGGCGAACGTTGTTGGGATGTTCTTCTTCGACGACAACCTCCACGTGCTGCGTAAAGGAGATCCCGTCGGTGAACGGCTTGCGAAGGTGGCCAAGGAACAGAAGATTCTCCTCATGATGTGCGATCAGTGCGCGGTCCGACGCAATCTGGCGGAGGGCACCTTCGAGCAGTGTGGCAAGGGCGAGGTTAAGGCGAAGGGGACAGTGGAAGGCGTGCTCGCCGGTTGCTTTCCTCAACTCTATGCGGCGCTCTCCACGAACCCGCCGGACCAAGTAATCACGCTTTGAGTGAGCGCGGTCCCACCGCAGACGATAAATTCAACTGGCCGTGCGACCCCGGACGGATGTTTCTCCAGGTGTTGACGCCAGTTGACTGGTTGGGCAGCAGCACGCCGGGGAGCACGAAGGTTCGGCTTTGCTCACGCCCGCATTAGCGGGCAGCAGGCGGGCGCGAACGCGCGCGACAAGTCCCCAAGTGGCCAGTCCAAGGAGCAGAACGGCCGAGGACATGGCAATCCCGCTAGCTACGGTCGGCTGCAGCAGCTCTCCCACTCGAATGAGCTCTAGGCTACGCAGTGGATCGAAAACCGGCTCGAATCCAGGCAGCAGCATCGCATTGACGAGCATGCCCGCGGCGACGGATCCGAGGACAAGACCGATCACGTAGACGAAGACTGCCCGCCGGCCAATCGCGTGATAGAGCGCCACGAGCTCTGGAAGGTTCGTCGCGGCGCCGGTCACTAGAAAGACAATCGCGGCACCTGGCGCGGCGCCGGAGGCCAGCAAAGTGGCAACGACCGGGATGTGCGCAACCGCGCACACATAAATCACTGCGCCGAAGGCGCCGACAACCAGCAGGCCAAGGATCCCGCCTTGGCCCAGATATGTGTCGACCCAGCCTGGTGGAAGGGATGCCATGATCGCCGCAGCGATCAACACGCCTCCAGCCAGGTAGAACGCAATCGAGGGACCAAGTTCGGTCATCCCCCATCGGACGGCTCGCAGTAGTCGAGACGACGGAATCGCCCTGGTCTCGGCGAGAGACTCGCCTGCCGCGGCCGCCGTGACAACCCGTGCCCCGCCGGCACCCCAACGATCGGCGGCCATGCCAATAGCAAATGGCAGAGAAAGCCCCAAGAGTACGTAGGCAAGCGTGAGTTCCGGCCCAAGCAGTGCAAGCGACAAGATCACTGCGGCAGGGTTGATCATCGGGGTCGCAGCAGCGAAAGCCATGACGGGCCCGATGCGCACCCCGGACCGATAGAGGCTAACGGCCAGGGGAATGACGCCGCAGCTGCAGATCGGAAGTAGTGCTCCAAACGCTACGGCACCCAGCATTGCCCGTGCGCCCTTGCGACTGAGCGTATCCAGCAGACGACTCGCCGGCAGATACTCATGAATCACGCCGCCGATCAGCAGCGAAAACACGACCCAGGGCGCGGACTCCAGCGTGATTGACCAAGCCAGGCGCAGGAAGCTGGACAGCCATTCCATGGTTGTTCTGCTCAGGCCTTACCGGTCACGTTGCGGAGGCCCTGGGTGATCCTTGTGTGCTGGCGCTGGAGACGCTCAATTAGGTCCGCGGGACACACTATGTAGCGCCCACTCTGGCACTCGGCGGCGGCATCCAGCACGGCTGCCATCCGAACCATGTCGGTTAAGAATGCCGGCGACAACTGCTCGGACTGCGGACGCTCCTTGTTGGCGAGCATCAGATCCCGAAGGGTCTCCCGAAAGTAGACTGTGTCGATCCGGTATTGCGTGGCAGCCGCCTGCGCCGAGGCCGCACGCTGGACGAGCGAGCCCGCCAACGCCACGAGTTCGCCCAAAGCCAGATGGGCTGCAGCTGGCCACTCCGCATAGGGCTGCGGCTTGGGCGCTGCCTCCGCCGCGAGCACCGATTGAGAGGACAACAACGCAACGCAGATCCAGCAGAGGCCGACCAGTCGTCGAAAAGTTCGGAAATTCGAACCAGGTATCCGAAGCACGGTGGCGGGTCGAGAAGGCAAGGTCGCTTTGACGCAGTATAAGCACCGACTTCTCGTAATCGGCTATGTTGAACCGTTCAGTACAAGGCAAGGGGGAGAAGCATATGTCGGAGAAGACGGCACCCGTATCGGCCAAGGCCGCCAAATCGCTGGAACGCCTGCGCGGCGAATTTCCTCTCGAGGCGCGACTTGAACGTGTGTCGGCACCGGCGCGGCAGACCTATGCCAGCGTTCTCGCCCGCTGGCTGGATGCGGAAACTCCGCCCGTGGCAAGCGAGTTCCCCCGTGATGACCTCGCGGAGCTGGCGGCACTGGACGCTGTCGCGCTCAACGCCGAGGGGGTCTCAGCCTACCCCTTCAGCGCGCGCGATACTGGCATATCGGTGTGGCTGCGCGGCCGACGCGTCGGCGTCATGTGCGCGATCGATGCGCTAGCGGTGTCGCTCCTGGCCGACGCCGCGGTGATGATTGAGGCGACGTGTGAACGTTGCCAGAAGCCAATCAGGCTCGAGGTACGCGCTGATGGAAGCTGGACGACCGGAGCCACCTCGACCATCCGGATCCGTTACCCTGTTCGTCGCGACCCGGGCGGTCCATGCTGCAGCGACTTGTGCCCGACGATTCGCTTCGTACTCCAGGGCTGTGAGGCCGACTCCGCGGACGAGTACTTGGACCTAGACGAAGCGATCGCGGTCGCGCGAGGAATGTTCGCGTTCCAAGGGCCATTAATTCAAGATAGGAAAGAGCGCCTTACAGCTGCCTCCGCATGATCTGGCTGCCCCGGCCAGCACCAACGCCGGTAGCGTCGTCAGAGTTCCTGACTGTACAACTGACCAGTTATTGCATGCGCAGTGCCACTGAATTGGCCGAGGATGAATCCCGGGACTCGGCGACTGGCGCGGATGACTTCGTGGCCACTTCAACCAGTTCTCGTCGTTTGCCGTACGGAAGCACCTCCGGCATGAAACTCTCCCACGCGGGTTGCATTTCCCGAAATCGCTTCCACGACTCCGGAGGTAGCGGATAGGTGGTCATGCCATCGCGCTTAAGAGCAGCGAGCGCTCGATCTTCTTCTCCCCGCGCGCGCTCGCGCTGCCACGTCGACATATCTCTCAGCGCTTTGGTCAGCGCCGAGCGGAACCGCGGATTCTGGTGGCCCCACGTTTCCGTCCGTATCGCCACCACCCAGCCTACGTAGCGATGGCGAGAAAGCGTGATGTCGAGATGCACGCGCGCCAACTGCTCGCGCACGATCTGTTGGGCAGTGATCGAGCGGCCACTGACTACGCACTCCGTCTGCAACTCCGCGACCGATGCTGGGCTCGAGCGCCGCGTCCAGATGTCAAGAGCAAGGAGGCTCTTCTCCGCGATGGGGTCGTCGCGGAGAATCAAGAATTCCTTTCCGGATAGCACTTGCGGGTGTAGGTAGGGAATATTGCCGGACATCAGCTCCATCCCCTCGTCCCATATCGCCAGAAGCTCCCAGCCACTCACCCGCGCCGCAGCGCGCAACTCGGCCCCAAGAGGCCCGTCAACCGCACGATGAAGCGCCGGGAAGTCGCGATAGAAAAATGGGAGCTCAAGCACGCTTACGGCAGGCACAAGTCGCGCGAACTCATGGAGCGCCAATACAACCAGCTTGGCGTCGGACGACGCCAATGGGCTTGGCGGAAGCGGCGAAAGCTCGACGCCGTGCTTGCGCGCCGACTCAGCCAGGTGCGCGGCGGAAGTCCAGGCGACGTGGGCGGCGTCGGGCGCTCGAACCTCTACCGGAATCGCCTTGGACTCAGCCGCGGACCCCGCGCTGAGCGCGAGAAAGAGCGCGCAGGCCCGTAGCCCGAGCCCGCGCATCGACTATCGGACGATCACGCCGCGTGGTGCGACATTGTCGGCCAGCGCAACGTTCTGCACGACCGCCTGGGTCTTGGTGTCAATGACGGCGACGGAACTCGCGCCCGAGCAATTCACGAAGAAGTGTTGGCCGTCGCGCGAGAAATCCCCGGCATGGGGCCGGCATCCAGTGGGAAGCGCAATCTGTTTCGTGATCGTGAGACTGCTCAGATCGAGCACGCTGACCACGCCAGGAACGGCAGGTGAGCCGTTGGCGATCAGGTACGCGTACTTGCCGTCGGGCGTGAACTCGCTGGTCTGCGGCGACACGCCGACTCCGTCGGCCTGCGTCAGGCGCTTGATCTCGTACATGTTCGTCGGAAGCGTGACATCGAGAACCGCGTAGGTTCCTTCTTGATTTTCAACCAGAGCGATTCGCCCATTCGTCGTGAGCATGAACGGCCGGACGCGGGTTGACCCCGGCGCGGGAGTCAGCAGCAACTGCCCAACAACCTGCCGCGTTCGGATGTCAACAGCGGTCACCGTCTCGCCACCCAAGTCTGGCTCGAAAAGGTACTTGCCATCGGGCGAAATGCTCATGTCGCACGGCCGCATGGCGCCGTTGGAAGCGGTTGGCACACTGGCCTTCGCCGACAGGGGCACCGGAATTCGCGTAAGGATCTTCCCAAAGGTCGCGCTGTTCGGATCGCCGTCGATCTCCTGGATCTCGTCCACTTCGCGGGCCGCATTCCAAACGACCTTGCCATTCGGCGTCGTCCCGACGAAATTTGAACCGACGTCAGGTCGACCGGTCGTGATGTAAGTGTCGACAAGGACGCTACGGGCTGGATCCGCCACCATACTGGTGACCGATTCATTGCGGCGGTACTCGAGGCCCCTGACGGTACCGTTGGTCTGTCCAACCCACCACCACTTCGTGCTGCCGGTGAATTGGTTGCCAGGCCAATCCGCGGCCGCGAGGCCCGCAGGCACCCTCTCCACTTCGACATAGGGTCCATCAGCAGACTGTTTGTCGCGCTTGATCAGCGAAACACTGCCGTTGGTGAGCGTGACGAGCACGTGTTCCTTGTTGTCCTCATCGGGCGGCGCAGCAAGCGCAGGAGAGCCGGCGAATGGGAAGATCGTCGCGATCGCGAATGCCAGCGGCGCGAGCGGTAGGTTTTTCATTGCGGCCCTTCGGATTCGGAAGTGATGTTATTCAAGGTCGGGATCAGGGTTACTTATAGTGGATCCGCGTTCGGCGCGCAAGGATGCGGCGTGGTGCATCAAGGCCAGATGGCAGAAGGCGGTACGCACGCAAGGATTTTCGGGCCAAGCTACATTGACGCTAACCGAGCCGAGTTAACGAACTATTTGCGCGGCTGGGCCGCACCGGGCACGTTAGAGCTAGCAGGCGCAGCTCCCGCCAGTTCGGTGTTATTCATGGTTCGAAGGAACAAACCCGGCGGAACGATAGACACTTGCCGTGTTTCTGGCGGCCCGAGGCCATGCGATTGGGGCGGCAAGGGTTTTTTCGCGGCGTCGTTTGATGAGCTGCCCTCAGGTCAATGGCCAGAGGGGTCGCGCGGCGAATTGGGGCGACAGGAGTTCGAGCCAAAGTCTCACCCTCGTGTCTTTATGTCCATGAATCTAATCAGTGTCCCTGACGCTTATTACGCTATGGACCACCAGACTCCCGCGCCATCAGGGACGTTCTTGATGAGCTTCTTCAACTTCGATTGGAATCCGCCCTGCAATCTGAACGTTTCATTCACGTACAAAATTTCCGTGCCGTGGGATCAATATCGAAAAGAAAGGAAATATTTCGGCCTATATGACAGCGGAACATTCATTACAACACCTGGGCTGAGCCCAACCAACTGCAATATTCAGTTCAAGTGAATCGAGTGCGCGCCAGGACGTGCCGCCTTGTCGCTTAACCCAAGATGAACACGGCTCTGTCCACGACAGAGCGGCTTAGCTCGGTGGAGAGCTTTTGGGATCCCGTCCGTGCGCGCCGTCGGGTCGCGATCGGTCTAGCCAGGTCGGCATTCGGGATGAAAGTAATGACCGCTTGCGGAATTTGCTAACGGCGTCGAACTCGCGCACCCGCCCCGTTGCGGAACTTGAGAAATCCCATTGAAGTGTCCGACAGCGGCCCTCTGACTGATGCCGTGGCGACTCAGTCGATTGCTTCAATTAGGAAGCACGCAGAATGCGGCCTATCCAATGGCTCGTCCCGGTCGTGTTCTGACCCTGACTACTAGGGCACCATTACCTGTTGGCAAGTTTGACCCGGATCGCCGCGGCCTGTACCCGGAGATTGGCAGCCTCTTTGTCGCGCTTCAGGTAAGTCAGCAGGTCGGCGTAATTTTCTAGGCTCTCCGCCACGTCCGGATGCTCGGGGCCGAGGGCCTTCTTCCGGATCGCGAGCGCCTGCTGGTAGAGCGGCTCGGCCTTGGCGTACTGGCCCTGGCTTGCGTAGAGCGCCGCCAGGTTGTTGAGGCTGGTCGCCACGTCCGGATGCTCGGGGCCGAGGGCCTTCTTCCTGATCGCGAGCGCCTGCTGGTAGAGCGGCTCGGCCTTGCGCGTACGTGACCCTGGGCGTAGTAGAGCGCCGCCAGGTTGTTGAGGCTCGTCGCCACGTCCGGATGCTCGGGGCCGAGGGCCTTCTTCCGGATCGCCAGCGCCTGCTGGTAGAGCGGCTCGGCCTTGGCGTACTGGCCCTGCGTGCGGTAGAGCACCGCCAGGTTGTTGAGGCTCGTCGCCACGTCGCGGATGCTCGGGGCCGAGGGCCTTCTTCGTGATCGCGAGCGCCTGCTGGTAGAGCGGCTCGGCCTTGGCGTAGTGGCCCTGGCGTGCGGTAGAGCGCCGCCAGGTTGTTGAGGCTCGTCGCCACGTCCGGATGCTCGGGGCCGAGGGCCTTCTTCCGGATCGCCAGCGCCTGCTGGTAGAGCGGCTCGGCCTTGGCGTACTGGCCCTGGTCATCGTAGAGCGCCGCCAGGTTGTTGAGGCTCGTCGCCACGTCCGGATGCTCGGGGCCGAGGGCCTTCTTCCAGATCGCGAGCGCCTGCTGGTAGAGCGGCTCGGCCTTGGCGTACTGAGGCCCTGGCTGCGGTAGAGCACCGCCAGGTTGTTGAGGCTCGTCGCCACGTCCGGATGCTCGGGGCCGAGGGCCTTCTTCGTGATCGCGAGCGCCTGCTGGTAGAGCGGCTCGGCCTTGGCGTAGCTGGCCTTGGGCATCGTAGAGCACCGCCAGGTTGTTGAGGCTCGTCGCCACGTCCGGATGCTCGGGGCCGAGGGCCTTCTTGCTGATCGCGAGCGCCTGCTCGAATAGGGGCTCCGCTTCGCCGTATCGCCCGAGCGTGAGGGCCATGTCGCCCGCTGCATTGAGGTACTGCGGATTCTCCGGCTGCAGCTTGACCGCCTCGCCGTAGTACTTCGCGGCCGCTGGCATAGTCGATTCGCTCTCGGCGAGCCGTCCGAGTTGGTACGCCGCGTCAGCCGCGCGCGCCTTGTCTTGGCCGAGCCCTTGCTTGAACAAGCGTTCCGCTTCGGTGGTGTCTCCGCGCGCGAGCGCCTGGCGGGCGCGTCAAGCTGCTCGGCGGGAACATTCGGCCCAAGTCGCTCCAGGCTCTGGCTCGCGCCGGCGAGGACTTCCTTGTACTTCTCCAAGCCCTGCTCGGGCGACTGCGCCAGCGCTTCCGCAGCGGCGAGCTGCTTCTCGAGCAGGGCGATCCTGTCCTTGTCCGCCTGCTCGTGCTCGCGAATTCCTCGCGCAGCTCGCGCTCGCGCTTCTTGATCCTCTCTTCGTACTCTGCAAGCGTGATGCCGATGGTCACCGAACCGGTGGCGACGACCGCGACGCCGCCGGCCGCGGCTATGCCGTCGACGTTGCCGCCGGCGGCGATCCCGCCTTGCGTCGCGCTCACCGTCGGAGTCGGAGGCTTTGCTTCCGGAGAAATGCACATAGGCCGTCCAGGTAGCCCCCACGAGGGCAGCGATGCCCGCACCCGACGAACGCGAGCGTGCGCTGCGTCTGCGCCTCGCTCAGCCGCGCCCAGAGGCCGGTGCGGCGCGCGGCACCGTCGTGCAGGTGCCAATCCTCCAGGGCGGCCAGGGCCTTGTCGATCGCCGAGATCAGCCGGCCGACATCGAAGTCGAAGCGTGAGTCGCTGATCGGGAGCGCGTTGCGGTCGGCGAGCGCGGCCAGGTCGCTCGGGCAGCGACTCGCGAGCGGGCATCGGCGTCCCCTCGATCAGCGCCGGGATCACGAGCTTGCCCTGGGCGAGCGCTGCAGCGATCTCCGCCTTCACGAAATCGCTCCGGCAGATCGAGTCTGTCGCCGTCCTTCGGCGTCCTTCGCCTCGAGCCATCCCTTGCCGATCAGCGCGACGAGCGCGTCGCAGGCAGCCGATGCGCTCGCCGATCACCTCGGCGAACCGCGCTCCGGGCTCGATCGCGTCGATGTCCCGGAACACGCGGTCCTTGCCGAAGCGCTGCGACCAGACGGTCGAACAGTCGCCCGGCGAGCGCCTGGCTATCCTCGCGGCGGTAGCTGATGAAGACACGGGGCATTGCGACCCACCCAATGGGGTATCGACGTCGGTATTAGCGCGAGCGTGGCCTCAAGTCAGGCGGTTTGCAACCGTTCCGACCAAGCCATAGATAGCAAGCTCCAGTGCCGGCTGCGGCGCCGTACTTGGGACAGTTCTCATTTGCCCACGTTAGGTAAGCAAATGAACCATCACCTCGTTTTCATGCTGCCGAAGACCGGACATTGCTGTAAGACAGCCTTTGGCCGGGTCGCGACGTACCGATTAACGACAACTAGGCGCTATTGCCGCGGGCGCCTTACGAGCTTGTAGGAAATCACGGCCGTCCCAGCGACCACTAGGAGCGTCGCGACGTCAATCCACGCGCGAAGGGTTGCGTAGTCGGGTATCCGGCTCAATGCCGTCGCACTCGCAGCGCCGAATGCCAAGGCTCCCATCGCGAAAAGTTTGGACTGCGCTGAGGCCCCACAAAGAAGAACGAAGACCGCCACGCCCAGTAGGACCATGGCAGAAATGGCTTGTACATATAGGGCGGTCGGTCTCCCATATCAGGGCGGCTGCTTTCGCACGAACACTCTCACTCCGGCGCCGCGGTTCCACGGCGCCTGTCCGCCTTCATCTTGCGCGACAACCAAATGCACACCGCGATCGAGGGCGCGCTGAAAGACAAGGCTACTAATGAGAGTGCCCAGTCAGGCAAGAAGAAGGCGTGTGCCGAAGAGCCCAGCGCGACAAACGCACCGAGAGCGAAAGCAACAACAAGACAGATGATGGCGCTAACGACACCAGGCAACGCCGAGGGGGGATACGGAATGGCCACCCGACCAACGAAGAACAATGCCGTGTAACCCCCTGCGGCAATCAACGCAATCAGGGCAACCAGGAACAAAGGCCCTGCCATCGGATCAGTCCCGCCTTACGCTGCTGGAGTGGCTGCTTCAGGGCAGTTTAGGTTGTCTCGCGTGGTGGCCGCAATTGGCCGAGCTGCGCCGCGAGAGTTAAGCAATCTCTAGCAGCGCGTCTGGATTCTTTGCTGCCACCATGAGCAGCGTCCGGGCCGCTCCCGAAGGTGCCCGACGACCTTGCTCCCACTCCTGAAGCGTCCGCACGGACACGCCAAGCAGGGCAGCGAACTTGGCCTGGGAAAGCCCCGTCCGCTCACGGATGTGAGCGACCGAGGGCAGCGTGATGACCCGTCCAACGTTGCCTTTCTTAAGCTGACGCAGGCCTTCGAGGATCTCGCGCCCGACGTCCCGCTTGGCTGCAACCCTAGTCATCGATTTCTTCCTTTATCTGTCTCAGTACATTTGCAGGGATGTTCTCCGCCACATTCTTCGGGTAGATCGTCAACATCCAGATCTGTCCTTGGCGAGTCCGCAGGAAGTAGATCACCCGCAGCCCACCTCGTTTGCCGCGACCCGCCACGCCCAGCGCAGCTTCCGGACACCGCCCGAACCCGGCACGACCGCCCCAGCCTCAGGATCTTGCAGCAGCGCCTGCTGGAGGGCGGAGTACTCGTCATCCGATAGGTACTCCTGAACCAGGCGCGTGAAGAGCCTAGTTTCGACGAAGCTGATCATTGGCAAAATATACGTCAATGACGTATAAATGCAAGCTGAGATTAGGACCTAGGTGTGACCTTGCCTCCCGATTGCAGACGTGCGGGGCAGCATCACTCCGCCTCACAGCGGACGCCGGCAGCAAACTCCCGGCCGCGCGAGATCCGACCCTGGGTCGTCTCTTGCCTTGGTATATCCGTCTTGATATATTTGCCGCATGAAGCCCATCGTCTTCGTCGGTGATTCGCTCAAGCGATTGCGCGAGTTTCCCGAGGAGGCGAGGCATGACGCCGGCTACCAGCTCGACAGAGTTCAGCGGGGCCAGACGCCAGATGACTTCAAGCCGATGCCGTCCATCGGTAAGGGCGTCGAAGAGATCAGGATTTGGGACGACTCGGGAACGTACCGCGTGATCTACACGGCCCGGCTGGCCGATGCCGTCTACGTTTTGCATGCCTTCCAGAAGAAGACGCAGGCGACCTCGAAACGAGATACGGACATCGCCAGGCAGCGCCTGGCGCAGGTGATGAAGGAACGGAGATGAAGAAGAAGGCCGTCGATCGTTACGACAGCGTGTGGGACGCACTGGCCGACACCCCTGAGCAGGCAGCCAACCTGCGCGCCCGCACCGATCTGATGCAGAAGATTGCGGCGATCGTGAAGGAACAAGGTTGGACGCAGGTCGAAGCGGCACGGCGCTGCGGTGTCACGCAGCCACGTATGAATGACTTGCTGCGCGGGCGGGTCTCCCGGTTCTCGCTCGATGCCTTGGTCAACATCGCGACCGCGATCGGTCGCAAGGTTCACTTCGAGCTCAAAGCTGCGTGACTGGGTCGGCCTGGGAAAGTGACCGATGAAGATTGACATTGACCGCCTTACGGAAGCGGAACTGGTCGACCTCAACCATCGAATCGTCGAACGCTTGCGGCTCTTGCAGCAGATGAGATCTCACGTTCAGATGTTGGAGTTCAAGGTGGGCGAGCGTGTCCAGTTCCAGCCTGACGGCCACCCTCCGGTGACGGGTGTGTTGACCCGCTACAACCGCAAGACTGTCACGGTGATCGCCGATACCGGCCAGCAGTGGAATGTGGCGCCACAGTTCCTGCGGCGAGTCGCACCTCCCGCGACAGAGAACCGCTCAGGACCCGAACGTCATCCCCATGCCGAGAAGACCGAGGTAGAGGACGGACCGGCAGCGCCGGACGGGTCTGCCGTCTCCGT
>CAVQID010000046.1:0-47444 GCA_963712485.1 uncultured beta proteobacterium
CCACAAGCTGACGCTCGCGCCGAGCGGCTGATTCGTTGGAAAGCGGACGCGTCTCGACCGATCGTGGGTAGGTCTCACTGAACTCACTTGGTCGTTCGCCAGTCGGACGCTTTCGAATTATTCTCATGGATACAGCGCGCACGCCAGGGTTGGAACGCGCTGCCGGTGGCGCGCCTCTCAGGCGCTGGCGTTCAACCACTCGATGAGGCCGACCCGGTCCGCAGGCGCCACCGTGCGCGCGAATCCCGCCACTGGCACGACCCAGTGCTTAGCAAGCATCCCCCGGCTCGCCAGCCCCTGCAGCTGGTCGGCCAGTCGGTCGGACTTCTCGTCAACAGCGAGCGAGGCGTCCTGCAAGGTGAGCTGAACCCAAGTATCAGCATGGCGCAGGGCGACAGCAGGATCGGCGGCGGCGATACCACTAAGCAGACCAAGGAGCTTGGCCACGCTTGCGTCTTCCTTGTAATCGCGTTCATCGAAGAACCAGCCGCTTCGCAGCGCAGACTCGAAGGCGCCTTCATAGCTCGCCAGCGTCCATTTCGCTGGGACTTCCTTGAACTCGTCGTCGAACACGCCCCCATGCAGCGCATGACGAGCGTGGTCGGTGAAACCGGTGTCGCGCTCGTGCGTGGTCAATATCTGCAGGAACTTCCTGCCTTCCTCTTCAGCCGCCAGTTCGCCGAACCAGTCACGCGCCAGTGCCCACACGCCGCTGACATTCCACAGGCCCATCAGGCGCTCGGCCGCAGTCTGCGGATCGCCGCTGCGGTACATCGTGTCGAGCAGCTTGCGCGTGCCCGGCCAGTCCAACTCGCGCGCCAGCCGCCATGCCACCTCCCTATGGCGGGCCTGTCCATCGGGATGCCGATCGTCGACGCCAGCCGCCGGAGGCCGCAGCGTAGATGCCAAATCTTCCAGACCCTCGCTGCCGTGACCGCGGCGTGCTAACGACGCCGCCACGCGCAGGCTCCAGCGTTCCTCGGGATCGAAGTGGCGCAGCAGCTCGCGCAGCGCCGGCACGGCAAGAGCATCGTCAGGTGCGTCGCACAGCGCCCCTACGGCGGCGCTAAGCCGAGAGTGGTCGGGTGAAAACGCATCCGGCTCGAACGAGCGCAGCACATAACGCAGCAACTGCTCAACCGCGGCGGTCTGCAGGTCGGCAAACAACTCACCGACCTTGCCGCCGACGATCCAGGTAAACGCCGGGTGGCGCAGCGCCGCGACCAGCAGCGCGCGCTGCGCCGCCTTCGCTCCCGCACTGACCGCGTCCGGCTCCAGCGCGGCGTATACCGCATCGGCCACCGGCGTGGGCGCGAAGATCTCCTCCGGGCCGAGCGCGGGCAGCGCCTGCGTGGCCTGCTCGAACAGCCGCCTCCACACCGCGTCGTAGTCGGCGGCGATCTTGCGCTGGCGCGCGAGCACGATGTCGGACGCGGCGGCTGTTGCCTGCGCCAGCCGCGACTGAAGCCAGGTGTTGAACTGCATGCCTTCCCCGGCGCGATCCATCGAGGCCGCAATCTCCGGCCGCACGGCGGGACGTTCAGCGTCAAAGCACGCCTTCCAGATCGCCAGCGCACCATCGCGGTCATGCAGGCGCAGGCGCAATTCGCAGGCCTCTAGCACCAACTGCAACTGCGGTGTGGCCAGCTGCTGCAACAGCGCGCGGGCAGCGTCCAGACCGTCGGCCTGTGCCAGCGCCTCGATGGCGCGCAGCCGCCAGCGCAAGTACTCGAGCCGGGCATGCTCCGAACCGCGGCCTTCCTCGGGGAACGCGCGTGCGATGCCGTCACCCTCGGCGAAACGCCGGATCGCCGGCCGCGCGGCTGCATGCTGGGTCAGGCCAAGCAGCAGCCGTGCAGCTTCGTCGCGCAGCGCTGGCTCGTGCAACGCGGTCTGCTCTAGCACCTCGACCACCTTGGTGATCAGCGCTGCGTCGGCCGCCGGTAGTCGTGCCGACAACCGCGCCACCAGAAATTCCGGCCGGCGCAGCATATCGCGGTACGGATCGTCGGAAGCCAGGATCGCCTGCAGCAGGGCGTCGCGCAGTTCGGCGTCGCCTTCCACCGTGGCCACCGCGAAGCGCAGCACCTCGAGCCAGCCGCTGTCGAACCAGTGCGACGCCATTAGCGTCGCGGCAGCCGCCTCGTCCAGCGCGAACTGCTCGGCGAGATGCGCGCCGGCCAGGTACTCGCGAAACTGCGGGTGCGAGAAACGGATCAGCTGTACCTCGCCGGCCTCCGAGGTCTCGGCACGCAGCAGCAAGTTGCGTCGTGCAAGGCCGTTGACGATGGCCTCGGCGCGCGGCGCCAGCGACGCCACCTTTCCAAGCGCGCGGCGCGCAGCGCGCGCGCCGAGTTGATCACCCTCGACCTGCTGCGCTTCCCAGCCGAGCCGCCGTAGCACGTCCGTGCGCTGCTCGTCATCCAGGCCATCGGATGGCAGTGCCCCCTTGGCGTCCTCCCAGGTCTCGCAAACGGTCTTGAGGCACTGCGCAAACAGCGGTGTTCGCGTCGCCGGCAGCCCCGCCTTCGACGTGCGCGCCACCAGGCCCACCAGCGTGAGCGTTAGCGGTGTCTCCAGCAGCGCCTCGATGCCGGTGCGCACCAGTAGTGTCTGCGCCAGGCTTCCGTCGTCGTCGAAGGCCGCCTTCAGGAACGGCGCGATGTCGTCGCGGCCGAACGGCACCGGCTCGAAGGCATAGAACTCGTCGGGCTTTGACTCTTCGCCAACCGGTTTGGTGGACTTCAGATACTCCAACGGCGTCTCGCGCAGGGCATCGGGCCGCGAAGTGACAAACACCTGGCAGCGCTTCCACTCGCGCGCCACCTCGACGATCAGCCCCCGTACCTTCTGGCGCCGCGCCAGCGAGCCGCATTCGTCGAGCGCATCGAAGCCGATGGTGAGACGGCCTTCGTCGACCAGCGCGCGGAAGAACGCGTCGTTGACGTCGTCCAGGCCGAGCTTGCGCGCCTGGTGCACAAGGTGATCGACCAGTACGGTCGTGGTCAGCGGTCCGTCGGCGGCTAGCGACGCCAGCGGCACCCACACCGGCACCCGACCAGCGCTGCCTGCACGCGCCAGCATCTGCTTCAGCAGCGTCGACTTGCCGGCGCCGCCGTCACCAACGATCACCACACGCGACAGCCCGGCCGCTGCAAGCGCCGGCAACTGGCCCTGGCTCGCCAGGCCGCGCACCAGCGGCACCGTCAGATGATCGACCACGCCCGACAGGAGCCTGCCCAGCGCGGGCAGCATCGCATTGGTCAGAATGCCAACAAAGCCCATACCGTCTCAGCGGCTCGCGGGCGGTGGCTCGTCCGGCCACAGCCGAAGCTTGCGCGCCGTAAATGCAGCCAATGCAGGCTTGCGGCGATCGGGCGCGCCGGCCACGGCCAGCCCCAGGAAGTCGATGCCACAGAAGGTCTCCACCACAGCCCGGGCGTACTGCTCGCGCGTGCCGCCCCACGTGCCGGCCAGCGGCAGCTTGTCGACGTACTTGGCATCGACGGGTTCGGCCGCCAGTTCCACTTGGGCGCGACGCAGCTCCTTGCCGGCGTCCTCGTCGGCGAACAGGAGGTGGGCGGGCGTGGCCCGCAGCGCAGATCCGTCGAGCTTCTTAGGCACCGCCTCGACGACGCCGACTAGGCGGTCGCCGGCGAAGACGGGCGCACCCGACATGCCTTTCCAGCCGTCGTCCTCGGCCGGCCGCGTGGTCTGTACGTCGAGCAGCAGCGCCTCGCTGCGCGCGCCGCTCCAGGCATTGACCGTCGCCTGCAGCTGCAGCACGTCGCTGTGGGTCGGTGCCATCAGCGCCCGCGGAAAGCCCATCGCGTGCACGCGCACTGGCGCGCGACCGTCAAGGCGACCGAGCGTCGTCGTGCCCGGCAGCTCGCGGACCTTGTTGCCGGTGTCGACTGCGAGCAGCGCGAGGTCGGCGTCCGGGCCGGTCCAGACGACGCGCGCGGCCTGCCATGCTCCGACCTGCCCGGGAAAGCCCAGCTTGTCCGACTCGAGCAGCCGGATCTCGGTTTCCTGCAGCCCGTCTACCACATGGCGTGCGGTCACGGCCAGGCCCGGTCCGAGCAGGTAGCCGCTGCCGTGCTGGCCGCGCGACCCACCGTAGATCTCGACGACGCGCTGCCATTCCATGGCGCGCTCTCAGCTTGCGCGGGGGACTAGCCGGGCCTCTTGATCTCGTCGCCGACCGCGACGTCGCGACCCTCGAAGGCGGGCGTAAGCGTCAGCTTGACCTTGTGCGTTCGGGTGCGCTCGGCACCCGCGTCGGCGCCGAACGAGACCACCACCCACTTTGCTTCGCCCTTGACGCCTGCCTTCGCCGACAGCTGCACCTGGAGTTCCAGCTCGACGGGGCCGAGCTGGAATTGCAGCGGCTCGTTGCGCGCCGCCTCTATCGAGGCGCTGATCTCGCACCGCAGTTGCCCGATCGCTTCCGACAGGCCCAGTTCGCTCATGACGCCCCCCTCAAGAACGGCTGTTAACGTAGCAGTTCGCCCGGACACACTCAATCCCCAACTCGCCGCGCGCGTGGTAGCCGCTTCAATCATCGCCGAGACTCGTGGAGTTCCCAGGATTCAGTGGACACGGTCGCGGCGCCGCCTAGCAGCGACCTCAAACTGATCCGGGCTGACGCCGCCGAGATGGCTGTGACGACGGGTTCGATTGTAGAAGGCTTCGATGTAGTCAGCGATGTCCGCGTTCGCAAGATCGCGGTCCTTGTAGATGTGCTTCTTGATCCGTTCCTTCTTCAAGCTTCCGAAGAACGATTCGGCGACCGCATTGACGCTCCTATGTCAAGCAGGACGCATCGACTCTCTCAAGTCGGCCACGATGAGCGGGTACAGCTCGCGAACAATGTAGCGCTTGAGGCAGCGATGGATTTCTTTCTTTGACAGGCCCTCGCGCGTGCGCCGGGCAACGTATTCACGCGTGCGTACGTCGCTGCGCATTCGAACCATGGCAATGGTCCACAGTGCATTGTTCGCCTGCCGCTGGCCGCCCCGATTGAGTCGATGTCGGGTCATCTTGCCCGAGGACGCGTCAAGGGGGCTGACGCCGCACAGTGCCGCAAGAGCGGCTTCGTTGCGCAGCCGCGTGGGATTGTCACCGGCCGTGACGAGCAAGGTGGCTGCGGTTTGAGGTCCGACGCCGAAGCGGGCGAGGAGCCTGGGAGCTGCCAGCTTCGTCAATCGTGTGAGCTGCTTGTCGAGTTCGCGAAGTTCTTCGTGCAGCGCCGTCCATCGCTTCGCCAACAACTGCAGCGTCGTTTTCAGACTCGCCAGAACGAGATTGGCATCGTCCTGAGGCAGCGCCGCACAGGCCGCAACACAGTCCTCTGGCTTGACCTTGAGGACCCCGTCGCGGATGAACGACGGCGCGCTGACAAGCAGTGCCCGCATAGAGGCGTGCGATGAAGGCAACGCGATCGGCCAGGGCTTCGGCGCCCGCCAGCGGTTGAGGGTAGCTCCAGGCAACACGCGGCAGGTGGCGATTGCCGTCGACCAGTGACCAGTAACGCGCCGGTCCCTTCCATTCGCAGAACGACGAACCGGGTGCCGGCTGCAAGTACTTCCGAGCCACATCGTCCCACGGTAGATAGAAGCTGGGCGGGTGGGCAGTCTCCAGCACGCGAACGGCGCGACGCGTCCGCGCCACCTCGACGCCCGCCCATCGCACAACCACATCGCGCACATCGAATGAAAGCTGTGGCGGCCGCGGGAAGTCCCACACCGACACCTGCCCCGGTTGCGGAACGGCGGCAAACGGCGGCCGTCGTTGGCCGCGCCACTGCCACTGCGCACGGGCAGCAGCCAACTCTTCTGGATTCGGCGTCATCGATTGATCAGCACAGGACAGCCCATGGTCTGCTTTGCGGAAGTTCTGGCGCCACTCGGTTGCGTCGGCAGTTGGCCGAACGCGATCTTTTAGGCCGGGGAACAAGGCTCACGCAGTCGCTTAGTCGGGTCCGTAAGTGGCGTAGACGCGCTTGGATTGGGTGAGGTACGTGTAGCAGATGGTGAAAAAGATAAGCGTTGGTATCAGGCCAATCTCTACCTGAAACAGGAGCTGACCACTGGGTACCCGTGCAGCTGCAGCTTCGAGAGCCGTGGTCACTATGTCGACCGCTAGCCCGAACAAAAGCGCGTATTTCGCCGTGCTTACCGCGTTCGGAGCGACGAGCCACAGTCGCAGTCCTGCATAGGCGCCAAAGACAACGGAACATGCCGAAAGCAGCAGTGTGAAGAGCGTCGCCGCCTGCATGCTGATGGATTCGCGGAAATGAAGCTGAGCGTTTGTGTACTCAAACGACCATCAGCCAAACTGCGATGGCGGGGCCGATCACTATAAGCATCAGGCAAAGGGCGAGAAGCCAACCGCGAACGCCCCTGAACTCCAGATCGGAGCCAAGGCTTGTCCGCGACTGCGCGAGGTAAGGTAATTCGGGGTGGCGAACTTACTCATCAGACCTCCGTCCGGGTGGCATGTCGGGACCCGGCTGTACTGACCGATTCCGCAGGTTAATTTTGCCCTTGAGTCGCGTGGAGCGGCACCCTGCTCGACGAACTGCCGATCGAACTGGGTGAACTGCAAGCAGTCGCGACGAGCGGCGCCTGAGCCGCACTTGAGCATCGTGCCTCCCCAGCAACGGTGGTGCCGGCATACGCGGACGTCTGTCACGCAATCGTCACGGAACGGATGTCAACTCGCAGTTAATGACCCGGCCGGAGAACTCAAACGTATCATTCATGCTGGAAGGAATAGCGATGGCGTTCGGCGCCAACAGCGCAGAACTTCGCAACGTATCACTGCATGTTCAACCAAACGATGGAGGGCGAAAATGTCTGACCTATGGAACAAAGCCAAAGAACTCGCGACCGAGGCC
This sequence comes from uncultured beta proteobacterium, assembly GCA_963712485.1. Lineage (GTDB taxonomy): Bacteria > Pseudomonadota > Gammaproteobacteria > Burkholderiales > Burkholderiaceae_F > JALORV01. Next base: position 6,902 of record CAVQID010000046.1, read on the forward strand.
GGCAACGCGGCATCTGACGCCGGCAAGGCTATTGCCGATACCGCAGGCAAAGTGACGGATGAGGCTGCAGCTGCAGCTTCGGCAGCCTGGGACACGACGAAGTCCACGGCCGGCGCGGCTGCGGACGGCGCGGCGGCCCTGGCCGACAGCGCGGGCACCGACGGCAACGGAAGTCGTAAACAAGACGGTCAAAGTCGCCGACCAGGCCGCCGAGGCTACGAAGATGGCAGCCAAGGACGCGGTCGACGCGGTGAAAAAGGGACTTGCGTAAGTACCGCAATTCCGAGCCGGTGGCCGGGGCAGGCCGCCCGGCACCACACAGCCAGCAAGCAGCCGCATTCCCCGTGGCCGCTTGCCCTGACTCGCTCGCTTGGTGCACCTGCGGTCGAGTCGATAGTCGCCCCAACTCTGGGATAGCGGCGCGCCGTAGCGATTCACTTTCAGAAAGTGCAGGAACAGAACATGGGATTCTTCAGCTCGATTCTCGAAAAGCTTGGATTGAAGTCTGCAGCCGCCGCACCGGTGCCCACGCCGATGCCGACGGACTACTCACCTCCGCCTGGAGTAATGCCCGTTTCCGTTCCGGCTTCGCCGCCCGCTCCGGTCGCGATCGCAGTCGTGGATGTGGTGGCCCAGCTCGAAAGATTCGCGGCCGCCAGCCCGCAAAAGCTCAACTGGAAGACATCAATCGTCGATCTGCTGAAGCTCCTCGACATTGACAGCAGTCTCACCGCACGAAAGGCGCTGGCAACCGAGTTGAACTGCCCCGCCGAACTAATGGGCGACTCGGCGCAGATGAACATGTGGCTGCACAAGACGGTTCTCAAGAAGATTGCGGACAACGGAGGCAACGTGCCATTGGATCTGCTCGATTAGGTGTCTCCGCTGTCCGCGGAACCGTCAAGTAGCAAGTTGCCGAGCGCATCGAAGGGGTCCGCTCTGAGGCGAACCAGGTGACTCCCCTCGAGGGCCGAAATTAGCCGCACTCTGCCGGGCCACCAACCAGTTGTTGGCATGGCTCAGCTAACTCTATCGGAGGACAGGTACGTGCGTTCGGACGAGGTTGACTCATCCGAGCAAGGACGGTTTGGCTACTACCCGAGCGTCGGAGTGACAGCTCCGACTTGCTCCGCGTCACCGCTTAACGGCCGTACGCAGAAGTTGCGTTGGACTGGCAACACAGATGTCTTGAGCTAGAGACTCACGACAGCAAACAGCGCAACGAAAAACGGCCACTCACGATGAGCGGCCGCCTTCGTTGTCGCAACGAAATGGAACCGGACAGGTGCCGACTAAGCCATCGCGGCTTCAATCTTCGCGAGGGCGGCCTTCTCGTCGTCGCTGACCAGCGTACCGCCGATGCCGAAGATGCCACCTTCCTTGGCGGCTTCCGCCGTTGCCTTGCCGATCGAACGGATCGTCGCCTTGAAGGCTTCGAGCTCGCTCGGCGAGTGCTGCTTCACCGCTGCCGTGGCGTCGGCGATCAGCCGCGTCAGGGCCTCGCGATCCTTCGCCATGGCGCGTATCGACTTCAGCGCGTCCTGTGTCAGGCCGCCGCCGAACGCGGCCGACAGGATCGAACCGGCGGGCGCGGCCTTGGTTGCCTCGAGCAGTGCTGCCTGAGCGGCCTTGACCTCCTTCATCGTGTCGAAGGGACCGTCGAGGTCGGAACTCGACACGGCCATCATGGCGGCGACGGGTGCCGCGGCGACCTTGCTCCAATCGGCGCCGTAGGAGCCGATCGCCGTTGCGGCCTTGTCGCCGGCGGCCATCGCCTCGTCGACCAGCTTCATCGTCGCCACATTGGCCGGGTTGGCGGTGAACTGCGTGGTTTCGCGCTTCAGCAGGTCAGCCAGTCCAGTGGGGTCGAGCTTGTCGGTCTGCACCGCCTTGCTGACCAGGCCCATCAGCGCCGGAGCCGCCATGCCGAGCAGGGGCATGACGTTGAAAGCCGAGGGCCTTGGTGAGTGACCCACCGATCGCGTTGAGCCCGGGACCCATCAGCGACGACAGCATGCTGTTGCCGGTCGGCCCGCCGCTGAAGAGGTTGCTGATCAGGCTGGTGAGACTCCCGAAGCCGCCCAACAGGCCGCCGGTGTCTTGCGGCAGCATCTTGAGCAGCGACTCGGCACCGGTTGGCGTGCTCGCCATCTTGGTCATGCTGCCCATCAGCAGCGGTGCGGCCGCCGCCAGGCCCTGGTTGATGGCCGAGGTGTCGGCGCCCAGCGCCTTGCCGAGGGCGGAAACGATTTCTGGGTTGATCGCTGAGGACAGTGAGTCGAACAGACTTGCCATGAACTATCTCCGCTGGTTGTTGGTTGGTTGGAGGAGTGACACCCCCCGGACGAGTTAGGGGCGAAGTGACAACGCGGAAGTGCGCAAGTATGCGCGCCAGATCTTTTGGCACGATGACAGGGGCCAAGGGACGTTGATGTCAACGACCACTGCAACCAGTCGCCGAGACGGCACGCAGGCGGCGCCAGTGAACAAGGCTTACGCGTTCAGCGCGACGGCCGCTTACAGGCACATCAGGCTGTCAGTCGTTTCGTCTGCTCGTGGCCGAGTTAAGCCGTCGAAGTCAAGCAACTTCCAGCAGCGCATCTGGATTCTTTGCCGCCACCATCAGCAAAGTCCGCGCCGCTCCTGACGGCGCGCGGCGACCTTGCTCCCACTCCTGAAGCGTCCGCACGGACACGCCGAGCAAAGCGGCGAATCTCGCTTGGGAAAGCCCAGTCCGCTCACGGATATGAGCTACCGAGGGATGCGTGACGACCCGCCCAACGTCACCTTTCTTCAGTTGACGCAGGCCTTCAAGGATCTCTCGCCCAACATCCCGCTTGGTTGCAGCCTTAGCCATCGATCTCGTCCTTTATCTGGCGCAGAACGTGAGCAGGGATGTTCTCTGCCACATTCTTCGGGTAGATCGTCAACATCCAAATCTGTCCTTGTCGAGTGCGAAGGAAGTAGATCACCCTCAGCCCACCTCGTTTGCCCCGACCCGCCACGCCCCAGCGCAGCTTTTGGAGCAGTGCCTGCTGGAGGGCGCCGTACTCGTCATCCGACAGGTACTCCTGCACCAAGCGCGTGAACAGCCTGGTTTCGACAAAACCGATCATGGACAAACTATACGTCAATGACGTACAAATGCAATCGCCGATTGAGCCTAGGGGCAGGCAGGGTGCGGTGCGACGACACACCCCGCCTGCTCGTCCCTAGAGTTCCTCCTGCTCAGAAATGACGTTCCCCCGGAAAACCTAGGCAGTTCAAAACTGGAGGTAAGGTCGCTTTTGACGGCCCTTCTGGGGCCGAGGAGCGGCGATGAAGAGGTCTCGGTTTTCTGAGGAGCAGATTGTGTACGCGCTGAGGCTGGCCGATGGCGGCACGCCAGTGGCTGATGTGTGCCGGCAGCTGGGCGTGTCGGAAGCGACGTATTACACGTGAAAGAAGAAGTACGCGGAGCTGGGCGTTTCCGAGCTGCGCAAGATAAAGGTGCTTGAGGACGAGAACGCCCGACTGAAGCGGATCGTGGCCGACCTGACGCTGGACAAGCAGATTTTGCAGGAGGTCGTCCGAAAAAAGATCTGAAGGCTGCCAAGCGGCGCGAGCTGGCAGCCTGGATGCAGGAGCGCTTCAAAGTGAGCGTGCAACGGTAGTGCGGCTTGGCGCTGCTGCGCCGATCGGTGTGGTACGCGAAGAGTGTTGCGCGTGATCAGAGCGCGCTGCGCCAGCGCATTCGGGACATCGCCCTGAGCCGTCCACGCTTCGGCTATCTGCGCGTGACGGTGATGCTAAGACTCGAAGGCTGGACCGTGAACAAGAAACGCGTGCACCGCCTGTACCGTCTTGAAGGGCTGCAGCTGCGCATGAAGGTCAAGCGGCGCAAGCGCATCGCGCTGCTGCGCGGCAAGCCTCCGGTGGCAAGCGGCCCGAATCAGCACTGGAGCATGGACTTCATGCACGATCAGATGCACGATGGTCGCGCCTTCCGCATCCTGACCGTCATCGATCAGTGGAGTCGCGAGAGTGTGTCCCTGGAGGCCAACTTCCGGCTGACCGGGCGATGTGTCGGACAGGCGCTCGACCAGGCGGCTGCACAACGTCGATTGCCCCGGGCCATCACCGTGGACAACGGCACCGAGTTCACCTCGAAGGCCCTGGATGAATGGGCGTACCGACGTGGCGTCAAACTCGATTACACGCGGCCAGGCAAGCCCACCGATAACGGCCTGATCGAGTCGTTCAACGGCCGCCTGCGCGACGAGTTCCTGAACGTCAATGAGTTCGTGACGATGCACGATGCACGCGAGAAGCTGAAGGCTTGGCAGGATGACTACAACACCTGCCGGCCGCACGGATCGCTCGGCCACCTGACCCCGAGCGAGTACGCCAAAATGCGGTCAGGACAACCCAAAGGAGCGGCCAACCTCTAGCTCAGAACCGTCCGGCTTCCGGGGGAACGTCAGGAAACTTGAGAGTCAAATCCCAACCCGTCCACGGGACTGGGTCAACTCCACATCCGCAATGACCCATCGGCGCGCACAGGTTGATTAGGCGCAATGGCCCGCACTGGCTGTCGCCTAGCAAGAAGTATCGGGAGAAGGAGTGTCCAATGACTTCCCAGCGTCCGCTTCGCCAGAGCTTGCGCGTAGCTAACTGGGTAATGTTCCTCGTTCTCGCCGCGTGCGCCATTCCACCAGTTGAGAAGGACGCGAGCTATCCCCCTAGCTGGCCGGAGATTGCGGGAGCGGGAGATGAATGCATTGGCATTGAGGGCACGTTCCTAAACAAAGGTATGTTTGTTGAAAGGGCGGGGAAGACGAGAGAAGTATGGTTGACAAGCATGCTTCCCTTCAACCGGCTCGCTCCCAACGAAACGACAATCACGGCGCGGAGCGCCATGCGTAGCTGCGAGCGCGTGAGCCTGCGGCTCGAGTCATCCCCATGGCGTGCGGTGCTCGGTCCAGACACGAAGCACTGGACGCTCTTCGTCACTCCCGCTCGGCCGAGTGGAACGCCGCCGCACACTGCATTGGAACTCTGCAGCGAGTTCCGGTTGCCGGAAGGGTTGGGAGGGCCCCTGGAGGCCAACTCGAACCTCTTTGCGGGTTGTTCAAGCAACTACTTTCTGCTCGCAAGCCTGGGGCCATCGACTATCAGTCCATCGACCATCCGGAAGCTGACGCTGGCCAGTGACGGCTCGCTGATCTTTAAGCTCGAAGGAGGTGAGACGATTCGCTCGCCCCGGGGATGGGCACGCTTCCAGAGACTGCCCTGACTATCTGCAAGTTGGGATATGCGCAGCCGACTATGTTCGAAACCATGCAGCCAGGTTGACTCCGGGCGTGGAACGGCTGTGCCACCTCGCATCGTGCCGGCGGCGTCTCGCGTTTACGTGAAGTTCAAATCAGTTGAGGATGATGACGGGGATCTTCGCCAGCCCCCACCGTGGCTTCTTCCGCAGGACATGTGGCATCGGCTTACCCAACGACATGGTTGAGTCGACTTAGATCCGCCAGTAGCAGTCGTGGGAGGTCCTTGCTAGATTGTCCGCGAAGCGGACGCGCCGCGCTCCGCCACTCAGCCCCCGGAGCGACCCTTGCCAGTTCTCGCGCCAATGAATGATGAGCAATACTCGGCGTTCATTGACACCGCCATCGCAGACTATGCAGCGGACAAGGTGAGTTCCGGCCAATGGGCGGAAGCTCAGTCGTTCGAGCTGTCGCGCAAGGAACTGGAGGAATTGCTCCCTCAGGGACTCAAGACTCCGGAGAACTACTTGTTCAGTGTCCTCGATGAGCACGGAACATCGGTTGGAACACTTTGGATTGGCGTGAAAGAGTTCGCGGGGAAGCGCTCAGCCTACATATACGACGTATGGATTTCGCCGAGTTTCCGGCGCCGCGGGCACGCGACGCGGGCGCTGTTGGCAGCGGAGGAAGAGGCGTGCAACTTAGGCTTCTCGGGAATCGGGCTGCACGTCTTTGGACACAATGTCGCGGCGCGGACCCTGTATGAGGCGCTTGGCTACCGCACGACGAACATCAATATGTTCAAGACGCTGTAGTGCACAAGGCGGCGAAAATCCGTCGCTTGTTCGTGCCGCGGAAGTCGGCCACAACCGGCATCTTCGGCAGCAGGTTACTTTGCCTTGAAGCGGACCTTCCGCCGATCGCGCTTTGAAGCCGATTCGGTCGACGTCCGTCGCATGCGTTTGAACCCTTCCGGCTCCCAGCGACGCAATGCCAGCACTACACCAATCCCCCGGCGCTGCGCGAGGGGGGCCGCCATCGACTCCTCATGCAGCGCTGCCATGCGTGCACGCAGACGCCGCAGTTCCAGACGCAACTGCGCGAGCGCCGCTTCCGTCACCAGCCCCTGCGCGAACTCCAGCGTCTCTTCCGCCTGGTTGAAGTCGCTGTCCAGGAAGTCGCCCAGCGCGTGCTCCATGAAGTACCGATGGATCGGCCCGTCCGGCAGCCAGTCGAAGTCGCGCGCCACGCGCGGGCGAATGCGATCGCCGGGCAAGAGCTCGATCAACCCCATCCGGTCCAGCACCAGCAGGTACTTCAGGCACTCGGCCCGCGTCAGGCGGTACTCGGCCGTGATCTCGGCCACGGTCCAGCGGTTGAGCGCGCATACCGTCACCAGCAGCAGTTTCTGGTCACCCACGACCTTGGCTTCCTGCTCGACCGTCAGCGTCCGCAGCGCGGGCACCTGATTGGCCGACTCGGCCAGCAGTTCCGCCAGGGTATAGCCCAGCAGACGCGCGATCCGGGCCAGCCGCTCCACCGTGAAGCTCTCGTCCGAGAACACGCGTTTCACGCTGGCTTCGGATAGATCGAGCGCTTGGGCGACGGCGCGGTAGGTCAGCCCCTGCGCCTTGAGCAGCCGTTTGACCGTGCCAACGGTTTGCGAGACCTCGTCCATGGGTAGCGCTTTCCGATACGCAACAGCGCACTCTAGCGCACCCTTCGAGCTTTCCGTTGCGTTCTGCAGTACGGCGCGCCTAGATTCTGGCCGTCCCACCACCGCGCGCTACGGAATGTTCACGAACCGCATCCGGCCTCTGCCGCAACTGCTCGAGCGATTGGACATCGGGCAGCTTCGGTCGCTAGCGACGGTGCTCGATGGGTACGCGCGATGACACTTCCGAGCATCCTGGTGGTCGTGGCGACGCTGGTCTTCCTGGCGCTCGAACGCCTGTTTCCCGGCCGCCGGTTGCCCGCCTCCCCGGGGTGGTATGGCCGGGCCCTGCTCGTGAACGGGATACAGCTGCTGATTACCCTGGCGACGGCGCGCCTGTGGACTTCGCTTTTTGGCGAGATATCGGTCTTCCGGCTCGGCGACTGGAACCTGCCGCTGGCGGAGGGCCTGGTCGGGTGGCTGGTCGGATCGTTCTTCTTCTACTGGTGGCACCGCATCCGCCACACGAACGGCTTCTGGCTGATCTTCCACCAGTTGCACCATTCGCCGTCGCGGATCGAAGCCTTGACCTCGTTCTACAAGCACCCGGTTGAAATCCTGAGCGACTCGCTGCTGGCCGCAGTGGTCCTGTATTCGCTGCTGGGCTCTTCGGTGATGGGAGCGTTCTGGTTCAACTTCTTTGCCGCCACCGGCGAGTACCTGTATCACTCGAATCTTCGAACCCCAGCCGTGGTTGCGCTACTTCATCCAGACCCCCGAGCTGCACTCGATCCATCACGCCTACGACGTGCACCGCTACAACTTTGCGGACTTGCCACTATGGGATCGGCTGTTCGGCACCTACAGGGACGCAATGGAGTTCACTGAGCGGTGTGGCTTTCCTGGGGGCGCGGAGCAACGGCTGGGCGAAATGCTTGCATTCAAAGACGTCCATCGGAAAGCCGGATGAAACCCGACCAGAACCGCTTTTGGCTCCGGTCTCCTGTCCTTCAGACATCCGGATCGTTGAGTAAGCCACGAAGGTTCCCTACGATCACGCGACATTCGAGGCGCCCACTCACATGACAGCCACCAAACCGTCGGTTTCAACATGGCCCGTGTGGGTTGGCGGAGTTATCGGCGGCATCGCCGGTCTCGCAGACGGCAATCTGCACCTGGCGCTGCCGATGGGTTTGAGTGTCGGCTATATCGTCTATTTACGCGCAAGCATCCGCGCCGAGAACAACTGGCTCGGTCAAAAGGTTGCAGCCCTCCAACAACGGATCGACACCCTCGAGGTGGGGCGCCCGACGCAGTCCGCCGCTGCGTCGTCACCGGCCGCATTTGTTTCGGCGAGTCCACTGGCGCAGACCACACCACCGACCAAGGCGCCCACGGCCGGGCCGGAGGCATTGCCCGATCTCGATCTTCTCCCTTTGCGGCCTGTGTCAGATTTAGCAAAGAGCCCCTTCGCGCCAGCGCTTGCGTCTGCTACGGCAGCACAGGCGGTGGCACCTCCTGTCGAAGCTCCGCAGCCAGCCCATGAGGAGGCGCAGCCGGAGAAGCAAGCCAAGCCCTCGGTGATCGAAGTCGCCATCGCAAACGCCAGGGCGTGGCTGATGGGCGGCAACACGGTTGCGCGGGTGGGCTTGCTATTGCTCTTCATCGGGGTCGCCTTTCTGCTGCGCTATGTCGCCGAGCACACCAATGTGCCCATCGAGTGGCGGCTGAGCGGTGTTGCGCTGGGTGCCGTTGCCTTGCTGGCCGTCGGATGGCGCATGCGGGCGAGGCGAGCGGGCTACGCCATCACATTGCAGGGCGGAGCCATCGGCATCCTCTATCTCACCGTGTTTGCCGCGCTGCGCCTGTACAACGTGTTGCCTCCGGTTCCGGCTTTTGCACTGCTAGCTGCGCTGGCGGTCCTATCCGGAATCCTGGCCGTCGTGCAGAACGCGCGCGCCCTCGCGGCGCTGGGCGCCACCGGTGGCTTCCTCGCCCCGATATTGGTGTCGACCGGCGCGGGTCGTGTCGAGCTGCTGCTCTCGTATTACCTGCTGCTCAATCTCGGCGTCCTCGGCATCGCGTGGTTTCGCGCCTGGCGCGAGCTGAACTGGCTCGGATTTGCCTTCACCTTCGGCGTGTTCGGGCTGTGGGTGGTGCAGCGCTACGTGCCGGAGCATTACCTGATGGCGCAGGGCTTCCTGGCGGCGTTCTGGCTGCTCTTCCTCGTGGTGTCCATGCTCTACGCATTGCGCCAGCCTGAGCAGTCGCGCGGTTTGTTCGACACAACACTGATGTTTGCCCTTCCACTGGCAGCGTTCGGCGTCCAGGCGCGCCTCACCGAAGGGGTGGAACTGGCGCTGGCAGCGGTCGTCGCCGCGGGCGCCTATCTGGCCAGCTCCGCAGTGCTGCTCCGGCGCGGCGAGAAAGCGCTTCGACTTCTGACGGAGGCCAGCTTTGGTGTCGGCGTGGCGTTTCTGACACTCGCGGTGCCGCTGGCGGCCAGCGCGCAATGGACCGCCGCCGCGTGGGCGCTCGAAGGGCTCGCACTCGTGTGGGTCGGCACACGGCAGAAGCGCTTGCTGCCATTGGCGGCCGGCCTGGTGCTGCATGTCGCCGGCGCCATCGCCCTCTTCCGCGCGATCGGCATGAACCAGATTGGCCTGGAGCCGGAATTCTCCGGGCTCACGCTCAATCTGCTTGTGTTCTCGCTCACAGCGTTCGCCAGTGGCTGGCTACTGGACAGGGAGGACGTGCAGGACGCGCTGGCACCGCATGCCACCGAACTGATGGACCGCGCGCCAGGGGTCCTGAGACTGATCGGCTGGGCGTGGGTCGCTGCACTGCTCTGGCAACCCCTGCCGTCGCCCTGGTACGTCATCGCCTGGTGCGTAGCGGCTGTCGCTCTGGTCGCGCTCCGTCGTCGTGCCGCCGGTGACTCGCTGCATCCCGACTGGCTCGCCGGCGTTGCGTTCACTGTGCTGGCGTGGCTCGCCGCCGAGAAGGTCGCAGTCGACGGCGACATGCTCACGACAACTGCGCTGCGCCTGGCGGTTGCGGTGACAGCCGTCGCCGCTGCGTGGCTGTCGCTGAACGGCTCGCGCCTGCAGCGCAACGTCGCGGCCGCCCTGCTCACGCTGGGCGTCGTGTCATGGCTCACCGCGCTGCTAGTGGAAACGTGGCAGCGTGTCGATGATCCGATGGCCGCAGTCCAGATCGGCCTGATGATCGTGGTCCTGACCGGGATGATGCTGTACTGGCTCGCCCTTCGGCTGCAGTGGTCTTGGCCGATCCGGCTGTCGTGGGTTCAGTTTGTCGCGCAGGTCGTGATGGCCGCCGCGGCCGTCGCGCTAGCGATGGGTGAAGCTCAGCGGCCCAGCGAGCATTACGGCGCGTTCGTCTGGCCGATCGCCTGGGTGCTCTTCTACCTGCGGCTGCATCGGGAAGACCGCGCCGGCGTGCGTGCGCCCTACCCTGAGATCATCCACGTCGCCGGCCTCTGGTTGCTGACCGCGATGTTGACCGTCGAGCTCGCGCTGCAGCTCGACCGGATCGCCGGCGACGGCTGGTACTTCGCCGTGTGGGGCGCCCTGCCCGCTCTCGCGCTGTGGCTGCTGCTCCTATACAAGCTGCGCTGGCCAATGCGGGCGGCGCCGTTTGCCTACGCGAAGCTGGGCGCGCCGGGACTGGCCGCCTTCCTGCTGGGCTGGATCCTGTTCACGAGCCTGCGCACGAACGGCGATCCGACGCCTTTACCCTACATCCCGCTGCTGAACCCGCTAGACATCGCGACGCTGCTGGCTCTGTTCGCCGTGATGCGCTGGCACCTCGAGGACCACCGAGAGGACTGGCGCAAGCCAGCGCGCGCCGCGCTGGGCACCGGCGCCTTCATCGCCCTGAACGCGGCCGCACTGCGCGCCGTCCACTTCCTGGCCGGCGTGCCGTGGGAGGCCAGCGCGATGGGCAAATCGCTGTTGGTCCAGGCGGTGCTGTCGCTGCTCTGGACGGGCGCCGCGATGGGCCTGATGGTGTTCGGCAACCGGCGGGCCATGCGGCCCCTGTGGCTCGTCGGCGCCGGCCTGCTAGGCGCCGTCGTCGTGAAGCTCTTCATGGTGGATCTGTCCGGCCAGGGAACCATCGAACGCATTGTTTCGTTCGTCGGCGTGGGCGCCCTCATCCTCGTGATTGGCTACCTGGCGCCGGTGCCACCGGCGCAGGCAAACCCGATCAGGAGCGCTACATGAAACGCTTTCTTCAAATGACGGCCGCGGGGGCCTTCCTGCTTGCCACTTCCCTCGGACACGCAGCGGACTCCCTTAAGCCAAGGGACTTCGCGCTGCGCGCGCCGTTGACGCTCGCACAGCCCGACGGACTGCACGTCCTCGAACTCACCGAAGCGATCTACCGTGCCGGCACGTCGCGCACGCTTGCGGATCTGCGCATCTTCAACGCCAAGGGCGAAGCGCTGCCCTGGGCCGTGCTGCCCGTGCCTCCCGCTGAAACGAAGGCGGGTGCAGCGATCGAGCTGGCGCTCGTGCCGTTACCGGCACAGCAGGACCTGCGCGCCATGGTGCTCAAGTCCTATGCCGTGCGGGTGGAGCGCGATGGCCAGCGCGAGGTGGTGGAGATTGCACCCTTACGACCGGTCGAGATGCCGCCGGGCGGGGTTGGCGGCTACCTGATTGACGCGCGCCGTGCGAAGGATCTCAGTGGGCAGTTGACGCTGATGTTCGACGCCAACGCCGCCGACTACGCGCAGCGAATCGAAGTCCTTGGCAGCGACGACCTGGTCAGCTGGCGGCCGCTCGTCACCGGGCCGCTCGCGCTCAACCGCAAACTCGGCGCGCCGGTCGAGCGCAACGCCTTCGACTTGAGTCGGCCCCCGCCCTTCCTGCGCGTCCATTGGGCGGGAGACGTCGCCCCGCAGGTGACGTCAGCGCGCTTCACCGAGAAGTCGCTTGCGGCCCCGACACTTCCCCGCGCTTCGTTGGCAGTCTTTGATGATCCAGATGGTCGCGAGTCGCTGCTGGTCGATGTGCCGCGAGCGCTGCCGATTGAAAGGCTCTACTTCCGTCCTGCGTCGGTGAACGAGTCGTTCGAGCTCGAGGTCTACCAGCGCGTCGAGGGGCGACGCGTCCGCTCGCACTTCCTGTCGCGCAAACGCACGGACGAATGGGTCCCGGTCGGCCGTGTTGATGCCGTGCGCGTCATGCGCGACGGCACGGAACTGCAAGGAGAACCGCTGCGCTTCAGCGGCAACACCGATCGACTGCGCCTGCACTGGATCGGCCCCCCTGCCAGCCCGCCCATGGTCGACGCAGAATGGCGGCCGGCGCGCATCGCCTTTGTAGCGCGCGCACCGGGACCGTACTTCCTGGCGATCGGCAACACCAAGGCCGAACCCGGTCAGGCCCTCGCTCTCGCCACCGTGCTGCAGGGCACCGACCGATCCGGAACCCGCCTACCGGTCGCGCGCGTGACGCCCGGCAACGTCGAGCAGCTGGCGGCGCAGGCGGTCGGGCAGCAACGCGCGCAACAGATCGCAAAGGAGGCCGGCTGGTCCCGCTTCGTGCTGTGGGCGGTGCTCCTGGCGGCCGTGGCGGCAATGGCCTGGATGGCATGGCGACTGTCGCTGCAGTTACGTCGCGAGACCCCGTGAAGGCGACGCCGCGCGTGCTAGATGGTCGGATACTAGAGCCCACGGAGAGACGCCTGGCGGCCGAGAGCACCGTGGCGGCCAAGACCGAAGATCAACAGGCGATGCTGGCGCTGCACCGGATGCGCGCCTTGCTGGTCAAGTTCCGGACCATGCAGGTCAACCAGCTGCGCGGGTTGCTGTACGAGTTCGGCGTGACGTTTCGGGCGGGACGCGCGGCGGGTCTGGCTGAGATGCGCGCGCGCATGGCCGAGCTGGAGGATGCACTGCCGGCAGTGTTGTTCGACGGTCTGCAGGACCAGTTGAAACGGATCGACAGACTCGAGCAGGACATCGATCAGCTCGAGAAGCGGATTGGCACTTGGCAGAAGCAGGAAGTGGCGTGCCGCGCGATCGCGGAAGTGCCCGGCATCGGCCGGCTCACCGCGACGGCGCTGGTGGCGACGATCGGGGATGCAAGGTCGTTCAAATCGGGACGCGAGTTCGCGTCGTTTCGTCGGATTGGTGCCACGGCAAAGCGGCACCGGCGGCAGGGTCCGACTGGGATCGATCTCCAAGCGCGGTGACCCGTACCTACGCACCTTGTTGATCCACGGCGCGCGATCGGTGATGTACCACGCCAAGGTACCGACACCATGGCTGACCGCGATCCAGGCGCGGCGGCCGGCCAACGTGGCGGCGGTGGCTATGGCGCACAAGATGGCTCGAACCGCGTGGGCGATTCTGGCGCACGGTCGGGCGTATCAGAAGGACTACGTCGGCGTGAAGCCGGCATAGCAAAGAAAGATTGGAAAGGATGTAGATGCACCGATAGGTTGCTGAGGTTGATCACCGTGTGATGGCAAGACAGGTCGGACCGCAAGAACGCAAGCCTGAACACAGTCGTGTGCCTCAAGAGCACGTGGCCGAGATGAGGACGTTCTTGGCGTATTCCATCAGGGCCCGCAGGCTTCGGTCTGCACGACAAGGCCGGATATAAGACTGCAGCCAGTACCTCGTTGAGGCATCACATGAAGATCGACTTGGCAAACCGGGCGGTGTCCATATAAGACCGTGTAAAAACGTCAGCGTCCTCCTCGTAGACTTCGGCAACGCGTTGTGAGGCGGGAGCCACATGAAGCGATTCATCGAAGGCGAGGACCGCAGCCAGACTGCGTTGCTGCCGGCGAGCCTGGACGACTACGTGGCCGAGGACAACCCGGTGCGCGTCGTCGAAGCGTTCGTCGAGCAACTCGACCTGCAGCAGCTCGGGTTTGAAGGCGCCGCCCCGGCCGCCACCGGACGCCCTGGCTACCACCCCGCGGTGCTGCTCAAGCTGTACGTCTACGGCTACCTGAACCGCATCCAGTCGAGCCGGCGGCTCGAGCGCGAAGCGCAGCGCAATGTCGAGCTGATGTGGCTCACCGGACGACTCGCCCCCGACTTCAAGACCATCGCCAACTTCCGCAAGGACAACGGCCGCGCCATCCGCGCTGTGTGCCGCCAGTTCATCGTGCTGTGCCGCCGGCTGGACCTCTTTACCCAGGCGCTGGTGGCCATCGACGGCAGCAAGTTCAAGGCCGTCAACAACCGCGACAAGAACTTCACTTCCGCCAAGCTCAAGCGGCGCCTGGCCGAGATCGACGCGAGCATTGCCGGGTATCTGGCGGCGCTCGACAGCGCCGATCGGGCCGAGCCCGAAGTGGCCCCTCTGAAGAAGGGCCACCTGCAAGGCAAGATCGCGGCCCTGAAGGAACAGATGCGCGAGCTCAAGGCAATCGAGACGCAGATGCAGACCGGTGGACAGGCGCAGGTCTCGCTCACCGATCCGGATGCCCGCTCGATGAAGAACCGCGACGGCGGCATCGTCGGCTACAACGTGCAGGCCGCCGTCGATGCCGAGCACCACCTGATCGTGGCCCACGAGGTCGTCACCGACGGCATCGACCGCGACCAGCTCGCGCCGATGGCCGAGCAGGCGCGGGAGGCCACCGGGATCGATGCTCTGACCGTGGTGGCCGACCGCGGCTACTTCAAGAGCGAGCAGATCCGCCACTGCGACGAGGCCGGCATCACCCCGATCGTGCCCAAGTCGCTGACCTCCAATGCCGGGGCCGAGGGCCGCTTCGACAAACGCGACTTCCTCTACATCGCCCGCGATGATGAGTACCGCTGCCCGGCCGGCGAGCGGGCGATCTTCCGCTTCGCCACGATCGAGAACGGCCTGACGATCCGCAAGTACTGGACCTCGGCCTGTCCGGGCTGCCCGCTGAAGGCGCGCTGCACCACCGGCGACTATCGCCGCATCGCGCGCTGGGAGCATGAAGCGGTGCTGGAGGCGATGCAGGTGCGGCTCGACCGGCAACCCGAGCTGATGCGACTGCGCCGCTGTACCGTCGAGCATCCGTTCGGCACGATCAAGCAGTGGATGGGCGCCACCCACTTCCTGATGCGCACGCTCGTCCACGTGCGCACCGAGATGAGCCTGCATGTGCTGGCCTACAACCTGAAGCGGGTGATGCGCATCCTGGGCATCGCGCCGCTGCTCAGGGCGCTGCAGACATGAGCCGCAAGGCTCGCTTTACGCCCCAGAAACCGGCACTGTGACCTGACAGCCGCACCGACGCTGCAAAACGGCGATCAGCGCCTCAGGGCGTGCTCAGACAACCCACTGCGAAAAATCTCGACCGCTCACCTCGGCACCGACTAAACACGAACAACCGCGCGCGTTTTTACACGGCCTCGGCCAAAACCGGCCGTGGCGACCTGCCTACCAGCTAGCCCGATAGCGGACGCTTTCGCGCAATCGTTTGCAGCCGCGGCAGCAGGCTTTCGATCCGGCCGTGAGCGGAACAGTATCGCTCGGTCGGCAGAACAGGCAGTGCGTCTGAGCAACCAAAGCAGGCACCGCCAGATACCTAGGAGCGCGCGCGTCGGTAGGCGCCCGGTCCGACGCCGACCGCTTTCTTGAACGCCTTGCCGAACGCGGCTTCCGACTGATAGCCGACACGTTCCGCGATGGCCGCAGTACTCAGCGCGGTTTCACCCAACGCCTTGCGCGCCAGTTGCATACGCCACATCGTCAGGTACTGCATCGGCGTGTCTCCGATCAGCTGATGAAAGCGGGCCGCGAGAGCTGAGCGCGACATTCCCGCGCTTCTCGCCAGTGTGTCCAGCGTCCAGGCCTTACCAGGTTCCTTATGCAGAAGTGCCAACGCCGCTCCGATCTGCTTGTCGGCGATCGCGGCAAGCATGGTCGGCGGTGAAGTTGCCTGTTCTATGTACGCACGAACCAGCTGGACGAAGAGGACGCCGGCAAGGCGATTGACGACGGCCTCGGCGCCGGGCTTCGCCGCCTGCGTCTCGTGAATCATGAAGTTGAGCACGGACTGCAGCCACGCGAACTCGGAACTGCCGGTGCCGCGCAAATGTATGAAGGACGGCAAAGCTGCGACCAGCGGATGCAGGCTGTCGCGGTCGAACTCGAAGTATCCGCACAGGATGTCGGCAAGCTGCCCGCCGCCGCCGTGCTTCACCGGTCCATAGTGTTCGAGGCTCTGGCCTTCGATGATCTCGGCGGCGGGCAGTGTTGCCCGCCCGGGCGCATCGACGAGTCCGTGCGCACCGCCATGCAGGAACGCCACCACATCGCCGCCCTGTAATTGGATCGGCTCCTCTTGGTCTGCGAGGCGCAGCCAGCAACTGCCGCGGACGATCACGTGGAACTCGGCGACCGCTGTCGGCTCGATCGCCATTCCCCAGGGCGCGGACATCTCACAGCGAAAGTACACGCCGCCGCCGAGATGGATCGAAGTCAGTACATCGTTGAGTACATCCATCTTGGCGATCGTTGGACTATAGGACATAAAGAATGCACTTTACAGCATTCGCCGTCCAGTCACATCGCCCTAAAGTCCGTTTCATCGTTCGGGCGGCAGTTTCCCTCGAATGAGACGTCTTTCAACCGCACACAAGGGAGCAGGAAGAAATGGCAAGACTCAATGTGGTCACCCCAGCGCAGGCCACCGGACAAACCAAAGAGCTGTATGGCGCAATCCAGCGCGCGATCGGAGCCGTTCCGAACATCTACCAGGGGCTGGGCAACAGCCCGACAGCGCTCGAAGGCGTGTTGCACGCGGACGGTCTCTTGAAGAAAGGTCAACTGAGCGGCGCCGAGATCGAAGCAATCAAGCTGGCAGTCAGCGAAGCGTATGGCTGCGACTACTGCCTCGCTGCACACACGCTGCTCGGCAAGAAGGCGGGCCTCACCAACGACGAAACGATCAGCATCCGCCGGGGCAGTTCACAGCAGCCGACGATCAACGCGCTGGTGAAATTCGTCAATGTTGCGCTCCATCCGGATGCGCGGATCTCCGACGCAGATCTGGCAGCTGTCAGAGCCGCCGGTTACAGCGATGCGCACATCGCCGAGACGGTTCAAGTGATCGCGGCAACCGTCTTCACCAATCTGTTCAATCGCGTCCACCAGACCCCGCTGGATTTTCCGGCAGCGCCGGCTCTGTAGGCAGCCCTCTATTCCTGTTGGCCACTTAAGAAAGAACCGAAGATGTCCACTGACCGCATTCCAAGTTCCAATGAAGACGGCGTTACCGCAAGGCGCACATTCCTCGCACACGGCGGCGTGGCAGCTGCCGCCGCGCTCGCCGCTGTCACAACTTCCGCAGTGGCCGTCGCCCCCGGCGTCGCGGACAAATACGCCGATCCGGCCAAGCCGATGCTGCCGCCGTCGACGATGAAACTCGACCTGACGCGCGCGGCGCTTGTGGTCATCGATCCGCAGGTCGACTTCCTGAGTCCGAAGGGAGTTGCCTGGGCGCAGTCGGCGCCAGCGTCAAGCAGCACAACACGGTTGAGAACATCGGACGGCTGTTCGCGGCCGCCAAGCGGGCCGGTATCACGGTCGCGGTATCGCCGCACTACTACTACCCGACCGACAAAGGCTGGAAGTTCGAAGGCGCGCTCGAGAAGCTGATGCACAACATCAAGATGTTCGACCGCAAGAGCGCGTATTCGATGGAAGGCTTCGACGGATCGGGCGCCGACTTCATGCCGGAGTACAAGCAGTACATCCTTGATGGCAGGACCATCATCGCCTCACCGCACAAGGTGTACGGGCCGGAGCACAACGACCTCGCACTGCAGCTGCGCAAGCAGCGGGTCGATCAGGTCGTGCTCGCGGGCATGTCGGCCAACCTCTGCGTCGAATCGCATCTGCGCGAGCTGCTCGAGCTGGGCTTCGAAGTGGCCGTGGTTAAGGACGCGACCGCCGCTGCGATCCTGCCGGAGGGCGACGGCTACCTGGCCGCGCTGACGAACTTCCGCTTCATCGCCAATGCCGTCTGGACCACCGGTCAGGCGGCCGACTATCTGAACGGCACGGCTTAGTCGGCCGATCGCGGAATGTTGTTCGAGCTCACGCCACGGTCATGAGGAGAAGGAAGCAAGGCCACTCACGGACACGTGATGTTCTTGCTTGCCTTACCGAGCTCCCATCTACAGCCATCGTGAAAAGGAGTAATCACTTGAACACCTCGACGTTGGACCCTGCCGATGCCCGTCAAGGCGCGGGACAGACCTACCGCTTCGAGCAACTGACGCTGCCCTTGGTGCTGAAGGACCTTTACTTCAAAGCAGACGAGCCCGGCCCGGGCGACCGAGTGCCCGGGTTCGATCTGCCGACCGTCGACGGCGGGCGGTTCCGGTCAAGCGATCTCGCCAAGGGTCCGGTACTTCTGATCTTCGGTTCCAGTACGTGCCCCATGACGGACAGCGCCGCGCCAGGACTCAACGAGCTGTACGCTCGCTTCGGAAGCAGTATCCGCTTCGTGATGGTGAACGTGCGTGAGGCGCATCCTGGCAAAACGCTGCCCCAGCCCCAGACGTTCGAGGCGAAGATGGCACATGCGGGGCGGCTGCGCGAGCTACACGGCTTCGCGTTCGACGTAGCGGTCGACGACGTGGACGGAACTCTGCACCGCGCTCTCGGCCCGAAACCCAACTCCGCCTACATTGTCGGCGCCGACGGCACGATTCTTTTCCGCGCGCACTGGGCCAATGACATCGCAGCCATGGCCACTGCCCTGGCCGCAGTGGTGGGCGGTAAGCCGCCGTCTCCCGCACGAAGCGGGGGCTTGATCATGGCCATGCTCCGCATGGTGCCGTATCTCGCACCGGTACTCGACCGGGCGGGCAGCGGTGCCTGGCGGGACATGTGGCGCGTGGCGGCCCCGCTCACTGCCGTCGCCTTCGCTCTCAAGGCCGCGCGCCCGCGGCCGAGCCGAGCGGACGGGTTCTCGAGATGACGCGCGCGCTCGTCGTTGGGCCTCACACTACGGCCCTGGCTCAACTTTAGAGAGGAGAACACTTCGATGAATCTCATTCATGCAGTAGCAGCGGTTGCCTTGTCAGCTGTGCTTTCCGCCGCGAATGCCGCTGATGGCGTGGTTGCTGTCAAGAGCCCGCATGGCGCGAAGGCGACCATGGATAAGATGGAAGAACTCGTCAAGCAGCGTGGCCTGATCGTCTTCGCGCGCATTGACCATGCCGCAGGCGCAGCCAAGATAGGTAAACCACTTCGTCCCACGGAACTTCTCATCTTCGGCAACCCGCAGGGTGGAACGCCATTCATGGAGTGCGCGCAGTCGGTCGGCATCGATCTGCCTCTCAAGGCACTGGTCTGGGAAGACGCAACCGGTCAAGTCTGGCTGGGTTACAACGACCCAGCATTTCTTGCCCAGCGGCACGGCGTGCCGCAATGTCCTGTCGTCGAGAACCTTCGCAAAGCGCTCGCCGGGCTTGCAGAGGGCGCTATCGCACGCTGAAGCGCAGTGACGCCGGACCGTCTGCACCAGCGGACTCGCGGCTGGGTCCGCTCGGCACAAACGTTGAGCGCAGGCTTCCGCTAGAAGGCAGATTGGATGGTCGCGGGTAAGGGGTGTTTCGACAGTCTCGGCCACAACCAGCCGTCGGCGCTCCTTGCGCGATCTGCCTGAAAGCGGACCAGTTGTGACGCCAAGTTGGACGCAGCAAAATTGCGGAAGAAGAATGCCTTGCTGAAGAAGATCTGACAGCAGGAGGTAGCTTTGCGCAGGTTCGCTCATATAGGAGTTGTGAGGCGACTCGCTTCGCGCGCGATCAGGCGAATGGCGTGCTTACTGGTAGGGGTCAGCGCGGCCACAGGTGCCTTTGCGCAGGGCCAATTGGGGATCGTCGTCTTGCATGGCAAGCAAGGCAGCCCCGCGGGGGAGGTTCTTGAGCCGGCCATTTCCGCGATCCGGTCGGCAGGTTTCCTGGTTGACGCTCCCGAGATGCCATGGTCAGGGCGGCGCATGTACGACGCAACCTTCACGCAAGCATTGTCAGAGATTGATCAGGCGGCGGATCGCCTTCGAAAAGCGGGAGCGACGAAGATCATCGTGGCTGGGATGAGTATGGGTGGACCGGCTGTGTTCGGTTACGCCGCAACACGCAAGGTCGACGGAGTAGTCGCTTGGGCGCCTGCGCATGATCCGGTCAATGACCCGGCGATGCGCAGCCCGCGATTTCTTGAGGCGGTGGCGAAGGCTCAGCAGCTCATCGCCAGCGGCAAGGGCGATGACCTGGAAAGCTTCCCCGAGATCAATCGAGACATTTTCACGGTCAGAGCAACACCAAAGGTATGGTTGAGCTACTGGGATCCCGAGGGCTCAAACTCCATGCCGCGCAACGCGCGAGCGTTTCCATCATCGATTCCCGTGCTCATCGTCGTAACGACTCGCGATCCCTTTCCCCAAGACGAGGAGTACCTGCTTCGCAAGACTCCTGCTCACGCACTCAGCGAACTCATCAAAGTCAGCGTGCCACATCTTCAAGTGCCCAAGGCGGCGAGTGAGCAGACAGTTGCATGGCTGAGGAAGGTGCAGACAGTCAAGCCGTAACAGGAGGCAAATACCGGCCTCGAGCGGCCGTCGAGGCCACTCCCCCAATTCGCCCGTTAGCGGACCTTTCGGGTTAGGGAAGTCTCGGCAAAGTCGCAGCCGAGCCGCACGGTAGTGCGCCTGCCCGGGCTGCTAACGTTGCTGGCTGGCGGCGCCCTGCGCTAGCCAAGGCACTTTTCTGGGGTCCCGGTCTGCAGATCAGGTGAGAGGCACATTGGAGAGCGAGCCATGCGCACGGTTGTGATCATCGTCATTGGGCTGGTCCTGCTTGCTGTGTGGCTCCTGGTGGCAAGGTCCGTTGCAAAGGGTCGTGCGGAGACCGTCCGGACCGCTGTGTGGGCGTTCATCGCGGTTTGGTTCGTGGCAGCGGCAATCAACCTCTGGATTGGCGTCTCGCAGGCGGGCTATTCATTTCTGGAGGAACTGCCCATCTTCCTCGTGATCTTCGGCATCCCGGCGGCCCTTGCATTGTTCGCCGGCCGCAGATTGCGCTGAGCCGACGCGACCCGCTGCGCAGACCCACCAGGGCGTCTCTCCACGATGTCTCAGGAAACGACCGGCCACCGTCGGCGCTCGTCGCTGCTGCGCTCCGACGGGTCGACTCGGGGCCGTGTCGGCATGGTCGAGCTGTTCTTCGATCTGGTATTTGTTTTCGCCATCACACAGTTGTCGCACACGCTGCTGGCGCATCTGGACGGGACGACGGTGGTGCAGGTCGGCCTGCTGCTGGTCGCGGTCTGGTGGCTGTGGATATTCACCACCTGGGTGACCAACTGGCTCGATCCCGAGAAGGCTCCGGTAAGGGCAGTCCTGTTTGCACTGATGCTGCTCGGCCTGCTGCTGTCGGCTTCGATTCCGCAGGCATTCGGCGCCCGCGGGATGGTGTTCGCGTGCGCCTATGTGGCGATGCAGGTGGGCAGGACGCTGTTCTTCCTGTGGGTGGTCCGCCATGAGCCGTTGGAGATGCGTCGCAACTTCCAGCGCATTGGCGTATGGCTCTCCGTGGCCGGTGTGTTCTGGATCGTCGGCGGCTTCGCCGAGCCTTCCGAGCGGCTGGCGTGGTGGACTGCGGCCTTGGCCATCGAGTTCGTCTCACCGGCCGTGTACTTCTGGGTGCCCGGATTGGGGCGCTCGCGCGTGTCCGACTGGAACGTCGACGGCGGGCACATGGCCGAACGCTGCGGCCTGTTCGTCATCATCGCCCTCGGCGAGTCGCTGCTGGTCAGCGGCGCGACGTTCGCGACCGCGACCTGGAACGTACCGGTCGTGCTCGGTTTCGGCTGCGCGTTCGGCGGTGCGGTGGTGATGTGGTGGCTCTACTTCGACCGTGGGGCGGTGGCGGGGCATCACCGGATCGCTCATGCCGCCGACCCCGGCCGCACGGCCCGGATCGCATATACCTACCTGCACCTGCCGATCGTCGCAGGCATCATCCTGAGCGCGGTGGCTGACGAGCTGGTCCTGGCTCATCCTGAACATCTAAGCGCGGCCGGACTCGCCATGGCCATTGGCGGACCGGCGCTCTACCTGATCGGCGTGGGCGCTTTTAAGTGGGTCGGTCGTGCACGCGCCTTGCCGCCGCTTTCGCACCTGGTTGGCCTTGCGCTGCTCGCGCTCGTCGCCCCGGCGGCGATCAGTTTCCACTGGTCGGCCGTGGCCGTAGCGGCTACTGTGGTGGCGATCCTGATCCTGGTGGCCGCATGGGAGCACTTATCGCTTCGAACCTTGCCCAGCCATGCGTGAGTCCGCGACTTGGCGGGATCCGAGCGAGACGCAGTTCGGCCAGTAGCGGTCAGCGCAGGACCGAGCGACGGTTGCCTGAAAGCAGACGATCTGGTCCAAACGATGGCACCAACCGGCGCCCGCGTTAGCCGCAAAGCAATGGAAGTGCGTCCGCTTCTACGTCAGGCTGGCTACTTCGATAGATTCAAGACATCGCCAGAGCCGGTCTTGCCCTCCAGTTTGTCCCCAATGACCTTCAGCTGCCACTTGAAGCCGCATTTGTCCTTATCGGACTTGCCCGTCAGCGTCAATACGTCGCCGTTCAACTGACCCTCCGCCGGGACGTCGACCCGGCAATGTTTCCCGCCGACCCACGCAACGCCTTGGACCTGATCACCTTCGACTTTTTCTATGGTGAGCGTGACCATATTCGAGTCCGGCTTGCCGCTCGCGGTGGTTCCTATCTTGTTTCCTGTGTATTTGCCCGGGGCGATGGTTTGCGCGGTGGCGGCTGCTGCTGCTGTCGCCAGCACAAGTAGTGAAACTTGGACAAAGCTTCGCATAGGACGCTCCCTTTCCTTGTTTTTCAGTTAAAGCCCGAAGCGGCACCGAAAACGCTACCTCCAGGCTGTGGTAGCACGCAAGTGCAGCCTCGAAGCCGGCCCAAAGCATCGTTCGTTCTACCAGATCTCACCTACGCCAGTGCTTGAGGCGCAAGGCGGCCATCAGAAGACATCTCGACGATGTAGCCAACCCTCCCGAAAGCGGTCAAGATTCCCGGCCGAATACTGACACCTTGGCGCTGTTCTCACGGCGACGCTTGGGGCGTCGGTCTGCATCGCCGCGTTCTTGTAGGGGCAACTGCGACAAGGCCCGGCAAATGTTGTCTCAACTGAGGTAGGCGCGTCATGGCAGCGATCTGGCATCGTCGTCCCACACCCGCCGCGCTGCAGGCCATGGCGCGCGGAACAGCGATCGAACACCTCGGCATCGAATTCGTGGAGGTCGGCGACGACTGGATAAGCGCGCGGATGCCGGTCGATGCGAGAACCATCCAGCCTTACGGGCTGCTGCACGGCGGCGTGTCCGTGGCCCTTGCCGAAACGCTTGGCAGCGCAGCGGCGCACCACTGTGTGGACGACAGCGCGTTTCTACCCGTCGGTATTCAGATCAGTGCGAATCATGTGCGGGGAGTGCGTGAGGGGTTTGTCCAAGGAGTCGCCCGTGCGCTGCACCTAGGACGGACAGTGCACCTGTGGGAGATCCGGATCGCCAACGATGCGGGCCAACTCGTCTGCGCAAGCAACCTGACTGTGAGCATCGTCTCCCGGCAGTCGGCCAGCAGATAGTGGGAGCTGTCGGCCAAGACCTGTCATTCACTTGCGCCGCACGAAATGCGCGAAAGCGGACATCACTTTCGCGGGCGTGCGCGTGACTGATGGAGCTCGCCCGAACGTGTAGCTTGGGTGAGTATTCACGCGGACGACAGCAGACCTGCGACGTAATCCATGTAGATCCGCACTTTCGCGGAGGCCGACCGGCCATGAGAAGGCAGTACGGCCGTGACAGCCTGCCGCTTGCCGGTCCACTCCTGCAGTAGCGGGCGCAGCTGCCCCGTGCCCAGCCATTGGCGCACAGCGATGTCGAACGGCCTTGCGATTCCGCAGCCTCCCACAGCGGCGTCCACAAGGCCGATGCCGTCGCGCGAGATAGTGCGCACCGGAACGTCGACCTCGCACGTCTCATCGTCCCTCTCAAATGTCCACCTTGTGTTCGCTTCCTCGTCCCGCCTCGCATAAATCACCGCGCGATGCTTGGTCAGTTCGCTAGGGTGATGAGGTTCGCCCCAGGCGGCGAGGTAGGAGGGAGATGCGCAAACGACGCTGCACGTCCATCCAAGCCGCCGCGCCACGTGGGTTGAGTCGGACAAGAGTCCGATGTGAAGTACCAGATCGAGACCGTCGTCGACCACTGCCGCGGGCGAGTTCGTGATTACGGTCTCCACCTTCAACTCGGGTTGAGCGTCGAGGAACTGGCCCAAACGCGAGATCATCGCAAAGCGCAATCCTGGGTGCATGCCGATGCGCAACGTGCCCCGGGCATGCGCTCGGCCGCTTTGGCCAAGCGTTTCCACGTCCTCAATGTCGTGCAGGATCTGTCGGCACCGTTCGTAGTAGGCGGCGCCCTCGTCGGTCAGGGAGAGCCGTCGGGTCGAGCGATTCAGCAGCTTGAAGCCGAGTTCCTTCTCCAATGTGGCGACCACCTTGCTCATGGCTGAGGGCACGACATCCAGGGACTGCGCCGCGGCGGCAAAGCTCTTTGCCTCCACCACCCGACAGAAGAATTCCATCGCTCGAAGCTTGTCCATCAGCGCTCCTCAGTGTTCCTTGCCGAGGTGGTTCGTTCCGCCTCGGAACGGGTCTTGTTCTTGTTCCAGTCTGTTAGTGGTTGTCTTTCCCGACTAGGCTTGCTCGGTCGCCCTGCCGCACCGAAGATCGAAGGACCCGATCATGAACCGACGCCAGATGTTGACGGCGCTGCCACTGGCCGCCCTGGCGTTGACGCACGGGTCGGCGAAGGCAAAGCCGTATCCGACCAGACCGATCACACTACTCGTCGGCGGCGCCCCTGGCAGTGTTCCCGATGTGATGGTGCGGCCCGTTGCGGAGCGCCTGTCCCTGGCGCTCGGGCAGCCAGTAGTGGTGGAAAACAAGCCCGGAGCCGCCGGCGGCCTGGCCATGGCGACGCTTGTGCGCAGCGCCCCGGATGGCTACACACTGGCGCTCGCCACGATGTCGCAGGCCGTCTTCAACAGCTACCTGTTCAGCAAACTCTCCTACGATCCGCTGCGTGATCTGGAACCCGTGGCTCCGCTCGTGACCGGAGCCATGGTGCTGGCGGCGCATCCTTCGTTGCCGGCACGTTCGCTGCCCGAATTTATCGCTCTGGCAAAGGCGCAACCCGGCAAGTACTTCGTGGCCATGCCACAGATGGGCTCGCCGCCGCACATAGTTGCCCTACTGCTCAATCGTGCCGCCGGTATCGAAGTGACGATGGTCCCGCACAAGTCCGGTAGCGACGCGGTGAATGCAGTCATGTCAGGCGAGATTCCGCTGTTGATCGATGCACCCACGATTGTCTCGCCGCAAGTGCAAACGGGACGGCTGAAGGCCCTCGTGGTCACCGGAAGCCAGCGCGAGCCGGCCCTGCCGGATACACCCGCCGTGAGCGAGAGTGGCTTCAATGTGCACGGCGAGGCGTGGATCGGACTGGTGGCCCCGAGCGGAACACCTGCGGACATCGTGAAACTGCTGAATCGTGAGCTCACCGGCATTATGGCCTCGCCCGAGATCCGCGCAGTGATGACCAAGCTCAGCTTCCGTACCTTGCGAGGCAGCCCCGAAGAGTTCCGCGGCCTCATCAAGGCCGAGCATATGAAGTGGGCGGCGGTGATCCGTGAAGCCGGACTGAAACTCGATTGAATTGATGGGCAGCGTAGCGAGGTATGCGATGCACCCGCCGATGCAGGAGCCGGACGTGCCGGTGCGCGCGCAACTGGCCAACGGGGTCGAGCTGCACTACATCGAACGGGGACGCGGGCAACCGCTGCTGCTGTTGCACGGCGGCATGGGCGACTGTCATTCCTGGGCGGCGCAGATGCAAGCGTTCGCGCAGCGCTTTCGCGTGATCGCAGTCAGCCGACGCCACAGCTATCCCAACCGCTTCGAGGAGCCGCTTGCCGGGCATTCTGTCGACAGAGACGTCGATGACCTCTTGGCATTCGAGCGCCTGGTGCACGCCTCGCCGGCCCATGTCGTTGCCACTTCGTATGGCGCCCTCGTAGCGCTCATCTACGCGCTTCGCTATCCCGACAAGGTACTTAGCCTCGTTCTGGCCGAACCTCCATTGCATCAGTGGGCTTGCCGCACGCTGGAGGGTGCGAGCCTGTTCGCAGAATTCTTGAAAGAAGTATGGCTCCCGGCGGGGCAGGCCTTCGCGCGCGGCGATGATCACAATGCGCTGCGGATTCTGGTCAACGGCATGTGGGGACGCGCGGTGTTTGACTCACTTTCGCCCGATCGCGCGCAGGCAGCGTTCCGCAACTCTAGGGCGATGAGGGCGCTAACGCTCGCGCAGGAACCATTTCCTAACCCGCCCAGAGCCGCTGTCGCTCAGCTCGCAATTCCGATGCTGTTGCTTTCTGGTGAACGTTCCAGTGCGCTCCACAGATGCGTAGTCGAAGAGGTGGCGAGCGTCGTCCCGTTTTCCAACCAAGTAGTGATCGGTGGTGCAGGTCATGGTGCTCCGGTCGAGAACCCTGACGGTTTCAACGCTGCCGTCCTTGACTTCCTGACTGGGCAGGCAACGTCGGGGCCAGGCGCGGACCTGAAAGTATTGCCCGCCTCCTACCTGAATGAGCGCATTCGGAATGTGCCAACCGATAGCGACAAGGCTCGCGCCGCTGTATTTGGCGAGTTTCCACAAGTTTCAAACGTGAGAGTTTGGGCAGGGTCGCAATCTGCCGGACGGCGTGATGTCCACTCTCTGGCGAACTGGCATGGCCGTTTTCGGAGATCTTTATCTACTGCTTTGGGTCTCATCTGGCACTCCGGTGTAAGACTGAGAGCAGTTATTGCCTGCCGCCGGCCTTGGTCGTCCAGTTCACCCTTAAACGTCCGAAACGCCTTGACCGTCAAAATTATGGGGCGCAGCCTGCCTGGGATTGCCGCTTCTGCGGTTGAGTTGTCTTTTGTCGAGGAGTGCCTCATGCGCAGCCGTCTACTTCCGAACTGCCGCTTGGCTGGTTGTGCCGCTGCTTTGTTCGCGATCGCTGCGCAGGTGTTTGCCGCACCATACTTCTGGTCCACCGGCGCGTTCACTTCGGTGGGAGTGCCCAACCCCATGGAAGCGCCCGACACCTTGACCGTCCAGGCCGGCGGCGTGAAGACCTTCTACGCCCTTACTTGGACGAACAAGAGCTTTGTATCCCATGCAGCTGACCCGATCTACGGCGGCAGCGCGACGT
Organism: uncultured beta proteobacterium; assembly: GCA_963712485.1. GTDB lineage: Bacteria > Pseudomonadota > Gammaproteobacteria > Burkholderiales > Burkholderiaceae_F > JALORV01. The sequence continues at coordinate 34,125 of CAVQID010000046.1, forward strand.
TGAACAACGACGGGCTGTGGGACCTTCAGGGCGACAGCGCGACCTTCGTCTACAACGCTGGCAACCAGCCCACGTTCGTCAACACCGGCACCCTGCGCAAGAGCGCGGGCACTTTGAACAACTTTGGCAGTTGGGCTTTCGTCAGCAACGCAGGCGCGGTCGACGCCCAGACTGGCGTGCTGAACTTCAACGGCAACGCGGTAGTGATCAACAGCGGGACATCGTTTCGCGGCGCAGGCACGGTGCGCATGAGTGGGGGCGCCACCTTCAACGGCGGATTCGTCGCCGACAACCTCGAACTCGCCGGCGGAGCTTTCACCGGCAACGCCGCGCAGCTGACCGGTGGCGTGACCGGCACCGGAAATGTGCGCTGGACCGGTGGCCAGTTCCGGGGGAACTGGCAACTGGTGCACGGCCATACGCTGACGGTGCTCGACGGCGGCGCGAAGCAGCTTGTCGCAGCCGACGTCGTCAACAACGGCACGGTGCTGTGGCAATCGGCGAACGACCTGTTCGGTGCCAGCAGCACGCTGACCAACAACGGCCTGTTCGAAGTGCGGACGAACTCGGGACTGGTCTACTTCGCCGGCAACCGGCCGGTCCTCGTCAACAACGGCACTCTGCGCGCCGCCGCCGGCGCGACACTGACGAACCTGTCGTTCGGGCTCGTCAACAACGGCGGCACGCTGGATGCCGCCGCCGGCGGCACGATCGTCTACGGCGGCGATAACAACGTCTTCAACGCCGGCACGAAGTTCACCGGCGCGGGCCAGAACATCGTTGCCAGCAACGCGCGCTTCGTCGACGACTTCACCGCGGCCAATCTAGTGCTGCAGGCTGGCATTTTCTACGGCGGCGACGGCATCGCGGCGGACTCGAAGGCGATTGCCAAGGGTGCCACCAGTTGGACCGGTGGCCAGTTGCGGGGAAGCTGGGAACTGGGCAACGGCCATACGCTGACGGTGCTCGACGGCGGCGCGAAGCAGCTTGTCGCTACCGACGTCGTCAACAACGGCACGGTGCTGTGGCAATCGACGAACGACCTGTTCGGTGCCAGCAGCACGTTGACCAACAACGGCCTGTTCGAGGTGCAGACGAACTCGGGACTGATCTACTTCGCCGGCAACCGGCCGGTCTTCGTCAACAACGGACGGTTCGTCAAGAGCGGCGGCGCAGGCGAAACGTCTTTGGCAAGTTTCGGCCTGACAAACAACGGCACGATCGACGTTCAGACTGGCAGCATCCGGTTGCCGACCGGCTTCACCAACACTGGAACGCTCATGGGCGTCGGCGATTTCACCACCAGCGTCCTCACCAATGCGGGGCACGTCGCGCCCGGGTCGTCGCCGGGCACCCTTGAGCTGAACGGGGACTACATTCAAACAGCGGCAGGGTCACTCGACATTGACCTGGCCAGCAGTTCCTTCTTCGATATGTTCCTGATCACCGGAACGGCCCACCTCGATGGCCTGTTGGCGCTGAACTGTTGGGCTGCGTGCAGTTTCAATGTCGGCGATAGCTTCGTGATTCTGGACTCCATCGGTGATCTCACCGGAGTCTTCGGCAGCACCAGCTGGACTGGCTTCAGTAAAGATTTCCGCTTTGACTTGATTTACGACTATTCGGCGGATCTGGTTCGTCTGCAAGTGCTGTCCAACGGGAACGGGACTGTGCCGGAGCCAGCAACGTGGATGCTTATGCTGTTCGGCCTTGCCGCCATCGGCGGCGTCGCGCGACGGCGCCTTTGATGTGATCTCCAGCGCCTCCAGACCGCTGGCACGCAGTGAATGCGGAATTCATGCGGCGGCCAAAACCTGCCCATCCAGCCCTGCTGCAGATTGGCCCGAGAGCGGCCATCCCCTGCATTTCAAAATTAGTTCAACAACCGCCGTGGTTGAGGCCTATGCTGTCCTAGCCGAGTTCGCCGACGCTACGGCAGTAGCGTCGGATGGTCTGATCGCAAGTCGGGCGACCACACCGGACTTCCCCTACGTCTGACAACTGACGCCGTAGTGAGGAGCGGATGCTCTTCGTTATCAGCCGGCCTCCGGTGCCCTGGCTTTACCAGGCCGGGCCCTGTCGTTCAGTAAAGGACGAAGACCTATGAATTACTCAACACAGCCCATCCGCGTCGCCGCTGTGCTTCTTATCAGCATGATTGGCGAGCCCTCATACGCGCAGGCACCGCTCACCTACAAGTGCCTGTGCCAAACCATCGGCACGAGTCCTCAGGAACCGCTTGGTGACCGCGAGGGCCATGCAGTTTCTGTCTCATCCTATACCTGCCGCGTTGAGGGCGGCCCGCTGGATGGCGGCGTCATGACGGGTAACACGATCTATGAATGGGACAAGACCAATGCGGCCGGACTGTCGGGCAATGGCGTTGCGCGTAAGGCAGGTGCCATGTTCGTCTACCAGCTTGGCGAATTCAAGACCACGCTAACGATGGCGGACGGGAAGGTCACGGGCTTTCTCGGCACCGGGCAGGGCACGTACAAACTGGCCACCGGCGCAGCGGCGACCCTTGCGGGCAAGACCTACAGCTACACGGCCCGCCCCAATGGTTCAGGTCAATTTGTCGTCGACATCAAGGTCGATTGAAGCCGGGCCCGCCTACACGTTTCAGAATTCGATCAGCCTGCTACGGGGTGGGCTTTCCCCTTCGGATGCTAAATCATCACTGCCAGCGCGTCGGAGCGAAACAGCTCGGGCCGCCACTGCCCCGTCCACAGGCCCATTGACTCAGCTCGGCCACGAGCGGCCGTCGAGGCCACTCCCCCAATTCACCCGTTAGCGGACACAATCGGCCCTCAGAACCGAGGGCCGAGTGGTCGCATGGCAGTGCAGATCGACGATGCGCTTGTCCGCCGGTTGATTGCCGGACAGTTCCCGCAGTGGTCTGAACTGCCGATACGTCCGGTCACACCTTCCGGTTGGGACAACCGCACCTTCCGGCTGGGCGACACCATGGTCGTTCGCCTGCCAAGCGGCGAGGACTACGCAGAGCAAGTCGCCAAGGAACAGCGCTGGCTGCCCATCCTTGCCGCATCGCTGCCGCTTGCCATCCCGATGCCCCTGGCGGTCGGTCAGCCTGCCGCAGGCTATCCGTGGAACTGGTCCGTCTATCGCTGGCTGGAAGGCGAATCCGCAACATCCGGGTCCGTCGCCCACCTCACCGAGTTCGCATCATCCCTGGGTCGATTCCTAGGTTCGTTGCAGCGCATTGATGCGACCGGCGGCCCGGTGCCCGGGCCGCATAACTTTCACCGCGGTGGGGCACTTGGCATCTACGACGGACAGACGCGGCTGGCCATTGCCGCGCTGAAAGGGAAGATTGATGTTGATGCCGCTACCGCAGTGTGGGAGGCGGCGCTCGCGAGTGCTTGGCAGAGAACCGCGGTGTGGGTCCACGGTGATATCAGCGCCGGCAATCTCCTGGTCCAGGCGGGCCGCCTAAGTGCGGTCATCGACTTTGGACAGCTTGGCGTTGGTGACCCGGCGTGCGATTTAGCAATCGCGTGGTCGTTCTTCGAAGGAGCAAGCAGACAGGCGTTCCGCGACGCGCTTCCGCTTGATGCCGAAACCTGGGCGCGCGGCCGCGGATGGGCCGTGTGGAAGGCCTTGATTGCTATCTCCGGCCTCGTGGACACTACTGCGCTCGAGGCAGCGAGGTCGCAACAGACCATCGATGAAGTGCTTGCAGATGCCCAGACCTGAGGCACGATCCCGTCGCGTTTCCAATGGTTGGCGGCTTTTTCTCGTCGTTGCGGTCGTTTTGAGCATGACTGGTGTCGGGGCCTATTTCGCATCGCTGCATAACGAGGCAAAGCGCCGTTGCATGGAGCAATGCGCTGCCAGCGGAAAACAAGGAGATCTGGTGCCAGCAATCGAGAGGATGCGAAGTGGCTCTGGCACAGCTGCCTTCACTCCGACCGAGTGTGTCTGCAGGTAGCGGCCAACAGCAGCGCTGCGCCGATCCCCGGCGCGTTGCCGCAAAGCAGACCTTGCGTTGACGCTTTACTAATCGATCAATGCATCCGAATCCAGAAGAGTTAGCCGCCGCCCGTGCGCAGTGGCAGTGGCGCGGTCAACGACGGCCTTCGTTTGCCGTCATTCCGGGACCGGGGCAGATGTCGGTGTGGGACTACCCGCGGCCGCCTCAGCTTGCCTCCGATGCGCGCGAAGTGGTGGTGCGGTGGGGCGGCGTCGATGTCGCCCGCGAGTATGTGCAACCGGCACCCCGCGATCTGCCTTGGCGGTCATGAGATTGTCAAGCCGGCTGACGGATCTTCATTGTAGGCAGCTGTCAATGCTGCCCAAAATGGCGCGCTTAAACGAAGGCAGCGCCTCTCGCGTACATTGTCAGCGACCACCTAGCCCTCGGTAAGCGCAAGTCTTCTGAGTGAAGACGAGTTTCGCTCGACGCCGCCCGCCGTTTCGCCACAAAACCTCAGCATAGGTTCGCTCCGCTTCCTTCGCTGAACAGTCAGTTATCTCGTATAACGAGCGTGGTGAGAAGTGCGCAGTGGTCGGACCACAGGCGACCACCGTCAATGCACTTGGGATTCTCTGCGCCGGGCGGCAGCTGGACCGTAGTTTGGCGATTGATGGTGGCGCTCGACGTGTACTGGGACGACTTGCCGGCGACAGTAAGAATGATCTCGTCGAGTGGGGCTGAGCCGAGTACATCGAAATCCGTCAGCCACGCAGAAACGGTCTCCGATCCATTGTTGAAGTCTCCGACGATTATTGGCGGAAACCACCGGTTGACGTTCGGCTCGACGGCGTCGATAAGTGCCCGCACAGACGTCTTCGCGTCGGCCCATTCATTTCCAGCTGAGCCCTCCCACGGAAGATGGACGTTGTAAACGTGGAAGGTAGTTCGCTTGCGCTGCGCCAACTCGAAACGCGCGACCGCCGATCTCGCCGAAATCTGAGCAAGACCTGCGGGCGAGGGTGTATTGCATACATCGGTCTGGGCCGGCCCGTCGATCATTGCGCAGATCCCCTCCTGACCTTGTCGAACTCGCCCGACGCAGCACGGCATGCTTCGTCGCAGCTTCGGCACGTTGGAGTTCTGATCGAAGGCAAGCGTGGTGATCGTGGTGGAGTCGGTCTCGAGATTCTTGAGGCGATCCGGGTTGTAGAGAAGCGCCAATCCCGAGGCTCCGCGACAATCGGCCGCGCTTCCACCATTCGATGTCGCGCCGGGGCCGACACGCAGATCGCGCGCGAAGACCTGCATGTAGGCGATGCGATAGCGGATTCCGATGCCGGCCTGAAGGCTTCGAAGCACTTCGCGGATCGGTTCGTAGTCGAGAACAAGTCCGTAGTTGTCGGGACACCAAAGGCGCGCCGAAACCTCCTGCAGGGCGATGACGTCTGGCATTGCGCCGATGGCCTTGAGATCGGTCCCGATGCGGTCGAAGCGCGTCTTCCAGAAACCGGCCGCGTCACGATCGGGAACATCGAACACTTGCCGAAGGTTCACGTGCAGGATAGAAATCTGTGTTTCTACCGGCGTCGTCGATTTGTCCTTCGGGCAGCCTGCCAGCATTGAACAGGCGAGCAAGACAAGCGCTATCCGCACTCCGGGTGACGCGTTGAGTGAAGGCCTGGACGGAGAGGTCATCGGACTACCTCAATTGCGAGTAAAGCAGATAGCTGAACAACAGGAACGCAATGAGTGCGGCGGCTCCGACCGAGAAGTTGAACGCAGAGCTCACGCCGCATCCGGGCTTCGAGTCGTCGTTCCGAACGCTCATTGGTTTCTGTGAGTCTGTTTGCATGAAAACCTCGCTAGAAGTAAACGCAGTGCTTACTCCACCGAACGAGCGACACTTGGAGTCCGGTCAGAACCGGATTGGCGGCCGGGGTGACTTCGTTCATTAGATTCTGAATGTCACCATCGTGTGGTAGCCAGCACGCGTGACCGATCTCGTGCGTAGCCACGAAGTCCTGGTCGCTGGACTTCGCTTCAACGACCACATAGTTGTGGGTCGATCCGAAGCTGCAGCCATTCGTGCCGGAAGGCGTTACGTCCTGAACAATGAAGATGATGATCTCCGCTCCGAGGCCGATGACGCGGCGGAACGAGTCGGTGAACTTGCAAGTTGCTGCGGCGAGTTCAAAATAGGAGCCCGCAAGCCACCAGTCACTGAAAAATCCGCCAACGTCACAACCGACGACAAGGCCGCCTTCAGGCGGAGCGATGCCGGTCTTGCAGATACCGGTGAAGATGACATTGACGTTGCACGTCTGGTCGTAGAAGGCAATCGCAGCATTTACCTGGCGCAGGATTTCGGTATCGGTGACGATCTGGACTCCGTTAACGGACGGGACGACGGCTCCGATGTACATCTTCTTGCGCGGTCGTATCCCAACCCAGGACGCAAAGAAATCCACGAGACCCACTACCCGCCAAACGATCTCAGTCACCCAGTTCAGTATCGTCCGAAGGATCCCACCAATTATCGGAATGCTAAGGATCAAGCCAATGACGAGCGCGACAATGTCCAAAACGACATTTGCCAACTCGCAGGCGGCCCGCGCCACCGCCGCGGCGGCAAGGCACGCTACCTTGGCAACCTCGGCGGCAACTACGCATGCGGCGCGAGCCACCCAACACGCGGCGCGCGATATTGCGGCGGCCGCGATGCAGGCGGCTCGTGCGACGTGGCATGGCACGTTCCACCAGGAGCAGTTCCTAAAGCTGGTGCACTGAATGCCGTCGCAGTTTGTGAAGCCCGTGCACTGAATGCCATTGCAGGCGCTGACTGCCGCGTCTTCGACTTCTTTGCAGACTCGTCCCATATCCGCTCCCTATGAGGCCGCGCCTAAGGCCTCCCAATCGGCGCACCTCGCCAAGCGCCTGATCAGCCGGATCATCTGAACCTTCGCCCACAACCTTCCCAACGCTTTGCCAACTAAAGTGCTACCTAAAAACAGCGCAATGGAAAACAGGATCTCCAAGACGGCGCCGCCATTCAAGAGCGTTTCGCCGCTGACAATGAGAAAAACGATGTATGCGAGGAAACACAAGCCCATGGTGATTCCACCCGCAAAGCAGCCGCACGCTTTTTGATACTTGGCGATCTTTTCGCTAGCCTCGAGATTGCGTTCCTCCGAGACTCCGGCGACCGCGAACTTGAGGTATCGCACGGGCTTGACGAGCGCGAAGACCCCTAGGTCGCGATCGATAGCCCGGAGTTGCTCGAGCGAGTGGATCTCTTGCATGGTTGGACTCTTCACCGTCGATCGTCCTGGTAACGGGCGCTCCAGCTGTTGCTTGCAGGACTCAGCCATGCCAGTCTCCCGTCAGAACGGTAAGAGGTTCCCGCCCCAACACATCAGGCGCGCAACCGAAGGCACCGCGCACGGATACTGGTTGAATGGAAATACCAGTGTCCACGGCGCCAGTACGAACGACGTGCTGTCAATGGCCAAGCCTCCAAAGGAACTCGATACCACAGTCGGTGGCGCCGGGCTGTTGAATCGAATGCGGACGTTGGGATTGCCCGCGACAGGAAACGAGGCAATGCCGCCGAACGAGCAGGGAGGAAGCACGAACTGAAACAGCGGCGTAACGGGCAGAAAGACCGGAAACACCGTATCGATGAAGAAAAAGGTGCCGTGCTCCGTCGTGGGACGCAGGGACACCGTCATCATGCGTGAGGCCCTCTCAGGGGGAGCCTTGGACGCGGTCTTGGGGTTAAGTCCCGCGGGGTCCATGGCCCGCTGCGCCATTTCGCGATGCCAGGGCTTGAGCGCTTCCATGATCCGCTTGTTCGCAGACTCCTGCGTCGCGCCGGGGTCGATGTCGAACGTCAGGTCCGCCTCCCGCAGCGCCTTCTCAACGACACCCTTGGGACCTTCCACCGTCACCTCGTAATTCGATTGGCCTTTGCGGTCCGTAGCCGGAGCGCGGTATACAACCTGCTCGCCGCGCGAGGAGCGCTTCATTTCCTTGAGCTTCATGGTCGATCCTTTCGAGTAAATGACACAGGGGTGCGGGTGAGTCTTGCGCTAGCCCGTCTAATCGCCCTTCCACTGAGCTAAGGTTCTTGGCGTCTACTTTCCATGGATTGTCGTCCTACCGAGTGGCGGCCGATCGAGAACCATCCGACCCGCGATGCCTACGCATGGTCGGGTCGTCGTCGCCTGAAACGAAGTCCGCCGGTCGCTGCCGAGGAAGCAATCTAAGGCGCGTACAGTCTTAAATGCAATGGAAAATTCACATCCAGGCGCCGGGGTAGGGAAGTGCTGCACGTTTGCGAGACAGAGGCTACGCAGCGATAACTTGGGGGCACTTGCGATTTGGCGCACTCCACGGCGAGTTTCATGCACCCGAGGCCCTGCGACATTCGGGAGCTCTATACACTCCGTCGAGCACGTGCAAGTCGTGGAGTTGAAAGGGCTGAGTGCCGTCCGGAACATCTTGGTGGCTTTGCAGGAACAGCTACAGGCGGTCACCACGGCGCAGGATTCAGCGGCAGCTCCAGATCGCATCCGTCGTCAAGCAGTGCCATGAGGATCTGACCACACGGTTCAACGCATGAGTACGCTGCCGCCTGGTGAAGGGTTTGTGCCGCCTGTCATCCCGATGGACTGCAACTCCGCGGCGTGCATCGGCGCGAAGGCCGAGGTCGACGCCGCACGCACCGCGTTCACCAGCGCCTGCGGTCGACTCAAGGTGATCACGAGCATCCTGCGATTCCTGCGCCCGGTAATCAGCGCGAACCTGTGGTACATCATCGTCATCATCTTGGTGGCGATACTGCTGGGCCTGTTCGGCTTCTTCTTCCTGGCCTTGCTGCTGTGGACCCTTATCGTGGTCTACCTCATCGCATGGTTCCTGTTTCTGGTATTTGCCCGCGTGGCGGCCACGCTCGGGGCGGATCTCGCTAAGCACGGCCAAGAGATTGCGGCTGCGATTGCCAGAGTGCTCGCGTCGTGCCCGGCGGAATGCCGCGGCGACCTCTCCGTCCCCGCCTGCGATCCCAACTCGCCGTAGCAGCAAACCCGCCCCGGGAACTCGAGCTTGCGGGTATCACGCTGCACTATGCGATGCGCGTCATGCGGGCTACCCTTCGCAGCATCCGCCTTATCGAGCTGTCCTTGCCAACCTCCGCGAGCGGGTTAACTCGACGCAAAAGCGTCAGCTTCTCTAATCGGGCGATATTGTCAAGGGTCGGGGCTCCGGTTGGTTTGAAGGTTAAATCTGGTTGTTGTGTGGGTCACGCTTCTCTACGCAGTCGGGCGCGGTGCGGCTGGCACACTGCAGGCATTGGTCGGAAGGGTCGGACGAGCCATGCTTTCGGGCGCGCTCGAAGCGCAGCTGACATTCTCGGCTTCATCCAGAACCATCGTCCACACAGTCAACGCAGAATCGGGTTTGAAGTCGCGATCGGATTAGCTCATGCGACCCCCTGCAGACGTGCGGCGCGGAAGTCGGTGCCGTCGACCCACATCCGGTGCAGGATCACTGCGAGCTTGCGCGCCACGGCGATGACAGCCCGGCGATGGCCGCGCACCTTGGCCAACCGCAAGCCCCAGGCCTTTAGCGTCGACCAGGCGTCGGAGCGGGTCATGAGCGCGTGCGCGGCCGTGTACAGCGCCTGGCGCACGTCGACGTCGCCGGCTTTGGAGATGCGGCCGGGGTTGTCAGTTTCCCCGGACTGATAGCGCCGCGGCGTCAGCCCGAAGTGCGCGGCGACGTTGCGTGACGAGCGGAAGCGGTTGGCATCGTCCACCCCCGCCTTGAAGGTGAGCGAGGTGACGGGCCCGACTCCAGGGACTGTCATCAGTCGCTGGCAGATGGGATCGTGGCGCACTACGCTCTTCACGGCGTTGTCTAGCTTCAGGTAGGTCTTGTACAGCACCGTGCGCGCATCGAGCAGCGGCAGCAGACACGTGTTGAGCTCTGGAGTCGTCGACACCGCGGCGCGCACGGTCTCATCGAAGCGGTTATGAGCGACGTGGGGCGCCAGGCGCACACCGAAGATTTTGAGCAACCCCCGCAGCTCGTTTTCCAGGTCCACGCACCTGGCAAGGAGCGCCTTGCGGCTGGCCAGCAGCGCCCGCACCTGGTGGCTCTCCAGGCTCTTCACGTGAACGGTGCGATACCAGCCGGTCCTCACGATCTGCGCCAATCCGCGGGCGTCGTTGCGGTCGGTCTTGTTGCGCATCGCCGCCAATGTGGCGGCGGTCTGGCGCGCCTCGAGGCATATCACCTCGAAGCCGGCCTTCTGCAAGCCATAGGTCAGGTACTGCGTCAGGGTGCCGGCCTCGAGCCCAACTTGCTTGATCTCTGCCTTGCAGCGTTGAAGCGCGGCTACGATGAGATCGACCTCAGCAGGGACCTTGCCCTCGTACTGCACCGCACCTGCCTCGTCGACCACGCAGATCGACACGGAACGCAGCGACACATCGATACCGGTGAAGTACTTCATGCGATCTCTCCTTCGCAGGGTGGGTGTCCCGCGAGTCTATGGAGAGCTCGACCCTACATAGCGGTCAGCCCGATTACCGATGCTTTCGGCTACTTAGACGAGTCCGCTTTCGGCCGCAGCGCATAGCCGCTTTGGGTCGAAGGACTAAACCGCTCGCGCGGTAGCCCTTCGATGGTCCGCTGTCGCTGTTCGGGCGCCTGAGTTCTGTTTCGTATGTTGTTCATCGAGGCGACGTGCCTCGATGAACGACAGGAGCAGAGCCATGGTCCTTCCTACTTCTCCGGTAGTCAGCCCGCTGCGTCTGCGCATGATTGAAGACATGCGCATGCGCCAGCTCAACGGCAAGACGCAGGTGGCCTACATCCGCGCCGTGCGCCGCTTCGCCGGCTTCCTCGGCCGCTCGCCCGATACGGCCACGGCCGAGGACCTGCGGCGATTCCAGCTGCACATGGCCGAGCAGGGCACCACGTCGATGACGATCAACGCGACCATCACGGGTCTGCGGTTCTTCTTCGAGGTCACCCTCGGGCGCGGCGAGCTCATGACGATGATGAGTGCGGTGCGCGAGCCGCACAGGTTGCCGGTGGTGCTCAGCCGCGAGGAAGTCGCGCGGCTGCTCGCCGCGGTGCGTAATCCGAAGCATCGGGCGGCGTTGTCGGTCGCCTATGGCGCCGGGCTGCGCGCCAGTGAAGTCGCCGCGTTGAAGGTCAGCGACGTCGACGGCCAGCGCATGACGCTGCGGGTCGAACAGGGCAAGGGCCGCAAGGACCGCTACGCGCTGCTGTCGCCCGTGCTGCTGCAGACCCTGCGCACCTGGTGGCGCGTCGCTCGCCAGCAAGGCACGATGCTGTGCGGCGGGTGGCTGTTTCCCGGCCTGGATCCGACCGATCCGATCACGACGCGGCAACTGAACCGCGCGGTCCACCTGGCCGCCACGGCGGCGCAGATCGACAAGCGCGTGTCGCTGCACACCCTGCGCCATTCGTTCGCGACGCACCTGCTGGAGCAGAAGGTCGATATCCGCGTCATCCAGGTGCTGCTCGGGCACAAGAAGATCGAGACCACGGTCCTGTACACGCAGGTGGCCACCGAGGTCCTGCGCGAGGTGGTCTCACCGCTGGAGACCCTGCCGGCGCCGTAGGAGTGCGACCGTGGGCCGGCCGGCCCTGGAGGTCGCCGACGTCTTCCACGCGCACGGCGAGGCCTGGCGCCAGGCGCAGCGCGGGCACCTGAGCCTCACCCAGCTGAAGGTCATGTCGGCCATCGAGCGATGCCGTAGTGCGGCGCTCGGCGGGCACGTCCTGCGCTGCGCCGGCTGCGGCCGCGACCAGATCGCCTACAACTCCTGCCGCAACCGCCACTGCCCGAAGTGCCAGGCACCCGCCGCCCGGCGCTGGCTCGCCGCCCGCGAGGCCGACCTGCTGCCGGTGGAGTACTACCACGTCGTGTTCACGCTGCCGGCGCCGATCGCCGAGATCGCCTACCAGAACAAGGCCGTCATCTATGGACTGCTGTTCGACGTCGCTGCGGCGACGCTGCTGACGATCGCCGCCGATCCCAAGCACCTCGGTGCGCGCATCGGCGCCACGCTCGTGCTGCACACCTGGGGCTCGGCGTTGACGCACCACCCGCATGTGCACGGCATTGTCCCCGGTGGCGGGCTGTCGGCCGATGGGCAGCAGTGGATCGCCTGTCGGCGTGGCTTCTTCCTGCCGGTGCGCGTGCTGTCGAGATTGTTCCGGCGCCGCTTCTGCGAAGAACTACTCCGGCTGCACAGTGCCGGGCGGCTGCAGTTCTTCAACCACTGCGCTCGTCTCGCCGATCCGGCGGCGTTCGCCCGCTGGCTCGCACCGCTGCGTCACTGCGAGTGGATCGTCTACGCCAAGCGCCCCTTCGCCGGTCCCGCGGCGGTGCTGGCCTACCTGTCGCGCTACACCCACCGCGTGGCGATCTCCAACAGCCGGCTGCTGCGCCTCGATGAGCGCGGCGTCACGTTCCGGTGGAAGGACTACCGCTCCGAGGGCAGCGCGCGCCGCAAGACCATGACGCTGGCAGCGGCCGAGTTCATCCGCCGCTTCCTGCTGCACGTGCTGCCCACCGGGTTCCATCGCATCCGCCACTACGGGCTGCTCGCCAACGCCGGACGCGTTCAGCACCTCGCCACGGCGCGGCGACTGCTGCAGCCGACGACGATGACTGCCGCAAGCACAAGCGATGCGGTCGAGGTCACGCCGACCGCCGCCCCGCCGGTCTTCGTCTGCCGCCACTGCGGCGCCGCGATGCTGATCGTCGACATCCTCGCCCGCACGCCCGGCATCCGGGCGCCACCCCTGCGGCCATCGCCATCGTGACTCCAAGCACCGGGCTTGCCTCCACCATCTTCCGGCGACGTCTCAAAACGACCCGCCGCGCGGCCGTGTTGACGCTGCCCGCCGCAAGGCCGTCCGCTTCGCAGCCCGATCGCCCCTCAGCGCACATCGCGCAGCCGCAAAGCCGCCGCGCGCAACGCCACCCGAACCCGGCCGCCACGACTGCCGCGCAGCGCGACAAGGCAGCCGCCGTCAAAACCCCATAGAACTCCTGCGGCGCTCACACTCCGCAAGCCGCGGTTTCCTCCCTCGAGGCTTATCCAACGCCTGCCCTGGCACCACGGCATGCGCTGCTCACAACTCGCGCAACGGGCAGACGTCGGACAACCCTTCACGAAAGCTCGCTTAGCCGCCCTCCCCGTTAGTTGACATTACGCCCCAAAGGCCAAGCCGCCCTCTTCCACCGCGTCGACCTTCAGCACTGACCGGACCCTTGCCTGATTCAAAGCGCCGGCAGAACGCGACCCAAAGAACGCGACCCAACGCGGAAATCGGTTGAA
>CAVQID010000047.1:0-20707 GCA_963712485.1 uncultured beta proteobacterium
GGCCGACACCCCTGAGCAGGCAGCGAACCTGCGCGCCCGCGCCCGAACTGATGCAAAAGATTGCGGCGATCGTGAAGGACCAAGGTTGGACGCAGGTCGAAGCGGCACGGCGCTGCGGTGTCACGCAGCCACGTATGAATGACTTGCTGCGCGGCGCTCTCCCGGTTCTCGCTGGATGCCTTGGTCAACATCGCGACCGCGATCGGTCGCAAGGTTCACTTTGAGCTTAAAGCTGCGTGAGAGGGTCAGCCTGGGAGGTGACCGATGAAGATTGACATTGACCGTCTTACGGAAGCGGAGCTGGTCGACCTCAACCATCGAATCGTCGAACGCTTGCGGCTCTTGCAGCAGATGAGATCTCACGTTCGGATGTTGGAGTTCAAGGTGGGCGAGCGTGTCGAGTTCCAACCTGAGGGCCACCCTCCGGTGACGGGTGTGTTGACCCGCTACAACCGCAAGACTGTCACGGTGGTCGCCGATACCGGCCAGCAGTGGAATGTGGCGCCGCAGTTCCTGCGGCGAGTCGCAACTCCCGCGGCAGAGAACGCTCAGGACCCGAACGTCATCCCCATGCCGAGAAGACCGAGGTAGAGGACGGACCAGCAGCGCCGGCCGGATCTGCCGTCTCCGTGCGGCCAAGAGCCGACTTCTCGCGCGAGGACCTGAGGCCGCCGAAAGCCGCCGTTCTTGTCAGCTGGGCCTACCCGCGGAGCTGCTCTGGACAACGGTTTCGGGCCGGGCGCAAGATCTGGCTAACGTGACCGCATGGTCCGGCTAGCCGTAAGAACAGCCAGATAAATCAAGTTGGGCGTCACAGGGGACGCCGTCCGAGCGCGTGATCTCGCTGCCGAGGTAACGGCCTTTGCGAGGTATGCTGCATTCGAGCACTAGGGGGAGGTGCAGGCCATGCGAATCGCGTTCATGGGCTCGGGCGGACTGGGCGGCTACTTCGGTGCCCGTCTCTGCAAAGGGGGTGCGGATGTGCACTTCGTTGCCCGCGGCAAGCACCTTCAGGCCATGCGAAGCGAAGGCCTGCGCGTCGAAGGTCCCGATCCAATCCATATCGCCCGCGTCAACGCGACTGACGATCCAGGAGAAGTCGGCGTCGTCGATTTCGTAATGCTCTGCGTCAAGCTGTGGGACACCGAAGCGGCGCTGCAGCAGATCCGCCCAATGGTTGGCAGCGGCACGACAATCATCTCGTTCCAGAACGGTGTTCTGAAGGACCAGTACCTGCGAGCCGCCTATGACGAGTCGCAGATCATGGGCGGTGTCGGCTACGTCGCAACGACGATCGACAGGCCGGGCGTCATACGCCAAACGGGGCCGATGCAGAGACTGCTATTCGGCGAGTTCGATGGCTCGCGCTCGCCGCGGGGTCAGGCGCTTCTCGAAGCCTGCCTCGCGGGCGGCATCAAGGCAGAACTCTCCGAGAACATCCTTCGCGAGATCTGGCAGAAGTATGTGTTCCTGGTGGGGCTGTCGGGCACGACGACGACAATTCGCAAGCCCATCGGCCCGATCCGCGAGAATCCACAGACACGCGCCTTCCTGCATGAGGTAATGCGCGAGGTTGTTGCGGTTGGTAGGGCCCACGGCGTGGACTTGCCCGAGGACTACGCCGAGGTGCGCCTCAAGCTCGCGGACGACGTGGCCTATGACATGACTTCCTCGATGCATCACGATCTCGAGCGAGGCAATCCGTTGGAAGTCCGTTGGCTCTCCGGAGGCGTGGTCGAACTTGGTCAGCGCAAAGCCGTACCGACACCCCTGAACCGCGCCATCGCCGACATACTCGCGCTGCACGCTGCCGGAGATGCGAGAACAAAGTGACGCCCAACCCGTCGATGCACCGGACCCGCTACAGCGGGCTTCGCCCGCTTTCGCGGGCCGGTGATCTCTGACTTTAGGCAGCAGCGTCGGGGGGAACCGTGAAGTGGATCGTCGCCAATATCAAATGGATCATGCTGGTGTCTGGAGTGCTGACGTGCACGATGATCTTCGCCGCGGTCGCGCCGCAGACTGCACTACGCTCCACGTTCGGGGCAACTCTGGAAGGTCCACTCGCTGAGATCATCGTGCGCAATTGGGGCGCACTGATCACCCTAGTGGGGGCTATGCTGATTTATGGCGCATTCAATCCATCGACACGTACACTGGCGCTGACAGTTGCTGGCCTCAGCAAGCTGATTTTCATCGGCCTTGTTCTTACCTACGGTACTCAATACCTCGGGCATCAGGCTGGCGTCTCAATTGCTGTGGACCTCGTAATGGTAGTGCTGTTCATCTGCTACCTCACGGCTGCACGCAGTGACAGCACCGCGGCCTAAATGCAGTCGAGGCGCAAGATGCCGCGCGTGCCGGAACTCAATCGTTGAGCGTCCGCTATCGAAGTCAAATACGCTTCCGAGCGTGTCTGCTTGGGCTCGCAGTCGGTGCGGGGATCGATAGGCGGCACGCGGCCCATTGCGGACGCGCACCTGACCCCGGCAAACCACCTCAAAGCTGACCCTGCGTTGACGTTTCGCTATCGATGACTCCGAGTCCAGAAAACCTAACAGCCGCCCGTGCGCAGTGGCAGTTGGTAGCGCCCGCTGCGGCTGCGCTCTATTTCGTCTTTAGCAGCGCCTCGATGTCATCCATGGTCCGGTTCATGCGGCGGACAGCGCCTGGTACGGTGCTGCCTGGCCCAGGTCGACGCCGGCACGCCGGTAGATCTCGTACGCGTAGTCCGAGCCGCCGGCCTTGAGCATGCATGACGAAGCGATCGCGCGCCTGCGCCCCGTTCCTGCCCTGGATCTCCTCGGCAAACTGCGCAGCGCCGGCCATCGATGTCGCGTACTGCCACACGTAGTAGCCGTAGTAGAAGTGCGGCACGTAGGCCCACTCGTTGCAGTAGAGCGGGTCGATCTTCATGACGCCCTGCGCCTCGCCGTAGTAGCGCTTCAGCAGCGTGCAGTAACGCTCGGTCAGCGAGGCGCCGGACAGCGGCTCGCCACGCTCGCGCACTTCGTGCATCTCGAGCTGGAACTCGGCGAACAGCACCTGCCGGAAGAAGGTCTGCCGGATCGGTTCGAGCTGTTCGCCGAGAAAGAACAGCTTTTCTTCTCGTGACTTCGCGCTTCGCACAAGGTAGTCGCCGAGCAGCATCTCGTTGGCGATCGAAGCGGACTCGGCGATGAACGTCGAGTAGTCCGCCTTCTCGAAGGGCTGGCTGGCGTTCGCGAGCATCGTGTGGACTGCATGGCCCCACTCGTGCGCGACTGTCGTCAGCGACACGAAGTCGTCGTTGTGATTGAGCAGCACGTACGGGTGCACATCGTAGGCGGCACCGCTGACGTAGGCGCCCGAGCGCCTTGCCCGGCCGCGGATATGGATCGGACCAGCGCGAGGCGAAGCCCTTGCGCAGCAGCCCAAGGTACTCGTCACCCATCGGCGCCAGCGCGGCGAAGGTGATCGCGCTGGGACTCCTCGAGGGAATACGCGGCGCTCGCGTGAGCTGGAACAGTGACGGGTAGTTGTCGTAGTAAGGCGAGCTCGTCCTGGATGCCGAGCAGCCGCTTGCGCAGTCGCAGGTAGCGATGCAGCGTCGGCAGTCCTTCGTTGGCCTGCGCCACCAGCGTGCGGTACACGCGCTCCGGCATGTTGTCCTCGAACAGCGCCTGCTGCAGCGAGGTGTCGAAGCGGCGTGCGCGCGCGGAGAACACGTCGCCCATCACCTGCGTCGTCAGGGTCGAACCGAACGTCCCCTGGTAGCTCTTGAACGTCGACCAGAACGCGTCGAACACCGCCTTGCGGTCCGCGCGGTCGTCCGCGCTGCGGTACTTCTCGTACTCGGACTGGGTCAGCACGACCTTCTTGCCGGCGATCTCGAGCGTCGGATATGGCAGTTCTGCGTCGACCAGTTGCTGGAAGACGTTGTTGGGCTGTGCCAGCACGTCGCCGGTGGCCGCCAGCACCGACTCCGCTTCCAGGCCCAGCGTATGAGGCGCTAGCGCAGCGTGTCGAGCGAGAAAGAAATCGAAGCGCCGCTTCAGTGCCGGCGATTGCTCGACGAACGACCTGACCTTCGACTCTCCCAGTGCCTGCACTTCCGGCGCGAGCCAGGCGGTCTTTTCGGCCAGCTGCGTCATCAGCGACCGGGCCTGCTGGCGACGCTCGACGTTTCGCCGCGATCCTCAGATCCTCGTCGGAGCGCAGCGCGGCGTAGCCGAACAGCCGCCATAGTTCGCGACGCGTGTCGCTGATCGCCGCCAGCGCCGTGAACATCGATTCGGCGCTCGTTTCCAAGCGTGCCCTTGTAGCGATCGAGCGAGGCGACAACGGTGCGCTGACGCTGGTACGAGTCGGTCCAGGCCTGCGGCGTCGAATAAAGATCCGTCAGGTCCCACTGCGCGGCCGTCTCTGCGGCCCTGGCCGCGCCGGCAGTCGCGGTAACGCCCACGCCGACTGCAGCCCCGAAAAGCAGCCTCATGAAGGCGCCACGCCAATCAAAGTCCATATCGGTCCTCTCGGAGTTTGCGGCGCCCGGGCGGATGGAATGGAAAGGCCGCTGCCTGCGATCATCATTACCACCGCTCGGTCCGACCGCAGCCGGCGGCGTCGCAGGCCGCGCGGGCCCAGCCGAGCAACTGGGCGTCGACTTGCGCTGCAAGGTGGGCCCGACCTTGCAGCTGCCATCTAGCCTGCCAAGAGTACTTCGAGCCGTCAATCAGCGAGTCCGGGACCCCGCAGGAACGCGACAGCAGCACACTGCTGGGCGACGAAATAGTTTGGCGACTTTGTGGAACTCCAGCTGCCGCGGGCGCCGTTACTTCACAGCCGGCTTGCTTGAACTCCCGCGTGCGGTCTCTGCGCTCCCGTCGTTGCCTGACACAGCCCTCCCAGAGCCATTGTGCCGATCCGGAAGTGTCCATGGAACGTGGGTAGCATCAGTACCGGCCAGCAGCTGCCATTACTCGACCGGGTGCGAACGTTCTGTAAGCGGTCGTACCTGGCTAGGGCCATTCTCGATGCGCTTCTTTCCAATCTGCGGACCGTGAGTCCCAGGGAAGAACGACGCATCGCCCATGTGGTCAATCCCGCGTTTCGCGACTCGCGGGAGGGCGCCCGCCCATATAGCCGTCACGCGGCGGCCGTGTCCAGCTCGTAAAATCAATACAGCCGCCGAGACGCGGACTGATCAACACGGGAGGCACCAAGCCGCCTCCACTGGAGGAACTCATGCGCCACATCGTTTGCGCCGTCGGGCTGACGACTGCGTTCGCAATGCTGTCCGGCGTCGTCACGGCGGTCAATGCGGCCGACGACAATCGCGGCCATCAAAACGGCCACAAGGACGGCGATTCAATCCAACTTGGACCCAGGCCGTTCTACCTGATTCAGGGCATGGATGAAGGCCCGCTGAAGCACCGACTGATGCAATGCACGGACGGGCCGTTCCGTCGCACGGACTTCTCCATCGGGCACCGCGGCGCGGCGCTGCAGTTCCCCGAGCACACCCGGGAGTCGTACGAGGGAGGAGCGCGGCAGGGTGCCGGCATTGTCGAGTGCGACGTCACGTTCACGAGGGACGGCCAGTTGGTATGCCGCCATGCTGAGAATGATCTCCACACCACGACTAACATCCTTGTCACGCCGCTCGCCGAGAAATGCACCAAGAAGTTCACGCCCGCGACCTTCGACGCTGCCGGCAACCGACTCACGCCAGCCAGTGCCGAATGCCGCACTTCTGACCTTACCCTCGCGGAGTTCAGGACGCTCACCGGGAAGATGGACGCGTCCAATCCCAACGCGCGCACGGCCGCCGAGTTCCTCGGCGGCACCGCGCCATGGCGCACCGAGCTGTACACCGGCCGTGGCACGCTGATGACGTTTACGGAAAGCATCCAACTCAACAAGCGGCTTGGTGTCAAGCACACACCCGAGTTGAAGGAAAGCGTGGTGGATCCCGCCACTGGCAAGAAGCGCATCGAGGAGGTCTTCAAGGAGCCAACGAACAAGACGGCACAGCAGAATTACGCGCAGGCGTACGCCGACGTTCTGGACAAGCAGGACGTCAAGCCGCGCGATGCATGGCCCCAGTCGTTCAATGTGGAAGACGTGCTGTACTGGATCGACAAGACGCCGTACGGAAAGCAGGCGGTCTACCTGCTCGACTTCAACGCCACCGACCCGGTGAACGACATCATCATCCAGCCTCCGTATGACACGATGGACAGGATGGAGTACTTCAAGATGTTGAAGAAGCGCGGTGTGCGCATCATCGCCCCGGCGATGCCCGCACTGCTCGCGCTTGATGCGAACGACCGCATCGTGCCTTCCAAGCTCGCGAAGGACCTGAAGGCGATGGGATTCGACATTATCACCTGGACCTTCGAGCGCGCCGACCTCCGCCAGGGAGCGTCGAAGGCGGGCTTCTACTTCGACTTCGACCCGCAGGGCAAAGCGATCAAGAAGGACAGCGATATGTACAAGGCGCTCGATGTGTTGGCACGTGAAGTGAAGATCCTCGGCATCTTCTCCGACTGGCCGGCGACGGTGACCTACTACGCCAACTGCATGGACTTGAAATAAGCGGTCAAGGACGGGACGGACTGTAGTTTGGTTCGTCCCTTGCGATCGCATGTCTGATTTCGGCGATCGCCAACTTCCCCTTAGGATCGTAGCGCCTCTGCAGTGATGCCAGGCAAGCTGCGGCCATTTGCAGTCCTTCGCGATCTAGAGGTAGTTCACCTAATAGCGGACGAGAACGGGCGTCAGGATTAGCCGATTCGCTGCCTTGATCAGCGATGCTTCTGAGCGACCCAGATCTCCTCGGACGGCCACTTACGCGCCCAATCGACAGAGAACGCTTTGTAGTACTCATGGTCGACTGCCTCCTCGGGCGGGTAGAGCTCGACGAGATCGATGACATCGAAACCCGTGTGCCGCAGGAGGCGAAAGAGCTCGCCGTGCGGCAGCTGCCACTCCACCGCCACTTCGCCAGGCCACTCTAGGCGCCCCAGTCCTCTCTGCGGCCGCTGGAGTCCTGTGGTCGGTGGCCCCACATCGGGCGCGCAAAGAATCGATAAGGTGCTGTTACGGAGGAACCACAATCGGCCCCCAGGCCGCAGCAGTCGGTGAGCCTCCGGGATCCAGAGGTGCGGATCACACCAGATGCTTGCGCCGTACTCGGAGACTGCCAAGTCGAAGCTTGCGGATGGGAGTGGGACATTCTCTGCGCTGGCCTCGATCAGCGGAAAGTCGATTCCAAACTGGCGCTGGCAGCGGCGGGCCGTGGCGAGCTGAGCCGGAGTTACGTCGACGCCGACGGGCCGCGCGCCGCGTCGTGCCAACCAGGCGGAGACGTAGGCGGTGCCGCAGCCGAGTTCGACGACATCAAGGTCACGAACTTCGCCCAGGGTTCCAAGTGACGCCTCCGCCACACAAAAGACTCCCCACGTGATCTCGGCCGCCATCCAGTTATGGTTGGCCCGCTCATCCGTGTAAGTGGCGTTGGCCTTCGTCCAGCCTTCGCGGTTTCGCTTCGCGTCGTCCGAAATTTCGGTCATAGCGTGATCCTGCTTTGGCTAGCATTGCGCATACGGCGGTTCCGGATGATATGGAACCGTTCGCACGCACAGGCTAAATTCGGCCAGTTGCCGACATCACAGGCCAGGGCGAGAATCACCTCAAAGCGGACCATCGGAGACACCCGGTGAGCAAGACTCGCGCTGGCGGCGGCAAAGTCTTCATCGTTCTGATTACGGCTTTTTTCGCCTTCTTTGTCACGATGCTTTTTGTGTCGGCGTCGTCGTGGACCGTCAGCGCCCTGATCATCTGCACAGCTCTTGCGCTGCTCGCCTTTCTAAGCGCCCTCGAGATTCGACGCGTGGAAGTTCGAAGAATGGGGCGAGTTGTAGGCGCACTGACCGGGGGAGGCGCAACTCTTCTCGTAGGTTTTCTCAACGGACTACCGGGACTCCAGTTGGTGGCCGTAGGCATCCTTGGAGCATTGATAGGTGCTTCCTATCGCGAATGGATCCGGTTCGCCTAGCGGCCAAAACCCGTCATTGAGTCGCATTGCACGATCTGCCGGAGAGCGGACCTCTTTATCGTTCGCGGAAAGTCCAGCAGAATTGAATCAAGATCTGCATCACCGGCAGTAAGCGGCACCCAATTCGCGTCGAGGCATTCCCTTGGACTTCGCGCTCCTCGCCGATCGGCCCGAAGCGATTCCGATGCTTGCGCGGTGGTACTTCGACCAGTGGGGAGCGAGGTCGCCGGGCTCGACGGTCGCGACCATTTGCTCGATTCTCGAAACGTATCTGAATCGAACGGCGATCCCTCTCCTCGTTTTGGCAGTCGACCACGACGAAATTCTGGGGGTGGCGTCACTGAAGTATCGCGA
Organism: uncultured beta proteobacterium; assembly: GCA_963712485.1. GTDB lineage: Bacteria > Pseudomonadota > Gammaproteobacteria > Burkholderiales > Burkholderiaceae_F > JALORV01. The sequence goes on from CAVQID010000047.1 coordinate 8,393, forward strand.
GATGGACATCTATCCGGATCGGGAGCACTGGCTTGGAGGTGTGTATGTTCCAACGATGCACCGCGACCGGAGAGTTGGGTCCCGCGTCGTTGAGAACGTCGTCGAAAGGGCTCGACGTCTGAACGTATCAACATTGCACCTACAGACGGAGCGGCTGGATGGTGGAATGTACGGCCGCCTGGGCTGGAAGGAGGCGGAGCGAGTCACGTACCGAGGACGTGAAGTGCTCGTTATGGAGCGGACGTTGCAGCAAGTAATTCCACACGGGGCGTGCACAGGATGAAATGACTGCTTCAAGACTCGCCTCGGCTCAGGTCGGCCAAGATCGGACGTTGCACGCGATCATCCAACCTACCTAGTAGCGGACAGTGAAAACCGGCGGGAGAATGCAGGCAGCCTGTCAGCCGAAGACAAGCGTTCCTATCCGGGGAGACACCCAACCGCAGGACACGCTGTTAGGGAGGCTTCGATGAACCGCGTTGCACTAGCAGTCGCACTCGTCGGGGTCGCGGCCGGCGCCTGGTGGTTGCCAGCGACGAGGCGACCCGCGCGGCGATCGCGAACGCGGTCGGCGGCAAGCCCGCACAGACCGCGGCAAAGGCGAAGCCGATCTGCGCCTCGCCCGTCAACCCGAACGTCGCCGCTCCGACCGACTGCATCCCGCAGCACCTGGCGAACCTCCCGCCCGATCCGGGCGAAGCCGGCAAGGCCACGATCGACGGCATCGACGCCGACAAGGACGGCATGCGCGACGACGTGCAGCGCTGGATCGCGACCGAATGGGGCCACTCACCGATCGCGGTGAAGCGGTTGACGATAGTGGCGCAGCAGTACTTGCGCGCAGTGCATTACGGCGACAGCCTCGGCAAGGAAGAGACGCGCAAGCGGTTCGGAACCGATTCGATGCGCGTGAGGCGGCTTGCGCCTTCGGATCTAGAAACACAAGAAACGCGGGAACGCGATGCACGCAGGCAGATGAGGTTACAAGTCCTGAACACGCCCGCGCGAGGTCTGCGCTCGGCTGAGTTCGACTACATGTTCGCGAACAGCGACACGCCGGGGTTTGAAGGCACGTCCGCAGAGGCGTGCGGCTTTGACGTGGAGGCACTGGCTGCCGCTGAGGGTAAGCAAACCATCGCAGTCGATGCTCAGAGCAGAAGAGCATCGAGCGCACGAAACAGGAACGGCGTGAAGAACTTGAGCGCTTGAAAAAGCAGGACCCAGAACGGGCAAAAGAATATGCGCAGGAGATTGAAGCCTTGAGACAGGCAGAAGAGGCCCTTGCACTCATGGACAAACGCAAAAAAGAAGGAGCTTCCAAGTGAACCGCGGGCGCCGTGAACATCTGACCGCCTGCGCTGGCAATCGCTAACCGATCCGCCGGTGTCGGACGATGCCCGCCGGTATCAGCGGCGGTGATTTCTCGGTTCGGCCACGAGCAGCCGCCGGTCGAGGAGAGGTAATCAGCACAAGAGCGGACTCGATCAGGCGAAAGGAGAGCGACCGCTTTTGGTTCGGAACGATGGGGCAAAAAGTGGGGAACCCACTCAAAGTGCACGCCGAGATGAGATCGACTGCTGCTACGGAAAATTTCCGTGTCGCACTGTCCTTGCGTAGGCTTGATCGAGAAGCCGGAGGTATTTAGCCAGGAAGGCTGCTCCCATTCGCCCTCTTGTTCTCACGTAGTCTTGGAAGTCTTCTCTTAACGCGTTGTTGACTGTACGCATGTTTGTGCCGCCCGCCTGCGCGCCTTTTATGGCGACGTCGCAAATCTTCCAGATCAGATCGTCTGAGGCACCGTTTCCGTAGAGCCATCTCGCCGTCGGCATGACAACACCATAGATGCGGTTCCTCTTGTCGAGGTGATCTTGGGCGGGTAGACCAAGCAGGTCTCGAGACGTGGCGAGTGCGGCAAGCGCGCAATGCGTCACGGCAACCAGATCTTGTCGGGAGTGAAACTTTCTCCCGGATTTCACGCACGTTTTCACGGAGCTGACGGCGTAGGCAGCCGCGGCGACAAGCAACATACTCTCAGGTTCCGCGCGCAACCCCGCTGCCTTCGCCTTTCCGACCTTCTTCGAAACAATTGCGAATAGGTCCGCTTCGAAGATGTTCTTCGTGAAGCGCAGCTCCTTCGTCCCTTCTCGCCTGTCAAATATCCGCAACACCTCGGAATCTCCGTCGATGGATGGCCACGATTTACTCGGCGTTGTCGGTTGGCGAGCCCTTGGTTTGCGTCCCTTGCTGGGATGATTGCGTTCACGCTTCTCCACCGGCGTAGTGGAAGCTCAACTATCTCGTAAGGTTCAAGACGGATTGGCGAGAAAAGCAGCTTGTTGGAGAGGATTTCCGCATGAAATCGGCTGAATTCGTCCTATGCCGGCCAGTAACCGACGTTGACGAAGTCCTTGCAGAAGGCCATAAAGCGGACATGTCCAAGCGTGCGTGACTCGTCAGTGCGGCCAGGTGACGAGGGCCTGTTAGACGCCATCAGTCGCTGCCGGCTGCTGAAGAAGCCTTCCTGACATGCGCCTGACCGACTGTCACAACTTCCATGACTTCCGCGAACTGGCCCGGCGACGACTGCCGGGTCCGATCTTCAACTACATCGACGGCGCGGCGGACGATGAGGTGACCTATCGGCAGAACACGGCGAGCTTCGAGCGCTGCGATCTCGTTCCCAATGTCCTGCGCGGGGTCGAGGCCATTGATCTCTCCGTGACGGTGATGGGCCAGAAACTGGCCATGCCCGTCTATTGCTCGCCGACAGCGCTCCAGCGACTGTTCCACCATCAGGGCGAACGGGCGGTTGCCGCCGCCGCATCGAAGTTCGGCACCCTGTTCGGCGTGTCATCACTGGGTACGGTCAGCCTCGAAGATCTGCGCAAAGGCGTACGCCACGCCGCAGGTGTATCAGTTCTACTTTCACAAGGACCGCGGCCTCAATCGCGCGATGCTCGAACGTGCCAAGGCGGCCGGCGTCGACGTGATGATGCTGACCGTCGACAGCATCACCGGAGGAAACCGCGAGCGCGACCTGCGCACTGGATTCTCCATTCCATTCAGGCTGACGCTGGCCGGAATGTTTCAGTTCGCGGTCAAGCCGATGTGGGGCTTGAACTACCTGCTCCACGAGCGCTTCAGCCTGCCCCAGCTGGACAAGCACGTCGATATGAGCGGCGGTGCCATGTCGATCGGGCGCTACTTCACGGAGATGCTGGACCCGTCCATGAACTGGAAGGACGTGGAAGCCATGGTCCGATCATGGAGCGGCCAGTTCTGTCTGAAGGGCATCATGTCGGTGGCCGACGCCAGGCGTGCCGCCGACATCGGCTGCACCGGGATCATCGTCTCCAACCACGGCGGTCGACAGCTCGACGGTTCGCGCGCTCCGTTCGATCAACTGACGGAGATCGTGGATGCCGTCGGTGATCGTCTGGATGTGATGATGGACGGAGGCATTCAGCGCGGCACCCACGTCCTGAAGGCGCTTTCGCTCGGCGCAAAGGCCGTCGGCGTAGGGCGCTACTACCTGTTCCCGCTGGCCGCTGCCGGTCAGGCAGGGGTCGAGCGCGCATTGGATCTGATGCGAGCGGAGCTCGAGCGCGGGATGAAGCTGATGGGCTGCTCTTCGATTACCCAGCTCTCACGCGAGAATCTCAGATTCAGATAGTTCATTGAATTGCAGGCACCGCGACCCGTGCGGCCAGGAGCGGTAGTTGGTCCAACTGCGCTAAAGCGGTCAGTGAACGGGTACATGGCCACTCAGTGGGAATGTCAGAAAGCGGCCGTCATCGACCAAGCAGCAGCGCATCTACGCCTCGACATACCGCATCACCGTTCCCGCTCGCTGAATCGATCAGGAAATCGGCAGGAACTCAGAGTTTCCATGGGAAGATCTTCGTCATGAAACGGTTTGCGCAGCGCACTCTTCTCGCCTGCGCGCTCATCTGGCTGCCGGCCGCCGCCCAGGCCCAGCCGTTCCCTACCGGCCCGATAAGTCTCGTGGTTCCGCTTGCCCCGGGTGACGCTGCAGACATTGCCGCGCGCGCCCTTGGCGAAGATATCTCGAAGACAGCTGAAGACACCGGTGCTCTCGATCAATCGTCCCGGCGCTGGGGGCGCGGTCGGCACCAACGCCGTCGTCCAGGCAAGGAAGGACGGTCACACGATTCTGTTTGCGCAAAACAGCGCGCTTACCTTTCGTGCCGTTCTCGACCCAAAATCCGTCACCTACGATGCGCTCCGGGATCTGGTGCCACTCGGCACCGCCTCGCGCACACCGACCATCCTCGTCGTGCGCAGCGACGCACCGTACAGAAACTTCGCAGAGTTCATCGAATACTCGAAGAAGAACCCGGGCCATGTGCGCATTGGTCACCCCGGCTCCGGCTCAGTCGGTGATTTCTGCGTGCAATTGATCAACGCGCTAACAGGTTCGGAGCTCGTGCCGGTTCCCTATACCGGCGCTGCCCCCGCCATCGTCGCATTGCGCGGAGAACACATCGAAGGGGTCGTGCTGTCGCTCGGTGCGCTGAGCGCCCACATCAAATCGGGGGCGTTCCGGGGTCTCGTCGCTTCGAGCCGGTTTCCCGAGTTTGTCGACATACCCACGCTGCGCGAGCTCGGCTATCAAGAGGAACTGTTCGGCATCTGGTTCAGCTTTCTCGCGCCGGCAGGGATCCCCGAAGACGCGAGGAAAGCCCTCGTCGGCGCGATCGAACAGGCGGTCAAGGCCCCGGCTATCACGGCAAGACTGGCGTCGCTCGGCATCTTGCAGAGTTACGCCACACCCGAGCAGACCGCGGCCGAGATCCGCGCGGAGTTCAAGCGGGCAGGCGAGATAGCCAAGAAGACCGGTTTGGTCAAATGAAGCTGTTCATGCACGCGCGGACAGAGATTCAGTGCAGCAGGCCTGCCGCGGGGGCGCGCGCATCCGGCACCACGTCGCAGACTTACCGCCGCGGCTCATACTGAACCGTTTGGCGGTCGCAGAGTGCACACTAATTCTGGAGCATCAAAGTGAGCAAGCCGGATCCGTATTTTCTCGGCTACCGACAGGCCGAGCAGGAACGACTGGAGCAACAATCGCACCAGCTCGCTCACGAATCAGAGTGGCTCTTCGAGCAGATTGGCGTTCGCGAGGGGTGGCGAGTGGTCGAGATCGGCTGCGGCCCGCGAGGCTGCCTCGATCTTCTCTCCAAGCGCGTCGGTGCCGCGGGAAGGGTAGTCGGAGTGGAACGAAGTACCGAGCAAGTGGAACGCGCCCGGCACTTCGTCTCCGACAGCCAGTTGATGAACGTCGAAGTCCTTGATGCGGATGCTCGCGCCACAGCACTTCCCGACAAGACGTTCGATCTCGCAACGGCGCGCCTGGTTCTCGTGAATGTGCCGCGACCGGAGGAGATCGTTGCAGAGATGATCCGTCTTGTGAGGCCTGGCGGCGTCATCGCCCTACATGAGCCGGATTCATCGGCGCAGCGATGCGATCCTCCTCTCGCCGCTCAGACACGTCTCTTGCAGATTCTGAACACCTATGCGGAGATGAACGGCATTGATCGGTCTATCGGCCTCCGAATGCCGCGCATGCTGCGAGAGTTGGGCCTCCTCGATGTCCGTGTGAACCCTCTGGTTCACGTGTATCCCCTAGGCCACGCACGTCGCATGCTGTTGCTCGAGTTCGTCGAGAACGCGCGGAGTCGAATCCTGGAGAAGGAGCTGATTGCGGAAGCTGAACTCGATGACCTCATGGCGGCTCTAAAGCAGCACCTGGAGAATCCCTCCACACTGGTCGTCTCCTCGCTCTTCCTTCAGACGTGGGGACGGATGCCGGAGCGGTAGTCAGCGCCGCCCAGCAATAGGCTGGCAAATCTTCGTCTGCAGACTTTCCCCCTCAACGAGACTCTCGACGCGGATGGTGACTTTCAGTTCAAGTTGTCTGCTCCTCGGCGATTCTCGAACCGAGACGCTATGTTTGTGACCTGATGAAGGTGCGATACCGCGGGCCAGTCGGTGAAGCGAGTGACGACCGGATCGAACGCGTAGACGAAGACGTCGGCGACGTCGTCAGGTCGCGCGTGACGCACCTTCAGGCGCGCGGTGGACCAGGCAGAATCAGTTTGAGAGCGCATCGCAGCATCTGAGCGCCGACCTTCGTCGGCTCTGCCCCAATTCTCGCGGATCAGAAAGGCACTGGCGAGTGCTCCCATGACTCGGGCAACGGGCGAGCGCGTCCAAGTGCCTCGGTTGCGGCGCACAAGCCTTCGCAAGCGTTGCGGCCGGGTCGGCGCCAGTAGAAATTCAGAAGGCCCTTGCACTTTGCATAGAAGCGGAAGAACCGTAGGATTCCGTCGATCTCCCGCTGGCTCGGCCGAAAGTCGCTGCAGATTAGTTTGTCGTCCGACATGCCGCGGTCCGTCAACGTCACCGCACCCCAAGCCTTCACGCGTGCTCGAGCACCGAAGCGCAATCGCGGCCCGAGCACCAGTGCGTCAAGCAGGTCGCCCTCGAGCCCCAAGAGCGTGGGTACGGCGCCGTAGTTGAACGGGCACGGCAAGGGCGAGACAAAGTCGATGCTGCCGCTGGAGCCGCGCTTCAGAAAACTGCCGCGCGGCACCTCGATCAATACCTCGACTTCGGGTGGGTCTGCAGTTGCGTCGTTGATCGGCGCGTGGACAAAGTTCGGCGCGCTCATCATGCCAGCCTACTCCCAGCCGCAGACTGGGACTTGCACGTAGTCGTTAAACGGTTTTCCACCAGAACATCTGCTTCGCGAAACGGCGCGACGAGTTCCCCGGGCTCGGCCGTGAGACCGAATCAACGAGCGCATGTTTTGCCTTGGGAGCTGTTTCCGATAGCACTCCGCCAGGATGTCGCATTTGAGCAGGCACGAGCGATCGCTCTCAGTGTGACGCCTGTGTGACGGCCCCCGGCTCACGATTCCGTTGAGCCCCAATGCACGGGGCACCACGGAGGTTGCAATGGCTCACCCGATCGCGCGCAGCAGGAGCGTCCTGAATGTCTGCGTCCCCGTCTTTCTCGCGTTCACGCTCGCGGCCTGCGGCGGCGATGGCGACGATTCGCAGGGCGCCAACGCAGTGGCCGGCGGCGGTGGCGCGCCGTCCGTCCCGTCGCCAGCGGCTCCAGCGCCACCGCCCGCCGCGCCGGCGCCCGCCGCGCCGCCGGAAATTGCCATCACCGCACGCGGCACAGCGGTGGGTCCGATCGACGAGCTTGTAGTCCCCGCAACGGGCGGAAGCCTCGTCAGCGCTGACGGCAGGCTGACGGTCGAGGTGCCGCCCGGCGTGCTGCCGGCGATGACGAAGATCAGCATTCAGGCGATCGACAACCATTCACCCGGCGGCCGCGGAGTGGGCTACCGGCTGCTGCCCGAAGGGCTGGTCTTCGCGGCACCGGTGAAGCTCCGCTTCCGCTACGACGACGCCGACATCGGCGGCAGCGAGCCGCTGGCCTTGCGGGTGGCGTATCAGGACGCCGCCGGTCGCTGGAACTCGATCCGGCAGCGAACGCTCGACGCGGCAACACGCACCCTCAGCATCGAGACCACCCATTTCTCCGACTGGTCGTTTCTAGCCGGCTGGCAGCTCTCGCCTGCCGCGACGCAGGTCGGCGCGGGGCTTGCGGTCGATTTCGAAGTCGTTGCCTGCGGAACCGCACCTAACCCAAGCGACGATCTTGCTGAACTGGGCTACAAATGCCGACCAGAACCCGAATACTTCGTCGTCGAGGAATGGCAGGCGAACGGCGTCGACGGCGGCACGCTCGTGGACGGTCAGATCGCCAGCTCGTCTCCCGGCACGGCGCGCTACGTGGCGCCGAACGTCGCGCCTAAGGGCGACAAGAATCCGGTCAACGTCTCGGCCCGAGCCAAAGACAAGAGCGGCCGCACGACGCTGCTCATCGCCAGCGTCTGGGTCGGCGAGTTGCCGCCGCTGGCCGGAACCATTACGTCGACCCAGATCGCAACGGGTGGCGGCCTCACGGTCACGCACTCAACGACCGCGCGCGTCGTCTTCAAGCACGACCCCGACACCGGCCTGTACCTGGTCAACTCGGGTACCGTCGCCTCACGTATCGACACCGTGCAAGCGGCTGTGTGCGAATCGCACATCGCCTGGTCCGGCGCGATCAATCCGGCTGACCCGACAACCGGCCAACGCGACGGCGCAATCGCAATGCAGGAAGACGGCCGCTACACGGCCGATGCGCTGACCATGGCACCGCACAGCGGGACGACGAACTGCACCAGCGACGGCCGGACCGAGTCGATCACCGTGCCGACGGCGGGCGCACTGTGGTTCCCGGCGCCACCGCCCATCATCAGCGGCCTGAAGGATGCCAAAGACCTGAGGCGAAAGGCCAATGGTGTGCTTGAGGAATCCTTCACCTGGTGGCCCGGCGCAGACAGTTCGGGAAATGGGCGCGAAACCACGGTGACGTGGCGGCTGGAGCCTGTCAGGTAAACGCGTGAAGCAGCGACGGCGCTTCATGAAGCGCCGTCGCCTTCCGATCTGTGCAGACTATGCTCATCGTCGATCCTCTGCTGCGAGTGGCGACCTTGCCAAGCATCTCGACCTCACCCCGCGCCGCCTTGCGGCTCGCACGCGAGCCCAGGTATGTGCACGCGGATGGAACAGTCGACGCGCTCGAGCACAAGGATGCGCTGTTGCTCGCCTATCTCGCCATCGAAGGACCGACGCCTCGCGGCACCGTGGCCGCGCTGCTGTGGCCCGACGTCGATGCGCCTCGGGCGCGCGCCAATCTGCGCCAGCGCCTGCTTCGCCTGCGCCGCACGGTCGGCCGCGACCTGGTCGAGGGCAACGAGATCGCTGCCCTGTGCGCCGATCTCGTAGTCGACCTGGCGCGCGACGATGAAGGTGACGGCGGCAGCGTGCTGCACGGGCTCGACGAGGGCGAATCCGCTGGCTTCGCCGAGTGGCTCGCCAGCGCGCGCGAGCAGCGCCGCAGCGCACATCTGCGCCAGCTTGCCGACCGCTCTTCGCAGCTCGAGGACGAAGGCAGTCTCGGGCCGGCGCTGGTCACTGCCCAGCAGCTGGTCGACGCCGATCCGACCTCCGAGCACGGCCATCGCCGGCTCATGCGGCTGCATTACCTGCGCGGCGACCGCGCCGCCGCGCTCGCCGCATTCGATCAGTGCTGCGCCGTGCTGGAGCGCATCCTCGGTGTCGCGCCCGGTGCCGAAACCGAGGCGCTGCGGGCGAGCGTCGAGGCGGGCGCGCTCGGGCACGACCCAGGCCCACGGCGGCCGCTGCCAGTCAGCGTGCTGCGGCCACCGCGATTGATCGGACGCGACGCCGAATGGCAGGCGCTCGAGGCCGCCTGGACAGAAGGCACGGCGAGCCTGGTCAGCGGCGAGGCGGGTCTCGGCAAGACCCGCCTGGTCGGCGATTTCGCCGTCGTCCAGCGCGACGCGCTGCTGGTTGACGCGCGGCCCGGCGACGCCCGCGTGCCATACGCGCTGCTGTCGCGGCTGCTGCGGCAGATGCTGGAACGAATCGGGCAACCGCCCTCGCCGGAGGCCCGCAACGAACTCGCACATCTGCTGCCAGAGCTCGGCCGCGTTCAACCCGCGAGCCGAAGCTCCAACAACATGCGCTTCATCAACGCGGTCGAGGCGCTGTTTCGACACGCCCATGGCGAAGGCCTGGCGGGACTGGTGCTCGATGACCTGCAGTTCGCTGATGCGGCGAGCATCGAGGTACTCCAGCACCTGAACGCAGCCGGCATCGGCCTGCGCTGGATCGTCGCCTTCCGGCCTGACGATCTGGCCCCGGCGGCGCAGCGCTTCCACGACGAGTTTCTGTGCGCGAGCGGTGCGCGGCTGCACCGCCTGCGGCCACTCGCGACCCCGCAGATCGCGGAGCTGATCGACTCGCTCGGTGTCGACGTGCTGGAATCGGCGCGGCTCGCGCCCGCCCTGGCGCGGCACAGCGGCGGCAATCCGCTGTTCCTGCTCGAGACACTGAAACTGATGCTGGCGCAAGGCGGTGAGAACCTGCCGGCGGCGCCGGCACCTCAATTCGCCGCGCGTCTACCGTCGGCCATCAACGTCACGCGCCTGATTGCGCAGCGCATCGGCCGGCTCTCGGCGCTTGCCATCAAGTTGGCGCGTTGTGCGGCGATCGCAGGGCCCGACTTCAGCCCGGAGCTGGCCGCGCACGTGCTCGGAGTACGCGCGCTCGACCTGAGCGATGCCTGGGCGGAGCTGGAGGCGGCTCACGTGCTGCGCGCGAGTGCCTTCGCCCACGACCTGATCTTCGAATCGGTATGCGCCTCGGTGCCGGCGCCGATCGCGCGCCGCCTGCACGCCGAGATGGCGGAGTTCCTGGAGAACCGCGGCGCCGAGCCGGCCAGGGTGGCCCAGCACTGGCTCGATGGCGGCGAGGAGTTGAAGGCGCTGCCCTCACTGGTTGCCGCAGCCGAACGCGCTGCGGCGGCGTGGCGGCCGCAGGAAGAAGGCGCGTTGCTGTTGCTGGCGGCGCGCATCAGCCAGGGGCCTGGAGCCGATCGCGCCGCGGCGTTCGCCCTGCTGCAGCGCGCCCACCGGGCGCATTTGCAGTCCAGCCTGGGCAGCAGCGTGCATCACGAGGTTCTGGCTGCGCTCGCCGCCGCTGCCGTGACACCGCTCGATAAGGGCTACGCGCGCTTCGCGCTCGCTGACACGCTGTCGCAGGCCGGCTCGGGCCCACCGGCCGAGGCCGAGGCGCGCGCCGGACTCGTGGTCATCGCGGCAGAAACTGGCGCGGTGGCGGACGCTCTACACCTCGACCTGGTCAACGCACTGGCCAACGCGCTGTTCCTGCAGGACCGCCCGGTCGAGGCGATGGAAGAGATGCGCGCCGCCGAACCGCGCTTGCTAAGGCTGAACGACCGGCCGCGCGAGATCGAGCACTACACCACCCTCGGCGTGCTGCTCGATGCCGCCAACCAGCACGCCGAGGCCCAGGCCTCGATGCAGCATGCGATCGCGCTCGCCCGCGCCCAGGGTGATCGCATCGGCGAGATCGTGCTGCTGAACAATCTCGCCTTCAGCCTGCACGACATGGGCCGGGTCGCTGCGGCGCTCGAGCCGTTGCGCGAGGCCTACCGGCTCAAGCAGATGTACCCGGAGGTGCGCACCGGTGCGCTGTTCGTCCATGTGCAGTTCGGCAACATGCATCGCAGCCTGGGTGACTATGCCCTGGCGCTCGAATTCCTGCAGACCGGTTTGACTGTCGTCGACGGGTACAGCCCGGTCTTTGCGGCGGCGGTGCACAACAGCTTGGCGCACCTGTTTCTCGATCTCGGCCAGACCGCTCGCAGCCAGCAGCACCTGCGCCGGTCGCTAGCCGTCGCTGACACCCTGCCGCTGGTTCGCGCCACGAGCCACCTGTTGCAGGCCCGCCTGGCGCTCGATCATTGCCAGCCGCGGGTCGCCGCCGCAGCGTTGCTGGCGGCCAAGGCCTACATCATCGCGTCGTCGCGTTACGCGATCCGCGGTCAGGCGGACTTGCTGGGTGCAAGGCTCCTGGAACCCGAAGCTGCGTATCGGTGCGCGACCGAGGTCGCGCAGCAGGCTGGCCGTTTGCAGATGCAGGGCCTGCGTATGAGCGCGCTGGCCTGGGCCGGGCGCCATGCGCTCGCGTGCAGGTTGCCGGCAGCGGCAGCTGCGCATGCCGTCGAGGCGCTCTCGCTCTGGCCTGACTATGCGCCCAACGAAAGCAGCATTGCCGAGGTCTGGCTCGCGGCGGTGGACTGCCTGACTGCAGCCGGCGATCCGCGCGCCGCCGGCGTGCTTGAGGCGGCTGCCGGCTGGATTGCCGCGACCGCGCGCGACCGCGTCCCCGAGCCGTTTCGCGATTCGTTTTTACACCGTCATCACGCCAACCGCGCCTTGCTGGTGCGCGCGACCAGCCAGGCCTGAGGCACCCCCAAGGCGATCGTCTGCCAGTCGAGGCGCACTTCAGCATCGTGCTGCCGGCCGCATGAGTTCCGTCGCGGTGTGACGCCTACGCGCGAACAAACCGGTCAGGTTCCAGGGGATCGAGTTTCCGGAAGGCTTCGCGCACACACTGTCCGCCACCTGCGCGGCAATGTGAGCCGAGTCATTCCCACTCGATCATCAACGAGCGCCCTGTGGGATCAGCTTGGCGCGTCCTTCACCTTTTACGCTGGTGCTGCGTTCTGCGTCATCGCACTGCTAGGACTGATCAGGCGAACGTAGCAATACTGCCGTCGGGCCGTCCGCTTCCAGCGACCGCGCCGGGTCCGCTTTCGGCAAATGCTAAAGACTGC
>CAVQID010000048.1:0-18706 GCA_963712485.1 uncultured beta proteobacterium
TGCCGCAACCAAGGTGCTGCAACGCTCACGACTGATCCGCACACTTAATAAAGTAAAGGCGTTGTCGGTCGAGGCGCTGCACGACATTATCGCGAAGGACCAGCGCCCGCTTATCGTCGACGTTCGGCTGGGTTGGGCAATGCGTGCGGCTCACGTTCGTGACTGCTTTCGGGCAAGCGGACAATAGCCGGCAATGTCCGGAGTTGGCCGCGTGTCGCCCAACTGGCGTCGAGCTGCAGCCTCGGTCATCAGAATCTGAAACGGAGTCGATTACACACTAGGCCGTTCCGCAGGCATCAACGCGGGCTGCCGAATGCGGGTGGTTCCAATTTGAGTGCACACGTCGCCAAGTACGTCGCGAAATAGCGCGCCGGCGCAAAGTCGCTATGGCGATCCTCGTACATGTCAATGAGCACGAAGCCAGCGTCTAGCTGGCCGCTAATCTGGTCGGTCAGCGTGTGGCGGAACTCTAGCGGCTGACCTTCGGCCTGAAGTTGGGCCCGACGCTCGGCGGATAAATCGCGTCGGTCTTCGTATGGAATCGGGTGCCGCACGATCAGCTGACCACGATCCACTTCGTCGAGGTCGAAAGGTAGACGAGGGGATTGAGGAAGCCGGCGACCAGGCGGCCGCCGGGCCGTAGCACCCTGAACGCTTCGCGCCAGATTGGGCGAACGTCGGGCACGAAACAATTCGACACCGGGTGAAAAACGAGATCAAAGCTTTCGCTGGCAAATTGCGACAGGTCGGCCATATCGCCTTCCACCAGTTGCAGCGCCAAGTGCTCTCGATCGGCGACGAAACGATCCTGTGTGAGTTGCCGGGGAGAGTTGTCGAGGACTGTAACGCGCGCTCCGGCCGCCGCTAACACTGGTACCTTGCTGGCCGCCGCCCGACGCAAGACATAGCAAGTCCAGGTCAAGGCTGTTTGGAAACCAGCGCCGAGGAACGGGCCTGCACTCGGTGAGCAGCACTGACCAGTTACCGTCGCGCGCCTGTGCAATGACGTCTGGCGCTACCGGCTTCGTCCATGGATTCCCGCGCTCCACTTCCCTGTCCCATGCTTCGCGGTTATAGGCTCGGGTGTCGGGATCGGTGGACATAGCATCGCCTCGGAACGTCCACAATCTACCCTGACATACACATGCGCGCTATGTCCGCAGTTGGCAGCAAGCGTCGGCACCCTCAAGCAGCTCAGACTTCAGCGAATGCCCGTAACCAAGGCCATCGGTCTCGGTACGAGCGCGCCTTCGCCAGGAACAAATCCGGATGATCCATTAACGGATTCGGAGACAGCACCCCTTGGTAGACGAGTTCGAGCCCGTTGGGTGCATACACCTCATAGTCTGCCCCGATCGGACGAACGCCCAAGCACGTCGACGAAATCAGGAACCTATCGATGCCATCGGTCGCGCGGGTCAGCTTTGGGTACGGATGATGAAAGTGCTCCTCGTACCAGAGGTGAACACGCGCCTGGTTCTTGACTTCAAGGACGACTCCCGAGTCGCCTAGCAGTCGGTCGACGTGAGCCTGCGCGAGTTGCTCGGCCTCAGGGGAGAGGTCACTGTCGTCGAAGTAAAACAGGTCATAGTCCTTGATCTGCGCTTTTGGCGGAAGTCCGCTGTGCAGATTCCAGACTGTCTGGAACAGGCAACCGGCGACGAGCCACCCATCGGGTAGGTCCAGGTCAACCCAGCGATCCAGGATCGTCCGATTGGTCTCGTTGGTCAGAACGTCCCGCAGGAACCGGTCGCGCATCAGTTCAGTCTACGGCGCGTGCAGGCGGACCAAGTCGCGCGATCAGCTCGCCGAAGCTTTGCTCAACGGTGCGCCCGGCCGTGTCGACCACCACGCGATCGCGATTCCACGCATGGTATTCACGAGCAGCAACAGCCTCCCAGGTCGGCGGGACGAAACCCGATATGTCAGCGCCGCGACTCTCGACGCGTCGTCTGTGCTCCGTCGGATCAGAGCAGATCACTTCGATCTCAACGACGTCGACGCCACACTCGCTAGCCGCGGCACGCCAGGCGTCGCGAGATTCCTGAACTGGATTCACGGAATCGGCCACTACGGTTCGGCCGGCGCGGAGGTTTCACGCGCCACTGCGTAGCCGACGCGGTAGCCGACGTCACCGACGTCGTGGGCTGGCCCGTTGGCCGTTCGGATGGCGTGTTCAATCGAATCGATCCGAAGGTAAACAGCGCCCAGCGATTCGGACAAGCGACGGGCGAGAGTTGACTTCCCTGCGCCCGGCAAACCTGCAAAGACGACGAGCACGGCGCACCTTCTTGAGAAGTAACCACGCCATCATATTTGCGAAGAACCCGTACGGCTGCTATCGGGCGAACTGGGGCTACCGCAGCGACGGCCGGTCATGGCCGCGTTGAGTCTTTGGTGGTCGTGTAACTCGTCGACGAGAAGCCGAGGTTAGCGATCCGTAGAAGCGGAGACGGGTGATTGCCTTCCAGCCGACATCACTCCGATCGGTAGATCGCGACCCGAACCCTACCGCCGAGCTGCTCGGAACGGGCCACTCGCTTTCGGCGCAGCCCAGTTTCCTATTCTTGCAAGACTAACGCCGCAATTTCGCTTTCGTCGAGAGTCTCGCCTTTACGCCGCCAGCGCGCCAGGTCGACGGGATCAAGGCGCGCAGCTTCGAACAGCTCCAGTGTGCGACGACGCGCGAGTGTCCGCACGGGGCTCGACCGTGAACCGGAGCGCTGCACATACGCGGTTGCCGCTCCATCGATCTTTGCGGCATCGGCCAGGCGACCCTGTTCGGCGAGCAGCATCGCAAGGTGGTTCGCGCCAAAGAACACCATCGCATCGCGTCGCCACGCGGGCATCGCCCGGCGCATCGTCAGCTCCGCGTCGTCGAGACGACCGAGCGATAGTTGAGCGTGCAGCAGCTGGAACATCATGTAAACGAGTGCGCCCAGACTGTGGCGAGCGGCAAGCTGGACCGCCGACTCGGCGACTGCAATCACTTCGTCAAAGCGCCCGAGGCAATTGAGCGCAGCGCACAGGTTGTTTTGGCACCTGATGAGGTCGATCTCCTCGCCGGCCGCGTGCATCAATAGTCGCTGCTGCTCTTGATGAACGGCGACTGCCGACTCGAATTTCTCCGCGGTGAGATGGATCTGGCCGGCCAGATTCAGCCTCAGTGCGCGCAACCAGGGCGGATCAGTTGCGCGTTCCAGCTGTCTCATCTCTTCGAGGACATGCATGGCCTCTTCGTGCCGGTCCAGAAGCGAGAGAGCCCATCCGAAGCCATACAGGCTTCGAACCAGTCGGCGGCGTTCGCCACTGGCCCTATAGGCCGCCACGGCGCGGCTGTCGGCCTCCAGCACCTCAGCCGTCGGCAAGCGCCCGACGTCGCCGAGATACTGCACGCTCGACCAGAACATGGCCTGCCTGCGCCAGTCGTTGATGTCTTCCGCATGAGTCCGTAACGCAAGCACCCTGCTCAGCCCCTCCTGCGATAGACCGCTCCAACGAAATAGCATGGAGCTTGCGCCGACCAGCGCAATGGCCGTATCAATCTCGTGGCTCGCCATCGACCAATCGAAGGCTGCCCGGAAATTGTCGAGCTCAGGCCCCAGCTTCTGCATGTAGCCGGCCATCGTCAGCGAGCCACGTTCGCCGAAGCGCTGCTCTTCGGTGTCGACAAAGAGATCGCGTACGGCATGCGCGTGCCGCCGCAAGGTCGCGTCCAGTTCTCCGGCCTGTGTCAGCTGCTCGAGCCCATAGGCGCGTGTTGATTCCAGCAGCCGATAGCGCGGTACATCGCCGGCATCGACTTGCACGAGTGAGGCGTCGACCAGTGCGCTCAATGCCTCGATCACGGCCCATGCATCGTCCGACTGCTCGGCACCGACTCGCTGGGCGATCTCGAGCCCGAAGCCACCGACGCACACGCTGAGGCGACGCAGCACCGCGCGCTCGTATTCCGAGAGGATGGCTTGGCTCCAGTCGATCGTCGCCAGCAGCGCCTGGTGGCGTGGCGCGGCTGCACGCGAACCGCCCGTCAGCAGCTTGAAGCGCTGGTCGAGACGTTCGCGGAGCCCGTTCACCCCGAACAGGCGCACGCGTGCCGCAGCGAGTTCGATCGCGAGAGGCATGCCGTCCAGCCGCCGGCAGATTTCGGCAACCGCCTCCGCATTGACCGGACTGAGCGCGAAGTTCTGCTGAACAGCGCGCGCCCGTTCGACGAACAGGCGGGCGGCACCGGAACGCTCGACCTCTTCGACTTCATCGTCCGCCGGGGTCGACAGCGGCTCCAGCTTGAACACCGTCTCGCCCGGAACGTTCAACAATCTCTGACTGGTGGTCAGCAAGTGCAACTCGGGCGCATGTGTCGTCAAGGCAAGCGCCAGGCTGGCGATCGCATCCGCCACGTGCTCGCTGTTGTCGAGGACCAGCAGCATGTGCTGAGAGGCAAGCACGTCGATCAATCGCTGCTGCGCAATGCACGGTTCCCGGACAGCGATGCGCAGAGCGTGTGCCACAGTCTGCGCCGCCAGCGACGGATCGCTGACCGAGGCAAGTTCGACCAGCCACACGCCGTCCCTGAACCTTGCCTTCGACTGCCTTGCGACCGCCAACGCCAGCGTTGTTTTTCCCATGCCGCCGGCGCCTGTGATGGTGACCAGCCGATGCGCTTCGACGAGAGTCGAAAGTTTGCGGACTGCGTCGTCCCGACCGATCGGCGGCGGCAGATCGGCCGGCAGGTTTCCGCCAGCTGCGTCCTCCGATCGAACCGTTCGCGTCGCTGAGACATACGCCTGCCCTTTGGGCGACGCTTCGTCGAGATCCATGGTGAAGCGATAGCCGCGGCCGGGAATCGTGCTGATGGCGTGGGGGCCGAGAAGCTTTCGCAGGGTGCTGACTTGTACCTGCAAGTTGTTTTCTTCCACAACCAGGCCAGACCAGACTAGGTCAAGTAGTTCGTTCTTCGCGACCGTCCGGTCGCGTCGTTCGAATAACACCAACAGTAGATCGAAGGCGCGCGCGCCCAGCGTTGCTGGCTGTCCATCGACCAGCAACCGTCGCTCGGTTGGTCGGATTTCAAAGCGATCAAATCGGTAGGTAGTCACAACTCGGTCCGTACTTGCCGTTTCGTGGACGCACTGCAAGACACGACTCTACGCGCGGAATCTTGATTTCAGAACGTTTCAGCTCTGCCTTCAGGCGGCTCAAGGACTGAAAACGGACTGGATCGGCACAGTGCATCCGTCGTCCCAAACCACCACGGAGATGTCGATGAACTGCTCCTTACAGCCGATTTCCACCCTGTTGCGTTCCGTGTTTGCCGTTGCCGCCGTTGTGACGGTGCTTGGAATCGCTGGCGGTATCGAAGGACTGATCGCCCATTACGGTTCAGAGTCGCAGTTGGCGACGGAGCACACGCCAGCCGCTTAGCCCAGCGCTGAACGCAATGCGCGTGGCGGCACTTGGGCAGCGAGTTACGTGCTCAACACATGGCGTAGGGCGGATTCGCGCCTAAGGTCCGCTTCGAGGCAGTTGACCGCGGCTTTCTTCGTCCGCTTTCGTGCGAATTAAAGGAAGTGACCGAGTGACTGGATATGGCCGGACTCAGTCCCGTGACCAGGAGACTCGGTACGACCCGTAGCAAACTCAGATGCTCGCGGAGGGCGGATGCGACTGCCTTACCCGAGTCGAGACGCTCGTCGGCGGGGTACGAGGTGCGACCGCCGGCAAGCGCTAACAGAAATCCCGCATCCATCACCCGTCACGCTGGTCGGCCCAGAGCCCAAAGGAACGACCGGCAACAGCAACGTCGTGTTCGCACCCTAAACGGCCACCGCCGCCCGTTTCTGCTGAAAGCCTCTCACCGCTGCCCAGCCAAGGAAGGCGAACAGGACAAGGACGACGAGCTGCGTCGCTATGAATGCCGGAGCGCTTTGGGTCGGGGCAACCGCAATCAGACCGGGCGTCTTCTGAAATAGCTGCACGAGGAGCACGAAGACGTTCAGGTACAGCGCAACCACGGTGGTGCTGACGAAGACTCGGCGCCAGGGACCGATGAGGAGCTTCCAGTAACGTGCAGCGATGGCGACGGCCAGCACTAGAAGTGACACACCGCCCACGATGTGCGAGGGCAGGACGGTGCCAAATGGAAAGCCGAACCCGGTGACACTGGTCAAGACGGTTGTCGCAAAGAACGCAAGGGTCCAACCGTCGAAACTCTCTCCTGCGATAAGGCCACCAACAACGACCAGGCCCGCGATGATTCCCACGAGGCTCAACACAACGTGAATCAAGGTGAAGGTCGGAAGTTCAAAAATCATGGCGCCATCCTTTCGGAATGTCACTCGGTCAAATTCCAGCAACCAGCAAAGCCGATCAAGGAACTTACTACCGGCGAACTTGCCTGTCACTGTTGGAATGTCATCGGGCGCTGACTGATCGCTATCTCCCGTTCTTGGCGGCGGTCACCGCTGCGGGCCGCCGCCGATCGAGCGCCACAAACGTCCAGGTGTCGGACTGGGCAAATCGATAACGCCGAGGTCGGTCGCCCCGCCTGGGATGCCTTACCTCAGTCCCCCGGCACGACGCCGCCGATTCTGATTGAACCGTTACCACCAGGTGAACCGTCATCTCGGCCCATTGTGACAATTGACGAGTAGCGAAATGACGGACGCGGGCATCAGCACCTTGCACTGCCTCGCAAGAGCCCCGTCCCCGGAAACAGAGGACCCAATGGTGTCCGCTATGAGGCCAACTGGGAGAGCGCCCACATAGTCCGCTCCTGGCCGAACGAGGTCAATTCTGAGAGTAAGGGCTCCTGCCAAGGGTCCGCCGCAGGTCCGACAGAGACAAATCCTGGGTGCGACAGATCACGGAGAAGGCCGCTTGACAGCGAGGTTCTTGAATATGTGACCATAATGGCACATATGAAACTCAAGCCCGATCCCGACAGCGACCAGCTGGATGCCGTGTTCTTCGCGCTCGCCTCCGAGCCGCGACGGCGCATCCTCGACGCGCTCAAGAAGGAACCCGGGTGCAACGTCAACCGTGTCTGCGAGTACCTAGAGAACGACATTGGCCGCTTTGCCGTCATGAAGCATCTCGCCACGCTGGAGGCTGCGGGCCTGGTGATCGCCGAACGATCTGGCCGTGAACGCCTCCTCTGGTTCGACCCGACTCCGATTCAGTGGATCCATGAGCGTTGGACCACGGAACTGAGCGCCTTTTGGGCGGCACGACTGACGCGGCTGAAGTACAAAGCAGAAGGTGCTGAAGTGATTCGACTTCCCACTCACCAGACGAAAGGACGTCGGCATGGCTGATGACAGGACTTCCCCCGATGCGATCTTCCGCATCGTGATCCAAGCCGACATTCAAAGGGTGTGGCGTGAGTTGACCAAGACGGATGAAGCGCAGGGCGCGGTGTTCAACGCATGGCTGCACACCAAGGGACTGGTGCCCGGCGCGCACATGCAGATGCGGACCGGCTCGGGGAAGCACACCCTTGTGGTCGGCGAAGTGCTCGAGGTCGATCCGCCGCACCGCTTCGTTCACAGCCACCGCTTCACACAGTACGACGATCCGGTATGCCAGGTGGCCTACGAACTCAAGCCGGTGGCCTCCGGCGTCGAGGTGACGCTGCGCGTCAGCGGCATGCCGGCCGGAACCCGCACTGCCAAGAGCATGACGCAGGGCGGCCACATGATCCTGAAGTCGCTCAAGGCGATCGCCGAGACGGGTCGACCGCCCGTGGGCACACGACTGATGTACGCCGCCTTCGACTTGATGGAGTTCGTTCTGCCGAAGCGCACTCGCAGCGAGCACTGGCCACTGTAGAAACCATTGACACACCGAGGAGACAACCATGGCTGATCCAGAAGCCGCCATTGCCACCCAACTGCGCAATATCGAAATCAAGACCGGCAAGACCTTTGCGCAACTCTGCAAGTTGATCGCCGGCTCGGGCCTGACCAAGGTTGGTGAACAGCGCGCGATGCTGATGAAAGAACTCCAACTCGGCTACGGCGATGCGAACACGGTTGCGCTTCGCGCCAAGCTGGCCGCTGCACCTGCCGCAGAGGACGCCGATCCGCTGGACGCGATCTACTCCGGACCGAAGGCGTCGTTGCGCAAGATCCACGAGCGGCTGCACGCTGCAATCAGCAAGTTCGGACCGTTCGAAGTCGCGCCCAAGAAAGCCTACGTAAGTCTGCGCCGGAAGAAGCAGTTCGCGATAATCGGTCCGGCGACAAGAGACCAGGTCGAGCTCGGGCTCAACGCCAAGTCGCTTCCCACTGCATCACGGCTTAAGGCATTGGCGCCGGGTGGCATGTGCCAGTACAGCGTGCGCCTGTCTGCGGCGGGCGAAGTGGACGCCGAACTGCTGAGGTGGGTACGCGCGGCATACGACGCGGCGGGATGAGCCTACTGCCGCAGCTTGCATCCGCATACATGAATTGAAAGGAAGAGTCATGGTCAATTCGTTCCGAACAGTGCTTCCATTCGTCTTCGCCGCCTTGCTTGTCGCGCCTAGTCTTGCGGCCGAGCACCAGCCGGTGAGCAAAGGTCAGCAGTACGTTTACGTTCTTAAGTTGACCGCGCGCATGCAAGAAGCAAACGCCTGGACGGATGCCGAGAATGGCGTGATCGGACGGCACTTCGCGCGCCTTGCTACGGCGACTGACGCGGGGCAGGTAATTCTCGCAGGGCGCACAACCGAAGCGCTCGACAAGACTTTTGGGCTCGTGATCTTTGAGGCTGAAAACGAAGAAGCTGCCAGGCTTTTTATGGAGTCTGACCCGGCGGTCGAAGCCAATATCATGTCGGCCACGCTGCACCCGTACTCAGTCGCGCTCTATCGCAAGATCCGATAGCGAGTACTCCAGCCGCTGAACCGCGCAGGTCGGCTGTTTCTCGACCAGATCCCGCTCAATCTCGCCAGGCCGGCGACGGATGCGGCGGAACGTCTGCTCTAAGCCAGCAAAGTCCGTCCGCTTTGCGGATGATTTCGAAGACAGGGGCCAGGTCCGGTTCTGGCCGCATAGCGACCCGTTACTGCAAGTGTTCTTCACACCTTGCGTGGTGGAAGCGCGGGCCGGCACAGTACCGGGCGGGGGCCGAACTCCGCGCGGCTCACGCCGTTACGCGCGATAAGGTCGAGCGCTGTATCCACCGCGGCCTCGAGCTGCCTGTCGTGCTCGAGCGCGGCGTTCTGCGGCGCGTTGTCCACCACGATGTCAGGATCAGTCCCGTAGTTCTCGATGCCCCAACCGACGTCCTTGAACCAGAAGGAATACTCCGGCTGCGAGGTCTGGGTGCCGTCCACCAATGTGTGGCGTGGCCAGATGCCGATCACGCCGCCCCACGTGCGCGTGCCCACCAGAGGGCCGATCTTCATCAGCTTGAATCCGTGCGAGAAGATGTCGCCATCGGAGCCGGAATGCTCGTTGGTCAAGGCGACCACCGGTCCGGCGACCGCCGCTTGCGGATAGGACGTCGGCGTGCTCCATCGCGCGATGTCGTAGCCGATCCGGCGACGGGCCAACTTCTCCAGCAGCAGTTCCGACACGTGCCCTCCGCGGTTGTAACGCACGTCGACAACCAAGGCGTCGCGTTCGCATTCCGTTCCGAAGTAGCGGTGGAATTCGGCAAAGCCTGCGGCCATCATGTCCGGCAGGTGGAAGTAGCCGACGCGGCCGTTCGACCGCTCGTGCACGAACGTGCGGTTGCGCTCGACCCACTCCCGGTAGCGCGCAGGCACTTCGTCGGCGATCGTCGTGATCAGGGCTGTGCGCTCCTTGCCCTTGGCATCCGCGAGCGTCAGTTCCACTTTGGCCGTTGCCTGGTGCACCAGCAGCGATTGCGGCGGCTGCACGGCCGAAACACGCTGGCCATTGACTGCCACGATGCGCTCGCCGATCGTCGCTTCGACGCCCACCGCGTTTAGCGGGGAGTCCGCGCCGGCATCCCAGGGGTCACCGGCAACAATGTGCGCGATCTCGAACCCGCCGTCCGCCGTCGCCCGCAGATCGGCTCCGAGATAGCCCAGGGCGACCGATGGTGGCTTGCGGTGGTCACCTCCCATTTCGTAGGCGTGGGAAGTGCCGAGTTCGCCCTGCAGTTCCCAGATGAGATCCGAGAGCTCAGCGCGTGTGGAGACCCGGTCGAGCAACGGCTCGTATTGCGCGTAGATCGCGCTCCAGTCGTTGCCCGACATGTCGGGTACCCAGAAGTGGTCGCGCTGCAGCCGCCAGACCTCGCGCAACATCTGGCGCCACTCCTTGCGCGGATCCACCGACACACGGATCCGGTCCAGATCGAGCCAGCCGGACTCGCGCGAGGGCTTGTCGTCAGGCTTCTTGTCGACCGTCTTGCGGCTGGCTTCACCATTGGTCTTGACCGCGATGGCGCGCAGCCGCTTGTCGTCGCGATAAACCACGGTCTTGCCGTCATTCGCGAGCTCGAAGCCATCGACGTTCTCGGCGAGAGACTCGGTACGTCCGGTATCAAAGTCGAAGACCTCGAGCTTCCCCTTCTCGTCCTTGCGGCCGCCGCGGCCGTGCGCACCAACGATTGGCAGGATGCTCCAGATGACCTTGTTGCCGGCGGCTCCGGCGATCTTTCCAAAGAGGTCCTCCGGAACCGGAAACGCCGCAACGCGGCCCTCGATCCCTGCGACGTCGACCCGTACGGGGCCGCTAGGAGCCTTCGGCGTTTCCGGTTTCTCATCCGGCCGGGCGAGTCCCTTGGGTGCCGGCTCGAACGGCGGTCCGCCGCGCGCCTGCAGTGCAATCAGATAGGGTCGCGCCGCGCGCGGAAAGCTCAGCTCGAACTGAACGCTGTCGTAGACCGGGTCGAACGTGCGCAGCGACAGGAAGTACAGGTACCGGCCGTCCGGGTCGAATGACGGTGAGTAGTCGCGGAACTCGGGTTGCGTGGCGAGCACCTGCTGCCCGCTCGCCGGTTCGAAGAGCTTGATGGCGGTGTGGCGCGGGCTGGTCGCAAAGGTATAGGCCAGCCAAGCGCCGTCCGGCGACCAGGCGAGTTCTTCAGTGCGACCGCACTCGCTGCGATCGACTTCCTGCAGTGTCCCGGTGTCGAGATCGCCGACAAACACTTCGTTGCGATGATTCGATATGGCCAAGCGACGACCGCTGGGAGCTACCTGCAACGCCACCACGCGGCCGCTGTCCCAGCCGAGTTCGCGCGGCGCATCGCCGTCGAAGACCTGGATTCGTTCCTCGCCAGAGGCGTCGCTGACCGCGACAAATGTCTGGCCATCCGGGAGCCACTGCCCTAACCGGTAGCGCACTCCGTCGCGTTCGCCCCATTGACGGACCGCGCCTTCCCACAGGGCGAAGCTGAACATCTTGCCGCGCACGTCGACCGCCACGCTGTGGCCGGCCGGATGTAGCCGGAAGGTGCCCATGTGGTCCTCGGCCTTGACGAAGCGGCGCACCGCTTGCGTGCGATGTGACAGCACCTGCACATTCAGGCGCGCCGCCTGATCGGTGGTGGGGTCGAATAGCCAGATGTCAGCGCCACACTGATAGACAATACGGGCGCCGTCAGTCTGTGCGTGTCGGGCGTAGAACGCGTCATGGTCGGTATGCCGGCGCCGATCGGCGCCATCCGGCCGGCACGAGTAGAGGTTGGACACGCCTTCGAAGTCGGACAGGAAGAACACGCGGTCGCCCAGCCACATCGGGCTGGTGATGTTGCCCGGCAACTCGTCCATGCGCCGGAACTGGCCGTTGCCTTCCGTGTCGATCCACAGGTGCCCGGCTGTACCGCCCTTGTAGCGCTTCCAGCGCGCGGGGTCGGCGGTGTTGCGGCCAATGACCTTGGCTCCTCCCGGATGCAGCGCAAGATGATTGATCTGACCGTACAGTATGAGCTTCGGAATGCCGCCGGCCGGGTCGAGCGTGTACGCGCGGTAGTTGCGAAAGAACGGCTGGCCATAGGTCGTGACGAACAGGATGTGCCCGTCAGGTGTCCAGCCGCGCACCATAGTGTCCGGGCCGAGCCAGGTCATCCGACGGGCGAGTCCTCCTCCGCTCGGCATTAGGTAAACCTCGGCATGCTGTTCATCGCGACTGACAAACGCGATGTGCTTGCCGTCGGGCGACTCACACGGCGTGGATGGCTCGGACAGCCCTGCAGTCAGCCGTCGTGCGATGCCTCCCGCGCTCGAGACCTGCCACACGTCGTCGTCGGTGACGAAGACGATGTTGTCACCTCGAATGCTCGGGTATCGAAGGTACGCGGCGTTGTGCATCGGATCGTCAGTGTCAAGGGAAGCGGCATTCAAGCCGCTCATAGCCGTTCGCCCCTTGCGCGCCAAGGGAGCGGACTATGCCGGAAGTTGGACGCGCCGGGGGGGGTCCATCCCTTGGCGGAACCATTGACTCGCATGTTCACGGCATGGAACCCTGGGATCGCCGCGATCGTGGCGTAGCAGTATGCCCAACTGACGACGCTTAGCGAACTCTGATGTCCGCTTCAGTACGCAATGGCGGCAAGCCCTAAAGGTCAGTTTCTGGCCGATGCGGGCTCGCCTTGACGTGCGTAAGTAGGGAAAGGCAGAAGCCGCGCTATTGAGCTGGCGTCATGTACTTTGTGAAGTTCTCCACGTAGTCATCGAAGTTCTCTTCAAGCATCAGCCGATACTCGCTCAAGAAGTAGTCGATCGTTTCGTCGCGCGAGGCCGCCATTTCTTCCTTGGTCCCGAAGCCACGTGCGCTTGCCCAAGCATTGAAGCGCGCGGTTGCGTACATCATCGAGGCGCTTGCCCTTACCCGATCGATCTCCTCTAACTGCTCGTTGGAAAGATGGATGTGCGCGTCCGCGCGCTCGTAGAACTTGTCGTCAACACCGTCTGGCACAAACCCTCCCACCGGTAGTCGGTTTGACTGCTTTCGGGCAATTGTGACGGCATTGCATCAGGGCGGCAATTGGCCGTTGTGCGCCTCAATTGCAGCGACTACGAACTATTCATCCTCGCTGCGGATCGACTTAATCTTTCCGTGTTCGTCGAACTCGAAGGTGCTCAAGCGCGTTATCTTCTCGAAGACGATGCGGTAGGTGGGCTTGACAGTGTCCTGAACGCCGCCCGGTCCGACGGGGGCCACTGTTTGCATTGAACCCCTCCTGCGATAAGCGGCCTCGATATCCGGAAGACTCGCCTTGATTCCGCGCCAAAGGTCACCCGTAAACCACTCTTCGCGCCACTCGGTCCGCGCACTTGCTGCCGTCGAGAAGAGCTCGCGCACTCGTCGCATCTGCCGCGGATCGCCACTTGCCGATTCAACCAACGCCGGCCCGCGCAAGGAGGGTTCAATGAGCCGGGCAACGTTCGCGGCAATGGTCGGGCCGTCGTAGAGGTTCGTCAGTACAACAACCGCCAGTCCGCGTTCCGGAAAACGCAGGTAATCAGCGACGAAACCGGCAGTCTGTCCGTCATGACGCAATGCCGGAACGGGGAACGACTCATCAATGAACCACCCATATCCATACTCCGTGACGGAACCGTCGCTCAGCACCACGGGTTGTTGCGCGAGGCGCGCGGTCTCGGTCCTGAGCAGACGCGGCGACCGCTGCTCCTGTTCCCAGCGCGCCATGTCTCCCACCGTCGTGGCAACATCTCCGAGGCCGCGGCCGGTGTGCGGCTGAATCGCTTCGCGGTTTTCCAATCGATCGCCTACCAGTCGGTAGCCCGCCGCACGACCCATCAGGACTTGGCTTGGCAGCGCTGTTCGCGTCGACGCCATCCCAAGCGGACCGAAAATGCGCTCCCGCATGAACTGCGCGTATGACACTCCGCTCACCTGCTCAATGACGCGCGCCAGCAGCCAGTAGTTGGTGTTGGAATAACTCCACTTCCTTCCCGGGGCTATCTCAATCGGCAGCGTGAGCAGGCGCTTTAGGAATTCGTCGTCCGACGGCGTCTCCCGGTACACGCCGTAGTCGAAGGCCTCCTCGAAGTCCGGCAGGCCGGACGTGTGGCTCATTAGCTGTTGCAGCGTGGGCGCAGCCCACTTCTCGGGCAGACCAGGCAAATACCGGCCCACCGTCGCGTTCAGTTCGACCTTCCCTTGTTCGTACAGCATGAGGATGGCGTACGCGGTGAACTGCTTGGAGATCGACCCAACCTCAAAGACGTTCTGCGGCGTCGCCGAAACGTTGAGTTCAATGTTAGCCAAGCCACTCGCCCGACTGTCGACGAGCTGCCCTCCACGGATAATGCCGACTACGACGGCCGGGATCTGGTAGACATCTCTCTGCTGCTGCAGGTAGCGATCGAGCTCATCAGCGTTGACCGGCGCATGGGGCAAAGTCCATGCCGCCAGCACAAGCGTGAACAGGAGTGTTGAGAGCCGCACTTCGCGAAGGTAGCGCGGCTCCGCACGAGACTCAAGGGCCGCTCCAGGTCACCTGGAGGCACAAACGCTAGGTCTGGTTGTGGACGAGGGCGGCAATTGCTTACGTGGACTTCTTGACCACCCATATTTCCTCGCACGGCCACTTACGCGCCCATTCGAGTGAGGAGGTGATGTAGTAGGCGTGCTCAACCGCGTCGCTGGGTGGGTAGAGCTCGACCAGATCCACGATATCGAAGCCCGTCTGGCGCAGCAAGCGAATGAGTTCTCCGTGTGGCAGCTGCCACTCCACACCCACTTCGCCCGGCCATTCGAGGCGTCCTAACCCGCGCTGCGGCCTCTGCAGCGTCTCGGACACTGATCCTTCATCAGTTGAACACAGGACCGACAGCGTGCTGTTGCGGAGAAACCATAGGCGGCCGCGCGGGCGCAGAAGCCGATGCGCCTCCGGTATCCACACGTGCGGATCGCACCAGATGCTGGCACCGAACTCCGAAATCGCCAGGTCAAAGCTCTCAGAAGGGAGGGGCACGTCCTCAGCACTTGCTTCGATGAGCGGAAACGAGATCCCGAACTCAACTTGGCAGCGGCGTGCCGTGGCAAGTTGCGCGGGAGTGACATCCACCCCCACAGGACGGGCACCGCGTTTCGCAAGCCAGGCAGAGACGTAGGCTGTGCCACAGCCGAGTTCGACGACATCCAGCCCGTTGACATCACCGAGTGTGTTGATCGATGTCTCCGGGACACCGAACACTCCCCACGTCATCTCCGTGGCTGCCCAAGCGGTGCTTGCCTGCTGGTCGGTGAATTCGGCGTTGACCTTCGTCCAGCTCGCGCGATTGCGTTTTGCGTCGTCGGAGATCTCGGGCATGGCCACTGCAATTCCCTGACTTGTGATTGCTAATGATGTCCGCTTCCGGACTGCTTGGCCAGCCTAGTCAGACGTCTGCTTGTGGCCGGGTCCCGAAATTCCGACGCGCAACTCGTAAGGCTGCTTTCCGAGCGGCCCGGACATGAGCCTCCCTCCTCCAGCCGTTGACATCACTTCCCCAACGCCAAGTCCCCTGCCCTACGGCATCGGCGATAGCGGCAGCTAGCAGCCTTCAGCGGATACCCGCGTCGTCGCTTATCCGCGCACGCGCACCGCCGCCAGCCGTCCGCCTGGTCGGCATTCGTCGCGCGCACCCGGCAGCCATCGGCAACCATGCCGCGATTTCGCCGCGCCGTCGCCAAGCGCTCGCGGCAGCGCCGGGCGCTTCCTAGTGTTCCTCTTGGCCGCGACCCGCAATTCAACTCGGCGCAGTTCGACCTCCCACCCGAACAGAAAGGAAACGCCATGGCCAGCAAGCGCAGCAACCTGAACGGAATTGCCATGCGACACTCCGTCTTCCTCCCCATGTTCATCGCCACCTCGGCTGCAGCCCTCGTCCTCGCCGCCTGCGGAGGCGGCGCGAGCGACACCGTTGCTCCCGACGCCGTTGCTTCAGACGCCGTTGCTCTCGGCGCCGCCCAGTCGAGCGGCCGGACGCTCGCGATCACGCCCGGCAGCGACGTGATCGCATACTGGAACCAGATCGCGACCACTACCGTCAACGTCCCGCCCGCGGCCGCCGGCACCCCGGAGGAGCGGCGCCCGATCTACTCGTTCGATCTCGCGACGGTGCAGTTGGCGATGTTCGATGCGGTCAACGCGATCGACGGTTCGTACAAGCGTTTCGCGGCACAACCGACAACTGACACGGCCGGCGCCTCCCTCGAAGCGGCGGCTGCAGCCGCGGCGTATCACACGCTCAAGGGCCTGTTCCCGAATCGCACGGCGCAGTACCAGCTCGCATACGACAGCTACGTGGCCTCGCCGCCAAACGACGATGCGAAGACGCGCGGCCTGCAGATCGGCCAGGAGGTCGCCGTGCAGATCGTCGCGTTGCGGGCCAATGACGGCCGGTGGACGCCTGTGACCTACACGCCGACGAGCCTGCCGGGACGCTTCCGCGGCACCAATCCGATCAACACGTTCGCGCCCTTCATGCGCCCGTTCACGCTGCAGAGCGCTTCGCAGTTCCGCGCCGACGGGCCGCCGCCGCTCACGAGCGTCGAGTACGCCGCGGACGTCAACGAGACCAAGGCGCTGGGCGCCGCCAATAGCACCGTGCGAACCGCGGAGCAGACCGAGATCGCCCGCTTCCATACCGAACCGCCACCGGTGTTCTGGCCGCGCAACCTGCGCATCTTCGCCACCGCCGACCGCGGCATCGCCGAGAACGCACGCACCATGGCTGCGCTGTGGACTGCGAACGCGGACGTGACGATCGCCTGCTTCGAATCGAAATACCACTTCGACAGCTGGCGGCCGTTCAGCGCGATCACGCTCGCGGATACCGACGGCAATGCGGCCACCGATGCCGCTCCGTCGTGGACGCCGGTCGTGCCGACGCCCAATCACCCCGAGTATCCGGCGGCGCACTCGTGCGTGCACGGCGCGACAGCCGAAGTGCTGCGGCAACTCTTCGGCACGAAAAAGCTGGCCTTCGACTGGAGCAGCGGCGTCACGGGGACCACGCACCACTTCGATTCGACCGATGACATCGCCAAGGAGGCCCAGCTCGCGCGCATCGCCGGCGGCATGCACTTCCGCACGGCCACGGTCCACGGCGAGGTATTGGGCATGAAGGTCGGCAAGTGGATCCTCAAGAACCACTTCCAGCCGGCGGCGCGCGGCAACAGCGGCAACTGAGGCCGCAGGAGGCTTCGCCGGGCGCGGCTGCACGCAAACCGCAGCCATCGGCGCCCGGCCGCAGCCATGCCATATGGCTCAGCTCGCTGGAGACTATGGCCGCTTTCAGGTCGATCAGCTCGCCGTTGCCAAAGTCTGCAAGCGGCCGGGCAGCGACATAAGGGGTCGGAGATCAGGGGCAAGGCGTCTGCCTATGCGGCGACGGAATGCGCTTCGAAACTTACGTTCAGGCACTCGCGCATGACTAGAAAGATCCTGGCTGCGAGGTTGTCCCCGTACTCGGATTGCCTGCCGGCGAAAGCATGCGGTGCAAGCTTTTGCTCGGCTTGTCGATCATCGTGGCCAACTGCTCGAAGCCGATCGTGGCATTGACCAGATCACGCAGGATACGTCTTGCGGTTTCCGGCTCGCCATTCAGGAACAAGGTGGCTGCCTCATCGAGCAAGGCCTGTGCGAAGGCAGGATCACGGTTGACCCGTTCGACTACCGTTTGCTTGAAATCGCGTGTAAGCGCCATTGTCTTCACCTGTTGCGCGGCCCAGCTGGCCTGGTCGCCTTGACCTGCGCCTTCTTGCGCGCCTTGTACTCTGCCAACAAGGCCTTGGCCTGATCGATATCGCGTTGCTGGCCGCGCTTCGTTCCGCCGCCAAACAGCACGATCAGCGTATCGCCATCTTTCGCCAGATAGATCCGGTAGCCCGGTCCCAGTCGATGACGCACTCACCCATTCCACGAACCACTTAATGCTGGACGTGTTGCCCAGCTCCAGGCGCAGCTTGGCGGTCGTAACCTTGGCGGCGCTCTGCGGATGAAGGCTGTCGAACCACCGTCGGTAGGGATTCGAGCCGTCTTCGCGCAGGTACTCTGTCGACCCGGATAGGCATGCTGAAAGGTAACGTATACGTTACCTTTCGTCAAGCGCCCCGCGTGGGTAGCTTGCTGAACCGCACTCTTCGCAACGACGAAGCCGATTAAGTCGCCGGACCGCAGGCGGACCATGCGCCGCCGCGTCCGCTTCCGGGCAAAATAGGAGTCGATGCGGGATGGCATGGTGATGGCCGCGACCGTACTTCAGTGATGGAGGGCTCGGCAAAGTGCATCGAAAGAATCGGCCGCCGCCACCTTTCTCAGGCGCTTATCAACGCTGGTTGATGTCTCGTCCCAGTATTCTCTGACCTACTGGGAAGTCGTCATCGCCTTGGCAACCGCCGTCTTCGCCTCATCCAGGCAGACAGACTTCGGCGGATCGAAGCTGCAACTCAAGCGGACAGTGCTCGGCGAGACTAGAGATCGAATCACACTCAGGAGTGTTACGCCGACAGCACTTGAAGCAGCAACTCTGAAGCGTTAAGCGAGCTATCGATAACTGCATCACCTCGCTTGGGCCACTCGGTACTCCTGCGGCAGTCCCGTTTTGAACTTGTCGAGCGAGCGAATAGTCACCACCATGACACCACGCCGTCGTTCCGGAAGGCAATGAGCGGGGGGCGGATCGTTTCCGGCATCGAAGGGCTGCTTTGAGGCCAATCTAACCAACGCCACTAACGGCTGCATTTGGCCGACTCCTTCATTCTGACCGTGGTGGCACACGCTACGCTGC
>CAVQID010000049.1:0-17529 GCA_963712485.1 uncultured beta proteobacterium
GCTCCATTTTGCTCGGGAAGGACGCGACGACCTTGCCTTCGCGGTTGATCAGGTACTTGTGGAAGTTCCACTTCGGCGCCTGGCCCGTATCCCTGGTCAGCGCAGCGAAGAGCGCGTTGGCGTTGCCGCCCTTGACCGTGCTCTTCGCGAACATCGGGAACTTGACGCCGTAGGTGTTGTAGCAAAAGTCGGCAATTTCCTTGTTGCTGCTCTTTTCCTGGTTGCCAAAGTCGCCCGAGGGAAAGCCGAGGATCGTGAAACCGCGCTTGGCGTACTGCGCATACAGCTTCTCCAACCCCTCGTACTGCGGCGTGAAGCCGCAGTAACTTGCCGTGTTGACGACCAGAACCACCTGCCCGGCGTACTGGCACAGGCTCTGTGGAGCGTCGTCCTGCAGACGCGGAAACGTGTGATTCAGCAGGGCGGGACACGTTTGCGCGGCGGCGGTCGCCAGCGGCAGCGCGATCGCGAACGCGGCGGCCAGGGCAAGGACGGGGGCGGGCAATCTCATGGTTGATCAGCCGGACAGGCACGGGAAGCAGCCCCGGATGATCCCAACTGCAGACGCCTTGTGTCAACCGATTGTCCAGGACAAAATGTGGGACGGCCGCGCCCTCCGGGTTTGCACCCGTTTTCTGCCGCCGACAGGCCAAAATGAACGACCGCACCGAAAACGCCACGTTGACCGCATCCATCGCGGCCGTCGAGCGCGATACCGGTCTGTCGAAGGACGCGCTGCGCGTCTGGGAGCGTCGCTATGGTTTTCCCCAGCCCTTTCGCGACGCTTTTGGCGAGCGGATCTACCCGGTGGATCAGCTTGACAAGCTGCGGCTGATCAAGCGGCTGCTCGACCAGGGCTATCGACCCGGGAAGGTCGTCGGCCTCACCGTGACGGAGCTGGCGCAGATGTCGGAAGGCACCGACCCGCCGGCACGCACCGCGGCGGTCGATGCGACCGAGGACTCGAGCCGCTGTCTGGATTGCCTGAGGGAGCACCGGCTCGAGGAGTTGCGTCGCCTGCTGTCCCAGGCGCTGCTGCGGCTCGGTCTCGCCCGCTTCATCAGCGAAGTCGCGGCACCCTTGACCGTCACGGTCGGCGAGGCGTGGGCACGGGGTCAGTTGCAGGTCTTCGAAGAGCACCTTTACACCGAGGCGATGCAGGCTCAGCTGCGCGGGGCCATTGCGACGATCCCGCAGGTGCGCGGGGTCCCGCGCGTGCTGCTGACGACGTTCCCGCAGGAGCCGCATGGCCTGGGCATATTGATGGCCGAGGCGATCTTTGCACTCGAGGGTGCCTGCTGCGTCCCGCTCGGCACGCAGACGCCACTCGCCGAGATCATCGGCGCCACTGCGGCCCAGCAGATCGATATCGTCGCGCTGTCATTCACGCCGCTGGTCAACCCCAACCAGGTGGTCGACGGGCTTGCGGACCTGCGGTCCCGCCTTCCTGCGGCGATCGAGATCTGGGCCGGCGGCTCGGCGCCGGTCCTGCGGCGGCGTCCGCCGCGAAGCGTCAGGGTAGTGACGGCGCTCGCCGACATTGCCCCGGCACTCGCGCACTGGCGCGCGCAGCGCGTCGCAGCCTGACACCGCCTCGGCGCCGCCGCGCGTCGCGAATGCCACCGGCAGGAGGGATGCAGGACAATCCGGACTCCACACGGAGCACGGTGCGACGATGAAGCTCGCGAATCGGGTTGCGGTAATCACCGGAGCAGCGCAGGGCATCGGTGCCGCGTGCGCCCGCGCATTTGCCGAGGCCGGTGCGAAGGTCGTCATCGGCGACGTCAATGAGGTCGGCGCGGCGGCGCTGGTCAAAGACATCGCTGCGAACGGCGGCCACGCGGCATTTCGTCGCACGGACGTGGGCCAGCGGGCCGACTGCAATGCGCTGGTCGAGCACGCCGTGTCGCTGTACGGCGCCATAGACATCCTGGTGAACAACGCCGGCATCGTGCATGCGGCCGATTTCCTCGACCTGGCGGAAGAGGACTTCGATCGCGTGCTGCGCGTGAATCTGAAGGGTGCATTTCTGTGCGCGCAGGCCGCGGCACGGCGCATGGTCGCGCAGTCACCGCGCGGCGACGGACAACGCGGCGTCATCATCAACATGTCGAGCGTCAACGCGGTGCTGGCCATCGCGAACCAGGTCCCCTACACGGTCAGCAAGGGGGGCATCAACCAGTTGACCAAGGTGATGGCACTGTCGCTGGCGCCGCACGGAGTGCGTGTCGTCGGCATCGGGCCGGGCTCGATAGCGACCGAGCTGCTGAAGACCGCGGTACTGACGAATGAGACAGCGCGGCAGCGGATCCTCTCGCGCACGCCGCTTGGGCGCCTGGGCGAGCCGGAGGAGATCGCCCGCATCGCGACCTTTCTTGCCAGCGACGATGCCTCGTACCTGACGGGAACGACGCTCTACCCGGACGGCGGACGACTCGCGCTGAACTACGTGATGTGAGGACGCGGGTCGGACCACCGCAACCCGCCGTTGATGCGCACGCAGTCGGTTCGCCACGAGCGCTGGATGCTGGCCACGTTGGCCGTCATCCAGTTCACCAGCACGCTCGATTTCATGGTGATGATGCCACTCGCGCCGCAGTTCACGCGGCTCTTCGACCTCAGCGCGCAGGAATTCGGCTTCCTCATTTCCGCCTATACCTTCTCGGCCGCCGGCGCCGGGGTCGTGACATCGGTCTTCATCGAGCGATTCGACCGCAAGCGACTGCTGCTGGCGATCTACGCCGGCTTCGTTGCATCGGCGGTGGTGACGGCCAGCGCGCAGTCGTATTCGATGCTGCTCGTGGCGCGCGCGCTGGCTGGCGTGTTCGGCGGTGTCCTGGGCGGCGTGGTGTTCACGATCATCGGCGATGCGGTGCCGGAGGCCCGCCGCGGGCACGCCACCGGCATCGTGATGACGTCCTTTTCGGTCGCCACCGTGGCCGGCGTCCCCGCCGCGCTCCTGCTCGGCAACCTGTTTGGCTGGCGCGCGGCGTTCATACTCGTCGCGGTGCTCGGACTCGCCTGTTCCGTGACAGCACGGCGCACGTTGCCGCACGTTTCCCACGCCGGACGCGACCAGCAGCACGACACCTGGAAAGAATTCGTGCGCACCCTGACGTTCCCGAACCATCTGCGTGCTTTCGCGTTCACGCTTCTGATGATGATGTCGGGCTTCACGGTGATTCCCTATGTGAGCCTCTACATCACCTCCAATGCCGGCCTGCCGGAGCGTGACCTGCCTCTGGTCTATCTCGTCGGTGGCGTGGCGACGTTCTTCACGGCCCGCTGGATCGGCCGCTGGGCCGACCGCGCGGGCAAGCTCAGGGTCTATCGGCGTGTCGCCTGGGTCTCGATGGTGCCGCTGCTGGCGATCACGCACGCGCCGGTGCTGCCGCTCGTGGCGGTGCTGGCACTGACCACGCTCTTCTTCATCTTCGTATCGGGTCGCATGGTGCCGGCGATGGCCGTCGTGACCAGCGCCGCGCGGCCGGGGGCGCGCGGTGCCTTCATGACACTGAACAGCGCGGTGATGCAGATCGGTTCAGGGCTCGCCGCGACGATCACCGGCGCTATCGTGCATCGGACGCCGAGCGGCACGCTGACGCACTACAACTGGGTCGGCTATGTCGCAATCGCCGCGACGCTGATGGCAATCGCCTGGGTCGGGTCCGTTCGCTCGCTCGACGCGCTGCCGGGCAAACGCCTGGCCCCGCAGGCCTAGTGGCCTCTAACAGCCATTTCCGAAGTGCCTTGCTGCGCGCCGGCGCGGCCGATTGCTTTGTCGCTCGCCTTGCGAATATGCGACGGCTATTCGACGCGGCTCGCTTCGCGCACTCGGCTCGCGCGGGCGCACCTTTCACTCCCGAATCGATTGTTACAGGCCACTAGGACTTGCGGCGGCGCTTGGTGCGCGCCTTTGCCGGCTTTTCCTCGGCGCGCGCGGGTTCGCCGGCGACCGACGCGATCCTGGAAAACTGGTCCTGCAGCGTATGCCACCACGCCGCCGGATTCAGTGCGTCATCGGCGAGTGACGGCGCCTGGTGAGCCGCGGAGCGCTGCTTGCGCGCCGGCCTTTCCGCGGGTGGCGTCGGCTCGGGCAGCGGTTGCGCGGCGCTGGTGGCCAGCCCGGCGCGGACTTCCGGCGTCACCGGCGGCAACGCGCTGCGGGATGGCGATTGCGACGCCATCATCGGCGCCAGCATGGCGCCGGAGATGCCCTTGAGCGTCGCGATCGTCGCCCGTTGCACCTCGAGCGTCTGAATCGTCGTGCGCAGCATGCTGGCGTTCAGTTCCAGCCACTTTTCGACGGCACGCAGATCAGCGATGCGCTTGTCGAGCTCGCCGACATCGATCGTCGGTGCAAGCATGCTGGGCAGCTGCTGCGGCATGTTCGTCAGCGATGCAAGATTTCCCGGCGTCGGCATGCCAATGCCACCCCACAACTTCTGCATCAGCTCGAAAGTCTCTCCCATCGCCGAAAACGGCGACCCATCCGAGGGCTTGCTGGCCATGACAGCTCCTTGGTTCCGGCGTGATTAGCGCCGCATCAGCGA
The DNA here is from genome assembly GCA_963712485.1 of uncultured beta proteobacterium. GTDB lineage: Bacteria > Pseudomonadota > Gammaproteobacteria > Burkholderiales > Burkholderiaceae_F > JALORV01. The sequence continues at coordinate 4,554 of CAVQID010000049.1, forward strand.
CGGGGTAGGGCAGCAACCTGCTGGTCAATCGCCCCGAAGATCGACTGTCCCTGCGGATCAAACATCTCGATGCGCACGCGATCGCCGTACTTCATGAACGGCGTCACCGCGGTGCCTGACTCGATCATCTCCAGGCTGCGCTTCTCAGCAATGCAGCAGTAGCCACGGCTGCGGTCGAGATTGGACACCGTGCCCGAGCCGATGATCGATCCCGCACACAGGTTGCGGGTGCGTGCGACGTGCGCGATGAGTTGCCCGAAACTGAACGTCATGTCGTCGCCGGCATTCGGCTCGCCGACCTTGTTGCCGTTCCAGTGCACGACCAGCGGGCGATGTACCCGGGCGTCGCGCCATGCAACGCCGAGTTCGTCGGGCGTCACCGCGACCGGTGCAAACGCAGTAGCGGGCTTGCTCTGGAAGAAACCGAAGCCCTTGGCCAGTTCGGCCGGTATCAGGTTGCGCAGGCTCACGTCGTTCACCAGCATCAGCAGGCGGATCGCACCGGTCGCCTGCTCCGGCGTCGCGCCGATACGCACGTCGCCGGTCACGACCGCGACTTCCGCCTCGAAGTCGATGCCGAACTCCTCGCTCGGACAGATGATCGGGTCATGGGCGCCCAGCAGATCGTCCGAGCCACCCTGGTACATCAGCGGATCGGTCCAGAAGGACGGCGGCATCTCTGCACCCCGCGCCTTGCGCACGAGTTCGACGTGATTGACATAGGCGGAGCCGTCGGCCCACTGGTAGGCGCGCGGCAGCGGTGCCATCGCCATGTGCGGATCGAACACAAAGGCGTGGCGGGCACGCCCCTCGTTCACCGTCTGATAAAGGTCATCGAGCTGCGGGGCGATGAAGGCCCAGTCGTCGAGTGCATTCTGCAATCGACTGGCAATCCCGACGGCATGATGGGCCATCGTCAGGTCGCGGGAGACCACGACCAACTGCCCGTCGCGCGAGCCATCCTTCAAGGTGGCGAGCTTCATCGGATCGAGTCGGAATTTGCAGAAAGGAGGAAGCCGGTATCTTAGCGGTGAGGCCTGCGTTGAGCGGGCGATCGGTGCACGACCCTGTCGCGCGCTGCAACGAACCCGATGGCACTGCGAGGAATACGAGACGACTGGCGACGGCACCGCGTGCGGCGCGGCGCATTCGTTCTCACGGTCGTGCTGCTGATGCACGCGCTGGCGATCATCGGTGTGCGGCGTGAGCTGGCGCTCGCGACACCGGAGGCGCCGACCCAGACCACGCTGTCGATAGCGCTGCTGAAGCCGCCCGCTCCGGCCGCAGCCCCTGCGACCGCGCCGGCGCCCACGCCGGCTTCGCCTGCAAAGAAACCCACGCCACGGACCCCGACCGTTGCCGCAACACCTGCGCCGGCTGCGGTCGCGCCTGCGCCCCCTGAACCGCCTGCGCCTGAACCGCCTGCGCCACCGCCGGTGGCGCCTGAGCCCGAACCGCCGCCGCCGTTGGTGACCGCTCCCGAAGCCCCGCCGTCAAAGCTGCCGCCGGGGGTCGAAGACCTGCCCACGAAGGGCCGGATTGCCTACATCACGACGTACACCCGCCTGCGCGGCATCGAGGCGATGACTTATGTCGACTGGTCGATCGATCTCGAGCAGGGCCGTTACGAGCTCTGGCTGCGCACCGTCGATCCGCCGGGGCTGCTCGACTTGAAGTCCACCGGCGAACTGCGGCCGTTCGGAATCGCGCCGGGGAAGTATCTGGAGCGCATCGAGATCGCCAACCGCGAGTTGTCGGTCGAGTTCGACTGGTCCACCCGCATCGTGCGCTTCACCGGCCGTGGTGCTGGTGAACCGGTGACTTTCGATGACGGCACCCAGGATCCGTTGTCGCTGCAGTTTCATCTGCCATTGCTTGCGCAGACTTATCCGTGGCGCTTCACTCCCGGCTCACTGATCACCTTCCAGATCGCGCGTCGCAAGATCGAAAGCTACACCTTCGCAGTTGACGGTTTCGAGCCGATCACGATCCATGGGAAAGTGATCCAGACGCTGAAGATCATCCGGCCGAAGACCCCGGAGTCGAACCGCGGAGTGGAATTCTGGATGGCACCCGAGCTCGACTGGATCCCGGTGCGATTGCGTTTCGTCGACACCAACGACGAAGTCTGGGACAGCGTGCTGGCGCACCTGCCCGGCGAGGAGCCGCCGGCGGCGCCGATTCAGCAGGAACGTATCGGGCCGTAATCAGGCGTCGGCCGTGAGAACGGCCGTCAGCACTGGCATGCGTAGCGGGCCGTGCACACCGGCGATTTCCATCTCGGTCATCTCGGTCGAAAGTTGCATGCCGCGTTTCAGGATCTCGCTGAGCACGGCCTCCAGCGTTGCACACGCCTGCCCGACTTCGTCCGGCGATTCGGCGTCCATCGCGCCTTCGAGCGCCAGTTCGAGATCGGAGGCGATCCTGCTGCCGTCCTCGCTCGTGCCCTGCAATCCAAACTCGAGCAGGCGCGCCTCGCGTGCCAAGGCGGTGAGCTGCCCGGCCAGGCGCGCCGGATCCGTCGTTCCGTCGTCGAGGCCTGCCGACGACGGGCAGTCGTTGTCTCGCATGGGTCCTCCTCCCTGCGAGCAACGTTATGAGCCTGCGTCCTCGAGCGCTATCGAAATGCCATCAGACCTTGATGCAGGATTTCTACCCGGTAAAAATATGCGCCGGCTGCCGGCGAATCGCTCAACTGTTGAGATTACGCAGCCCTTTGCGGCATCCGTATGACCTGCGCGTTCGTCTGCCCGCGCAGTCGGGCCAGCAGTGCCGACCACTTGGCGCGCGCGCTGGCCACATTGGCCGCCTTGATGTGACCGTAGCCGCGCATCTCGTCCGGCAGGCTCGCCAGCTGCAGCGCGACTGGGTGGTTGTCGGCGCTCAGGCGCGTCAGCAGTTCGTCCACCAGCACCTCGTACTCGGCAATCAGCGCCCGTTCGGTGCGGCGCTCCTGCGTATGTCCGAATACATCCAGCGCGGTGCCACGCAGGAACTTCAATCGCGCGAGCAGCGTGAACACCGGCATCATCCAGGCGCCGAAACGCATCTTGCGGATGTGGCCCGTCGCCGGGTCCGGCCGTGCCAGCAGCGGCGGCGCCAAGTGGAAATTCAGTTTGTAGTCGCCGTCGAACTGGCTGGCAATCCGCGCGCGGAAAGCCGGATCGGCATGCAGCCGCGCGACCTCGTACTCGTCCTTGTACGCAAGCAGCTTGAAGTAGCTGCGCGCGACCCCCTCCGCCAGCTTCGTCGACTGCAGGCGGTCGGATTCGACACGCCGAACCCGCTCGACCATTTCGGCATAACGTCTTGCGTAAGCCGCGTTCTGGTAACCGGCGAGAAATTCCACGCGCCGCGCGACGATGTCCTCGAGCGATGAGGAAAACCGCTTCAGTTCGACGACGTTGTTCGCGGCATCGGGAAACGCGATGCGGCGCACCGCCTCGATGTCGTGCGCGGCATACCGACCCCATTCGAATGCCTTGAGGTTGGTCTCGACCGCGACACCGTTCAGTTGGATCGCGCGCACCAGTGCCTCGTATGCCAGCGGGATCCAGCCCATCTGCCAGGCGTAGCCGAGCATGAACGGGTTGGTATAAATGGCATCGCCCATCAGCGCGGTGGCCAGTCCGCTGGCGTCGACAAAGGTGCAGTCGGCATCGGAGCCGACCGCATCGCGCAGCTGCTGCGCGAGACCGCCGCCGCCGTACTGCCAGTCCGGGTTGCTCACGAAGTCGGCGGTCGGTGACTCCGAGGTATTCACGACGGCCCTGGTCTTGCCCACCTGGATCTTCGACAGCGCTTCGTTGCTGGTGGTGACGATCAGGTCGCAGCCGAGCATCACATCGGCGTCCCCCATCGCGATCCGCGTCGCATAAAGATCTGCCGGCGTCGGGGCGATCTGCACGTGCGAAAACACCGCGCCACCCTTCTGCGCCAGGCCGGCCATGTCGAGCACCGACACCCCGCGCCCCTCGATATGCGCGGCCATGCCCAGCAGCTGGCCGATCGTCACGACGCCCGTGCCGCCCACACCGGTGACGACCACGCCGTAGGTGCCGCGCGACTTCATCGGCGGCACCACGGGAAGTGGTAGTTCCGGCGTCGTTCCGGTCGTCGACGCCTTGCCCTTGCGCAGCTTGCCGCCCTCGACCGTCACGAAGCTCGGGCAGAAACCGTTGAGGCAGGAGTAATCCTTGTTGCAGCTCGACTGGTTGATCGTGCGCTTGCGGCCGAACTCCGTTTCAAGCGGCTCCACCGACAGGCAGTTCGACTTCACGCTGCAGTCGCCGCAGCCCTCGCAGACCAGGTCGTTGATGACGACGCGTCGTGCCGGATCCGGGAAGAACGTCTTCTCCGCCGTGTTCTTCTTGCGGCGACGACGCTTTTCCGACGCACACGTCTGGTCGTAGATCAGCACCGACACGCCGGGGTGCTCGCGCAGGACGCGCTGCACGCCATCAAGCTCGTCGCGGTGCTGCACGCTGACGCCCGGCGCGAGCTTCCACGCGTCGCCGGTCGCGCCGTGGGCGTTGACCGCGCTGTGGTCAAGTTCACTGGTGGCGTCGTACTTGGCCGGATCGTCGGTGACGATGACGATCCTGCGCACGCCTTCGGCGTACATCTGCTGCGTGATCTGCGGTGCGGTGATCTGGCCGTCCGTGGGCTGTCCGCCCGTCATTGCCACCGCGTCGTTGAACAGGATCTTGTAGGTAATGGGTACGTTGGCCGCGACTGCCGCACGCACGGCGAGTGATCCCGAATGGAAGTAGGTGCCATCGCCGAGGTTGGCGAAGATGTGCTTCTCGTTCGTAAATGGCGCCTGGCCGATCCAGGGCACGCCTTCGCCGCCCATCTGCGTATAGGTGGACGTGTTCCGGTCCATCCAGATGGCCATGTAGTGGCAGCCGATACCGGCCACTGCGCGCGATCCTTCCGGCACGTTGGTCGAGGTGTTATGCGGGCAGCCCGAGCAGAACCACGGCTTGCGCTCGGTGACGACCCGCGGCCGCGCGAGCGCCTTTTCCTTCGCTGCGATGATCGCGAGCCGCGACTGCATACGTGCGCGGATGTCGGCCGGCAGCTCGAGCTTGCCGATGCGCTGCGCGATCGCCTTGGCGACGATGGCGGGCGAAAATTCGTAGTGCGCAGGCAGGATCCAGTTGCCCTGCGGAACAGACCACTCACCACCGTCCTTTTCGTCGAACTTGCCGATCACGCGCGGAATGCGCTTGCCCTTGCCGATCCAGTTGAAGAGTTCCTCCTTCACCTGGTACTCGATGAGCTGGCGCTTTTCCTCGACGACGAGGATTTCCTCGAGCCCTTCGGCGAAGGTGCCGATCGTTTGCGGCTCGAGCGGCCACACCATGCCGCACTTGAAGAGCCGGATGCCGATGTCCTTGCAGGTCTGCTCGTCGAGGCCCAGGTCGGACAAGGCCTGGCGGGTGTCGAGATACGCCTTGCCGCTGGCGACTATGCCGAAGCGCGCGTGCGGCGAGTCGATGACCGTGTGGTTGAGCTTGTTCGCGCGACAGTACGCCAGCGCCGCGTAGAGCTTGTAGTCGAGCAGGCGCGCTTCCATTTCGAGGGCGCCATCCGGCCAACGGACATTGAGTCCGCCTGCAGGCATCACGAAGTCCTCCGGAATGCGGATGTCGAGCCGTTGCGGGTCGACGACGACCGACGCCGAGGCTTCCACCACCTCGGTCACCGTCTTCATACCGACCCAGACGCCGGCGTACCGGCTCATCGCAAATCCGTGCAGTCCCAGGTCCAGATACTCCTGCACGGTCGCCGGGAACAGAACCGGAATCATGCAGGCCTTGAAGATGTGGTCGGACTGGTGCGGCAGCGTCGACGACTTTGCGCCGTGATCGTCTCCCGCAAGCGCCAGCACACCGCCGTGCCGGCTGGTGCCGGCGGCGTTAGCGTGCTTGAACACGTCGCCGCAACGGTCCACACCGGGACCCTTGCCGTACCACATCGCAAAGACGCCGTCGTACTTGGCGCCCTCGAACATGTTGACCTGCTGCGTGCCCCACACGCTGGTGGCGGCAAGATCTTCATTGAGACCCGGCTGGAAACGCACGTGATGGCGTTCCAGGTGCTTCTTCGCCTTCCAGGCCGTCTGGTCGACACCGCCCAGCGGGGATCCACGGTAGCCGCTGATGAAGCCGGCGGTATTGAGTCCGGCAAGTTCGTCGCGCTGCCGTTGCAGCATTGCCAGGCGGATCAGTGCCTGCGTGCCGCTCATGTAGGCGCGGCCGCGGTCAAGCGTCCATTTGTCGTCGAGAGTGACCTCCGCCAGTGCGCGGCGGACGGCATCGGAAAGGGGGGCGTTCATCAATACTCCTGCCAAAAATCGTGTTCTTGGGAGCGCGGCAGTCGGGTGGGGTTCCCCGTTGCCGAGCAGCCGGAAAGCCCCTTTTGGGAGCGTTCGGCGGGTGTCCGCGGGAAGCGGGATTTCAGAGTGGCGGCGAGCGTAGCACCGCGCCATGCAGCGCTCAATCGTGCAACGCCGCGACCGCGCCGGCGCGACGCGCGGCTATGCTGCGCGCCACAATTTCCAGCGGAGGAACCCATGCTGCGCTCGCTGTTTCTGGTGGCGCTCGCGCCTCTCACTGCGGCAGCAGCGCCAACCCTCGATGTGAACGGCCTCGGCAAGCCTGCGGAAGCCTGTTCCGATTTCGACGAGTACGTCAATGGCGTATGGAAGAAGGCGACTCCCATTCCTCCGGACCGGGCGCGCACGATCTGGCGCACGCAGTACCGCACCGAGGCGCTGCTCCAGCAACTGCGCACGGGCCAGCATTCGCCGAACCGCTACCGCGTTCTGGGCCCGCTTGCGAACTTCGCGGGGTTTGCCAACGCGTTCGGTTGCCCGGCCGATGCGGCCATGATGCGCAGCCCGGCCGAGCAGATCACGATCCGGTGAGCGACGCGCAGCGGCGTTCGCTCGGTCTCGCGCTGCCAGCGTCAGGGCGTTGCCGGCATCGGCTGGCGATCCTTCAGGCGCAGCCAGCCGCGCGCGATGCGGTAGATGGCCCAGATGCCGAGCAGGAAGAAGCCGATGATCCAGATCGCAAAGCCGACCAGGACCACCGCAAACACCGCGCCGACGATGCCGATGATCACGGCCCACAGCAGTGCCCACCAGAAGGTGCGGATCTGCCAAGAGAAGTGGGAATCGAGCCAGGTCCCGCGCACGTCGCCGCGCTTCACGTAATTGATGATGACGGCGATGATCGACGGCCAGCCGAACAGGAAGGTACCGATCACGGTCGCTGTCCCGAATGCACCGATGACCAGCCCAAGAGTGTGCAAGGCGTAGACGATGTGCGTGGTGGTGACCAGCGATTCGTTGGGCGAGTTCAGCGGTGCGGGCGTGCTCATTGGCGGCTTCGGAGAACCAGCGGAGCGCGCAGCATAGCGCCCGGCTACTGCATCGTTGCGCCACTCAGGCCATGAAGCCGAGATCGCTTGTCGGGAAGTTCACGATGTTGGGCAGGATCAGCGGGAGGTCGGCCGCGCCGACACCCATCCACGTGGCCAGCGTGGCCGCGTACTGCTCGACCGATGTCGTCGGAATTAGGCGGCCGTTGCCGGCATCGGTGGGCCCATTCAACGTCAGGTCGGGATAGCTGCCGACGACCTGCTTGCCCTTGACGGCGCCACCGACGACGAAGTGATGCCCGCCCCAACCGTGGTCGGTGCCGTCGCCGTTGACGGTCAGTGTGCGACCGAAGTCCGACGCGGTGAACAATGTCACTTTCTGCGATACGTTCAGCTCGATCATCGACTTCTGGAAGGCATCGATTGCGCCGGCGAGCTGCGTCAGCAGCGCAGGATGGGTCGTGTCCTGGCTCGAGTGCGTGTCGAAGCCGCCGAGCGAGACCATGAATACCTGCCGCTTCGCGCCGAGTTCAGCGCTGACGCTGACGATCTTCGCCACCATCGCCAGCTGCGCGGCGAGCGTGTTGCTGGTGGGGAAGGGCGTGGACAGCGCCGGCGCCGCGGCGAGTGCCGCGGCGAGCGCAGTGTTCGAGTCGATCGAGCGCTGGTTCACGTTGCGCAGGTCGTTTTCGAACAGGTGAGCGCGTGGACGGGTCAGCGCGTTGCGCAGCGCGGCGGCGCCAGCGGCCGAGCCGTACAGCGAGTTGGCGTTCAGTGCGCCGAACGCGATCGAGCCCTGCGCCGGGTCGATCTGGAACGGCTGCACCGTCTGGCCCGAGAGGAACACCGCGCTGCCGGTCACCGAGTTGCAGGTGAAGATCTGGTGCCGTGTTCTGGCTCGCGAGCAGGTCGCCGATGCGGCCGCCCCAGCCGAACTTGGCGCCCTCGGGCACGGTGGCCTGCCACACCGACTGCTGGTCGTTGTGCGAGAACAGCTTCGGCGGCAGCGGTACCGACTTGGCGTTGATACTGGTGCGGTCGGTCGGCACGACCAGCGGGCCGACGTTGGCGACGACGGCGCACTTGCCCTGCGTCGAAGATGCGTCGCCAGCGGCGCCAGTTCGGCCGGCAGCGCGACCTGCTTGCCGCCGGGCAGCGGCGTGGTCGGCACCGAGCGGCGTCAGCTGCAGCGCTGCGTCCAGGCGAGCGGCGCCGCGCACGCCGGCGTAGGTCGCGTAGCCGGTCGCGTCGTAGGGGACGACGGTGTTGTGCGTAGTCGTTGCCGCCGTACAGGAAGACGCACACCAGCGCCTTGTAGTCGCTGCCGTTGACGCGGAGGCCGCGCCGATCGGCGGCGAGGTTGAGCGCCAACGGCGCGGCGGTGCCGGCGATCGAGAGGCGCGGAGGCGCTGGCGGAGAAAGACGCGGCGGGAAGCGTTCAGGGTCGTCATCGCGTGTCTCCTACTTCTGCACCAGGTATTCGGGCGAGCGCCATCGTCAGCAGCACTGCGGTGTGGACGCGATTGGCTGCGCCCGTTGGGTGCCGTCACGGCGATCGCGTTGACCGCATCGCGGATCTCCTGCCGCTGCTGCGTCGCCCAGCGTGCCGGCCATCAAGCAGCGGTTGACGCGGTCGATCAGCGCGTCGGCGTTGTCGGCCACCGCGAGCTCGCCGGCATAGGCGGCGCGCACTTCGCGGCTGACGCCGACCCCGCTGCTGATCGCGGCCTGCATGAAGTTGATGTAGCCGGCGACGGAGGTTTCGTCGGTGATCTGGAATTCCGGCGCCACCAGGCCGGCGGCGGCGATCGCCGTGTTGGGCGGCACATAGCCGGGCCGGAAGAAGTTGAACACCGACGGCGAGCGCAGCGGCTCTGGCCCAGCGACGTCGCCGGACTGTCGGAGATTGCGGATCAGCCAGTTGCCGCGAGGCCGAGGTCGCGCCGAAGGTGCGCGCCCACTGCGACGAGCCGCAGCACGGGCTCGCGCAGCTTGCCGAACTGCGTGATCCGCGAGGCCGGCGCTGCGTGCGCGCCTCGTCGTCGAGCAGGATGGCACGCCACCACGGCCTTCAGGTCGCCGCGCACGCCGGCGCCGTTGTCGGCGAAGGCCGCCGCCACGCGGCCGACGTAGGCCGGCGACGGATTGCTCGTGACCAGGCGCTGGATCAGCTGCTTGCCGATGAACGGGCCAGGTTCGGGTGGTTGAACAGTGTGTCGAGCGCGATCGTCAGGCTCGCCTGCGCCGCGTGTTGGCCGGGATGGTCACGCCGAGGAAAGCTCTTCGTTCGCGGCTTCGATGGAACTGCGGATACGGCTGCATCGGCCGCAGGATGCGGTCCGCGTAGGCCGTGCCGCCGCCGTTGAAACTGGCGTTCGACGTGTCCTGCGCGGCCCAGCTCTAGCCGGTGAACACGCGCGCCAGACCGGTGATGTCGTCATTGGTGTAGGTCTCGATCGGCTGGCCGTTGCATCGAGCTTCGGCGTGCCGTCGAGGTTGAGCTCGATGAGGCCGATGGTGAAGAGCTGCATCACCTCGCGCGCGTAGTTCTCGTCGGGAACGCGACCGGTGACCGGGTCGTCTTTCTGGTTGCGCAGGTGCGAAAGGTAGATGCCCATCATCGGGCTGGTCGCGACCGCCTCGAGCAGCGTGCGGAAGTTGCCGAAGGCGTGCTCGCCGAGCAGGTCGACGTAATTGGCGAGGCCGTCGGAAGCCGTGGCGATGGTGCCGTCTCAGCGAGACGACGAGGATTTCCGACAGCGCGAACTTCACGCGCTGGCGCAGCTGGTCCGGACGCCGGAATCGCCTGCTGCCAGAACGAGTCCTGCATGAAGGCGAAGTTGCCGCCGAACAACAGCAGGCTGTAATTGGCCTGCACGTAGGGCAAGTGCTTGACCGGAGCGGTTGCGAACTGCTCGTCGATCCAGCCGCTGAAGCCGAGTGACTGCACGCGCGCAATCTCGGTGTCGCTGGGACCAAAGGTCGATTGCATCAGGAAGCGGGCCGCTTCATCGGCAGTGGGCGGCGCCGCGGACTCGGGACTCGGCCCCGGTCCGGGAGCCGGTGCGGGGGTTGGGACCGTTGCAGGCCCGGGTGACGAACCGCCGCCACCGCAGGCGGCACCGAGCCCGATCGCACAGGCCAGCAGTATGGTCCGGGCGGTGCGTGTCACGTTGGATGGCATCGTCGACTCCCCCTCGTTCCGATGGCCGGCATCTGAACGCTGAATCGGCGACGACCCTAGCAACTTTACAAACTGAAACGCCGCGTAACGGCGTGGCCCGCCTTACGTCGGCGACGATAATGCGCGGCCCCGTATGGCGCGATGTGTCGCGCCGTTCATCGGTCGCGGCGGCGCGCGGTCAATGCACGCTCAACCCGTCCATTGAAATGCCGAAATCGCGGGGTTGCCGGGGATCGCACCGCTGCAGACGTTCGGTATTGTTGCGGGTCCTTCGAAAGTGCACCGATGACCAACGACAATCCCCTGCTTGACGAGTGGAAAACTCCCTACGGCCTCCCTCCGTTTACCGGAGGTCCGCGCTGGACACTTTGCGCCCGCCTTCGAGGTCGCGCTGGTGCAGCATGCTGCCGAGATCGACCGAATCGCCGCACAGACCGACGCGCCGACCTTCGACAACACGATCGCGCCGTTCGATGCGAGCGGACGCCTGCTCGCGCGCGTCAGCCAGCTGTTCCACAATCTGTGCAGCTCGGAGACATCGGCCGAACTTCAGGCGGTCGAACGGTCGATGGCGCCGCGGCTGGCTGCGCACCACAGTGGGATCTACCTGAACGGAGCCCTGTTCGAGCGCGTCGAGGCGCTGCACGCGCGCCGCGAATCGATGGGCCTCGCGCCGGAGTCGCTGCGGCTGCTCGAGCGGGTGCATCTGGACTTCGTGCTCGCCGGTGCGCGGCTGTCCGGCGCCGACAAGGCAGCGCCTTGCGGTCATCGTCGAACGCCTGGCGCAGTTGCAGACGGCGTTTTCGCAGAACGTGCTGCACGACGAGTCGAGTTGGACGCTCTCGCTGAGCGACCGACACGATCTCGCGGGACTGCCGTCATTCGTGCGAGCGGCCGCCCGCGAGGCAGCGCAGCAGCGCGGCCGGTCGGATGGCTGCGCGATCACGCTGAGTCGCTCGCTGGTCGTGCCGTTCCTGACTTATTCGGACCGTCGTGACCTGCGCGAGCAGGCCTTCAAGGCGTGGACATCGCGTGGCGAGCACGAGGGCGAGCACGACAACCGCCCGATTGCGCGCGGTCTCTCAGGCTGCGGCACGAGCAGGCCCGCCTGATGGGTTATCCGACCTATGCCGAGTACGCGCTGGTGGATCGGATGGCGGGGACTCCCGCGGCTGTCGCGCGGCTGCTCGAACAGGTCTGGACTCCGGCAAAGCGGCGCGCGGCCGCAGAGCGCGATGCGCTCGCGGCGCTGGCCGCGTCGCGCGGCGAGTCGGCGGCGATCGAGCCGTGGGACTGGCGCTATTACGCGGAAAAGGTGCGCCAGGTCCGTTATGCAGTCGATGACGCGGTCGTGAAACCGTACTTCCCGCTGCCGCGCGTGGTCGAAGCCGCCTTCGACTGTGCGCAGCGGCTCTTCGGCCTGCACTTTGTACTGCAGCCCGCGGTCAGCGCCTATCACCCGGACGTCAAGGTGTACGAAGTACGCGATCGCGATGAGCGGCTCGTCGGCGTCTTTTTGCACGACAACTTCGCCCGGCCAACTAAGCGGGGCGGTGCGTGGATGAGCTCATATCGCCTGCAATCGCGCATCGCCGGTGACGTGCTGCCCATCATCGTCAACAACAACAACTTCGCCAAGGGTGCGCCGGGGGAGCCGACCCTGCTGTCCCTCGACGATGCGCTGACGCTGTTCCACGAGTTCGGTCATGGCCTGCACGGGCTGCTTTCGCAGGTCACTTTTGAAAGCCTGTCAGGCACCCAGGTGCTGCGCGACTTCGTCGAACTGCCATCGCAGATCTTCGAGAACTGGCTGCTCGGCAACCCGAAATCCTGCGGCGGCACGCGCGTCATTTTGAAACCGGCGCGCCGATGCCGGACGACCTGATCGAGCGGCTGGATCAGGCGCGGCACTTCAATCAGGGCTTCGAGACGGTCGAGTACACCGCCTGCGCGCTGGTCGACATGGCGCTGCACTCGCAGGTGGCGCCCGAGGGCGTCGACATCGCGACTTTCGAGCGACAGGAACTCGCGCGCATCGGCATGCCGCGCGAGATCGTCATGCGTCATCGCCTGCCGCACTTCCTGCACCTGTTCGCGAGTTCCGGCTATGCCGCCGGCTACTACGTCTACATGTGGGCCGAAGTGCTCGATGCCGACGGCTATGATGCCTTTCTGGAAGCGGGCAATCCGTTCGACCCCGCCGTCGCCGAACGGCTGCAGCGTTATGTCTACGCGGCCGGCAACACGCTGGAGCCCGGAGCCGCCTTCCGCGCGTTCCGCGGACGCGATCCGAAAGTCGAGCCGATGCTGTCCAAGTGCGGCAGCCGGCGGTAGCCCCGGCCCGCGGCTAGGGCACGGAAGCAAACAGGCGCCGATGGCAAGCGCAGCCGCGCTGGGTTT
>CAVQID010000050.1:0-15618 GCA_963712485.1 uncultured beta proteobacterium
GGTGTCATCGGCATCACATAGCCGTAATGCTTCGACACCTCCATGCCTTCGAGCATGATTGCGCGGATCACGCCGAGCAATTCCTCGTCGGTGACGATCTGGTTCATCAGGTATCCGGTCAGTGCGGCCACCGGATTGAAGGACAGGTTGCCGAGCAACTTGATCCAGACGTCGAGTCGGATGTCACGCGACCGTTCCGTGGCAAAGCCGGCGGCATCGAGCGCGTCGCCGACTTCGGCAAGACGCTGCGACATCGTTCGGTCAGGCTCCCCAAGGATCAGGCGTTTCCCGCCGGTGTAATGCACCTCACCGGGAGACCGTACTTCGGCGGCGATGTGCACGACGCAGCCGAGGATGCGAGCGGGATCGAGCGCGTCGAACATCGTTCCGGCCGGATCGAGCGTGCGCAGCGCCGTGCCGGCCAGTGCGCTGCCCTCCGCATGGAAATACCACCATGGCAGGCCGTTGATCGCCGGCACGACCGTCGTGCGCGCCCCGACCAGCGTCGACAGTCTCGGCAGCATCGCGCCGATCGCATGCGCCTTCAGTCCGATGATGACGAGGTCCTGAACGCCGAAGCGCGACGGATCCTCGCTTGCCGGCAGGCGATAGACGCCGCTGGCGGAGCCGACGTGATCAACGAGCCTCAGCCCGTCGCGATTGATCGTGGCAAGGTGCGTGCCGCGCGCGACGAGGACGACCTCGTGGCCGGATGCCGCCAGGCGCGCGCCGAGAACAGCGCCGATCGAGCCGGCGCCGACAATCGCGACCCGCACGCGCTAGCGCCGCTCGGCCGCGCGCGCCGCGACCTCGGGGCGATCGTTCTGTTGCGGCTTGAGCACGGCGGGGGCGGCACCGGCGGCGCGCTCGCGCCGCCACACGTTCTTGCGCCGGGTCCACTCGTCGAGGCGGGAGTGCGCGGTCTTGCTCTCTTCAAGCATCTGCATCTCGGACGCCAGCTGCGCTGACAGCTCGATACGGATGCCGTTCGGATCGAAGAAATAGATCGACTTGAAGATGTGGTGATCGGTGACGCCGACGACTTCGACGCCAGCTTCCTCGAGCCGCGCCTTGACCTGCTCCAGCGCCGCGACGCTGTCGACGCGAAACGCCACGTGATTGACCCACGACGGCGTGTTCGGCGACGGCTCGCAGGCGACGTCGTCGCCGAGGTCGAAGAACGCGATGCACGAGCCGTCGGTCATGCGAAAGAAGATGTGCGTGTACGGGCAGTACTCGCCGGTCGACGGCACATGGTCGCTCTGGATGATGTGGAACAGCGGCAGTCCCAGCACATCTTCGTAGAAGTGGCGCGTCTCTTCGGCATCCTTGCAGCGGTAGGCGAAGTGATGCAATCCGTGGATCGGAACCGGGGCGGGGGTCGTGGCCATGGTTGCCTCCAGATCAGGTTGTCGCCAGTGTAGGCCGGGACGTTACGGCGCGGAAGGCCTCCTCGATGCGGCGCTTGTCCCAGCCCGGCACCAGCATCTCGACGAAGGAGTAGACGAAGCCGCGCAGGTACGTGCCCTCCTTCACCGCCAGGCGCGTGACGTTGCGGCCGAACAGGTGGCCGCAGGGCAGGAAGACGAGGCCGTCGCGGCGCGCATCGGCCGCCACTCCGGCGAGGATGCCCACGCCCATGCCGATCTGCACGTAGGTCTTGATCACGTCGGCGTCGATCGCCTCGAGCACGATCGACGGTTCGATACCCGCCGCGGCAAACGCGTCGTCGATCTTGCCGCGGCCGGCGAACTGGTGCTCATAGGTCACGATCGGGTTTCGTGCGAGGTCCTTCAGCGTCAGCTTGCCGGGAGTTGTCGCGAACTTTGCCAGCGGATGCTCCGGCTTCACGGCCGCCACATGCTGCCAGTCGTAAACTGGGATCGAGAGCAGGCCGGGGGCGTCGGCCAGTGACTCGGTCGCGACGCCGATATCCGCCTGGCCGTGGACCAGCATCGAAGCGATCTGTGGCGGGTTCGCCTGCAGCAGTTTCAGCCGCACCTGCGGGAACTTCTGCGCGAACTGCTGGATCACCTGCGGCAGCACATACCGCGCCTGCGTGTGCGTCGTGGCGACGCGCAGCGTACCCTCGGGGCTGCCGGCATAGTCCCGCGCCAGCTTCTTGAGGTTATCGACCTCCAGCATGATGCGCTCCGCTGCGTCGAGCACGACCTGGCCGGGCGCGGTCAGTCCCTTTACGCGCTTGCCATGCCGCGCCAGGATCGGCACGCCAAGTTCCTGTTCCAGGTCGATCATGGCCTTGGAGATACCGGGCTGCGAGGTGTGCAGCGCCCGCGCGGCGTCGGTCAGGCTGAACTTGTGGCGCGCCGCCTCGCGCAGGAAGCGGAACTGCTGCAGGTTCATGCGGACCTCCGTAATATGGACCGAAGATTTTATAGCCTCCGTTTATATGAGCGGCTCTCGACTTTGCTTAACAAATACCCCTTTTGGCACATGTCCAACGGCGGGCGCACCGAAGTCGGATCCCTATAATTTCGTTTCGCTTCACCGCGGCGTCGCGAGGCATCGCGATGCGCGTGAAGTGGTCAACCCGAGGCAACGATGAAACTGGACAAGGCGCAGGCACTGCTCGACGAGCAGCCGATCTCGATCGACGTTCTCCTCGAGAAGTACGCGAAGGGCGAGGAAAGCAGCGTCGACGAGGTGCGCCGGCGCGTCGCCCGCGGGCTCGCGCAGGTCGAAAAGCCCGAAGTTCGAGAGCTCTGGGAGAAGCGCTTTTACGAGGCGATGGTCGACGGCTTCATTCCGGGCGGTCGCGTCAACTCCGCCGCCGGCACCGGTATTGCCGCGACACTGATCAACTGCTTCGTGCAGCCGGTCGGTGACGCGATCAGCGGACGCCGTGACGGCGTGCCGTCAATTTACCTGGCACTGAACCAGGCGGCCGAGACGATGCGCCGTGGCGGCGGCGTCGGCTACGACTTCTCGCCGATCCGGCCAAGGGGTGCACTGGTGCATGGCACGCATTCGCGTGCCAGCGGTCCCGATTTCGTACATGCGCGTGTTCGACAAGAGCTGCGAGACGCTCGAGTCGGCCGGCGCGCGCCGTGGCGCACAGATGGGCATGATGCGCTGCGACCATCCGGACATCGAGGATTTCATCCACGCCAAGCGTGACGGCTCGCTTGCGAACTTCAACATGTCGGTGGCGGTGACCGACGCGTTCATGCAGGCGGTGGACAGCGATGGCGAGGTCGAGCTATGGCACGTCGCAGAGCCGTTCGACAAGGCATCCGGTTTCCAGCGCGCCGACGGGTCGTGGACGTACCGCAAGGCACGCGCCAGGGACCTGTTCGACCAGATCATGCAGTCGACCTACAGCCACGCCGAGCCCGGCGTGATCTTCATCGACCGAGTGAACGGCGACAACAATCTGTCGTACTGCGAGACGATTGCGGCGACCAACCCCTGCGTGAGCGGCGACACCTGGGTGATGACGGTAGACGGTCCGCGCCGGGTGATGCAATTGCTCGGCTCCGAACAGGCACTGGTCGTCGACAGCGAAGTGCACCTCGAGCGGCCCTCAGGGCTTTTTCCAGACCGGAACGAAGCCGCTCGTCCAGCTCACTACCAAGGAAGGCTTCTCACTGCGATTGACCGCGGACCATCAGGTTCTGTGCGTCGAGAACTCGACACGCGAACGGCGCACGACAGTTTGGCAGGCTGCCGGGAGCCTGAAACGCGGCGACCGCATCGTCCTGAACAACCATCGCGCCCTGTCCGGCTGGCCGGGGCGCGGTACGGATGCCGAGGGGTACCTGCTCGGCTTCCTGCTAGGCGATGGCACGCTGAAGGAAGAAGGCGCAGTGCTCTCGGTCTGGTCCACAGCGGCCGCCGAGGCGACAGGCGGGACGGTCTGTGCAACCGGCCCACGATCGCTGATGGCGGCAGTGGACCAAGCGGCCTCAGGTCTGCGTCGCCGCTCGGACCACGCAGGCTGGTCCAAGGTCAGTGGCCGAAGCGAGTGGCGCTACAAGTCAGCCGCTTTGCGCGACCTGGCGCTGGGCTACGGCATGCGCCCAGGCGCCAAGGTGATTACCGATGCAATTGAGTGTGCGTCGTCCGGCTTCTGCCGCGCGTTCCTGCGTGGACTGTTCGATACGGATGGCTCGGTTCAGGGCACGCAGGAAAAGGGCATAAGCATTCGCCTTGCGCAGTCCGATCTGCAGACGCTTCAAGCCGCGCAGCGCATGCTTGCCCGGCTGGGAATCATCGCGACCATTTACGAGGAACGTCGACCGGCGCATCGCCGACTGCTGCCGGACGGTCACGGCGGCCAGAAGGAGTACGACGTCCGTCCGCAGCACGAACTGGTCATAGCCAACGACAACGTCGTGCGTTTCGCCGATATGGTCGGCTTCGCTGACGCAGACAAGTTCGCGCGGCTCCGCCGGCTGATGGATGGTTATCGCCGCAGCGCCAATCGCGAACGATTCTGGACCGAAGTCGAGTCGGTCGAACCGGACGGCGTCGAACCCGTCTACGACGTGCAGGTGCCTGGTCTTCATGCCTTCGATGCGAACGGCCTGTATGCACACAACTGCGGCGAACAGCCATTACCGCCGTACGGCTGCTGCTGCCTCGGATCGATCAACCTCACGCGCTTCGTCATCGATCCGTTCGGCGAACAGGCGACGTTCGACTGGGACAGTTTCCGCGAAGTGACACGGGTGTCGATCCGCGCGCTCGACAATGTGCTCGACGCGACGCTGTGGCCACTGCCCGAGCAGGCGCAGGAAGCCGCCAACAAGCGCCGCATCGGGCTCGGCTTCACCGGGCTCGGCAACACACTGACGATGCTGGGGTTGCGCTATGACAGCGAACCGGGGCGCGCGCTCGCGGCCGACGTCAGCCGGGTGATGCGCGACGCCGCCTACGAGGCGTCGATCGATGGCGCAAAGGAGAAAGGTGCGTTCCCGCTCTTCGATGCCGACAAGTTCCTCGCCGAGCCGCACTGCGCTTCGCGCCTGCCGGACGCACTGAAGACCGAGATCCGCAAGCACGGCGTGCGCAACTCGCACCTGTTGTCGATCGCGCCGACCGGAACGATTTCGCTCGCGTTCGCGGGCAACGCCTCGGGCGGCATCGAGCCCACCTTCTCGTGGACCTACATCCGCAAGAAGCGCATGCCCGATGGCAGCAAGCAGGAATACGTGGTCGAGGACTACGCCTATCGACTCTTCAAGCGCATGGGCGGCGACGAAAGCACGTTGACGCCGGCCTTCGTCAGCGCGCTCGAAATGAGCGCGCGTGATCACATGCAGATGATCGCGGCGGTGCAGCCCTACGTGGACGCCGCCATCAGCAAGACGGTGAACGTCCCCGAGGACTATCCGTTCGAGGACTTCAAGAGCCTGTATCTCGCGGCGTGGCGCGCGGGACTCAAGGGCATCACGACCTATCGACCGAACAACGTCATCGGTTCGGTGCTGGAGGCCATCCGCGAGCCGGCGGCCTCGCATAACGCCTCGCCACAGGACCTGAAGGACGATCCGGACCGCCGCGTGCGCCTCGATTCGGCACCTCAACCCGCGCTGGCGAGCCTGAAGTGGCCGGGGCGACCGGATCTCGCCGAGGGTAACCTCGCCTGGACCTACATGGTCGAGATTCCCGAGCGCAAGGAGTCGTTCGCCATCTTCATCGGCCAGGTCGGCAATCCCGCGGTGCCTTTCGAGGTCTGGGTCAACGGCGCCGAGCAGCCGCGCGGCCTCGGCGCGATCGCGAAGGCGCTGTCGATGGACATGCGCAGCGAAGACCGCGCCTGGCTCAAGATGAAGCTCGACGCGCTCGGCAAGGCACGTGACGAGCAGGGCTTCGCGATCCCGATGCCGCCGACGGGCGACAAGCTGTGGCAGAACGGCGTGGTCTCGGCTTTCGCCAACATCGTGCGCTGGCGCTGTGAGCAGCTCGGCGTCTTCAGGGACATCGACGCGCACGCGACTCCGGTCCTTAATGCACTGTTCTCGAAGAAGGAGCCGAAGGCCGGACCGCTCGGCACGATGAGCTGGACCGTCGACATCACCAACGCCAACACCGGTGACGACTTCGTGCTCGGCGTAAAGGAGCTGCACCTGCCTGACGGCAGCCGGCGCCCGTACTCGATCTGGCTCGCCGGCGAATACCCGAAGGTGCTCGATGGCCTGTGCAAGCTGATCTCGCTCGACATGCGCGTGGTCGACGCGAACTGGATCGGCCTGAAGCTCAAGAAGCTGCTCAACTTCGGCGAACAGAACGGTGAGTTCTGGGCGGCCGTTCCCGGCGAAGAGCGTTCGGCGCTGTACCCGAGCACGGTGGCGTACATCGCCACGCTGCTGCTGCACCGCTACAAGGTGCTCGGCATCCTCGACGACGACGGTCGCGCGATCCAGTCTGCCGGCATCCTGGCGTTGCCGGATGCCGTCAAGGTGATCGAGCACGAGACTGCACCGATCAAGGGCAAGGTCTGCGGCAGCTGCGGTGCCGCGGCCGTCATCAAGCGCGACGGCTGCGAGTTCTGCACGGCGTGCGGCGCGACCGGGCACTGCAGTTAAGGGTGCCGCGGCAGCCGCGCCACCTTGCCGCCTGGAGCTCACTGTGCTCCGCGTTGGAAACGCGCTCAGCCAGACTCGGGAGCGCTCGACGAGGCTCCTCGTCAATCAGCACTAACTCGCGAACATCGCGGACTGGCGACTGAGCGCTCCAGCCGGTGTGACCGTCTGCCGCTAGCTCGCGGGCTTAGTAGCTTCGATGGTTGCTGCGACAACGTAGTCTGTGACCGGCATCCCAGGCGCCCAGTCACGGATGAAGGACTTGCTCTCCTCTTTGGGACGTATGCGGATGTGCTGGAAGCCAGCTTCCTTCAGCATCTCTTCCAGGTCGGAGATCAGTGCAGCTCCCGCCATGCAACCGGTAAGCAGCGCCATGTCCTCCTGAACGTGTGCTGGAAGTTCAGCGAAGGCGACAACGTCCGAGATCGCGAGGCGGCCTCCGGGCTTCAGGACGCGAAAACAGTCGGCGAACACACGCTCCTTGTCGGGCGATAGATTGATCACGCAGTTGGAGATGATGACGTCGACGCTGTGATCGGCAACCGGCAGGTGTTCGATTTCGCCGAGGCGAAATTCGACGTTCTGGTAGCCACCCCTCTCTGCATTGACGCGGGCTTTCGACACCATTGCCGGGGTCATGTCGACGCCGATCACATGACCGGTTTCACCGACCTGCTTCGCAGCCAAAAAGCAATCGAATCCGCCGCCGCTGCCGAGGTCGAGGACCGTTTCACCCGGCTTAAGGTTGGCGATGGCTTGAGGATTACCGCAACCCAGGCCCATATTGGCGCCCGCTGGAGCCGCTGCCGTTTCATCGTCGGTGTATCCGAGTGCCTGCGACACCTTGTCCGGCGCCGAGGTCCCGCAGCACGAAGGGCCGCATGCACATTGTTCACTCTCTGCGACCTGTCGATACTGCTCCCGCACTGCGTGGCGGACTTCGTCTTGCCTTGCACTGATCATGGAGATGTCCCTTTTGCCTTTCACTGCACACGAACTACTTTAGGCGCGAACAACGGTTGAATGGCGCCGATGCAGGCAAGGTTGCCCAGCGTCAATTGCCATGCGCACGAAGAGACTTGGCGGCGAAAAGTTCGAACGATGGGTCGATGCCCGGCGGCATGTCGAAGACTCTGCAGTCGGTCTGAACCACCCAGTCTTGCGCACCGATAAAGGGCCGACCGACGGGTCGCGGCGGACCCTCGGCACGGCCGCCCGTCGCTCGGCCCCAGGCTTTGGTCATGAGGCTCTTCTCAGTTTCCACGGAGGCGGGTCGGCCGGGTAAGCCCGGGTTGGGGCCCGTCGACCTCGGGGCGCGGTATACCCCGCTAGCGAGGACTCGCTTCCCGGGCACAGGTCATAGGGCGAGCACGCGCAGTCACGTCATTCAACGCCTACCCGCGGGCCGTAACATGGGTCAACCTGAATTTCGAGCTTTCCATGCCCATCGCTGCCGATTCCTCCGGAGTGTCGCGAACATCACAGCGACACCTCGCTTCCTGGCTGAATGCAGGAGTCAGGCCGCCGACCGAGGCGGCCTTCCCGCTGAGCATCGCGGTTGGGCCGTTTCGCCTGGCTGTACTTCACGCCCCGCGCCACGCGATGAGGGTGCAGCGGCGCTTGATGGAGTACGAGCTGAGCCAGGGCATTGTCTGGCTGCACGAATCGCTGACCGGCGAGCGACTCGCGCATCAGTTCCTTAAAGCGATCATCTGCCTGATTCACAAGTCGGCGGGTTGCCAGACCGGTTGCATCGAGGAAGCCTTTACGCAAAGCCTGGCGGCCGGCCTCGTGTCATTCGCCCAGCAGAATCCGGAAGTGTGGATCTGGTTCAACCGCCTGCTGGGAGAGGCTCTCAAACCCGGCGCACGCTTCGAGCAGGCTGCGTCAGGAGCCAAGCACCGCAGCTATTGCGTACCCAAGGCCGTCCTTGTTGACGGACTTGTGGTGCGCTTTCAACCGCTTCGCCATCATGCCGCCGTGCGTCATCAAGTCGACGGCTACTTCAGCGCGACCAAGTCTGATCGGACGGTCGAACTTTACGAATGCCTGCATGGGCCGCAGCGAGCCGTTGTCTTCGTGCACGAGGTCACGCACGCCATCCACAGTGCGGCCAAGCTGCGGATGCGCGATACCCGGAATCGGTTCGTGTCAGCACAGGTGACCGGCTGGCTGCAATTCGTGAAGCACAACCCGAGCGCGTGGATGTGGCTCGTGGCGACCATTCGCGAGCAGTCTCAATTCGAGCCACTGGCACTGCTCAGTTGACCGCCGTGTGTCGTTGACGCGCGGATTCCCTCATCAGGCGGCATTACCTTCTCTCCGACCAAAGAGCAGACGGGTCAAATGCCCCGGTACGTCGATGATTTATCGGCGCGGCCGATCCACGAACGGCGCGCTGCACCATTCGCCGCCGAAATACGATTCCGGGTTGACGCACCAACAAGGCGGACCGTCGTGAGCCCCGGGCAGAGTGAACTCCAGTTGGTCAATGACGCCGGCGCGCAGCGCTATCGCTTGCTGCTGGGTGCACAGGAACTCGGCTTTGCCGAGTACGACCCGGTGGGCGAACACTCAATCCTGATCAAGCACACCGAGGTCAAGCCGGAGTTCGAAGGCAAAGGCTATGGGTCCGAACTGGTGCGGCGGATGCTGGACGATGTGCGCCAGCAAGGGAAGACCGTGATTCCGATCTGTCCCTATGCGATGAACTTCATCCGGCGTCATCGTGAGTTCCTCGACGTGGTGCAGCCGGACATGCGCGCGGCGATCTAGCGTCTTACAGTCCGTCGAAGCCATGTGCATCGAGACGCGGCTCGAAGTGGTGCGCAGGTGCCTCGGGATCACTTAAAAGAAGTTACCGTTTCCGCGGCACTCAAAGAAAACCCCGCCGGAGCGGGGTCGCTCGCTAGGCCAGATGGCGCTACGACCTGCGCCGACGCGCGAAGCCGAGTCCGAGAAGGCCCAAGGTGAGCAGCGACAGGGCGGCAGGCTCGGGGACTGATGTCAGCACGATGTTATCGATATGGGCCAAAGCGCTTGTTTCGTCGCCCAGCAGCAGCCGGATCTCAGGGTGGTAGACATTCGTCATCAACAACGCCCAGGAGACCGCGCCGCCGGTTTCGTCGACCCAGCCATTGGCTGCAGCTTCAGCGTCAGACCAGGCTGGGTTGAACGTCGCGGAGTAACTCTGCCAACTATTCGGAAAGAGGTCCGCGACGTCGAGATACCAGCCGTTGAAGGTGGAGTCCTGATAGCGAAAGCGGAGGAAGGTGTTGACGAAGTTGTCCGTGTCGTAGAACACATCGAACGAAAACGTCCACGAACTCGCGCCGGTGTAATTACCCGAGACCTGCGGCAGTTCGCTGGTCGCGCCGATGATGGAGATCGGTACGTTGAGGTCGCGACGTACGGCCAGTGAGCCGGCAGGGTTGCCAAAGGCCCCATCGCGAACGACGACGCTCGATGTCGTACTCTGGATCCAGCCGTTCGTGTCGCCGGCGGTCCAGTCTTCGCTGTAGTCGACCGCAGCGAGCGCGGATCGAGCGAAGAGCGCGATGACAATGATTACGAAGATCGGTAAGAGACGAGAACCGAGTGGTTGAGAACGGCTCATGGCATCTGCCTCCTAAGGTGAGTCGGTGGAGTGCTGCTTACCCATCCCCAACTTCTGGCCTGCTTCTTGTTCTCATCCGGCGGGCAGCCCGCCCTGATGCAATTTCCGCACCAAAGAAAATTAACTGCATGCACTTCAAGTGCATAGCTTCATGTCGATTGGACGCTTGCCGGTTAATGTCAAGATTCTCGACAATATCCGCCTCAGCACGCCGTCACGCGAAAGCGGGCCGTCCGTCGGGCCCGGTGCGTCGAGACCCCGAGTGAATGAATGCGAACGCCAGGTACGCTCACACCAACGTCATCGCGAGGGACCGGCGCACGCTGGCCTCGTTCTACGAGAAGGAGATCCGCATGAATCTGCGCACCGTGCTGATGATCGTGTTCCTGGCGCTGTTTGCGGGTTTCGTCGCGCTCAACTGGAGCGTGATCACGGCGCCGACGACACTTTCGTTCGGCTTCTGGACGGCGCAGGCGCCGCTCGGTCTGCTGCTGCTTGGCTTCACCGTGCTGATCGCGGCGATGTTTCTGTTCCTGCTCGTGGTCCAGCAGGCGACCGTGCTGGTCGAGACCCGGCGCGCGGCCAAGGAGCTGACTGCGCAGCGGGCACTGGCCGATCAGGCTGAAGCGTCGCGTTTCACGGCGCTCGGCGAACACCTGGACGCGGAGTTGCAACGGCTGGAGACGCAGGCCGCGGCACGGCAAGAGGCGCTGACCCAGCGCCTCAATGGGCTGGAACAGGCGCTGCGCACGCACGTCGACCAGGCCAGCAATTCACTCGCAGCATTCATCGGCGAGCTTGACGATCGCGTCGAGCGGATCGAAGCTGCAAGCGGCCTCGCTCCCCCGCGCGCATGAATTGATCAGTGTCTGCGGTCGGGTTACCGAACCCGCTGCATGCGAGCGCAGACGGGCGAACCTCGCCACGCAGGACTCAGCCGCGATCGCCGGCGATGTAGTGCTCGAGCTGCTCGATGATGAACTGCTGCTCGGAGATGATGTCCTTCACGAGGTCGCCGATCGAAACCAGGCCGATCAGCTTGCCGTTTTCCATCACCGGCAAATGGCGCACGCGGTTTTCGGTCATGATGGCCATGCATTCCTCCGTCGTCTGCAGCGGACCGACGCAGAGCACCTGCGTGGTCATGATGACGGACACCGGCGTCTGCCGCGACGATCGACCGGCCAGCGCGATCTTGCGCGCGTAGTCACGCTCGGTGACGATGCCGACGATCTGCTCGCCTTCCATGACCAGCAGCGCGCCGATGCCGTGCTCGGCCATCTTCTTGACAGCGTCGTAGACCGTGTCGTTCGGGCCGATCGCATGGACGACCTTGCTCGGCTTACCCCTCAGAATCTGGGTGATACCTTTCATCAGTCATCCTCCCTGCGTTGATCAGGCCGACGCTGCCTGTGGCTGGAGCGCGTGCAGCCGGGCGAGCTGAACGCGCAGCTCTCCTGGCGAACTTGCCGGCAACTGACAGGTTCCATGCTGGCACAAGTACGCGCGGCCGGCATCGCGTCCAGCCGCGAGCGCTATGCCGTCGGTCGGGGCACTGATGAACGTGGCCAGCGGCGCAAGGTCCGAGCGCACGACCGAAAGCGGATCGTTGCCGGACGGCAGCAGCAGGTCGGCCCCTTGCGAACTCAACAGGTGCACGAGCAGCATCGTCGGTACCGCCGCCGGTGCTGCCGCGAGCAGCGCCGCCTGCCGCTCGATCGCGCCCTGCACGATGTCGGTCCAGTCGCCGCGGCCGTAGGCGCCGGCGAGCCGTATCAGCAGTTCACACGCGGCTGCGGTGGCAGAAGGCACCGCACCGTCGAACAGATCGCGCGCGCGCGACGGCAGGGGCCCGGGCTCGCCGTCGTAGAAGCCGTCGCCGTCGGCGTGGAAGCGCTCGACCATTTGCATGGCCATGTCGTGCGCGGCTTGCAGCCATTCCAGCTCGCCCGTTGCGGCGTGCAGTTCGAGCAGACCGAGGCCGACATGAGCGTGATCGGACAGGTAACTTTCGCCGCGCAGCGTTCCGTCGCGCCAGCTATGGCGCAACCGGCCTTCGCTCACCATCGTCGTGAGGAGAAATTTTGCAAGCGAGCACGCGGTTGCGACGAAGTCGGGGCGGCCGAGCAGGCGCCCCGCTTCGGCGAAGGCGCGTAACGCCATGCCGTTCCAGTCGGCCAGCACCTTGTCGTCGGTGATCGGCCGGATGCGTTGCGAGCGGACGGCGTAGAGACGCTCACGCACCGACTGCTCCCATTGCCGCCACGCGTCGGCGTCAAGGCCGAGCGCCGACTGCACCGCATCCGGAGCGCGGCGCTCCAGTACGTTGAACCCGTGCTCCCAGTTTCCTTCCTCGGTCACGCCGTACAGGCGCGCGGCCGCGCCGGCATCCGCCCCCAGAACCGCGCGGAATTCGGCCGCTGTCCAGACGTAGAACTTGCCTTCGACGCCCTCGGAATCGGCGTCCTGCGCGGAGCTGAACGCTGCCGGCGCGGCGGCCGGGTGCATCTCGCGCTGCAGCCATGTGAGCGTGTCCTCGGCGACGAAGCGCAGGCGCGCATCACCCGTAAGCCGGAATGCACCCGCGTAAAGCCGCGCGAGCTGCGCATTGTCGTACAGCATCTTCTCGAAGTGCGGCACGTGCCAGCGCTCGTCGGTCGAATAGCGCGCGAAGCCGCCGCCGACGTGGTCGAGCATTCCGCCGGCGGCCATCTGCGCGAGCGTGGTGGCCAGCATCGTGCGCGCGCGCTCGTCGCCGCTCGCGGCCAGCGTCAGCAGGTACTGCAGCAGCGGCGACTGCGGAAACTTGGGCGCGGCGCCGAAGCCGCCATGCGTTTCGTCGAATTGACGCGCGAACTGCGTAACCGCCTGTTCGTGAAGCCGGTCAGCGGGCCGGCGCGGCGCGGCGACCGTCCCTTGGTGAACATGCGCGAGCAGCGCATCGGCCTGCTGCTCGACCTCGGCACGGCGCGTCGTCCACGCTTCTCGCACGGCGGAAAGCACGCCGGAGAAGCTCCTCAGGCCATAGCGCTCCTTTGGCGGGAAGTAGGAGCCGCCGAAAAACGGCTTCAACTCGGGCGTCAGAAACATGTTCATCGGCCAGCCGCCATGCCCCGTCAGCGCCTGCAGCGCGCTCATGTAGACGTGGTCGACATCGGGCAGCTCTTCGCGATCGACCTTGATCGCGACGAAGCCGGCGCGGAGCTGGCGCGCGATCGCCTCGTCCTCGAAGCTCTCGCGCTCCATCACATGGCACCAGTGACAGGTCGCGTAGCCGACCGACAGCAGGATCGGCTTGTCTTCAGCGCGCGCCTTCGCAAAGGCCTCCTCGCCCCACGGATACCAGTCGACCGGGTTCCCCGCGTGCTGCAACAGGTAAGGACTGGTCTCGCGGGCGAGGCGATTGGCCGAAGGAGTCGCTGGCGCGTCCATGACCACACGAGCCTACGCCGGCATGGCGCGCGGCGCGAGGGTGGATTCCCGGCACCGCGCCACTTCGATTTCGCTGCGATCAGAACGGCACGGGCGGTCCGCGCCAGCCTTCGTCCCGTGGCCGGGCGCGGACCAGGGCTTCTTCGGCTTCGAGCCAGCCGTCGCACGCATTGCGGCCCGGTCGACGCCGCATCAGGTTCAACAGTCCCTTGCACCTGGCGTAGAAGCCGAAGAACCGCAGCACGTTGCGCTTCTCCACATCACGCAGCGGGTATGGGCTGCAGACGAGCTTGTCGTCCGACATGCCGCGGTCGATCAGCGTGACCGCCCCCCAGGCCCTGACGCGCAACAGGGTCCCCACGTGCAGACGCGGCCCGAGCACCAGCGCATCGAGCAGATCGCCTTCGAGTCCGACGTAGTCCGGCACCGAACCGTAGTTGAACGGACACGGCAAGGGCGAGACAAAGTCGACATGGCCGGTGGACCCGCGTTTGATGAAGGAGCCCTTCGGAATTTCGATGACGACTTCGACTTCCGGCGCAGCGGATCCGTCGCCGACGGGAAGTGGAATCGGTGTCGTCGCGTTCACGCGGCGAGCCTACGCCAGCGGGGCCTGCGAACACGAACGCCCGAAGCCGCGATGCGGCGCGCCGTGCCACTCGACCTTCTGTCGGAGCGCTTTCGGTGAGACCAGCTGCGACCCACCGCGTCGTTCGAACTCCCGCGTCAGTGGCTGGCCGCGGGTGCACCGCGCAACCGCTTGAATCCGTTCACGAGCACGAGCGTCAGCGCGCCGGCCATCACACCGATCACCGCATCGATCAGCAGCGGTCCGAGCAATTGAATCGGCGCACCGACGCCGGCAAGCAGGTGCTCGATCGCCTCGTGCAGCGGCTTGATGCCGTGCGTGAGAATTCCGCCGCCGACCAGGAACATGGCCACGGTGCCGGCCACCGACAGCCCCTTCATCAGCCACGGCGCGCTGCGCAGGATGCCGCGCCCGAACATGCGCTTGGAACCGCGCCCAGCCGGTGTCACCCGCGGCGCGCGTCAACAGCAGGCCGCCGTCGTCGAGCTTGACGATGCCGGCCACCAGCCCGTACACGCCCACGGTCATCAGCAGTGCGATGCCGACCAGCACCGTGAGGCGCGTGCCGAACGCCGCTCCGGCGACGGTGCCCAAGGTGATCACGATGATTTCCGCGGACAGGATGAAGTCCGTGCGGATCGCGCCCTTGATCTTGTCCTTCTCCAGCGCCACAAGGTCGACCGCGGGGTCGAGCAGCGCCCGTGTCAGTTCGGCTTCCCGTGCTGCCTTGTCGTCGCCGGCGTGCAGAAACCTGTGTGCGACCTTTTCGAAGCCCTCGTAGCAGAGGAACAGTCCGCCGACGATCAGCAGCGGCACGATCGCCCAGGGCGCGATCGCGCTGATCACCAGCGCCGCCGGCACCAGGATCGACTTGTTGACCAGTGAACCCTTGGCCACTGCCCAGACCACCGGCAACTCCCGCTCGGCGCGTACACCGGACACCTGCTGGGCATTCAGCGCAAGGTCGTCGCCCAGCACACCGGCGGTCTTCCGGGTCGCGACCTTCGTCAGCGTGGCGACATCGTCGAGCACGCTCGCAATGTCGTCGAGCAGGGCGAGCAGGCTGGTGGCCATGGGCTGATTGTCCGGGTTAGCTCAGTCGCGTGTTACGCGAAGAATGAAAGTTAGCGTTCGATCGGCCTGCTGCAGTCGCCTGACCTACGTGGAGCAATGAGCGCCGCACTTTACCGGGGGAGGGAGCACGTGCGGGGGGCGTCGACACGTTGCGCGGCGCCCGATTGCTGCGCCTTGTCGGCCGAGTCGACGTTCGGATCGCCCGGCCTCCGCGCCCGCAGCAGCCGGCGCCAACAAGGGCCCCGGCCACCGCCCTCGGCTCCCGGCAACCCCTCTCTCATGACCGCGGCCCCTCGCCGATCCACGAAAGCAAAAGCGGGGCCGGACGGCCAAACCGGCCGGACCGCGGCCAAGTCCGC
>CAVQID010000051.1:0-17287 GCA_963712485.1 uncultured beta proteobacterium
GAGGAACTGAGCTTCCAGCACCTCCATCCGATGCGCTACCGCGTGCTGCAAAGGGCGGTGCTGGCGGCGCGCGGCAACCGGCGCGAACTGCTGAGCAAGATCCTGCAGTCGGTGCGCAAGGCGCTGCAGGAGCCGAAGCTCCGCGCCGAGGTCTACGGCCGCGAGAAAACGCTGTACGGCATCTACCGCAAGATGGTCGAGAAGAATCTCTCGTTCTCCGAGGTTCTCGACATCTACGGTTTCCGCGTCGTTGTCGAGACGCGCAGCGAGTGCTACATCGCGCTCGGTGCGCTGCATGCGCTCTACAAGCCAGTGCCCGGCAAGTTCAAGGACTACATCGCGATCCCGAAGGTCAACGGCTACCAGTCGTTGCATACGACGCTGATCGGACCCTATGGAACGCCGGTGGAGTTCCAGATCCGCACGAAGGAAATGCACCACGTCGCCGAGTCCGGCGTCGCCGCGCACTGGCTCTACAAGGATGATGACTCGGATCTCTCGGAACTGCAGTCGCGCACTCACCAGTGGCTGCAGTCGCTGCTGGAGATCCAGCGCCACACCGGCGACTCGAGCGAGTTTCTCGAACACATCAAGGTCGACCTGTTCCCGGACAAGGTCTACGTCTTCACTCCGCGCGGCAAGATCGTTTCCCTGCCACGTGGGGCCACGTCGGTGGACTTCGCCTACGGAATCCACACCGACGTCGGCAACAAGTGCGTCGCGGCGCGCATCAACGGCGAGATCCAGGCACTGCGCGCACCGCTGCGCAACGGTGACATGGTCGAGATCGTGACTGGCCCCGTGGCGCGACCCAACCCGGCGTGGCTGTCGTTCGTGCGCACCGGCAAGGCGCGCTCCGAAATCCGCCATTTCCTGCGCACGATGAAGTTCGATGAGTCGGCCGAGCTCGGAGAGCGTCTGTTGGCACAGGCCGCGCGCCAATTCAACCTTTCGCTTGCCAGCGTCAGTGATGAGCAGTGGGACGAGGTGATCCGTCAGGCAGAAATCGAATCGCGCGCGGCGCTATTCGCCGACATTGGGCTGGGCCGGCGCCTTGCGGCCGTGGTCGCGCGGCAGCTGGCGATGGCGGCCGGCTCGGAAGTATTCGGGGAAGCCCAAAATGGGAGCACCGCGCAACCCGCGCCCACGCCGGTCGTGGTGCGCGGGACCGAAGGCATGGCGGTGCAGATGGCCAACTGCTGCCATCCGATTCCGGACGATCCGATCGTCGGCCATATCCGCAAGGGCCAGGGACTGGCAGTGCACCAGGCCGACTGCATCCACGCGCAGCGGGCACGCAAGGCGGATCCGGACCGCTGGATCGAACTCACCTGGGCGCGAGACGCCGCCACGTTTTTCACTGTAGGCCTTGACGTGAACGCCATCAACGAGCGTGGCGTGCTGGGCCGGATCGCGGTGGCGATTGCCGAGGCCGATTCAAACATCCTCAACGTCCACGTCGACGACGAGGACGCGCACATCGCGCTGATCCACTTCAAGGTACAGGTGCGGGACCGCACGCACCTGGCGCACGTGATCCGTACATTGCGGCGGGTCAAGCAGGTGGTGAAGGTGGTGCGGCCGCGCGGCGGCACCCGCGCCCACCCTCAGGATGCGGCGTAGCTGACGGCCAGGATTTCCAGCGTTTCGAGCCCAGCCGGCGTCTTCAGCTGGACCACGTCGCCCTCCCGCGCCTTCAGCAGTGCCCGTGCAATCGGCGAGATCCAGCTGACGCGGCCGCGCGCCGGATCGACCTCGTCGATGCCGACGATCATGATCTGATGCTCCTGTCCTGACGCTTCGTAGCGGACCGTCGCACCGAAGAAGACCTGGTCGGTGGCCGGCCGAGTCGCCGGGTCGACGACCTCGGCAATGTCGAGCCGCTTCGTCAGGAAGCGGATGCGCCGGTCGATCTCGCGCAGGCGCTTTTTGCCATAGATGTAATCGCCATTTTCCGAGCGGTCGCCGTTCGATGCCGCCCAGGAGACGACGCGCACGACTTCCGGGCGCTCGGTTTTCACCAGGTGCGCGAGTTCGTCGCGCAGCCGGTGGTAGCCGGCCGGCGTGATGTAGTTGCGGACACCCGCGGGCAGTTCCGGGAGTTCGACGTCGTCGTCGTCACCCGCGTCTTCCTTGACAAACGCCTTGCTCATGCCGTCCGGTGACTCGTTCCGCCGCTGGACCGTCTATTTTGCTCGCAACGCATGGCCGATGCCTGCCCGATCGGCTACCGTGAGCGCCGGTCGATGCTGCAGGGAGTCGAGATGAACTTGTCCACCAACTCGTCCGCAACACGCACCGAACGCGACAGCTTCGGTCCGATCGAGGTTCCGAGCTCCGCGCTCTGGGGGGCGCAGACGCAACGGGCGCTGGCGCACTTTCCGGCCGGCGATCGCATGCCACTGACATTGATTCACGCGATCGCGCGCGTCAAGGGTGCGGCCGCGCGAGTCAACGCTGGCCTTGGCCTGCTCGACCGGCCGCTGGCGGAAGCCATTGCAGCTGCTGCCGATGAAGTGGTCAGCGGCCAGCATGACGAGCACTTTCCGCTCCCGGTGTGGCAGACCGGTTCCGGCACGCAGACCAACATGAACGTCAACGAGGTTATCGCCAACCGCGCTGCAGAACTGCTGGGCAAGGTGCGCGGCAGCCGTTCGGTGCACCCGAATGACCATGTGAACCGTGGCCAGTCATCGAACGACGTGATCCCGACGGCGATGCACATCGCTCTGGCCCTCGCGATCACACGCCAACTGCTGCCGGCACTCGATGCCTTGCGCGCAACGCTCGCGGCCAAGTCGGCGGCCTTCGATTCGATCGTGAAGATCGGCCGCACGCACTTGCAGGACGCCACACCGCTGACGCTCGGGCAGGAGTTCTCCGGCTATGTCGCCCAACTGGACTTCGCCCGCAGCGCGATCGAGGCCGGGCTTACGACACTGTACCCGCTCGCCATCGGCGGCACTGCGGTCGGCACCGGGCTCGCGACGCATCCGGAATTCGGCGCCCGGGTAGCCGCCGACATCGCCGATTCCACCGGACTGCCGTTCACCGTCGCCGCCAACCGCTTCGCGGCGCTGGCGGCACACGAACCGATCGTCTTCGCGCACGGCGCACTCAAGACGCTGGCGGCTGCCCTCGCCAAGGTCGCCAATGACGTGCGCTGGCTGGCCAGTGGACCGCGTTCCGGGCTGGGAGAGATCTCGATTCCCGAGAATGAGCCGGGAAGTTCCATCATGCCGGGCAAGATCAATCCGACGCAGAGCGAGTCGCTGCTGATGATCTGTGCGCAGGTGTTCGGCAACGATGTTGCCGTCAACTTCGGCGGCGCGACCGGGAACTTCGAACTCAACGTCAACAAGCCATTGATCGCAGCAAATGCCCTGGCGAGCGCGCGCCTGCTGGCCGATGGCATGCGCTGTTTCGAGGAACACTGCGCCCGCGGCATCGAACCCCGCGAGGAGCGCATCGCCGAGCTGCTCGACCGCTCACTGATGCTGGTCACCGCGCTTGCGCCGCACATCGGTTACGACAAGGCGGCGGCGATCGCTCACAAGGCGCACCACGAAGGCACGACGCTGAAGCAGGCGGCGCTGGCGCTGGGGCACGTCACCGCCGACGAGTTCGACCGGCTCGTCGATCCAGCCGCAATGACCCGACCGGCGCCCTGATCCGCCCGGGGCTGCGCAACAACCCGGCTAGACCACCCGGTTCGGAAACAGCGCCCTCAACGTGGCGTGGAACAGGTCGGCAAACCGGTCGAAGCCGGAGCGCGACGGATGCAGTTCGTTGTGCCACGAGCCCTTTTGCTGCGGCAACGTGCCCTGGCCGTTGATGAAGGTGACCTTGGGCGCCGCGGCGAGCGCCGTCAGCATCGCGGCGAACTGTTGCAGCATTTCCTTGACGACCTCGAATGCCACGGCCTGTGACGGAAAGCGCCGCAGGTCGAACGTCGGCTTCAGCCACGGGCCCAGGTGACAGATGCCACGGCCGTCGGGAATCGCAAAGTCATAGCCCTGGAACACCAGGTGGGTGTCCGGGCTGAGCGCGTCGCGGACTTCGATCAGGTCCTCATAGCCCGCGCGCACCAGCGCCAGGGCCGCATCGAAGCGGGGTTTGTTGATGTGGTCGGCCGGCGGACGCGCCGGATCGAAGTCCCGGATCCACAACGCCATCGGGTTGTCGACGATGTCGTTGCCGCCGCCGGAAAACAGCAACACGTCCCACGAACCGCCGGCCGGACAGCCGTCCTTCAGGTGTCGGGTGATGAGTTCCCGCTCCTCGACGCCAAGCATGTAGCGCACTTCGTCGCCGGCCTTCGCCAGATTGAGGATCGGAACGCCGAGCTTGCTTTCGAGCCGCGGGATGATGCCCCCGCCAAAGAACGGCACCGGGTAATCGAACCACGAATCGCCCTCGGCCAGCACCTGCAGCGGGGCGAAAGATGGGGCAGCCGCTGGCTCGACACCCTTGGGCGCGCCTTTCGGTGACGGTCGCCGAGCCCCGCGCTTCTTCATGATCGCCATCGTCGCCTTGTAGTCGCGGACACGCTGAGCGATCTCGTCCTTGCGCTGCTTCTCCAGCTTCTTGCGCTCGGCGCCGACGCTCGCCGGAGACGCTGGCGGAGCCGCCGCCTTGCTTACCTGTCGCATCGCCTGGGGAGGCCTCTGGGCCTGCACCATCGCCTGCGCTTCGGCCAGCGTGACCGGCCCGCCGGCCGGTGCCATCGCTCGCGGTCGAGCCACCGTCCTGGATTTCTTTGCCGCCTTGCGTGGTTTGCGCTTCGCTTTCGTTGCCATGACGTCCCCTCGCGATTGCCCAACTCACTGAGCTCAATGCTCACCCATCATTTCGATCTTCTCCACCAGCAGCAGGTAACCCACGACGAATCCGTCGCAACTGACGCGGTGACCGACGTAGCCGTCCAGCACGCGGTCACCGAAGCTAGGTCCGTCCTTGCGCCGGAGGACGAAGCGGTCGGCCCCTGCCTGCAACCATACGGCCTGGCGCTCGCTCTTGCTGCCGGTGCCAAACGGGCCGTGAGTGACGGTTCCAATGAGCCCGTTCACACGCCGTGGATGGTCGTCGTCGCCCTGCACTATTTCTCCCGATAAATGCGGTAGCCGACGATCCGACCGCCCACCTCCTTCGCCACGGCTGCCACGCTGCCTGCGGAGCCGCGCTTCGGGCGATAGACCGCCACGTAGTAGCGCGACGCCATCGCGATCATCTTGGCGCCGCGCCGTCGCGCCCCTCGCGGGGCGGCGACGTCGAACGCCGTGAATTGCTTCTTCGCTCCGATGCCGGCCTCGCGCGCTATGTTGGCCAGCGCTGAACGCACGGTCGTCGAGCATTGTGCATGGCGTACCTTGCGCGATGCCGTAGGCTTCGTGTCCTGCAGGAAGTCGCCCATCGCGCGCAGCTTCTCGCGGCGCTCCTGGCGCTGCCGCCGCTGCACGACGGCGACTTCCATTCCCCGGGGCACGGAGGTCGGCGTGTCCAGTTTCGCCGGATGAATCGATGGGTCGCCCAGAAGACTGAACTGGGCCAGCGTCTTCAGGTCCGCCGGATCGAGTTCGGACGTCTGCTGGACGAACCGCTGTCGCGCCACCAGCGCCGCGCGGCCGACCGACCCACCCTCGAGGATCGACTGCAGGAAATACTGCGTGATGAGATCCGCGGCACCGTTGCCCTCCGGCGGCCCGTAGGCAATCGTGCTGCTGCCGAAGTAGGCATACGCGCCCTGGCGCAGGTAATGCTGGCAGATCGGCAGGGGCAGCGACAGCGTGACGGAGTCGTACAACTCGGCGCCGTAACAGCACTCCACCGCGGCGACCGTGCCCGCCTTGATCCTGCCCTTGATCGAATCACTGGTCAGTGATTCCGGCTGTTCGGTTTCCTTCGCATCCTCACCATAGAACGACGGGTCGGCCTTGCCGCCGTGGCAGTTGACGAAGTGCGCGAGTGCAGCGAGCCGGCTTGCCGGATGCGACGGCCCGCGCGGCGGTGCGAGGTTGATGGCCGTGGCGTTGCCGAACACGTTGAAAAGGCTCTGTTCGGTGGATTTTGTCCACGATTCCGTCGACAGACCGAAGTAGCTCGAGTAATCCGTGACGCGGCGCGTACGAAACTTCGTCGCCACGCCAAGCAGTGCAATGAGATGCGAGGGCTCGCGCGCGCCGGTCAAGTCCGGCAATCGGCCAACGACGCGGGTCGGGCCCTTGAACTTTGCTACGTCGCGCGCATAACCCGCGTCGCAGGCATACGGAAGATCCCCGTACGCATAGCGGTCCTCATCGTCGGGCGGATCGAACATCGGGTTTGACATGTCCTGATGCGGAATCACATCCGTCGAGCCGAGGATCAGCAGGTACTCGGGCGTCGTGGCGCGGTAGATCGCGTCGATCGCCTCCTTGTTCTGCCGTGCGCTCCTGCGATCGACGACCGCGCTGCCACCAAGCTTCTTCATGGCCTTGGCGTCGTCGAGGTAGACCAAGCGGCTGCCGATGCCGCGCTTCTTGTCGGCCGCGATCAGCTTGCTGACAGCGCCCTTGATCCTGGCAACGCCCTGCGACCCGTACTTCGCGGCCAGCGCCGCCCGGTTGCTGACGATGATCTTGTCGTCCATCGAGGTCACCCTTCCCTGTGCCCACGCCCGTCGCGCAACGAGGACTCCCCGCTGGCGCGCCTGTCACACAAAGCTCGACGCGTCTCCTTGGGATTGCAGCACGTGTTCCCGCCGGCATGCTGCTCGGCAGCCGAACGCTCGCACATCCCTCGAATCTGTGCGAGCGGGGAAAATGAGACCGCGGCTGCCCGCCCGAGCGGCCGGGGCGGTAGCCTGTTCTATCCTTGAAAGGTGGGCTCGTCGAAGTAGGCGCCTTACCGTCCAGGCAACCGATCTCGCCGAGAAGCTGACTGATCTATCAGGCAGGAACTGGCGCGGGAACGGGCGCCGGCACTTCGTTGAGAACCACGTCGAAGAGTTTGATGCGGGCGGCGTAATAGCGATCAAGGCGCCAGTCCTTCATCAACTCGATCGCCAGGTCGAACGCCTCACCGTCAAGCGAGTACAAATCCCCGAGAGGAAAGTCCGACTCCTCGGCAATCGCCGCGGTAAGGCGTGCGAGCAACTTGGCGGAAGGGCTGCCGGAGTTCTTCAGCAGGTTCTTGCGGACTTCCTTGATGGCATTCATGGGATGGACGCAGGGTAGTTGACGGGAAAGTCTCGCACCGCACCCCCCGACCTTTGTGACATCCGTTCGTCTCTCGTGAGGTCTTTCTGATCTCAATCAAGCCGCCGCCGACAGGAAGTTACGTGTCACAAGCCGGTCATCCGCCAAGCCGTGGAGCACTACAACGCTGCGATTGCGGCAGGACTTTCGATGAAGGAGTTCGCCGGTTCCCGGATGCGCTCGAACTTCAGGTCTTCCGTGCGATGGCTCTATACGACGCTGGCCGCGCGAAGGAAGCCGTCGAAGTCTTGCTGCGTGTGATCGCCAAAGCTACCAGCGACGCTGAGCTTGCCAGTTATCGAAGAGCCATTGAGCTGTATGCCGAAGACATAGACCGCAAATGGACGTGACCCGGGCATGCAGTTTCGCGGCCAACTCCGGCCGATGCGGCGTCTGGCCTGATCAGCCACGAAGCGGACGAATTCATCAAGCGAGCCAGGCCGCCTGGACGGCCTGTTTCAGCGGAGTGCGAGGTTACTTATCGCTGCCTGATCCGCATACCAGCTTGCTGCGGCTGTCCGGGCCTGCGCCACGCGCGTCGGGATTGGCATGCAGGCACGGGATCCGTGTCACGGGCAGACCCGCCGCCGCGAGTTGATCCGAGGCAACGCGCTGAAGCTTCACTGCATCCCCGGGACTGATACCCAGATCCGCCGCGGCTCTCTCATTGGCGCCAAACGAGGCAGGATCAACACGAGCCAGCGTCCCGAAGAGGACCAGCGCACTCAGGTAGGACCCATGACGACTTGCGTGCAGATAGTCGTCCCACCACAAATTGATCTTGTCCTGCGGGACCGTCGCTGCGTAGGTCCCCTGTTCGTTGTAGAAGCCATCTGCCTTGGCGATGCGCTCGTCCAGTGCGCGCTGGAAAGCATCGCCAATCGGGATGACTCCAGCGAAGTTAGGATTTGTCTGTGCCTTGCTGGCAAACGCCGCGCGCAGGTCGGCGGTCATTCCGACAAGTCCGGTGTCGGTGTAGTACAGAGTGTCGGGGTAGCCGTTCGGCAACGTGCCACCCAACGTGTCAATGATTGGGCGTCCGTCCGGCACCGTGGGGTAGTTATGCGTCCGCAACGGTGGCCAGATGCGGGAACACCATGTCCGGCCGGGCCCACGTTTGGGTCAGATACACCTTGGTCAGAGCGCTGGCATTCGGATTCGAGGGGATGGTACGCAGCGTGTTGTTGCTGCATGAGGACTCTGTTCCGCCAGCGGCGACGCAGTTCGCCACGCTGCCATAAATCGCTGTGTACATGGCCCGCTCGCGGTAGTTCTCGGCGGCGCCGATGTGAATGAACTTCTCGATCTTGTCAGCGTAGGCGCTGAACTGCGGGAAATTGGCGTTGGCGCCGCGTCCTGGTGGAAGAGCCGCGTCGCTCTGCTCCTGTATGACGACGATGTCCCACTTCTTCTTGGCAATGTTGCCGCGCAGGTCCCAGTCGGCGTTGGCCGTGTTCAAGAAGTGGCCGCGCAGCGAAGCTGCGTTGCGGGCGGACATCGCCACGTCGTACTCGACGCCGGCCTGATCGGCCAGTTGCTTGAAGATGCCCGGAACGCCACCCCACGGGTGCGGCTCCCAGGCCCGGGTGCCCGCAGTATCGGTGAAGTTGGGGTCGGGCAGGTCCGGGCGGGGCCGCGTCAGGTCATCCACATTGGAAGTGTTGTAGCTCATGACCGGATCGACACGACCAAAGGTGTAACTGTTGCCCACAAAGAGCACCGATGTAGGCGCTGCAGAAGTGCCAGAGCACACGGCGACTCCTGCTAGAAACGTCACGACAATAATCTTCATGTTCTTGATCTTTCCCCCTTAGCGGAAGCCGGAGTCTAAGCGCGATCTGCGACCCGACTACTGGGTCCCGTCGTGCGGCGCAACTGTCGAGGCGGACAGCACTGATGCCGCAGCCTGAGTCGGCGACTGTAGCCGTTCCGGATAGCCGCCCCGTTGCGAGTTAGTGGAGCTCCAGGGATTGCGTGCGACTTGGCACATTGCGGCAATCGACCCCGCGCATCCGCGGCACTCTAAGATTGGTTCTGCCAGATGCGCGACCGCGCTTCGCGGCAGACTTGGCCAACGCGGAAAGGGTGCGAGATGACAGTTGAACGTGGCGTGCGCACGCGCGGACGGGTAGCGCGCGCAATGACCGGTGCGGACTCGATTGAGATCAAGGCGACGATCCCTGATCACCAGATCAAGGCAGCGCTCGAGCGCTACGGGCTCACACCGAAAAACGATGAAGAGCGCTACATCTACTTTTTCGACTCGCCGACACTCGAACTTCACACAGCCGGGATCATTGTGCGCGCCCGGCGCACCGTCGGAGATGTCCACGACAGCACGGTCAAGTTTCGACCCGTTGATCCCGCGTCAGTCAGCAAAGCGTGGCGCAAGTATCGCGACTTCAAGATCGAGGCCGACGCAAGCGAGAAAGGGCTCGTCAAGTCGGCGTCGTTCTCGATGCCCGTCGAGAAGGGCCTGATCAAATCGATTGTGGCTGGCAAGCGCCAAGTACGAGACCTGATCACGCGCGAACAGCGGGCGTTCATCGAGAAGACCGCCAAACGCAAGATTGACTTCGACCGTCTTGTAGTGCTCGGGCCGCTGCGCGCGCACCGGTGGCAGTTCGATGATCCGGCGTGCCCGTGGAAGATAACGGGGGAACTGTGGATACGAGAAGACGGCCAACGGCTGTTGGAAGCGTCGATCAAGGCGCCGGCTGTGCAGGCTGCGGTGGCGACCGCCGGCTTCATGGCTTTCCTTGCCGAGGTCGGCGCAGACAAAGACAACGAGCAACAGACTAAGACGCGCTGGGCACTCTCGTACTACGCCGGCAAGCAGGCGACCGCGCCCCGCCGCCAGGCGGCAGCGAAGTCTCGATCCAAGGCTGCCGGCGCGAAGAAGGCCGCCAAGTCCACGACCCGTCCCACACAGAAGAAGCGATAGATACCGTCCTTGAATGGATCGGGTGGATGGCCGGCAGAAGGCCGTTCCAGCACTGGACAGCCTCCGGCCATCCGGCCATCAGGTTTTGCCGACCGGAGCGCCCAACAGCAGACCTCAATTTAATGACGGATGACCGCTTCTGGGCTCGGCAGAGCGCGCGGTTTCCGGCGGATTTCATGTTCGAGCTGATAGCCGAAGAGTTCGCAAACTTGAAGTCTCTACCTGCAGTATCCGGTTGGGGCGACCGCAGAAAGGTACACGCCAAGCCTTCAGCGGCCTCAGACCGCCTGCTCTTCCTACTGCACACCCTGCGTTCGAGCTCGTTCAAGGGGTCATCGGCATCCGGGTGATAATCACCAGCGCGGCGGTAGCTTCCACCGGCATGTAGCAACATTCGTCGCCCGGCGGAATTGGTAACCCTTCAGTTGGCGTGAGGTGACCCCATGGCTCGTCCCTCAGCGACCTCGAACCCTGTGCGGGTTCACTTCAACGAGTTCGATCTCGATGAAGCGAATGCCTCGCTGCTCCGCCGTGGAAAGCCGGTTGCGCTCGCGCCAACGCCCTTCACGCTCCTCTGCGCGCTGGTCCGACGGCCCGGGACGCTGCTCAGCAAGCACGCGCTGCTGGACGAGGTATGGGGTCACCAGTTCGTCACTGACTCGGTGCTCAAGACAGCGATCAGCGATCTGCGGACGGTGCTTGGTGATGATCCTCGCCAGCCGCGCTTTATTGAAACGGTGTCTCGCCGAGGCTATCGGTTTATCGCTGTCCCGACCGCCGTACCGACAGACGGAGCAGTCGCGCAGGCGAGACCTGCACCAGCCGGTCGGCAGACCGAGTCGTGGTTCATCGGTCGTACTGAAGAGGTCGAGCGGTTGCGCAGCCTCTGGGACGGTGTACTCGGCGGCAAACGTGCCGTGGTCTGGATTGCCGGCGAACCCGGGATCGGCAAGACCACGCTGATTGAGCACTTTGTCGCCGGTCTTGGCGACGTCGCATGCGCGCGGGGTCAGTGCGTCGATCTGTACGGCGCCGGTGAGCCCTATCTCCCCGTGCTGGAGGCACTCGCGGAGCTGTGCCGCAGCGACAGTGAGCTTGCTGCACTGCTGCGTACGGTCGCACCGACCTGGCTGGTCCAGCTGCCCTGGCTCAGCACGGCCGACGAGCGCGAGGCGCTGCACCGAGAGCTGGCGGGTGTCGGCCCGGATCGGATGCTGCGCGAGATGGGCCAGCTGCTCGACCGCTACACCGAGCGCCGGCCACTGCTGCTCGTGACCGAGGACCTGCACTGGAGCGACCGGGCGACTATTCAGCTCATCGATTACGTGGCGCGGCGGCGCGGCAGCGCCCGCTTCATGTGGCTGGCGAGCTTCCGGTTGGCCGAAGTGGTCGCTCTGGACCATCCGCTCAACCCGTTGCGGCACGAGTTGCGGCTGCACGGACTGTGCGAGGAGATCGTGCTCGACCCGTTCTCGGAAGCCGAGGTGGCTGACTACGTTGCCGAGCGTTCACCGGCGATGGCCGGAGACGAGTCTTTCGTCCGCGCGTTGCACGGGCGCACTGACGGGGTGCCGCTGTTCGTCGCCTCAGTGATGACCGAGTCCATGACGCGCGCCCACAGCGCAGACGACATCGGCG
Source organism: uncultured beta proteobacterium (assembly GCA_963712485.1). Taxonomy (GTDB): domain Bacteria; phylum Pseudomonadota; class Gammaproteobacteria; order Burkholderiales; family Burkholderiaceae_F; genus JALORV01. The sequence goes on from CAVQID010000051.1 coordinate 11,818, forward strand.
AGGCGCTGGCCGTACCGGACAATCTGACGGCGCTCATCGATCATTACATCGCCAAGCTCGGGGACGAGCAGCGGACCATGTTGTCGGCGGCCGCCATCTGCGGCGCTGAGTTCCGCGTCAGCACGGTTGCGCTCGCGCTCGAGCGCGACGCCGCCTGGGTCGACCAGACCTGCGAGGAACTCGTCCGCATGCAGCTTTGGCTCAAGCGCACCGAGCACGGAGGCGATGCGTCGGAGCCCACTTATTCGTTCAGCCATGCGCTCTTCCGCCAGGTGCTGTACGAGCGCACCGCAGCAGCCGTCCGCGGACAGTTGCACCGCAGCGTCGGCGCCGCCCTTGAACAGGAGCGTGCCGCAGGCCGACCGGTGACCCCGGCCGAACTGGCGATGCATTTCGAGCGAGGCCGCGAGCCGATGCGCGCATTGCGCTACTACGCCGAGGCGGCCGAGGCGGCACTGCTGCATTTCAGCCCCGGCGAGTGCATGAACCTCACCGAGATCGCGATGCGCCTGCTCGATCTCGCGAGCAAGGGTACCGAGCGCGACTCGCTGGAGATCGACCTGATGACCCTGCGCGGCATGGCCGCGTTCCATCTGCTTGGGGTCGGAAGCGAGGCCAGGGACGCCTTCCAGCGCGCGTACGTCGCTGCTTGACGAGATCCCGCAGCATCCGCGACGCGGCCTGTTGCTGCACAACTTCGGTTTCGTGCTGTGCCTGCGCGCGGAGTTTGCCGAGGCGCTTGCTCTGGCGGACCGGGCCCAAGCGCTCACCTCAGCGAATGACGAGCCGATCCTTCAGCTCGCCGCCAGTACCGTGCAGGCAGAGGTTCTCCTATTGCAGGGACGGCCTCAGGCGCCCGCACGGCGATTGAAAGCGTTCTGCCCGCCCTGGAGTCGATCGAAGTTGGACCGGAGCACAGTTTTGCTCAGGTCACCCTGCTCGCTTTGCTTGGCATCCATCTGCTTCACCTCGGTCTGGTCCAGCAAGCGCGCGCCCGGATGCAGCAGGCATACGCGCGCGCGGAGCAGTTGGGACAGCCCATGGGGAAGATGGTGGCGATCTGGTGCGACGCCCTGATGGAGATTCGCCTTGGCAACTCCGACCGCGTTTCACACCTTGCCGACGACTTGCGGGCGTTGGTCGAAGAGTCTGACCTCGCGCATGGCCGGGTAGCGTGGCGTTGGTTTCGTGGATGGGCTGATGCGAGAAACGGAAATCCGCGCGAAGGAGTTCGCCTGATCCGAGAGGCCTACGAGGAAAATACGCGGCGCGGGATGCTGGCGGGCGGGAGCGAGACTTTGGGATATGCGGCGGAGGCGCTCCTGCTGGCCGGCGAATTGGATGCGGCCCAGACGGCAGGTCGAGGAAGCACTCCAGATCGCGGACAACCGCCGGGAGCGCGTCTATCTGCCGCAGCTCTTCCTTATCGAAGGTGCGATCGCCCGGGCGCGCGGACAGCCGGCCGCGGCTCTTGCCTCGGTCCGACGTGCGATCGAAGAGGCACGCGCCCAGGAGGCACCGTGGCTCGAGTTGCTTGCGCTGGTCGAACTGTGCAAGCACGAGGGTGGCAAAGCCAAAGATCGCCAGGCCCTCGCCGCACTCGTCGATCGCCTCCCTGAAGCCGCCGACACCGGTGTCGTGGCACAAGCGCGTGCGCTGATCCGCGGCGCAAGGGCGGCCTCGACTTAGCGCGCCTCTACAACCTGATCGACAGTTGCCCGCTCACCGACATTGAGCCGTACGGCTTCATGCGGGAGGTTGTCGCGCGCCTCGCACAGCATCCGATACGAGATCAACGACCACACGCGTACTAGCGCTATGCGTTAGCCAATCCCACCCTAGGGCTCGCCGTCAATACGGCGCGGAGATGACGCTTACGCCGCAATCTTCAGCGCGGATCGGCGGTCTCCTCCCTCGGGGGTGCTGGACGCCTTGTCACGACCTCGCTAGTGCTGCGCGCCTGCTCTCGTTGAGACGAGCACCCGCCACCCCTTAACAAACGGCGACCGAACGGCGACGGTTCGCTAACCACTTTTCCGATCGCGGCGCTTAACGTGTGCTTCATGAAGGCAAAGCAAGCAATGAGCGCAACCAACTGCAGCAGATGCACGGGCGACCGGAGCGAATTCGGTGGCTTGGGCTCTTTCGCCGCAGGAGACGGGAAAGTGGAGTGAATCACATGAACAGGACGATGATCGTAGTGATGCTCTGTGCAGGAACGCTTGCGGGTTCGGCGCTGGGCGCGGAACCCGTTGAACTCGCCGCGGCCAAGCAGTGTTTCATCTGCCACGATGGCAAGTCGGAAGTCAGATCGATGATTGGGCCCCCGTTCAAGGACATCGCGCGACGCTACAAGAGGGTGAACAACGCCAAACCGACACTGGCCGAGGTCATTCAGTCCGGATCAGAGGGCCACTGGGCAGCGAGCAAGATGCCTGCGGCATCGGCACGCGTGCCAGTGAGCAAGGAAGAGGCCGAGGTGCTCGCCGAGTATGTGTTGAGCTTCGAGTAGGTCCATCTAGCCGCAGCGACCCCCCGATGGTCCATCACAAGACTTCGACGATCGGACGATGAAAGCGCGGAGCGTAGCGAGGCGGTCGAGCGGATCGCACGGATGACAGACGGCAGCGAGGGGCGAGATGCGCTGAGTAACCTCGTTCGGCTGATCGCATCAGCGAGCGGAGTCGCGCGAGGACTTGCGCGGCATAACGATCCGCGCCGTCCGTCCACGACGACAGGGAACGCATCGTGAAGGCGTTTCAAGCGCTTGGACCCCGAATCGATCTACCAGCGGTTCTTCGTTCTCAAGAAGACGTTGAGCGACGAGGAGCTCCGGCGGCTCACGGAGAGCGACGGCGTGCGCGACGTTGTTCTGGTTGCCACGGTCGCAAGCGTTCGATCAGGAAATCATCATTGGGCTGGGTCGCTACGCGCGGAATGGAACGAGCGCAGAGATCGCGTTCACGGTGGAAGAGGACTACCAGGGCCGCGGCATCGCAAGTGAGCTGCTTCGGCAACTGATGGACATCGCTCGCCGCCACGGCGTCATCGCAGTTCGAGGCGGACGTGCTTCCCGACAATGCGCCGATGCTGAAGGTATTCCAGCGCAGCGGATCTGGCCATGGAAGAAACACAAGCCGATGGCATCGTTCACCTGACGCTGTGGCTCGACGACGACTCGGAAACGCCTAAGGCTGTCGATCGAATTCTGCATTCCGACCGAAGAGCGACGTTTCACTTACCACTTCGCGCCGCAGTGCGACTACCTTTCTCACGAGCGGCGAACTGACATCTGCGATGACACTGAAGTCCGAATCCACCTACCCCAGCCGGCGCACCTACGTGCTGAAGCTGCGCAGCGATGCGAGTGCTGGCGCACTCGCCGGCCGTCTCGAGAACCTGGTGACCGGCGGGCAGCGCGAATTCGCGTCCGGCCATGAACTGCTCGAATCGATCGCCAACGACCTGGGGACGAGCGCCGCTGAACGCTCGGTCGACACAACGCACAAGTGAGGGATGACGGAAGACCTCATGAACAATCCAGCCAAAAAGATTTCGCAAAGCCACGATGTGGCGACCAAAGTCGCGCAGATCCTGCAAGGCCGCACCAAGCTCGCGTTGGAGCGCTTCAATGAGCGGATCCAGCAGGCATGTGAGCAGCAGGTCGCTGCGTTGACGACGAATCCGCTGTCGCCCTGGCAGGCATGGACGAGCGGCGCGCAGTACGCGGTTGACTTCGCGCAGCGCTCCATTTTGTTCTGGGACACGCTGCGCCAGCGCGGCAACAACTTCCTCGAGCACGAGCGGCAGGGATTGCCGCCGGTACTGCGCTTCGACTATGAAATGGTGCTGGACGGGCGCACGCTCGAAAGGCCGGTCAACTACGCGCTGGTGCGCATCGTTCCGCCCAAGGGCGTGACGATCGATCCCAAGCGCCGCCCCTTCGTGATCATCGACCCGCGCGGCGGCCATGGCCCCGGTATCGGCGGCTTCAAGGACGATTCGCAGGTCGGGGTGGCGTTGCAGGAAGGCCACCCGGTGTACTTCGTGATCTTCTTCCCGAATCCCGAACCGGGACAGACGCTGCTCGACGTGTGCAACGCCGAGCGTGAGTTCGTGCATCGCGTGCGCGAGCTTCACCCCGACGCCCCGAAGCCCGGACTCGTCGGCAACTGCCAGGCTGGCTGGGCCGCGATGATGCTCGCGGCCGCCCATCCCGACGACACCGGTCCGGTCGTGATCGTCGGCGCGCCGATGTCCTACTGGGGCGGCGCCTGGAGCGAGAACGAGGGCGACAACCCGATGCGCTACGCCGGCGGGCTGCTCGGCGGCACCTGGCTCGCATCGCTGACCTCCGACCTGGGCGCGGGCAAGTTCGACGGCGCCTGGCTGGTGCAGAACTTCGAGAACCTGAATCCGGCCAACACGTTCTGGGACAAGTACTACAAGGTATTCGCCGACATCGACACCGAGCCGGCGCGCTTTCTCGAATTCGAGCGCTGGTGGGGTGGCTACTACCTGCTCAACGGCGAGGAGATCGAGTGGATCACGCAGAATCTCTTCGTCGGCAACAAGCTGTGGTCGGGGACGGTGAAGGGCGGTACGGCGGCGCACTCGACCTGCGCCAGATCAAGGTTCCGATCGTGATGTTCGCTTCGATGGGCGACAACATCACGCCGCCCCAGCAGGCCTTCAACTGGGTCGCTGACGTTTACGGCAGCACCGAGGAAATCAAGGCTCGCGGGCAGGTGATCGTCGGCCTGATGCAAGAGGAAGTCGGCCACCTGGGCATCTTCGTCTCCGGCAAAGTGGCAAAGAAGGAAGGTACTCAGATCGCTGAGGTGCTCAAGTCGATCGAGGCGCTGCCACCGGGCCTTACGGGATGCAGATCGTGGAGAAGAAAAACTCCGGGGGCAAGACCGCCTACGAGGTCAACCTCGTTGAGTTGCGTCTGGAAGACATCGCCGCGCGCCTGAACCGCTTCAAACGCGTGGACGAGAAACCGTTCGAGGCGGCGAAGGTCGTCTCGGAATTCAATCAGCGCGCCTACGAGCTCTTTGGGCGGCCTCTGGTGAAGGCACTCGCCAACGAGTACGGCGCCAAGCTGTCGCGCGAGTTTCACCCGCTGCGCTTTCAGCGCTGGGCATTTTCCGACCTCAATCCGTTCCTGGGTTGGCTGGCGCCGGCGGCGCAGGCGGTGAAGGCCGAGCGTCAGGCGCTGGCGTCCGACCATCCGGCGCGCCAGATCGAGTCGACGATGTCGGAGGTGCTGAGCGCCTCGCTCGATTGTCACCGGGCTTGCGTGACGCAGTCGCCGAAGCCACCTTCTTCCAGGTCTACGGCAATCTGTTCGCGTTCTACATGGGTGACGGACGGACCGGAACAGGCGGCGCCGACGGTGAAGCCGCGCAAACTTCCATTCGTCGTGGACGCATTGGAGTCGATCGACAAAGGTGGCTACCCGGAGGCG
>CAVQID010000052.1:0-18249 GCA_963712485.1 uncultured beta proteobacterium
GAGATGGGCGGGCTCGACGCGATCGGCGCGATCCGAGGCGAATTTCCTGAGGCGCGCATCATCGTGCTCACGACCTATGCCGGCGACGCGCAGGCGCTTCGTGCGATGCAGGCCGGCGCTCGCGGTTACCTTCTGAAGAACGCATTGCACAAGGAACTGCTCGATACCATCCGCGCGGTGCACGCCGGGCGCAAGGCGCTCGCCACTGAAGTGTCGTTCGAGCTCGCGGAGCACGCCACGGACGACGCGCTCACGCCCGCGGAGGTACGCGTCCTGCGGCTCATCGCGCAGGGCAACGCGAACAAAGAGATCGCCAGGGCGCTCGCGCTCAGCGAAGAGACGGTCAAGGGCCAGGTACGAAACATCCTGTCGAAGCTGGACGCCAAGGATCGCACGCATGCCGCGATGATCGGGATCAAGCGCGGAATCATCCAACTCTAGCCTGCCGCCAGGCCTCGCCGAGTCTGAGGTCGCCTCCGCACGGCGCCGAAAGGGTAGACGCCGTCACTCTTTCGAGGGTTTCCGCGCCATCGCACTGTTCGTAACCTCGACGTGTGCGAAGACTTTTCTCGACGTTCGCCCATGGTGCCCCCGGCGCCGGGCTCCTGCTCATGCGCGTGGCCGCAGGATGCGCGCTGCTGTTTCACGGCATCGCTGCGTTGGCCGGCGCAGTGGCACCCGCCTCGGTCGCGCTTCACATTCTCTGCGCTGCGATGGGCGTGCTCCTGGTCCTGGGTCTGTGGACGCCAATCGTTGCCGCGCTCGCGGCGATCGGCGCGGCGCTGCACGCGTTCTTCAACCCCGCCGATGCGGGCTTCTACGTGCTACTCGCAACGCTCGCCGCTGCGCTTGCGCTGCTTGGGCCAGGCGCCTGGTCCGTCGATGCGCGCCTGTTCGGCTGGAGGCGCGTCGAGATCCGCAACGGCGGGGGCCATGGTCACAGCAAATGGCGCAACCGCCCCTCTAAATAGGGTTTGCCGTGCCCCTTCTTGGCCATGCTGCCCAGGCTCCGAATGCCACTCGGAGTACCAATCGAGCCGCATATCGCCACCGTCTGGGGCTGGTGCACAAACGCCCTCCGGAGTGATAGTGCGACCAGACCCATCCTCTTTGCGGAGATTACGAATGAATGCTGCGAAGGTCATTCCGCTCAACGCGCATCGCGCTGTCTCCGGTGCAAAGACCGCACTCCCGGTTGGCCTCGATTCGGTACGCGTGCGCTTCGACGCATTTGAACTGGACGAGTCGAATGCCCTCCTGCTGCGCAACGGAAAGGCCATCGCTATCGCGCCAAGGCCATTCGCGCTGCTCTGCGCGCTCGCACGACGACCCGGCTCCCTGCTCACCAAGCACGCGTTGCTTGACGAAGTTTGGGGCCACCAATTCGTCAGCGACTCGGTACTGAAGACCGCCGTCAGCGAGGTTCGGAGAGTGCTCGCTGACCATCCTCGGCAGTCGCGCTTCATAGAAACGGTGTCCCGTCGAGGCTATCGATTCATCGCTCCGACCAGCGCGGCATTCACCCCAGCGCCAGTCCGAGCAATCGATCTGTCCTGGCCGCCGTCGTATTACGCCGTTGAGAGACTCGTCCTTGGTGGTATAGGCGGCGCTCCAGCCACGCCTGTGTGCTTTCTATGGCCATCGAACGCCATGTGACGTTGGCCCCGCGCACCGCGCTCGCACTTCGTTGCGGCCCGACCAAGAAGCCGTGCCCCTCGCTGACGCTTCGTTACGGGGTCATCGCTATCATGGTGATAATGTTGCCGGTCCGGCGGCAGCTTCCGCCCACTGTTGAAGCGATCCGACTCCCGTGGCTCGTTCCTCAACTACTTCGAACCCTGTGCGTGTCCACTTCGACGAGTTCGATCTCGATGAAGCGAACGCCTCGCTGCTTCGCCGTGGAAAGCCGGTTGCGCTCGCGCCAACGCCCTTCGCGCTCCTCTGCGCGCTGGTCGGACGGCCCGGGACGCTGCTCAGCAAGCATGCGCTGCTGGACGAGGTGTGGGGTCACCAGTTCGTCACCGACTCGGTGCTCAAGACAGCGATCAGCGATTTGCGGACTGTGCTTGGTGATGATCCTCGCCAGCCGCGCTTCATTGAAACGGTGTCTCGCCGAGGCTATCGGTTTATCGCTGTCCCGACCGCCGTACCGGCAGACGGAGCAGTCGCGCAGGCGAGACCTGCACTAGCCGGTCGGCAGACCGAGTCGTGGTTCATCGCCCGTACTGAAGAGGTTGAGCGGTTGCACAGCCTCTGGGACGGTGTGCTCGGCGGCAAACGTGCCGTGGTCTGGATTGCCGGCGAACCCGGGATCGGTAAGACCACGCTGATTGAGCACTTTGTCGCCGGTCTTGGCGACGTCGCATGCGCGCGCGGTCAGTGCGTCGATCTGTATGGCGCCGGTGAGCCCTATCTCCCTGTGCTGGAGGCACTCGCGGAGCTGTGCCGCAGCGACAGCGAACTTGCTGCACTGCTGCGTACGATCGCGCCGACCTGGCTGGTCCAGCTGCCCTGGCTCAGCACGGCCGACGAGCGCGAGGCGCTGCGCCGAGAGCTGGCGGGGGTCGGCCCGGATCGGATGCTGCGCGAGATGGGCCAGCTGCTCGACCGCTACACCGAGCGCCGGCCACTGCTGCTGGTGACCGAGGATCTGCACTGGAGCGACCGGGCGACGCTTCAGCTGATCGATTACGTCGCGCGGCGGCGCAGCAGCGCCCGCTTCATGTGGCTGGCGAGCTTCCGGCTGGCCGAAGTGGTCGCCCTGGACCATCCGCTCAACCCGCTGCGGCACGAGTTGCGGCTGCACGGGCTGTGCAAGGAAATCGTGCTTGACCCGTTCTCGGAAGCCGAGGTGGCTGACTACGTTGCCGAGCGTTCACCGGCGATGGCTGGAGACGAGTCTTTCGCCCGCGCGTTGCACGGGCGCACAGACGGGGTGCCGCTGTTCGTCGCCTCCGTGATGACCGAGTCCATGGGGCGCACCCACAGCGCAGACGACGTCGGTGAGGCGCTGGCCGTTCCGGACAATCTGACGGCGCTCATCGATCATTACATCGCCAAGCTCGGGGACGAGCAACGGACCATGTTGTCGGCGGCAGCCACCTGCGGTGTTGAGTTCCGCGTCAGCACGGTTGCGCTCGCGCTCGAGCGCGACGCCGCCTGGGTCGACCAGACCTGCGAGGAACTCGTCCGCACGCAGCTTTGGCTCAAGCGCTCCGAGGAAGGCGGCGATGCGTCGGAGCCCACTTATTGGTTCAGGCACGCGCTCTTCCGCCAGGTGCTGTACGAGCGCACCGCAACAGCCGTTCGCGGACAGTTGCACCGCAGCGTCGGCGCCGCCCTTGAACAGGAGCGTGCCGCAGGCCTGCCGGTGACCCCGGCCGAACTGGCGATGCACTTCGAGCGAGGCCGCGAGCCGATGCGCGCATTGCGCTACTACGCCGAGGCCGCCGAGGCGGCACTGCTGCATTTCAGCCCCGGCGAGTGCATGAACCTCACCGAGATCGCGATGCGCCTGCTCGATCTCGCGAGCAAGGGTACCGAGCGCGACTCGCTTGAGATCGACTTGACTACCCTGCGCGGCCTGGCGGCATTCCATCTGCTTGGGGTCGGAAGCGACGCCAAGGACGCCTTCCAGCGCGCGTACGTGCTGCTTGACGAGATCCCGCAGCATCCGCGGCGCGGCCTGTTGCTGCACAACTTCGGTTTCGTGCTGTGCCTGCGCGGGGAGTTTGCCGAGGCGCTTGCTCTGGCGGACCAGGCCCAAGCGCTCAGCTCAGCGAATAACGAGCCGATCCTTCAGCTCGCCGCCAGTACCGTGCAGGCAGAGGTTCTCCTACTGCAGGGGCGGCCTCAGACTGCCCGCACGGCGATTGAAAGTGTCCTGCCCGCCCTGGAGTCGATCGAAGTTGGACCGGAGCACAGTTTTGCTCAGGTCACCCTGCTCGCTTTGCTTGGCATCCATCTGCTTCACCTCGGTCTGGTCCAGCAAGCGCGCGCCCGGATGCAGCAGGCATACGCGCGCGCGGAGCAGTTGGGACAGCCCATGGGGAAGATGGTGGCGATCTGGTGCGACGCCCTGATGGAGATTCGCCTTGGCAACTCCGACCGCGTTTCACACCTTGCCGACGACTTGCGGGCGTTGGTCGAAGAGTCTGACCTCGCGCATGGCCGGGTAGCGTGGCGTTGGTTTCGTGGATGGGCTGATGCGAGAAACGGAAATCCGCGCGAAGGAGTTCGCCTGATCCGAGAGGCCTACGAGGAAAATACGCGGCGCGGGATGCTGGCGGGCGGGAGCGAGACTTTGGGATATGCCGCGGAGGCGCTCCTGCTGGCCGGCGAATTGGATGCGGCCCAGCGGCAGGTCGAGGAAGCACTCCAGATCGCGGACAACCGCCGGGAGCGCGTCTATCTGCCGCAGCTCTTCCTTATCGAAGGTGCGATCGCCCGGGCGCGCGGACAGCCGGCCGCGGCGCTTGCCTCGGTCCGACGTGCGATCGAAGAGGCACGCGCCCAGAAGGCACCTTGGCTCGAGTTGCTTGCGCTGGTCGAACTGTGCAAGCACGAGGGTGGCAAAGCCAAAGACCGCCAGGCCCTCGCCGCACTCGTCGATCGCCTCCCTGAAGCCGCCGACACCGGTGTCGTGGCACAAGCGCGTGCGCTGATCCGCGGCGCAAAGGCGGCGTCGACTTAGCGCGCCTCTATAACCGGATCGACACGTGCCCGCCCAACGGCACTGCCGTACGGCCACCCGCGGGAGGTAGTCGCGTGCCTCCCTCGTACAGCATCCGATACGAGATCAACGACCACACGCGTACGAGCGCCGTGCGCTGATCAACCCCTCCCTGTGGCTCGCCGTCTATACGGCGCAGACATGACGCTTACGCCGGATTCTTCAGCACGGAGCGGCGGCCTCCTCTTTCGAGGGTGCTGGACACCTTGTCGCGACTCCGCTAGTGCTGCGCGCCTGCTCTTGTTGAGACGAGCACCCGCCAACTTTTGACAAACGGCGACCGAACGGCGACGGTTCGCTAACGACTTTTCCAATCGCGGCGCTTAACGTGTGCTTCATGAAGGCAAAGCAAGCAATGAGCGCAACCAACTGCAGCAGTCGCACGGGCGACCGGAGCGAGTTCAGTGACTCGGGCCTTCTCGCCGCGGGAGACTGGAAAGAGGAGTGAATCACATGAACAGGACGATGATCGCATTGATGCTCTGTGCAGGCGCGCTAACCGGTCCGGCGATGGGCGCGGACCCGGTTGCTCTTGCCGCGGCCAAGCAGTGTTTCATCTGCCACGACGGCAAGTCGGAAGTGAGATCGATGATCGGGCCGCCTTTCAGAGACATCGCGCGGCGCTATAAAGCAGTCGGCAACGCCAAGACGATGCTGGCCGAGGTCATCCAGTCCGGAACAGACGGCCACTGGGCAGCGAGCAAGATGCCTGCGGCCTCTGCGCGGGTGCCGGTGAGCAAGGAAGAGGCCGAGGCGCTCGCCGAGTACGTGCTGAGCGTCGAGTAGATTCAACCGGCCGCAGCGACGCTGAAGGCCCTTCACAAGGCGGCGATGATCGGACGATGAAAGCGCGCAGCGTCACCGAGGCGGTGGAGCGGATTCCTGATGGCGCGAGCCTGATGGTCGGCGGTTTCATGGGCGTTGGTACGCCGGAGCGGCTGATCGACGAACTGGTGCGCCAGGGAAAGCGCGACCTGACGGTCATCGCCAACGACAACGCGATGCCGGGACGCGGCATCGGCAAGCTGATTTCCGCAGGGCTGGTGGCGCGGACGATCGCCAGCCACATCGGCCTGAATCCGGAAACGCAGAAGCGGATGATCGACGGCTCCCTTGCCGTTGATCTTGTGCCGCAGGGCACTCTGATCGAACGCATCCGCGCGGCGGGACACGGACTCGGCGGCGTGCTGACGCCGACCGGCGTCGGCACGCTGGTCGCAGACGGCAAGCAGGTGATCGAAGTCGACGGGCGCGCCTACCTGCTTGAAACTGCGCTGCGAGCCGACTTTGCTCTGGTTCACGCGTTTATGGCCGACTACTTCGGCAATCTGCGTTACGCGTTGACCGCGCGCAACTTCAACCCGGTCATCGCACTGGCCGCCGACACTTGCATCGCGACAGCGGATCACATCGTTCCGGTGGGTGTCATCCCCCCAGACGACGTCATCACGCCTGCACCCGTTGTCGACATCCTCGTCGTCAACTCCTGATTCCCCATGGAACCGCAGATCATCATCGCCCGCCGCATCGCGCTTGAGCTGCGCGACAACATGCTGGTGAACCTCGGCATCGGCATCCCGACGCTGGTCGCCAACTTTGTGCCGAAGGACCTGCATGTCTACTTCCAATCGGAAAACGGCCTGATCGGCACTGGGCCGGTGCCAGAGGAGGGCTTTGCGCATCCGATGCTCACTGATGCGGCTGGTCGCTCGGTCGGAGCCCTTCCGGGTGCCTGCACCTTCGACAGCGCGTTCTCGTTCGGCCTGATCCGCGGCGGTCACGTCGACATCACTGTGCTTGGCGGGCTGCAGGTCGACCAGCAGGGGCGGCTTGCCAACTGGATGATTCCCGGCAAGATGGTTCCGGGCATGGGCGGGGCGATGGATCTCGTGACCGGAGCCAGGCGCGTCGTGGTCGCGATGCAGCACACAGCCCGGGGCGCGCCGAAGATCGTCAGAAAGCTCTCGCTGCCGCTCACGTCGTTGCGCCCGATCGATCTGCTGGTCACGGAGCTGGCGACGATCGGGTTTCCGAACGGCAAGGCAACGCTGCTGGAAACGGCACCCGGCGTCGACGTGGCGACCGTGATCGCCGCGACCGAGGCTGAACTCATCGTCGCAGACGGCATCTGCGAGATGCCGATCGAGCCTCACTAATGTTCAAACTTCTTCGATCGGTCGTCGTCGGAGCCCTGTTGTTATCGGCTGCTGGGTACCTGGCAACCGATGCGCAAGTGCCCGCTCCGCTCGCAGCTTTCCTCGCCGGAGCGCTGGCAATCGCCGTGTATGTCGGGTTGCAAGCGATTCTTAAGAATGATTTGATCGAAGTGGACGGTCCGCGGGGCCGTGTCACCGAGATCGGCCTCCGCGCCTCCACTGTCTGCAGCGGCGACTGCGCTGAGTCGATGGTGCCGAAGTGCTGTTTCTTTGAAGACAAGATGACCAACTTGACGTGCTCCAGCCAGACCACTCGGCAGACGATCACGCCTGGCGTGTCCCACGTCTCGCCCCGGCGCTGAGTCAACGAAATCCTCAAGGCTGGTGCTGAAGGTACCGATGCCGCAGGTGTACCTTGAAGGCTACGGCGACAGTTCCATCAACTTCGCAATCCACTACTGGATAGGGATGACCGAGCAGACGGACTCCCACCGAATCAGGTGCGACCTACTGCAAGTGATCGACCGGGCGACTGAGAAGGCAACCGCTCATCCAACGTCAATCCTGAAGCCGGAACGAAGCAACGTTGCCAGCTTGTGATCGGGCCTGGCGGCAGGGAGCGAGCTCATCGTTGTGCCGGGCTTTCGTCCGCGTCGTTTCCTTGTCGTCCCCTGCGACCTGGCGCAGGCCTGCGTGGTCAACGATGCCGACCTCCCGACCCTTGATCCGGATCAGGCCCAGCCTTTGAAGCTTCGAAACGATCCGGCTGACCGTCTCGAGCGTGAGGCCGAGATAGCTGCCGATCTCGGAGCGAGACATTCGCAGGTTGAATTCCGTCGACGAGTAGCCGCGTACCGCAAACCGGTTCGCCAGGGAGAGCAGGAACTTCGCCACTTTGGCCTCGCCCCTTATGGTGCCGAGCAACGTCATGAGATCCTGCTCCCGCACGATCTCGTGGCTCAAGATGCGGTTTATCTGGTGCTGCAGCCCTGGAAACAAGCCGATCAACTCCTGCAAGCGCGCATAGGGAACAACGCATACCTCTCCCAAATCGAGCGCAACCAGGTTCTGCGCGTACGTCCTGGATCCGATTGAGTCCACGCCGGCGAGATCCCCCGCCATCGGAAAGGCGGTGACCTGGATGCGGCCACTCTTGGCAAGTGCGTAGATCTTGAAGATCCCGGTGCGGATCACGTAAAGCGAGTCGAACGGGTCGCCGGCGCGGAAGAGATGTTCACCGCTGTGGACACGTTTTCTCGTAAGAACCAGTTCATCGACAGGTACCGAGGCGTCCGATGGCATGGCTCCGAGCAAACAGAGCTTGCGTGCGCGACAAGTCGAGCACAGCGTCGGCACAGCCGCCGGCGCGGCTCGGGCCGGCCTCCAACTCGGAAGCGAGCTGGCAAGAGCGGCGGGTTGCGATGCCGGACTGACTTGATCACAAGTTGACTGCATGGAAGCCTCCCAGATCCGGCCATTCCAGGCGGATGCACTGCCTCGCGGACGACAGGGTGTCGTTGACCGAAGCAAAGCTTTCGAACACTCCGGTCATGGCCACGAGCTCGTACTTACATCCGAGAGATGTGACCGTCCTCGATCCGCACACGGTCGCCCACCCTCAGGTTGAGATCGCGCGTTTCTTCGACAATCAGCGAGCTGCCCGAATCGAGCCGCACGGTGATGCGGTATCGCGGCGACTTCGCCTGCTCCTGTCTTCTTCTCGATTTCATTTCCGACGACCGCTCCGCCGACTGTTCCGACGATGGTCGCTGCCGTCTTCCCACGGCCGCTCCCGATCTGGTGCCCGATCACGCCACCCGCGAGGCCGCCGATCACGGTTCCTTTGTTGACCGGATTGTGATCGGGGGCGCTATAGACGATCTCGATGGCCTCGACTTTGCCCTCGTCGGTGCGGGCGGCGGCTTCGGCCATCACCCCGCTGCCGGCGGCTGCTACGAGCAGGCATACCGGCATCCAAAGTCCAAAACGTCGCATGAATCGAGTCAGCATGTTCATTTTCCTTTGCGTAGTGTTGGTGCAGTTAAGCATCAGTTCGAGCGCGTCGCGCGCATGTTCGCGCCGCTCAGCTCGACGATCCGGCCGGAGCGCAGCACGACGATTGGAATCTGCTCCCCTGACTGCGCCCGGCGCAACCGATCGCGGATACTGCGGTAGTTGCTGACGTTCGCTTCTATCGGCATCCCTGCAACCGCCAGAATGATGTCGCCGCCGAGCGTCAGGTTCACGCCACCGACCACCGCGGGCGTGGTGCCCGCTCTGAGTCCCATCTGCGCCCCGGGTGAATCTTCGGCTGCGTGCATCACCAGCAAGCCAGCGGGTTGCGGCAGATTGAGAGCCCGAGCGAGTTCCCCGGACAGCGGCACGACGGAAACACCGGTCCAGATGGGTGGCGCATCGAGCAGGATTTCCTTCGCGGCGTTGGAAGTCACGGCAAAGCCGATGCCTTCGGAGCCTCCCGAGCGACTGACGATGCGGCTGACGATGCCGACCACCTCGCCTTCCAGGTTGAACATCGGTCCGCCGGAATTGCCGGGCGCAATCGCCGCGTCGGTCTGAAACACTTCGACCGAGGAAGGGTCGCCAGGCTCCGAGCGGGCCGTGCGCCGCGCGCTGACGTAGCCGACGGTCAGCGTTTCGCTGATCCCGTACGGTGCGCCGACCACGAAGACCTGGTCTGCAACTTCGACCTTGTCCGAGTCGCCCATCCGGGCGGCGACTGCGTCCCGCGGCACCTGGGTCACCTCCACCAGCGCCAGGTCCGCCAGAGGGTCGGACGCGACGACGCGTGCCGTCACGACGGCCCCCCCTGCAAACTTGATCGTCACGCGATCGGCCGCCTCGACGACATGCGCAGCAGTCAGGATCCTGCCGCTTTGCGAGATAAGGACACCGGACCCGAGTCCGCCGACGACAGCGGGGCCTGGATAGCCCAATGCCCCCGGCGACTTTGACTCGGCAATGACGACAACGACCGACCCGCTGACACGCTTGAACACATCGCGCAGGGTCGCTGCGGTGGCTGTGCCGAGAGCCAACGCCAGCACCGCCGCCAGAATCGTCGCGAAGTAGTTCTTTCTCATCTTGCTGCTCCTCAATTGCATCGACGATGTCCGCGGCTAGCGGCTCAGGTGGACTGCTTCAGCTTCGCGCACAGCGTCGAGTGGCCGCTCTTCCGCGAGCGAGGCCCCGTCGGTAGCGTCCGTCACCGCCGCATTGCGAAGCCGCTGCTTCCACAGTTCCCCAGCCATCGTGAGCACGACTGGACCGATCACCAGTCCAACCAATCCAAGCACTTCAAAGCCGCCAAGGCAGCCCATCAGCACCCAGACGAAAGGCAGGCCGACCCCACCCCGCGCAACCGCTGGCCGCACCACCTTGTCGCCGGCCAGCAGGATGACGCAGCCGAGCACCAGCGCCATGAACGCCGCGGCGGTCGCGCCTTGGATGACCAAGTGCAGGGCCAGTGCGATGACGGCCGCGTAGCCGAGGAACGGGACAAGCGCGAGCGACCCGGTGATGGCCGCCCACACCGCTGCCTGCGGCACGCCGGCCAGCGCGAACGCGAGCGCAGTCGCCAGTCC
Organism: uncultured beta proteobacterium; assembly: GCA_963712485.1. Classification (GTDB taxonomy): domain Bacteria; phylum Pseudomonadota; class Gammaproteobacteria; order Burkholderiales; family Burkholderiaceae_F; genus JALORV01. The sequence goes on from CAVQID010000052.1 coordinate 10,491, forward strand.
GACGAACAGCGCAACCACCAGCATGCTGTTGACCGAAGCGCGCACCGCCCGCGTACCCAGGCCGATGTAGTGCTCGACCCCAGCGCCGAGGCGCTCGCTCAGCACGCGCCGGCAGCCCTGCGCCAGCATTTCACCGTCCTGATAGAACAAGAACAGCAACAGGCTCGTGAAGACGATGATGATCGCGTGGTGGGCCGTGAACTGACCGAGTGATTGAGCCCACCCCAGCAGGAGGGCCGGGTCGGTCCGCTGCGCCCACAGCATCAATGTCCCCGGGTGTGCCAGCTCGCTCTGCCAGCGTGCCATCACCCACGGCCCGAACAGCGGCACGTTTTCCAGCCACGGCGGCAGAGCAATCCCGCGCTGGTCAGCGGCGGAGATCTCCAGAATTAGCGTGTGCGCTTCGCCGAACATGGCGCCAAAGGCAAACACCATCGGTGCCAGCACGAACACGATCATCAGGCAGGTGAAGATCAGTGGCACCGCGCTGCGCCCGAGGTGTGCGGGCATGCGGTTCGCGAAGCGTGTGTACAGCGGCCAGCTCGCGACCGCTGTCACGCATGCGGCCAGGATGGCCTGCAGGAAGCTTTGCAGGACCCAGGCCGCCAGAACGATGATCAGCGCGCGAGTCAACGAGCCGGGCGTGATCCTGAAGTCCGGAACCCAGAAAGCGCGGGCATCGACGGGCTTGGGTCCGCATCGGTCGAGCATGGGTCGGTCCATGTTGCAGTCTCGGTTTCAGCACGCCGCGTTCATCGATGCACGCACAGGGTCTTGTCCAGTGGCCAGACAGTCAGGCGCACGCGTGCAATCACGCCACCTGCCACGCACAGCATGCTATTGCGCACATGCGCCTAAGTCGTAAGCGAATCGTCTCGATTGGGTCGGGGTTGCGTGTCGCCGCTCCATAGCAGCAACCACTGGCGGCGCAAAGCTTGTCGGCAAGCCGTAGCAATCGCGACGAAACGCCGACGCTTTGCTGACCACTTCCTCAGTCGCGCCAATTAAGGTGCGCGGCATGACATACCTGCACCGCGGTGCGCCCTGCAAAGGGCACTCGCTCACGAGCCCCCGCTCAGAGATGCGCCGGGCCGCTACTTACTGGAGAGGTGGATGCATCAAGTCGACGTCAGATCGCAAACGCTGCTGGCCGGCCGCAAGGGCCTCGTGGTCGGCATTGCCAACGAGCACAGCATCGCCTACGGGTGCGCGCGCATGTTCCGCGAATGCGGCGCCGAACTCGGCGTGACCTGGATCAACGAGAAGACCCGCAACTATGTAGAGCCGCTGGCGCGTGAGCTGGGGGCGACAATCCAGATGCAGATGGACGTCGAGCAAACCGGCGCCCTGGAAGCGATGTTCGACACGGTCCGCGAGCGCTGGGGGCGCCTGGACTTCCTCCTGCACTCCATCGCGTTTGCGCCCGCGAGCGACCTGCGGGGCCGCGTGGCAGATACCTCGCGCGAGGGCTTTGCGCGCGCGATGGACATCTCGTGCCACTCGTTCATGCGCATGGCGCGGCTCGCGGAGCCGCTGATGGACAAGGGCGGCACGCTGCTGACCATGACCTACCTCGGCGCCGACGAGGTGGTACCGCGCTATGGCGTCATGGGTCCGATCAAGGCTGCGCTCGAGGCGTCGATGCGCTACCTGGCAACCGAACTGGGGCCGCGCGGCATTCGCGTCAATGCAGTGTCACCTGGCCCGATCCGCACGCGTGCGGCCTCCGGGATCCGCGAATTCGACGAGCTGCTCGCCGAAGCCCGCCGCCGCGCTCCGCTTGCGCGCGAGGTCGAGATCGACGACGTCGGCGCGCTGTGCGCGTTCCTGGTGAGCGACGCCGCGCAGGCCATCACCGGAGACGTTCACTACGTCGACGGCGGCTACCACATCCTCGCCTGAGGCGGCCGGCGCCGACATTCCCGAAGTATTCGACGACAGGGCACACATGGTAACGAGCACATTCGCGACGGACGACCTCGAGGTCCTCCGCAACCGGACCTTCGACGAAATCGCCGTCGGCGACCGGGCCAGCATCGAGCGCACGCTGACCGCCGCCGACATCCAGCTGTTCGCCGCGATGTCGGGCGACACCAACCCGCAGCACATCGACGCCGAGTTCGCCGCTTCGACACGCTTTCACGGCGTGATCGCCCACGGCATGTGGGGCGCGGCGCTGATCTCGGCGGTGCTGGGCACGCGCCTGCCCGGGCCTGGCACCGTCTACGCCGGCCAGACGCTGAAGTTCCACGCGCCCGTCCGCGTCGGCGACACCCTGACGACCACCGTCACCGTGGCCGCACGCGACGCCGCAAATCACCGCCTGACGCTGGACTGCCGCTGCGTCAACCAGGACGGCAAGACGGTGATCTCGGGCGAGGCGCTGGTGCTTGCGCCGACCGAGCGCATCGAGCGGCCGCGCGGCACGCTGCCGCAGGTGCGCATTTCACTCGCGCAGGGTGATGACCTCGTGCGGATACTGCATTACGTACGGCCCCTTGGGTCGCATCAAGGTGGCGGTCGTTCACCCGTGCGACGCCGTCAGCCTCTCCGCCGCCCTCGACGCGCGCGCCGCCGGATTGATCGAGCCGGTGCTGATCGGCCCGCGTGCGCGCATCGAGGCCGTTGCACAGAAATCGGATCTGAATATCGATGGCATCGCGATCGAGGACATGCCGCACAGTCATGCCGCGGCGGCACGTGCCGTCGAGCTCGCCGTCAAGGGCGAGGTCGAAGCGCTGATGAAAGGGAGCCTGCACACGGACGAGCTGATGGCCGCCGTCGTCGCCAGCCCGCTTCGTACCAAACGCCGCATGAGCCATTGCTTCCTGATGCAGACGCCGGCGTACCCGCGCCCGTTCATCATCACCGACGCGGCGATCAACATCGCGCCAACGCTGTCCGAGAAAGCCGACATCGTTTGCAACGCGGTGGAGTTGGCGCAGGCGTTCGGCATAGCACGGCCACGCGTCGCCATCCTTGCCGCCGTCGAAACCATCAATCCCAACATGCAGGCGACGCTTGATGCGGCGGCGCTCTGCAAGATGGCGGACCGCGGCCAGATCCCCGGCGCCATCCTCGATGGACCTCTTGCATTCGACAATGCCGTCTCGGCTGCCGCCGCGCGCACCAAGGGAATCGTCTCGGAGGTCGCCGGTGCCGCTGACATCCTGGTCGTTCCCGATCTCGAGAGCGGCAACATGCTCGCCAAACAGCTGATGTATCTCGGCGGCGCGGCGAGCGCCGGCATCGTGATCGGCGCGCGCGTTCCGATCGTCCTCACCAGCCGCGCCGATCCGCGCGAGGCACGCATCGCGTCGTGCGCGGTGGCACTGGTAGCTGCGCGGCGCGGTGCTCAGAGCACTGCCAACGTCGGGCAGCAAGTGCCCATCGTGCGGGCGGCTGCCGCTGCGGCACCCGCTCGCGCGACGCCGGAGCTGCAGTCATGAGCGCTGCCAGGCCATCCCAAGTCGCTCGGGCGCCCGGCGAAAGTGCCGTTCTGCCAAACGCGCTACAGGTCGGCGAGCCGATCCTTGTACTGAATTGCGGTTCGTCGAGCATCAAGTTCGCACTCTTCGACGCGGCGATCCAGCCGCTGCAGCGCAAGGCGCTCTGGTCGGGCAAAGTCGATGGCATCGGCAGTGATAAGTCGTACGCCGCCGCGCTGCAGGAGGTGCGCAGGAGTGTCGAACGCCAGACGGGCGGGCAGCCGCCGGCGGCGATAGTCCACCGCGTCGTCCACGGCGGGGCCAAATACGCTGCGCCGGTTCGTGTGGATGCGAACGTGCTCGCCGACCTCAAGCGCCTCATTCCACTCGCGCCGCTGCATCAGCCTTTCGCGCTCGAGGCCATCGAGGTGCTGCTCGTCGAACTGCCGGGGCTGCCCCAGGTGGCGTGCTTCGACACGGCGTTCCACAGCACACTTCCGCAGTTCGAACAGATGCTGCCGTTGCCTCATGCGCTGTGGGAGAAAGGCATCCGGCGCTACGGATTTCACGGTCTGTCTTACGAGTACCTGGCGATCGCACTTGCGGAACGGCATGGCGAGGCGGCGCGCGGCCGCACGATCGTCGCTCACCTCGGCAGCGGCGCGAGCCTGTGCGCGATGCAGCGGCTTCAAAGCGTAGCGACCACAATGGGCTTCTCGGCGCTCGACGGATTGATGATGGGCACGCGCTGCGGCTCGCTCGACCCCGGCGTCTTGCTGCATCTGCTTGAGACCGAAAAGCTCTCAGTGCAGCAGCTCACGCATCTGCTGTATCACGAGTCCGGGCTGCTCGGTGTCTCCGGCCTTTCGTCGAGCCCGCAACCGCTGCTGGCCGCGCAACCGGCGAATCCGAGGGCGCGCGCCGCACTCGACTTGTACGTGCGCCGCATCGTGCGCGAAATCGGAGCTCTCACGGCAGTGCTCGGCGGACTCGACATGCTGGTCTTTACGGCAGGCATCGGCGAGAACAGCGCGGTCTTGCGGGAGCGAATCTGCGCGCGGTTCGACTGGCTCGGGGTACGGATAGATGACGCTGCAAACCGCGCCGATGCATCGACGATCTCCGACCGGTCCAGTGGTGTGCGGGTTGTGGTCGAACCGACCAATGAAGAGTGGATCGCCGCGACCCATGCGCAGCGCGTGATCCGCGGCATTGAAATTGAGGCGATATGAACAAGCACCCGCAACTACCGAAAGGTCACACGACCATTCTTTCCCCGGCCTTCAAGTACGTGCCGGCCGCGCGCACCGATGTGGCGGAGACTTTCGCACGCATCCGCGCGCAACGCCTGCACGAGCAGCCAGCGCCTGCCGCCGATGCCGAAAGGCGTCGTGCAGCAAACGATAGGCTCGGCATCGACGTGCTCGAGGCATCGTGGCTACTGCGGTGAACGACTTGACCCGAGGACTTCGCAGCGACGCGCTGAGGTCGGCGAAACGCTCGATGCACTTAGTGATCGGCCCTTCCGTTGAACGCCCGATGCGCAATCGACTTGGCTTGAACGGCATAACGATCCGCGCCGTCCGCCCCGACGACAGAGAACGCATTGTGAAGGCGTTTCAAGCCTTGGACCCCGAATCGATCTACCAGCGGTTCTTCGTCCTGAAGAAAAAGCTGAGCGACGACGAGCTCCGGCGGCTCACGGAGATCGACGGAGTATGCGACGTTGTACTGGTTGCCACGGTCGCAGGCGTTGATCAGGAAATCATCATTGGACTGGGTCGCTACGCGCGGAATGGAACGAGCGGAGAGATCGCCTTCACGGTGGAAGAGGATTACCAGGGCCGTGGGGTCGCGGGCGAGCTGCTTCGGCAATTGACGGACATCGCTCGCCGCGGCGGCATCCTGCAATTCGAAGCGGATGTGCTTCCAGACAATGGGGCGATGCTGAAGGTTTTCCAGCGCAGCGGTCTGCCCATGCAAGCAACACTCGCGGAAGGCACCGTTCACTTGACGCTGCTTCTAAAGAGCGGCGACAGAAACGCCTGAGCGCCTCGTGCGAATCCAGATTCCGACGGAACAGCGACGTTTCCGTTACCACTTCGCGCCGCAACACGACTACCTTTCTAACGAACCGCGCACCGACATCCGCGATGACTCTCAAATCTGAATCCACCTACCCCAGCCGGCGCACCTACGTGCTGAAGCTGCGCAGCGATGCAAGTGCTGGCGCGCTCGCCGGCCGGCTCGAAAACCTGGTCACCGGCGGGCAGCGCGCATTCGCGTCCGGCCATGAACTGCTCGAATCGATCGCCAGCGATCTGGGGACGAGCGCCGCTGAACACTCAGTCGACACGACGCAAAAGTGAAAGATCACGGAAGATCCCATGAACAATCCAGCTAAACAGCTTTCGCAAAGCCACGATGTGGCGGCCAAAGTCACGCAGATCCTGCAAGGTCGTACCAAGCTAGCGTCGGAGCGCTTCAATGAGCGGATCCAGCAGGCACGTGAGCAGCAGGTCGCCGCGTTGACGACCAATCCGGTGGCTCCCTGGCAGGCATGGACGAGCGGCGCGCAGTACGCGGTCGACTTCGCACAGCGCTCTGTACTGCTGTGGGACACGCTGCGCCAGCGCGGCAACAACTTCCTCGAGCACGAGCGGCAGGGACTGCCGCCGGTGTTGCACTTCGACTATGAAATGGTGCTGGACGGGCGCACGCTCGAAAGGCCGGTCAATTACGCGCTGGTGCGCATCGTTGCACCGAAGGGAGTGACGATCGATCCCAAGCGCCGCCCATTCGTGATCATCGACCCGCGCGGCGGTCATGGCCCCGGCATCGGCGGCTTCAAGGACGATTCGCAGGTTGGGGTGGCGCTTCAGGAGGGCCACCCGGTGTACTTCGTGATCTTCTTCCCGAATCCCGAACCGGGACAAACGCTGCAGGACGTGTGCGAGGCGGAGCGTCAGTTCGTGCATCGCGTGCGGGAGCTTCATCCAGATGCTCCGAAGCCGGGACTTGTCGGCAACTGCCAGGCGGGCTGGGCCGCGATGATGCTGGCGGCCGCCCATCCCGGCGACACCGGTCCGGTCGTGATCGTCGGTGCGCCGATGTCCTACTGGGGCGGCGCCTGGCGCGAGAACGAGGGCGACAATCCAATGCGCTATGCCGGCGGATTGCTCGGCGGCACCTGGCTCGCATCGCTCACCTCGGACCTTGGCGCAGGAAAATTCGACGGCGCCTGGCTGGTGCAGAACTTCGAGAACCTAAATCCGGCCAATACCTTCTGGGACAAGTACTACAAGGTATTTGCCGATATCGACACCGAGGCGGCACGGTTCCTCGAATTCGAACGCTGGTGGGGTGGCTACTACCTGCTCAACGGCGAGGAGATCGAGTGGATCACCCAGAATCTCTTCGTCGGAAACAAACTGTGGTCAGGCACGGCGCAGGGCGGCAGGGCCGGCGCACTCGACCTGCGAGAGATCAAGGTTCCGATCGTCATGTTCGCTTCGATGGGCGACAACATCACCCCGCCCCAGCAGGCCTTCAACTGGGTGGCTGACGTTTACGGCAGCACCGAGGAAATCAAGGCTCGCGGGCAAGTGATTGTCGGCCTCATGCAAGAGGAAGTCGGCCATCTTGGCATCTTCGTATCCGGCAAAGTGGCAAAGAAGGAAGGTACTCAGATCGCTGAGGTGCTCAAGTCGATCGAGGCGCTGCCACCGGGCCTGTACGGGATGCAGATCGTGGAGAAGAAAAATTCCGGAGGCAAGACCGCCTACGAGGTCAATCTCGTTGAGTTGCGTCTGGAAGACATCGCCGCGCGCCTGAACCGCTTCAAACGCGTCGACGAGAAACCCTTCGAGGCGGCCAAAGTCGTCTCGGAATTCAACCAGCGTGCCTACGAGCTCTTTGGGCGGCCTCTGGTGAAGGCGATCGCCAACGAGTACGGCGCCAAGCTGTCGCGGGAGTTTCACCCGCTGCGCTTCCAGCGCTGGGCATTTTCCGACCTCAATCCGTTCCTGGGTTGGCTGGCGCCGGCGGCGCAGGCGGTGAAAGCCGAGCGTCAGGCGCTGGCGTCCGACCATCCGGCGCGCCAGATCGAGTCGACGGTGTCGGAAGTGCTGAGCGCCTCGCTCGATTATTGCCGGGCGCTGCGTGACGCGTCGTCCGAAGCCGCATTCTTCCAGACCTACGGCAATCTGTACGCGTTCTACCTGGGTGACGGACAGGACCCGGAACAAGCGGCGCCGACGGTGGAGCCGCGCAAGCTTCCGTTCGTCAAGGACGCATTGGCTTCGATCGACAAAGGTGGCTACGCGGAGGCG